>NZ_JAODNW010000017.1 GCF_025398255.1 Chelativorans intermedius | reverse complement strand
ATCAGACACCCGTTCCATGCCTCCGTGTATACCACATGTGTGGCCAATCGGCAGGATGTAAGTGCCTGAAATCCCTCGGATGGTAAGAGAATTAATAACTTACGAGAAGAATGGTGGAGCTGAGGGGAATCGAACCCCTGACCTCATCATTGCGAACGATGCGCTCTCCCAACTGAGCTACAGCCCCATCCGTTGGAACGGGCGCATTTAGGTCCAGGGGCCCCACCCTGTCAAGCGGTCATGCGCACCGTGTTGTGCGGGGCTTGCCGCACCGCGCCGCAGTGGCTACATGTCGCAAAACCTTTGGGAGATCGGCATGCTTGCGCTCATCCAGACCATCATCATGGCGCTCGACATCTACTGGTGGTTCGTCATCGCCGCGGTGGTGTTTTCGTGGCTCTATGCCTTCAACGTGGTCAATCCGCGCAACCAGTTCGTGGGCATGTTCTCCAATTTCCTGTTCCGCGTCACCGAGCCGGCGCTCCGGCCGATTCGCAACCTCCTGCCTGATCTCGGCGGCATCGACATCTCGCCGATCATCCTCCTTCTCATCATCTTCTTCCTGCGCCAGTTCATCCTGACCACGGTGGCGCCGGCGCTGCTGTGAGCGGGCGCGCCGGGCAGCCCTTCTTTCGCCCCGCCGGGAACGGTGTCGAGCTGTTCGTGCGGCTGACGCCGAAGGCGGCGCGCGACGCGGTGGAGGGTGTGGGCGAGACGGCGGACGGACGCAGGCACCTGAAGGCGCGGGTGCGCGCCGTGCCGGAAGACGGAAAGGCCAACAGGGCGCTGGAAAAGCTTGTCGCCGGATGGCTGGGCGTGGCGGCGCGCGACGTGGCCGTCACGGGCGGCGCCACCGCGCGCCTGAAGACGCTTGCCATTGCCGGCGACGCCCGAGCGCTCGCCGCGCGGCTTGCCGTCCTCGCGGAGAAGGGCGGCTAGACCGGTTCATCATTTCAATGAAACGCTGATCCGGTCCATCTCTTCGTTTTTGCCGCATTTGTGCGACGCCAGATGATTCCGTCTGGCTGCAAAATGCTGTAGCGCCGCCGCCCCGATTTCGCGTTCGTGCCCGCGGCTGCGGGCCTGCCCGGCCGGCTCAGGCGGCCTTGCTGCGCGCCCGCTCGATGGCCTCGGAGATCAGCCGGCGGGCGGCGGCGGCGTCCATCCAGTCGCCGATCTTCACCCATTTGCCGGGCTCCAGGTCCTTGTAGTGCTCGAAGAAATGCTGGATCTGCTGCAGCGTGATCTCCGGCAGATCCGTGAAGTTCTTCACGTTCTCGTAGCGGCGCGTCAGGTGCGGCGATGGCACGGCGATCACCTTCTCGTCCTGGCCGGAATTGTCCTCCATGACGAGAACGCCGATCGGCCGCACATTGATCACGCAGCCGGGGATGAGCTGGCGCGTGTTGCACACCAGAACGTCGATCGGGTCGCCATCGTCGGACAGCGTGTGCGGCACGAAGCCGTAATTGCCGGGATAGGCCATCGGCGTGTAGAGAAAGCGGTCGACGACGAGCGTGCCGGCCTTCTTGTCCATCTCGTATTTGATCGGCTGGCCGCCGACGGGCACCTCGATGATGACGTTGACATCTTCAGGCGGATTGTCGCCAATGGAGATGGCCTCGATGCGCATGGGGTCTTCCCGGTTTGGTTGATGTTGCGGCGTGCCTAGCCGCTCTTGCCCTTTCAGGCAAGGCGGCGAATCAACACGGGCGGATGGCCGCCCTAATCCCAGACGAAAGCGATCTTGCGCAAGGCCTTGCTGCCGAAAACCTCCACGCCCTCGGCCACATCGCGCCCGCCAGCGCCCAGATAGAAGGAGACGGCAGGCGCGTTCTCCTCCAGCGCCCACACGACGAGCCCCCTGAAGCCATGGGCGGTCAGCATGTCGCGGGCCGCCTCGAAGAGGCGCCGGCCCATGCCGATGCCCTGATATTCCGGGCTGAGATAGAGCTCGTAGATCTCGCCGCCCTGCCCCAGCTGGCGCGCCCGGTTGCGCCCCAGCGTGGCATAGCCGGCCACCTCGCCCCCCACCTCCAGCACCAGCACCGTGGCCGAGCGACGGATGGCGTTGGCCCACCAGCGAGGCCCCCTGCGCCCGATCATCGCGTTGAGCGCGCGATGCGGAATGATGCCCGCATAGGCACCGCGCCAGGCGCGATCGTGCACCGCGGCAATGGCCTCGGCATCCTGCGGATCGGCGCGTCTGATGTCGATCGAGAGCGTCTTCATGGTTCGTTAACCATAGCTCTCGCGCCCGGGCCGGGCAAGCATGCCGCCACCCTTCGGAAGGCGCGCTACGGCGCTTTCCATGGGGTGGCGCCGGCGCGCGCCAGACAAATCCTGTGGAGGAAATCGACCGGCGGGGAGAATGGTGCTATGCGCTGGGACGGCAGGCGGCCGGCAGGAGACGGACAGAGGCGGATGGACGAGAAGCGGCGCGAGGAGAGGAACCGGCAGGAGTCCCGCCGCATTCTGGAGCGCGTGGAACGCGAGTCCGACCTCTTCATGCGCATGGCCGCCAGGGCGCGCGACCATTTCGCCGCGCGCGACGCCGGCGACGAGGACCGCATCGAGCTGTGGGGCCGGCGCATCGGCCGCGTGCTGGGGCTTGTCTTCGCCCTGTTCCTGATCGTCTGGCTGTGGTCCCGTCTGACGGGCGGCACCGGATGAGCGGCATGGCACAGGACAGCGCGCGGCGGGGTGCCGTGATCGTCGTCTCCAGCCATGTGGCGCGCGGTGCGGTGGGCAACCGCGCCGCCGTCTTCGCACTGGAGGCGCTGGGCCATCCCGTCTGGGCCGTGCCGACGGTGCTGCTGCCCTGGCACCCCGGCCACGGGCCGGCCACCCGCATCGTGCCGCCGCCGGCGGACTTCGCCGCCTTCCTGCGCGATCTGGAGGATGCCCCGTGGCTGGGCGAGGTCGGCGCCGTGCTGTCGGGCTATCTGGGAGGCGCCGAACAGGCCGAGGCCATCGCCGCGCTGGTGCGGCGGGTGAAACGGCAGAACCCTGAGGCCCGCTATGTCTGCGATCCCGTGATGGGGGATCTGGGCGGCCTCTATGTGCCGCAGGCCACGGCCGTGGCCATCCGCGATGTGCTCCTGCCGCTCGCCGACATCGCCACGCCCAACCGCCATGAGCTCGCCTGGCTGGCCGGCCGGCCGCTCGACACGCTGCCGGCGCTGGCCGAGACGGCCCGGCGCCTGGGCCCGCCTGCCTTGCTCGTGACCTCCGCCCCCGGCATCCGCAGGGGCGCCATCGGCAATCTGCTGCTTCTGGAGGGCGAGATGCATCTGGCCGAGCACTCCGCCGTGGAGGATCCGGCCAAGGGGCCGGGCGACCTGACGGCGGCGCTGTTTCTGGCCTGGCTGATGCGCGGCGCGCCGCCGCGGGAGGCGCTGCGGCATGTCACGGCCGCCGTCTACGAGACACTGGCCCGCGCCGCCGCCCGCGGCAGCGACGAGCTGATGCTGGAGACCGACATGGGCAGCCTCACCGCGCCCACGGCACAGGTGCGCCTGCACCGTCTTCCGGCCGCCTTGCCCGCCGCGCGCCGATGAGGCCCGCAGGCTTGCCGGCGGCGTGGTTCCCGGCTATTCGCGAAGGCATGACACATCTGCCAGAACGCCTGCTTGCCGGGTACCGCAACTTCATGGCGCAGCGCCATGCCGCCGAGAGCGAGCGCTACCGCACCCTCGCCCGCGAAGGCCAGGCGCCGGAGACCATGGTGATCGCCTGCTGCGACTCGCGCGCCGCGCCCGAGACCATTTTCGATGCCGGCCCCGGCGAGCTTTTCGTGGTGCGCAACGTAGCCAACCTGGTGCCGCCCTACAGGCCGGACGAGCAGCACCACGGCACCTCGGCGGCGCTGGAATTTGCCGTCTATGCCCTGAAGGTGAAGCACATCGTGGTGATGGGCCACGGCCGCTGCGGCGGTATCAATGCCGCGCTCAACCCCGCGGCCAAACCGCTGTCGCCGGGGGATTTCATCGGCCGCTGGATGGGCCTCGTCACCCCCGCTGCCGAGGCGATGGCCGGCAATCCCATGATGACGGCGGCGGAGCGCCAGACGGCGCTGGAGCGCATTTCCATACGCTTCCAGGTGGCCAATCTGCGCACCTTCCCCTGGATCAGGTCGCGGGAGGAGAGGGGCGAGCTCAGCCTGCACGGCGCCTGGTTCGACATCTCGACGGGCGAGCTGTGGGTGATGGATCCCGAAACCGGCGATTTCGTGCGCCCGGAGGTCTGAGCCTTCTCAGGCCGGGGCCGGGGGAGGAGGCGCATCGCGCACCTGCGATGCCTGCGCCGGCTCGGGCAGGCGCCGCCAGGCCAGCCAGGCAGCGATGGCCGTTGCGCCCATGGCCGGCACGACGATGCTCATGGCAAGGACCGGATCGCCGATGAGCGCCGCCACCGACCCGCCGGCCAGCCCGCCGCCCATCTGCATGAACCCGGCCAGTGCCGAGGCCGCCCCGGCCGTCTGCGGAAACGGGGCGAGCAGCGCCGTCATCATGGCCGGCATCACGAAGGCGATGCCGAAGGCGTAGAAACCCACAGGCCCCATGACGCTCAGGAAGGACGGCGGGGCGGCGTTGAGCAGGAGGATGAGCAGCGCACTGCCGAGCGCGATGAAGCCGAGCCCGATGGGCACCAGGCGCTGGGCGCCCAGACGGCCCATGAGAAGGCGCGCCGCCAGCGAACCCGCGAAAAACAGGCCGGACTGCATGAGCATGCCCACCCCGAACTGCGAGGGGGAGAGCCCCACCCTGCCCATGAGGATGAAGGGCAGCATGGTCGCCTGGGTGTAGAGCGCGCCGACGCTGCCGGCCACCACGAGGCTCGACGTGACGAAGTACCGGCTGCCCAGAAGCGTGCCATAGGCGCGGGCAAGCCCGCGCAGGCTGATGCGGGAAAGGTCGCGGGCCACCGTCTCGCGCATGTAGAGCTGCACGACGAGCATGATGGCGAGCCCCCCGGCCAGCATCAGCAGGAAGATGGCGTGCCAGCCGGCCAGCTCCATGGTCAGCCCGCCGATGGTCGGCGACAGCGCCGGCCCGACGGCGAGGATGATGCCGATCAGGTTCATGATGCGGGCCGACTGCTCATGCGTGAAGAGGTCGCGCACCACCGCCCGCGAAACCGCCACACCGACGGCCGCCCCCACCCCCTGCAGAAAGCGGGCGGCCATCAGCACCTCCACGCCGGGCGCGAGCAGGGCAAGCAGGCTGGCCAGCACATAGATTCCCATGAACAGGAAGGTGACGGGCTTGCGCCCCAGCCCGTCCGACAGCGGCCCGCAAAAGAGCTGCGAGAAGGCGAAGCCCGCGAAATAGGCGGTCAGCGTCATCTTCACCATCGCCTCGGTGCTGCCGAAGGCAGCGACGATTTCCGGCATTGCGGGCGTGTAGAGCGCCATGGAAACGGGCCCCACCGCCACCAGCATGGCGCCGATCAGGCTTACCCGCCGCTCGCTCATGATGGGCGCCGCCGCGGCCCTGCTGTGAATGTTCATGCCGTTCCGCCTGTCTTGCGGTGCCCGCTACGCACCGCCGGTGAAGTTGCCGCGCACCTGCTTGAGGAGATCGCGAAGGCGCGCCCAGCTTTCCTCGTCCATCTCGCCGCGCGCCCGCGCCCGCACCTCGCCGGCAATGCGCAGGATGGCCTCCAGCACCGCATCGGCCTTGCGTGTCAGCCTTATCAGCTTGGCGCGGCGGTCGGCCGGGTCTGGCATGCGCTTCACGAGCCCCCGCTCTTCGAGCCGGTCGAGATAGACGCTGACCGTCATCGCCTCCAGGCCCATGCGTTCGGCCAGCACGTTCTGGCGCAACACGCCATAGCGCGCCGCATAGATGAGGGTGCGCGCCTCCCCCGGCGTCACACCGATGCCCGCCGCCTCGATCCGCCGGTCCATGTCCGCACGGATCAGCCGCGCCAGATCGGTGACGAGAAAGCCGAATGTATCCGGGTCGAAACGAAGGCTCACCTGGCCAAAGCCGCCATATAGTAAGTATTACTTATTAATCATGATGGAGTGACGCCACGCAGGAGTCAAGAGTTGCGCGGCCCGCCAGGCGGGCCTACATCGCGACGTGGCGCTCCCGCCTGCCCTTGTCCTGGTCAGCAATCCGAGGTTCCCTCATGGCTTCGCCCTCTTCCGCCGTCGATCTTGAGACCCATCCGCTCACCGCCTGGAACGGACCGGCCGGCCTGCCCGCCTTCGAGCACATCGAGGACGATGCCTTCGCCCCGGTTTTCGAGGCGGCCCTTGCCGCGCATGCGGCGGAGATCGACGCCATCGCCGCAGACAGCGCGGCGCCGACCATCGAAAACACGCTTGCCGCGCTGGAGCTGTCGGGACAGGCATTGTCGCGCGTCTCCGCCATCTTCTGGTGCCGGGCCGGCGCCCACACCAACGAGACGATTCGCGCGCTGGAACGCGACATCGCGCCGCGCATGGCCCGCCATTTCTCGCGCATCACCATGAACGAAGCGCTGTTCGGCAAGCTTGACGCGCTTCATGCCGCGCGCGCCGACCTTCGCCTCGACCCGGAGACGGCGCGCGTGCTGGAGAAGACGTGGAAGCGCTTCGTGCGCGGCGGCGCCCGGCTGGATGCGCGGGGCAAGGCACGGCTTGCCGAGATCAACGAGGAACTGGCAACGCTCGGCGCCCGCTTTGGACAGAACGTGCTGGCCGACGAGAGCGGCTGGGCGCTGTTCCTTGAGGAGGCGGACCTTGCCGGCCTGCCCGCCTCGCTGAAGGCCGCCATGGCCGAGGCTGCCCAGTCGCGCGGCAGGCCGGGACACTATGCCGTCACCCTGTCGCGCTCCATCGTCGAGCCCTTTCTGTCCTTCTCGGCCCGTCGCGATCTGCGCGAGAAGGTGCTTGAAGCCTTCCTGCGACGCGGCGAGAACGGCGGCGAGACGGACAATGCCGGCATCGTGCGCGACACGCTGCGCCTGCGCGCCGAGAAAGCGCGGCTTCTGGGGTTTGAGAACTACGCTGCCTACAAGCTCGATGACACCATGGCCAAGACGCCCGAAGCGGTGATGGCGCTGCTCGAAAGCGTCTGGGGCAAGGCATGCGAGAAGGCTGCCGAGGACGAGAAGGCGCTGCAGCGCATTGCCGCCGGCGAGGGCCACAACCACGCAATCGCCCCGTGGGACTGGCGCTATTATGCCGAGAAGCTGCGCGCCGAGCGCTTTGCCTTCGACGAGGGCGCGCTGGAGCCCTATCTGACGCTCGAAAACGTCACCACCGCCGCCTTCGACGTGGCAAATCGCCTCTTTGGCCTCACCTTCGAGGAAAGACCGGGCATTGCCGCCTGGCACGAGGATGTGCGCGTCTACGAGGTGAGAAACGCCGACGGCTCGCTGCGCGGGCTCTTCCTGGCCGATCCCTTCGGCCGCCCCTCCAAGCGCTCCGGCGCCTGGATGAGCGCGTTGCAGACGGGCTGCCGCCTCGGCGGCGGGCGCATGCCCATCGTCTACAACGTCATGAACTTCGCCAGGCCGCCCAGCGGCAGGCCCGCGCTTCTGTCCGTCGACGACGCGCGCACGCTGTTCCACGAGTTCGGCCATGCGCTGCACGGCCTGCTGAGCGACGTTTCCTGGCCTTCGGTTTCCGGCACCGCGGTGGCCCGCGACTTCGTGGAGCTGCCCTCGCAGCTCTTCGAGCACTGGTTCACCGTGCCCGAGGTTCTGGCCCGCCATGCCCGCCACGTCGAAACGGGTGCGCCGATGCCAGCCGACCTGGCGGAGAAAATGCGCGCCGCGCGCACTTTCGATGCCGGTTTCGCCACCGTGGAATACGCCGCCTGCGCGCTGGTGGACATGGCCTTCCACGCGCGCAGCGAGGCGCCGGAGGACCCCCTCGCCTTCGAGCGCGAAACGCTGGAGGCGTTGCGGAAGCCGGCAGCCATCCCCATGCGCCACAGGACGCCGCATTTCCTGCACGTCTTTTCGGGAGACGGCTATTCGGCCGGCTACTACTCCTACATGTGGTCGGAGGTGCTGGACGCCGATGCCTTCCGCGCCTTCGAGGAGGCGGGGGATCCCTTCGACCCGGAGACGGCGGACAGGCTACGCCGCTACATCTACGCCGCCGGCGGTGCAGCGGACCCGGAAGAGCTCTACAAGGCGTTCCGCGGCCGGCTGCCCAGCCCCGAAGCGATGATGCAGAAGAAGGGGCTCGCCTGACCGGCGCCGCACATGGGGCGGGAGGCAGGAAGAAATTTGCACGCCGTCTCCCGCATTAGAAAATTGACCTCTTTCATGCGACAATAAGAGAAATTGCGCCCTTCGCTCCGGCCCGCTAGCCACGGGCCGACAGGGTTGAAACGCATGGGGGAGATGGCAATGCAGGAGCGCGCGGCGCCCGAGGTCACGGCATTCTACGAGGAGAGGACCTTCTCCCTTCAATATGTCGCCGCCGACCCGGCCACGGGCCAATGCGCGATCATCGATCCGGTTCTGGACTTCGACGAGAAATCCGGTGCCACCGCAACCCGCAGCGCCGACGCGATCCTGGACTTTGTCGCCGGGCGCGGGCTCACCGTGGCCTGGATTCTCGATACCCATCCCCATGCCGACCATTTCTCTGCCGCCGGCTACCTGCGCGAGCGCACAGGCGCGCCGACGGCCATCGGCGAGAAGGTGGTGGAGGTGCAGCGGCTGTGGAAGGAGATCTACAACTGGCCCGATTTCCCCGCCGACGGCTCCCAGTGGGACCGGCTGTTTGCCGAGGGCGAGCGGTTCCACATCGGTGAGATCCCGGCCCGTGTGCTGTTCTCCCCCGGCCATACCCTCGCCTCCGTCACCTATTGCATCGGCGATGCGGCATTCGTGCACGATACGCTCTTCATGCCCGATGGCGGCACGGCGCGGGCCGACTTTCCCGGCGGCGATGCCGCCCGTCTGTGGCATTCGATCCAGGAAATCCTCTCCCTGCCCGACGAGACGCGCCTTTTCACCGGCCACGACTACCAGCCGGGCGGCCGCCCGGTGCGCTGGCAAAGCACGGTCGCGGAGCAGAAGGCGCACAACATTCACATCGCCCGCTGCCGAAGCTGCGAGGAGTTCGTGGCGCTGCGCCAGGCGCGCGACCGCACCCTGCCCATGCCGCGCCTCATCCTGCACGCGCTGCAGGTCAACATGAATGGCGGCCGCCTGCCCGAGCCGGAGGCGAATGGCCGGCGCTATCTCAAGTTCCCGATCGACGCCCTCTCCGCCGCCGCCTGGAGCTGAGCGAACGCGCCTCTTTCGCATTTGCGAAAAAACCTGTATGAGCGCGGCCAGCGAAGATGCGGGCGCGCCTGCGGGCAGCGTCCGCCCATCCCGAAGAGAAGAAATGAAGCTCCGCAACATCGCGATCATCGCCCATGTCGATCATGGGAAGACCACCCTTGTCGACGCGCTGCTCAGGCAGTCGGGCTCCGTGCGCGACAACCAGCGCGTCGACGAGCGCGCCATGGATTCCAACGATCTGGAAAAGGAGCGCGGCATCACCATCCTCGCCAAGGCCACCTCGGTGGTGTGGAAGGACGTGCGCATCAACATCGTCGACACGCCGGGCCACGCCGATTTCGGCGGCGAGGTGGAGCGCATCCTCAACATGGTGGACGGCGCGGTGCTGCTCGTGGACGCGGCGGAAGGCCCGATGCCACAGACCAAGTTCGTGGTCGGCAAGGCGCTGAAGGTGGGACTGAAGCCCATCGTCGCCGTCAACAAGATCGACCGCCCGGACGCCCGCCCCGACGAGGTGATCAACGAGGTGTTCGACCTGTTCGCCGCGCTCGACGCCAGCGACGAGCAGCTCGATTTTCCGATCCTTTACGGTTCCGGCCGCGACGGCTGGATGAGCGAGGATCCCGCCGGTCCGAAGGAGGCCGGGCTCGCCCCCCTGTTCGACCTCGTGCTGAAGCACGTGCCGGAGCCGCAGGTGGAAGAAGGCCCTTTCCGCATGATCGGCACGATTCTGGAGGCCAACCCCTTTCTGGGCCGCATCGTCACCGGCCGCATCGCCTCCGGCACGGCAAGGCCGAACCAGGCAGTGAAGGTGCTGGCCCGCGACGGCACGCTCCTGGAGCAGGGGCGCATCTCCAAGATCCTCGCCTTCCGCGGGCTGGAGCGCTCGGCCGTCGAGGAGGCGCAGGCCGGCGACATCGTTGCCATCGCCGGGCTTTCCAGGGGCACGGTGGCCGACACCTTCTGCGACCCTTCGGTGAGCGCGCCCATGGAGGCCCAGCCCATCGACCCGCCGACCGTGACGATGAGCTTTCTGGTCAACGATTCGCCGCTTGCCGGCACCGAGGGCGACAAGGTGACGAGCCGCGTCATCCGCGACCGCCTTCTCAAGGAGGCGGAGGGCAACGTGGCGCTGAAGGTGGAGGAATCGGCCGACAAGGATTCCTTCTTCGTGTCCGGCCGCGGCGAGCTGCAGCTTGCCGTGCTGATCGAGACCATGCGCCGAGAGGGCTTCGAGCTTGCTGTCTCGCGCCCGCGCGTGGTGATGAAGAAGGCCGCGAACGGCCAGCTTCTGGAGCCCGTCGAGGAAGTGGTCATCGACGTGGACGAGGAGCATGCGGGCGTCGTCGTGCAGAAGATGTCGGAGCGCAAGGCGGAGCTCGTGGAGCTGCGCCCCTCCGGCGGCGACCGCCAGCGCCTCGTCTTCTTCTGTCCCACGCGCGGCCTCATCGGCTACCAGTCGGAGCTGCTGACGGATACGCGCGGCACGGCGGTGATGAACCGCCTGTTCCACGAATACCAGCCCTACAAGGGAGAGATCGGCGGGCGCGTCAATGGCGTGCTGATCGCCAACGAGCCCGGCGAGGCCGTGGCCTATGCCCTGTGGAACCTGGAGGACCGCGGACCGATGATCATCGAGCCGGGCGTCAAGGTCTATCAGGGCATGATCGTCGGCATCCACTCCCGCGACAACGACCTGGAAGTCAACGTGCTCAAGGGCAAGAAGCTCTCCAACGTCCGTGCCGCCGGCAAGGACGATGCCGTGAAGCTCACCCCGCCCATCCGCATGACGCTGGAGCGCGCGCTGTCGTGGATCCAGGATGACGAGCTGGTCGAGGTGACGCCGAAGTCGATCCGCCTGCGCAAGCTTCATCTCGATCCGCACGAACGCAAGCGCTTCGAGAAGCGGAAGATGGCCGGCGCGGCCTGAAACAGATGGCTTGACGCCGCTCTCCTGGCGGGCAAACTGTGCTTTTGCCACCTGGAGGGGACCATGGATCCGGCATTCCTGCTGACCGCGCTGGTCGTCGTGCTCATTCCCGGTACCGGCGTCATCTACACGCTCGCCGTTGCGCTGGGGCGCGGCGGGCGTGCCGGCGTGTCGGCCGCTGTGGGCTGCACGCTGGGCATCCTGCCGCAGCTTGCCGCCGCCATCCTGGGGCTTGCCGCGCTGCTGCACACCAGCGCCGTGCTGTTCCAGTTCGTCAAGTATGCTGGCGTGCTCTACCTTCTCTGGATGGCCTGGAATGCGCTGGGTGAGAAGGGCATGCTCGACGCTCGGCCCGAACGGGCGGCCATCCCGCACTGGCAGATCATCCGGCGCGGCTTCCTCATCAACATCCTGAATCCCAAGCTGTCGATCTTCTTCCTGGCCTTCCTGCCGCAATTCGTGCCCGCCGACACCGCCGCGCCGGCCGCCTTCATGGCTTGGCTCGGCTTCGTCTTCATGGCGATGACCTTTGCCATCTTCGTCGCCTATGGGCAGATGGCGGCTCTGGTGCGCCGCCGGGTGTTGAACAGCCCGGCGGTGATGAAATGGCTCCGCCGCTCCTTTGCCGCCACCTTCGCCGCGCTCGGCGTGCGGCTGGCGCTGTCCGAGCGGTGACGGCGGCGGACCTTTCCGCCCTCGTCATCTCCGCCGGCGCTTTGCCGGCGGCGCGGATGCAGCCGGCCGGGGACGGGGCAGGCCGCCTCAGACCTGCGCCATGCCGCCATCGACGCTGAGTTCCGCGCCGGCCACGTAGCTGGCGGCGCCGGATGCCAGATAGGCGATGGCCTCGGCGATTTCCGACGGCTCGCCGAACCGCTCCAGCGGAGCGGTCTGCGCCACCTGTGCCCTGAATTGGTCGAGCTGCTCGTCGTTCAGTTTCAGCCCGTTGCGCAGGATGGGGGTCTCCACCGGACCGGGGCTGACGACGTTGACGCGGATCTTGCGGGCCCGCAAATCGTTCGACCACGAACGGGCAAAGGAGCGCACAGCGGCCTTGGAGGCGTTGTAGAGGCTGAGATTGGGAAAGCCCTTGTGTGCGACGATGGATCCCGTGAGCACCACCGCGCCGCCGTCCCTGAGCAGCGGCAGCATGGTCTGCACGGTGAAGAACACCCCCTTGACGTTGATGTCGAAGGTCCTGTCGAACGCCGCCTCGCTCGTTTCGCCCAGGACGTTGTTCTCGGCGATGCCCGCATTGGCGACGAGGACGTCCAGCCGGCCGTCCGCGCCGGCGATGCGTTCGCGCAGGCTTTCGAGGTCGGCGAGATTGGCCACATCGGACTGTACGGCGACGGCCTGTTCCCCCAGTTGCGCCGCTGCCCCGTCCAGGCTCTGCCGGCTGCGCCCGGTGATGTAGACCTTCGCGCCCTCGCGGACGAAAAGCGCCGCCGCCGCGAGGCCGATGCCCGTCGAGCCGCCGGTGACGAGCACCACCTGATTGTCGAATCGTCCTGGCATTGTCTGATCCTTATTTCGATAAAACGTTATTACGGTATTTCGAAAATACCGTAATATTGAAATGCGTCAAGCTGCGTGATATGGCCCCTTCATGGTCCAGTTCATGCATCCTGCGCCGGAAGACATCACCCTGACTGGCATTCTCAACGCCTTGGGCGATCCGGTCAGGCTGCAGATCGTGCGCAAGCTCCACGCCAGTCCCGAGGGTTCCAATTGCGGGGACGCCTCGCCCTGCGCGGGCCTCGCCCGCTCCACCCTTTCCAACCACTATCGGGTGCTGCGCGAGGCGGGTCTCATCCGCACCACGAAAAGAGGCGTGGAGCACATCAACGTGCTGCGGCTGGATGAGCTGGAAAGGCGCTTTCCCGGCCTTGTGCCGTCGATCCTGAATCTCGCCGATACCGACCCGCGGGGCTGAGGCCGGGCAACGGGCTCACGACGGGTTGCCCGCCATCGCCTGTTCCACCCGCGGCATCAGCTCCTCGCGGATGCTGCGTGGCGTGAACGGTCCCACATGCTTGTAGCGGATGATGCCGTCGGGGCCGACGAGGAAGGTTTCCGGCACGCCGTAGACCCCCCACTCGATGGCTGCGCGGCCGTTTCCATCGACGCCGATGGCGTCGAAGGGATTGCCGAGTTCGCCGAGGAAGCGGCGGGCGTTTTCCGGCCTGTCCTTGTAGTTGAGGCCGACGATGCGCAGGCGGCTGTCTTCCGAAAGCTGCATCAGAAGCGGATGTTCGTCGCGGCACGGCAGGCACCAGGAGCCCCAGACGTTCACCAGCGTCACATTTCCCGCGAAGTCTTCGGGCGAAAGGCCGGGCAGGCCCATGCCCTCGAGCGGCGGCAGCGTCGTCTGCGGCGCCGGCTGACCGATCAGTGCGGAGGGCACGACGGAATTGTCGCGCCCGGAGAAGAGCTGTGCCAGGAAGACCGCCGACAGCGCCAGAAAGGCGGCAAGAGGCAGCAGGAGAAGGAACCGGCGCGCCGCGGGCGCGCGCTGGTGGCCGGCGGTCATTGGCCTCTCCTCCCGTCGGTGGAGCGGCGGCGGATGCCGCGCGCCTCCAGCGCCTGCAGTGCCCTTTTCTGCGCCCGCTGGTCGAGCACGATCCACATCGCCAGCCCGGCGATGGCAATCGCCGAGGCCGCATAGGCCGCCGCCACATAGGCCACGTGGCTCATGACGCACCCCCCTCGGCGAGCCGGCCTTCCGCCGCCCGCGCCGCCAGGCGCCGCATGGCGCTCACCCGCCGGCGCCAGATCTCCGCCCGCATGGCCATGAGATGCAGCGTCAGGAAGAGGAAGGTGAAGCCCAGCGCCGAGATGAGAAGCGGCCACAGAAGGCTGGAATGGATGGTCGGCCCGTCGAGCCGGAAGACGGAGGCCGGCTGATGCAGCGTGTTCCACCAATCGACCGAGAACTTGATGATCGGGATGTTGATGAAGCCGACCAGCGTGAGGATTGCCGCCGCCCGTGCCGCACGCCCCTGGTCGTCCAGCGCCCGCGTCAGCGCGATGATGCCCAGATACATGAGAAAGAGCACGAAGACCGAGGTGAGCCGGGCGTCCCACACCCACCATGTGCCCCACATGGGCTTGCCCCAGATGGAGCCGGTGACGAGCGCCAGGGCGGTGAAGGTGGCGCCGATGGGGGCGGCCGCCTTCAGCGAGACGTCGGCCAGCGGATGGCGCCACACCAGCGTGCCGAGTGCCGAGGCCGCCATCAGCGTGTAGCAGAACATGGAAAGCCAGGCGAAGGGCACATGGATATACATGATGCGCACCGTGATGCCCTGCTGATAGTCCTCCGGTGCAGCGAAGGCCATGGCAAGGCCGGCGGCCAGCACCAGCCCGGCCGCCGCAGCCAGCCACGGCACCAGCCGGTCGGCAAGCGCCAGAAAGCGCGTCGGATTGGCAAGCGCGGCAAGCCGCGCCGTCGGGTTGGCCGTTTCGCTCATGCGCCGTAAATAGACCGCACGGCCGCGCCCCGCAATTCATCCACATTGCCGCAGCATGCGCCAGCGCTCACTTTTTCGTGGTTCTAGTCGGCGTTGCGCAGCGCGAGCGCCGCCGCCACCGGGCCGATCACGGCGAAGAAGAGCGTCAGCGCGCACAGGACGAGGAAGGGCTGGAGGAAGGGGTCCGGGTCGGCCACCGCCGCGCGCGACGCCGCCACGCCGAAGATGAGCACGGGGACGGTCAGCGGCAGGACGAGCACCGAGACCAGCAGCCCGCCGCGCGGCAGGGCCACCACCAGCGCCGCCCCCACCGCGCCGATGAAGGCGATGGCCGGCGTGCCGGCCAGAAGCGTCAGCGTCGCCGCGCCGAGGCTGAGGGGCGGCACGTTCATGAACAGGCCGAGCAACGGAGCCGCGGCCACCAGCGGCAGCACGTTGGCCGTCCAGTGCGCCAGGCATTTCACAAACACCGTCAGCGCCAGCATGTGGCGGCTGTCGGCCATGACGAGAAGGTCGAGCGAGCCGTCCTCCCGGTCGGCCTGGAACAGCCGCTCCAGCCCCAGCAGGCTGGCAAGCAGCGCCCCGATCCACAGGATCGCCGGGCCGATGCGCGCCAGCAGGTTGAGGTCCGGCCCCACCCCGAAGGGGATGACGGCCACGACCGCCAGAAAGAAGAGAACGCCCGTCAGCGCCCCGCTGCCGGCGCGGATGCCGAGCCTGACATCGCGCAGATAAAGGGCGAGCATCAGCGCCGGCTCCCGTGCGAAAACGGGCTTGCGGCGGGGCGGAAGAGGGCGCAGCCGGCGTGAGGGTTCATGTCATTCTCTCTCCATGCGCAGTTCCCGTGCCCCCGCAAGCCCGAGCGGCAGGTGGGTGGCCGCGACGATCATCCCGCCCTCCCGAAGGTGCCCCTCCATCAGCCCCGCAAGCCGCCCTGCCGAGGCCCGGTCGAGCCCGGAGGTCGGCTCGTCCAGAAGCCATAGCGGCCGGTGCGACACGAAAAGCCGCGCCAGGGCTGCCCGCCGCCGCTGCCCGGTGGAAAGATAGCCGAAGGGCAGGTGCCCGATCTCCCCGAGCCCCACCGTCTCCAGCGCCTTGGGAACGGACATGCGTGCATGCCCGGCAAAGCGCTGCCAGAAAAGCAGGTTCTCCTCCACGCTCAGCGCCGTCTTCATGGCGTCGAGATGGCCGAGATAGTGGCTGGCGGAGGCCGTATCCGGCCATGCCGTGCCGCCGCCGGAAAGCGCGACCCTGCCTGCCGCCGGCTGCAGCAGCCCCGCCAGGATGCGCAGAAGCGTCGTCTTGCCCGCCCCGTTCGGCCCCGTCACCACCAGCGCCTGGCCGCGCGACAGCGCGAAGGAGACCCCGGAAAAGACGGTATCGCCGCCGCGCGCGCCGCTCAGGCTTTCGGCGTCCAGCCGCATGGTTTCGTGTGTGTCCGGCAATGGATGTCCTTGAAGCTCGACAGCGGAACGTTTCGCCCAAACTCGGTATGGAACTCTTCTAAGAAATTCTCTATATCCCGGGCAACCACGCCAGCGGTCGGCGTGTCACTCTTTGTGCCGATACCCGCGCGCGCGCCGTCTTGACCGGCCGGGACGCAGGGAGCGGACAGCGGAAATGACCGCACCCGCACCTCAGCGCCTGTCGCCTGGAGCCGTCCGTTCCCGTTTCGGATGAACAGACCAAGGATAGGATCGCCCGTGTCTACTTCCCTCGACAGTTTCAAATGCCGCCGCACCCTGAAGGTGGGCGATAAGGAATACACCTATTTCGACCTCAAGGAGGCGGAAAGGAACGGCCTTTCCGGCGTCTCCCGCCTGCCCTTCTCCATGAAGGTGCTTCTGGAGAACCTCCTGCGGCGTGAGGACGGGCGCTCGGTCACCAGGGAGAGCATCGAGGCGGTGGCGCGCTGGCTGGACGACAAGGGGACGGCCGGCGTGGAGATCGCCTATTCGCCCGCCCGCGTGCTGATGCAGGATTTCACCGGCGTTCCCGCTGTCGTCGATCTGGCCGCCATGCGCGAGGCGATGGCGAATCTGGGCGGCGACCCGGAGAAGATCAACCCGCTGGTGCCCGTGGATCTCGTCATCGACCACTCGGTCATCGTCGACGAGTTCGGCACGCCCAAGGCTTTCCAGCGCAATGTCGAGCTGGAATACAAGCGCAACGGCGAGCGCTACCGCTTCCTGAAGTGGGGCCAGCAGGCGTTCAAGAACTTCCGCGTGGTGCCGCCCGGCACCGGCATCTGCCACCAGGTGAACCTTGAATATCTGGGCCAGGTGGTCTGGACGAAGGAGGAGGACGGCAAGACGATCGCCTATCCCGACACCTGCGTGGGCACCGATTCGCACACCACCATGATCAACGGCCTGGGCGTTCTGGCCTGGGGTGTGGGCGGCATCGAGGCAGAGGCCGCGATGCTCGGCCAGCCCGTCTCCATGCTTCTGCCGGAGGTGATCGGCTTCAGGCTCACCGGCAGGCTGAACGAGGGCGTGACCGCCACCGACCTGGTGCTCACCGTCACGCAGATGCTGCGCAAGAAGGGCGTGGTGGGCAAGTTCGTCGAGTTCTTCGGTCCCGGCCTCGACAACATGACGCTGGCCGACCGGGCGACCATCGGCAACATGTCGCCCGAATACGGCGCCACCTGCGGCTTCTTCCCCGTCGATTCCGAAACGCTCAACTACCTGCGCACCTCCGGGCGCGAGGAGGAGCGCATCGCGCTCGTCGAGGCCTATTCCAAGGCGCAGGGCATGTGGCGCGAGGCCGGTGCGCCGGAGCCCGTCTTCACCGACACGCTGGAGCTCGACCTGGGCGAAGTCGTGCCCTCCATGGCCGGCCCGAAGCGCCCCGAGGGCCGCATCGCGCTGGGCAGCATTGCCTCGGGCTTCGAGGAGGCGCTGGAGAAGGAGTACAAGAAGACCGTCGACACGCAGAAGCGCTATCCCGTCGAGGGCATGGACTTCGACATCGGCCATGGCGATGTGGCGATCGCCGCCATCACCTCGTGCACCAACACCTCCAATCCGAGCGTGCTGATCGCCGCCGGCCTGCTGGCCCGCAACGCCAATCGTCTGGGGCTGAAGCAGAAGCCATGGGTCAAGACCTCGCTTGCCCCCGGCAGCCAGGTGGTGGCCGAGTATCTGGAGAAGTCCGGCCTGCAGAAGGAGCTCGACCAGCTCGGCTTCAATCTCGTGGGCTTCGGCTGCACCACCTGCATCGGCAATTCCGGCCCGCTCCTGGAGCCGATCTCCAGGACGATCAACGACAAGGGCCTGATCGTCGCCTCCGTTCTGTCGGGCAACCGCAACTTCGAGGGCCGCGTATCGCCTGACGTGCAGGCGAACTATCTCGCCTCGCCGCCGCTGGTGGTGGCCTATGCGCTGGCCGGCACCGTGACGAAGGACCTGACAAGCGAGCCCATCGGCGAAGACAGGGAGGGCAACCCCGTCTACCTGAAGGACATCTGGCCCTCCAGCCACGAGGTGCAGGACTTCATCGCCAAGCACGTCACGCGCGAGCTTTTCGAGAAGAAGTATGCCGACGTCTTCAAGGGCGACGAGCTGTGGCGTGCGGTGCAGGCGCCGAGCGGCCAGACCTATGCCTGGGACCCCGAGTCCACCTATGTGCGCAACCCGCCCTATTTCGAGGGCATGGCACCGAAGCCCGGACGGGTCGGCGACATCGAGGGCGCGCGCATCCTGGGCCTGTTCGGCGACAAGATCACCACCGACCACATCTCGCCTGCCGGCTCCATCAAGGCGGCATCGCCTGCCGGCAAGTATCTGATGGACAACGGGGTGGGCGTTGCCGACTTCAACCAGTACGGCACGCGGCGCGGCAACCATGAGGTGATGATGCGCGGCACCTTCGCCAACATCCGCATCCGCAACTTCATGCTGGGCGAGAACGGCCAGGAAGGCGGCTATACGATCCACTATCCCTCCAAGGAGGAGATGTCGATCTACGACGCCGCCATGCGCTACAAGCAGGAAGGCGTGCCGCTGGTGGTCTTTGCCGGCGTCGAATACGGCAATGGCTCCTCGCGCGACTGGGCGGCCAAGGGCACGAACCTGCTCGGCGTGCGTGCCGTCATCGCCCGCTCCTTCGAGCGTATCCACCGCTCAAACCTCGTCGGCATGGGCGTCATCCCCTTCGTCTTCGCCGAAGATACGAGCTGGCAGGAGCTGGGGCTGAAGGGCGACGAGACGGTGACCATCGAGGGGCTCGACGCCATCAGGCCCCGCGCCATCGTGAAGGCCCGGATTGCCTATGCCGACGGCACGGTGAAGGAGGTGCCGCTTCTGTGCCGCATCGACACGGTGGACGAGCTCGAATACTTCAGGAACGGCGGCATCCTGCAATATGTGCTGCGCGACCTGGCCGCCTGAGGCGGCCGGCTTCGCCACCATCTTTCCGCGGGCGGCTCTGCCGCCCGCTTTTGTTTGGGAAGATGCCCGGCGCCCGGGTCGGAAAGCCGGCAAAGCAAAAGGGCCGCAGCTCGAATGCCCGCGGCCCTTCAGAAAAATTGCGTCGCCTTGCCCAGACCGGTTCATCGTTTCATTGAAACGCTGATCCGGTCCATATTTGTTTTTGCCGCATTTGTGCGGCGCCAGATGATTCCATCTGGCTGAAAAATGCTCCAGCCGTGCCTACTGGATGGCGCTTTCCAGCGTGGTGAGCTGGGCGAGATAGTCCTCCGCCCTGGTGCGCGCCTCGTCGTCCTTGGCGTCGGCCACGTCCTCGCGCGCCTCCTGGATGCGGCGTGCCAGGTCGTCGCGGTCGATGTCGTCCACATGCACGGCCGATTCGGCAAGCACGGTGCAGCTTTCCGGCAGAATGTCGGCAAAGCCGCCGAAGACCACATAGCGCTCCTGGCTGCCGCCACGCGAGACGCGGATGACGCCCGGCTTGATCCCGGTCATCACCGGCGCGTGGCTGGCCATCACCGTCATCTCGCCCTCGGTACCGGGAATGACGACTGCCTCCACCTCCTCGGAGACGAGGAGCCTTTCGGGCGATACGAGTTCGAACTTGAAGGATTGGGCCATGTCTATCTTCGTGAATAGTGAATGGTGAACAGTGAACGGGTCAGACCATGACCTTCGCTAGCCACGATTCTCTATTTGCCACTCCCTGCTCGCCATTCACAATTGACCATTCGCCGCTCAGGCCGCTTCCGCAGCCAGCCTCTCGGCCTTCTCGATGGCGTCCTCGATGGTGCCCACCATGTAGAACGCCGCCTCCGGCAGGTGATCGTACTCGCCGGCGACGAGGCCCTTGAAGCCGCGGATCGTGTCCTGGAGGTCGACCAGCTTGCCGGGCATGCCGGTGAACACCTCGGCCACGAAGAAGGGCTGCGACAGGAAGCGCTCGATCTTGCGGGCGCGCGCCACCGTCAGCTTGTCCTCTTCCGAAAGCTCGTCCATGCCCAGAATGGCGATGATGTCCTGCAGGGCCTTGTAGCGCTGCAGCGTCTGCTGCACATCGCGCGCCACCTGATAGTGCTCCTCGCCGACGATCATCGGGTCGAGCATGCGCGAGGTGGAGTCGAGCGGGTCCACCGCCGGATAGATGCCCTTCTCGGAGATGGCGCGGTTGAGCACCGTCGTCGCATCCAGATGGGCGAAGGAGGTGGCAGGCGCCGGGTCGGTCAGGTCGTCGGCCGGCACGTAGATGGCCTGCACCGAGGTGATCGAGCCCTTGGTCGTCGTCGTGATGCGCTCCTGCAGCGCGCCCATGTCGGTGGCGAGCGTCGGCTGGTAGCCCACGGCGGAGGGAATGCGGCCGAGAAGCGCCGACACCTCCGAGCCCGCCTGGGTGAAGCGGAAGATGTTGTCCACGAAGAAGAGCACGTCCTGGCCCTGGTCGCGGAAATACTCGGCCACGGTCAGGCCGGTAAGGCCCACGCGGGCGCGCGCGCCGGGCGGCTCGTTCATCTGGCCGTAGACCAGCGCGGCCTTGGAGCCTTCGCCGCCGCCCTTCTTGTTGACGCCCGATTCGATGAACTCGTGGTAGAGGTCGTTGCCCTCGCGCGTGCGCTCGCCCACGCCGGCGAACACGGAATAGCCGCCATGCGCCTTGGCAACGTTGTTGATGAGCTCCTGGATGAGCACCGTCTTGCCCACGCCGGCGCCGCCGAACAGGCCGATCTTGCCGCCCTTGGCATAGGGGGCCAGCAGGTCGAGCACCTTGATGCCGGTGACCAGGATCTCCGCCTCGGTGGACTGTTCCACATAGGCCGGTGCGGGCTGGTGGATGGCACGCTTCTGGGTGGCCTCGATGGGGCCGGCCTCGTCGATCGGCTCGCCGATCACATTGATGATGCGGCCGAGCATCTCGGGGCCGACTGGCACGGAGATCGGCTCGCCGGTGTCCACCACCTCCTGGCCGCGCACCAGGCCCTCGGTGCCGTCCATGGCGATGCAGCGCACGGTGTTCTCGCCCAGATGCTGCGCCACTTCCAGCACCAGCCGGTTGCCGTGATTGTCGGTCTCCAGCGCGTTCAGGATCGCCGGCAGGTGATCCTCGAACTGCACGTCGACCACGGCGCCGATGACCTGGCGGATGGTGCCGGTGGGCCCGGAGGCCTTGGCGCGGGCGGCCGGGGTCTTCGCCGCGGCGGCCTTGGCCGGCGCCTTTCTGGTCGTCCGGGGCGTCTTTGCCTTGGCTTCGCCCGCCGAGGCCCTCTTCGGGGTCGCTGCTTTCGCCATTTCTGTCTACCTCTTTCGATCCGCTAGAGCGCTTCCGCGCCCGAGATGATTTCGATCAGTTCCTTGGTGATCTGCGCCTGGCGCTGGCGGTTGTAGGTGATCGACAGCTTGTCGATCATCTCGCCGGCATTGCGCGTGGCATTGTCCATCGCCGTCATCTTGGCGCCCATCTCGCCGGCGGCATTCTCAAGCAGCGCCCGGAAGATCTGCACTGCGATGTTGCGCGGGATGAGATCGGCGAGGATGGCCGCCGCCTCCGGCTCGTATTCATAGGCCGCATCGCCGCCCGCCCTTTCGCCTTCCTCCTGCTCCGGGAAGGCGGCGGGGATGATCTGCTGGGCCGTCGGCACCTGGCTGATGACCGACTTGAACTCGGAATAGAACAACGTGCAGACGTCGAACTGCCCATCCTCGAACAGGCCGATCACCTTCCTGGCGATGGCGTCGGCATTGGCAAAGCCGATGCGCTTGACATCGCGCAGCTCCACCCGGTCGATGATATGGTCGCTGTATTCACGGCGCAGGATGTCGAAGCCCTTCTTGCCGACGGTCAGGATCTTCACCTGCTTGCCTTCGGCAAGAAGCGCCCGCGCATGCTCGCGCGCCCGCTTTGCGATCTGGCTGTTGAAGCCGCCGCAAAGCCCGCGCTCGGCCGTACAGACCACCAGAAGATGCGTGTCGTCCTTTCCGGTGCCGGTCATCAGCGCCGGCGCGTCGGTGCCCGAAACGCGGCCTGCCACATTGGCGAGCACCGCTCCCATGCGGGTGGCATAGGGGCGCGCGGCCTCGGCCGCCTCCTGCGCACGGCGCAGCTTCGCCGCGGCGACCATCTGCATCGCCTTGGTGATCTTTTGCGTCGCCTTGACGGAGGCGATCCGGTTGCGAAGGTCCTTGAGGGAAGGCATCGGCGCCCCGCAGGTTAGGCGAAGTTCTTGGCGAAGGCGTCGATCTCGGCCTTGAGCTTGTCACGCAACGTATCGGACAGCGCCTTCTCCTTGCGGATCGCTTCGAGGATCTCCTTGCCCTCGGAGCGCATGTGGGCAAGCAGGCCCTGCTCGAAGCGCGTCACGTCCCTGAGCTCCAGCTTGTCGAGATACCCCTGGACACCGGCGAAGATCACCGCCACCTGCTCTTCCGTCTTGAGCGGCGAGAACTGCGGCTGCTTGAGCAGCTCGGTGAGGCGCGCGCCGCGGTTCAAGAGGCGCTGGGTGGCCGCGTCGAGGTCGGAGCCGAACTGCGCGAAGGCCGCCATCTCGCGATACTGCGCAAGCTCGCCCTTGATCGAGCCGGCAACCTGCTTCATCGCCTTGATCTGCGCCGCGGAGCCGACGCGCGACACCGACAGGCCCACATTCACCGCCGGGCGGATGCCCTGGAAGAACAGGTTGGTCTCCAGGAAGATCTGGCCGTCGGTGATCGAGATCACGTTGGTCGGGATGTAGGCCGACACGTCGTTGGCCTGCGTCTCGATGACGGGCAGCGCGGTGAGCGAGCCGGAACCGTTGTCCTCGTTCATCTTCGCCGCGCGCTCGAGCAGGCGCGAATGCAGGTAGAAGACGTCGCCGGGATAGGCCTCGCGGCCCGGCGGACGGCGCAGCAAGAGCGACATCTGGCGGTAGGCGACGGCCTGCTTGGACAGGTCGTCATAGCCGATCACCGCGTGCTTGCCGTTGTCGCGGAAATACTCGCCCATGGCGCAGCCGGCGAACGGAGCCAGGAACTGCATCGGCGCCGGAT
Source organism: Chelativorans intermedius (assembly GCF_025398255.1). GTDB lineage: Bacteria > Pseudomonadota > Alphaproteobacteria > Rhizobiales > Rhizobiaceae > Chelativorans > Chelativorans intermedius. The sequence goes on along the minus strand of NZ_JAODNW010000017.1, from coordinate 123,991 downwards.
CCGAGGCCGTGGCGGCGACCACGATGGAATATTCAAGCGCGCCGCGCTCTTCGAGCACCTTCACGAACTGCGCGACGGTGGAGCGCTTCTGGCCGACGGCGACATAGACGCAGTAGAGCTTCTGGCTCTCGTCGTCGCCCTCGTTCAGCGGCTTCTGGTTGAGGAAGGTGTCGAGGATGATGGCGGTCTTGCCGGTCTGGCGGTCGCCGATGATGAGCTCGCGCTGGCCGCGCCCGATGGGAATCAGCGCGTCGATGGCCTTCAGGCCCGTCGACATCGGCTCGTGCACCGACTTGCGGGGGATGATGCCCGGCGCCTTCACGTCCACGCGGCGGCGCTCCTTGGCCTTGATGGGCCCCTTGCCGTCGATCGGATTGCCCAGCGCATCGACCACGCGGCCCAGAAGCTCTGGGCCCACCGGCACGTCGACGATGGCGCCCGTGCGCTTGACCGTGTCGCCTTCCTTGATGTCGCGGTCGGAGCCGAAGATCACGACGCCGACATTGTCGACCTCGAGGTTCAGCGCCATGCCGCGGATGCCGCCGGGAAACTCCACCATCTCGCCGGCCTGGACGTTGTCGAGGCCGTAGACGCGGGCGATGCCGTCACCGACGGAAAGCACCTGGCCGACCTCGGAGACTTCGGCCTCCTTGCCGAAATTCTTGATCTGGTCCTTGAGAATTGCGGAAATTTCCGCCGCGCGGATATCCATCAGCCGACCTCTTTCAGTGCAAGCTTGAGCGAATTGAGTTTAGTCTTGAGCGACGTGTCGATCTGGCGCGAGCCGAGCTTGACGACCAGCCCGCCGAGCAGGGAGGGATCGACGGTCAGCTTGACCGCCACATCCTTGCCCGCGACCTCCTTGAGCACGGCCTTCAGCTCGCGCTCCTGCGCGGCGGTCAGCGCGTGGGCCGAGGCCACCTCGGCGGCCACCTCGCCGCGCGCCTCGGCGGCGATCCGGCGGAAGGCGCGGATCATCTGCGGCACGGCGAAAAGCCGCCGGTTCTTTGCCACGACACGCAGGAAATTGCCGGTAAGCCCGCCGATCTTCGCCTTGTCGAGAACGGCGGCGAGAGCCCGAAGCTGCTCGTCGGCTGAAAAGACGGGGCTTCTGATGAGCCGCTGCAGGTCATCGCTGCCTTCGAGGAGCGCCTCGAAGCGGCCGAGATCCTGCTCGACCTGCGGAACCGAATCCGATTCCTGTGCCAGCTCAAACAGCGAAAGCGCATAACGCTCCGCCACCCCGGAGATCATCGAGCCAGATTCTGCCACCAGAGGGCCTCTTCCCGCAGCTTGAGGGTCACGAGATTCGACGCTGGAGTGCGAGACTCGGGCTAAATCCCTGACCTTGTTGACAGTTTCTCAACCCGGGGAAACGGGCATCGCCATCCCCCGAGCGAAAGCCGCTTGCCGTCTAGCACAGGCTTCTCAGACTCGCAACACGCGGAAAGCCGCCAATGCGCGGCGTGTTTGTCGCATGTCGCGGGCCCCGGGCAGGCTCAACGCACGAAGCCCAGCGCAAAGGCCAGCGGCAGGCCGGCCGCAAGGAGCGTGACGAGAAGGGCGATCCAGTTGAAAAGCGTGTTGGCACGGTCCGACATCATGGAGACGATGCGCCCGAAGGCCGAAAGGCCCCAGGCCACGCCCAGCGCCATGTAGATGAGCGGTTGGGCGAAGACGAGGGCGGAAAGGCCGATGCCGAGATAGAAGCCGCCGAGCAGCGCGCGCGGCTCCGACAGGGCCCGGGGATGGAGCTCCGGCACCTCGAGCCGCAGCAATCGCAGCGTGAGCCGCGGCGCGAACATCGCCACCAGCCCGCACAACACGGTGAACGCAGCCGCCCCGAAGGCCAGCCATTCGCCCTGGCTGTACGGCCAGGGAAAGGTGAAATTCATAGGTTCTCTCCGTGCGAATCGCAGCCGTGAGATTAGCGGATCGGAGTTGCGCTGTCCGGTGGTTGAAAGCGGTACGTCAGAGCAGATTGAACAGCATCGGCAGATACGCGACCTCATGCAGATATTCGATCACCTCGATGGCCGGAAACGCAATGAGGAAAAGCAATCCGTCGAGAAAAGTACGCCTGAGCGCGACGGGCGAGAATGCAACTTCGCCGGCTTCCCGGTAGAGCGAGGGCTTCGGCCAGAATATTGGCGTCGTGCGGGCATAATCGCGGTATTGGGTGCCGAACAATGCCTCCAGGTGTTCCGCCTCCTTTTCCGCAGTCATGACGAGCACGAGATAGACGGCAAGCCCCAGAAGGAACGCCAGTGTGAGCGACCCGACGAAAAGCCCTATGCCCACCGCACCGAGCACGGAGAAGAAGTAGAGCGGGTTGCGGGTCATGGAATACGGGCCCGTGGTCACCAACTCCCGATTCTTCTTCGAGCCGATATAGAGGATGCTCCACATCCTGCCGGCGATGCAGATGAGCACCAGCGCAAGGCTGATAACCTCGATCACCTCATGCCCGTCACCGGCGAGCGCGGGACGCATCGTAAGCAGAGGGACGGCAATCAGCAACCCGCCCACCTGAAGAATACGAATACGCGATCTCTGATTGACGGGCTGGTAACGCATGCGAACATCCCGATGAACAAAAATAGACGATGCCATCCCCTCCACCAGCTTTGCAGCTTTTTTGCGACGCGTCCGCAGCCGCCGTGTCACAGAAAGCTCTGCGGATCGACATCCACCTGCACCCGCACCGAGCCGCGCGGGCGCGGCGCCCTGGAGAGGAGGCCGCGCAGATAGCCTTGGATGTCGGTGCGCCGCCCGCCATGCACCAGGAGGCGGAAGCGGTGGCGGCCGGCGACGAGCGCCAGCGGCGCCTCGGCCGGTCCGAGAACGGCGATCCCGTCTGCCGCAGGGGCTGCCCGGCGCAGGGCGCGGGCGTGGCTTTCCGCCTCGGCGCGGGTGGCGGCGCTGACGATGAGGGCGGCCAGCCGTCCGAAGGGCGGCAGGCCGGCGCGCTCGCGCTCGGCGATCTCGCGCTGGTAGAAGGTCTCCGCATCGCCCGACACCAGCGCCTGCATCACCGGGTGCTCGGGCTGCCAGGTCTGCAGCAGGCCGGTGCTCTTTCGGCCGGTGCGCCCGGCCCGGCCCGTCACCTGGGAAAGAAGCTGGAAGGTGCGCTCGGCGGCGCGCGGGTCGCCATTGGCCAGTCCCAGATCGGCGTCCACCACCCCCACCAGCGTCATGGCGGGGAAATTGTGCCCCTTGGCGACGAGCTGCGTGCCCACCACGATGTCCGCCTCGCCACGGGCGATGGCCTCCAGCTCCAGCCGCAGCCGCTTCACCCCGCCCATCAGATCGGAGGACAGCACGATGGTGCGCGCCTGCGGAAAGTGCCGGTCCACCTCCTCGGCGATGCGTTCCACGCCGGGGCCGCAGGCGGCGAGGTGGTCCAGCGTCCCGCATTCGGGACAGGCTTCCGGCTGCGCTTCGTGGTGGCCGCAATGGTGGCACACGAGCTGTCGGCGAAAGCGGTGTTCCACCAGCCAGCTCGAACAGTTGGGGCACTGGAAGCGATGGCCGCACACACGGCACAGCGTCAGCGGCGCATAGCCGCGGCGGTTGAGGAACAGCAGCGCCTGCTCCCCCCGCTCCAGCGTCCGCCCCGCCGCCTCGATGAGCATCGGCGAAAGGAAGTCCCCGCGCGCAGGCGGCGCGCGGCGCATGTCGATGGTGCGCAGCTCGGGCAACGCCGCAGCGGCGAAGCGGCCGGGCAGCACGATGCGCGCATAGCGCCCCTGCTCGGCGTTGACCCGGCTTTCCAGCGACGGCGTGGCTGAAGCCAGCACCACCGGAAAGCCGCCCAGATGCCCGCGCACGACGCTCATGTCGCGGGCGTTGTAGAAGACGCGATCCTCCTGCTTGTAGGCGGGATCGTGTTCCTCGTCGACGACGATCAGCCCGAGCTCGCGGAAGGGCAGAAACAGCGCGGAGCGCGCGCCGGCCACCACGCGCACCTGCCCTTCGGCCACCTGCCGCCACACCCGTTCGCGCTTTCTGGGCGCCAGATCGGAGTGCCACTCGGCCGGCTTGGCGCCGAAACGGTCGTGAAAGCGCTCCAGAAACGCCTGCGTCAGCGCGATTTCGGGAAGCAGGATCAGCACCTGCCGGCCACGCTCCACGGCGGCCGCCACCGCCTCGAAATAGACCTCGGTCTTGCCCGAACCCGTCACCCCGTCGAGCAGGGTGACGCTGAAGCCGTCCCGCCCGGCCGTCCCCGCGAGGCGGCGCGCTGCCTCGGTCTGGTCGGGCGTCAGCGCCGGGCGGGCGAAAGCCGGATCGGGCGGCGCCACCACCGGCTGGGGCGGGATCGCCACCGGCTCGAACACGCCCTGGCGGGCAAGCCCGTCCACCACGGACAGGGACACGCCGGCCGCGTGCGCCAGGCCGCTGCGCGTCCAGGCCCGGCCGTCGCCGGCCTGGGCGAGCACGCGCTGGCGCGCCGCCGTCATCCGGTCGGGCGCCCGCCCGCTGGCCCGCAGCCCCTCCACCGCCGGTTCGGGATCGAAGGCGCCGGGCGCGCGCAGCGCCATGCGCGCCACCATGCCGGGCGGCGACAGGGTATAGCAGGCCACCCATTCGATGAAGCGGCGCATGTCGGACGGCAGGGGCGGGCAGTCGAAGACATGCGCGACATCGCGCAGCTTGGCGGGCGCCACCGGCTCGCCTTCGCCGTCCCACGCAATGCCCGCCACCTCGCGCGGGCCGAGCGGCACGCGCAGGATCGCCCCCGGCTCGACCGTCATGCCCTGCGGCACGGCATAGGAGTATGGCCGCTCCGCCGGAACGGGAACCAGAACGGGAATCACGCGCTTCTGGAACGAATCTCGCCTCATCGGGCGTGACCTTGCCGGTTTCTTGGATTAGAGCAAGGCCGGGCTTACATGAGATGCGCGGCGCACCGCCCGCCCCGGCCAGGCAAGCAGAGGAGACAGACATGAAATTCTTCGTCGACACAGCCGACGTCAACGAGATCCGCGAGCTCAGCGAAACCGGGCTTCTGGACGGCGTGACCACCAACCCCTCCCTCATCATGAAGTCCGGGCGACCCATCCTGGAGGTGACCAGGGAGATCTGCGAGATCGTCGACGGGCCGGTTTCGGCCGAGGTGACGGCGGTAGAGTTCAAGGAGATGATGCGCGAGGCCGACATCCTCTCCGAGATCGCCGACAACATCTGCATCAAGGTGCCCCTCACCATGGACGGGCTGAAGGCGTGCAAGGCGCTCACCGGCAGCGGCCGCAAGGTCAATGTCACGCTGTGCTTCTCGGCCAACCAGGCGCTGCTTGCCGCCAAGGCCGGCGCCACCTTCATCTCGCCCTTCATCGGCCGCCTGGACGACACGGGCATCGACGGCATGGAGCTGATCGCCGAGATCCGCACCATCTACGACAATTACGATTTCGAGACCGAGATCCTCGCCGCCTCCATCCGCAGCGTCAATCACGTCAAACAGGCGGCCCTCATCGGGGCGGATGTGGCCACCGTGCCGCCGGCGGTCCTGAAGGCGCTGGTCAAGCACCCGCTCACCGACAAGGGGCTTGAGGCCTTCCTGGCGGACTGGGCGAAGACGGGCCAGAAGATCGGCTGAAGACCGGGCGGCGCGCCAGCGGGCGCGCCCGCTCGCAGCCCGGCCAGGCTTTCGCTAGACCGGTTCATCGTTTCAATGAAACGCTGAACCGGCCCATCTGTTTGTTTTTGCTGTATTTATGCGACGCCAGATGATTCCATCTGGCTGCAAAATGCTGTAAGGCCGTCAGGCCGGGTCTGCCTGAAGGCCCGGCTGGAACTCCGCCGTCGGGTCATCGGCCAGCCGCGCCACCGCATGGGCCTGCAGCGCGGCGGCGATCTCGGCCGGCTCTCCCTCCAGCCGCTCGGGCGGGATCGGCCTGCCGACGGTCATCTCGAAGGCGCGTCCCTTCTTGTTCAGAAGCTCGTGGAACAGCGTCATGTCGCGCAGCTCCGTGGAATATTTCGACAGCAGATAGAACAGACCGGAATTGCGCGCCGTGATGTTGACCGGGATGACCGGAACGCGATAGCGCCTGGCCAGCGCCACCACCGAGGGCTGCCAGGGCCGCTCCGTCAGCCGGTCCTGGTGCCAGTAGGCGATGCGGCCGGCCGGGAACAGGACGATCGCCTTGTTCTGGGAAAAGGCCTTGGCGGTCATCTCCAGCGTGTCCCGGCTCTTGGCATGGGACTTCTCGCCCGCCCGCCACTCCACCGGAATGACGAGATCACGGAACCGCGGATTGACGCGCAGCGCATCGCGGTTGGCGAAGATGGCGAGATCCGGCCGCCGCTCCTTCATCAGGTCGAAGATGGCGATGCCGTCGGCGATGCCCGTGGGGTGGGTGGGCGCCAGGATGAAGCTGCCCTGCTCGGGAATGTGCTCGGTGCCGCGGGCCGACACGTTCAGCGACAGAAGCCGGCTGATATAGGTGAAGGCGTCCCAGCCGGAAAGCTCCGCGATCTCGTCGGCCATCGCCAGCGCCTGGCGGTAGTGGAAATAGCGATAGAGCAGCGGCCGGGCCACCGGCCACAACGGGTGCTGCGAAAGATGCACCGTCCGCTCGGCGATGAGCTGGTCGACGATATGCGGGGGCTCCTTCGCGGCAGCCGCATCGCGCCTGAAGACGCGGTTGCCCAGCACGCCGGCGACCGACATGAGTGTCGTGTGAAAATCCATGGGCGAAGCACTCCGTTGGCGGCTGTTTCACCGAAAACTATGACGACGCAATGACGATCGCACCGGACAGCGACGGCAAAAGGCTCCAATCAATCGCAAGCGCCATAATAGCACAGCCCGCCTAGCGGCCGTCCAGCCCCGCCAGATCCCTCGCGATGGCGAGGTGGATGAACTCCGCCAGCTCGCGCGCTGCCCGGTCTTGTGCGTTGCGCTCGGCCCGCAGCACGGCAAACTCCTGGCGCGGCCTGTCGAAGCCGGCGCTCACGCTCTGTGTGCCGGCGCTCACCGGCTCGCCGGTGATGCTGTCGATGAGCCTGTAGCGGCCGGTCAGCGTGACGGTGCCCGCGGTCGGCTCGTCCTCGCCGCCGCTCTGGATGTCCACTGCCGAGCCCACGCGGCTGGTCACGTCCAGCTCCAGGCGATAGCCGGGATTTGCCGGCTCCCCGGCCCCGCCATGCAGGAGGAAGATGAGATGATTGCGCACCTGCTGGGCCGGGCGCGTGGAAACCGGCGCCACGGAAACGGCGTCGAGCCGCGCCGTCTCCCGCACCGCGGCGCCGGGCGGCGCCTCGGCCAGCAGCGGGCGCACCGTGCAGCCCGCGGCAAGGGCGAGAAGCAGGCCGGAAGCGGCCAGGGCGAAGGCACGTATGGCGGCGTTCAAGGGCATCCCCCCTCAGGCGACGACGTTGACGATTCGCTGCGGCACCACGATCACCTTGCGTGGAGCGGCGCCGCCAAGCGCCTTCTGCACGAAATCGAGCCCGAGGACCGCTTCTTCCACGGCAGCTTGATCCGCGTCGCGGGCGATTGTCAAATCTCCGCGCTTCTTGCCGTTGATCTGCACCGGCAGCACGATCTCGTTGTCCACCACAAGCCCGGGATCGAAGTCCGGCCAGCGGCTCGCCGCCACCAGCCCCTCGCCGCCGATCTTGGCCCAGCATTCCTCGGCCAGGTGCGGCATGAAGGGGGCGATCAGGTGGATGAGGATTTCCACCGCCTGGCGCGCCGCCGCGCGCGCGGCGTCATCGCCCGCGCCCAAGCCCGACAGCGGCCCCTGCAGCTCGTTGACCAGCTCGTGGATGCGCGCGATGGCGCGGTTGAAGGCCAGCCGCTCGATGTCCTCGCCCACCGCCTTCAGCGCCTTGTGAGCCGGCTTGGAGATGGCGGCCGCCGCCCCTGTCTTCGCCGCCTGCGGCACCGTTCCGGCAATGGCGGGCGCGGCCTCGCTCACCAGCCGCCAAACGCGCTGCACGAAGCGATGCGCGCCGGCCGCGCCGTCATCGGTCCATTCCACGTCGCGGTCGGGCGGGGAATCGGAGAGCATGAACCAGCGCGCCGTGTCGGCGCCGAAGGAATCGATGATCTCCTCCGGGCTCACCGTGTTGCGCTTCGACTTCGACATCTTCTCCAGCGCGCCGATCGTCACCGTCTCGCCGGTGGCGATCTCGACAGCCTTGCGTTGCCCGTCGGCATTCTCGACGCGCACCTCGCTGGGCGCCAGCCAACGCCCGTCGGCGGAGCGATAGGTCTCGTGCACGACCATGCCTTGAGTGAACAGGCCCTTGAAGGGCTCGTCGAGGTCCAGATGCCCGGTCGCCCGCATGGCGCGCGTGAAGAAGCGCGAGTAGAGCAGATGCAGGATGGCGTGCTCGATGCCGCCGATATACTGGTCGACGGGCAGCCAGCGGTTCACCGCCTCGCGGTCGGTCGGCCCTTCGGCGTGCGGCGAGGCGAAACGGGCGAAATACCAGGACGAATCGACGAAGGTGTCCATCGTGTCCGTTTCGCGCTGCGCCGCGCCGCCGCACTTCGGGCAGGTCACATGCCGCCATGTCGGATGCCGGTCGAGCGGGTTGCCCGGCCGGTCGAAGGAAACGTCGTCGGGCAGCCTGACCGGCAGGTCCTCCTTCGGCACCGGCACGATGCCGCAGTCGGGGCAGTGGATCATCGGAATGGGACAGCCCCAGTAGCGCTGGCGGGAGATGCCCCAGTCGCGCAGGCGGAAGTTCACCTTGCGCGCGCCCACCGGCCGGCCGGCCAGGGTCGCCGTCTCCAGGCGGCGCGCCACCTCCTCGAAGGCCTGCGCGTTCGTCATGCCGTCGAGGAAGCGCGAGTTGAGCATGATGCCGTCGTCGCCATAGGCTTCCTCGGTGATCTGGAAGGTTGCCGGGTCGGCGCCTTCCGGCATCACCACGGGAATGACCGGCAGGCCGTACTTGTTGGCGAAGTCGAGGTCGCGCTGGTCGCCCGAGGGGCAGCCGAAGATGGCGCCCGTGCCATATTCCATGAGCACGAAATTGGCGACGTAGACGGGCAGCGTCCATTCCGGGTCGAAGGGATGACGCACCCTGATGCCGGTGTCGAAGCCCTTCTTCTCCGCCGTCTCCAGCGCCGCCGCCGAGGTGCCGATCCTGCGGCATTCCTCGATGAAGGCGGCCAGCGCCGCATTGGTCTGCGCCGCCTTCTTCGCCAGCGGGTGGTCGATGGCCAGCGCCATGAAGGAGGCGCCGAAGATGGTGTCCGGGCGCGTCGTGTAGACCTCGATCTCGCTTTCGCCTGCCGGCGCCGTCTCCTCCGTCAGCGCCCAGCGGATCGACAGGCCCTCGGAGCGGCCGATCCAGTTGCGCTGCATCAGGCGCACCTTCTCCGGCCAGTCCTTGAGCCCGTCGATGGCCGACAGCAGCTCTTCCGAGTAGTCGGTGATCTTGAAGAACCATTGCGCCAGCTCGCGCTGCTCCACCTCGGCGCCCGAGCGCCAGCCGCGCCCGTCGATCACCTGCTCGTTGGCGAGCACCGTCTGGTCCACCGGGTCCCAGTTGACCTTGGAGGTCTTCCTGGTCACCAGCCCCTTCTCGTAGAAGTCGAGGAACAACATCTGCTGGCGGTGATAGTACTCCACGTCGCAGGTGGCGAATTCGCGGCTCCAGTCGAGCGACAGCCCCATCATCTTGAGCTGGTCGCGCATCACCGAAATGTTCTGGTAGGTCCACTCCCTGGGGTGCACCTTGTTCTGCATGGCGGCGTTCTCCGCCGGCATGCCAAAGGCATCCCAGCCCATGGGGTGCAGCACGTTGAAGCCCTTGGCCCGCTTGTAGCGCGCCACGACGTCGCCCATGGTATAGTTGCGCGTGTGGCCGATATGGATGCGCCCGGAGGGGTAGGGAAACATCTCCAGCACGTAATAGGTCGGCCGCGCGTCGTCCTGCGCGGCCTCGAACAGGCGTGCTTCCTCCCACGCCTTCTGCCATCGGGGTTCGGATACGCGCGGATTGTAACGTTCGGTTGCCATCGCTGGATCTTCACACAAAAGCAGGGAAGTTTCCGGCGGACCTTCACCATGGTTTGCGGCGAGCGTCAACTCCGGCTATTGCTCGCCGGCCGCACGATGACCCCGAAGAGCCTGGAAATCGCCATGTCCGAGCCCGCACGAAACCTTCGAGCCGTCCGCGAGAAAATCGCCGAGGCCGCGCGCGCCGCCGGCCGTGAACCGCGCGAGGTGGCGCTGGTCGCCGTCTCCAAGACCTTCGCGCCGGAGCACATCCGCCCCGTCATCGAGGCAGGCCAGCGCGTCTTCGGCGAGAACCGCGTGCAGGAAGCGCGCGCCAAGTGGCCGGCCCTGAAGGAGGCGTTCCCCGACATCGAGCTGCACCTGATCGGCCCCCTGCAGTCCAACAAGGCGAGGGAGGCCGTTGCCCTGTTCGACGTGATCGAGACGGTGGACCGCGAAAAGATCGCCGCCGCGCTTGCCGCCGAGATGGCCCGGCAGGACCGCCGCCCCCGCCTCTATGTGCAGGTCAACACCGGTCTTGAGGAACAGAAGGCCGGCATCGACCCGCGCCAGGCGGCGGCCTTCGTGGAGCGCTGCCGCACCGTGCACGGCCTGGCCATCGAGGGCCTGATGTGCATCCCGCCCGTCGACGAGAACCCTGGCCCCCATTTCGCGCTTCTGGAGAAGCTTGCCCGCGAGGCCGGGGTGGAGAAGCTCTCCATGGGCATGTCGGCCGACTACGAGACCGCAATCCGCTTCGGCGCCACGGCGGTGCGCGTCGGCTCGGCGATCTTCGGCAGCCGCGGCTGACCGCCGGCCCGCAAACCGCCACCGGGCGCGACGAAGCCCGGTGCGCGGGTTCCGTGCGGTCGGGCGCCGCGCGCCTTCGGTGCGCGCAGCACCTCTGCCCGTCTCGGTCAGGTCAGTGCAGCACCAGCTCCCCTGTCACGTTGCGCCACTCGCTGGGCGCGACGAGGCGGCGGTGCGTGTAGGTCACCGAGTGCAGCGGCCCCTCGATGGCCTCCTGCCAGAAGGCGATGAACCGGTGCAGCGCGGGGAATTTCGGCGCGATGTCGTATTGCTGCCAGACGAAGGTCTGCAGCAGGTGCGGATGGTCGGGAAGATGGTAGAGCACCTTGGCCGTGGTCAGCCCATAGCCTTCAAGCATCAGTTGGATTTCTCTGTTTTCGTGCATGGGTTCCCTTGCTCTTTCCGTGAAGCTCGCACCTTGTGATTTTGTCTCCGCGCGGCTTGACCGTCCAGAGGAAAAATGCTCTCACGCGCGCAAATTTTTGTTTGATTTCAGTTTGTTAGCAACACTCGCCGGCGGCTGCTGACAGCCCTTGGCGCAACATCCATTGTCTAATATTGTCGCCCACCGAAGAATGGTAATAATGCGCGCGGGAGGCGTTCGCCCATCCCCTGCGGCGTTCTGCCGGTCGAAAAGCATCCGGAGGAGAGGAAATGTCCGAAGTGCATGTTCATCGTGTCAAGTCGGCGTGGAAGAAGCACGCGCTCATCGACCGCGAGACCTACGAGAAGTGGTACAAGGACAGCATCAGGAATCCGGAGAAGTTCTGGGCCAAGCACGGCAAGCGCATCGACTGGTTCAAGCCCTATACCAAGGTCAAGAACACCTCCTTCAAGGGCAAGGTGTCGATCAGGTGGTTCGAGGACGGCGTGACCAACGCCTCCTACAACTGCATCGACCGGCACCTGAAGAAGCGCGGCAACCAGACCGCCATCATCTGGGAAGGCGACAATCCCTACGACGACAAGAAGATCACCTATAACGAGCTCTACGAGCATGTCTGCCGGCTGGCCAACGTGCTGAAGGCGCGCGGCGTGAAGAAGGGCGACCGGGTGACGATCTACATGCCGATGATCCCGGAGGCCGCTTACGCCATGCTGGCATGCGCGCGCATCGGCGCCATCCATTCCGTGGTCTTCGGCGGTTTCTCGCCCGATTCGCTGGCCGGCCGCATCGAGGACTGCCAGTCCGACTTCGTCATCACGGCGGACGAGGGCGTGCGCGGCGGCAGGAAGATTCCGCTCAAGGAGAACGCCGACAAGGCCATCGCCATCGCCGAGAAGGCCGGCGCGCGCGTGCGCCATGTGCTGGTGGTGCGCCGCACCGGCGGCAAGATCGACTGGGTAGAGGGTCGCGACCTCTGGTATCACGAGGAGACGCGTGCCGCCAGGCCGGACTGCAAGCCGGAAAAGATGAAGGCCGAGGACCCGCTGTTCATTCTCTACACCTCCGGCTCCACCGGCAAGCCGAAGGGCGTGCTGCACACCACGGGCGGCTATCTTGTCTACACCTCGATGACGCACCAGTACGTCTTCGACTATCACGAGGGCGACATCTACTGGTGCACGGCCGATGTCGGCTGGGTGACGGGTCACAGCTACATCGTCTACGGGCCGCTCGCCAACGGCGCCATCACGCTCATGTTCGAGGGCGTGCCCAATTATCCCGATGCCTCCCGCTTCTGGGAGGTGGTGGACAAGCACAGGGTCAACATCTTCTACACCGCGCCCACCGCCATCCGCGCCCTGATGGGGGCGGGCGATCAATTCGTCACCCGTGCCTCGCGCCGCTCGCTTCGCGTGCTCGGCACGGTGGGCGAGCCCATCAACCCGGAAGCCTGGGAGTGGTACTACCGCGTGGTGGGAGAGGAGCGCTGCCCCATCGTCGACACCTGGTGGCAGACGGAGACCGGCGGCATCCTCATCACGCCGCTGCCGGGCGCCACCGACCTGAAGGCGGGGTCGGCGACCAGGCCGTTCTTCGGCGTGCAGCCGCAGCTTGTGGATGGCGAGGGCAACGAGATCGAGGGTCCCGGTTCGGGCAATCTGTGCATCGTCGATTCCTGGCCGGGCCAGATGCGCACGGTCTATGGCGACCATGAGCGATTCGTGCAGACCTACTTCTCCACCTACAAGGGCAAGTACTTCACCGGCGACGGCTGCCGCCGCGACGAGGACGGCTATTACTGGATCACCGGCCGCGTCGACGACGTGATCAACGTCTCCGGCCACCGCATGGGCACCGCCGAGGTGGAATCGGCCCTCGTCTCCCACGAAAAGGTGTCGGAAGCTGCCGTCGTCGGCTATCCGCACGATGTGAAGGGCCAGGGCATCTACTGCTACGTCACGCTGATGGCCGGGGAGACGGGCTCGGAGGAGCTGAAGAAGGAGCTCATCGCCCACGTGCGCAAGGAGATCGGCCCCATCGCCACGCCCGACAAGATCCAGTTCGCGCCGGGATTGCCCAAGACACGCTCGGGCAAGATCATGCGCCGCATCCTGCGCAAGATCGCCGAGGACGACTATCACGCGCTCGGCGACACCTCCACCCTCGCCGATCCCGCAGTGGTGGAGGATCTTGTGGCCAACCGCCAGAACCGGCGCGAACACGCATAGCTCGGCGCACCGACGGCGCGGCCCGGTTCCGGCGTCGGCGCGCGCGGGCGGAACCGGCCTCGCCGCCGCCCGCCGTTTCCCACATCGCATGTCGCTGAAATCGTTCGGGAATCTGCGTTCTTGCGCGGTGCGGCGCACCCGACGCCGCGCCGCGTCCTCACACCCGAAAACGCATTGTCGGATTTGGTGATCGCCTGCCTTATTCTCGCCGCCTTCTGTTCAAGCTGCTGCCTTGTTTTGAAGCAAGGATGCCACCGTTGCCTGAGACGGTTCGATCCGGAGACGGTGCCGTACCCCAAGCCCCCCCGCCCACGGTGTCGTAGCCGGATCGAACCAACTCCGGGCGCCAGACGCCCGGTCCCCCGGCAGGCAACGATCCCGAACCGGATCGTGCCGGCGCGCCTTGGCCGCCGGCTTCTTTTTGGCATTACCAGTCGAAACCCGAGTGCGCCGCCCCCAATATGATGCCGGGGCGGCCCTCGGCATCGAAAGCCTGCACCAGCACCGCGCAGCGCCCGCCCTTCCTGACGATCTCGCTTTTCGGCAGTTCCAGGCGCATGGAATCTCCATGCCACATGCCCACCGTCTGGAAGCCGGTGACGACGTTTCGGTAGTCGACGGAGCGGCCGCGATTCTCGCCGCTTTCGATCGAAACCACCTCGCTGGACTTGTAATAGACGACGATGACATGCGCATCGGCCAGCCCCGCCGCTGCCGGGCCGGCCGCCGCGCCGATATCGACGAAGATGCTTCCGTTGCGGGCGGAAAGCGCGATGTCGACGCTCAGCGCGCCGCTTTCCGGCCGGTCGAGCGCCGCCAGAATCGCCTTGCGGTTCGAGCCCACCGCATCGCGATGCCCGTTGATGACGACCTGCGGTGTATAGACCGGCCGGTCGAGCGCCGCCCCATAGGCGCGCTGACGGGCGGTGTTTTCCGGTGTGGCAAGCGTGTCCTTCCAGCCGAGATAATCCCAGTAGTCGACATGGTAGGAAAGCGCCACCACGTCGTCCCGTCCGGCCAGCTCGGCCAGCAGCGCATCCGCCGGCGGACAGGAGCTGCAGCCCTGGCTGGTGAACAGCTCCACCACCCCGACCGGCCGTGCCGTGGCCTCGGCGAAGGCGGGTGCGGCAAGCGCCAGAAGCAAGAGAAGGGCGCCCATGCGCGCTCTGAGGGTTGTCATCGTCCTGCCGCCCGTCCGTCCTTTCGCCCCGGTTGTCTTGGTCCGTGCCCGTGCACGGAACGTCGCCCGCACAGTAGCGGCTGCCGGGTTTCGTTGGAAAGTCACGTTGCGGTGAGGCTCGGGCGCCTCAGCCGAACTCGGCGATCACCGGCACGTGATCGGAGGGCCGCTCCCAGCCGCGTGCCTCGCGCAGCACCTCGACGCGCCGCAGCGCCGGCACCAGACCGGGGGAGGACCAGATATGGTCGAGCCGCCGCCCGCGGTCGGAGAAGCTCCAGTCCTTGGCGCGATAGCTCCACCAGCTGAAAAGCTTCTCCTGCGGCGGGATGTGGCGGCGCACAAGGTCCACCCAGCCGCCCTCGTCGCGCAGCCGGTCGAGCCCCTCCGTCTCCACGGGCGTGTGGCTGACGACATTGAGAAGCTGGCGGTGCGACCACACGTCGGTCTCCAGCGGCGCGATGTTCAGGTCGCCGACGAGCAGCGTCGCCGTGTCCGCGTCCTCCTGCGGGCGCACTGCGTGCATTTCCTGCAGGAAGTCCAGCTTGTGGCGAAACTTGGGGTTCACCTCCGGGTCCGGTTCGTCGCCGCCGGCCGGCACGTAGAAATTGTGCAGCAGCAGGCGCCGCCCACCCGCTTCCACCAGGGTGGAGACATGGCGGCTGTCGCCCATGCCGCAGAAGCCGCGCTTTTCCACCAGCCGCATCGGCAGGCGCGAGATGGTGGCCACGCCGTGATAGCCCTTCTGGCCGTGAATCTCGATGTGGCGATAGCCGAGCTTGCGCAGCGCGGCGAGCGGAAAACGGTCGTCCGGGCACTTGGTCTCCTGCAGGCACAGCACATCCGGCTGGTGCTCTTCCAGGAAGCGCTGCACCAGGCCGAGGCGTAGCCGTACGGAGTTGATGTTCCAGGTGGCGATCTTGAAGGGCATGCGGGCCTGTCCGTCTCTTGCAATCAGCCGCCAATAGCGCGGCCGGCAAGCCGATGGCAAGCAGCGCGCCAGCGCCAGGCCCTGCATGCAGCCGCCGCCCTTCTCCTGCCCCATCGCCCTCGCGGAAACCGGATGCGCACCGGGTGTTCGCGAGAACGGCGGCAGCCACCCCCTTCGAGGTCGGTTCCCGAAGGCAAGTGTGGGCCCGCGACAGGCCGGAGCTCCCCCTGCCGGGCGCGAAAATGCGCCCCGCTGCTTGACTCGCGGCGCGGTTTCCTGTCTAGAGGCGCCGCAATCAGCGACGAGTGCAAACTCCGAGCAGCCGACCGGGGCGCCCCTCAATCTTGGCAGGGAGACCGACCCCGGAGGTCAACACCCGGCAGCGCGATGCGCCCCCGGGTGCTTTTCGGCGTTGCCGGAGGTTTAAGCACCGGCGCGGATGCATTACCTCTCGTGTCTGGCGATGCGAGACGAAGAGGAACGCGGATGTTCGAGAACCTGCAGGAACGCCTTGGCGCCATCCTGAACAACCTCACCGGGCGCGGCGCGCTGTCGGAGGCGGACGTTGCGGCCGCGCTGCGCGAGGTGCGTCGTGCGCTGATCGAGGCCGACGTGGCGCTCGACGTGGTGCGTTCCTTCACGGAGCGCGTGCGCGAGAAGGCAGTGGGCGCGGAGGTGCTCAAATCCGTCAAGCCCGGCCAGATGGTCGTCAAGATCGTCCATGACGAACTGGTGGAGATGCTGGGCGCCGAGGGCGAGACGATCGACCTCAACGCTCCGGCGCCGGTCGTCCTCATGATGGTGGGCCTGCAGGGCTCCGGCAAGACCACCACAACGGGCAAGATCGCCAGGCGCCTTTCCGAACGCCAGGGCAAGAAGGTGCTCATGGCCTCGCTCGACACGCGCCGGCCGGCTGCCCAGGAGCAGCTTCGCCAGATCGGCGAGCAGGTCTCGGTGGCCACCCTGCCCATCGTGGCCGGCCAGAGCCCGGTCGACATTGCCAAGCGCGCCGTCCAGGCGGCACGGCTCGGCGGCCATGACGTGGTGATCCTCGACACCGCCGGCCGCACCCACATCGACGAGCCGCTGATGGCCGAGATGGCCGACATCAAGCGCGTGGCGAACCCGCACGAGATCCTGCTCGTGGCCGATTCGCTGACCGGCCAGGACGCGGTGAATCTGGCCCGGAGCTTCGACGAGCGCGTCGGCATCACCGGCCTTGTGCTTACCCGCATGGATGGCGACGGGCGGGGTGGCGCCGCGCTCTCCATGCGCGCCGTCACCGGCAAGCCCATCAAGCTTATCGGCACTGGCGAGAAGATGGACGCGCTGGAGGAGTTCCACCCCCGGCGCATCGCCGACCGCATTCTCGGCATGGGCGACATCGTCAGCCTTGTCGAGAAGGCTGCGGAGACCATCGACCAGGAAAAAGCCGCCGCCATGGCGAAGAAGATGCAGGCGGGCAAGTTCGACCTGAACGACCTCGCCGAGCAGCTTCAGCAGATGCAGAAGATGGGCGGCATGGGCGGCATCATGGGGTTGATGCCCGGCATGGGGAAGATGAAGGACCAGCTCGCCGCTGCCGGGCTGAACGACAAGACCTTCGCCCGCCAGATCGCCATCATCCGCTCGATGACGCCGCAGGAGCGTGCCAACCCGGACATCCTCAAGAACAGCCGCAAGAAGCGCATCGCCGCCGGCTCCGGCACGGATGCCGCGCAGATCAACAAGCTTCTCAAGATGCACCGCCAGATGGCCGACATGATGAAGGCCATGGGCGGCAAGGGAAGGAAGGGCGGCATGATGCGCGGGCTGATGGGCGGCATGGCGCAGAAGATGGGCCTCGGCGGAATGCCCGCGGGCATGGGCGGAATGCCCGATCTGTCCAGGATGGACCCGAAGGAGCTCGAAGCGCTGCAGAAGCAGCTGGGCGGGGCGGGCGGCCTTCCGCGGGGGGGCCTGCCCAGGGGGCTTCCGGGCCTGCCCGGGGGCGACGGCCTGCCGGGCCTGCCCGGCCTGCGGCGGAAGAAATGAGGGGCGGAAGAGATGGGCGCTGAAACGGATCCGGTCAAGGCGCAGCTTCTGGAGCTGCGTGCCTCCATCGACAACATCGACGCCGCCCTCGTTCACATGCTGGCCGAGCGCTTCCGCTGCACCAAGGCGGTGGGGCAGCTCAAGGCCGTGCACAACCTGCCGCCCGCCGATCCCGAGCGCGAGCGCCAGCAGATTGCCCGGCTGCGCCGGCTGGCAAAGGATGCGCAGCTCGATCCCGATTTCGCGGAGAAGTTCCTCAACTTCATCATCCACGAGGTGATCCGCCATCACGAGGCGATTGCCGAGAAGCACAACGGCGTGCCGACGGGAGGCGAGGCGCAGGCATGACCCCTGTCCTGGAAAGCGAACGCCTGGTGCTGCGCGGCTGGCGGAAGGAAGACTTTCCCGCCTTTGCCGCCTTCTACGCCGACGAGGAGCGCACGCGCTACATCGGCGGGCCGAAGAACGCGTGGCAGGCATGGACCGGCTTTGCCTCGATGCCCGGCGAGTGGGCCCTCAACGGCTACGGCCTTTTTGCCCTGGACCGCAAGCAGGATGGCGCGACGGTGGGCTTCGCCGGTCTCTGGCACCCCGCCTACCTCGAAGAGCCGGAGCTGGCATGGAGCCTCTATGCCGGCTTCGAGGGCAAGGGCTATGCGGTGGAGGCCGCCCGGCGGGTGCTGTGCTGGGCGCGCGACCGCGGCCTGCCGCCGCTGATGAGCTTCGTGCATCCCGAGAATCTGCCGTCCCAGGCGGTAGCGAAAAGGCTGGGGGCGACGCCCCTGCCGCCCACCACCCTGCGCGGCGAGCCGCGCTTGCGTTTCCGGCACATGGTGCCGGCCTGAAAGCCATCATCGAAAGGAAGACACATGGCACTGAAGATCCGACTGGCCCGCGCGGGCTCCAAGAAGCGTCCCTACTACCACATTGTGGTGGCCGATGTTCGCGCCCCCCGCGACGGGCGCTTCATCGAGAAGCTGGGTTCCTGGAACCCGATGCTGCCCAAGGAAGCCGAGCGCGTGAAGCTCAACGAGGAGCGCATCAAGCACTGGCTCTCCAACGGCGCGCTGCCCACTGACCGCGTGCTGCGCTTCCTCGATCAGGCGGGCCTTGCCAAGCGCCCGGCGCGCAACAACCCGAAGAAGGCGCTGCCCGGCAAGAAGGCGCAGGAGCGGCTCGAAGCCGCCCGCCAGGCCGAAGAGGAAGCCAGGGCGGCGGCCGCCGAGGCCGCGGCTGCGGCTGAAGCCCCGGCCGAGGAAGCGGCAAGCTGAGGCCGTTGCGTGGCGCGCGGCTTTTACGGCACGGCGCAAATCCGTGCCGCTTTTCTCCCGCGCGCCGCAAATCCGGAATGCAAAACCTTTTTCCCGGCCGCATTTTGAAATAGGTCTTTGCGGACGCTGGAACCGCGACGGACAAAGGATCAGCCCATGAACACCGCTGCGATGCCCAACACCGAGGCCGTCCAGGCGCTGGAGTTTCCCATTCCTCCCGGCGTCTATGCCGAACGCGTGGTCTCGGTGCGGCATTACACGGACAGGCTTTTCTCGTTCCGCATCACGCGCCCGCAGACCTTCCGCTTCCGCTCCGGCGAGTTCGTGATGATCGGCCTGCCGAATGCGGAGAAGCCGGTCTTCCGCGCCTATTCCATCGCCAGCCCCAACTGGGACGAGGAGGTGGAGTTCTTCTCCATCAAGGTGCCGGACGGCCCGCTCACCCAGCACCTGCAGAAGATTGAGCCCGGCGACACCGTTCTGATGCGCCAGAAGTCGACCGGAACGCTGGTCAACGACGCGCTCACCCCGGCCAGGCGCCTCTACATGATCTCGACGGGCACCGGCATCGCGCCCTTCGCCAGCCTCATCCGCGATCCCGAGACCTATGAGAAGTTCGAGCAGGTGATTCTCACCCACACCTGCCGCGAGGTGGCGGAGCTGAAATATGGCGAGGAGCTGATCGCGGCCACCCGCGAGGATCCGCTGATCGGCGAGTTCACTGCCGGCCGGCTGCACTATTTCGCCTCCACCACGCGCGAGCCCTCGGCCCATATGGGCCGGATCACGGCGCTGATCGAGAATGGAGCCCTGTTCAGGGCGCTGGGCACGCCCCCCCTGGACCCGGCCAGCGACCGCGTCATGATTTGCGGCTCGATGGATATGCTGAAGGACGTGCGCGCTCTGGTAGAGAAGGCCGGCCTGAAGGAAGGCTCCAATGCCGCGCCGGCCGATTTCGTGGTCGAGCGCGCCTTCGTGGGCTGAGCCCGGTCAGAAGTCGCTGGCGATTCCCTTCACCTCCCAATCGCCGTAGCGGGCGGGATCAGGCCCGTCCCGCCCGCCGATCTCGCGTGGTGCCGGCTGCCGCGCGGCAGCCTGGCGGCGGCGCTCCTCCGCCTCCTTCAACGCCCGTTGCGCGGCGGGCGGCAGGTCGCGCCTCGCCTCCGTCCTCTTGGTCTCTTCGCTCACCGGCATCGTCCTTTCGCGTCAGGATGGCGCATTTGTTGAATATGCATGGCTGCCTTCCCATCATATAGGCGAAACGGCCGCCACGGCAAAACGGCGGCAGACGGGTGATGCGCCCCACCCCCGGAGAGGGGCGGGCGGGAATGGAGCCACGGGCCATGAACATGATTCGCACGGCAATGCTTCTGGCGTTCATGACGGCGCTCTTCATGGGCGTCGGCTATCTCGTCGGCGGGACGGGCGGCATGATGATCGCGCTCGTCATCGCCGCGGGCATGAACCTGTTCAGCTACTGGAACGCCGACAAGATGGTGCTCAGAATGCACCATGCGCGGGAAGTGGACGAGCGCTCCGCCCCCGAGCTCTATCGCATGGTGCGCGGCCTTGCCGCCAATGCCGGCCTTCCCATGCCGCGCGTCTACATCATCGACAACCCGCAGCCCAATGCCTTCGCCACCGGCCGCAACCCGCAGAACGCGGCCGTTGCCGCCACCACGGGCCTTCTCGAACGCCTGACCCCGGAGGAGGTGGCCGGCGTCATGGCGCACGAGCTTGCGCACATCCAGAACCGCGACACGCTGACGATGACGATCACCGCCACGCTGGCCGGCGCCATCTCCATGCTGGGCAATTTCGCGCTGTTCTTTGGCGGCGGGCGCAACAACAACAATCCTCTGGGCATTGTCGGCGTGCTTGTCGCCATGATCGTGGCGCCGCTGGCGGCCATGCTGGTGCAGATGGCCATCAGCCGCACCCGCGAATATGCCGCTGACCGGCGCGGCGCCGAGATCTGCGGCCAGCCGCTGTGGCTTGCCTCCGCGCTCGCCAAGATCGCCCGCAGCGCCCGGCAGGTCGTCAACCCGGATGCCGAGCGCAATCCGGCCACGGCGCACATGTTCATCGTCAACCCGCTTTCCGGGCAGAACATGGACAACCTGTTTTCCACCCATCCCAACACGGAAAACCGCATCGCCGCCCTTCAGGCGATGGCCCGTCAGGTGGGTGCCGCCGACGCCCGGCCGCGTCCGACGCAGGGACCGTGGGACGGCGGGTCCACCGCCGGCCCGTGGGGTGGCGCGGGCGGGCGCGGGGGCCCCTGGTCGTGAAGGGACCGGGCAGCGGCACGCTGCGCAAGACACACCGGGGAAGACGTCCGCCCACCCGCCCGGAGGGCGAAAAGCCGGGGCTGGCCGCCCGCCGGACCGCCGCCCGCCTGCTCGGCGCGGTGGTCGACGCGCACACGCCGCTCGACGCGCTGACGGATGGCGAACACGGCCATCCGCATTTCCTGGCCCTCGCGCCGCGCGACCGCGCGCTGGTGCGTGCCATTCTGGCCAGCGCGCTGCGCCATCGCCGCACCATCGAGACGCTGCTCCAGGGCTATCTGGAGCGCCCCCTGCCAGCCGGCGCGCACGCCCTCTCGCACATCCTGCATGTGGGGGCTGCGCAGATTCTCTTTCTCGACGTGCCGGACAGCGCCGCCGTCGATCTGGCGGTAAGCCATGCCGCGGCGGACCCGCGGGCGGCCCGCTTTTCCCGGCTCGTCAACGCCGTCCTGCGCAGGCTCGCGCGCGACCGGCAGAAAACCCTGCCCCGCGCCCTCGCGCAGACCTGCGACGCGCCGGACTGGCTGGCCGAACGGCTGACCGCCGTCTATGGCGCGGTGCAGGCCCGCGCCATCATGGAAGCGCACCGGCGGGAGCCACCCGTGGACTTTACCGTGAAGACCGATCCCTCCCTCTGGGCTGAGCGCCTGGGCGGCCGGGTGCTGGCCAACGGCTCGGTGCGCGTGGAACGGCTGCCTGCGCCCGTGCCGGATCTGCCGGGCTATGCCGAGGGCCAATGGTGGGTGCAGGACGCCGCAGCCAGCCTGCCGGCGCGGCTTCTGGGCGACGTGACGGGGCGTGCGGTGGCCGATCTGTGCGCAGCCCCGGGCGGCAAGACCGCGCAGCTTGCCCTGGCCGGCGCGCAGGTGACGGCGCTCGACCAGTCGGCCAGCCGCCTGGCGCGCCTGAACGCCAACTTGCAGCGGCTCGGCCTGGCCGCCACGCTTGTCGAGTCCGATCTGAGACGCTGGCGGCCGGAGCGCCCCTTCGACGCCGTGCTTTTGGATGCTCCCTGCTCCTCCACCGGCACCATACGCCGACACCCGGACGTCGCATGGACCAAGACGCCGGAGGACATCGCCACGATGGCGCAGGTGCAGGAACAGCTTCTGGAAAGCGCCCTTCTTCTGGTCCGGCCCGGCGGCCCCCTGGTTTTCTCCAACTGCTCGCTCGATCCCGCCGAGGGCGAGGCGCTGGTGGAGGCGCTGCTTGCCCGGCGCCAAGACGTGACGCTCGACCCCATCCAGCCCGGGGAACTGCCGGGCGCGGAGGATTTCATCGCCCCGCAAGGCTGGCTGCGCACCACGCCCGCCGGGGGCGGGGCGCTTGCCGATGTCGATGGTTTTTTTGCCGTGCGCCTGCGCCGGCTTCGCTAGTCAGATTTCTCCTTCGCACAAACCGTTGAATCGCTTAGAGTCTTCAACAGGGTGGGGCCATTCGAGTATGGGTGTCTTCAGTGACGACGGTCGGCGGCGATAGACCGCTTTTGTGGAATCTGGCGGTCAAGGAGGGTTGGCGGCGCCTGCGCCGGCGGCTGCGCGCCGGTCCCGTCTATCGCTGGCGCTATACCGGACGGACGCCGGAACGCCTGCTGATCGCGCCGCCGGACCTGCGGCTGGCAGACCCGGAGGTGGCCCGCGAGATCTACCACGGGCGCTTCCTGCTTGCCGGCCATCTGGTGGAGACGGGAGGCCAGTCGCCGTTCCACCTCGACATCGGCAACCACGCCTGGCTGGAGAGCCTGCACGGCTTCCGCTGGCTGCGCCATCTCAATGCCGCCCGCTCGGAGCTTGCCGCGGCCAATGCGCGCGCTCTGGTGGCGGACTGGATGGGCGTGCACGGCCGGCGCATCGCGGGCCTTGCCTGGTCTCCCCCCGTCACAGCCAGACGCATCATGTCGTGGTTGCAGCATTCGGCGGTGGTGCTGCAGGGGGCGGATCTCGCCTTCTACCGCCAGTTCCTCAGGATGCTCGCCATCCAGGTGCGCTATCTGCGCTCCATGGCGCCGGAGATGCCGGACGGGGAAGAAAAGCTGCGCGCCCGTGTGGCGCTTGCCTTTGCCGCCCTGTCGCTGCCGGTGCCGATCTCCGCCCTGCGCAGCGCCACGCGCAATCTGGCGATGGAGCTCGACCGCCAGATCCTGCCCGACGGCGGGCACATCTCGCGCAATCCGCAGGCCGTCATGGAGCTGCTGACCGACCTTCTGCCGCTGCGCCAGACCTACGCCAACCAGGCCGAATCGCCGCCCGACGCGCTGGTCGGCGCGGTGGAGCGGATGCTGCCGGCGTTGCGCTTCTTCCGCCACCGCGACGGCAGCCTGGCCCGCTTCAACGGCATGGGCGTGACCGTGCACGACCGCGTGGCCGCCATCCTGCGCTATGACGACACGGGGGGCGCGCCGCTTTCCCAGGCGCCCTATTCGGGCTACGAGCGGCTGGCCATGGGCAGCACCACGGTGATCGCCGATACCGCGCCGCCGCCGCCGGAGCTGTCCAGCCTCGCCCATGCGGGATGCCTTTCCTTCGAGATGTCGTCCGGGCGGCACCAGTTCATCGTCAATTGCGGCGTCGACAGCTCCGGCGTCGAGGCGTTCCGGCTCCTGGGCCGGGCCACGGCAGCGCATTCGACAGCGACGGTGAACGACACCTCGCAGGCACGCTTCGCCCTGCCGGCCGGTTGGGACGCCTGGATCGGCACCCCCCTCATCGGCGGGCCGCGCAGGGTGGAGCGGCGGCGCACCGATGGTGCCGGCATCCAATCCTTCACCGCCAGCCACGACGGCTATGCCCGGCGCTTCGGCCTGGTGCACGAGCGGACGCTGGCGCTTTCGCGGGAAGGCGGGCTGCTGACCGGGGCCGACCGCTTTCAGCCTGCCGACGGCGTTTCGGCCGGGGGGGAAAACGCGGTCGCCGTGCGCTTCCACATCCATCCCGACATCGAGCTCTACCAGGACGACGAGGGACGGCTCATCCTGGCGGGCCGGGACACCGACACCTGGGTGTTCACCTGCGACGGCGTGGAGCCGGTGGTGGAGGAGTCCATCTTCTTCGCCGGTGTCGCCGGAGCCAGCCGCAGCCGCCAGATCGTCCTGCACATCACCGTACCGGCGATACCGGAGGTGCGCTGGCAGTTCCAGCGCACCAACAGCATCATGGAATGGGGCTGAAGCGCCCGCGCGGCTTGATTCGAGCGTCCCCTGTGCTACAGCGCCGTGCATCCTTCGGGACGCACGAAGGACGCTGTAGGATATTGGATCCGCGCATCGGCCCGCCAGCAAGGAAAGCACGCCCATGACCGTTTCGGCAAAGAACATCCCCGCTCCCGATCGCGTGCCGGTCCGCCGCGCGCTGATTTCCGTCTCGGACAAGACGGGCATCGTGGCGTTCGCCCGCGCGCTCGGCGAACGCAATGTCGAGCTTGTCTCCACCGGCGGCACGGCAGCGACGCTGGCCGGGCACGGCCTTGCCGTGCGCGACGTCTCGGACCTGACGGGCTTTCCCGAAATCATGGACGGGCGGGTGAAGACCCTGCACCCGGCCGTGCATGGCGGCCTTCTGGGCATCCGCGACGACGCGGAGCACAAGGCGGCGATGGAGGCGCATGCCATCCAGCCCATCGACCTGGTGGTCATCAACCTCTACCCCTTCGAGGAGGTCCGCTTCGGCGGCGGCGATTATGCCGCGACCGTCGAGAACATCGATATCGGCGGGCCGGCCATGCTGCGCGCGGCGGCCAAGAACCACGCCTATGTGGCCGTGGTCACCGACCCGGCGGACTATCCGCGGGTGCTTGCCGCGCTGGCCGAGAACGACGGCGCGCTGCCCTACCGGCTGCGCCAGGAGCTGGCGGCGAAAGCCTTTTCGCGCACCGCCGCCTATGATGCGGCGATCTCGCAATGGTTCGCCGAGGCCCTTTCCATGCCACAGCCGCAGTG
Organism: Chelativorans intermedius; assembly: GCF_025398255.1. Classification (GTDB taxonomy): domain Bacteria; phylum Pseudomonadota; class Alphaproteobacteria; order Rhizobiales; family Rhizobiaceae; genus Chelativorans; species Chelativorans intermedius. The sequence continues at coordinate 98,959 of NZ_JAODNW010000017.1, read as the reverse complement.
GCGCGCCCTGGGCGGCAGGCTCGCGCAGGTGATGCGCTATGGCGAGAACCCGCACCAGCAAGCGGGCTTCTACGTCACGGGAGAGAAGCGGCCGGGCGTGGCCACCGCGCGCCAGGTGCAGGGCAAGCAGCTCTCCTACAACAACATCAACGACACGGATGCCGCCTTCGAGCTGGTCTCGGAGTTCGATCCCGCCAGGAGCGCCGCCGTGGCCATCATCAAGCATGCCAATCCCTGCGGCGTGGCGGAGGGCGCCTCGCTTGCCGAAGCCTATCGCAGGGCGCTTGCATGCGACCCCGTCTCCGCCTTCGGCGGCATCGTGGCGCTCAATCGCCCGCTTGACGCGGAAGCTGCCGAGGAGATCGCCAGGATTTTCACCGAGGTCATCATCGCCCCCGACGCCAGCGAGGAGGCACAGGCCATCATCGCGGCCAGGAAGAACCTGCGCCTGCTTCTCACCGGCGGTGTGGCCGATCCGCGCCAGCCCGGACTATCGGCGAAGACCGTGGCCGGCGGGCTGCTCATCCAGTCGCGCGACAACGGCGTGGTCGACGATCTGGAGCTGAAGGTGGTGACGAAGCGCGCGCCCGGCGAAAGGGAGATGGCGGACCTGAAATTCGCCTTCCGCGTTGCCAAGCACGTGAAGTCGAACGCCATCGTCTATGCGCGCGACCTCGCCACGGTGGGCATCGGGGCGGGGCAGATGAGCCGCGTCGACTCCGCGCGCATCGCCGCGCGCAAGGCCGAGGACGCGGCAGCGGCGGCCGGCGGCGAACCGCTGACCAGGGGGTGCGTCGTCGCCTCCGATGCCTTCTTCCCCTTCGCCGACGGGCTGCTCTCGGCGGTGGAAGCGGGCGCCACCGCCGTCATCCAGCCCGGCGGCTCGATGCGCGACGAGGAGGTGATCCAGGCCGCCGACGAGAACGGCATCGCGATGGTCTTCACCGGCATGCGTCACTTCCGCCATTGACGCCGGCATCTATTCCGCCACGGCCCTCGGGGCGCTTCTGACGAGCGGCAGCAGCACGAGCCCCAACAGAAACAGGGCCAGGATCGGCGTCACTCCCAGGCGCTGCGCGCTCTCCGCCGAAAGCCCCAGCGCGCTGCCGGAGAAATAGGCCGTGGCGGCAGCCACCGACAGCGGCCCGATGAAGGTGGTCGCCTTGCCGGAAAGGGCATAGAGGCCGAACGCCTCCGTCACCTGTTCGCGCGGCACCTGATCGACAAGCAGCGTGCGCGAGGCGGCCTGGATGGCACCGCCCGCCGCGCCGATGAAGGCGCCAGCGGCAAAGAAGACCAGCACGGGAAGCGACGAGTCGGCCGTGCCGAGCGGGACGAACATCACCTCGCTCCTGGTGGTGGAGATCACCACGAGGCAGCACAGGCTCAGGACGAGGATCGAAACGGTGACGACGGCCTTCGGCCCGTGCGCCTGGTCCATGCGGCCGCCGAGCCAGGCGCCCAGGGCGCCGGTCACATTGGCCAGAATGCCGAACAGCCCGATCTGCACGATGGACAGGCCGAGAACGCCGGCGGCGTAGATGCCGCCGAAGGCGTAGAGCGCGTTGAGCGCGTCGCGATAGAACATGGAGGCGGCCAGAAAGCTGAAATAGCTGACCTGCCGGGGCAGGCCGCGCAGCGTGGCAGCAAGGCGGGAAAGCCCCTGGCGCACCGCCCCGACCACCCGGCGGCGCGGCCGGTCGGGTGTGAACAGGAACATCGGAATCACGAACAGCGCATACCACAAGGCCGTGAAAGGGCCGGCCATTCGGTCGCCCTCGCGGGCCGCCGCATCGAGGCCGAAAAGAGGCTGGATCCCCAGAAGCGTGCGCCCGGTCTCCGGCACGGCGGCCATGAACCCCAGCACCAGCACCAGGGAGACGAGCCCGCCCACATAGCCGAGCCCCCAGGCCGAGCCGGAAAGGCGGCCGAGCTGCGCGCGCGGCACGAGGCCCGGCATCATCGCATTGTTGAACACGGCGGCAAACTCCATGCCGAAGACGGCAAGCGCCACCAGCACCAGCACCGGCAGCAGATTTTCCGTGCCGGGCGTGGCAAACCACAGTCCCGCGCAGGCCAGAACGCCAATCACTGAGAAGCCCAGAACCCAAGGCTTGCGCGGCCCCGAGGCGTCGGCAATGGCGCCCAGCACGGGAGAGGCAAGCGCAATCATCAGGCCGCCGATCCCTGTCGCCAGGCCCCACAGCTCCTGCCCCCGCGCCGCATCGGGCGCCACGGCGGCGGCGAAATAGGGCGCAAAGACGAAGGTGATGACCAGCGTGTGGAAGGGCTGCTGCGCCCAGTCGAACAGCATCCAGCCCCAGATCCCTGCGCGGCTCGCCCGCTGCGTGCTTTCCTCCCCCGTCACCACAGGCCGCCTCAGGCGCTCAGATCGGCCAGAAGGCCGGCAGCGACGGTCAGCCGCGAGACGGTGACATCGCCGGCATCCGTCAGCGTCTGCAGCCGCTCGCGCACGCGGCCCACCCGTTCGCCGCCGGCTTCCCGCCATTGTGCGGCCGGGTCTTCGGCATCGCGGTGGCTGCGCAGGGCCGTAATGGTGATGCTGCGGCGCGCCGCGTCGATCGTGTCGAGGGCGCGGGCCAGCGCCAGCCCGTCATAATAGTCTGCCGGGGTGATCGACTGTGCGGCGGTTTCGATGCGCCCGATTCGGAAGGTCTCGGTGACGGTGAAGAAGGCGCTGGCCGCCTTCACGAGATCGGCCTCCGCCTTGTCGGCGGCAAGCGCGATGTCCGGCACCATGGCGGAGATGTCGAGGAGCGCAAGGCGGCGGGCCAGCGACTCCGGCGCGCCCTCGGCGGTCAGGCGTTCTTCCTCCGCGCCCGTCCGCTCCCGCAGGAAGTCGGGCATCAGGGAGCCCAGCTTCGGCTCCAGTGTCCCGCGCGCGGCGCGCAGCCGTTCGATGCGGCTGCCCACCTCCGCCTCGCTTCCGCCGTTCTTGAGCTGCCATGCGGTGGCCGAGACGATCAGCCGGCAGAGACGCTGGTAGAGCGCGAGCTGGACGTTGCCGTCGATCCGGTTGTCGAGACCGTCGATGGCCTTCTGCAGCGTGCGCAGGTCGAAACCGTCGCGCACCACCGCATAGGCGCCGACGATCTCGTGCGGCGGGCGGCCCGTCATGTCCTGAAGGCGGGTGATGAAGGTCGGTCCGCCCCAGTCGATCACGTCGTTGGCGAGTTCGGTGGCGATGATCTCCCGGCGCAGCCGGTGGCCGCGGATCTCGGCCGCGTATTTCTGTCGCATCCGCTCGGGGAAATAGGCGAACAGATCCGCCTCGAAATGCTTCTCGTCAGGCAGCGGACTGGCCACCAGCTCGTCGAACAGCACGATCTTGGCATAGGCCAGCAGCACGCCGATCTCCGCCCGCGTCAGCGGCTCGCCGCGGCTTTCGCGCTCGGCAAGGGCCTGCGGGCCGGGCAGGAACTCGACCGCCCGGTCGAGATGGCCCTGGTTTTCGAAGAGCGTCATCATGCGCGCCTGGTGGGGCAGCTCGGCCAGGCCGCGCCGTTCGACCAGCGAGATGGCGAGCGTCTGGCGATAGTTGTTCTCCAGCACCAGCGCGGCCACTTCCTCGGTCATCGCCGCGAGCAGCTTGTCGCGCGCCGGGCGCGCCAGCGTGCCGGAGCGCATGGCGCTGGCCAGCGCGATCTTGATGTTGACCTCGAGATCGGAGGAGTTGACGCCGCCGGAATTGTCGATGGCGTCGGAGTTGCAGCGTCCGCCCGCCAGGTTGAACTCGATGCGCCCGCGCTGGGTAACACCCAGATTGGCGCCCTCGCCGATCACCCTGGCGCGCACCTCGCGCGCCGCGACCCGGATGGCATCGTTGCCCCGGTCTCCCACATCGGCGTTCGATTCGTCGCAAGCGCGCACATAGGTGCCGATGCCGCCGAACCACAGAAGATCCACCGGCGCCTTCAGGATGGCGCGCATGATCTCGGTGGGCGAGCCGGTGGTCCTGTCCAGGCCGATGGCATCCGCCGCCTCGCGCGAAAGCTCGATCTGCTTGCGGCTGCGCGAGACGACGATGCCGCCCTTGGAAAGCTTCGACCTGTCGTAGTCCTGCCAGCTCGACCGGCCCATCTCGAACAGCCGCTTGCGCTCGGCATAGGCGACCTGCGGGTCGGGATCGGGGTCGATGAAGATATCGCGATGGTCGAAGGCCGCGATGAGCCGCGTGGCGCGCGACAGGAGCATGCCGTTGCCGAACACGTCGCCCGACATGTCGCCCACGCCCACCACGGTGAAGGGCTCTGTCTGGATGTCGCGGTTCATCTCGCGGAAGTGCCGCTTCACCGCCTCCCAGGCGCCGCGTGCGGTGATTCCCATTTTCTTGTGGTCGTAGCCGGCCGAGCCGCCGGAGGCGAAGGCATCGTCGAGCCAGAAGCCGTGCTTCTGGCTGATTTCGTTGGCGGTGTCGGAGAAGGTGGCCGTGCCCTTGTCGGCGGCGACCACGAAATAGGGGTCGTCGCCATCGTGGCGCACCACGCCTTCCGGCGTGACCACCTTGTCGCCCTCCAGATTGTCGGTGATGGAGAGCATGGTGGAAATGAAGTTGATATAGGCCCGCCGCCCCGCCTCGAACACCTCCTGGCGGTCGCCGCCCGCCGGCAGCTGGCGCGGATAGAAGCCGCCCTTCGCGCCCACCGGCACGATGACGCCGTTCTTCACCTGCTGGGCCTTCACCAGGCCCAGGACCTCCGTGCGGTAGTCCTGCGCCCGGTCGGACCAGCGCAGGCCCCCGCGCGCCACCGGACCGAAGCGCAGGTGCACGCCTTCCACCTCCGGCCCGTAGACGAACATTTCGCGCCAGGGGCGCGGCTGCGGCAGCCCCTCGACGGCTCGCGAATCGAATTTGAAGGCCAGCGAGCGCCCACCCGACCCCTCGCCCATGGCGAAGAAATTGGTGCGCAGGGTGGACTTGATGAGGTTGAGGAAGCGGCGGATGATGGTGTCGTCGTCGAGGCTCGGCACGTCGTCGAGCGCGCTGCCGATTGCCGCCTCGATCTCTCCTTCTCGCCCGGCAGCCGCGCGCCGATGCGGGTCGAACCGGACCACGAACAGCTCGAAAAGCATCCGCGCGATCTGCGGATAGCGGTTCAGCGTGGCGGCGATGAAGCCCTGGCTTTGCGGGATCTTCGCCTGGTGCAGGAAGCGGCTGTAGGCGCGCAGCACGGCGATTTCCGATACTCTGAGCCGCGCCGTCTGGGCCAGCGCGTTGAAGCTGTCATTGTCATATTCGCCGCGCCAGATGGCGAGGAACATCTCCTGGAACAGCGCCCCGTCGTCGGACAGGTCGATCGGCCCCTCGAAGGTGTTTTCCAGCTCCATGTCGTGCAGGAAGACCGGCGCCCCGTCCGGCCCGCCAAGCTCGAAGGTACGCTCGCTGATGACGCGGAAGCCCATGTTCTCGAGAAGCGGCACGCGACGGCTGAGCGCCACGGGCGTACCATGGTGATAGATCTTCAGCGCCGCCTGGTCGGGCTTCTGGTCTTCGTGGCGGTGAAAGTCGATCGCTATGGGCTGCGCGGCGGAAAGCGCGGCAATGCGCTCGGCATCGACGAGCGCCGTCGCCGGCTCGAAGCTGTTGCGGTAGCTTTCGGGAAAGCCCTGGGCAAGGGCAGCGATGGTGTCGGCCGCTCCCGTATCTTCCACCGCCTCGCGCAGCGCGTCCTCCCAGGTGCGCACGATGTCGCGAACCGCCGCCTCCAGAACCTCCGTCTCGACGCGCGGCGTCCTGCCGCCCGACCGGCCGATGATGAAGTGCACGCGCGCCAGGGCGCCCTCGGGAAAGGCCGGATAGTAGGCCGACAGCCGCCCGTCGAAGACAGTCTTCAGATACTCCCCGATCTCCACACGCACGCGCGAATCGTAATGATCGCGCGGCACGAAGACGATGACGGAGACGAAACGGTCGAACTGGTCGATGCGGTAGAGCACCCGCACGCGGGGCCGGTCGGCAAGTGCCAGTATGGCCTCGGCATGCTTGCGCAGCGTCGGCACGCTGATTTGGAAGAGCTCGTCGCGGGGATAGGACTCCAGCACGTTGATGAGCGCCTTGCCCGAGTGGTCGGTGGGCGCGAAGCCGGAGCGCGCGATGACCGCCTGCGCCTTGGAGCGCAGATAGGGGATCTTCATCACCGAGCGCGTGTAGGCGGTGGAGGTGAACAGGCCGACGATGCGCAGCTCGCCGGTGAGCTTGCCCTCGTCACTGAAGGTCTTGACACCGATATAGTCGAGATAGGCGCGGCGGTGCACCACCGATTTGGCATTGGCCTTGGTAACGATCAGCGGCTCCGGCCCATGCAGGAAGGCGCGGATTTCCGGCGTGGTGGAGACGGGCTCGCTGCCGCGCCGCAGGACCAGCACGTTGGGGTCCGCCAGGATGCCGAGGCCCTTCTTGTGAGCGCGTTCGAGCATGCCGTTCTTCTCGCCGCCCGTGTAGCGGAACTCGCGCATGCCGAGGAAGGTGAAATTGTCGTCGCGCAGCCATTCCAGAAAGGCGATGGCCTCGGCCACCGCCTCCGCGTCGAGCGGCACCGGCGCATAGCGCAGTTGCGTGATCTCCTGGTCGAGACGGGCCAGCATCGGCTTCCAGTCGCTGACGGCGGCGCGCACCTGGCCCAGAATATGGGCAAGCCGCGCCCTCAGCTCCTCGCACCTTTCGCTGGAAAGCCGCGGCAGGTGGACATGGATGAGGCTGACCTGCACGGCATCGCGCACCGCCTTGGTGGCGGCATCGCCCAGCACCTCGCTGATGCCGTTCCTGCCGTGGCGGGCAAGCAGCACCGGATGCATGATGAGCGTCGGCTCACCGACCGATTCGGTGATTTCGCCGAGCACGGAATCGAACAGGAAGGGCATGTTGTCGTTGACGAGGGTGACGGCGGTGAGGATGCGTCCGGCCCGCTCGATCCCCGACGCCGCCTCCACCTCCACGACGCTCTTGCCGGGCTTGTGCTTCTTCAGCGCCGCCGCCACCAGCTCCACGGCGCGGTCGATCGCGGCGCGGTCGTAGCTTTCCAGGTCCTCCGCCGGCGCGCGGGAAATCAACAGTTCGCGCAGGCGTGCCGTGTCGAGCGCCTTCGCTTCGGCCGGGCGGGTTTTGGGGGTTTTTGCGCGCTTTGCCTTCGCCGTCATGCGGGTCTCCCTGTCCCTGTGCTCTGCTGCTGTTTACCCTGCCCGCCCGCCGGACAATCCCATGATTGCGACATGTGGTAAAGATTCCTCTTATCGTTGCAGCAGGATGCCGCAGGCACCGTCAGCGTCTCACCACGATTCGGGTATGCCGGGAAAGAAGCGGCAAAAGTCGGGCCATGGTGCGCAGGGAAACGGCGATGCAGCCCTCGGTGGGCGCCATGCCGGGCCGCGCGAGATGCAGGAAGATGGCGCTGCCCCGCCCGCGCCGGCGCGGGCGCACGTTCCAGTCCAGCACCACGCACACGTCGTAGAGCGTGTCATCGCGCAGCATCCTTTCATGCGAGGCCCGAAAGGGCAGGCGGACCGGGCGGTTGTAGTTCGCATCCGCCGGGGCGTCGCACCAGCCCATGTCGGCGCGTATGGCACGGGTCGCCAGCGGCGTGTGCGCAAGGGCGGCGTGCCGGCGCTCGCGCCTGTAGAACACGCCCATCGGCCGCATGGCGGCAAGCGGCGTCGCGCCGTCGCCCTCCCGCTTCATCGCACCGATTCCCCCGCGCCCCAAGGCGCAGGCGAAGACCCGCCCCTCCACGGAGAGGAGGCCCTGGTCGGGCTTTCCGGGGCGCGCGCGCACCGTGATGAGGCATCCCGCCGGGGATGCGCTGTCGCGGCCACATTTCTGGGCTATAGTTGACGTTGCGAACAAAAAGCCGTGACCGTCTTTCATACCGGCGCCGTGGAGCGTAAAGGGGAGGTTCGATGAAAATGGCGGCGGGGTCAACGGCACCGGCTTGCAAATCAACGGATTGACATATGACGCCACGAACCATCCTGATCGTTGACGACGACGACGACCTGCGGGCCACCCTCGTCGAGCAGCTTTCCCTCTACGAGGAGTTCGACATCCTCGAGGAAGCGACGGCGACCAAGGGCATTCACGCCGCGCGCAATGCCATGGTGGACCTGACCATCATGGATGTCGGCCTGCCGGACATGGACGGGCGCGAGGCCGTCAAGCTGCTGCGCAAGGGCGGCTATCGCGCGCCGATCATCATGCTGACGGCGCAGGACACCGATTCCGACACGATTCTGGGCCTGGAAGCCGGCGCCAACGACTACGTGACCAAGCCGTTCCGCTTCGCCGTGCTCCTGGCGCGCATCCGCGCGCAGCTTCGCCAGCACGAGCAGAGCGAGGATGCCAAGTTCACCGTCGGCCCCTACACCTTCAAGCCCGGCCAGAAGCTGCTGATCGACGAGCGCGGCGGCAAGATCCGGCTGACCGAGAAGGAGGCGGCCATCATCAAGTATCTCTACCGCGCCGAGCAGAAGGTGGTGACGCGCGACGTGCTTCTCGAAGAAGTCTGGGGCTACAACTCCGGTGTAACCACCCATACGCTGGAAACCCACGTCTATCGGCTACGCCAAAAGATCGAGCGCGATCCTTCCAAAGCCGAAATTCTTGTGACAGAAAGCGGCGGATACAAGCTCGTTCCCTGAGATGATTCGGTGCAGGCGGGCACCGGGCACAAGCAGAAGCGAGCGGGGACGACCGCATGGCGCTGGACGATGACATCCGCGTTCTGTCCGGCGTGGGACTCTTCAAGGGCTTCACGCGCGAGCAGCTACGCCTCATGGCTTTCGGCGCCGAGACCATCACGCTCGGCGCCGGCCACAAGCTCTATGCCGAGGGTGCGCCGGCCGATTGCGCCTTCGTGGTGGCGGCAGGCGAGGTTGCCCTTTACCATCAGCGGGGAGAGGAGCGGGAGATCATCTCCGTCCACGGCCCCGGTGCCATATTGGGCGAGCTGGCGCTGATCGCCGAGAGCGTGCGCCTGACCAGCGCCGTGGCCCAGACGGATGTGAAGGTGATTCGCCTCAACCGGTCCATGTTCCGCCGCATCCTGGAGGAATTTCCGGAGACCGCGGTCAGGCTGCACCGGCGCATCGCCGCCGGGCTTCAGGACATGCTCTCGCGCATGAGCGCCGTCGCCGCCCGGCTGGAGCGATAGGGCCACGGTGTGGTGACGAGGCGGTAGCGGCGCATCTCCTCGCGGTTCAGATAGTAGAGCATGTGCGGAGGCGTATCGAGCGCGTGCAGCCACAGGGCCGGGTCCACCCCCATCCTGTCGAGATGGCGGGCGACGCGCGCCGTCGTCATCTGCGCGTCGATCATGGCCTGCGCCGGATCGTCAGGCGTTCTTCCCGCCAGATAGAACTGGTGAAGCCCGATGGTCGCCTGCGCGCCGGCGCTGCGCTCCACGCCGCCGGCCATCACCAGCGGGCAGGAGGAGGCGCAGACGGCCCCGTCCTCCACCAGCGTGGCAATGCCGCGACGGCGCAGCACGCGCGCCATGGCCAGCGCATCGTCCAGCGTGCCGCCGGGGGAGTGCAGGCTCACCTGGCCGATCGCCCCGCCATGGGCGTCGAGCGCGGCCTCGAACAGGGCCGCCGTGCCCGGCGCGATGCTGCCCGTGGCCCTGAGCGTGCCGTCTGCCACAAGCGCGAAGGACATCGGTGCGTGCAGGCGTTGCCTGTCGGCCAGGGGCTCCGCATGGCCCGGCGCGGAGACCGGCCAGAGGCGATGCAGAAGCGGCTCGACGCCGCCCGCAACACCGCCACGCCGATCGACCAGTTCGCGCAGGCCCATGCCGAAGAGGACGGCAGCGGCAAGAACCAGCAGCACGGCAAGGCGCGGCAGAAGCACCGCCTCCCACGCGCGCGCAGGGCGGGACGGGGATGCCGCGTGCGGCATGGCCGCGATGTCACGGGCCGGCAGGCTCATCGCCGGCTACCGGCAGGAGGCGGCAGGCACCGGCAGAACGTTCTCCGGCAGGCCGTACATATAGCTGCGCCCGTGCAGCCGCACCCCATGGCGGCAGCGCCGGCGCTCTCGCAGGTAGAGCGCGCCGTCCCGCTCCTCCAGATAGACGACCTTGGGCCCCTGGGCGCGCGGACCGGCGGCGAGGTGGCCCCGGCCGACGACGATTCGCTTGTAGCCGCCCGGACTGTGGACGACCAGGTTTCCGAAGCTGTCGGAATAGCTGATCTCGCCGCCGGCAAAGGCCGGCACGGCGGCCCAGGCAAACAGGGCAATGGCGGCGAGGCCGCGGCCGGATGGCAAGAGTCCGCTGAAAAACATGCGCAACGCTCCTCTCAGGATCGCGGGCCTCCTCGCCGTCAAGATTAATGGTTTCTTAACCATTGTCACGCCGCCTGCCGCCATCTTTTCCGGCCGTTGACAGATATGGTTAATTTCGCCGAATGATGGCGAAGAAGAAGGATCCCGATGCCATGAGCGACAAGCCCAGGATCGACATCGCGCCGCTGCGGCTGAAGGATGCGCAGGCGCTGGCACCGCTTCTTGCGGCCTACACGCAATCGCTCATGCGCGGTGCGCCGCGCCGGCCCGATGCCTTCTATGCCGAAACGCTGCTGCAGGACCGGGTGGCGGAAGTGGTCGGAGCGCGCATCGACGGCACGCTGGTGGCCTTCGCCATCTTCTACGACCTGCCCGACCCCGTCTCCGGTATGCGCTACGGGCTGCTGGAACATGTCTATGTGCATCACGACCATCGCGGCAAGGGCATCGCCCGGGCCCTGATCGACGTGGTGGGCGACCAGGCGGAGGAACGGGGCTGGACGCGGCTGGTGCTGAACGCGCCGCGCCGGCCCGAGGAAGGGCGGCGGCTCTTTGGGCAGGTGGCGGCACCGGCCGACTGGACCAGCCACGTGATTCGCTTTGCCGGTCGCTGAGCCGGCGGGGCTCTTCGGAACCGGCATGTCGGGGGGGGGGGGCGGACCTCACCCATCCGCGGGGCGGCGCAGGCGGGCGATGGAGAACTGAGCCGGCTTTCCCGTCTCAAATCGATTCAGGCCCGGCGGATCGCTTCTGCGGCTTTGACGCACTGCGAAAAGCGCATTAGAAAGCGACCTGCCGGAGGCCTGGGCCACGCGGGGTCTGCCCGCAGGGCCCGGATCCCCCGGCGACAGAACGGGGAAGCCATGAGCAAGTCTACAGCCACCCGGGCGAGGCCGGTCTCGCCGCATTTGCAGATCTACCGCTTCACGCCCACCATGGCCATGTCGATCCTGCACCGCATCACGGGCGGAGCGCTCTATTTCGGCATGGTGCTGTTCGTCGTTTGGCTTGTGGCGGCCGCAAGCTCGCGCGAGGCCTTCGACCTCGTCAACGCCTTGTTCGGCTCGCTTCTCGGCCGGCTGGTGCTCTTCGGCTTCACCTGGGCGCTTCTTCACCATCTTCTGGGCGGTATCCGCCATCTCGTGTGGGACACTGCGCGCGGACTGGAGAAGCGCACCGCCACGCGGATCGCCACCGCCAATCTGATCGCTTCGATCATCCTGACGCTGGTCGTCTGGATTGCCGGTTACATGCTGAGGGGAGGGTTCTGAGATGGCCGACATGCGCACGCCGCTTGCCCGTGTCCGCGGTCTCGGTTCGGCCAGGGAAGGCACGGAGCATTTCTGGCGCCAGCGGCTGACGGCGATTGCAAACGTGCCGCTCGTGCTGTTTTTCGTCGGCTTCGTCATCGCCTATAACGGCGCCCCTTACGAAGAGGTGCGCGCCGCGCTCGCCCAGCCCGTGGTGACGCTGCTCATTGCCCTGGCGGTTCTCTCCGCGCTCTATCACATGCGGCTCGGCATGCAGGTCGTCATCGAGGATTATGTGCATGGCGAGGGCATGAAGATCGCCCTCCTCGTGCTCAACGTCTTCTTCCCCCTCCTTCTCGGGGCGGCCGCCCTCTACGCCCTGCTCAAGATCGCATTCGGAGCCTGAAACCACGATGGCTGACGCAACTGTGAAGAAGGCCGGTGCGGCCTATGAATATGTCGATCATGCCTTCGACGTGGTGGTGGTGGGGGCCGGCGGCGCCGGCCTGCGCGCCACGCTCGGCATGGCCGAGCAGGGATTGAAGACGGCCTGCATCACCAAGGTCTTCCCCACCCGTTCGCACACCGTGGCGGCCCAGGGCGGCATTGCCGCCTCGCTGCAGAACATGGGGCCCGACCACTGGCAGTGGCATCTCTACGACACGGTCAAGGGCTCCGACTGGCTGGGCGACGTGGACGCCATGGAATATCTGGCGCGCGAGGCGCCGGCCGCCGTCTACGAGCTGGAGCATTATGGCGTGCCCTTCTCGCGCACCGAGGACGGCCGGATCTATCAGCGGCCCTTCGGCGGCCACATGCAGAATTTCGGCGACGGCCCGCCGGTGCAGCGCACCTGCGCCGCTGCCGACCGCACGGGCCACGCCATTCTGCACACGCTCTACGGCCAGTCGGTGAAGAACCATGCGCAGTTCTTCATCGAGTATTTCGCCATCGACCTCATCATGACGGACGGCGCGTGCACCGGCGTGGTGGCGTGGAACCTCGAGGACGGCACCATCCACCGCTTCGCCGCCAAGATGGTGGTGCTGGCGACCGGCGGCTATGGGCGCGCCTATTTCTCCTGCACCTCGGCGCACACCTGCACGGGCGACGGCAACGGCATGATCGCGCGTGCCGGCCTGCCGCTGCAGGACATGGAGTTCGTTCAGTTCCACCCCACCGGCATCTATGGCGCCGGATGTCTCATCACCGAAGGCGTGCGCGGCGAAGGCGGCTACCTCGTCAATTCCGAGGGCGAGCGCTTCATGGAGCGCTATGCGCCTTCGGCCAAGGATCTCGCCTCGCGCGACGTGGTCTCTCGCTGCATGACGGTGGAGATCCGCGAAGGGCGCGGCGTGGGCAAGGAGAAGGACCACATCTATCTCCACCTCGACCATCTGGACCCGGCGGTCATCCACGAGCGCCTGCCGGGGATTGCCGAATCGGCGCGCATCTTCGCCGGGGTCGATGTGACCCGCGAGCCGATTCCGGTGCTGCCCACGGTGCATTACAACATGGGCGGCATCCCGACCAATTACTGGGGCGAGGTGCTGAACCCGACCCGCGACGACCCGGATGCCGTAGCCCCCGGCCTGATGGCCGTCGGCGAGGCGGCCTGTGCCTCCGTGCACGGCGCCAACCGCCTCGGCTCCAACTCGCTGATCGACCTCGTGGTGTTTGGCCGCGCCGCCGCCATTCGTGCCGGCAAGGTGGTGGACAGGGACGCCAAGGTGCCGCCGCTGAACAAGGCGGCATGCGAGAAGATCATGGACCGTTTCGACCGCATCCGCCATGCAAACGGCAGCACGCCGACGGCCGCCCTGCGCGAGAAGATGCAGCGCGCCATGCAGGAGGACGCCGCCGTCTTCCGCACCCAGGAGACGCTGGAGCAGGGCTGCAAGCGCATCTCGGAGGTCTGGAGCGGGCTTTCCGACATCAAGGTCCACGACCGTTCGATGATCTGGAACTCCGACCTGATGGAGACGCTGGAGCTTGAGAACCTGATGGCCAATGCCATCACCACCGTCTACTCGGCCGAAGCCCGCAAGGAAAGCCGCGGCGCCCATGCCCGCGAGGACTTTACCGAGCGCGACGACAGGAACTGGCGCAAGCACACGCTTGCTCACGTGGACGAGGAAGGCCGAGTGCGCCTCGCCTATCGGCCGGTCCACACGGAGCCTCTGCTCAAACCCGAAGAGGGCGGCATCGACCCCGAAAAGATCGCACCGAAGAAGCGGGTATACTAGATTGGGGTTGTATGAACCTTCGGCGAAAGGACGTCGCCATGAGCATGATGGGGCATAACAGCGGACGGCGCGGAACCATGTATGCGATAACGTTTGATCTCGATACCCAGACGCTTGAGCAGAGCTACGGCAATGCCTCATGGAGGAACGCATATGCGGACATCCGCAACGAGTTGCGTAAACATGGTTTTGATTGGCAGCAGGGAAGTGTCTATTTCGGAAACGAGACGGTCAATGCCGTGAGCTGCGTGCTCGCGGTCCAGGATTTGACCCGTCGCTTTCCCTGGTTCCGCCCCTCGGTCCGGGACATGCGGATGCTTCGCATCGAGGAAAACAACGATCTGGGACCGGCAATCGAACAGGCAGCAAACGGATAGGCGATCCGAAATGGTCCAACTCACCCTCCCCAAGAATTCAAAGGTCAAGCCGGGCAAGACCTGGCCCAAGCCCGAAGGGGCCACGAGGCTGCGCGAGTTTCGCATCTATCGATGGTCTCCGGACGACGAGGAGAACCCGCGCGTCGACACCTACTACGTCGATCTGGACGATTGCGGGCCGATGGTTCTCGACGGGCTCATCTGGATCAAGAACAAGGTGGACCCCACCCTCACCTTCCGCCGCTCCTGCCGCGAGGGCATATGCGGCTCCTGCGCGATGAACATCGACGGGGCGAACACGCTCGCCTGCACCAAGGGCATGGACGAGATCAGGGATGCGGTGCGCATCTATCCCCTGCCGCACATGCCCGTGGTGAAGGATCTGGTGCCCGATCTCTCCGTGCCCTATGCCCAGCTTTCCTCGATCCAGCCCTGGCTGCAGACGGTGACGCCGGAGCCGGCCACCGAATGGCGCCAGAGTCACGAGGACCGTGCCAAGCTCGACGGGCTCTATGAGTGCATCCTGTGCTTCTGCTGCCAGACCTCGTGCCCCAGCTACTGGTGGAACGGCGAGCGCTATCTGGGGCCGGCGGTGCTTCTGCAGGCCTATCGCTGGCTGATCGACTCCCGCGACGAGGCCACCGGCGAGCGGCTCGACAATCTTGAAGACCCCTTCCGGCTCTATCGCTGCCACACCATCATGAACTGCACGCAGGCCTGCCCCAAGGGGCTGAACCCGGCCAGGGCGATCGCCGAAATCAAGAAGATGATGGTCGAGCGGCGGATGTGAACCGCCGCTCACGCAAGCGTGTAGCGGATTGAATTTCAAATTCCCCGCCGAAGGGGTAGGTCTTCTCGCGGAAAAGGGAGACCCGCCATGATCCGCTCATCTCTTGTCGCCGCACTCGCGCTTGCCGCCTCGCTCGCCGGGCCTTTGCCGGCCATGGCGGAAACGAAGACCGCCATTTTCGCCGGCGGCTGCTTCTGGTGCGTGGAGGCGGATTTCGACAAGGTGGAAGGCGTGCTCTCCACCGTCTCCGGTTATACGGGCGGAGAGGCGCGAAACCCCAGCTATCGCAACTACCAGGCCGGAGGCCACCGCGAGGCGGTCGAGATCAGGTATGACGACAGCCAGGTGAGCTATGCGCACCTGCTCGACGTCTTCTTCCACTCCGTCGACCCCACCGATGGCGGCGGCCAGTTCTGCGACCGCGGCCACGGCTACACCACGGCCATCTATGTGCTCGACGAGGCACAGAAGAAGGCAGCCGAGGAAGCGAAGAAGGCGGCCGAGGCCGAGCTTGGCCAGCCCGTGGTCACGCCCATCCTGCCGGCGACGGCCTTCTGGCCTGCCGAGGACTACCACCAGGACTACTATCGCAGCAACGAGCGCATCCTCACCCGCTTCGGCTTCGTCACCAAGGCCGCTGCCTACAAGGGCTACCGGGAAGGCTGCGGACGCGACGCGCGCCTGCGGCAGGTGTGGGGCGAAAGCGCCCTGCGGGGGATCGCAGGCAAATAGGCGGCGCCTGCGCCCGGGCCTATGTCCGGCTCTTGCGCGCCGCCGCCGCGATGCGCTCCATGGCAATCTCAGCGGCAATGTCGTTGGTGGGCCGGCGCTGCGCCTCGGCGCGGGTGAAGATGTCGCCCAGCGTGCCGGGGATTTCCCCGACCTTGGCCATGACGGCACCGCGGTCGTAGCCGCCGGGCGCCAGCTCGGCCGCCACGTTGATGAGCCCGCCGGCATTGATGACATAGTCCGGGGCATAGAGGATGCCGGCGTCCATCAGAAGGCGGGCATCCTCGTGGCGCGCGAGCTGGTTGTTGGCGGAGCCTGCGACAATCCCGGCCTTCAGCATGGAGATCGTCTGCTGCGCGATCACCCCGCCAAGCGCGCAAGGCGCGAAAACGTCTGCCCCGGCGGCGAGGATTTCCCCGGCCGGCACGGCGGTGGCGCCAAACAGCCGTTTCGCCTTCTCCACGCGCTCCGCGTCGATATCGGCGACGATGAGGGCCGCGCCCTCCCCGTGAAGCTTCTCGCACAGCGCCCAGCCGACCGAGCCCAGCCCCTGCACGGCCACCCGTACACCCTCAAGCTGCTGCGAGCCGCGGCGGTGGTTCAGCGCTGCCTTGATGCCGAGGAAGACCCCATGCGCCGTCACCGGCGAGGGATTGCCGCTGCCGCGCCCGGTACCGAGCACATTGCTGGCGCATGTGGACAGGAAATCGGCGTCGGCCACGGTAAGCCCCACATCCTCGCCGGTGAAGAACTGCCCTTCGAGCGCCGCCAGCATCTCGCCATAGGCCGCCAGCAGCGCCGGCGTCTTCTGCGTCTTCGGGTCGGCCAGGATGACGGCCTTGCCGCCGCCGAAGGGCGTGCCGGCAATTGCCGACTTGTAGGTCATGCCGCGCGACAGGCGCAGCGCGTCGGTCAGCGCGGCCTCGAAGCTCTCGTGCGCCCACACCCGCGTGCCGCCGAGCGCGGGGCCGAGCACCGTGTTGTGGATGGCGACGATGGCAATGAGCCCGCGGCTTTCGTCACGGCCGCACCAGACCCGCTCGTGACCGTCATAGGCGGCAAGACGGGCGGCATCTTCCGTTATGTCGGAGATGGTGAGCGTCGATGCGCCGGCGGGCTTTTTCAGCGTTCTCGGTTCACGGACGTGCAGCATGGCGTTCCTCCCGAACGACTCATCTGCCCATAAATGTAGGTGCCGTGCGCGATTTTTGGTTGCGAAGTGAGGTGCCGCCGCGACCGACCATTGCGCACGCGGCGGAAAACCATCACGAAACTGTCGTCTGGGCCCGCCTTCAGGCGAAACGGGCGTCCAGCGTGACCTTGATGGCGCCGAGGGCCTTGGAAACGGGGCAGATTTCCTTCGCCCTGGCGGCGATTTCCTTGAACTTCTCCTCCTCCAGGCCGGGCACGCTGCCGGTCATGGTGATGGCGCTCGAACGGATCTCGAAACCGCCGCCTTCGGCCGGCTGCAGCTCCACCTCGGCCCTGGAATGCAGCCTCTCGGCAGGCGTGCCGTTCTCGGCCAGGAGATGGGCGAGCTGCATGGCGATGCAGCTTGCGTGGGCGGCAGCGATCAGCTCTTCCGGGTTGGTGCCGCTCTTGCCCGTCTCGTCCTCGAAGCGGGCCTTGAAGCCCATCGGCAGGTCGCCGAGCGCCCCGCTCTGGGTGCCCAGAAGGCGGCCGGAACCCTGCGTAAGCGAACCTTTCCAGGAAACTTCTGCGTGACGCTTCATCTCTTCAACTCCCTGTGTTCCGTCTTCAGATGGCCTCTCCCTGCAGAAGGCGCGGCGCACCGGCGGTAAGCCCCGAGGCCTGACGCACGAAGAACCCCTTCATGCCCGGCAGGCGGTCGACAAGACCGAGCCCGATGTCGCGCACCGCCCGCACGGGGGCGATGTCGTTGGAGAAAAGGCGGTTGAGCACATCCGTCGTCACGCCCATCTGCACCGTGTCGAAGCGGCGCCAGCGCTCGTAGCGCTGCAGGACGTCGAGCGCGCCGATGTCCTCGCCCAGCCGGTCGGCCTCCACCACCACCTGGGCAAGGGCGGCAGCATCCTTGAAGCCGAGATTGAGGCCCTGGCCGGCAATGGGGTGGATGCCATGAGCGGCATCGCCGGCAAGCGCGAAGCGCGGGCGCACGAAATCGCGGGCAAGCGTAAGCCCCAGCGGCCAGGCGCGGCGCGGCCCCTCGACGCGGATCTCGCCCAGTTTGAGCCCAAAGCGCTGTTCGAGCTCGTGCTCGAAGACGAGATCGTCCTCGGCCACCAGCCGCTCCGCATCTTCCGTCCGCTCCGTCCATACGATCGACGATCGGTTGCCCTTGAGCGGCAGGGTGGCGAAGGGGCCGGCGGGCAGGAAGTGCTCCTCCGCCCGGCCGCCATGCGGACGCTCGTGGGCGACGGTGCAGACGATGCCCGACTGTCCGTATTCCCAGTGCAGCGTGCGGATGCCCGCCATGGCGCGCAGGCGCGACTTCACGCCATCGGCGGCCACCAGAAGGCGCGCGGCCAGCCCCGCACCGTCGGCAAGGCGGATCGAGACCTCCGCCGGCGCCGTCTCGAAGCCCTCCACCGCCACGCCCTCAAGGATGTCGATGCCGAGCGCCGCCGCCCGCCGGCGCAGCGCTCCCGTCAGATCGCGGTTCATGACCATGTGCGCGAAGGGCTCGCCGGGTGCGGCTTCCCCGCCGAAGGTGAGGAAGACCGGGCGCACCGGGTCCCCGGTGCGCGAATCGGTGATGACCATGTCGACAATGGGCTGGGCCTCGGGCGCGATCTCCTCCCAGCAGCCGAGCCGGCGCAGCATGCGCGCCGCCGCCGCCGCGATGGCCGAGGCGCGCCCGTCGCGCTGCCATGCATCCTCCGGCGCGGCATCGACCACCAGCACCTTCAGGGCCGGCCGCGCCTGGACCAGCGACACGGCAATCGCCAGACCGACATAGCCTGCCCCGGCAATCACCACGTCGAGACGGTCGAAGCTGCGCTCGGCCTCTTTGCTACCGGCCATGGGGTGTCCTCCATTGCGTTGCCGCTTGACTTGCGCCGCGCCCTCCGGTTTGTCGCTGCTGTCCCGCAACACTCCGCCAGGAGGTCGCTCACATGCCGTCGGCCATTGAGGCGCTTCTCGACATTCTTAATCTCGAAGCGCTCGAACACAACCTGTTTCGCGGTCGCAGCCCGCAGGTGGGCTGGCAGCGCGTGTTCGGCGGCCAGGTCATCGGCCAGGCGCTGGTGGCCGCCCAGCGCACCGTTGCGGCAGACCGCCACGTGCATTCGCTGCATTGCTATTTCCTGCGGCCGGGGGACCCCTCGGTGCCCATCATCTACGAGGTGGACCGGATCCGAGACGGCGGCAGCTTCACCACGCGGCGCGTCGTCGCCATCCAGCACGGGGCGGCCATCTTTTCGCTCGCCGCCTCCTTCCAGATCGACGAGGAGGGGCTGGAACACCAGATGCCGATGCCGCACGACGTGCCGGCGCCGGAGACGCTGCGCTCGCAGCGGGAGTTCCTCGCCGCCTTTGGCGAGCGCGTGCCGGAGCTCATCCGCCGCTACTGGGAGCGGGAGCGGCCGGTGGAAATCCGCCCCGTCCATGTGGAACACTACACGACGCGCAAGAAGCTGCCGCCCTGCCAGCACGTGTGGATGCGGGCCACCGGGCCGGTGCCCGACGACCGTGCCATCCAGGCCGCCGTGCTCGCCTATCTGTCGGACATGACGCTGCTCGATACCGCCACATTCGCCCATGGGCGCTCGGTGTTCGATCCTGAGCTGCAGATGGCCAGCCTCGACCACGCCATGTGGTTCCACCGTCCGCACCCGCTCGACGACTGGCTGCTCTACACGCAGGACAGCCCGTCGGCCCGCGGGGCGCGCGGACTGTCGCGCGGCAGCATCTATTCCCGCGATGGGAGGCTCGTCGCCTCGGTGGCCCAGGAGGGGCTCATACGGTTGCGCAAAAAATAGGCAAATCTGAAAATTTGCCCATTCATTAGGCTCCCCGCCTCGGGATATGCCGGCATCGCCTGCTGCCGGCGCCAGTTTTCCTCTGCGATTCAAGCGCGTTAGGCGCATCTGCGCGCGGTTGGCACGCCGCTTGATTCTCTTGTTGCTGCCGGCCGCACCTTCTGGGGGTCGGCGGCACTTGCAACGCGGTCCGTCCGCAGAGGCAGAGGTGAATCCTGATGAAACTCGTCATGGCAATCATAAAGCCGTTCAAGCTGGAGGCAGTGCGCGAAGCGCTGACCGAGCTTGGCATTCAGGGGCTGACCGTTACCGAGGTGAAGGGCTACGGGCGGCAAAAGGGGCATACGGAAATCTATCGCGGCGCCGAATATGCGGTGAGCTTCCTGCCGAAGGTGAAGGTGGAAGTGGCCGTCGAGGACAGCATGGCCGACAAGGCCGTGGATGCCATCACCACCGCCGCCAAGACCGGCCAGATCGGCGACGGCAAGATCTTCGTCCACAACATCGAGAAAGCCGTGCGCATCCGCACCGGCGAAACCGACGCGGACGCGCTGTGATCAGCGCCGGCCTTTTCAGGGAGAACGATGAAATGAGATTTCCGAAAATGACATTCGCCACATGCGGTGCGGGGCTGGGGGCCCTGGCGTTTGCCGCCTTCGCCACGCTGCCGGCCTTCGCGCAGGAGGCGGCCGAGGAAGCGGCGGAAGCGGCGGCGGCAGGCGTATCCGGCGAGACGGCCTTCGTCTTCAACACGCTTCTCTTCCTCATGGGCGGTTTTCTGGTCATGTGGATGGCGGCGGGCTTCGCCATGCTGGAGGCGGGCATGGTGCGTTCCAAGAACGTCTCCATGCAGCTTCTGAAGAACATCGCGCTCTATTCCATCGCCGGGCTGATGTACTGGGTCGTCGGCTACTCGCTGATGTATGTCGATGTGAACGGCTATTTCGGCACCTTCTGGCCCTATGGCTGGCCCGATGCGGGCGTGGCCAACGAGGGCGATTACGCGGTGGCCTCCGACTGGTTCTTCCAGATGGTCTTCGTGGCCACGGCCGCCTCGATCGTCTCCGGCACGCTTGCCGAGCGCATCAAGCTGTGGCCGTTCCTCGTCTTCGTGGTCGTGCTGACCGGCTTCATCTATCCCATCGCCGGCTCCTGGCAGTGGGGCGGCGGCTGGCTCTCCGAAATGGGCTTTTCCGATTTCGCCGGTTCGACGCTGGTGCACTCGGTGGGCGGCTGGGCGGCCCTTGCCGGCGCCATCCTGCTGGGCGCGCGCGAGGGCAAATACGGCCCGCAGGGCCAGGTGCAGCCGATTCCGGGCTCCAACATGGCGCTCGCCACGCTTGGCACCTTCATCCTGTGGCTCGGCTGGTTCGGCTTCAACGGCGCCTCGCAGCTTGCGCTGGGTTCCAACGCCGATGCCTCGGATGTGAGCCGCATCTTCGCCAACACCAATCTGGCCGCCGCCGGCGGCGTGGTGGCGGCGCTGATCCTCACGCAGATCGTCTACAAGAAGGTGGACATCACCTTCGTGCTCAACGGCGCGCTGGCCGGTCTCGTCTCCATCACCGCCGAACCGCTGACGCCAAGCCCCTTCATGGCCATCGTCATCGGCGCCATCGGCGGCGTGATCGTCGTCTTCACGGTGCCGCTGCTCGACAAGTTCAAGATCGACGACGTGGTCGGCGCCATCCCCGTCCACCTGATCGCCGGCATCTGGGGCACGATCGCCGTGCCGCTCACCAATGCCGAGACCAGCTTCGGCGTGCAGATCGTCGGCATCATCGCCTATGGCGTGTTCACCTTCGTCGTCTCGCTGGCGGTCTGGGCCGTCCTGAAGGCCACGATGGGCCTGCGGGTGAGCCCCGAAGAGGAACAGACGGGCCTCGACGTCGGCGAGGTCGGCGTCGAAGCCTATCCCGAGTTCATCGCCTCGCGCGTGAGATAGACGCCTGCAGCACGCTCCTCCGGCCGGGCGGCCCGTCCGGCCGGAGATCACAGACTCCCGTCGCAGCAAGCCGTCTTGCTGCCTCCTGGCCCGGAGCGATCCGGGCCTCTTTTTTTGTTTTCCCGCCGCCACGCCCGCCTGCCATGGTTAATGCCGCCTTAACCTTCGCCCGGCTAGGGTGAGGCCGGTGCCGGCGCGTCTGGCGCGCCGTCGATGACGTTTGGACAGGGAAATGCGAATGAGTTCCGGTTCTTTCGCGACATATGCCATGCACGAAGGCAGCTTCGGGGTGCACGGTTTCCTGCGGCGGCAGGCGGCGCGCGGGCTGGGGCTGTTGTCGCTTGCCCTTGTCGCCTTCTGCCTGGCCAGTCTCGCCACCTGGAATGTGGCCGATCCGAGCTTCAGCTACGCCACCGACAACCCGGTGACCAATGCGATGGGCTATCCCGGCGCCGTCTATGCCGACATCGCCATGCAGTTCTTCGGCCTCGCATCGGTGGTGGGGCTGGTGCCGGCCGTCTTCTGGGGCATCTTCCTGCTCACCGCGCGCGGCATCGACAAGCCGGGGCGCCGGCTGGCTGCCTGGTTCGGCGGGGCGGTGCTGGCCGCCGGCATGGCCGGCTGCGCGACACCGCCGCAGACCTGGCCGCTGCCGACCGGGCTCGGCGGGGTCTTCGGCGACGTGGTGCTGGCCGCCCCTGCCCTTCTCGGCGGCACCTATCCTGCCGGTCTGTTCGGCGCCGCCATTGCCGCCCTGCTTGCCGGCCCGGCGGTCTGGCTCACCCTCTATGGCGCCGGCGTCTTCGGCCGGACGGCGCGCCCGGCGCCCGCCGTGCAGGAGGAGGAGCCCGACGCCCTCGACGAGGAGATCGACGACGCAGACGACGAAGGCGGCTTCATCGCGCTCGGCGTGCTCGCCCATTGGTGGCTGTCGATTCGTGCCTTCTGGCGTCGCCGCTTTGCCGTCCACGAGGACGAGCTGCCGCCGGAGCTGGACACGCCCATGCCGCCGGCCGCGCCAGGGATGCCGGAGGACATGCGCATCGAGCCCGATTTCGACGCCGATGGTCTCGAGATCGCGCCGCCTGCCGTTCCCGCTGCGCCGCGGCTGCAGCCGCCGCAACCTGCCGCCCGCGTGGACAACCCCGCGCCGCGGCCGGCACCGGGGGCGCGCGTGCGCCGCGAGGCGCAGCCTTCTTTCCTGGATTCGGGCGAGTTCACGCTGCCCTCCCTGCACCTTCTGGCCGAGCCGAAAGCCTCGACCAGGGATCCGAGTCTTTCCAAGGAGGCGCTGGAGCAGAATGCACGGCTGCTCGAAGGCGTTCTGGAGGATTTCGGCGTCAAGGGCGAGATCATTCACGTGCGACCCGGGCCGGTCGTCACGCTCTACGAGCTGGAGCCGGCACCCGGCATCAAGTCCTCGCGCGTCATCGGCCTGGCCGACGACATCGCCCGCTCCATGAGCGCCATCGCCGCCCGCGTGGCCGTGGTTCCGGGGCGCAACGCCATCGGCATCGAGCTGCCCAACGCGACACGCGAGACGGTGTTCCTGCGCGAGCTTCTGGCCAGCCGCGAATTCGAGGCCACCAAGTGCAAGCTGGCTCTGGCGCTGGGCAAGACCATCAACGGCAGCGCGGTGATCGCCGACCTTGCCAAGATGCCCCACCTGCTGGTGGCCGGCACCACCGGCTCGGGCAAATCGGTGTCGATCAACACCATGATCCTGTCGCTGCTCTACCGCATGACGCCGGAGCAGTGCCGGCTCATCATGATCGACCCGAAGATGCTGGAGCTGTCCATCTACGACGGCATACCGCATCTGCTGACCCCGGTCGTCACCGATCCTAAGAAGGCGGTGGTGGCGCTCAAATGGACGGTGCGGGAGATGGAGGACCGCTACCGCAAGATGTCCAAGGTGGGCGTGCGCAACATCGAGGGCTTCAACCAGCGTGTGGCCGCCGCCAAGAAGAAGGGCGAGAGGATCACCCGCACGGTGCAGACCGGCTTCGACCGCGAGACGGGAGAGGCGATCTACGAGAGCGAGGAGCTCGATCTGGAGCCGATGCCCTTCATCGTCGTCATCATCGACGAGATGGCGGACCTGATGATGGTCGCCGGCAAGGACATCGAAGGCGCGGTGCAGCGGCTGGCCCAGATGGCGCGCGCCGCCGGCATCCACGTCATCATGGCCACGCAGCGCCCATCGGTGGACGTGATCACCGGCACCATCAAGGCCAACTTCCCGACGCGCATCTCCTTCCAGGTCACCTCCAAGATCGACAGCCGCACCATCCTCGGCGAGCAGGGTGCCGAGCAGCTGCTCGGCCAGGGCGACATGCTCTACATGATGGGCGGCGGGCGCATCCAGCGCGTGCACGGGCCTTTCGTCTCCGATCAGGAGGTGGAGGAGATCGTGGCGCATCTGAAGACGCAGGGCGCGCCGGACTATCTCGAGGCGGTGACGCAGGACGACGGGGAAGAAGCCTCTTCTTCCTCCGCCGGCAGCGGCAATCTGGGCAATTCCGACGATCCATACGACCAGGCGGTCGCCGTGGTGCTGCGCGACGGCAAGGCCTCGACCAGCTATATCCAGCGCCGCCTCGGCATCGGCTACAACCGGGCGGCCTCCATCATCGAACGCATGGAGCAGGAGGGCATCGTCGGCCCGGCCAACCATGCCGGCAAGCGCGAGATCCTGGTGCCCACGGAACAGGAAGACGCCTGAAGAGAAACGCCGCGCGAAGGCCCAAATTCGGCCCCTAACCGTCTCTAGGCTGTCGCGCAATGAGGAACCGTTTCGGAGCATTGGACAGCATGGCCGCATTCGCCAGGCGAAGCCTCACCCTGATCCTCCCCGCCTTTCTCGTGCTCGCAGCGCTGGCCGCCGGCACCGGGCAGGCGGCGGCCGACACCGCCCAGCGCATCGCCGATCACTTCTCCCGCGTGCGCACCATGACCGGCGACTTCGTGCAGTTCGGCCCGCGTGGCGAACAGACGGGCGGCAAGTTCTATATCGAGCGGCCCGGCAAGCTGCGCTTCGACTATGAGGGCTCATCCGGCTTTCGCGTCATCTCCGACGGCACCTCCGTCGTGGTGTGGAACAAGAAGATGAACACGGCGGACGTCTATCCGCTGTCGCAAACGCCGCTGAAGCTGCTGCTCGACAGACGCATCGACCTGTCGGGCGACAAGGTGCAGAGTGTCGAAGAGGACGAGGAGCTGGCCACCATCCGGCTGGCCGACCGCCGGGCTTTCGGCAGCTCCACCATCACCATGATGTTCGACGCCGAATCCTACGCGCTGCGCCAATGGACGATCACCGACGCCCAGGGGCGGGACACCACGGTGATGATCTACAATGTGCAGCAGGGCGTCACCTTCGACCCCAGCGTCTTCAAGATCGATTACCGGCGCGTCAACCAGCTCAACCGCGGCTACTGAGGGTGCAGAAGCGCCGCCTGCAGCAAGGGGCGAAATCCCCTTGACTCGCGGGGAAAGCTCTGGAATCGATAAGAACATATAGAGAACAAATGATGGGCCGGAGTGAACGGCATGGCACGCACTGCCATGGCGCGGGAGACCATTTGCGCCCTGCGCCGGGAAATCGCCAGGATCGAGGGCACGCTGCCCGAGCCGCTCGCCATGCCGGGCGGGCAAGGCAGCGACGTGCTGCGTCACGGCGGCATGGCCGCCCGCCGGGCCGCTGCCGCCGGCGTTCTGGAGACGGGCGTCGCCAGGTTCGACGCCGCGCTGGGCGGCGGCGTGCCGCTGGCCGCGCTCATCGAGATCCACGGCCGGCAGACCCGCGATGCGGGCGCGGCGGCGGGCTTTGCCCTCGCCCTGGCCGCCCTTGTCCGCAAGGAGGAAAGCGGGCGGCGGCGTCCGCTGCTCTGGATCGGCGGGAGAGACCTTTTCCGCGAGGCGGGAAATCCCTACGCGCCTGGTCTGGAAAGGCTTTTCGGGGTGGAGGCGGATGCCTTCCTGTTCTGCGCCGCCCGGCACCTCGCCGATGCGCTGTGGGCGGCGGAGGAGGCGGCGCGGGTGGACGAGCTTTGCGCCGTCATCCTGGAAGTGCGGGGCAATCCCGCACGTCTCGACCTGACGGCCACCCGCCGGCTCCACCGGCGCGCGCAGGAGGCGGGGCGCCCCGTCCTTCTGCTGCGCGAATGGGCACTGGCGGAGCCGACGGCGGCGCCGCTGCGCCTTGAGGTGGGCGCTGCCCCGGCCGCGCCACGCGCAACCCTTGCCGCCCCCCTGGAGGGGACGATCGGTCATCCCGCCTTCGCCGTCGCCATCGGAAAAAGCCGTGCCGGCCTGCAGGAAAGTTTCGTTGTGGAGTGGAACCCCGATGCCCTCAGCCTCCGTGAAGTCCGCCCGGCGCGTGCTCGCGCTGTGGTTCCCGCATCTGGCCACCGACCGCATCCTGCGCAGGCGGGTGGGGCGGTCGTGGCGTTGCGGCGCGCCAGCGTGCCATCCGCCCCTGGCGGTCAGCCACCGCGAGAAGGGCGCTCAGCGCATCGCCGCCCTCGACGAACGGGCTGAAGCGCTGGGGTTGAGGCCCGGCCTCGGCCTGGCCGATGCGCGGGCCATGCATCCCTCGCTCGCCATCGTCGAGGCAGACCCGCAGGCCGACCGCCGCCTGCTGGAGGAGATTGCCGAGTGGTGCGACCGCTACACGCCGCTTGTCGCCCTCGACGGGGCCGACGGCCTGTTTCTCGACATCACCGGCTGCGCCCACCTCTTCGGCGGCGAGCAGGCGATGATGCGGGACATCCTGTCACGCCTCCTGTCCCAGGGCTTCGATGCGCGGGCGGGGCTTGCCTCCTGCCCTGGGGCTGCCTGGGCCGTGGCGCGTTTTTCAGGCCCGGCGATCGTTCCACCCGGTGCGGAGCGGCAGGCGCTTGCCCCTCTCCCCCTGTCCGCCCTGCGCATCGACGCGCGGGCCCGCGCCGGCCTGCAAGGCGTCGGTCTCCATACGGTGGGCGCCATCCTGGATGCACCGCGCGCGCCCCTGGTGCGGCGCTTCGGGGCCGGGCTCGTGCGGCGGCTGGACCAGGCGCTGGGGCAGGCCGAGGAAGCCATCTGCCCGCGCCGGCCTGCCCCCCCTCTTTCGGTGGAGCGGCAACTGGCCGAGCCGATAATGCAGGTCGAGGAGATCGAGGCTCTTTCCCATCGGCTCGCCCTCACCCTGCGCCAGGAACTGGAGCGCCGCGGCGAGGGGGCCGACGCGCTGCAGCTTTCCCTTTTCCGGGTCGATGGCGCGGTGCACAGGCTCGTGGTGCGCACCGCACGTCCCGTGCGCGACCCGGCTGCAATCCGCAGGCTGTTCCGCGAGAAGCTTGCAGCCACCGGGGAGGAGCTCGATACCGGATACGGCTTCGAGCTGGTGCGGCTTTCCGTGCTCGAAGCCTCTCCCTTCGCCATTGTCCAGACGGATCTGGCCGGCGAGAGCAGAGAGGCGGAGGCAGCGCTTGCCCTTTTCGCCGATCGCCTCGCCGCCCGGCTCGGCGAGACGGCGCTGCGACGGCCCGTGCCCGTGGAAAGCCATGTCCCCGAACGCGCCGTGCGCATGGTCCCCTTCGCCGCCGGCCAGCAGAAAAAGCCGGCACAAGGCCCGGCCGGCGGGGAACGGCCGATCCGCCTCTTTGCCCGCCCCGAGCCGGTGGACGTTGTGGCCGCCGAGGTGCCGGAGGGGCCACCGCTGCGTTTCCGCTGGCGGCGCGCCACATATCATGTGGCGCGCGCAGAAGGCCCGGAGCGCCTGGCGCCGGAATGGTGGCGCGAGATGGAAGACGCGCCCGAGCGCGACTATTTCCGCATCGAGGATGCCGAAGGCCGGCGTTTCTGGCTCTTCCGCCAGGGCCTTTACGGGGCGGTGGCAGAGGCTCCGCGCTGGTTCATGCATGGAATCTTCGCATGAGCGCGCCTCTCGCCTATGCCGAATTCGCCGTGCAGTCGAATTTCTCCTTCCTGCGCGGGGCCGCCCATCCCGAGGAGCTGGTGGTCGAGGCAAGGCGGCTCGGCCATGCGGCCATCGGTCTTGCCGATCGCAACACGGTGGCAGGCGTCGTGCGCGCCTGGAGCCAGTCCAGATGCATCAGGCTGGAGGAGGATGCCGCGCCCACCCGGATCGCCTATCACCCCGGCTGCCGGCTCGTCTTTGGCGACGGCACGCCGGATGTGCTCGCCTATCCGCAGGACCGGCAGGGCTGGGCGCATCTCTGCCGCCTGCTGACGCAGGCCAATCTGCGCGAGGAAAGCGCCAAGGGGGCGCCGCTCGTCCTGGCGGAAGATCTCTTCGCGTGGGGGGACAGGCTTTCCCTTGCCGTCCTTCCCCGGCTCGAAGCGGGCGCGCAGGAAGACCTTGCCTTCGTGAAGCGCCTGAAGGTGCGGTTCGGCGATGCCGTCCGGCTTGCCGTCGCGCCTTCCCATGGCGGCAACGACCGGTTCCGGCTGGCGCAGGCTGCATGCATGGCGGAGGCGGCGGGCACGCCGCTGATGGCGGTCAACGATGTGCTCTACCATGTGGCAGCGCGGCGCCCCCTGCAGGATGTGCTCACCGCGATCCGGCTCAATGTGCCCGTCGCCGAGGCAGGCTTTGCCCTGCATGCCAATGCCGAGCGCCACCTGAAACCGGCGCGGGAGATGGCGCGCCTCTTCCACCATTGTCCGCAGGCGCTCGACGAGACGATCCGTTTTGCCGAAAGCCTTTCCTTCTCGCTCGGGGAACTTGAGCACAACTATCCCGACGAGCCTACGGAATCCGGCCTTCCCGCCCAGGAGGAGCTGGAACGGCTGACCTGGAAGGGGGCGGAAAAGCGCTTTGCGGACGGCATTCCCGACAAGGTGGCAAGCCTCCTGCGCAAGGAGCTGGCGCTGGTGGCGGAGAAGAACTATGCGCGCTACTTCCTCACCGTCCACGACATCATGCGCTTCGCCCGCTCGCGCGGCATCCTGTGCCAGGGGCGGGGCTCGGCGGCCAATTCCCTCATCTGCTATTGTCTCGGCATCACCGATGTCGGCCCCGACATCATGGACCATCTGCTCGAGCGCTTCATCTCCGTCGAGCGTGACGAGCCGCCGGACATCGACGTCGATTTCGAGCACGAGCGGCGCGAGGAGGTCATCGCCTATATCTACGAGAAATACAGCGAGAAGCACACCGCACTCGCGGCCTCGGTGGTCTCCTATCGCGGCCGCTCGGCGCTGCGCGAGGTGGCCAAGGCGCTGGGCCTTTCCCAGGACACGATGAGCGCGCTTTCGGGTTCCATCTGGGGCTGGTCGAGCGCTGGGCTGGGCGAGAGGGAGACGGCGGCGGCCGGCCTCGACAGCGCGGATCCGCGCACCCGGCATCTGCTCGCGCGTGCCAACGAGATCATGGGCTTTCCGCGCCATCTCTCCCAGCATGTCGGCGGTTTCGTCATCACGAGGGACCGGCTCGACGAGATCGTGCCGGTCGTCAAGACAGCGATGGATGAACGCAAGATGGTGGAGTGGGACAAGGACGATCTGGACGCGGTCGGCCTTCTCAAGGTGGATGTTCTGGCGCTCGGCATGCTGTCCTGCCTGCGCCGCGCCTTCGATCTTCACGAAAGACATTATCTGCGCGAAGGCGGCGAGAAGCTGACATTGGCCACCATCCCGAAGGAGAAGGCGCCCGTCTACGCAATGCTTTCCCGCGCCGACACGATCGGCGTCTTCCAGGTCGAGTCCCGCGCGCAGATGTCGATGCTGCCGCGCCTGAAGCCGAAGCACTTCTACGATCTCGTCATCGAGGTGGCGATCGTGCGGCCCGGCCCCATCCAGGGCGACATGGTGCACCCCTATCTCAGGCGGCGCAACGGCCAGGAGAAACCCGAATATGTGCGCCCGGAGCTCGAGGCCATCCTGAAAAAGACGCTCGGCGTGCCATTGTTCCAGGAACAGGCGATGAAGATTGCCATCGAGGCCGGCGGCTTCACCCCCGGCGAGGCCGATCAGCTTCGCCGTGCCATGGCCACCTTCCGGCGCACGGGCACCATCCACAACTACCGCCGCAGGATGATCGAGGGCATGGTCTCGCGCGGCTATCCGCGCGCCTTTGCCGAGCGCTGCTTCAAGCAGATCGAGGGCTTCGGCGATTACGGCTTTCCCGAAAGCCACGCCGCCTCCTTCGCGCTGCTTGTCTATGCCTCGGCCTGGTTCAAGGCCTTCTACCCGGACGTCTTCTGCGCCGCGCTTCTCAACGCCCAGCCCATGGGCTTCTATGCGCCGGCGCAGCTCGTGCGCGATGCGCGCGAACACGGTGTCGAGGTGCGCCCCGTGGATGTCAACCATTCCGCCTGGGACTGCACGCTGGAGGAGGCGCCCTTTGATCCGGCGCGGGTGCAGAAGCGGCACGCCGCGATGCGCGGCTCGATCAGGACGCGGCATGCCGTGCGCCTCGGCTTTCGGCAGGTCAAGGGGTTGTCGGAAGGGGAGATGGAGCAGCTCGTGCGGGGCCGGGGCAGGGGTTATGCTTCGGTGCGCGACGTCTGGTTGCGCTCCGGCCTGCGCAAGGGAGTCCTCGTCCGCCTGGCAGAGGCCGATGCCTTCCGCTCCCTCGGCCTTGACAGGCGCAGCGCCCTTTGGGCCGTGCAGGCGCTGGACGAGGGCGAGCTTGCCGCGCGGATGCCGCTTTTCGACGGGCCGGGCCCGAGCGCCGCCGGCAAGGAGCCGCGGATGCCGCTGCCCGCCATGCCGCCGGGCACGCATGTGGTGCACGACTATCGCTGGCTGGGCCTGTCGCTCCGCGCCCACCCGGTCTCTTTCCTGCGCGCCCGGCTCGCGGCGGAAGACACGATCGCAAATGCCCGCCTCGCAGACATCGGCAATGGCCGCCGCCTCGCCGTGGCCGGCCTGGTGCTCGTCCGCCAGCGCCCCGGCACCGCCAAGGGTGTCATCTTCATGACGCTGGAGGACGAGACCGGCATCGCCAATATCGTGGTCTGGAAGAAGATCTTCGAGCGCTTCCGCCCTCAGGTTCTGGGTGCCCGCTTCGTGCGCGTGACCGGCCGCCTGCAGGTCGCCTCGGGCGTCGTTCACCTCATCGCCGAAAGGATCGAGGATTTGAGCGCCAGGCTCGACAGCCTGCTCGAAAACGGCCCGCCGCAGGAAGCCCGGCACGCCGGGGAGCAGCCGCCGGCAAGGCCCGCGCTTTCATCTCCTCTGCAGGCCGCGACCGTCATGCCCAAGGGGCGGAACTTTCATTGACGGGCATGTGCGAGCGGCCGCCGACACCGGGCAGAGCGGCGCAGGCGCGCAGTCACATGGCGGAGGACGAAGCGCCCCGCTTCTCAGCTCTCCTCCATGTCGAGCGGGCGCGCCTCCGACGGCAGCATGACGGGAATGCCATCGCGCACCGGATAGGCAAGCCGCGCCTTCTTCGACACCAGCTCGCTGCGCTGCGCATCCCATGTAAGAGGCCCTCTGGTGAGCGGACAGACCAGAAGCTCCAGAAATTTCGGCTCGATGGAAGCTCGGCGCTCCCCCTCAGCCATTGGAAGCGGCCTCCCCTGTCTGCCCCCTCGCCACCGTCATGCCGCGGCCGGCTCAGGAAAACAGCAGCGAGGAAAGCCTGCGCCGCGCCGACAGGGTCGCCGGATCGCTCATGCCCCAGGCATCGAACAGCTCCAGAAGCTTGGTGCGTGCCGCATCCTCCTTCCAGCCGCGATCTGCCCTGACGATGGCAAGCAGGTGATCGGCCGCTTCCTCGCGCCTTCCCTGGGCGTTGCGGATGAGCGCCAGATCGAAACGTGCCTGGTGGTCGGCGGGGTTTTCCTCGAGCCGCCGTTCCAGTTCCGCCGGGTCGCCGAGCCCGGCCACCTGCTCCGCCAGCGCCATCTTGGCGCGCACCGCAGCGACGGATGCGGCCTCCCGCTTGGCCTCCGGCACGCGCTCCAGCGTGGCGCGCGCCTCCTCCACCTGCCCCGCCTCGAAGAGAAGATCGGCGAGCCCGGCCAGGGCCTCCACATGCTCCGGCTCCTGCTGCAGGATGGCCGCATAGAGCTGCGCGGCCTGCTGGGCATCACCGGCCTTGCGCATCTCCGCCGCTGCCGCCAGCGCCTCCTCGATGCGGTTGCCGCCGCCCGAAAGCCGCTTGACGAAGGCGCGGATCTGGCTCTCCGGCACCGCTCCCATGAAGCCGTCGACAGGCTGCCCGTCCTTGAAGGCGATGACGGCGGGAATCGATTGAATGCCGAGCTGGCCGGGAATGGCCGGATGTTCGTCGATGTTCAGCTTCACCAGCTTCACGCCGCCGCCCGCCTCGCGCACCACCTTCTCCAGCGCCGGGGCAAGCTGCTTGCAGGGGCCGCACCATGGGGCCCAGAAGTCCACCAGCACCGGCTGGCGGCGCGATTCCTGGATCACGTCGGCGGCGAAGGAGGCGGTGGAGGTGTCCTTGATGAGCCCGTCCGCCCCCCGCTCAGGCCCCGCCTCGCCGAAGCTGACGCCGGCCGTCATCGGGCCGCTGGCGCCGCCATAGGGATTGTCGTGATTGTTCATCCTCTGCCCCTTCTCAATGCCTGGCGCTCCTGCCCGCCCGCACGCCACCCGGGCGTCATCCTTGCGGGCATGGGCAGAGAGCGTGATGTGGCGATCATTGCGAAACTTTCAAGATCAGCGGCGGGTGCCCGGTAGCCTCCAGAAAGCGCAGCAGGTCGTCCCTGCGCAGCGAAACCGTGGCCTCGTTGTGGAGAGGATGCGCATTGATGATCTCGCTGTCCATCAGCGCCTCGTCCAGAACCATCGTTACCCTGCCCTCGTGGTCGTTCAGCACCCCGAACGGGGTGACGGCGCCGGGGACCACACCCAGCAGCGCCATCAGCATGTCGGGCTTGCCGAAGGAGACACGGCCCGATGCCCCGATGAGGCGATGGATGGACTTGAGGTCCAGCTCGGCATCCTCCTCCGCCGTCACCAGGAAATAGCGCTCCTTCCTGTCTTTCAGGAACAGGTTCTTGGTGTGCGCCCCGGGGATTTCCCCCCGCAGGTGGCGCGACTGCTCCACCGTGAAGAGCGGCGGGTGGCGGTGCATCGTCACCGCAATGCCGAGCTCCGCCAGACAGCGCATCAGTTCCTCTTCCGGCGACGTTGCCATGGCCCCTCGCTTCCAACGGTTTCGCGCCATGCCGATGTAGGCTTTCCTGCGGCCCTTTTGCAAGCGCCGCAGCGGCGGCGGCACGGCACCTTGCCCCGCCGCCGCCGATGAATGTGAAAACACCGCGAATTCCCTGTTGCAATCGGCCGCCACATCGGCCATATAAGCGCCGCTTGCGGCGTTGCCGCACGAGCGGGTGTAGCTCAGGGGTAGAGCACAACCTTGCCAAGGTTGGGGTCGAGGGTTCGAATCCCTTCGCCCGCTCCAGTTATCCTAAGAAAATCAGTCGCTTGGTGGCCTTCTGCTTGAGGCTTCTCGTGCTTTTCAGCCTTGCGAAAACGGGCGGGCAAGGCTGCTGGTTGCGGTCGCGATCCAGCGCATCCCGAGACGCGGGCATCGGCGGGGCGGCGAAGGAAGCCGGGAAACGCGACGGAATGTCTGTTTCTCAATCGCGGGATCGGGGGGCGTCGTCCTGCCACAGCCCCATGGCCGCTCCGACCGGATCGAGAATCAGTGCGATGCGCGCCATGCCGTCCACGGCGAAGGGTGCGACCAGCACGGTGCCGCCGAGCGCTTCGGCCCGCCGGGCCGCCGCCTCCAGGTCTGGAACGCCCATATATGGCGTCCAGTGGGACGGGATGCCCTGTTGAAGCTGCATCTTGCTCAGCCGGTAGATCGAGGCGACGGGATCTGTCCCACGGCAAAGCTTGGTCAGCGTGCCTCCGTTCGCCCGGTGCTCGTGGGCCTTCCAACCGAACAACGCGCAGTAGAAGGCCGCCGCACGATCGGGATCGCCGGTCGCCAGATCGGCCCAGCGCACGCCCCCCGCGCGCGCCGGCACGGTTGTTTTCTCATCGCCGTTCATCCTTGTGCCCTCCTCTGCTTTCTGGCGCCGGGCAGCGCGCCCGCCGGCGACGCGGCGGGCGCCGCCCTTCAGATGGCGGTCATCGGGTCGATGACGCCGTTGACCTCCGTGATCCGGCTTGCGGGAAAGCCG
Organism: Chelativorans intermedius; assembly: GCF_025398255.1. Lineage (GTDB taxonomy): Bacteria > Pseudomonadota > Alphaproteobacteria > Rhizobiales > Rhizobiaceae > Chelativorans > Chelativorans intermedius. The sequence continues at coordinate 65,247 of NZ_JAODNW010000017.1, read as the reverse complement.
CTGACGCGCGCATGCTCGTGCACCGCCTCCTCGCTTTCGGCGAGATAGACGCAGAAGGTCTTGTCGCCGGCCACGAAGGACTGCACCCATTGGGCCTTGCCGTTGAGCTTGGCCAGCGCCGCGTTCGAGGTCCGTGCGGCCTCCTTGAGCTGCTCGGCATTGAGGCTTCCAACGCCGGGAATGTCGCGCTCGATGACATACCGTTTCATCATGGTTCTCCTTTCGGTTTCAAGGTTGGAAGGGGCCCGAAGGCCCCTCGGGCATCGGCCGCCTGCGGCGGCAGATGGGTGTGTCAGCCGCGCTCGTGCGCGCAGCTCACGAACGGATTCCAGTCGGCGAACATGCCGAGCGGGTTGTGCCGCCAGTGCCAGACATGGACTTCGTAGAACGGATCGACCTCGTGCCTGCCGACAGCCGTCTTGCGCTTGAGCGTCTGACCGAGGAACCGTGGGGCATCCCGGCCCGTCCAATCCTTCTCGAAGACGATGTACTCGACGCCGACGAGCTGCATCGAGCCGTCAGGCTGGGGCTCGTACATCAGGACCTCGGGCTCCTCGAGGACCAGCCTGCCGTCTCCGGCCCGCCCCGGATGGATGAAGTGCACGCCCATGGTGCCGTGTTTCTCGTGGGCCGTACACTCGAAGAGCTGCTCGAAGCCTTCCGCCAGCGCCACCTCGATGTCGGCGTAGCGGGCGGCCGCCTGGCGCGCCGTGTCGATCTCCCGGTGCGCCGCCTCGTCGGCCAGCGTGCCGCCGCAGGCCAGCGCGGCCATCGCCGCGGCGCATAGTAAAGTTGCGGTTTTCGTCATGGTTCGGTCCTTTCCTGTCGGTTTGGATTGCGTGTGCTCCAGGCATCCGTCTCGGGCCTGGAACGGCGGATCGGGTCGTCTTGAACGATCACGGTGTTGCGGATCGGCGTGATCTCGTCGGCCGGCATGCCGACCAGGCGGGCATGCTGCGCGATCACCTCGGCGCTGTGCGCCTCGTAGATGCATATGCTGCCCAGGCTGCCGTCGGCCTCCTGCAGGATGTAGCTGCGAATCCAGCGCAACCGCCCGCGCATCTGCCCATTGGCGATGCGCTCGGACTTGACGGCCGTGGCCTCCAGCTGCGAAGGCTCCACCCAGGCGCGGCGGCGACGCACGGAAAAAATCGTCATCGGTTCATGCTCTGTGTGCGGCCGTTCCATCGCTGCCTCCTGAGGGGTTCGTCGCAGACCGCCGGGCCGGCGGCCGCTCAAGGAGCGACCGGCAGGGCGGTTGCGATGCAGGATGAACGTAGCGCCGGGGGCGAGGCGAAGTCCTTATCGCGCGCTGATCGTTTGCTGATCTTCTCCTGAGCTTTTATTCTGAAGGCATGGGACTCCCGTCAGGAGCGGAGGAATGGCGTCGTTTCGCTTTGGCGATTACGAGTTGAGCGAGGAGGGCCGCGCGCTCCATTGCCGGGGCGTCGAAGTGCCGATGCAGCCGCGCGTGTTCGATCTGCTGACGTTTCTTCTGCGCCACCACAACCGCGTCGTCACGAAGGACGAGCTGATGTCCGCCCTGTGGCCGGGCGTCACCGTTACCGAGGCGTCGCTGCAGCGCCTCGTCAGCCTGGCCCGCAATGCCCTGCGCGAGGGCGGGATGGATGGTGCCATCCGCAGCTTTCCGAAAATCGGATACCGCTTCTGCGAAACCGTCACCGACGCGAGGGAGGATGCCCCTGTCCAAACCGCGGCAGCGGCGGATGAAAAGATCGGGCCTGCCGGGCTGGCGCGCTCCCTCATGCGCCAACGCCGCTGGGCGGAAGCGGCGGCCGCCTTTGAGAAGGCAGATCTGGCGGACCAGTTGAACGCGGCCGATCTGGAGCAATGGGCGCTGGCGCTCGAATGTGCCGGCACGCCGGAAATGGCCATCGACATTCTGAGGCGTTCGGCCATCGCCCATGACATGGGCGGCAACCACCGGGCAGCGGCCAAGGCGGCACTTTCCATCGCCAAAATCCACCTGGAGCGCAACGAAACGGCGGCCGCCAGGGGATGGCACGCCCGTGCCGCGAAGCTGATCGGCGAGGAGCGCGACAACCGCGAATACGGATTGCTGTGCTGGATGGGGGCCCGCCTCGCCGCGGCGGACGGCGAACCCGAGCGCGCGCTGGCACTCAGCAACCAGGCCTATGAAATCGGCCGCTCCCTGGGCGAGGCGGAAATCGAGGCGCTGGGGCTCATCTATCGCGGCTTCTACAAGCTGTGCCTGGGAGACACGCAAAGCGGCCTTGAGGATCAGGACCATGCCGCGGCCCTTGCGCTTTCGAGCGGTCTGGACCCGGTCACCGGCAGCACGATCTACTGTAACATCCTGTGGGCGTGCCGCAATTTCGGCGATTGGGAGCGCGCCAGCCAGTGGACGCTGGGCTATCAGAAGTGGTGCAGCGATTGCGGCATCCACAATTTCACGGGATCGTGCCAGCTTCACCGCGCCGAACTCCTGGGCGTCCAGGGAACCCTTGCGCAGGCCGAGCAGCTCATCGCGGGTGCCTTGGAGACGCTCTCCTGCGATGCGCCCTGGGCGATCGGCGACGCCTATCGCGTGCTGGGCGACATCCACCGCATCAAGGGGGAACTGGACAAGGCGGAACGCGCCTATGAGAGCGCCTGTGCGGTCGGCTGGGACCCGCAGCCCGGACTGGCGCTGCTGCAGCACGAGAAGGGCAATGGCGCCGCCGCCCTGTCGGGGCTGGAGCGCGCCATGGTGGGCCGAGCCTGGCCCACATTGCAGCGCCGGGGGCTGCTTCTTGCGCATCTGGCGCTCATCGCGGCGCGCAACGGGATGGACGCGCGGGCATGGAACGTCATCAGGGAGATCGAAAGCGAGCCCGGCCGCTGGACGACGCCATCGATACGGGCCGTCGTCGCCGAGGCGAAGGCGGATCTTTTCGCGCAGGAGGGCACTCTGGCGGCAGCCATCGAACAACTCGAGATCGCCCGCCATCTGTGGAGCAGGGCGGGCGCTGCCTACAACGCCGCGGAGGTGCGATTGCGGCTGGCCGAGCGCTTGGTCGAACAGGGCAATCCGGCAGGTGCGGAAACCGAGATCAAGGCCGCGCGCTTCGTCGCCGAGCGCCTGGAGTCCGCAAGGCTTCTGCGCTGGAGCGAGAGGCTTGGCGGCCAGCTCGACAACCCCTCGCCCGCATAGCCGATTCCCGGCGCCGCATTGTGCCCCCCTTCCGAGGGGCGGGCAGGCGGCCTCAGCGCCGCGGCAGCGCGATTCCGCTCTCGCTCAACATCCGGGCAACATGGGTGGTCTCGCCGCTGGCGATGGAGGCGTTGGCGGCGATGCCGGTGAGGATCGACCAGGCGCCATCCACATGGGTGGATGAGCGGCCGTAGCGGTCCTCCTCCATGCTGTCGGGGCTGAAGAGGTAACCCAGCATGATGGGGTCTGCGCCGCCATGGTCGCCCTCACCGGTCCACACCTCGATCTTCTGCGGCGGCTTGCCGGCCTCATGGAGGACGGTGGTGATGGCATCCTCGGATGGCCTTTCGCGCTTGCCGCCGAAGACGCCGTGAACCTCCACATGGCGGTGAACGATCTCCCCCTTGGTGCCGTGAAAGCGGACCTCCAGTCCCTCCCAGGGGCTGTAGGCGCACAGCGTGTAGTTGAGCGATGCGCCGCTTTCATATCCCACCTGCACCTGCATCGTGTCTTCGATGGTGATGTCGTCGTCGAAGACACAACGATCGCGGAAGTAGCCGTCGATCTCCTCCGCCTCCAGATACAACGCCTTGAGCGCCTCGTCGGCGGCCAGATCGAGGCGGAAATCGCAGCGCGCCGCCGCCGGGCAGCCGTGACAGCGCGGACCGCGGTCCTCAAGGCCCAGATGCCGCGCCGTCTGCGGCCGGTAGAAGGCACGCTTGCCCTGCGCGCTGACCGTTCGCGGGGAGGAATCGAGCCACCAGTTGACCAGGTCGAAATGGTGAGTCGACTTGTGCACCAAAAGGCCACCGGACCTGTCCTTGTAGCGGTGCCAGCGTCGGAAATAGTCGGCCCCGTGAACGCGGTCCAGATGCCAGCTGAAATCGACCGCGGTGACGGTGCCGATGGCGCCCGCCTGCAGCATGTCCTTGATCTGCGTGCGCGCCGGCGTGTAGCGGTAGTTGAAGGTGACGGCGATCGAGCGGCCGGTCTCCTCCTGCGCGTCGAGGATGGCCTTCAGCCGGCCGAGATCCGTCGTCATGGGCTTTTCCGTGATGACGTCGCAGCCTGCGCGCATGGCGGCAACGATGTATTCGTGGTGCAGATGGTCCGGCACCGTCACCACCACCTTGTCTGGCTTCTGCTCCTCCAGCATCAGCAGGAACTGCGGCGCCTTGTAGGTGGGGATGCCGTTACCCCGCTGGTCGGGAACGGCCGCGGCCGAAAGCGCCAGCCGCCTGTCATTGGTGTCACACAGGCCCACCAGTGCGTTCTGGTGGCCATAGGTTTCGGTAATGGCGCGCCGGAACATCTGATGCCGCGCGCCCGTGCCTACGATTGCATATTTCAAGAGACCGCCCCTCGGTCGAAGCTGGTTGGTGTCAAGGAGCGCGGACGATCCAAGCGTGCCGCAGCAAAGGCAGCCTCCTCCCGTCCGCCTGGAAAAAGCGTCCCGCCGCTTCTGCCGCGGGACGCGCAAACTTTGCCCGTTTTTCCTCCCCAGTCAATCGTCGGGTACGGCCCGCGCGCCGGCGCCCTATGCCAGCACCACGCCGGCCTCGCGCATCCGCTGCATCATCGCATCCAGGGAACCGTCGATGTCGATCCCCCGGCAGCCCTCCAGCACGACCGTCGCCTCGAAGCCCTGGCGGCGCGCATCGAGCGCCGAGAAGCCGACACAGAAATCCGTGGCGAGGCCGGCCAGCGTCACCTTCGCGATGCCGCGCTCGCGCAGATAGCCGGTGAGGCCCGTGGGAGTCCGATGATCGTTCTCGAAAAAGGCCGAGTAGCTGTCGATCGCCCTGCGGAACCCCTTGCGGATGACCAGCTCGGCGCGCGTCCATTCGAGCTGCGCATGGAAGGCCGCGCCCGGCGTGCCCTGCACGCAATGGTCCGGCCAGAGCGTCTGCGGGCCGTAGGGCATTTCGACTGTCTCGAAGGGCCTTCTGCCGGGATGCGAGGAGGCGAAGCTGGAATGCCCGGCAGGATGCCAATCCTGCGTCAGGATCACATGATCGAAGCGCTGGATGAGGCGGTTGATGACCGGCACCACCTCGTCGCCTGCCTCGACGGCAAGGGCGCCGCCGGGGCAGAAATCGTTCTGGACATCGACGACGACGAGCGCCTCCTCAGCCATGGCTTGCCTCCCTGCCGGGCTTTGCTTTTCAAACGAGGCCGCGGGGCCTGCCGGTGCAAGGCAGGCGCGCCTCAGGCCGCCTGCTTCCTCGGGGTGATGAGGCCGCGCGCCACGAGCAGCTCGGCAATCTGCACCGTGTTGAGGGCAGCGCCCTTGCGCAGATTGTCGGAGACCACCCACATGGCGAGCCCGTTCTCCACGGTCGGATCCTCGCGGATGCGGCTGATGTAGGTGGCGTCCTCGCCGGCGCTCTCGTAGGGCGTGACGTAGCCGCCATCCTCGTGCTTGTCGACGACCAGGCAACCCGGCGCCTCGCGCAGGATGTCGCGCGCCTCCTCGGCCGAGATCGGCTGCTCGAACTCCAGGTTGACCGCCTCCGAATGCCCGATAAAGACCGGCACGCGCACGCAGGTGGCCGTGAGCTTGATCTTCGGGTCGAGCATCTTCTTGGTTTCGGCCACCATCTTCCATTCCTCCTTGGTGTATCCGTCCTCCATGAAGACGTCGATGTGGGGAATGCAGTTGAAGGCGATGCGCTTGGTGAACTTCCTGTTGGAGATCGGATCGGCCACGAAGACGGCGCGCGTCTGTTCGAAAAGCTCGTCCATGCCCTCCTTGCCGGCGCCGGAGACCGACTGATAGGTGGAAACGACCACGCGCTTGATGCGCGCCTTGTCGTGCAGCGGCTTCAGCGCCACCACGAGCTGCGCGGTGGAGCAGTTGGGATTGGCGATGATGTTCTTGCGGGAAAAGCCTTCCACCGCATCGGGGTTGACCTCCGGCACGATCAGGGGAACGTCCTGGTCGTAGCGCCAGGCGGAGGAATTGTCGATGACCACACAGCCCTGAGCGCCGATCTTCGGCGCGAACTCCTTGGAGATGGAGCCGCCCGCCGACATCAGGCAGAGATCCGTGTCGGAGAAGTCATAGGTGTCGAGCGCCTTCACCTTCAGCGTCCTGTCGCCATAGGAGACCTCCGTGCCGACGGAGCGGCGCGAGGCAAGCGGCACCACCTCGTCGGCGGGAAAGCCGCGCTCCTCAAGAATGTTGAGCATTTCCCGGCCGACATTTCCGGTGGCGCCGGCAACGGCTATCTTGAAACCCATGGGGTGAACTCCTGTCTCTCTCCGCTTGGCTTCTGCTGAGGCCCGCCGGCCACGCGGGCTTTGCCTCCCCGGCCTGGCTCGGGGAGAGAGCGAGCGGGCCAAGGAAGATCAGACCGTCTTGGCGGTCGTTTTGGCCGTCGATTTGGCAAGAGCGAAACCGGCGCCGCCGTTTCCGGCGGCACGATTCAGGCTGGCAATGAGGTGCGCAGATGAAAGAGCGCGCATGAGCCGTCCAGTCTCCGTTTCCGCGTGAGCGTTTTACGCTGAATTGTCGCGGAGTCAATTGTATCCTTGGCCGGCTGCTCGCCGGAACGTGATTTTGGCCATGCGCCGACCCGTCATAGGCTGGCCGCCGGCGGGACGAGATCGGGAGACGGCCATGAGGTCTGGAAGACAGTCGGCGCTTTGCGTCCTTGCCCTGGCAGCGGGCCTTGCCGCGGGTGCGGCACCACCGGCGCTCGCCCACCATGGCTGGGCGTGGACCGAGGACGAACCCTTCGAGCTGACCGGCACGATCGAGGAAATCTATGTCGGCAACCCGCATGTTACCCTGCAGGTGCGGACCGCGGAAGGCGTGTGGCATGTCGATCTGGCGCCCCTGGCGCGCAGCCTGCGGGCCGGGTTCGACGAAAACGCGGCCGAGATCGGCGAGGCCGTCACGTGCATCGGCTTCCGCTCGCGCGATCCCTCGACGCTCAGCATGAAGGCGGCGCGCGTCATCGTCGGCGGCAACACCTATGACGTCTATCCGGCCCGAGTGCCGGGCCACTGAGCGGCCATGCCGGTGGAGTGGCTGCAGGCGCTCGGCGACTGGCCGGTGGCGGCGCTGCTGCGCCGTTCGCTCTATGTCTATCCGCTGGTCAACGCGGCCCATATCCTGGCCCTGGCGCTTCTCATCGGCGCCATCCTGCCGGCCGATCTGAGGATTCTGGGCCTGTTTCCTCGCCTCGCCGCCGCCCCCTTTCTGCGGGCGATGGCGGCGGTCTCCGCCTTCGGTCTGCTGCTTGCCGCGGTGACGGGCTTTCTCTTGTTCTCGGTACAGCCGCTGGAATATGCCGCCAACCCCGCCTTCCTCGCCAAGGTCTCCCTCGTGGCCCTTGGCACGGCCAATGCGCTTGCGGTGCGCTGCAGCGCCGGCTGGCGCCAGGCAACGACCGAAGGCGAGATCGGCGCCGGGCTGAAGCTCGGCGCAGCGTTTTCGCTTTCGATCTGGCTTGCAGCACTGCTCGCCGGGCGCTGAATCGCCTTTGTCTGAAAACCGCCTGTGCCGGGCTCAGGCCGCGAGCGCGCGGAACTTCTCCACGATGGCGCTTCCCATGGCGCTGGTGCTGACCTCCCGGCCGCCTTCGGAAAGGATGTCGCGGGTGCGCAGGCCATCCTCAAGGACCGCGGCGATCGCCCCTTCCAGGCGATCGGCCTCCTCGATCATGTTGAAGGAGTAGCGCAGGCACATGGCGAAGGAGGCGATCATGGCGATGGGATTGGCGATCCCCTGGCCCGCAATGTCCGGCGCCGAACCGTGCACCGGCTCGTAGAGCGCCCTGCGCTTGCCGGTCGCCGGGTCCGGCGCGCCGAGCGAGGCCGACGGCAGCATGCCGAGCGAGCCCGTCAGCATCGCCGCCACGTCGGAAAGCATGTCGCCGAACAGATTGTCGGTGACGATGACATCGAACTGCTTGGGCTGCCGCACGAGCTGCATGCCGCCGGCATCGGCCAGCATGTGCGTGAGCTCGACATCGGCATATTTGGCCTGGTGGGTGGCGGCCACCACCTCCTTCCAGAGCACGCCCGACTTCATCACATTGTGCTTTTCCATCGAGCAGACCTTGTTGCGCCGCGTGCGCGCAAGCTCGAAGGCGACGCCGGCAATGCGCTCGATCTCGAAGGTGTCGTAGACCTGGGTGTCCACCGCGCGCTTCTGGCCGTTGCCGAGATCGACAATCTCCTTCGGCTCGCCGAAATAGACGCCGCCCGTCAGCTCCCGCACGATCAGGATGTCGAGCCCTTCCACCAGCTCCTTCTTCAGCGAGGAAGAGGCGGCCAGCGCCGGATAGCAGATGGCCGGGCGCAGATTGGCGAACAGCTCCAGCTCCTTGCGCAGGCGCAGCAGCCCGGCCTCGGGGCGCACCTCATAGGGCACGCCGTCCCATTTCGGCCCGCCGACGGCGCCGAACAGCACCGCATCGGCGGCGAGCGCGCGCTCCATATCGGCATCCGAAATGGCCTGGCCGTGCGCGTCATAGGCCGCGCCGCCGACAAGGCCTGACTCCGTCTCGAAGCCGGCGTCGAATTCCGCGTTCATCACCGCGATGAGCTTGGAGACCTCGGCCATCGCCTCGGGGCCGATGCCGTCGCCGGGAAGAAGGAGGAGCTTGCGCGTTGCCATGGGTGCCTCTTGCAGGTTGACGTGGCGCCTTTGCTAAACGGCAGTGCGGCTTTGCGCAAGATGCCGCCGCCCGCGCGGTCTTCTCAGCCGCCTTCGCGGTCGCGCTTCAGCGCCGTGACCTCGATCTCGATCTTCATCTCGGGCCGGGCGAGCTTGCACACCACCAGTGTGGCCGCCGGGCGGATGTCGCCGAAGGCTTCGCCCACGATGGCAAAGACACGGTCAACATAGGCGCGGTCGGTCACGTAGTAATGCGCGCGCACCACGTCTTCCATGGCAAAGCCGCCCTCTTCGAGCGCGGCACGGATGGTGGCGAGGCAGTTTCTCGCCTGCTCCTCGACGCCCGGCGGCATCTGCATGGTGGCATAGTCGTAGCCGGTCGTGCCGGAGACGAAGCACCACGGACCATCCACGACCGCCCGGCTGTAGCCGGCGGTCTTCTCGAAGGGCGAGCCGGTTGAAACGAGGCGGCGCAAGGGGCCGCCCTCTATGCCCAGGGCCTGTTTTCGGAATATCGGCGCTCGAAGGAGTCGATCGCCGGCGCCTTCTCCAGCGTCAGGGCGATGTCGTCGAGGCCGTTCAGCAGGCAGTGGCGCTTGAAGGCGTCGATCTCGAAGCGAATGACGCCGCCGTCGGGTCCGCGGATCTCCTGGGCTTCCAGATCCACCGTCAGCGTGGCGTTCGAGCCGCGCTCGGCATCGTCCATCAGCTTTTCCAGCTCCTGCGGGCTCACGGTGATCGGCAGGATGCCGTTCTTGAAGCAATTGTTGTAGAAGATGTCGGCAAAGCTCGTCGAGATGACGCAGCGGATGCCGAAGTCGAGCAGCGCCCAGGGCGCGTGCTCACGGCTCGACCCGCAGCCGAAATTGTCGCCGGCCACCAGGATCTTGGCGTTTCGGTAGGCCGGCTTGTTGAGCACGAAGTCCGGGTTCTCCGAACCGTCCTCCATGTAGCGCATCTCGGCGAAAAGGCCCTTGCCGAGCCCCGTGCGCCTGATCGTCTTGAGGTAATCCTTGGGGATGATCATGTCGGTATCGACATTGACGATGGGCAGAGGGGCGGCGACGCCGGTGAGCGTGGTGAACTTTTCCATGGGCCTGATGCCTGTCTGAAGCTTGCAGAGTGGGTCGGCTCCCATTTACATCATGCGCGGGCCCAAGCAAAGACTCTTGCCTCGGCGCGCCCGCTCGGCCATGAAACAGCCATGCACGACCCCGCCCTTCCCCTCCGCCGCTCCGTCCTTTACGTGCCGGCCGGCAACGAACGAGCGCTGCTCAAGAGTGCTGCGCTTGCCTGCGATGCGATCATCTTCGATCTGGAGGATGCCGTGGCCCCGGAAGAGAAGGCGTCGGCGCGCGAGCGTCTGCGCGCCTTCCTCGCCGGCCCCCGCCGCCCCGAATGCGAGATCGCCGTGCGCATCAATGCCCTTTCCGGCGCATGGGGCACGGAAGACTTCCTGGCCGCGCGTGCCGTCAGGCCCGATGCCATCCTGCTGCCCAAGGTGGAGGAGCCGGCCGACATCGCGCAGGCCGAGACGGCGCTGGAGGAGACCGACGCGCCGCGCGCAATCCGCCTGTGGGCGATGATCGAAACGCCGCGCGGGCTCATGCAGGCGGGCGCCATCGCCGCGCTCGGCCGCGCGCCCGATGCGCGGCTTTCCTGCCTGGTGGCAGGCACGAACGACCTGGTGAAGGAAACAGGCATCGACCCCGGCCCCGAGCGCGCCAACCTCAAGCCGTGGCTGATGCAGATCGTGCTGGCCGCCCGCGCCGGCTCTCTCGGCGTGCTCGACGGCGTGTCGAACGACTTTCGCGACCTCGCCGCCTTTGCCGGCGAGTGCGCGGCCGCCCGCGCCATGGGCTTCGACGGCAAGACGCTCATCCACCCAGCACAGATCGCCGCGGCCAACTCGGCCTTCGCGCCGACGGCGGCGGAAGTGGCGGAGGCGCAGGCCATCGTCGCCGCCTTCGCCAGACCGGAGAACCAGGGGCGCGGCGTCGTCTCGCTGGGCGGGCGGATGGTCGAGCGACTGCATCTCAGGATGGCCGAGGCGCTGATCGCCCGCGCAAAACGGATCGAGGAGAAGGACGGATGAGGCTTTATCGCTTCCTGACGGGACCGGATGATTCCAGCTTCTGCCACAAGGTCACGGCGGCGCTCAACAAGGGCTGGCTGCTGCACGGCGGCCCGACCTATGCCTTCGACGCAAAGACGCAGACCATGCGCTGCGGCCAGGCCGTCTACAAGGAGGTGGAAGGCGTGGACTACACGCCGGAGATGAAGCTGGGAGATTATTGACCCCTCGCGGGGCATCTCCCGCCCCGGTGCATCGGCCCGGCAAGGGCAGGCCGATTGGGCGAAGCGCGGTGCCGCGAGGGTCACGAGCCGGGTGACGGCCAGTCCCCCGCGCCTTCCTCGATGCGCTCCATGTCCTCGTCCGACAGGCCGAAATGGTGGCCGATCTCGTGGATCAGCACATGCGCCACGATGTCGCCCAGGGTCTCCTCGTTCTCGGCCCAATAGTCCAGAATGGCGCGGCGATAGAGCGTGATGCGGTTGGGGCCCTCGCCGGTGGCCGGGTTCCAGCGCTCGGCGATGCCGCGTCCCTCGAACAGGCCGAGCAGGTCGAACGGCGTTTCCAGCGCCAGATCGTCCATGATCTCCTCGGTCGGGAACTCGGCCACCTGGATGATGATGTCCCCGGTCAGCCGGCGGAACTCTTCCGGCAGATTGGCATAGGTCTCCATCGCCAGCCGCTCGAACTCGGCGAGAGAGGGGGAAAGCTGGTCGTGCCAGGCGCGTGTCTGGTACATGTGGATCATTGCCTGTCCTTTGCCGCGCATATAGCGTTTTCCTGTGGCAGTTTCGAGAGCCAATGGCGGCGCTCTGCCGCGCCGGTGCATGGCCCGGGCAGGTGCTGCAACCCTGGCGACCTGCAGCGGGTGACAAGAGCGCGCCATGCTGGCATAGTCCGCGCGGGCGGTTTTGCGCGATTCGACGGAGAGGGGAATGGCAGGCAGAGGGAGATTGCTGGCGGCCGCGCTGCTTGCATATGCGTGGGCGCTTGGCGCGGCGGAAGCGGCCAGCTGCGGCAATGGCGCCGGCGGCTTCGAGCACTGGAAGGCGCAGTTCACGCAGGAGGCAGCCGCGCGCGGCGTCGGCCCCCGCGCGCTCGATGCGCTGGGGCGCACGCGCTATGCCTCCAAGACGATCGCCGCCGACCGGAGCCAGAAAAGCTTCAAGCTCACCCTTGACGCCTTCATGAAGAAGCGCGGCGCCAATGTCATCATCTCGCAGGGCCGGAAGCTCAAGCAGCGCCATGCCGGCCTTCTCGCCGCCATCGAGCGCGGCTATGGCGTGCCGCCGGGACCGCTGATTGCCATCTGGGGCATGGAGACCGGCTTTGGACGGTTTCTCGGCAACCAGCACATCCTCTCATCCGTCGCCACGCTTGCCTATGACTGCCGGCGATCAGAGTTCTTCACCGGCCATCTCTATGCGGCGCTGACGCTGGTGGAGCGCGGCATGCTCGACCCCCGCGCGGTGGGTGCCGCCCATGGCGAGATCGGCCAGACCCAGTTCCTGCCCGGCAACGCGCTGAAATACGGAGTCGACGGCGATGGCAACGGGCGGGTGGACATGATCGGCTCATCGGCGGATGCGCTTGCCTCCACCGCCAACTTCCTGCGCGCCCATGGCTGGCGTCCCGGCGCCGGCTATCAGCCCGGCGAGCCGAACTTCCGCGCCCTGCAGGGCTGGAACGCGGCAAGCGTCTATCAGCAGGCCATCGCGATCATCGGACGCGAAATCGACGGCTGAGCTGCGCCGTCCCGGCGCCCGACAGCAAAAGGGCCGCCCGGTCAGGCGGCCCCCGTGCATTCCATTCCTGGCGCGGCCGGCAAGCTGCAGCGCGCTGGGCGCCTTGCCGCGCGTCATGCGCTTCACCCGAGAGGCTGCTCCCGGAAAAGGCAATCCGCCGAGGCCACGCTGGAATTGAAACCACTCGACATCGGATCACCTCCTTTCGCTTCGTTGAACACGCTGCCAGTGTGGACGCTGCCGCCGCGAAGCGCAAGAGGCGAGGCGGCGACGGCGCAGGGGTTGCACATGCGGGGTTGCATTTGCCGGCGCGCCGCGTCACCCTCTGTCATAAACCGTCACAAGGGACGCGAACGGGCATGAGCGACTTTTCGAGCGCCGGGGAGGACGGCGAAGCCTCCGGGGTTCTGGTGCGGTTGAGCGAAGTGCGGCGGGCGCGGCAGGACCTGCCCGTCACCTTCGACCGCCGCGAGCTCGACCAGATCCTGCGCATCTACGGGCAAATGGTGGCCGCCGGCGAGTGGCGCGACTATGCCATCGACCATCTGAAGGACAGGGCCGTCTTCTCCGTCTTCCGGCGCACCAGCGAGGTGCCGCTCTTCCAGATCGTCAAGAACCCCCGGCTGGCGCGCAGGCAGGGCGCCTACAGCGTGGTTGCCGCCAGCGGCGCCATCCTGAAACGTGGCCCGGAGCTTTCCCGCGTGCTGGCCGTCTTCGACCGCAAGCTGAAGGTGGTGCGCGCCTGACCTTTCCGCCGGAAGGCGGCAGGAGAGCAGCCGGCCGGCCCCGCCCTACAGCCTTCCCGCGCGAAACAGCCGCTCGGGCAATGAATCGGGATCGGGCGGCGTGGCGGTGCCGCCGTTGAGTTCAAGCTGCATGAAGACCGTGTCCAGCCAGCGGCCATGCTTGTAGCCGCTGCCCGCAAGAACGCCGGCATGGCGGAATCCCAGGGCGGAATGCAGGCGCACCGAGGCACTTTCGGGCGAGCCGTCTCCGATGACGGCGGCGATCTGCCGGAAGCCCAGGGCGCGGCATTCCTCGATCAGCGCCGCCACCAGGCGGCGCCCGACCCCGCGGCCCTGCGCCTCGGGCGCCACATAGACCGAATCCTCGACCATGAACCGATAGGCCCGGCGCGCACGAAATGGCCCCGCATAGGCGTAGCCCACCACCCCGGCTTCCGCCTCGGCGACCAGATAGGGGTAGGAACGGGCCACCAGCGCCTCGCGGCGCGCGGCCATCTCCGCCTCGTCCGGCGGCTCCAGCTCATAGCTTGCCGTGCCTGCCTCGACGGCATGGGCATAGATGCGGGTGATGGCGGGAATGTCGGCGGGAACGGAGGGGCGGATGGTGATGGCGCACATCCAGGGCAGCTCCTGCAGGTTTCCTCTCCCCTTCATGGCAGGAAGCCGGGAAAAAGAAAAGGCGGCCCGCAAGCCGCCTTTCCGTATCGGCTTGGCCGCTGCCGTCCTACTCGCGATTGCCCAGGAACTGCAGCAGGAACATGAACAGGTTGATGAAGTCGAGATACAGCCTGAGCGCGCCCATGATCGCCTTGCGGCCGGCCACCAGCTCGCTGTCGCCCTCGTAATACATCTCCTTGATCTGCTGCGTGTCGTAGGCCGTCAGGCCCGCGAAGACCAGGACGCCGATCACCGAGATGGCGAACTGCAGCGCCGAGGATCCGAGGAAGATGTTGACGATCGAGGCGATGATGAGCCCGATGAGCCCCATGAACAGGAAGGAGCCCATGCCGGAGAGGTCACGCCGCGTCGTGTAGCCCCAAAGGGACAGGGCGCCGAAAGAGGCGGCGGTGATGAAGAAGGTGCGCACGATGCTCTCGCCCGTATAGACGAGGAAGATCGTGGACAGCGACAGGCCCACCAGGGCCGAGTAGACCCAGAAGGTGGTTTGCGCCGCCGAAACGCTGAGCGTGTGGATGCGGAAGCTCATGAAGAAGACCAGCGCCAGCGGAGCCAGGATGACCACCCAGCGGAAGGCGCTGGCATAGATGAGCTGGCCGAAGGCCGTAAGCTGGCCGTCCGCCACCGCGAAGTTGAAGGCACCCCACGCGGCAAGGCCGGTGATGGCCAGGCCCAGCGCCATGAGGTTGTAGACCCGGATCATGTAGGCGCGCAGGCCCTCGTCGATGGCCGCGTCAGCGCGAGCGCCGGTCGCTACGCGGGCCTGATAGTTGCGAAGGTCAGCCATGTGTTCCTCATTTCTCGCTACTCTCCCGTCGGGTGCCGGCCAAGGGGCCGCTCGCCGCTGGCGGGAGTCCAGCATGCGTGAGCTCAAATATGATGTCAGTTTGTGACGAGGGCAAGACCTGGCCGCCGCGAAAAGCGCCGGGCGGCGCCTTTTGTGCGGGGCGCGCGGCCTTCAACACGATTCGCGAACCGGCTCTCGATACGCGGCCCCCCTACAGCATTTTGCAGCCAGATGGAATCATCTGGCGTCGCACAAATGCCGCAAAAACAAATAGATGGACCGGATCAGCGTTTCATTGAAACGATGAACCGGTCTAGAGATTGCGCAGAACGGGGGCGGCCTTGTGGCCGAGCACGCGCCAGGTGCCGACGAGCCCGAAACCCACGGTGAGCACCAGCGCGGCGGCTATGGTGGCGAACGCCACCTGCGGCAGGAAGGCGAAGGGCAGAGTCATGATGCGGGCCACCACATACCAGGCCGCAGCCCCCCCGGCGGCCAGCGCGAAGAGCGCGGTGGCAAGCCCGATCATCAGATATTCCAGCGCGAAGGCGGCGATCAGCGTGCGCCGGGTGGCGCCCAGCGTCTTCAGCACCACCGCATCGTGCACGCGGGCGCGATTGCCAGCGGCGAGCGCCCCGGAAAGCACCAGCACCGAGGAGACGAGGGCGACCGCCGCGGCGGCGCGGATGGCGGTGGCAAGCTGGCCCACCAGCCGGTTGACGACGTCGAGCGCGTCCTTCACGCGCACGGTGGTGACGGTGGGAAAGGCGCGGGTGACGGCGTTGAGGATGCGCGCCTCGTCCTCGCCCGTAGCGCTGGCGTCCGTCAGCGTAGCGAGCCAGGCGTGGGGAGCGCCGGCAAAGGTGTTGGGCGAGAAGACCATGACGAAGTTCATGGACAGGGTCTCCCATTCCACCTGCCGGAAGCTGGCGATGCGGGCGGTGACGTTGCGGCCGAGCACGTTGACCGTCAGCGTATCGCCCAGTTGGAGGCCCAGCTCGCGCCCCTCCTCGGCGGTGAAGGAGACGAGCGGCTCGCCCTCGTAGTCCTGCGGCCACCACGTGCCGGCCGTCAGGGTGGCGCCGTCCGGCCGGGTGGCAGAGTAGGTGATTCCCCGGTCGCCGCGCAGCACCCATCCGCCCTCCGGCGGCATCTCGATCTCGCGCACGTCGACGCCATTGAGCGCCACGATGCGCCCGCGCAGCATCGGCACGCGCTGCAGCGTGCCGCCCGGCGCCTCGGCCGCGATGAGGGCTGCGAAATCCTCCACCTCATGGGCCTGGATGTCGACGAAGAAGAAGTTGGGAGCCACCTCCGGCAGGTTGCCGGCAATCTGGCGGCGCAGGTTGCCGTCAATCAGCGCCAGCGTTGCGAGAAGCGTAAGCCCAAGCCCGAGCGCCAGCACGACGGACGGGGTGAGCGCGCCGGGGCGGTGGATGTTGCCGACGGCAAGCCGCAATGCCGTGGAGCGCACGCGCGGGGCGCGCCGGGCGAGCGCCTGCACCCCCCAGCCCACGGCACGCAGCACCAGAAAGGCGAAGACGGCGGCGCCCACGAAGATGGCCGCAACGTCCCGCTCCTCGGCATAGAGGATGGCAAGGGCGGCCAGAAGCGCGGCAATGGCCGCGGCAAGCGCCACATAGAAGGGCCGCGGCCAGCCTTTGGCGTCGATGCCCATCTCGCGGAACAGCGCCGTGGCCGGCACGTCGCGCGCCCGCCCGAGCGGCAGAAGCGCGAAGGCGAGCGTGACAAGAAGCCCGAACAGCGCGGCAAGCCCCAGCGCCGACGGATAGAGGCCGCCGGCCGCGGGCACCGGCAGGAGGGAGGAGAGCATCGCGCCCGCCACGAAGGGCATGAGAGCGGCAAGCACGAGCCCTGCAGCGATGCCGATCAGGGCGATCACCATGATCTGCGCGAGATAGACGGCGAAGACGAAACCGCCGGAGGCGCCGAGGCTCTTGAAGGTGGCGATCACCGCGCGCTTGCCGTCGAGATAGGCGCGCACGGCATTGGCCACACCCACGCCGCCCACCACCAGCGCGGTGAGCCCCACCAGGGTGAGGAACTGCGAGAAACGCTCGATGTTGGACGATAAAGCCGGTGCGGCGTTGAGCCGGGTGCGGATGCTCCAGCCGGCCTCGGGAAAGCGTTCTCCTGCCGCCGCGCGCACCGCCTCCAGCGCGGCATTGCCCGTGCCTTCGGCAAGCCGCAGCTTGTAGGTGTGTTCCACCATGCTGCCGGGCTGCACCAGGCCGCTTGCGGCAAGCCCGTCGAGGGAGACCATGAGGCGCGGCGCAAAGCCGAAGCCGTCGGAAACGGCGTCGGGCTCGTTGACCAGCACGGCGCGCAGCGCGAACGCCTGGTTGCCCAGCATCACCCTGTCGCCCACGGCAAGACCCAGCCGCTCGAACAGGATGGGCGGAGCGACCGCCCCATGGGCGCCGTCGACGAGGCCGAACAGCGCCTCGTGGGAGAGCGCCGGCTCGGTGACGAAACGGCCGTAGAGCGGATAGTGCCCGTCGACCGCCTTCACTTCCACCAGCGCCTGGTCGGAGCCGTCGGCAAGGCGGGCCATGGAGCGCATGTTGGCGCTCTCGGCCACCTGGCCCAGGCTTTCGAGCCAGGCGCGCTCGGCCACGCCGGCGCGGCGCTGATTGAGCTCGAAACGGATGTCGCCCCCCAGAAGCGCCTGCCCCTCCGTGGCGACCCCGGTGCTGATGGCGCGGGCGACCGAGTTTACCCCGCCGATGGCCGCCACGCCGAGCGCGATGCAGGCCAGGAAGATGAAGAAGCCGGAAAGACCGCCGCGCATTTCGCGCAGCGCGAAGCGCAGCGCCAGGGCCGGCCCCGCCCCGCCGCGGCCGGGGCGCCGCCCGGCGGCGGAAAGATCATCGCTCTTCTCGTCGATGGCATCGGTGCGGAACATGGGAAGCGCCTCAGCCCGCCGGAGCGGCCGCGCGCGCCGCCTCCTCGACGCGGCCGGAGCGCATGGCCACCTGCCGCTCGCAGCGCTCGGCAAGACGCGGGTCATGGGTGACGAGCACCAGCGTGGTGCCACGCTCGCCCGCCGTCTCGAAGAGAAGATCGGCAATCTGGCGGCCCGTCGCCTGATCGAGATTGCCCGTCGGCTCGTCGGCGATCACGATGGCCGGCGCCGGCGCCAGCGCCCGCGCGATGGCCACGCGCTGCTGCTCACCGCCCGAAAGCTCCCCCGGATAGTGGGTCAGCCTGTCCTTGAGCCCCACCGCCGCAAGCTCCCGCTCGGCCAGCGCAAAGGGGGCGTCGTGGCCGGCAAGCTCCAGCGGCACGGCAACGTTTTCCAGCGCCGTCATGTTGGGAATGAGGTGGAAGGACTGAAAGACGATGCCGATGGTGCGGCCGCGAAAGGCCGCCACGGCGTCCTCGCCGAGGCCGTTCAACGTCTGGCCGGCGACACGCACCGTGCCGGCGTCCACCCGTTCGAGCCCGGCGATCACCATGAGCAGCGTCGACTTGCCGGAGCCGGAGGGGCCGACGATGGCCGTGGAACGGCCACGTTCCACCGTCAGACTGACACCGTCGAGAACCTGCACGGTGGATGCGCCTTCGCCGAGGCGCAGGGAGACGTCGATGAGTTCGATGACGGGTGCGGTCACGGATGGGGCGTCCTATATGAAGGGTTCGGCGGGCGCGGATTGCGGCTGATATGGGGTAAGTTTCATGACATTCAAAGGCTGGGACAAGATTGCGGCGCGGGTTTTGCCGCTCACGAAAATGTCATCGGCGGTGATTCTCGCCCTGCTGCTGGCGTTTACCGCGCGGCTCTCGGCGGCCGAGCCCTGGCGCATCGTCGCCTTCGGCGACAGCCTGACGGCCGGCTACCAGCTTGCGCCGGGGGAGGGCTTTGCCGAGAAGCTGGAAAGCGCGCTTGCCGCACGGGGCCATTTGGTGCGCGTGGTCAACGCCGGCGTTTCCGGCGACACCACCAGCGGCGGCCTGTCGCGGCTCGACTGGTCGGTGCCGGAGGGCACAGATCTGGTGCTTCTCGAGCTCGGCGCCAACGACATGCTGCGCGGGCTTGCGCCACAGACCATCGAGCAGAACCTGGAGGCGATGATCCGCCGCCTGAAACAGCGGGGAACCGCCGTCGTGCTGCTGGGCATGTACGCCGCGCCCAATCTGGGCGAGGACTATGCCGCGGCCTTCAACGCCATCTATCCGCGCCTGGCGGAGCGGCACGAGGTGCCGCTCGTGCCCTTCTTCCTCGACGGCGTGGCGGCCAAGCCCCAGCTTCTTCTGGAGGACGGGATGCACCCCAACGCCGCCGGCGTGGAGGTGATGGTGGAGAACGTGCTGCCCGTGGTCGAGCCCCTCGTCGCGCGGGAGATGGCGGAGGAAAAAGCGAAGATGTGAATCAGCGGCGCCAGAAAGCGCTTGCCCCACCGTCCAATCGGTGATTCGCTGGCGTTGACATAGCGATTCGAGGAGGTTGCCATGCCGCGACTGTTCACCGCCCTCGAGATTCCGCGCGATGCAGCCCTCTCCCTTTCGCTTCTGCGCGGCGGCCTCCCGGGAGCCCGGTGGGTCGATGTCGAGAACTACCACCTCACGCTGCGCTTCATCGGCGATGTGGAAGGCCACGTGGCCGACGAGATCGCCAATGCGCTCGACCGGGTTCGCCGGCCGGCCTTCAATCTCACGCTTTCCGGTGTCGGCGCCTTCGGGGGCAGGAAGCCGCACGCGGTGTGGGCGGGCGTCGCCGCCTCGCCGGACCTCTTCGCCCTGCAGGGCGAGATCGAGCGCATCTGCCAGCGCCTCGGCCTTCCCGCGGATCCGCGCAAGTTCACCCCGCATGTGACTCTGGCGCGTCTGAAGAACGTGACGCCCCGCTCCGTCGCCGCCTATCTTTCGGCGCGGGGCAATTTCGCCGCGGCGCCCTTCCGCGTCGGGCGCTTCGTGCTCATGTCGTCGCGCGATTCGATCGGCGGCGGCCCCTACATCGTCGAGGAAGCCTGGCCGCTGATGCGCGCCGAGCCGTCGCGCAGCCTCGTGGCCAGCGCCTCCGACGCCTCGCGGATCCTCCAGTAGACGGCGGCAAAGCCGTCCTCGCCGCCATAATACGGGTCGGGAATGTCCTCCCGGCGGCCAAGCGCGAAGTCCAGAAACAGGTGAATGCGGCCCTGGGCCTGTCTGGGCGCCCGTTGGGAAAGCGCCCGCACATTGGCACGGTCCATGCCGAGAATCACATCGAAGCGGGAGAAGTCCTCCGCCACCACCCGGCGGGCCCGCTGGCCGGAAATGTCGAGCCCGAAACGGCGTGCCACGGCAATGGAGCGCGGGTCGGGCGGCGCGCCGACATGCCAGGCGCCGGTGCCGGCCGATTCGACGTGGAAGGCGTCTTCCATTCCCTGTTCGGCAATCACCGCACGGAAGACACCCTCGGCAAGCGGCGAGCGGCAGATGTTGCCGAGGCAGACGAAAAGAACGGCGGTGCGGGCCTGTTCGCCCGCTTCTGCTGCGTTATGCTTCATGCTTCCACGCGATAGCACGGAGAGACGCAATGGCAAGGGACAAGCTCGACGCAAAACAGGTGCAGGAGGCGCTGGCCGGGCTTGAGGGCTGGCGGCTTGCGGATGACGGCAAGGCCATCGAGCGCCGCTTCACCTTCTCCGGCTTCAACGAGGCCTTCGGCTTCATGACGCGCGCAGCGCTGGCGGCGGAGAAGCTCGACCACCATCCCGAATGGACGAATGTCTACAGGACGGTGGATGTGCGGCTGACCACGCACGATGCCGGCGGCCTGACGGAGCTGGACGTGAAGCTGGCGAAGAGGATGAACGCCTTCGCCGGGCGTTGAGCGCGCCGCAGCCATTGCAGCCGGCGGCCTGCCTCCCCACATTCCGGGCCGGGAGCAAGGACGATGGAAGACGTGAAGATCGGTGAAATCCTCCTGCCGGGCAGCGCCGAGGAGAACGGGCGGCGCGAGGAAAACGTGCGTCGCCGGTTCTGGCGCACGGTGAGGAAAGCGGCCCGCCAGGTGCCCTTCATGGAAGACGTGGTGGCCGGCTATTACTGCGCGCTCGACCGCCAGACGCCGGCCAGGGTGCGCGGCATCCTGCTTGCGGCGCTGGCCTATTTCGTGCTGCCGCTCGACACCGTTCCCGACTTTCTGGCGGGGTTCGGCTTCACCGACGACGTGGCGGTGCTGATGGCCGCCTTGAGCGCGGTGCGTGCCCATATCACGCCGGCGCACCGCCTTGCAGCCAGGCAGGCGCTGGACGGCGAGGAATAGGCCGGGCATCGCGCGTGGGCGGGCCAGTCAAACTCTTGCCTTTTTCCTCCGATTCAACGGTGCCCGTGGGGTGCGGACGCCAAGGCGACAGACGGCGCGTGAAAGTTCCATCCGGCATTGGCGTGCGATAATCCTTGCAAGCTTCACTCTTTGGTAACCCAGATTAAATAAAAATGAAGCGATCGGGCGTAAGCTACTGATGCGCTTCATAAACAACCGCAGCAAAGATACGGTCAGGGACAATGCGTGGGATCTTTTCGTCGCTAATTCTGCTGTGCGCGGTCGCCGTTGCCGGACCGGCCTTCGCGCAGGCGACAGCCATCGGCCAGCACCGCGACTGGGGCACCTACAGCTATCAGTCGGACAACGGCAAGGTCTGCTATGCGATGAGCGTGCCGAAGACCAAGGAGCCCTCCAATCTCAATCACGGGGACATCTTCTTCTTCGTCAGCCAGAAGCCGGGCCAGAACGTCGCCTATGAGCCGCAGTTCATCGCCGACTACAGCCTGCAGGAAGGCTCGAAGGTGACGGTGACGGTGGGCAACCGCTCCTTCACCATGTTCACCCAGGGCCAGTCCGCATGGCTCGAAAACGCAGCCGAGGAGCCGCAGCTCGTTGCCGCCATGAAGGCCGGCGCCGACATGACGGTCTCCGCGACCTCCGGGCGCGGCAACAGCACGCGCTATACCTTCTCGCTGCTCGGGCTCACCGCGGCGCTCGATTCCATCCGCTCCTGCAACTAGCCTGCCGGGGCGGCCTTGCCCCTGCGTCTTTTCCTGATAATAGTGCGGCGCAAACGGGGCCCGGGCGCGCCGGGCGGCCTTTTTCAGCGGAAAAGACCATGGCAAAGCACACAGATGTCAAGAAGGTCGTCCTGGCCTATTCGGGCGGCCTCGACACGTCCATCATCCTGAAGTGGCTGCAGACCGAGCTCGGCGCGGAGGTGGTGACCTTCACCGCCGACCTCGGCCAGGGCGAGGAGCTGGAGCCGGCGCGCCGCAAGGCCGAGATGCTGGGCATTCGGGAAATCTACATCGAGGATCTGCGCGAGGAGTTCGTGCGCGACTTCGTCTTCCCGATGTTCCGCGCCAACGCCCTTTATGAGGGCGTCTATCTGCTGGGCACCTCGATCGCCCGCCCGCTGATCGCCAAGCGGCTGGTGGAGATTGCCGCCGAGACGGGGGCTGACGCCATCGCCCACGGCGCCACCGGCAAGGGCAACGACCAGGTGCGCTTCGAGCTGTCGGCCTATGCGCTCAACCCGGACATCAAGGTCATCGCGCCGTGGCGCGACTGGAGCTTCAAGTCGCGCACCGACCTTCTGAACTTCGCCGAGGCGCACCAGATCCCGGTGCCCAGGGACAAGCGGGGGGAAGCGCCCTTCTCCGTCGATGCCAATCTGCTGCACTCCTCGTCAGAGGGAAAGGTGCTCGAAGATCCGTGGAGCGAGCCGCCGGAGTATGTTCACCAGCGCACGATCTCGCCCTTCGACGCGCCGGACGAGGCGCGGGAAATCGTCATCGGCTTCGAACGCGGCGACGCCGTCTCGCTCGACGGCAAGGCGATGTCGCCAGCCACGCTGCTTGCCGCGCTCAACGATCTGGGCCGCGACAACGGCATCGGCCGCATCGACCTGGTGGAAAACCGCTTCGTCGGCATGAAGTCGCGCGGCGTCTACGAGACGCCGGGCGGCACCATCCTGCTCGCCGCGCACCGGGCCATCGAATCGATCACGCTCGACCGGGGGGCCGCGCACCTGAAGGACGAGCTGATGCCCCGCTATGCCGAGCTCATCTACAACGGCTTCTGGTTCTCGCCCGAGCGCGAGATGCTTCAGGCGGCGATCGACAAGAGCCAGGAGGACGTGGAAGGCGAGGTGCGATTGAAGCTCTACAAGGGCAATGTCATCGTCACCGGCCGCAGGTCCGAAAGGTCGCTCTATTCCGACGCTCTGGTGACCTTCGAGGACGACCGCGGTGCCTATGACCAGAAGGACGCCGAGGGCTTCATCCGCTTGAATGCGCTGCGGCTGAGAACGCTGGCGGCGCGCAGGCGGGGGTGAAACCCCTCAGCCCTGCCCGTTGCCGTTGCCCTCGCGCAGCTCCAGCCGCCGGTAGAAGTCGCCGAGCTGCTTGCCGCGCTCGGGCTTGAAGCTGCGGCCGGCCTCCTGCATCACCACGATGCGGTCGATGCGGAAGGCGCGGAAATCGTTGCGCAGCTCGCACCAGGCGACCAGCGTCCACACCTTGCCCCAGAACCACAGGCCGAGCGGGCGCACGTCCCGCCGGGTCATCTGTCCTGCCTCGTCACGATAGTCGAGGGTGAGCACGCGCCGGTTCTCCACCGCGCGCTCCAGCGCGTCGATGGCCTGACGCTCGGTATCGCTGATCACCCAGTCGGGCGTGTGGATCTCGGTGCGCGCTATGCGCTCGCGCTCGTTCTCGGGCAGGACGGTGCCGATCTTGACCAGCGCCTCCTCCGCCGCGCGCGCCATGGCCGCGCCCCCGAAGGCACGCACCATGCGCGCACCCGCCACCAGCGCCACGATCTCGTCACGGGTGAACATCAGCGGCGGAAGCTCGAAGCCCTCGCGCATGAGATAGCCCACCCCCGCCTCCCCGTCGATGGGCACGCCCGTCGATTGCAGGTCGGCGATGTCGCGGTAGATGGTGCGCTCGGAAACCTCGAGCCGCTCGGAGAGAAGCCGTGCGGTGACGAGGCGGCCGCCGCGCAGATGCTGAACGATCTGAAAGAGCCGGTCGGCGCGCCGCATGAAGGCCGCTCCTCACGCAAACAGCCCGATGCTGTTGCCATCGGGATCGAGACAATACACGAAACGCCCGGCGGGAATGGTGATGATGGGCGAGACGACCTCGCCGCCATGGGCGACCAAGCGCTCCATCGCCTCCTCAAGCGGAGCGGGAACGGCGAGGTGGATCGTCGGCCCCGTTCCTTTCGCCGCCGGCCGGCCGGGGTAGACATGACCGCCGACCCCGTCCTTGGGGTCCTTGACGCGAAACAGCGCCATCGGGTTCGGTCCATTGTCCTCGTCGGTGAGCGTGTTGTTCAAGACGGCACCGTAAAAGGCCTTGGCCCGGTCCATGTCGGTGACCGGAATCTCGAACCAGACGGCCGCGTTGTCGGGCTGAAACGGCTGCATCGCTGAACTCCTCTCGCTGGCGGTTGCCGGAGATTGGCACACCTCTCCTGACAACATACTGTCAGGAGGGGTGAAGCCGCTGGCGGCGCCTTTCAGCCGGCCGCGTGCTCGCGCGCGAAAAGCGCGCGCATCTCGCCGATCCTTGCCGCCTGGCCGGGCAGCAGGACCTCCAGAAAGGCCGCCGCGAAGGTGCCGGGTGCCGAGCCCGGCGCGCTGACCACCCGGCCATCGGCCACCGCGTGGGGCACATCCTCATAAGCCTCGGCGCCCGCATAGCCGGGCGCAAACGTGCTGATCCACTGGCGGCCGTTGCTCGTGTGGCGCCGACCGGCGAAAAGGCCGGCCCGCGCAAGCGCCAGGGTGCCGGCGCATATGCCGCCGACAGCGCCGCCGCGGCCGGAAACGGCACCAAGAAGCGGCGTGATGTCCGGCGCGTCCGGCGTCGTCCAGACCTCCGAGCCGATGACGGCCACGGCATCGAGATCTTCATTCTCCTGCGGCGCGAGGCCGCGCTGGCCGACAAGCTCCAGGCCCGCCATGGAGCGCGCGGGCGTCGCATCCGTCGTCAGCGCCACCACGCGGCCTCCGAACCACGCCGCCGCGGACGCGGCAAGCAGGCCGAACTCCCAGTCGGCGTACTTCTCGATGAGAACGAGACCGATCGTGCCGGGGTGATGCATGGGCCCTTCCTCTCTGTTGCGGCCGCTCGAACCGTCTGGGCCGCCGGCGGTCGCGGGCCGGACGCCCTAACGCCGCCGCGCCGGCCCTGTCGGCTGCCAACCGATATCTCTCTGCAGGCTGGGTGGCAACTCGTTCATGATCCGTTCTCCCATCTTCCGGCGCCTGCGGCGCATATAGGCGCCGAACCAGCGTTCGACCACGTGCGAGATCGTGTTGCGTTCCGTGTTCATGGCTTTCGATCCTCCGCTTGAGACTGTCGGGGGATCATGACACGGCCGTGCGGCCAGCGTTTTGTCAGGAACCTGGCAAGACGCCGGCGGCGGCCGGAAGGCGAAGAGGCCCGGTCTTAGGGCCTGAACGCCGGGCTGAGCGGGGAGGTCGAACCACGGCGTGGTTCTAATCCTCCTCCTCGCGTCGCACCTCGACGGTGTAGTTGAGCGGCAGGCGCCCGCCATCGGCATAGATGGTCTGGCCGGTGATATAGCTGGCATCGTCGGAGGCCAGGAAGGCGGCGATGGAGGCGATTTCCTGCGGGTCTCCGATCCGTCCGAGCGGCGTGCGCGAGAGGATGCGGTCGCGCGCTGCCGGGTCGGCGTTCACGCTGGCCAGCATGTCGGTCATGATCGAGCCGGGGCCGATGGCATTGACGCGGATGCCATGGGGCGCGAGCGCCAGCGCCATGGCCTTGGTGAGCTGGTTCACGCCCCCTTTCGAGACCGAATAGGGAAGCTGGCTTGCGATGGCGAAGACGGCGTTGACCGACGACATGTTGATGATCGTGCCGGGAGAGCCGCCACCGCGCACCTTCTCCACCATGTAGCGGGCGACGGCCTGTCCCACCAGGAAGGGGCCCTTGAGGTTGACCCGGAGCACGCGGTCGAAATCCTCCTCCTTCAGCTCCAGGAAGTCCGCCCCGTGCACGATGCCGGCATTGTTGACCAGGATGTCGATGTCGCCCAGCGCGTCGATGGCGGAGGCGACGAGATTGTGCACGTCGAGACTCTTGCCCACATCGGCCTTGACGAAGCGGGCCTCGCCGAGCTTTTCGAGATCCTTGACCGCCTGTGCCCCCTTCTCGGCGTTGACATCGGCGATCATGACACGCACCCCCTCGCGCAGGAATCGCTCGGCGATGGCATAGCCGATGCCGCCTGCCGCCCCCGTCACGATGGCTGTCTTGCCGTCCAGTGCCATTCTCAACCTCGCGCGTTTTCACCCGGCAGGAGACTGGGCCGGCGCCGCGGCGGGGTCAAGCCGCCCTGCATCGGGCGGCGGGCCTTTTTGACAGGCTGCCCCGAAGAAGGGCAAAAGGACGCAATCACAAAGCACGGGCGCCCGATGACAAAAATCCTCTCGCTTCTGGTCGTCGCCATGATGATCCTGCATCTCATCCGGCCGCTCGGCCTTCCCGGCCTGCGCAAACGCAGCGACTTCTGGAAGCTTGCGCTGGTGGCGCTCGGCGCCATCCTGGTGACCGTCGCGCTCAGCCACGGGTCGGGCTGAGCGCGACAGCGGCTCCTCAGGCGGCCTTCTCCAGCTCCTGCCGCCAGTCTCCGCGCGCGGCAAGCGCGTTCATCCGTGCCCGGTGCGCGAAGGCGCGCTGGCCGGCGGCAACATTCTCCGGCTTGCCGCCCCATGCCTTGAGCGCCGGCGCCTGAAGCGCCCGCCCATAGGAGAAGGTGAGGCGCCAGGGCACGTCGAAGCCGGCATTCATCAGCGACAGATGAGCCGTGGCCTCCTCGTCCGACTGCCCGCCGGAAAGGAAGGCGATGCCCGGCACGGCCGCCGGCACGCTGGCCTTCAGGCAGCGCACGGTCTTCTCCGCCACCTCCTCGCGGCTTGCCTTGCGGGCGTTCTTGCCGTCGATGACCATGTTCGGCTTCAGCACCATGCCTTCGAGCTTCACCCGCGCATCATAGAGCTCCTGGAACACCGTCTTCAGCACCCACTCCGTGACCGTGTGACAACGGTCGATGGAGTGGTCTCCCGGCGCGCCGTCCATCAGCACTTCCGGCTCCACAATGGGCACGATGCCCGCCTCCTGGCACAGCGCCGCATAGCGCGCCAGCGCCTGGGCGTTCTGCTTGACCGCGCCCCAGGAGGGCAGCACATCGGAAATGGCGATCACGCCGCGCCACTTGGCAAAGCGCGCGCCGAGCGCATGATACTCCGCCAGCCGCTCGCGCAGTCCGTCCAGCCCTTCGGTGATCTTCTCCTCGGGAAAGCCCGCCAGGGGCTTGGCACCCTTGTCGACCTTGATGCCGGGCACCGCGCCGGCGCGCGCAATCAGCTCCACAAGCGGCGTGCCGTCCCGGGCCTGCTGACGAATGGTCTCGTCGTAGAGGATGACGCCGGAAATATATTCGCGCATCGCCTCTTCGGCGGAAAACAGCATCTCGCGATAGTCGCGGCGCGTCTCGGGCGTCGATTCGACGCCGATCGAATCGAGACGCTTCTTGATGGTGCCGGTGCTTTCGTCGGCGGCCAGAATGCCCTTGCCCTCGGCCAGCATCCGGGCCGCGATGTCCTCAAGCCGTTCGCTCATCTTCCATGCCTCCGTTGCGGTCAAGAAGCCGATAACAGAAGAAGAAACAAAACGGAATGCAGGTCGGACACCCCTAATCGATTGAAATAAAAAGTATTTCGTCCTACTTCATGAGCGCTGCCACGCCGGGCAGGGTCTTGCCCTCCATCCACTCCAGAAAGGCGCCACCCGCGGTGGATACATAGGTGAAATCCTCCGCGACGCCAGCCTTGTTGAGGGCGGCCACCGTGTCCCCGCCGCCGGCGACGGAAACCAGAAGCCCCTCGCGGGTGCGGCTTGCCGCGTGGCGCGCAGCGGCCATGGTGGCCTTGTCGAAAGGCTCGATCTCGAAGGCGCCGAGCGGGCCGTTCCAGACCACCGTATCGGCCCGGTCGAGCCATTCGTTCACGGTCTGCACGCTCTTCGGTCCGACATCGAGGATCATCGCATCCTGCGGCACGGCGGCGATGTCCACCACCGCGCTCTGCGCGCCGGCCTCGAAGGCTCTGGCCACCACCGCATCGACCGGCAGAATGACGGCGCAGCCGGCGCTCGCGGCGTCGATCATGATCTGCCTGGCGGTGTCCGCCAGCTCATGTTCGCACAGCGACTTTCCCACCTCCGTGCCGCGCGCGGCGAGGAAGGTGTTGGCCATGCCGCCGCCGATCACCAACCCGTCCACCTTCTTGACGAGGTTGAGCAGCAGGTCGATCTTGGTGGACACCTTGGCGCCGCCGACGATGGCGACCACCGGGCGCTTGGGATTGCCGAGCCCCTTCTCCAGCGCCTCGAGCTCCGCCTGCATGGCGCGCCCGGCATAGGCGGGCAGATGGTGCGCCAGGCCCTCCGTGGAGGCATGTGCGCGATGGGCGGCGGAGAAGGCATCGTTCACATAGATGTCGCCGTTCTCGGCCAGCGCGCGGGCAAAGTCGGGGTCGTTCGCCTCCTCGCCGGCGTGGAAGCGCGTGTTCTCGAGAAGCAGGATGTCGCCCTCGGTCATCTCCTCTATCGCCGCACGGGCCGTCTCGCCCACGCAGTCGGCGGCGAAGAGGACCCTGCGGTCGAGCGTGGCCTCCACGGCGCCGGCCACCGGCCGCAGCGAGAATTCCGGCACCGGCTTGCCCTTCGGCCGCCCGAAATGGGCGAGCAGGATGACCTTCGCCCGCCGGTCGGAAAGCTCGGTGATGGTGGGGGCGACGCGCTCGATGCGCGTGGCATCGGTCACGGCGCCGTCCTTGACGGGCACGTTGAGATCGACACGCAGCAGCACGCGCTTGCCGGTGATGTCCTCCAGGTCGTCCAGGGTTCTGAAATCGGCCATCAATCAATGCCTCGAAAAGATCCGGGTGTTTGCGCGGGGAGGATACAGAGCCCGGCGCGCGAGGCAAGAGCGCGCGCTCATTCCTGCGGGCCTTCTTCGGCGGTTTTTGCGGTGCTGTCGCGCCGCTGCGCCCACCAGCGCCGCAGCATCGCCCAGAGCCGGCTCGCCGCCTCGCCCACGCTGATGAAGACGGGCACCTCCGCCTCCCTTGCCGGCGGGTCGACGGACAGGCCGATGCTGGTGATCGTGCCCTTCTCGTCCACCTCGCGCACGATGAGCTCGATGGAGCCGAGGGGTACCCGGTCGCCATATTCCGCGCGCCCGCCGAGGCGCTTGCGCACCAGCTCCGCGATGGTGAGCGCCTGCTCCTGCTCGTCGAGTCCCAGCGCATAGGCCGCCTCGATGTCGGCGGCGGGGCGGTCGGGGTCCACCGCGAACGCGCCAAAGAACTCCGCGTCCTCCGGGTCTACCTCGGCGGGGCTGGCGAACAGCCGGTCGAGCAGCCGCGGATAGCGGTCGGGCACGAAGATATAGACGTGGTCGCCCGCCTGCAGGCGGCCGGCATATTGATAGGTCATGGAGCGGTCGCCGCGCACCACGAGCGACGGGCGTGCCCAGCGGGGAATGCGCTCGCCGCGCGCCACGGGGCTGCCGGGCACGACACGGTAGGCGAGCAGCTCATGGCGGGCAGAGCCCGGCAACTCCAGCTCCACCTTGTCCACCGGCCCCATGCGCGCCGGCACCACGAGGCCGAGCCGCCGGGCCAGCGGCGCGACGCTCCACCCCTGCACCACCAGCGAGACGAGCACGATGATGAAGACGATGTTGAAGAGGTTGCGCCCGGCTTCCAGCCCGTCGATCAGCGGCGTGATGGCCAGCAGGATGGAGACGGCGCCGCGCAGGCCGACCCAGGAGATGAAGGCCGTCTCGGCGCGCGAGAAGCGGAACGGCATGAGACACAGCGCCACCGCCAGGGGACGGGCGACGAAGATCAGGAAAAGCCCCAGGAACAGCGCCGGCAGGGCGATCTCCCCGAACTGGGAGGGCGTCGCAAACAGGCCCAGAACCAGGAACATGATGATCTGCGCGGCCCATGTCACCCCGTCCTGAAAGCGCTTCAGGGCCGCCGTGGAGCGCAGCTTCGCGTTGCCGGCGACGAGGCCGGCCACATAGACGGCCAGGAAGCCGGAGCCGCCGAGCGCGCCGGCAAGCGCGAAAACGAGCAGCGACAGGGCCAGCACGAAGATCGGAAGAAGCCCCTGTTCGAGCTTGAGGCGCATGACCAGCCGCACGATCACATAGCCGCCGGCCAGCCCGGCGACCAGCCCGATGCTCATCTGCCTGAGGAAACCGAGCGCCACGTCTGTGGCGAGCTTTTCCGGCTCCAGCGGCGCACCCGTGGCGATGAGCCCGACAAGGGCGAGCGTGAGGAAGATGGCCATGGGATCGTTCGAGCCCGACTCCACCTCCAGCGTGGAGCGCACGCGCTCGCGCACGAAGATGTTTCCCACGCGCAGCAGGAAGAAGACCGCCGCCGCGTCGGTGGAAGCGACGGTGGCGCCGAGCAGCAGGGATTCCAGCCAGTCGAGGCCCGTCGCATAGTGAGCGGCCACCCCCACCAGCCCCGCCGTGATGACCACGCCGAAGGTGGCAAGCACCACCGCCGGCAGTGCGGCGGCGCGGAAGCTCGCAAGCGACGTGCCGAAGCCGGAATCGAACAGGATGACGGCGAGCGCCAGCGAGCCGACGAAGAAGGCGACGGACGCATTGTCGAAATCGAGACCCAGCCCGTCGGTTCCGGCCGCAAGGCCGATGCCGAGAAAGACGAGCAGCAATGGCGCGCCGAAACGGAAGGCGATCAGGCTGGAAAAGGCGGCAAACAGCACAAGCGCGGTGCCGATGAGCGTAATCAGATAAATGCCTTGATCCATAAGCCTCTCTGAACAGCGTTTCGCGGCCAAATTGCGGTGAAGCGAGCGATCAGGCAAGAGCCGAGGACCAGGCAGGGGCGGGTTTTGCGACGAGGATGCCCCTTGCACAAAGGAAAACGCCCGGCCGAAGAGGCCGGGCGCGGCATGAAACGGCGGGAAAAGGCGGGTCAGGCGAGGGTCTTGCCGATGGCCACCGCCGTATCCGCCATGCGGTTGGAGAAGCCCCACTCGTTGTCGTACCACGACATCACCCGCACCAGCTCGCCCTCGATGACCTTCGTCTGATCGAGCGCGAAGGTCGAGGAGGCGGAATTGTGGTTCATGTCGACGGAGACCAGGGGCTCGTCCGTATAGGCGAGGATGCCCTTGAGCTCGCCCTCGGCGGCGGCGATCAGCGCCTTGTTCACCTCGTCCACGCTCACCTTCCTCTTGGGCACGAACTTGAAGTCGATGACCGAGACATTGGGGGTCGGCACGCGGATCGACACGCCGTCGAGCTTCCCGTTGAGCTCCGGCAGGACGAGGCCGACGGCCTTGGCAGCGCCGGTGGAGGTCGGGATCATCGACATGGCGGCCGCACGGGCGCGGTAGAGATCCTTGTGCAGGGTGTCGAGCGTCGGCTGGTCGCCCGTATAGGCATGGATCGTCGTCATGAAGCCGCGCTCGATGCCGAACGCCTCGTGCAGCACCTTGGCCACGGGGGCCAGGCAGTTGGTGGTGCAGGAGGCGTTGGAGATCACCTTGTGCTCGGCGGTGATCTTGTCGTGGTTGACGCCATAGACCACCGTCAGATCCGCACCGGAGGCGGGGGCGGAGACGAGCACGCGCTTGGCGCCGGCCTCGAGATGCATCGACGCCTTCTCCTTGGAGGTGAAGATGCCCGTGCACTCCAGCACGATGTCGATGCCCAGCTCCTTCCAGGGCAGCTTGGACGGATCGCGCTCCGCCAGCACCTTGAAGGATTCCGAACCGACCACGATGGTGTCGCCCTCCACCTTCACCTCGCCGGGGAAACGGCCGTGCACGCTGTCGTAGCGCAGAAGATGCGCATTGGTTTCAACCGGACCGAGGTCGTTGACGGCAACGACGTCGATGTCCTTGCGGCCGGATTCATAGATGGCACGCACGATGTTGCGGCCGATGCGGCCAAATCCGTTGACGGCTACTTTGACGGTCATGAACTACCTCCGGCGAACATGATGCCGTGCCCGGCACGGCGACAAGGGCCCGCCCCAGGCGGCACCCGACACAGAAACGGGCGCCCCCGGCCGTGCCGGCTGGGCACCCGGCAACCCTCAGGCGGCGGCCAGGCGCGCCTCCGCCGCCGCCACCACGGCTTCCGCCGTGATTCCGAAATGCTTGTAGAGCTCTTCCGCAGGCGCGCTGGCGCCGAAGCCGCTCATGCCGACGAAGGCGCCATCGGTCCCGATGAAGCGGTCCCAGCCCTGGCGCACGCCGGCCTCGATGGCGATTCGCACCGGGGCCTGCCCGATGATGGCGGCACGGTAGTCCTCGTCCTGCGCCTCGAAAAGCTCGAAACACGGCACGGAGACGACCCGCGTGGGATGGCCCCGCGCCTCCAGAAGCGCCTTGGCGGCCACGGCGATCTCCACCTCCGAGCCGCTGGCGAACAGCGTGACCTTCGCCTCGTCGCCGGCCGGCAGCAGCTCGTAGGCGCCGCGCGCGCACAGGTTCTCCTCCTCGTATTCGGTGCGCACAGGCTCCAGCTTCTGTCGGGTCAGCGCCAGGGTGGAAGGCGTCTTCTTCGACTTCAGGGCGAGCTGCCAGCACTCCGCGGTTTCCACGGCGTCCGCCGGGCGGAAGACGAGCAGGTTGGGAATCGCCCTGAGCGCGGCCAGGTGCTCGACGGGCTGGTGCGTCGGTCCATCCTCGCCGAGTCCTATGGAATCGTGCGTCATCACGAAAATGGAGCGCACGCCCATCAGCGCGGCAAGCCGCATGGCCGGGCGCGCATAGTCGGAGAAGGTGAGAAAGGTGCCGCCATAGGGGATGAGGCCGCCATGCAGTGCGATTCCGTTCATGGCGGCGGCCATGGCGTGCTCGCGGATGCCATAGTGGATGTAGCGGCCGCTATAGTTCCCCGGCGTCACGGCCTCGGTCTGGCTGGTCTTGGTGTTGTTGGAGCCGGTCAGGTCCGCCGAGCCGCCCACCGTCTCGGCCACGCAGCCATTGATGACCTCGAGCGCCATCTGCGAGGCGTTGCGGGTGGCAACCTTGGGGTTCTCGGCAGCAAGCTTCTTCTTGTAGTCGTCGATCGCCTGGTCGAGCGCCTCCGGCAGGTCGCCGCGCATGCACCGCTCGAACTCGGCGCGCGTCTCGGCATCCGCCGCCGCCAGCCGCTCCTCCCAGGCCTTGCGCTCCTTGGCCGAGCGCAGGCCGGCAAGCCGCCAGTCGTCGAGAATGTCGGAGGGCACCGTGAAGGGCTCGGCATCCCATCCCAGCGCCTCGCGGGTCTTGGCGATCTCTTCCGCGCCCAGCGGCGAGCCGTGCGCCTTGTTGGTGCCCGCCTTGGTGGGCGCGCCCCAGCCGATGGTGGTGCGGAAGGCGATCATGGTCGGCCGGTCGGCGCCGCGCGCCTCCTCGATGGCTGCGGCGATGGCGTCCGGGTCGTGCCCGTCCACCCGCAAGGTCTTCCAGCCGGATGCCTCGAAGCGCGCGCACTGGTCGGTGGAATCGGCAAGCGACACCGGCCCGTCGATGGAGATCTGGTTGTCGTCGAACAGCACGATGAGCTTGTTGAGCCGCAGATGGCCGGCCAGCGCCAGCGCCTCCTGGCTGATGCCTTCCATCAGGCAGCCATCGCCCACCAGCGCGTAGGTGTAGTGGTTGACCAGATCGTCGCCGAAGCGGGCGTTCAAAAGCCGCTCGGCAAGCGCCATGCCCACCGCATTGGCAAAGCCCTGGCCGAGCGGACCGGTGGTCGTCTCGATGCCTGCGGCGTGGCCGTATTCGGGATGTCCGGCGGTGCGCGAACCGAGCTGCCGGAAGTTCTTGATCTCGTCGATGGTGATGTCTTCGTAACCCAGCAGATAGAGCAGGGAGTAGAGCAGCATCGAGCCGTGGCCCGCCGACAGGACGAAACGGTCGCGATCCGCCCAGTGAGGGTTCTTGGGGTCGTGCGTCATAAAACGGGTGAACAGCACCGTGGCGATGTCGGCCGCGCCCATGGGCAGGCCGGGGTGGCCCGACTTCGCCTTCTCGACAGCATCCATGGAAAGGAAGCGGATCGCATTCGCCATCCGGTCGTGTTTTTCGCGTGAAATCATCTCTGCTCGCTGATCGGCTGCCGGCGGTTTCAGGCAATGGGCGCATAGCACCCGGAAAGCACGGCGACACATAGCAGGTGCGCAGCCCAAGTCAATAAATGCCGGGGCGCGCGCGCCTCCGCGCCACACCCCGCGGCAGCCGGCAAATCGGGGGATAGGCGCCAATTGAGTTGACGGCGGGTTCACCCGCCGCGTAATCTTTCGCGGGTAAAATCTTACGATTGCGCGCAATTCGCAGGCGGGGCGGCTGGGAACGGGTTGCAATGAACGCTGACACCACACTCCGGGAAGCGATCGACCGCCTGGGCAAGGCCGTGGAGGGGCTGGAAGCGGCCGCCGACGCCCGGTTGGAGAAGGAGCGCGACTATGCCGAGGCGGAGGCGGAGGTGCAGCGCATGGGCGCCGACCGTGCACGCCTGGCGCAGGAAATCGACAAATGCGAGGCGCGCGCGGAGCGCTTGGCGGAGGTGAACCGCGAGGTCTCGCGCCGCCTGGTGACGGCCATGGAGACGATCCGCGCCGTCCTGGATCGGTAGGGCCTGCCATGGCACAGGTGACCGTGACCATAGACGGCAAGGCCTATCGGATGGCCTGCGACGAGGGGCAGGAAGAACATCTGATCGACCTTGCCCAGCGCTTCGACCGCTATATCCGCCATCTCAAGGATGCCTTCGGCGAGATTGGCGACCAGCGCCTGACGGTGATGGCCGGCATCATGGTGATGGACGAGTTCAACGAGCTGCAGAAGCGTGTGCGCGGCATGGAGAGCGAGATCGCAACGCTGCGCAAGACGCGCGACGAGGCATTGCTGAAGGCCGACAAGAACGACGCCGCGCTCACCAGCGCGCTCACCCAGCTTGCCGAGCGCATCGAGGCGGTGGCGGCGCGGCTTGCCAAGTCCTGACCATGGGCGCGGCAGGCGGCATCGGGTCCCTTCCGGGCAGGCGGGCGGAGGACGGGCAATGACGCGCAGGCGGGAGACCGGCGACAGGAAGGACACGCGACCGGCAGGCGGCCCCCGGAACCCGGTGCAGCTCGGCGTCGTGGGGGCCGCCCACGGCATCCGCGGCGAGGTGCGCGTCAAGCCCTTCACCGACGATCCTCTGGCGCTCGGCCGCTACGGCCCGCTCTATACCGCCGCGGGACGGATGCTGAAGATCGTGCGCATGCGCCCGGCCCGCAACGTCGTCATCGTGCGGTTCGACGGCGTCGACGACCGGGACGGTGCGGAGACGCTGACGGGCGAGGCGCTGTTCGTGGATCGCGCGGCCCTGCCCCAGGCGCTGGAGGAAGAGGAGTTCTACCACGCGGACCTGATCGGACTGCCGGCCTTCGACGAGACGGGGGAGGAGATCGGCACGGTGATCGCCGTTCACAATTTCGGCGCCGGCGACATCCTGGAAATCCGCCCTGCGGCGGGACCGACCCTGATGGTGCCCTTCACGCATGATGCAGTGCCGGAGGTGGACCTCGACGAGGGGGCGGTGCGGCTCGACAGCGTGGCCGCCGGGCTCGACCGCAGGCAGGAGAGCGCCGGTGCCGCGCCCGTGGACCCCCGGGCACGCCCGCGCGGGCCGAAGGAAGCGGGAGGCAACCGTTGAGCTTTCGCGCCACCGTGCTCACCCTCTATCCCGAGATGTTTCCCGGCCCGCTCGACCTGTCGCTCGCCGGGCGCGCCCGCGCGGCGGGCATCTGGTCGCTGGAGACGGTGCAGATCCGGGATTTCGCGCAGGACAGACATCGCAGCGTCGACGACACGCCGGCAGGCGGCGGCGCCGGCATGGTGATGCGCGCCGACGTGCTGGCCCGCGCCATCGACCGGGCGGCGGCGCCGGGCGACGAGCGCCCCAGGCTCCTGATGAGCCCGCGCGGCCGCCCGCTTACCCAGGCGCGGGTGCGCGCGCTGGCAGCCGGCACCGGCGCGCTCATCGTCTGCGGCCGTTTCGAGGGCGTGGACCAGCGTGTCATCGAGGCACGCGATCTGGAAGAGGTGTCGATCGGCGACTACGTGCTGTCGGGCGGCGAGCCGGCGGCGCTTGTGCTGCTCGACGCCGTTGTGCGCCTTCTGCCTGGCGTGATGGGCAACGAGACCTCCGGCACGGAGGAAAGCTTCGAGGGCGGGCTTCTGGAGCATCCCCACTACACGCGCCCCCCGCTCTTCGAGGGCCGGCCGATCCCTGACGTGCTGACCTCCGGAAACCACCGCCGAATCGCCGAATGGCGACGGCAGGAGGCGGAGCGGCTGACCGCCGAGCGCCGGCCGGATCTTTGGGCCGCCTACACCAAGGGCGAGACTGAGCAATGAAACAGCTTTTGAGAATCGAGCACGCCGCGCTGGCCGCGGCGGCCCTCTATGCCTATCATCTGAGCGGTGGTGGCTGGTGGTTGTTTCTGCTGCTTGTCCTGGTCCCCGATCTTTCCATGCTGGGCTATCTGGCCGGCCCGCGCGTCGGTGCCTGGTGCTACAATGCCGTGCATAGCTGGCTCGCGCCGGTCTTGCTCTATCTCCTCGGCATTGCGGCGGGCCAGCCGCTCATGGCCCAGATCGCCCTCGTTCTGGCCGCTCACATCGCCATCGATCGCGCCTTGGGCTATGGGCTGAAGCGCGAGAGCGGCTTCAAGGATACGCATCTGGGGCGCATCGGCGGCTGAAACGGGCAGCGCATCGGGCGGCCGGCGGCCCTGGCGGGGCATCAGGCGCGGCCTTCTGCTGTTGATTCTCCGGTCATTCTCGTGTATGTGCGCAGCCCATCGTAGCTGCCATGGGAGGTCCATGGCCGACGTTTAAGCTTAAAGAACGCGCATTCGCTCCTGCGCTTCCCGGGAAGCGCACCCTTCAGGCGGTCCAGGACTGCCGGCGGGACGAGCGCTCTGGCGGTCTCAAGAACAAAGAGGACAAGACGATGGACCTTATCCGTCAGCTCGAGGCCGAGCAGGCCGCCAAGATCGCCGCCCAGCGCACCCTTCCCGACTTTTCACCAGGCGACACCCTGCGTGTGCTGGTGCGCGTGACCGAGGGAAGCCGCACCCGCGTGCAGGCTTTCGAGGGCGTGTGCATCGGCCGTTCGGGGGCCGGCCTCAACGAGAGCTTCACGGTGCGCAAGATTTCCTACGGTGAGGGCGTGGAGCGTGTCTTCCCCGTCTACTCGCCGCTGGTCGAAGGCGTCGAGGTGGTGCGCCGCGGCAAGGTGCGCCGCGCCAAGCTCTACTACCTGCGTGAGCGTCGCGGCAAGTCGGCCCGCATCAGCGAGAACACCGGCGCCCGCGCCCGCAAGCTGAACGAGGCCGAACGCCAGGTGGCCGCCGAGGAGAAGGCCCGTATCGAGGCCGAGAAGATCGCCGCCGCCGAGGCCCTGGCCGCGGAGAAGGCGGCCCAGGAAGCCGCCGAGGCCGAAAACCGGCAGAACGCCGAGGCCAAGGGCGAATAAGCCTCAGCCCATCGCGTCTTTCGGCGGGGGAGCGCGTCTGCGTGCTCCCCTGTCTTTTGCGGGGCTTCGAGCCGGGCGCGCCCGATTGCCGAAGGGCCAAAACATTGGTATGACCGGGCCATGAAGGCATTTTGCGCACCTTTGCCCTGCAGGCCGTTCGTGCTGCAGGATGTGAAGCGCCTGCCGGGGCGCTTTTTTGCGCGCATCTCCGGCGCGCTTCTGTGCCGACTTGGCTGAGCGGACGAGACGCCGCCCGCAAGGGCTTTCCTTTTCCGCGACCGAGGACTTTTGACGATGAGCGAACCGCGCACCCTCTACGACAAGGTATTCGACGACCACGTGGTCGACCGGCAGGAGGACGGCACCTGCCTGATCTATATCGACCGCCATCTGGTGCATGAGGTGACGAGCCCGCAGGCCTTCGAGGGCCTGAGGATGGCCGCGCGCACCGTGCGGCACCCGGAGAAGACGCTGGCCGTCGTCGACCACAACGTGCCCACCTCGCCGGATCGCAAGTTCGGCATCAAGAACGAGGAAAGCCGTATCCAGGTCGAGGCGCTGGCGAGGAATGCCGCCGAGTTCGGCATCGAATACTACAACGAGGCCGACCAGCGGCAGGGCATCGTGCACATTGTCGGCCCCGAGCAGGGCTTCACCCTGCCGGGCATGACCATCGTGTGCGGCGATTCCCACACCTCCACCCACGGCGCCTTCGGCGCGCTGGCCCACGGCATCGGCACCTCCGAGGTGGAGCATGTGCTTGCCACCCAGACGCTGATCCAGCGCAAAGCGAGGAACATGCTGGTCCAGGTGGACGGCAAGCTGCCGCACGGCGTCACGGCAAAGGACATCATCCTCGCCATCATCGGCGAGATCGGCACGGCCGGCGGCACCGGCCATGTGATCGAATATGCGGGCGAGGCGATCCGCGCCCTTTCCATGGAAGGCCGCATGACGGTCTGCAACATGTCCATCGAAGGCGGCGCGCGCGCCGGCATGATCGCTCCCGACGAGACGACCTTCGAATACATCAAGGACCGCCCGCGCGCGCCGAAAGGCAGGGCCTGGGATATGGCCCGCGCCTATTGGGAAACGCTGCGCACGGACGAAGGGGCGCATTTCGACCGCATCGTCCGGCTCGATGCCGCCAATCTGCCGCCTCTGGTGACCTGGGGTTCATCGCCCGAGGATGTGGTGTCGGTCACCGGCACGGTGCCCGATCCGGATCTGATCGAGGACGAGACCAAGCGCGCCTCGAAGAAGCGGGCGCTCGACTATATGGGCCTGACGCCCGGCACCAGGATCACCGACATCGCGGTCGATCGCGTCTTCATCGGCTCCTGCACCAATGGCCGGATCGAGGATCTGCGGGCGGTGGCGCGTGTCGTGGAAGGAAAGCGTGTCCACGAGCGCGTGAATGCCATGATCGTGCCGGGCTCCGGCGTCGTCAAGGCACAGGCGGAGGCCGAAGGGCTGGACAAGATCTTCAAGGCCGCCGGTTTCGATTGGCGCGAGCCTGGCTGCTCCATGTGTCTGGCCATGAACGACGACCGCCTGAAGCCGGGCGAGCGCTGCGCCTCCACCTCGAACCGCAACTTCGAGGGTCGCCAGGGCTTCAAGGGCCGCACGCACCTCGTCTCGCCGGCCATGGCGGCCGCGGCGGCGATTGCCGGGCATTTCGTCGACATCCGCGAGTGGCGCTAGGCGGGAGGCGGCTTTCCGCCGCTTGT
Source organism: Chelativorans intermedius (assembly GCF_025398255.1). Taxonomy (GTDB): domain Bacteria; phylum Pseudomonadota; class Alphaproteobacteria; order Rhizobiales; family Rhizobiaceae; genus Chelativorans; species Chelativorans intermedius. The sequence goes on along the minus strand of NZ_JAODNW010000017.1, from coordinate 26,080 downwards.
GCACCGGCCCCGGCTGGGGGGGCCTATGGGGCGAGATGGCGGAAGGCGGCCACCACCTGCTCATAGGCGCGGCGCTTGAACGGCACGATGAGCCCGGGCAGCGCCTCCATGGGCTTCCATGCCCAGGCGTCGAACTCCGCCGCGTGGCCGCCCGGCGGCGGGTCGATGGCGATCTCGCTCTCGTCGCCCTCGAAGCGGAAGGCAAACCACTTCTGCTTCTGCCCGCGAAAGCGCCCCTTCAGCGCAACGCCCACCAGGTGCTCCGGCAGGTCATAGGTGATCCAACCCGGTGCCTCGGCAAGGAGAGAGACGCTGCGGATGCCTGTTTCCTCGTAGAGCTCGCGGCGGGCCGCTGCGAGCGGCTCCTCCCCCTCGTCGATGCCGCCCTGGGGAAGCTGCCACAGCATGGCGGCGCCATCGAGCTCGTCTGCGGGCCTGACCTTGCGACGACCGGCCCACACCTCGCCTGCCGCGTTGAGCACCATCATGCCCACGCAGGGTCGGTAGGGCAGATCATGCGCCTTCGTCATCGCCTCCCCCTCAGTTGCGCTCGGGGTCGAATGCCACCGCCGACACCGGGACCAGCTCTATACCGCGTTTCGTGACCTCCTGCGCCCACGCCGCCACGGTATCCACCGTCAAGGTGAGTGCGGAGCCGGTGCCCACGGCGAAGCCGCGCACCCGCGCGATGCGCTCCAGCTCGTCGAGCCTTTCCAGGATGGCGCCGCGGCCGCCCTCGGCATCGATCACGGCATCGCCCGCCGCGAAGGGAACGCCGCTTGCAAGTGCGGCCTCCTGCGCCACGCTGCGCGCGGAGGTGCCGTCATCGAGATAGCCAAGCCCGCGCCGGCCAAGCTCTCCCATCAGCACATCCATCGCCTGCCGGTCGGCGGTAAAACGCGCGCCGGTGTAGTTGACGATGCCGGTATAGTTGGTGATGCGCGCCAGCATCCAGCGCAGCTTCTGCAGGTTTTCCTCCTCAGCGGCAGCGACGCGCAGCATGTGCTTGCCCGTGCTGCCGCTCGGCGTGCCGAACGGCTCCATGGGCACCTGCAGCATCACCTCATGGCCCTCCTGGCGCGCGGTGCGCATCCAGCGCGCGAGGCTGTTGCCAAGCGGCGCAAAGGCCAGGGTGATCTCCGAGGGCAGCTTGCTGATCGCCTCCTGCGTGCCGGTCTGCGAGATGCCGAGGCCGCCGATCAGCAGTGCGATGCGCGCACCCCGCGCGCCCGACCAGCCGCGCGCATAGACGTCGAAAGGCCGCCGGCCCGCCGCGTCGCGCACCGGCAAGGGGCCGACATCCGACTGCTCGACCAGGGCGGGATCGGGAAGATGGGCAAGCCGCGGGTTCTGACCGAGCGCCGAGGGATCGCGGACGATGACGACGTTTCCCCCCGGGGGCGGAGCTTGCGGATCGACGCGGATGATGGCCGCACCGGGCGCACCGCTTGCAGGCTTGTTCTCCGCCGGCTCCCGAGGTGTGTGCGCCTCCACGGCCCCGGCGACCTGCGGCTCGGAAAGCGCCGGTGGCGGCGGATCGCGGAACGGCCGCTCGCGCAGCGCGATGGCGCCGGAACCGCCAAACACGGCCAGCGAAAGAACCAGAAGGGCCAGCCGCCCGGGCGGCAGCAGCCGGCGGCGCAATGGATGTGTCCTGGCCTTTTCCTGCCCAAGCGGCTGGTCGATGCCGTTGCCAACAGGTTCCATGCGCTCCCGCGTCTCCCCCAGACCCCGCCGCGGCCGAGCGCGGCGCCCCGAAGCGGGGCGCCGGCTGTCCTACTGGTTGTTCATCACCGCCTTGTCCGGATTGGGCGGGAAGGCGGGATCGGTCTTCACGCCACGCAGGAGATCCAGCGCGTGGGCAAGCTGCAGGTCGTCCGCCGGATCCGGTGGCACATAGGCGATGGAGCCGGAGCCTTCCTCGCTCTCCTCGGAGCCGCGAATATGGCCCGGCAGCTCCGATTCGCCGCGCGTCACGTCGAGACCCTGAAGCTCTTCGGGAAGCGGCTGTTCGACGCGGATGTCGGGGGTGATCCCCTTGCCCTGGATCGACTGGCCGGACGGCGTGTAGTAAAGCGCCGTGGTCAGCCGCAGGGCACCGTTCTCGCCCAGCGGAATGATGGTCTGCACCGACCCCTTCCCGAAGGAGCGGGTGCCCAGAAGCGTGGCGCGGCGGTGGTCCTGAAGCGCGCCGGCAACGATCTCCGATGCGCTTGCCGAGCCGCCATTGATGAGGACGATCAGCGGCTTGCCGTCCGCAAGGTCGCCGGCACGCGCGGAGAAGCGCGCGATGTCGCCGGGCTCGCGCCCGCGGGTGGAGACGATTTCGCCGCGATCCAGGAAGATGTCGGAAACATTGACCGCCTGATCGAGCAGGCCGCCGGGATTGAGCCGCAGATCGAGCACATAGCCCTTGAGCTCATCCTCCGGCACCTCGGCCTGGATCGCCTCGATGGCCTCGCGCAGATCGTCGGTCGTCTTCTCGGTGAACGAGGTGATCTTCAGATAGCCGACATCCTCCTCCACACGGTACTTGACCGCCTTCACCTTGATGATGTCGCGCACGATGGTGATGGTGAGCGGCTTGGGCTGGCCCTCGCGCAGGATCGTGAGCTCGATCGGCGTGTCGACGGGACCACGCATCTTGTCCACCGCATCGCTCAACGTCATGCCGCGCACCGGCGCGCCGTCGATCTTCTCGATCAGGTCGCCGGCCAGCACACCGGCGCGGGCGGCCGGCGTGTCCTCGATGGGCGCGACCACCTTGACGAGCTCGTTCTCCATCGTCACCTCGATGCCGAGGCCGCCGAACTCGCCTTTCGTCTGGACGCGCATATCCTGCGCGGCTTCCGGATTGAGGTAGGAGGAATGCGGATCGAGCGAGGAAAGCATGCCGTTGATGGCGCTTTCCACCAGCTCTTTTTCGTCCGGCGGCGTCACATACTGCGCGCGCACGCGCTCGAAGATGTCGCCGAAGATGGCGAGCTGCCGGTAGGTCTCCGTCCCTGCCGCGTTGGCCGCCGAGCCCGCATTGCCGTAGACGAGGCTTACGGTCGAGGCGCCGATCAATGCTCCGGCAAGCAGCAGCGACAATTTACGTATCATTTCCCGTCCTTCCAGATAGCTCTCGCGCCCACCAGGGCTTCGGATCGATCGGTTTCCCGTCCTTCCTGAACTCAATATAAAGCTCCGGCGTCGTGTTGCCCACCGTCGAAGCCTGGATACTTGCCAGCCGCGCCTCACCCATCATGCCCACCGGCTCTCCCGCCAGCACCGGCTGGCCCAACGAGACGTTGAGCCGGTCCATCCCGGCAAGGACGATATGATACCCGTCGCCGGGATTGAGTATCAAGAGCTGCCCGTAGGAGCGGAACGGTCCAGCATAGAGAACCGTCCCGTCCGCTGGCGCGGTGACGATCGCGCCCGATTGTGTTCTTAGGATGTCGCCCTTAAGAGTGCCTCCCATGCCGTCCTCCTCGCCGAAACGGCGGGCGAGGCGGCCCGAAACGGGAAGCGGAACCAGGCCCTTGCGTTCGGCGAAGGGCAGGGCCTCGGAAAGCTCGCCCGGTCCCGCCTCGGCCATGGCCTCGCGCAGGGTCTCGATCTCCTTTTCCAGCGTGGCAATGAGCTCCTGCAGGCTCTGTGCCCGGGCCGCCATCTCCTCGGCGCGCGCGCGCTCCTGCGCCATGCGCTTCTCCGCCTCGGCCTGCAGGCGCTGCTTCTCCTTGAGCAGCAGGGTCAGGCGCTCCTGCTCTTCCGCCTGCGCGGTCATTTTTTCGTGAAGGCGTTCCTGCTCGCCGCCGATGGAGGTCATGATGCGCGTCAGCTCGCGCAGATCGGTGACGAGCATCTCCGTCTCGGCGCGCATTTCCGGCACCACGGCCCCCAGCAGAATGGCGCTACGCACGGATGACAGCGCGTCCTCCGGCTCCACAAGGATGGCCGGCGGGGGGTTGAGCCCCATGCGCTGCAGCGCGCCAAGCACCTCCGCCAGCGTGCCGCGGCGGCGGTCGAGGGAGTGCCGCAGCTCGTCGCGCCGCCGGGTAAGCGCGGCCAGACGCGCCTCGATGTCCTCGATGTCCTCGGCGAGCTTGCGCTGGGTCTTGACCGTCTGGATCAGCGCCGCGGTCAGCGCCGCGCTGTCGTCGCGGATTGCCGCGATCTCGGCGGTCAGCTCCTGCTGACGCCTTTCGGACACCACGAGCTGCTGCGACAGGCGGCGATATTCCTCCACGTTCTCGTTGTGGCGCAGCTCCAGCCCGTCGAGCCCCTGCGCGCCCGCCATTCCCGGCAGGAAAAGGCCGGCGACCAGAAGCCCGGCCGCCAGCAAGCGCGCGCCCCGTCCGGCATGGCTGATCCCTCTCGCCTTCATCTCACCGTCGCAGGAAAAGTGTCGCCTCCATCATAGGGCAAAGTTCGTTAAGGAAGCATCAACCATAGCGCGGCTGGCGGGCAACCGTTGCGGCGGCCCGCGCCCCGCGCCGCCTCATTCGCGGTGATAGGGGTGGCCGGAGAGGATGGTCACGACACGATAGAGCTGTTCAGCCAGCATGACGCGGACCAGCTGATGCGGCCAGGTCTGGGCGCCGAAGGAGAGGCAGAGAGCGGCCTGCCTGCGCAGGGCCTCGTCGTGGCCGTCGGGCCCGCCAATGGCGACGACAAGACGCCGCTCTCCACCATCGCGCAGCGTGGCGAGCCTGTCGGCAATCTGGCGCGAGGACAGATTTCTGCCGCGCTCGTCGAGCAGGATCAGCGAGGCGCCGGCTGCCGCCTCCAGCAGACGCTGCCCCTCCTCCCGCCGGCGCTCGGCCGCCGTGCGTGCCCGGCTTTCGGACGCCTCGCCCACGCCGGCGAACTCCAGCCCCACGGCCGGACCGGCCTTTGCCAGCCGCTGGAAGTAGCGCTCCGCAAGTTCCTTCTCGGCGCCGGCCTTCATGCGGCCCACGGCATGCACGGCAATACGTATCGGGAAATCCTCCCTGTCCGGGCGCGACAAGCGCTTGAGCAAGGACAGACACGCCAGAACCCGGCCTTCCGGCGCAGGGTCCGGCAAGTTTCATGCCTTCAGGCCGCTGGCCTCCGGTCCGGCACGCCCCGGCAGAAGCTGCGGGGCGCGCGCCCGGTCGGGCCGCTAGTGCACCGTCTCTCCATCGAGGTCCGGTGCCTGCCACATCTTCTCGATGTTGTAGAACTCCCGAACCTCCGGGCGGAACACGTGAACGATGATGTCGCCCGAATCGATCAACACCCAGTCGGCGCCGGCAAGCCCCTCCACCCGTGCGGTGCCGAGGCCGGCATCCTTGAGCGCGCGGATGAGGTGTTCGGCGACAGCCGCCACATGGCGGTGTGACCGGCCGGAGGCGACGATCATGTAATCCGCCAGCGGAGACTTGCCCTGAATGTCGATGGAGACGATGTTCTCGGCCTTCGAGTCTTCCAGACTCTTCAGCGCTGCGCTTACGGCGCGGGACACGCTGCTCTCAGCCGCCCCGGCCGGCGAAGGCATGATGTCTGCCTTCTTCTGTAGTGCTGTTCTCAGTGTCTTTCCCTTCCAGCAAGAACAACCGTACCGCGCGGCACCTGCCGCACGATACCCAATAGATAGGCAGACAAGCTTGTCAGTTTCAAGACAGGATTGCCGCCCGCCGCCGCTTCAGCGGCCATCGGGGCCGCCGACGCCCGCCTCGCGCAGGGCGGTGGAGGAGAGGGAGGAGCGGGGGCCGTGGATGAATGTCCATGCGGGCGGCCGCAATCGCGCCAGGCGCGGCGCATCGCTCTCGTCGATTCGGGCATCATCGAAAGTCTTGGCCATCACCGAGGAGAGGAAGGAAAGCGTGGCGCCCGGCCGGTCGAACACGGCGATGGGAACCTTGCGCGCGATGTCGCGCCAGCGTTCCCAGCGATGGAAATCGCGCAGCGAATCCGCCCCCATGACCCACACGAAGTCGACGCCCGGATTGCGCCGGCACACGAGACCGATGGTATCCGCCGTATAGCGCAGGCGGTGCGCCGCCTCGAACGCCGTCACCTTGATGCGCGGATCGGCCGCGCAGGCTTCCGACCAGGCGATGCGGGTGGCCAGTGGCGCCAGCCCGCTGTTGTCCTTCAGGGGGTTGCCGGGTGTGACGATCCACCAGAGCTGATGCAGGCGAAGCCGCCGCAGCGCCGTCTCGGCCACCAGGACATGGCCGGCATGGGGCGGGTTGAAGGAACCGCCGAACAGGCCGACGGCCATTCCCCGCTCCACATGCGGCATGCGCAGGCAGCGTGCCGGAACCTCCTCCCCTTGCCGCGTCATGGGTTCAGGGCCGGACCTGGCCGGAACCGCGCACGCGGTACTTGAAGGAGGTGAGCTGCTCCACGCCCACCGGCCCGCGTGCATGCATCTTGCCCGTCGCGATGCCGATCTCCGCGCCCATGCCGAACTCGCCGCCATCGGCGAACTGAGTGGAGGCGTTGTGCAGCAGGATGGCCGAATCGATCTCGTTGAAAAAGCGCTCCACCGCCCGCGGATCCTCGGCCACGATGGCCTCGGTGTGGTGGGAGGAATAGGTCTCGATGTGGCGGATGGCCTCGTCCACCCCGTCCACCAGCTTCACCGAGATGATGGCATCGAGATATTCCGTCCGCCAGTCTTCCTCGCTGGCCGGAAGCGCGGCGGGAAAGCGCGCGCAGACCGCTGCGTCGCCTCGGATTTCGCAACCGGCGGCCGCCAGCGCTTCGAGGACCGGCAGAAGATGCGTGTCTGCGGCTGCCCGGTCGACGAGCAGCGTCTCCGCCGCGCCGCAGATGCCGGTGCGCCGCATCTTGGCATTGAGGGCAACGGCAACGGCCATGTCGCGCATGGCGGAGGCGTCGATATACAGATGGCAGATGCCCTCCAGATGCGCGAAGACGGGCACCCGCGCCTCGCGCTGCACGCGCTCCACCAGGCCGCGCCCGCCGCGCGGCACGATCACGTCGAGATTGCCATCGAGCCCCTTGAGCATCTCGCCCACCGCGGCGCGGTCGGTGACCGGCACACGCTGGATCGCGTCCTGCGGCAGGCCGGCCCGTGCGAGGCCCTCGGTCAGGCAGGCATGAATGGCGGCGGAGGACCGTGCCGAATCCGAACCGCCGCGCAGGATGACCGCGTTGCCGGCCTTCAGGCACAGCGCGCCGGCATCCGCCGTCACGTTGGGGCGGCTTTCGTAGATGACGCCGATGACGCCGAGCGGCGTGCGCACGCGCTCGATGGACAGACCGTTGGGCCGCTCCCACGCGGCGATGACACTGCCCACCGGATCGTCGAGCCCGGCAATGGCGCGCACGCCCGCCGCCATGGCCTCGATGCGCTGGCGGTCGAGCTTCAGCCGGTCCATCAGCGCGGCCGAGAGGCCGGCCTGCGCGCCGCGGCGCATGTCGTCCTCATTGGCGGCGAGGATCTCGTCGGCGCGCGCCACCAGCGCATCGGCCATGGCGGCAAGCGCTGCATTCTTGGCTTCCGCCGAAGCGATGGCCAGCGGGCGGGCGGCGGCGCGCGCGCGCGCGCCCAGCTCGGCCATCAGCCGGGCGACATCCGCCCTCGCCTGCTCATTTGCCTTCAGCATTCTCTTTCTCCACCTCGCTTGCACCCGCCGGCGGCGAGAGCACCAGGTCGTCGCGATGCACCATCGCGCCGCGCGCCTCGTAGCCCAGCACACCGGCGATGTCGCCGGTCTTGAGCCCGGCGATCTTTACGGCATCGGCGGCGTCATAGGCAACCAGCCCCCGCCCCGCCTCGCGCCCGTCGGGGCCCAGGATGGCCACGGTGTCGCCACGCGAGAAGGCACCGGAAACGGACGTGACCCCCGCCGGCAACAGACTTTTGCCGGCCCGCAACGCCGCCAGCGCCCCGGCATCGACACGAATCGTGCCGGCCGGCTCGAGCTGCCCGGCAATCCACGTCTTGTAGGCCCGCACCGGCGTGCGGCTCGGCTTGAAGAGGGTGGCCCGCGCACCCTCCTCGATGGCTTTCAGCGGGTTCATCGGCTTGCCGGAGGCAATCAGCATCGCGGTGCCGGCGGCGGTGGCGATGCGCCCGGCATCGAGCTTCGTGCGCATGCCGCCGCGGGACAGTTCCGAAGCCGCTTCGCCGCCCATCGCCATGATCTCCGGCGTGATCGCCTCGACGATGGGTATGAACCGCGCATCGGGATCGCGCTCGGGCGCGGCGGTGTAGAAGCCGTCGACATCGGACAGCAGGATGAGCAGATCGCTGCCCATCATGGTGGCGACGCGTGCCGCAAGACGATCGTTGTCGCCGTAGCGAATCTCGGTGGTGGCCACCGTGTCGTTCTCGTTGATGACGGGAATTGCCTTCATCTTGAGAAGGGCGGAGATGGTGGCGCGCACGTTGAGATAGCGCCGCCGCTCCTCCGTATCGCCCAGCGTGACCAGCACCTGGCCGGAGGTAAGCCCGTGCCGGGCGAAGGCTTCGGCCCAGGCGCCGGCCAGTGCGATCTGGCCCACCGAGGCCGCGGCCTGGCTTTCCTCCAGCTTCAGGGTCCGCCTGGAAAGCCCGAGAACGGTGCGCCCCAGGGCCACGGCGCCGGAGGAGACGACCATCACCTCGATGCCGCTTGCGGCAAGGCGGGCGATGTCGTCCACCAGCGCCGCCAGCCACTGCCGCTTCAGCCCCGATGTCCGGTCGACCAGAAGGGCGGAGCCGATCTTCACGGTCACGCGTCGGTAGGTAAAGAGGGAGGGACGGTTCATGGAAGGGGCCCTATTTCTGCCAGCGCGCGTCGGGAACCTCGCCCGCCGCCTCCTGCGCTCGCGCGTCCTCGATCACCCGCATCAGCGCGCGCAGCACGGCCTCGACGCCCTCGCCGGTGGCTGCCGACAGCAGCAGCGGTGCACGCCCCGCCGCCGCCTCGAGTGCGGCCGCCTTTTCCCTGCGGGCGTCCCCGTCGAGGAGGTCTGCCTGGCTTAGCGCCAGCACCTCGGGCTTCTGCGCAAGCCCGTGCCCATAGGCGGCAAGCTCGCCGCGCACCGTGGCATAGGCATGCGCCACATCCTCCTCGCGCGCCGAGACGAGGTGCAGGAGAACGCGCGTGCGTTCCACATGCCCCAGGAAACGGTCGCCGATGCCCACCCCCTGATGCGCACCTTCGATAAGGCCCGGAATATCGGCCAGCACGAACTCGCGCGCGTCGATGCGCACGACACCCAGATTGGGATGCAGCGTGGTGAAAGGATAGTCGGCGATCTTCGGCTTGGCCGCCGTGACCGAGGCCAGAAAGGTGGACTTGCCGGCATTGGGCAGACCGACCAGCCCGGCATCGGCAATCAGCTTGAGGCGCAGCCATATCCACCGCTCCTCCCCAGGCAGGCCGGGGTTGGCGCGGCGCGGCGCCTGGTTGGTGGACGACTTGAAGTGCTGGTTGCCGAAACCGCCATTGCCGCCGGCCGCCAGCCGATGGCGCTGTCCCACCCGGGTCAGGTCGCAGATCAGCGTCTCGTTGTCCTCCTCGAAGACCTGGGTTCCCACCGGCACCTTCAGCACCACATCCGCCCCCTTGGCGCCGGTGCGGTTGCGGCCCATGCCGTGCATGCCGGGCCTGGCCTTGAAGTGCTGCTGGTAGCGGTAGTCGATGAGCGTGTTGAGGCCCTCCACCGCCTCCACCCACACGTCGCCGCCACGCCCGCCGTCGCCGCCGTCGGGCCCGCCGAACTCGATGAACTTCTCGCGCCGGAACGAGACCGAGCCCGCCCCGCCGTCGCCGGAGCGGACATAGACCTTGGCCTGGTCGAGAAACTTCATGGCGCCTTTCCCCGTTTCGGGCCTCCTGTAGCGCATCGCGCGTCAAAGCGCGAGGCGCAAGACGGGCCGCCACGGGCGGCCTGTCTTCTCAGCCGCCCCAGCTTCTCAGGCTCACCCAGGTTCGCCGGTCGAGCTGGTAGCGCTCCACCGGCACCTTGCCGGTCATGACCGAATCCATCATGGCCTGGCCGACATACTGGAACCCGCACTTGTGAATGACCCGGCGCGAGGCGTCGTTGATGACGCGGCAGGAGACGTTGAGGCGGTCCACATCGGTGGCGCGGAAGGCGAGGTCGACCAGCGCATGGGCTGCCTCCGTGGCGTAGCCGCGGCCCCAATAGGGCTCGCCGATCCAGTATCCGAGTTCCAGCCCGTAGCGCCTGACATCGAGCCCGGCACAGCCGATGAAGGCGCCGCTGCCGGCCAGCGCCACCGCATAGTGGCACCCGGTGCGCCCTGGCGCGCGGCTGCCGAGAACGAAGGCGCGCGCATCGGCCTCGCTGTAGGGGTGCGGCATGCGCGACAGCATCTCGGCGACGCGGCGGTTGTTGGCGAGTTGCGCGAGCTCGGGAATGTCGTCCTCGTGCGGCGGGCGCAGCACAAGCCGTTGCGTGACGAGGACGGGACAGTCGATCCTCAGACTTTCGCTTTCGACCTCTTCGGTTTCAGCAACCATTTTTCTTCCTCCGGACAAAGTTAAAGGGGAGATGGCAACCCATCTCCCCTGAACCTTTTCCGGCCTTACCGGACACCGGCTCCCAAAGATGGGTTGCCGGTGTTTGGTGTCGCGGAACCGGCTACTCCGCGGGGTCCATAATCGGGTCTACGGACACGTAGGTTCGCCCGTTGGCCTTCCTGGCGAAGGACACGGCACCCGTCGCAAGCGCAAAAAGCGTATGATCCTTGCCCATGCCGACATTGGCGCCGGGGTGCCACTTCGTCCCGCGCTGGCGCACGATGATGTTGCCGGCGAGCACCTTCTCGCCGCCGAACTTCTTCACGCCGAGGCGTTTCGACTCCGAATCGCGACCGTTGCGCGAGGAACCGCCAGCCTTCTTGTGTGCCATGGTGCTACTCCTTTGCGTTCGCCGAACGCTTCATTTTCTTATGAACGCACGGGCGTTCTTTTGCAAATCCATTTCTTCGGGCCAATGCCCGGACCTTATTGCGCCAGCGCCCTGGCCTGCTCGCGCCAGTCCTTGATCTGATCGGCGCTGAAGGGCATGGCCGCGTCGATGCGCGCGATGTCCTCGTCGGAAAGGGCGGCGATCTGCGCGAAGGTGGTGATTCCCTGCTCCTTCAGCTGACCGGCGGCGACCGGGCCGATGCCCTTGATCTTGGTCAGGTCGTCGCCCGCCCCGTCGGGCGCGGTGAACAGCGGCTGCGCCGGCTTTTCGGCGTCGGCCTTGGGTTCGCTCTTGGGCGCCGGCTTGGCTGCCTTCTTGGAGGGTTTGGCGCCGCCCACGAGGATTTCGGAGATGCGCACGGTGGTCAGAAGCTGGCGATGGCCGCGCCGGCGCCGCGAGTTCTTGCGCCGCCGCTTCTTGAAGGCGATGACCTTGGGGCCGCGGCCCTGCTCGACCACTTCGGCGGCGACGCTGGCGCCTTCGACGAAGGGAACGCCGATGGTCACGTTGTCGCCCTCGCCCACGGCGAGCACGCTGTCGAACTGGACGATCTCGCCGGGCTCTCCCGCGATCTTCTCGACCTTGAGGACGTCCTGGGCGGCAACGCGATACTGCTTGCCGCCGGTTTTGATGACTGCGAACATCTTTCTTGCCTTTCGGTGTCCGGTCCGGCTTGGGCCCGCCCGAAGGCACGCCTGCCGTCTTTTTGTCAGTCGTTTAAGCCCGGGCCCGGCCTGCGTGGCTTCGGGCCCACGAAATAAGCGGCGCGGAGGATGCTCCACGCCGCAGATGCGGGCTCCATAGCCAAGTGCGGCGAAAAGGTCAAGGCAGCAGCGAAGGCCGCATCCGATTTGGCCTTGTAAGCGGCGCCTTTCGCCGCTATCTAGGCGCCGCTGCCTTGGGCGCCGAAGCGCGGCCCATGCGGAGAGGTGGCTGAGTGGTTGAAAGCACCGCACTCGAAATTCGTTCGGGGCCGTCCCGATGAATACCAGCCTATCCCATTAGATGCTGTAAGTTCAATGGGATAGGCCAACAAGCCTAATACTCTCTCCCGCTTCGTCCCTGCTCGTGCTACCGAATTTGGTAGCAAAATGGTAGCAAGGTATTCTTGTCTTGTTCTCCCCGGTCTTTCTTCGTGTCGGCAGGGCTCGTCGCGGCCGGGAAGCCGCGCCCGCGTCTGACCTCCATGGCGCAGTACGAGGGTGCCCTAGCCCTTGCTAGAGCGGAAGTTGCTTGATCTTCCCCGAACGGGTTACGGGCAATTCATAAAGGCCACGCGAAAGCCGCATGAGGTCTTCCATGTCGGGCCACCGCCAAAGCAATATCGACGCCTGCTGGTGTACCGGTGTTTTCTGGTATCCCGGCGCGAGCACAAAGCCGCTCAAGCCACTAGCACGGAAGGCGGCGCGCTGTGCCTTGTTCCGATAAATTCGATAATCGCCGGTGATGACGATCCAATGCGCGTCATCCTCGCCAAGCATGGCGATCCATTCTTCGTCGGCCGCGTGGCGACCGCAGGGAAGGTCCGCAATGTGGCAGGCGCGGTGACCGGAGTGAGAGATTAGCCCGTTGAGGGCAGAAGCAAGAGCAGGAGAGCAGCAATTATCGAAGAAGACCTTCAAGCCGCTTGCCGCCCTTGAAGGGCTTCCTCAAAGTCTATTGAACGTCGCACGGACCTTACCGGCACATCCCACAGCTTGGCCGCCGCTTCCGCGCTGCCTTCGGCTCGGGCGGCGGCAGCAAGCGCCGCCGTGGGCACGCCGCTTTCGGTCTCAATTGGATGGCCGAAAGACCGAGCGGGATCGATGACGATATGAGCCGATGGGCCGCGTGGATACCACCGGCTTGGCACTCCGCTGTCGTCAAACTCGATATGCTTCAGGCTCGGTTCCAGCACCTTGCGAAACGCGTATTGCTGGCGGAATAGGTCAATCAGCCTGTCATCACCATCCTCCCGCGAAAGCTGAAGGAAGACCGAGCGGCCATCGGTGCGGAAACTGGTTGTAGATAGCGGATGGTCCTTGCCAAAGAGATCACGAGCGATCTGGATAGCCCGGCGCACCTTCTGCGGGCTTAGTCCCTGCTTGATGAAGGCAGCAGCAACTCGAACCTCCATCAAATCGCGGAAGCCCAGGTAGATGCGCCCATCATCGATGTCGATCTGCGGACGCCAAAGAGGTTCGTAGCGGCTGCCTTTCACCCTATGACCGCGCAGCCAACGGGAAATGCGACCCGCTCCAACGCCCGTCAGGCGGGCAGCTTCCGCCGGCGTATAGATGCCGATGCCGACAAGATCGCTAATCATTCCTTCGACCCCAGCCAGGCTGCCGACGCGGCTCGGCGTCGGTGGGTTGGATATTTCCTATACTGAACGTTCCCGCCTCGTCCAGCCTTCAAGGCGCAGGGCTTACATGCCCAATGTGCATTGGTGACACCTCGAACACGACTAGCCTGCCACGAAGGCGTGATGGAGGCGCAGTGTGTGCGGCAGCGGTAAGCCAAGCACGCCAGCTTGCGGGCCGCCCGCGCACAGACATGCCCGCTTTCCCCGAAATCGGCCTGTAGGAGCACGATTTTCGCAATGGACGCGGCGAGAGGTAGGGGAACCCATGCCCGCCACGGACGGCTGCAAATGTGCCGATCTTCGGCCTGTTATTCGGAAAGCGGCCATGCTGCGGCGACGCGCGGCGGCCTTGGGGCCGCCCGCGCACGGAAAGCCGCTTCTTCCGCGCAGAAGCGGCCCAGGAGCGCGTGTCCCGCCAAGGGGCTGTCCGGGATAGGGGGAAGGCCGGAACGCGCGTCCTGCGCAGAATGCGAGCGCGCGCGGCGGCCGCCTGCCATCACCGGCGCTTCCCGCCTCGCTTGACGAGCGCGCTTTCGCGGTCGGGATCGAGCGCCATCAGCAGGTCGGGGCCGAGACCGCGACCCTTGCGCCAGCGCTGCCATTGAGCATCGGATATGCCGCGCGCCTGAGCGTTCTGCCGGGCGCGGGAGATGAGCGCTTCCCGACAGTCATCGGGAAGGAAGGTCACGCTTATGGGAATGCCTGCCATGGTTTCCTCCGCATCGCATGATGAAGCCGAAGCTATGATAGCAGGGCTGCCAGCCGGTTAATCAAGCGGGGCCGGCCTTGAAGCCGGCCCCGGCTCAATCCCAAAGGCGGACGGTCGGCCGCTCTTTCGGTTCGCTGTCCGGCTGGTCAATCGGGACTATGACCTTGGTGCCAAGCGGCAGGAAAATCCCGAGGTCGGCGAGGCCCGGGTTCATCTTCAGCGTCCGCTCGACAATGCCGGGGATTTGACGCCGGAAGCGCCGCCAAAGCAGAAGGTCCAGGGTCATTTGGTCGTCCTGGACGGTGATTGTCTCGGTTTTGATTGCGTCGGTCATATCACGAAACCCCCACATCGGCATGGACGCCGCGAAGGGCGGGGCCAAGCTCGTCTGTCAGCGCCCGAACAACCTCACGCGCGGCCTCCATCGGGTCGGCCATGCCCGAGATTGTAAACCGCGCGTTAACGGTGATATTCGCCGCGCCGCCGCTCCGGGCGGCGGCCGGCGATGATGATCCGCCGCCGCGCAGGAGGGCCATGGTCTGGCTTGTCGGGATGATGCGGCCATTGCTTCCCGCGACCATCAATTCAGGGCCGCGCTCGCCCACGACATAAGCCCGGCCGGCCCGCACAGGCCCGCCCATGGCGCGCGGCTCAACCGTCGCGGTCCCGCCGCTGAAAAACCCGCGCACCGTACTGACGGCGCGAGAGGCAGCGCCGCCGAGCGCGCTGCCGATGCGGCTTCCAAGCCCTGCCGCCCAATCGACCAGCCCGGCAAACACGCCCTTGATGGCCTCGATCATCCGTGTAGCCGCCTCATAGCCAGCTTGCTCGAAACCGGCCTTGGCATCCTCGGAAAGAACCTCCCGGCTGAAGAAGCTGCCAAGCCAGCCGAAGAAGCTGCGCAGGGCCGCGCTGGCCTTGTCCCATCCTGCCGCGATTGCATCGCCCACGGGGGCGAGCCATTCGAGCACAGGCCGCGCAGCTTCAAGAGCCGGGGCGAACTGCTCACCGAGCGCGCGCCCGACGCCCGAGAAGATGGAAGACAGGCGGTCCCAGTACTTGTAGAGCACCGCGCCGGCCGCCGCGATGGCGGCAAGGCCGGCGACCACAGGAGCGGCTACGCCGCCGGCCAGCACGCCGCCAATGATGGGGATCGCGCGGGCGATGCCCCTGAAGGCCGTCGCCGCCTTCGCCAGCGGCCCGAACTTCAGGCCCGACATGGCGGCGAGCGAGCCTTGCAGGGCGACCGCGCCGGTCGCCGCGTTCCGCGCCCACGTGCCGAACCTGACGACCGGCAGCGCGGCGGCCAAAAGGCCGCCGCGCGCCATCAGCGCAGCCCACCTGACGCCGATGAGGGCGAGGCGCAGGCCGATGAGCCCGCCCGTCGCAAGAACCACCGCGCTCGTTAGCGCCGGGAACCTTTCGGCAAGGGCAGCGATCTTCTCGGCAACCGGCCCGAGCGCGCCAAGGGCACGGTTCAGCGCCGGCAGAAGCGCACCACCTACGGCAAGGCCGATCTCGTTAAGCTGATTGCGGGAGCGCTGTAGGCGATATTCTGTCGTCTGCGCTCGCTTCTCGAACTCGCGCTGAACGCTGCCGAGATAGCTGGTTTCATCCGCGACCAGGCCGAGCGCATCGCGAAGCAATTCGAGATTGTTCAGCACCGGCGCGAGCGCCCGCGTCCCTTCCTCGCCAAACAGCGCGCTCATCGTGGACGCCTGAAGGTGATCAGGCAGGGCAGAAAGCCTTTCCAGCACGTCGAGCGTGGTGGCCAAGGCATCCTGGGACATCCGGCGCGCCACGTCCTCGGCGTCCAAACCGATGGCATCGAAGGCCGCGCGCTGCCCTCTTGTTGCGCTCGCGCCCTTCGCCAGCGCGCGGCCCAAGGCACGGAATGAGGTGCTGGCGGTGTCCGGCTGCGCGCCGGCACCGATCATCGCGGAACCGAAGGCGGCCGTCTGCGTCGGCGTGAAGCCGAAAATCTGCCCCTGCGCCGCGCTTCGGCGCATGAACTCGGTCATATCCGTCGCGCTCGCCGCGCTGTTGTCGGCCAGATGGTTGATCGCGTCGGCGAGGTCGCTCGTCTCCTTTGTCGTAAGGCGAAGCTGGGTCTTGATCTTCGCCAGCGCTTCGCCCGCCGCCGCGCCGGTCATCTCCCATGCCGTGGCGACCTTGGCGGTCATACGCGTGAAGTCGAATAGCTCGGGGTCGGCAACCCCGGACTGTGCGGCGGCTGCGGAAAGCGCAGTCAATTCCGTGACCGCCATCGGAATTTCGGTGGTCGCCAACTTGCGGAGAGAGCGGCCATAGGCGTCCAGAGATTTGCCGGAGAGGCCAGAGACCTTCGATAGATCGGCCAGAGCGCTTTCAAGCTCGATGGCCGGATTGACCGCGCCCTTGAGGGCGCGCTGTAGCGCCCAAAGGCCGGCAGCGGCGTCCAGCATACGACCGCGCGTGCGGTCCAGCGCTCGATTGTTGGCGGCCAAGGCGCTTTCGAGCCGCGCCTGAAGACCACCCCGGCCGAGCGCGTCACTGGCCTGCTTTATTCCCAGGATCGACCGCGCGGCCTTGCGGGCCGGCGCGGTCACTTTGTCCAGAAGGCGAACCGTGAGGGTGGAAGTCAGATTAGCCACGGTCGTGATACCTCATTTCGGGCGATGCAGCTTCACGATCCCGGGAAGCTGGTTGAACATCCGCATCAGCAAGCTGACTGGCGTGCGGCGGACTTCCGCGAAGGGAGTGGAGAGGAAATGGGAGACCATCGCAGTAACCTCATCTCCG
The DNA here is from genome assembly GCF_025398255.1 of Chelativorans intermedius. Taxonomy (GTDB): domain Bacteria; phylum Pseudomonadota; class Alphaproteobacteria; order Rhizobiales; family Rhizobiaceae; genus Chelativorans; species Chelativorans intermedius. Next base: position 9,335 of record NZ_JAODNW010000017.1, on the reverse strand, counting down.
TGGTCGCGCCGCCATTCGAGAAGGGCGATTAGGACGCTGCCGCCGTCTCCGGCTCCCCCTCTAATAAAGGGCCGAGAAGCTCTCCGAGCGCGGCAAGATCGTCGCGGTGTAGCTTTCCGAGCGCTTCCGGGGGGCAGTCGCCCAAGGCCGCGATCATCCCGCGCATTTGGCGGACGCGAACGGGCTTGCCGGGCTGAATGTCGAGCTCGTCAATTTTTTCCAATGCTTCAACATCAGGCTCGCGAAGCGTGATCTTCTCGATCTTCCGGCCCTCAAATTGAAGGGGGAATTTGAGCGTATGGGTAACAGTCTTCCAATTCATTTTTGCACCTGCCGCTGCAATTGAAGAAGCGAATATCGCGGGCAAATACTATCACAGAAGCCGGAAAGGTCTAATCCCTTATCCTTGCGTAGAAATTCGGTTTTGCAAACTGAATGCTATAGATTTCCAAATAATGATGGCAGAGAAGGCGCCTATTTTGGCTCACATTATTGCGCCGAGCGCGAATTGATAATACGCATGATGCGGCCGCCTCCCCTGCGGCCAACGCCTGCCGGCCGGGCGGGTGCGGCGCAAGCTGCACCCGCCCACTGCAGGCAGAAAAGGAGGAAAGAATGGACGCTCGCCCCCTGAGAAAAATGCACATCCATGAATTGGCGGCCGAGTTTATCGAGGCTCGCGCGCACCGGGATATGAACCGGCTTAGCCGGCTTGAGGCGGAATTGACCAATCGAAAATCGCGCAGGGCTCGCAATCTGGCGATGAATGTCCGGCTCGCCCTAGCGACGCTGGACGGCGCGAGGAAAGCGGCATGAAGGGGGACAAGGCACCGCCGCGCAAAAGGTGGAGCACAGGGGATATAATCCGGGCGGCCCACATGGCCGGCCAAGGCGCGAGTGGCGGCGAGATAGCAACGGTTATCGGCGGAACCACGGGGGAACGGGTCCGGGCAATGCTGCGCGTGCACGGCATCCCGCTGCTTCGTAATCGCGGCAATGAGGATATCCTTCAAATTCGCTGGAAGCGTGAAGATCGCGAGCGGCTCAACGCGCTCGCGGACAGGCTCGACCGCGAGCCGGGCGAATTGGCGGCGCTGATCGTGCGCAAGGCTATGCAGGGAAAAGTTGTGGAAAAGCTCGTGAGCGAGCTTGATGTGGTGGGCCTGTAATCCGGCCCGGCATTAAGGCCGGGCCGAATGTCACAACCGGCCTCTTTCGTGTCACACGGAGCCGATTTCGTGTCGCAAGGCGCACCAAAGCTGTCACAGCGGCGCGATTTCGTGTCGCAAACGCCAGATTTGGCGTCACACGGCTGAGCGCCGCCGCGTCGTGGCGGCGGCGGTTAAGGCTCAAGCGGGTCTTCGCCGCGCCGAAGGCGGTCGATTGCTTCGCGGAAGCGACGGTCGTAGCGGTCGAGCGCCGCATTCAACGCCGCGTCGATCTGGCCAGCAACGATAGGGTCGGCCGTCACGGCTGCACCCAGGCCGGATAGCTCCCGCCGGTATAGGGCGGACGAGAAGCGGTGGAAGCGCTCCACATCCTCAATGTCGATCAGATGCGCTTCGCGCCGGGCGACCCGCAGGTTAATCTCGCGGGCTTTGGCGTTGGCCAGCGCCGCGCCGGCGGCATCGGCGGCCGAACCGGCAGCCCGGCGCTTCAGGAAACCCAAATAGTCAGTGATGGTCTCGCCCAAGCGGTATTTCCCGCGCGCCGCCTTGTGGATAACTCCATCCTTTTCAAGCTGGCGCAGGCGGGCGGTGGTCAGGCCAAGAATGGCCGCCATGTGCTTTGCGGACACCAGCGCGTCGAGGTCTGCAAGGTCGGTCATTTGCGGGCTCCCATTGTTCACAAAGCGAAAACGAAAGTCGGAAATTGTTCAGCCAAGAAATACGCAAATTCTGGGCGCGGCGTGCGCCGCAGGCTTCACCCCTGTGTACGGTCCCTTTTTTAATTGCCTCTCTTTCGCCCGTAATCGCTCGCTGACGCGCGTTCGGCGCTTCGGATGAGGTTGAAGCCGCCCGAAGCTCTCGCGCTTCCACGGCCGTTTCTGGCCGCCTGCGCGGGCAGCGGGGACCGGCTTGAAGGCCGGTCCCCGCGCGGCGAGACCGGAGCCGCAAACCGGTCTCGCCTTGCGGCGCGCGATGGCTGGACGCGCCGCGCAAGCATCAGACCTCCGCGACTTCGAGGACGGCGCGCGGGTCGGCGTCACGGCGGCGTTGGACGATCCGGCCTTCGGCTTCGGCCGCGCAGATCAGCGCTTCCTCCGCGCGCTCCAAATCGAGGCGCTTGGCTGCGATCTGACGGAAGCGCTCATCGCGCTCATCATCGGAAAGCGCGCCGTCCTGCGGGAGCGCCGCAATCAGCGCGTCGAGGCGCTCAACCAGCGCGTCGCGCATCGTCCAGGTGAAAAGCGCCGCGCCGCCGTCGCCAATGATGGAGAAGCGCGGCGCGCCGTCCGGGCCTGCTGGCGTGGGCACAAGGCCAAGCTGAAGCTTCCGCGCGAGGCCAAGCGGCGTCCCGCTGCGGTCGCCCGCGCTGATGGTCAGCGCGCCGGCGGCGGCCATCGCGTCGATCTCGGCAATGGCCTGCTGCCGCAGGATTTGGGCCGGGACAGGCGCGGCCTCGGCTTCGGCCCACTGGGCTTCGAGCGCCTGAAGCTCGGCCCGCAGCTTGGCAATCTCGGCCACTGCGTCGCGCGTCTTCGGCGCAGGCGGCGCATGGTGTTTGAGCCGGCCCACCCCAAGCGTAGCGGCGCGCTGAAGCCAGCCAGCGCATCCGTCCAGAAAGGCGAATTGATGCCAGCGCTGGGCCGCTCGCTCGCGAGCGTCGAGCGTTGCTTGATGGCGGCGGCGCGCCGCCTCGACGGGCTCAATTAGGCGCGCTTCGGCTTCCGCCCGCTCGCGCTCCGCTCGGCCCGACCGGGCAGCCACGACAGCGGCGGCGGGGTGCTGGTCAAGCTCGACGCCGGCCGGCAGGGCCAAGCGGTCGCGCATCTGAGCTTCAAGACGGGCAAGGTCGCCTCTCGCTTCCTGCTCGTGGTCTGAAGCGGCGCGGAATGCGGCGTGCGCGGCATCGCGCTCGGCGGCAAGCCGCTCAAGCTTGGCCCGGCTGGGGCCGGGGAGAAGGGCGAGGGCTTTTTGGTCAAGTTCCATATCGGTGGCTCCTATTTTGCGGCCACGGTAGCGTGCGCGACCGGCGAGCGCGCTCGACGTGTTACGCCAGTTCACGACAATCGCGACGCGCAAGCGGTTCGAATAGGCTCTGCCGGTCGATAAACACGCGACCGGACGGCGTTCGGACGGCGAAAACCTTGCCTTCAGCGATCCACCTTTGAACCGCCCGCTCGCTATGACGGGTCGCGGTTGCTGCTTGCCCTGTGGTCAGCCACCGGCGGCGGTCGCTAAGGTCTATGCTGGAAGGATCGGGATCGCTCATCGCCCTCGTCCTCGCGTTGGCGGCGGCGGGCAGAAGCCCGCCGCGCCCAGTCAGCCAGCTTTGGCCTTCTGGTTGACCTCGGCGATGGCCTTCCGCCACAGCGCCTTTGCGCCGCTTCCGGCGGCCTTTACCGGGGCCGGCTCGGCCGCAACGGTGACAAACGAACCATCCGGGGTGAGAAGCCCTTCGCCGTCGAGGGTGCGCGGCCCTGCTACCGCAGGCGGTTCGGCCGGCGCGGGCTGCTGAGACCACGCGTCGAGCGCTGACGACTTGGGCGCGGCTTTCAGGGCCGCGATTGCGGCGTCGGCTGGCGTATCGCCGTCGAGCGCCAATGCCATTGCCGTTGCCATCCGGCCATTGGCTTCGGGCGAGCGCAGGATTGCAGCAATCCGCTCGCGCTCGGCCTTCGCGCTTTCGGCCCGCGCCTTGGCAACGGCGTCGGCATCGGCGCGTTCGGCGTGCTCGGCGGTCGTCTTGTTCAGAATAGCGAGGCGCTCGGAAAGCGGTGCGGTCGGGTGAAGTCGGGCGAGGCTTTCGGAAAGCTGGATCAGAAAGCCGGTATCCTCGGCAAGCGGATGGTCGCGGCAAAGCGCCAGCGCTTCGGCGGTGATCGTGGGCTTGGGTTCGATCATAGGAATAATCTCCTTCAGTTGGAGCGGGCCGCTTCAGCGGCCGCGCGCGGTGGGTCGGGGTCAGCGCCGCGCAACCCGGCGCGACAGCCGGGCGGCGGCTGCGGCAGGCTTCATCGCCTGCGCGGCGAGGCGGGCGGCTGCGGCTGCGACGATCAGGGTCTTGAGCATCGTGGTCTCTCCGTGGCTTGGGGGGTGAAATCACGCGCGCCGCGTCGGGCGGCCGGAAGGCCGGCATCCGCGATCCGCGCGCAGGTAAGCTTCTAGGCAACGGACGGCGGCCATGTACTCGCGCTGGACTAGGACGGCATCGCGAACATCGGCCTCCGCCCAAGCTTCGCGCCGAAGCTCGGCCAGATGATTGCTCAACCACTCCTTCGCGAACTCGGGCGGCAAGCGTGCCATCTGCTCAGCGGCGTAGCGGACGAGATGGACGCGCCGCTTATTCGGGAAGGGGAAAATCCTGGCGCTTTGCGGCGCAGCTTTGGCCCGCCGTTTTGCGGCAGATCGCGGCCGGTCGGGTTGCGACGCGGGGACAGCGCCGGTGAAGTCAAATTCAAGCTGTTGCATTCATGCCTCCTTCAAAACGGGATTGATGCGACCGGCGATAATCCAGCTTCATCGTTGGGAGCGACGAAGTCATAGATGGACCACAGACGCTCGGCGTCGTCATCACTGATGGGTGCGCCCGCGTCGAGCTTAGCCTCAAGCTCGGCCATGAATTGGCGTTTAGGGTCGTTCAAAAGGTCGAGCTTGCTCATAACAAGCTCGAATGCCTTCAAGGCGCGCCCTTGATGATTTTGACCAGCGGCAGGATTTGGCTTCTGCTTGCGAACGGGGGTATCTTTTTCCCCGCCGGTAGGGGGACGGCCGTTAGGGCCGTCCCCTACATAGAGATTATCTTCTGCAATCTCTCCGTTATGGGGGGCCGCTTCAGCGGCCCCCCCGGTATTCTCCCCGGTAATCTCAACGGTAATTAGGGGATCAATTTTTGCCCCCTTGGGGGGTAAAATTTGATCCTTAGGCGGGGTAAAATTTGATACCTGATCTTGATCCCCATCGCCTCTGGCACTTGGGGTAAAAATTTGATCCCTGATATTCTGGTCGTCCTCGGCCTTCCACCTGCCGCCGTTGGCCTCCTGCAATTCCGCTTCACGCTCCGCAATGAGCCGTTGGACAAGCTCCCGTCGCGGGTTTCGCAACTCGTAACGCGTTGCGCCTTTGCCTGCCGACGCCCCTTTTGGCACCATGTATCCATGCCGGACAAGCGCTGCCCTTGCGCGCTTGATCGTCGGCGCTGAAAGCTTCGTCCGCGCGATCAGCTTCGACATGGCGCAGTAGGGGTGCGGATTATCTTCGTTGAAGAATTCCAGATAGACACGTACGACGTTCAGAGCGCAGGCCGGGAGGTCAGGATCGGCGTTGACCATGTTCTCAACGTCGAACTTCCACGACGCGAGGCTGCTATCGGACTTGCTTTTAGGACTTTTTTCCGCCATTATCGTACTCCTGATTTCGGCTTGGACTTGGGCCGTCGCCTTCCTGGCGGCGGCCCTTCTTTTCGGGGCTGTCATTCCTCGCGCTCAGGATCATCGTCATCCGCTTCCCCGAGGCTTTCTTCCAGTTCGTCGCAATATTGGATTGCCTCGCGAACGACAGCGTTCACCATCCGCGCCAGCATTTCCTGCCCCGAGGCCATTTCCTGTGCTGCGATGGCGTATAGGCCGTCGTGCTGCTCACCCATTGCCATGAAAATCTCCTGAGCGATGGCTATGTGGTGGACGAAGGCTTTTGCTCCCTCCATCGGTGAATATTCGAGGCAAGTGCCGCCTAAGCTAATCCTCATCTTGCAAGCTCCCCACACTTTGAACAGCGCAGCCGCGCGCCAACGCGCGCGGGCGGCAGCGCGACGGTGGCCGCGTGGCCGCAGCCTTGGCAGCGGACGATGCGCGTGATCTTCGCGGTGGCTGCTTCAAGCTCCGCCCGAAGCCCGGCCTTGCTCGCCCGCCGCTTAGGCGGGGCGCGAAAGGCGGCGGGAAGGTCAAAATCGTCAATGCGCTCCACGCCCTGCCGGGCCATGCGGTCGCGCGCGTTTGCGCGCGCGTGGTCGATGCGGCTCATCCGTCCGCCTCGCCTTCGCTGCGCGCGCCTCTCCCTGTCCTTCCGATGTTGGGCTGAAGGCCAAGCTTCTGCGCCAGCGGCGCGACGGGCACGCGGATAATTCCGCCAACTCGGATCGTCGGGATGTCGCCGCGCTTTGCGGCCTCGTAGGCCGCGTTGCGACCGAGATTGAAGAAGATCGCGCCCGCCTCCGGCACTGAAATCGTCGGCCGCGAAAGCGCTTCGTCAAGGCTCAGGGTCATATCCATGTCTCCTGAATGATGTGTAACTTGCACATCTTACCATCATCCGTATTGATCGCAACCTTTTTATGTGCAAAATACGCAAGTATCCGCATTGTCGGATGAATGAAGGAGATGAGGATGGCTCGACCACGACTGAGCGAGGGCGGGACTGAACGCCTGCACATGGTCATCAGTGCCGACGAGATGACCGCGATAGAAGACTGGCGCTACAAGCACCGCGTCCCGTCAAAATCCGAAGCCGTTCGGCGGCTTTGCCAGATCGGCATTGCCGCCGAGCGCGAGCTACAGACGGTCCAAAAGCGATCCGAGCGGGCCACGAAGGCCCTCATCATGCTGTTGGAAAAAACCGAAGGCGAATTGGCGAAGGCTCCTAAGGGCCTGCGGGGCGGCCTTGCGGCCGCCCTCAATGAACAAATGGAAGCAACCCGCGCCGCCTATGTCGCACTGACTGCCGCCGGTATTCTCGAAGATGGGAAAGACACCAGCGACGTGGACGCGCTCATGAAGAAGGTTGACGTGCATATGTCGGCGTTGAAGGAGGATCGGAAATGAAAGGACACATCCGCGAACGTTCGCCCGGCCGGTGGGCGATTGTTCTCGACATCTACGACGAAACGGGCAAGCGAAGGAGAAAATGGCATTCCTTCGCCGGGACCAAACGGCAGGCGCAAGAGGAATGCGCCCGGCTTATCGCGGAGATGCGCGGCGGCACGTACGTCGAGCCGAGCAAGGTCACCATCGCGAAGCACCTTGAGACATGGCTTGACCATATGAAGTCGCAGGTGACGCCACGCACGCACGAACGCTATTCGGAGATCGCGCGAAAAAACATCGTGCCGCTGATCGGCAGCGTTCCACTGACAAAGCTGCGCCCGGTCCAGATTTCCGACGCCTATGCGAAGGCGCTTGCATCCGGCCGGCGCGACGGGAAGGGCGGGCTTGCTCCGTCCACTATCATCTACATGCACCGGATCATCAAGCAGGCGCTCGCGCAGGCGGTAAAGTGGGGGATGCTCGTTCGCAATCCTGCCGATGCGGTTAAGCCGCCGAAGGCCGAGCGTGCCGGTCTGAAGACGCTCGACATGCCACAGACCGCCGCCCTGATAGAAGGGCTGCGCGGATCGCGGATGCTCATACCGGCCATGTTGGCCGTCCTGTGCGGGCTTCGGCGCGGTGAGATTGTCGCATTGCGCTGGCGTCACGTCGATCTTGAAGCCGGGGTTCTGTCGATTGTCGAGAGCGCCGAGCAGACAAGGGAAGGCGTGCGCTATAAAGCGCCGAAGTCGGGCAAGGGCCGCACGGTGGCGCTGTCAGCCACAGTGCGGGAAGAGCTGCGCCAGCACCGCTTGCGACAGGCCGAAGAACTCCTATCTTTTGGCATCCGGCAGGATGAAGCGACATTCGTCTATGCGCAGGAGGATGGCAGCCCGCTTCAGCCGCGCACGCTAACGCACGCCTGGGCGAAGGCTATCGCCAAGACCGATCTGCCACGTATTCGCTTCCACGATTTGCGCCACGCCCATGCGACGCATCTCCTGCAAAGCGGCGTGCATCCGAAGGTAGCGAGCGAGCGCCTCGGTCATTCCCGCGTCGGCGTCACGCTTGACATCTACTCCCATGTGCTGCCGGGAATGCAGGAAGACGCGGCATCCCGCGTTGACGAAGCACTGCAATTGGCGCTAAGGAAGCGCCCGGCCGAAGGCATTCGGTAGCAAATCGGTAGCAAAAGGCGGTTTCAACCACAGTCGCTAAGCCGAATTTGTGAATGTCTTCAAAGGCTTGGAGAGGTGGCTGAGTGGTTGAAAGCACCGCACTCGAAATGCGGCATACGGGCAACCGTATCGAGGGTTCGAATCCCTCCCTCTCCGCCACTTGCCCCCGCGAAAGCGTTCTCCCCATCCGGCTGCGGCCGGATTTTTCCGTTGTTTTCGAGGGTTATGCGGGAAGGGCTGAGCACTGCCCCCCGCGCCAGGAGGCCCGGAAGCGGTCTCTCAGGGTCGATTTTCTCCGGACCTCATGACTGCGCGGATTTGGTGAATTGCCTTTAAACCACTGTAGATATTGATGAAATATAGGCCCCTGAAATTGCTTGGATTGGAGTCGTGTTTGGGGTTGCTGCGACCGAGTTCGGAAGTTCTGAGACCGAAGATGTCCTCTCGTCGGTGAGTGAAGCGAAGAGGGGGGGGCGACTTCTCAGCTTTCCGTCCGGGTTTGGCCACGCCGCTTCTTCTGCTAGGATGCTTTTTCGGCATCAGCTTCGAACGAGCGGGTCCGGGTTTGGCCACGCCGCTTCTTCTGCTAGGATGTCGCACGAGATGAAGGCCCAGGATAGCGCGTCCGGGTTTGGCCACGCCGCTTCTTCTGCTAGGATCCGCGTGGACGGCGCAGAGAGCGGTATCAGGTCCGGGTTTGGCCACGCCGCTTCTTCTGCTAGGATCCTGACCAGGGGCTCAAGACCCTCCGAGATGTCCGGGTTTGGCCACGCCGCTTCTTCTGCTAGGATGGTACCTCGCCGCGATGACGCTGTGGATGAGTCCGGGTTTGGCCACGCCGCTTCTTCTGCTAGGATCATTCTCGTCATCGGAAGCAACAATCTGTGGTCCGGGTTTGGCCACGCCGCTTCTTCTGCTAGGATAGGAGTGCGACACCGGGCTGCTGCTGGCCGAGTCCGGGTTTGGCCACGCCGCTTCTTCTGCTAGGATATTGGACCGACCTGACTGAAATCTCGATGGGTCCGGGTTTGGCCACGCCGCTTCTTCTGCTAGGATAAGGGGATGCTCGATGGTCCTGCCGTTACCGTCCGGGTTTGGCCACGCCGCTTCTTCTGCTAGAGCGGGATGAATCTAGGTTTGTCCGTATCCTGCATTAGCGAAGTAGTTTGTGCATTCGTCGGCCGAGATTGAGT
>NZ_JAODNW010000016.1 GCF_025398255.1 Chelativorans intermedius | reverse complement strand
GATTTCGAAGGCTGCGGTGTCGAGGTGATCGACCCTTGGGCAGACACGGCAAGCGCCTGATAATGTGGAAGGCCCTCTGCTATGTTGCATACCTCGGACTGCTTCTGACCGGGGCCTTCGTGTTCAGGGTTCCTCCAATCCACCTATGCTGCAAGCGGCCTAGTATATTGATCCGCAAGAATATACTGAAGATGCACTTCTCCCTCTTGCTCGCAGTTATATGCACGGATTGTGTAAAGCGATCGGCGATAGCACTGAGGACGGGGACCTGCCAAAAGAGCAAATTGAGGCTTGGAAGCGGCCGTTGGTCGCCGAGTCCCGCAGTTAGCACGTTGTTTTAAGCAAGCTGGTGGCTTCAAGGTGAAAAATTGGGGGTAACGGCAATGCCAAATGAAGTCCCGTCAGCACCGCGTAACCAAACCGAAGCCCGCCGCGTGGCAAACGCCGCCTACGAGTCTCGCTGCTGCGTCGTTTGCGGGCTACAAGTGCCGACGTGCCTGACTATCGCACACTTGGACCAGGACGCGGGAAATAACGACCCTGACAATCTGGCCTTCCTGTGCCAGACGCATCATTGGATGTACGACGCCGGACTTTATCCTATCGAAGCAATCAAGCTTCTGCGCGCGCACTGGCAAGCGACGAAAGGCGTACCCTCGCACAAGGCCCGGATGAAGGACGCCGGGGTGAAGGCCGCTGTTGCCCGCAAAAGAAGGGCAGCGGCTCGCAAGGCGTGGGTGACCCGCAGGTCATCCGCCGAATAATGGAGGCGCACTCCTAAGTTCGCCGATCTCCGCGTTCGATTGCGCGGAGACGTTGGAGTTCTCCAGCGGTTACTTTGCTGGTTGAATAAGAGATATAAATCAGGAGTGGCGCGAGGGATCGGAGCCAGTGCCGAATATCATATCTTTTGTGGTACTTGGATCGCTCCCCCTTTGCTTGTGGCTCAATGAGTAGATTGGTGCGAATAGGCTGCACTCTTTAGTAGCAACGCCTTTCAGATCAGAGCCAAGTAATTTAATGTTCCCAACAGAGTTGGTGAGCATCCAAATGGCATGGCAATAAATCTCCCGTGGGGAAAGAACCGCGATGGCACCAGCCATCATCTCGCCCACCATTGCGGCGACGTAGCGGCCTGCTTCGAGGCTCTGGCCACCCTGCCTGTAATCGCAAGCCGACTGGAGAAGGTGGCGGGCAGAGCGCTGTCGCAAACCGATGTGGCCCGGCTGGCCGTGCTTGCCTTTCTGCATGACTGCGGCAAGCTGCACCCGGGCTTTCAGGCGAAGGGCTGGCCGCCCGGTCTCTGGAAGGGGCCTCTGCATGGCCATGTGCAGGAAGGCGCCGCCATCTTCGATGCCGGTGTGCGGGACGGGCAGCTTGCTCACAATCTGCAGCTTGAACATCTGCAACGCTGGTGCAATCCGGATCTTCTCTGCGCCGCCCTTGCCCACCACGGTAGACCGTTCGAGATCACACCTGCAGCCAGGAAGGGCTGGGATGACGTGCCCATCAATGGCTACGATCCGCTGGCAGCTTCGGCCGAGATCGGCGCCCTGCTGCCGCGCTGGTTTCCGGCAGCCTTTGGCGATGATGCAACCCCGCTGCCGGATCGCCCGCATTTCCAGCATCACTTCTGCGGGCTGGTGTCCCTGGCCGACTGGCTGGGCTCAGACGAACGCAGTTTCGACTATGTGGCGGAGCTCGACCCCGATTACATCGGGCAAGCCCGGCAGAAGGCCCGTCAGGTGGTGGCCAGTATCGGTCTCGATGTAGCAGGCTGGCACAAGGCCATTCAGGGACGTGCCGATTTCGCCACCCTGGCGCCGGGCTGTAAGCCGCACCCGGCACAGCAGGACGTGGGCGGGTGGCCGCTTGACGATCCGCTGGTGATCCTGGAAGCCGAAACCGGCTCGGGCAAGACAGAGGCGGCTCTGTGGCGCTTTGCCCGGCTGTTCGAGGCGGGCAGGGTGGACAGCCTTTATTTTGCCCTGCCGACCCGGGCTGCAGCCTTGCAGATTCACACCCGGGTGAACAAGGCCTTGCAGGCCCTGTTCGGCGCGGATGCCCCGGAGGCCGTGCTGGCCGTGCCGGGCTATCTCAAGGCCGGCGAGGCGGAAGGCCAGGCTCTGCCCGACTTCAGGGTGCTGTGGACGGATGATGCCGACGAGCCCCGGCGCCTCGCCCGCTGGGCGGCGGAAAACGCCCGGCGCTATCTCGCTGCCACCGTGGCTGTGGGCACGGTGGACCAGGCCATGCTGGCCGCCCTTCAGGTCAGGCATGCGCATCTGCGCGCGGCCGCCCTGTCGCGCTCCCTTCTGGTGGTCGACGAGGTGCATGCCTCCGATCGTTACATGAGCGAGATACAGGGCCATTTGCTGAAGATGCACCTTGCGCGCGGCGGCCATGCCATGCTGATGTCGGCGACCCTCGGCGCCGAGGCCCGCACAAAGTGGCTGGCCCCGAGACCGCGCGGGCTGAAGCTGCCATCCCTGGAGGATGCCGTTTCGACGCCCTACCCCGCCGTATGGGGACACCGGCACGGCCTTTCCCCGGCAGGGGCAGTTGCACGAGCGAAGCCGGTGCTGATGGAGCTGGTGCGCGGCTGGAGCGCCCAGGACGCTGCCGGGCGCGCCATCGCAGCCGCCGGCAGGGGCGCGAAGGTGCTGGTCATCCGCAACACGGTCAAGGCAGCCGTGGAAACCTTCGCAGCCGTGCAGGAGATGGGCGGCGGGACGCTTCTCTGGCAGGTGAAGGGCGGGCCGGCGCTGCATCATGCCCGCTTCGCGCCGGAGGACCGCAAGCTGCTGGACAAGGCGGTGGAGCATGCCCTCTCGCGCGACTCCGCAGATCGCCCGGCCGGTGGCGTGATCGTGATCGGCACCCAGACGCTGGAACAGTCCCTGGATGTCGATGCCGACCTGCTCATCAGCGATCTCTGCCCGGCGGATGTGCTCCTGCAGCGCATCGGCCGCCTGCACCGGCATTCCCTGCCGCGCCCTGAGGGTTTCGGCCAGCCGCAGTGCATGGTGCTGTCTCCACCGGAGGGGCTCGATGCCTTCGCCGCACCGAAATTCGACAACGGGCTGGGTGGCTGGAAGGATGCGTCCAACGTCCTGCAGGGCATCTATCGCAATCTTCATGCCTGCGAGCTGACACGGCGGCTGGTGGCCGAACATCGCGAGTGGCGGATCCCGGACATGAACCGCCTTCTGGTGGAAGGCGCCGTGCATCCTGATGCCATCGCCCGGCTCAATGCCGAGAAGGGCGAACCGTGGGAGGGCTACTGGCAAGACGTATATGGCGACGAGATCGCCCAGGCACAGTCCGGCCAGCATCTGGCGCTGGCCGTGGATGCTCCCTTCGGCGCGATGGGGCTTTTTGCCGCCGACGAGGAAAAGGTCCGCACCCGCCTGGGCGCCGAGGGCGTCGTGCTCCGCCTTGCCGAACCCGTGGCGGGCCCCTTTGGCGAGAAGGTGAGCAGCTTCACCCTGCCGGCGCACTGGTCGCAGGGCATCGAAGCCGAGGCGCCGGTGGAGGCGCTCGCCGATGACGGCGTGCTGAGCCTGCGCATCGGACCTCGCGTTTTCCGCTACGACAGACAGGGATTATGTCAAGTTAAATCTCAATAATTTACAAGCGAGGTCAATTCACCTATGATGACTTCAGAAAGCCTCTTCAGGGAGGCAGACATGAGACTTACATGCAAGCTCATTTCAAGCTGCGTTGCCGGAATCTCGGTCTGTAACGCCAAGCTTGAACTTGACCTGCGCGCCACTTTCAAGCTGCGCACAGGTCACGGTCATATAAATTCCCCGAATGGATTTCTCGGGGGTAGTCCCTATTGTGATTTGACTTGGAAATCCAAGAACTCTGTTTCCCCGCACACGCGGGGTGCGCAAAATGCGCTGGGAGAGGATGATGTATAATCTTCTCTCCCAGTCACTTATCCAGGCCAAGCCTCTGGGCCCTCTCACCCTGGCGGGCGTGCTGGCGGCGCTGGCGCGCGACGCGGTGGAGAGCTTTCCCGCCCTCAGGCCGCATCAGGCCATGTTCTGGCACATGTTCCTGGTGCAGCTTGCAGCGCTGGCCCTGCACCGGGCCGGTCGCGACCGGCCTCCCGAGGACGAGGCCGCGTGGGCGGCGCTACTGCGCGGGCTGACACCCGCCTTTGCCGAGGACGAGCCCTGGTGCCTGGTGGTCGACGACTGGTCGAAGCCCGCCTTCCTGCAGCCGCCGGTGCCCGATGATGTCGAGTTTGACAACGAGGCCCCCACGCCGGACGCAATCGATCTTCTGATCACGGCCAAAAACCATGACCTCAAACAGGCGATCGCCCGTGCAGGCACGCCCGAAGACTGGATTTTTGCGCTTGTCTCTTTGCAAACGGGAGAGGGATACGGCGGACGTAATCCGAAAAAGGGGACATTCTATTTCGGCATCGCCCGCATGAACGGCGGCTCCTCGTCGCGCGCCATGCTGACGCTGGCGCCCCTGCCCGGGGCGGATGAAAAGGTCATGGCCCCGCGGCCCGGCGCCTGGTTCAGCCGCGATGTGCGCACGCTGCTCGCCAAGCGCGAAGAAATGCTGGACCAGACGAAGCTTGATTATCCCGACACGGGCCTGGGCCTCACCTGGCTGGCGCCCTGGCCGGAGGGTGAGCAACTGCAGACCGGCGATCTCGACATCTGGTTCATCGAGGTCTGCCGCAGGGTGCGCCTGCTTTCGCGCTCGGGGCGGTTCGTCGGCCTCAAGGGCACCTCGAAGGCCACGCGCATCAATGCCAAGCATCTCAAGGGTGTGGTGGGCGACCCCTGGGCACCGATACACAGGCAGGAAAGCAAGAGCCTGACCATCGGCGATGACGGCGATTTTCACTATCGCATACTGGTGGAACTGCTGTTTTCGGGCGAATGGATAATGCCGCTTCTGGCAAGACGGGCGCCCTTCGAGACCGCGGAGACGCCCGTTGCCATCGTTGCCCAGGCTCTGGCCCGGGGCACCTCCAAGACGGGCGGCTTTCGCAGCCGGCTGGTGCCGGTGAGCAGCCCCGCAGCGCGCTCGGGCTGGAACCGGGGAGCGCGGGAAAAGCTGAACCTGCTTGCCAGGGATCAGATCGATACCATCAAGCGCTTCGACAGGGCCCTGGCCTATGCCCTGGCGTTGGCGGCGGCCGATGGCGTGCACGACAACGTCAAGCGGGAGTTCTACGTCTACACGAAGCCGGCCCGTGCCCATCTCGAACGCCATGCCGACTCCATCTTCTTCGCGCATCTGTGGCGGCAATTCGAGGCCGCAGAGCAGGACGAAGCGGTCAGACAGGCCGCCGAGGCGGATTTCGTCCGCGACCTGTGGCAGCGCACGCGCGACATCTTCGAAGAGTTCCTGCCCACCATGCCCTGCCCCTCCCTCTACCGCCATCGCGCCGAGGCTCGGGCCAGAGCCGCCCTATGGGGCAACCGCGATCTGCGCCGCAACCATCCCGAGATCTTCGAGCACAAGGAAAAGGGGGGCGAGGATGTCGCCTGAGCAGAGAGAAGAGCAAACAACGGAACTGGGCGCGAAGGTGGCGCGCCTTGCCGGCGCCATGCTGAAGCTGGAGCCGGGCGCCCTGGCCCGGTTGCGGCGCATGGATGTGGAAGGACCGGGCGAGCCTGATTTCTGGCGTCTCGCCACCGAGCTGGACCTACCCACGCATCCGGCAGGCTTGCGCCTTGTCCGGATCATGGCGCTGCTGGCCCCGAAGGGCGATCCGGGCAATCGCGCTCCGTTACACAGGTTCGAGCGTCCGCTCGGCACCGTGCTGTGCGAGGCCGGCCTGTCGGAGGCCCGACTGGCGCGCTTTCTCGCCCTGCCCTTCGAGCGGCGCGGGCCGGCGCTGGAAAGCATGGCCCGCTTCATCAACGCCGCCCGGGCCCAGAGCGGCGGCGTCAACTGCCACGACATCGCCTGCCTGCTGTTCTCAACAGAGGCCATGCACGCCCGCAGACTGGCCGGAAGCTATTACCGCTGCCTCGACCGGGCCGCGCGCCAACAGGACACCGACGAGAAGAAGGAGCCCGCCGCATGACCACGCCCCGTTTCCTGCAGATCCACACCCTGCATGGCTACACCGCCGCCCTTCTCAACCGGGATGACACCGGCCAGGCCAAGCGGCTGCGCTATGGCGGCCAGGACCGCACGCGCATTTCCTCCCAGTGCCTCAAGCGGCACTGGCGCATGGCGGTGGACGATCCCCACGCCCTGCAGAAACTTGCGGACTTTGTCGCCTCCTACCGCTCGCGCGAACTGGTGACGGAGAAGGTGATCCGCCCCCTGGAAGGGCGTTTCCCCGAAGAGGTGGTCGAGGCGCTGGAGCCGGCCTTTCAGCGGCTGGTCTACGGCAAGAATGCCGACAAGGGCAAACGCAATCGCCAGACCCTGCTTCTGGGCCAGCCGGAGCTCGACTGGCTGGCTGCCCAGGCCGAAGAGATTGCAGGACGGGTCAGCAGCGCCAGGGAGGCGGAAGAGGCCGTCAAGGAATGGGCGAAGGACAAGAACTTCAAGATCATGAGCGAGAACGCTGCCCTGCCCGGTGGGCTGGTTGCCGCCCTGTTCGGGCGCATGGTCACCTCCGATCCGGCCGCCAACATCGAGGCGCCGGTGCATGTCGCCCATGCCTTCACCGTGCATCCCAGCGAGAGCGAAAACGACTATTTCACCGCCGTGGACGACCTGCGCCGCGACGAGGACGACAGCGGCGCCGACACCATTCAGGAAACCGAGCTCACCTCCGGCCTCTACTACGGCTATGTGGTCATCGACCTGCCGGGGCTGATCGCCAACTGCGGTGGAGACAGGGAGCTTGCCGCCCGGGTGGTGCACAATCTCGTCCATCTCATTGCCGAGGTCTCGCCCGGCGCCAAGCTCGGCTCCACCGCGCCCTATGGCCGGGCGGAGCTGATGCTGCTGGAGGCCGGCGACCGCCAGCCCCGCTCTCTGGCCTCGGCCTACTGCAAAGCCGTTCCGCATGATCCGGCAATCGCACGCGAGGCCCTGCAGGACCGTCTGCAACACCTCGACGAGGCCTATGCCACGGGCGAGGCGCGGGCGCACATGTGCGTCGGGGGCGAGCTGGCGGGCATCGAGAAACTGCCCCTGCCCCGGCTTGCTGTCTGGGCCGCCGAGCGGGTGAAGGATGCGCCTCATGCCTGAGCACCGCTGGCTGATCCTCGATCTGCGGGCCCCGCTCATGGCCTTTGGCGGCGTGACCATCGACCATGTCGGCGTCACGCGCGACTTTCCGGCCCTTTCCATGCTCACCGGACTGCTCGCCAATGCCCTGGGCTACCGGCGCACTGCATGGGAGCAGCACCAGCGCCTGCAGGAGCGTCTGATCTTCGCCGCCCGCCGCGAGCGCGAAGACCCGGCCGGGGTGCTCACCGACACGCAGAACGCGAAACTGCAGGCCGGCGAGCAGGGCTGGACGACATGGGGCCAGGTGGAACGTCGCGGCGGCGGCAGCCTCGACAGCCCGCACCGCCGCCAGCGCGACTATCACATGGATGCGCATGTGTGCGTGGCCCTGCGCCTGGCCGACGAGGCGGCCGGACCCGACCTCGAAAAACTGGCCGCGGCGCTTGACCGGCCGGCCCGACCTCTTTTCATCGGGCGCAAGCCCTGCCTTCCCAGCGCCCGGCTTTTCGCCGGTTTCATCGAGGCCCCCACCGCATACCGGGCATTGCAGAGGCTGCCCGGCGAAGCGGGTCTTGAGAGCCTGCGGGCCCAGTGGCCGCTGGGGGAAGGGCCGCAGGATGGCGAAAGCGTGCAACGCATCTTCGACCTGCCCGACCTGCGCAACTGGCGCACGGGGCTGCATGGCGGCAGCCGCAAGGTGGTGGAGGGAACGCTCAAACCGGAAAGGCTTGCCGCATGAGCACGCTTCACATGATCAGCCTGCCTCTCGATCTTCGCTGCTTTCGCCAGTGGGCGGCAATGCGCCGTCTTGCCGGCGACGAAGGCCGCGCGCTGCACCATCTTCTCACGGAAACCTTCGGCAAGGGGGCCATCAGGCCCTTTCGCCTCATGGTGGCGCGCGGCGCCCGCACCGCCACGCTTTACGGCTATACAGGCCGCGACCGGGACTCCCTGCACCGCACTGCGCAGGAAACAGGTGCCCCGGAAGCCCTGGCCGTGGTGGATCCGGCCCGCCTTGCCGACAAGGCCATGCCCACGAGCTGGCGCGAAGGGCGACGCTTGGCCTTCGATGTGCGCGTGCGCCCGGTGCGGCGGCTGCGCAAGCCCGCAGGCGTCTTTCCCAAGGGGGCGGAGGTCGATGCCTTCCTGACAGCGGTCCTGCGTCATTCGCCGCAAGGCCGGCCGGAAACCGCTGAACGCCTTGCGCGCGAGGCGGTCTATCGCGGCTGGCTGGCCGAGCGACTGGAGGGTGCCGCACGGCTGGACGGCGCCCGCATGGTTCGCTTCCAGCGCACAAGGGCAGAGCGCGGACAGGCGCTCGAAGGGCCGGATGCCACGTTTCACGGTGAGTTGACGGTGACTGACAGTGCCGCCTTCTCGCGGCTTCTGGCGGCCGGTGTGGGCCGCCATGCCGCCTATGGCTACGGCATGCTGCTTTTGCGCCCGGCAGGAGGCTGAGATGCTTCTCGGACGGCTGGGACTGGAGAAGGCCCGCATTCCCCACGCCGACCGGCACGGGCTCGTGTGGCTCGACAGGGGGCGACTGGAGGTGGAGGACGGCTGCCTGCGCTTCATCACCGCCGGAGGCGGCGATCTGGCGCCCGGCGACTATCAGATCCCGCATCAGTCGCTCTCCATCGTGCTTCTGGGGCCGGGCTCCAGCGTCACGCATGACGCCCTGCGGCTTCTGGCGCGCCACGGCTGCGCGCTTGCCGCCATCGGCGAGGGGGCCGTTCGCTTCTACACCGCCCCGCCCCTGATGCCGGACACCTCGGCCCTTGCCCGCGAACAGGTGCGCCTGTGGGCCGATCGCAAAAGCCGCATGGAGGTGGCGCGGGCCATGTATGCCATGCGCTTCGGCGAGATCGTGCGTACCCGCGACATCGAGGTGCTGCGCGGCCAGGAAGGGGCGCGCATCAAGCGCAGCTACCAGCTTGCCGCCGAGCGCTATGGCGTCGCCTGGCGAGGGCGCAACTACGACCGCGAAAACCCCAATGCCGGCGACCTGCCCAACCAGGCCATCAACCATGCCGCAAGCGCCATGCGCGCAGCCGCCAGCGTGGCGGTGGCCAGCGTGGGCGCCATTGCGCAGCTCGGCTTCATTCACGAGGATTCCGGCCAGTCCTTTGTGCTCGATGTGGCTGATCTCTACCGCCATGACGTGACCCTGGAAATCGCCTTCGGGGCCGCCAGGCAGGCACAGAGAACGGGCCAGCCCGTCGAACGGCTGACGCGCCAGCGCGCCGCCCGGGTGTTTCGCCAGCGCCAGGTGATCCCCTCGATGATCGACAGGATCAAGACGCTGATCGGCCCGCAGGAGCAGAAAGAGACAGGAAAGGACGGCTGATGCCGATGGTTGTGGTGATCACGCGCGATGTGGAGGCGCGCTATCGGGGCTTTCTCGGCTCGGTGATGCTGGAGCTGTCAGCCGGGGTCTATGCCCACCCGCGCATGAGCGCAGGCGTGCGCCAGCGCATCTGGCAGGTGCTCGGCGACTGGTATGCCACACTCGGACGCGGAAGCATCGTCATGACCTGGGCCGATAGGGCGGCCAACGGCGGTCTCGGCCTTGCCAGCCTTGGCGAGCCGCCCAAGGAGATTGTGGCGCACGATGCCATGCTTCTGGTGCGGCGCGCGCTGCGCAAGTCGGAAGAGTTTGTTTGACCTCTTTCGTTGCTCTTTGACATTATGGATAAAGATCAAGACCTTGAAAGGCAGAGGTTCCCCCGCACATGCGGGGATAGCCCCGATGATGCGCCGCTCGCCCGTCCCCAGATATCGGTTCCCCCGCACATGCGGGGATAGCCCCAGCCGGCCATAGTCCGCCGCCTCCGCCTCCAAGGTTCCCCCGCACATGCGGGGATAGCCCCTTGACACGATCATCGTGAACGACGGCAGATGTGGTTCCCCCGCACATGCGGGGATAGCCCCGGGGAATGCCTCCCCGGCTGGGAAGCGGATTTGGTTCCCCCGCACATGCGGGGATAGCCCCACAACGGTGCTGCGCTGCGTGTCCCTGATATCGGTTCCCCCGCACATGCGGGGATAGCCCCGTATAGCGGCGCAGGCAACCCATGGTCAGAGCGGTTCCCCCGCACATGCGGGGATAGCCCCCCTGTTGCGCGATCTGCTCCTCCACTGACCGGGGTTCCCCCGCACATGCGGGGATAGCCCCACGCAGACGGCGCGCCGGCTGCTGGGTTCGAGGGTTCCCCCGCACATGCGGGGATAGCCCCTCCACGGAAGCGAAATAGCGCCGGCACAGCCAGGTTCCCCCGCACATGCGGGGATAGCCCCGGAGGATAGATAGGGCCATGGCAGGGGTGAATGGTTCCCCCGCACATGCGGGGATAGCCCCCGCTGGCGCGGGCCATCACCGCCCCCTTCAGCGGTTCCCCCGCACATGCGGGGATAGCCCCGATCCCGCCGGACGACGCCCAGTTCCTGCAGTGGTTCCCCCGCACATGCGGGGATAGCCCCTGCCAACGATAGATCGACCGGAAGACGTCCAGGGTTCCCCCGCACATGCGGGGATAGCCCCCACCGGCAGTTTTTGCAGATTGGATGATTCTTGGTTCCCCCGCACATGCGGGGATAGCCCATTCCTGCGGCGGCTGAAGACCTGGCGCACGTTGGTTCCCCCGCACATGCGGGGATAGCCCCTGGCAGCTTCAAATCCAGTTCCGGCCCGGAAAGGTTCCCCCGCACATGCGGGGATAGCCCCTGGCGTGCTTACCGAAATCCAGCTTGGTAATCGGTTCCCCCGCACATGCGGGGATAGCCCCCATCTCCAGGATGCGGGCAAAGGTCTCGGATGGGTTCCCCCGCACATGCGGGGATAGCCCCGTGAGTAGCAAGCAGCGAATGGCGAATGGAAGGGTTCCCCCGCACATGCGGGGATAGCCCCGCATGACGCAAATTTGCCTCGTGCGATATTGAGGTTCCCCCGCACATGCGGGGATAGCCCCTCACGCCATCCGCCAGGCGATTCCATATGCGTGGTTCCCCCGCACATGCGGGGATAGCCCCCACTCGATCTTGCCTTCCGACAGGGTGATGACGGTTCCCCCGCACATGCGGGGATAGCCCCCTCGGTCACGTCAGGGAATGGCAGGCGCAGGCGGTTCCCCCGCACATGCGGGGATAGCCCCACCCCTGTTCAAATACGAACACCCATCCCCAAGGTTCCCCCGCACATGCGGGGATAGCCCCGCAATCGAAGCGGCGGGACCGTTCTTTGACGGGGTTCCCCCGCACATGCGGGGATAGCCCCCGAAAAGAGGCGAAAGCGCTCCTGAAGACACTGGTTCCCCCGCACATGCGGGTATAGCCCCTATCCGGCCTCTTCCCGCTGCCTTACGTGGCCGGTTCCCCCGCACATGCGGGGATAGCCCCCCGCAGCCCTACATCCGCGACAGCCTGGAGAGGGTTCCCCCGCACATGCGGGGATAGCCCCCCGTAAGCGGCGGGTCTGAAACAGGCGGGCGGGGTTCCCCCGCACATGCGGGGATAGC
>NZ_JAODNW010000015.1 GCF_025398255.1 Chelativorans intermedius | reverse complement strand
GGGTTCCCCCGCACATGCGGGGATAGCCCCCCGTAAGCGGCGGGTCTGAAACAGGCGGGCGGGGTTCCCCCGCACATGCGGGGATAGCCCCATCACCGGCCCCGGCATGGAGCGCGAGCTGCCGGTTCCCCCGCACATGCGGGGATAGCCCCGCTGCATGTCACAAGAGGAGGCGCGCGGGAAAGGTTCCCCCGCACATGCGGGGATAGCCCCGTCGAGTCGATGATCGGCAGCGGCGTGCCCTGGGTTCCCCCGCACATGCGGGGATAGCCCCTTGCTGGACGAGGACGCCGCCAAGGAGCTGACGGTTCCCCCGCACATGCGGGGATAGCCCCCCGGCGGCGAAGGCCAGGAGGATGTAGAGCAGGGTTCCCCCGCACATGCGGGGATAGCCCCCGCCGAGGATATTGAAGGGATTCGCCAGATGCGGTTCCCCCGCACATGCGGGGATAGCCCCGCCCGACGAGATTTCCGATTCAATCGAAGGCAGGTTCCCCCGCACATGCGGGGATAGCCCCCGAATTGGCCTATCGCTGCGGCATGTCTCGCGGGTTCCCCCGCACATGCGGGGATAGCCCCAGAACCATTCGCCGCTGCGCCGAATAATGCGCGGTTCCCCCGCACATGCGGGGATAGCCCCAAAAAGTATTAGTAAAAAGAATAAAATCGGACGGTTCCCCCGCACATGCGGGGATAGCCCCGTTCGGGAACAGGAGGCACGTGTTGATCGCCTGGTTCCCCCGCACATGCGGGGATAGCCCCCAGTCTCAGGAAGCCGTTTCTGATACGGAAATGGTTCCCCCGCACATGCGGGGATAGCCCCCCACCAAGGCCACCGCCGCCGCCAAGACCATTGGTTCCCCCGCACATGCGGGGATAGCCCCCGACGAAGGTCAGCAAGACAGTCGGTATCCCTGGTTCCCCCGCACATGCGGGGATAGCCCCCCGATCTTCGATGGCAGCCTCGGCATGTACAAGGTTCCCCCGCACATGCGGGGATACAGTTTGCTCGCAGCCCCTCTTGAACCTGTCTACAGAAGTGGTATACACGGAGGTGGCCAATACGATGTAAGTGATTGAAAGAAAATGGTCTTGTGGGACGTCTTCGGGCCTCCCCTTGGCTCCACCATTTCTCGAAAATCCGGGCTGACCGCTTTCTGCCCAGTGTCTCTCTGATCTCTCTGCATCCTCCCCCCTGAGGGTTGTGCCCTTTCGGCCACAGCCTCCCGCTGTCACAAGAAGGCCGGAAAAACACCCCTTTTCCGCCATGCAGGGCTGCTTTTCCCTACGGCCGAAGCGGACATTCACAGAGAATTCAGGCTCCGGTGGCAGGATGGCCGAAAAGGAGCGTTAGAGCGGGACCAGCGCCATGGGGTTGGTGAGGTTGTTCATTGGCTGGGCAAAGTCTTTGCGCGGTCTTTTTGCGCCGCGCTATCATCCCGAGCGTCATTACATGCGCGGGCCGGGTCCCGCATGCGCGGCGCGCCGTCGCCGCGAGCCGCAGGCGCGCGCCTGATGCGCCGCCTCACGGGCAGGGCCTGAGCAGCACCGGCGCGCCGGGCTCGGCGCCGATCTGCCGGCAATCGCCATCCGCGCACAGGCGCCATCCGGCGCCGGTGGCCCCGGATGCGGCCAGGCGCAGCACCGGTAGCGCGGCAACCCGCGGGGCATAGACCCACCAGCCCGCTTCGAGCCGCGCATCGGGCGGTGGCTCCATGCCGGCGCCCGAGCCCTTCACCCGCGCCTCCACGAGCTGCAGGCCCGCGGGCAGCACGCGCCACGTCTCGCGCCATTCCACCTTTTCGACGGAATGCGTCCAGGAGAGCGTGAAAAGCGAGGCAGCGAGAACCGCCGTCTTGCCGCCTGCGATCACGCACAGGCTCATGTCGAGGCGTCGCCCGGCCCCGGGCGGGGGGCCGCCACGGGGCGCTTGAGGAACCAGTTGGCAGCCAGGAAGAGGCCGGCCAGCGCAAAGCCGATTTCATCGGTCACCGGCAGCGCCGCAATCAGCGTGAAGGCCGCCGCCGCTCCCAGAAGCCGCTCCCAGATGGCAAGCGGCCGGCGCAGATAGCCGATCACGGCCGCGCCCCACAGCCCGATGGCCAGCCCCGCCTTGAAGACGATGTAGGCGACGGCGGCGGCATAGCCGACACTCTGCGCCAGCGGCCCCCCGTCCTGCAACATCAGCGCGGGGGTGTAGACCGCCATGAAGGGGATCACGAATCCGGCGGCGGCGATCTTCACCGCCTCCAGGGAAATCTTGAGCCCGTTCTCGCGCGCGATCGGCCCTGCGGCGAAACAGGCGAGCGCCACGGGCGGCGTGAGGTCGGCCAGGATACCGAAATAGAAGACGAACATGTGGCTGACGATGAGCGGCACGCCAAGCGCCAGAAGCGCAGGGCCGGCGATGGAGGAGGTGATGATGTAGTTGGGGATCGTGGGAATGCCCATGCCCAGCACGATGCAGGTGATCATGGTGAGCACCAGCGACAGGAACAGGCTCGTCTCGCCCACCGAGACGATGAACTGGCCGAAGGTGTTGGCCGCGCCCGTCAGCGTCATGGTGCCGATGATGATGCCCACGATGGCGCAGGCCACGCCCACCGGCAGTGCCGTCTTCGCCCCCTCGGCGAGCGAGGCGCGGCACACGTCCAGCGTCTTCCGCCCGCCCTCCACGAAGACATTGGCGGCGATGAGCAGTGCGGCGGCGATCACGATGGCGTTGATGCCGTAGCGGAAGAAGCTGGCGGCCACCAGGCCGAGGCCGATCCAGAAGATGACGCGCAGCACCTGCCCCGGCAGGCCGAGCGCCACCGAACCGCCGAGAATGAGCAGAACGGTGAGGGAGAGGCCGACGGTGCCGGCAAAGAGCGGCGTGTAGCCGGTAAAGAGAAGATAGACCAGCACCGCAAGCGGCAGGATGAGATACCAGCCCTTGCGCAGTGCGTCGATTGCCGAGGGCAGCTCGCCGCGCGGCAGGCCGTGCAGCCCGTACTTGCCCGCCTCCAGATGCACCATCCAGAAGGCCGAGCCGAAATAGAGCAGGGCGGGAATGATGGCCGCCTGCACCACCTCGTAATATTCGATGCCCAGCGTCTCCGCCATGATGAAGGCGACGGCGCCCATGACCGGCGGCATGAGCTGCCCGCCCATGGAGGAGGTGGACTCCACGCCGCCGGCAAAGGCGGCGCGATAGCCGAAGCGCTTCATCAGCGGAATGGTGAACTGGCCGGTCGTCACCACATTGGCCACGCCGGAGCCGGAGATCGTGCCCATGAGCCCCGACGAGATGACGGCAACCTTGGCCGCGCCGCCGCGCGCATGGCCGACGAGGCCCAGCGAGACATCGGTGAACAGCTTGATCATGCCGACCCGTTCCAGAAACGCGCCGAACAGAATGAACAGGAAGATATAGGTGGCCGAGACATAGATGGGGATGCCGTAGATGCCCTCCGTGCCATAGGCCATGTGGTCGATCACCTGGCTGAAGTCGTAGCCGCGGTGGTTGAGCGGCGCGGGCAGGTGCTGCCCGAACAGACAGTAGGCGAGGAAAAGGCCGGAGATGATGGGCAGCGCCGGCCCCATCAGCACATAGGCCGCCACAAAGACCGTGACAAGCGCGACGACCCCGAAGACGATGTCGCGCGGCAGCGGATCGCCGGCCCGCAGGATCAGGGGCTTGTACTCGACGAACTGGTAGAAGGCGACGGCGACACCCGCCAGCGCCAGCGCCCAGGCGGCGGCCTTCCAGCCGCGCCCCGCCCCCCGCGCACCAGCGGCGAGCGGGAAGACCAGCAACATCAGAAAGCCGACATGGAAGGCGCGCACCACCTGGCTTGGCAGGGTGATGAGATGGGCGGCCGTTGCGATCTGATAGAGCGAGAACACCACGGCAATCCACATGAGGAGCCGGCCCTCCCGTGTCGGCTCGAACGCGCCATGGGTCGGATCCTGCGGCGCGCCTGCGGGCCTTGCGCTGTCGGCTTTCGTGCTCACCCGTCGTTCCCCGTCCGGTTCTTCTTCTTGTCGATGTCCGCCTTGGCGGGTGTGGCGGCGCGGGCCGCACGGGCGCCAGCGGCGCGCCGTGCGCGGCCCGCGCCGCCCGTCGCCTTAGAGCAGGCCCTGCTCCTTGTAGTAGCGCTCCGCGCCCGGATGCAGCGGCAGGGGCAGCCCCTTCGGCCCGTTCTCGGCGGAGATCGCCTTGGCGGCGGAGTGGGCGGCCACCAGCTCGTCGAGATTCTCGAAGAGCTGCTTGGTCATCTGATAGGCCACCTCATCGGATACGTCGGAATGGGTCACGAGGATGTTGGTGATCGCCAGCGTGGCCACGTCCTCCTCCTGGCCCTCATAGGTGCCGGCGGGGATGGTGGCGGCGATGAAGGGTGCGCCGAGGGTTTCGGCCACGCTTTCCGGCACCGCCACCATCTGGATGGGCACGGAAAGCGCCAGGTCCTTGATGGATGCCACGCCCAGCCCAGCGGATTGCACCGTCGCGTCGAGCTGGCGGTTCTTGATGAGCTCCACCGACTCGCCGAAGGGCAGATACTCCGTCTGCGCGAGGTCGTCGTAGCTCATGCCCATGGCCTCGAAGATGCGCCTGGCATTGAGCTCCGTGCCGGATTTCGGGGCGCCCACGGAAAGGCTCTTGCCCTTCAGGTCCTCGAAGTTCCTGATGCCGGATTCCTTCGAGGCGACAATCTGGATGTAGTTGGGATAGATGGCGGCGATGCCGCGCAGCTTGTCGAGCTTCTGCGGAAAGCCCGCTTCCGCGTCGCCTTCCCATGCGGACTTGACGGAATCGCCCAGCGCGAAGGCGATCTCGCCGCGGCCCTGCTGCAGGAGGTTGAGGTTCTCCACCGAGGCTTTGGTGGACTGCACCTGCGTGCGCACGCCCTCGATGTTGTCCCCGTAGATCTTGGAAAGCGCGGCACCGAGCGGATAGTAGACGCCGGAGGTGCCGCCGGTCAGCACATTGATGAACTCCTGTGCGCCCGCCGCTGCCGTGCCGAGCCCGAGGCCGAGCGCCACCGCGCCGGCCAGAACCTTACCCTTCATGCCAATCATCTGCTGCTCCTCCGCTGGGATGCTTTCTTTGCCTGTGCCCCTTCCGGGCAGGAAGGAGGCTCAATTTAGCCCATGCCGGCGTGATGCCAACCGGGAATCGCACCGCGGGCCGGCAGGCACAATAACCCCGGCAGCGGTGGCGGAAAACGGCCCGCCCATACGACTTTCTTACGACCGACCGTCTGCGGATGCCGGCACCTGCCCCGCCAGGCTGGAAAGCATCGCCCGCGGCCGGGCACGAGGCGGGATCTGGCGCGCGCTCACGCCATGCCGGTGGAGCCGAAGCCGCCGGCGCCGCGCGCCGTCTGCCCGGCGCTGCCGCGTTCCTCGATGCGCGCGCGCGTCACCGGCGCGATGACAAGCTGGGCAATGCGCAGGCCGCGCCTGACGGCGAAGTCGTCCTCGCCCAGATTGACGAGCAGGACCTGCACCTCGCCGCGATAGTCCCAATCGATGGTGCCGGGCGTGTTGAGACACGTGATTCCATGCTTGAGGGCCAGACCCGAGCGCGGCCGCACCTGTCCCTCGAAGCCCTCGGGAATCTCCAGAATGAAGCCGGTGGGCACCAGCGCGCGCCTGCCCGGCAGCAGGATGATCTGCCGGTCCTCCGGCATGGCCGCGCGCAGGTCGATCCCCGCCGCACCGGCGGATTCGTAGGCTGGCAGGGGCAGGCCCTCGGCATGCGGCAGACGCACGATGCCGACGGTCGGGCCGGGCACGGGCATGGAGGAGGACGACGAGTTGACCATGCCTCCTATCTGCCGCCGCCGCTGGCGGGCGTCAATTCGCCGCTTGCCGGCAGGGGTGTTTTCCACCGCCTTTCGTGCGTTTGCGCCGCCTGCGCGGCGATTTGTCCGCAAAGCCGCGCCTTCGGCGGCGATCGGCGGTTTCCCCGTCGCACAAAATGCGCTAGAAGCCCGCCCGTAAAAGGATTTCCACGAGATGTCAGCACGTTTGGCCGACGCGGTGGCGCGCCGCCGCACCTTCGCGATCATTTCGCACCCCGATGCGGGCAAGACCACGCTTACCGAGAAGCTGCTGCTGTTCGGCGGCGCCATCCAGCTCGCCGGCGAGGTGAAGGCAAAGAAGAACCGCATGCATTCGCGCTCCGACTGGATGGCGATCGAGCGGGAGCGCGGCATCTCGGTCGTCACCTCGGTGATGACCTTCGAGTATGGCGACCATGTCTTCAACCTGCTCGACACGCCCGGCCACGAGGACTTCGCCGACGACACCTACCGCACGTTGACGGCGGTCGATTCGGCGGTCATGGTCATCGACGCCGCCAAGGGCATCGAGCCGCGCACGCTCAAGCTCTTCGAGGTCTGCCGGCTGCGCGACATTCCCATCATCACCTTCGTCAACAAGCTCGACCGGGAAAGCCGCGACCCCTTCGAGATCCTGGACGAGATCGAGGAAAAGCTGGCGCTCGACACCGCGCCCGTCACCTGGCCCATCGGCCGGGGGCGCAGCTTTTCCGGCACCTATCACCTGGCCGACAACACCATCCGCCATTCCGACGAGGACGTGGCGCCGATCCCGGTCAACGGGCCGGAGTCCGACGCCGTGGCGGGCCTCCTGCCCGGGCATGAGCGCGCGGCCTTCGTGGAGGAGATGCTGCTGGCGAAGGAAGCCTGCCGCCCCTTCGATCTGGCCGCCTTCCGCGAAGGGCATCTGACCCCGGTCTATTTCGGCTCGGCGCTCAGGAACTATGGCGTGCGCGACCTGATCGAGGCGCTGGGCGCCATCGGCCCGCAGCCGCGCGCCCAGGAGGCGGCGAGCCGCAAGGTGGAAGCGACGGAGGAGAAGATGACCTCCTTCGTCTTCAAGATCCAGGCCAACATGGACCCCAACCACCGAGACCGCATCGCCTTCGTGCGCGTCTGCTCCGGCCGGCTGGAGCGCGGCATGAAGGCCCGGCTCGTGCGCACCGGCAAGTCCATCAGCCTGACGGCGCCGCAGTTCTTCTTCGCCAAGAACCGGATCACCGCCGATGAGGCCTATCCCGGCGATGTGGTGGGCATTCCCAACCACGGCACGCTCAGAATCGGCGACACGCTGACGGAGGGCGAGGATCTCGTCTTCCGCGGTGTCCCCAATTTCGCGCCCGAGATCCTGCGCCGCGTGCGCCTCGGCGATGCCATGAAGGCCAAAAAGCTGAAGGAGGCGCTGCGGCAGATGGCCGAGGAGGGCGTCGTGCAGCTCTTCTCCCCGGAAGACGGCTCGCCGGCCATCGTCGGCGTGGTGGGCGCGTTGCAGCTCGACGTGCTCAGGGAGCGGCTGAAGAACGAATACGCCCTGCCGGTGGATTTCGAGGCGGCGCGCTTTTCCGTGTGCCGCTGGATCGCTGCGCGCGAACCGGCGGAGCTCGACCGCTTCATCGCCGCCCATCGCGGCGACATTGCGCGCGATCTCGACGACGATCCGGTCTTCCTCGCGCCCCACGCGTTCGGCCTCAACTACGAGGCCGAGCGCTGGCCGGCCATCACCTTCACCGCCGTCAAGGACTACCAGGTGAGCGGCAAGGCAAAGGCGGCTTAGGAGCGCAGACGATGCGAAGCCGGCGCCGAAATATGGCGCATGGAAAATCTTACCTCATTTGCTCGGCTTTTAGGTATATTTTTCTACCGGCGGCCGTTTCGCGCCCGTTCTGATCCTCAATACCGTCACAGGCCGCGCCTATCTTATAGGGGCAGCGTTCAAGCAGGGAGAAACACCCATGGGTCTTCGCATCAACGACATCGCCCCCGACTTCACGGCCGAGACCACGCATGGCACGATCAGCTTCCACGAGTGGATCGGCGACGGCTGGGCCGTTCTGTTCAGCCACCCCAAGAACTTCACCCCCGTTTGCACCACCGAGCTGGGCACCATGGCGGGGCTTGAGGACGAGTTCCGCAAGCGCAACGCCAAGATCATCGGCATCTCGGTCGATCCCGTGGAGGATCACGAGCGCTGGAAGGCCGACATCGAGAAGGCGACCGGCTTTGCCGTCGACTATCCGCTGATCGGCGACAAGGACCTGAAGGTGGCCAAGCTCTACGACATGCTGCCGGCCGACGCGGGCGATTCCGCGCAGGGCCGCACGCCGGCCGACAACGCCACGGTGCGCTCGGTCTATGTGATCGGACCGGACAAGCGCATCAAGCTGGTGCTCACCTACCCGATGACGACGGGGCGCAATTTCGACGAGATCCTGCGCGCCATCGATTCCATCCAGCTCACAGCCAAGCATCAGGTGGCCACCCCGGCCAACTGGAAGCAGGGCGAGGACGTCATCATCACGCCCGCCGTCTCGAACGAGGAGGCGACGAAGCGTTTCGGTTCCTTCGAGACCATCCTGCCCTATCTCAGAAAGACCCGGCAGCCCACCGCCTGACGGTGCGGCGGACATGAAGGGCGGGGCCCGTCGCGGCTCCGCCCTTGCCTTTTGCGCCGCGCGTCTCTACGTCGCTCCATTCATCAATGGCGCCGGGCCGACCGATCGGTTATGGTCGCGCCGTTTTCGAGCGCGCCGGCCTTTTTCAAGAGAGAGCGATGTCGCAGGAGCGTACCACGGCCTCGGGCGGAATGGAGACCGCCTTCGGTTTTCGGCAGGTGAGCGAGGCTGAGAAGCAGAGCCTCGTCAACGGCGTGTTTCACCGCGTCGCAGAGCGCTACGACCTGATGAACGACCTCATGTCGGGCGGCCTGCACCGCGTCTGGAAGGACGCGATGGTCACCTGGCTCGCGCCGCCGCGGCGCGCCGGCTACCGGGTGCTGGATGTGGCTGGCGGCACCGGCGATATTGCGCTGCGCATCGTCGAGGCATCGGCCCGCCAGGCGCATGTCACGGTGCTCGACATCAACGGCTCCATGCTGGCCGTCGGCCGCGAGCGGGCGGACAGGCGCGGCCTCGGCGCCAATCTTGACTTCGTGGAGGCCAATGCGGAGGCGCTGCCCTTTCCCGCCGGCTCCTTCGATGCCTACACGATCGCCTTCGGCATTCGCAACGTGCCGCACATCGCCACGGCGCTGAGCGAGGCGTTCCGCGTGCTCAGGCCCGGCGGCCGCTTCCTGTGCCTGGAGTTCTCCGAGGTTTCCATGCCGGTCCTCGACAGGGTCTACGACGCCTGGTCCTTCAACGTCATACCCCGCATCGGCAAGGCGGTGGCCGGCGACGAGGAGCCCTACCGCTATCTCGTCGAATCCATCCGCAAGTTCCCCAACCAGGAGAATTTCGCCGCGATGCTGCGCGAGGCCGGGTTCTCCCGCGTCACCTGGCGCGACTATTCCGGCGGCATTGCCGCGCTGCATTCCGGCTGGAAGATCTGACGCGGCGATGAGCACGCTGGGTGCATATCTCCGCCTCGTCCGCGCGGGCTGGATTCTTCTGCGCGAGGGCGTCGTGGCCGCCCTCCCGGGCGACCATCTGGAAGGCTTGCCGCGGCTCGGCTGGCGCTTCGCCAAGGCCGTCTCGCGCCGCCGCGCCGGCGCGCGCGGGCGCTCCGAGCGCCTGGCCATCGCCGTGGAGCGGCTGGGGCCTTCCTATGTCAAGCTTGGCCAGTTCCTGGCCACCCGGCCCGATGTGGTGGGCCATGAGATGGCGCTCGACCTGGCCAGCCTTCAGGACCGCATGGACACCTTTCCCGAGGCGCAGGCGCGCGCCGCCATCCAGGATTCGCTGGGCGCGCCGGTGGAATCGCTCTTCGTGACCTTCGGGGCGCCGGTGGCCGCCGCCTCCATCGCGCAGGTGCACCGCGCCACGATCCGCCACGAGGGGGAGGAGCGCCCCGTCGCCGTCAAGGTCATCCGCCCCGGCGTCCGCCGCCGCTTCTTCCGCGACCTGGAAAGCTATTTCCTCGCCGCCCGCCTGCAGGAACGCTGGATTCCGGCCACCCGCCGCCTGCGCCCGGTGGAGGTGGCCGGGACGCTGGCCCAGACGACCAAGATCGAGATGGATCTGCGCCTGGAGGCGGCCGCCATCTCCGAGATGCACGAATATGCGCGGGAGGATCCCGGTTTTCGCGTCCCCTGGGTGGACTGGCGGCGCACCGGGCGCGACGTTCTCACCCTGGAGTGGATCGACGGCATCAAGATGTCCGACATCGAGGGCCTGCGTGCCGCCGGCCACGATCTGGAGCAGCTGGCCGTCACCCTCATCCAGTCCTTCCTGCGGCACACGCTGCGCGATGGCTTCTTCCACGCCGACATGCACCCCGGAAACCTGTTCGTGGAGCCGGACGGCACCATCGTCGCCGTCGATTTCGGGATCATGGGGCGCATCGGCAGGAAGGAACGCCGTTTTCTGGCCGAAATTCTCTATGGTTTCATCACGCGTGACTTCCGCCGCGTGGCGGAGGTGCATTTCGAGGCCGGCTATGTGCCCGCCCATCACGATGTCGCCGCCTTCGCGCAGGCGCTGCGCGCCATTGGCGAGCCGATTCACGGCCAGCCGGCCGAGACCATCTCCATGGCGCGGCTCCTGACGCTTCTCTTCGAGGTGACGGAGCTGTTCGACATGCAGACACGGCCGGAGCTTCTGCTGCTGCAGAAGACCATGGTGGTGGTGGAGGGCGTGGCGCGCACGCTCGATCCGCATTTCAACATGTGGAAGGCGTCCGAGCCCGTGGTTTCCGGCTGGATCGCCACCAATCTCGGGCCGCGCGGCCTCGTCACCGATGCCCGCGACGGCCTCGCCGCGCTGGTAAGCCTCGCCCGTCAGGCGCCGGAACTGGCAGCCCGCACCGAGCGCCTGTCGCGCGAGATCGAGGCCATGGCAGAAAACGGCCTGCGCTTCGACCCCGGCACGGCGGAGGCGATCGGCCGTGCCGAGGCCCGGCATGCCCGCTCGGGTCGTCTCGCCCTGTGGGTCATCGCGCTCGTCCTTCTCGCCATCGCCTGGCGGCTTTTCTAGGCCCTGCCGCTATCCCGCCTGTCCCCAGGCGCCGTGGTGGCTGCCCTCGCGGTCCACGCGCTCGAAACCGTGGGCGCCGAAGAAGTCGCGCTGCGCCTGGATGAGGTTGGCCGTGCCGCGGGCGCGGCGGAAGGTGTCGAAATGGGCAAGCGCCGCCGAAAGCGCCGGCACGGGCAGCCCGCCCTCCGCGCTGCGCGCCACGACGCGGCGCAGGTGCGGATGGGCGGTCTCGATCACCGGCGCGAAGGCGGGCGTGGACAGGAGGTTCTCCATCTGCGGCGCCTCGTCGAAGGCGGCCGCGATCTCGCCCAGGAATTGCGAGCGGATGATGCAGCCGGCGCGCCAGATCCGCGCCACCGTGCCCAGCGGCAGGTTCCAGCCGAACTCGCGCGAGGCCGCGGCCATCACGGAGAAGCCCTGCGCATAGGCGACGATCTTGCCGGCCAGCAGCGCCTGTTCCAGAATGGCCAGCGCCTCCTTGCCTGCCGGCCCTGCGGCAGGCGCGGGCACGCCGAAGCGCCTCTCGGCCGCTTCGCGCTCCGCCTTCATGGCCGAGAGGCTGCGGGCTGCCACCGCCGCCTCGATCGCCGTCGCCGGCACGCCCAGCGTCTGTGCCTCGATGGCCGACCAGCGCCCGGTGCCCTTCTGCCCTGCGCGGTCGAGTATCACGTCGACCATCGGCTTGCCCGTCTCGGGATCGTCGGCGGAAAGCACCGCAGCGGTGATCTCCACCAGGTAGGAGTTGAGCCGCCCCCCGTTCCACTCGGCGAAGATCGGCGCGATCTCGTGCGCCGAAAGGCCGTGCCCGTCGCGCAATATGCCGTAGATTTCGGCGATCATCTGCATGTCGGCATATTCGATGCCGTTGTGGATGGTCTTCACGAAGTGGCCCGCCCCGTCCGGGCCCAGCCATGCCTGGCAGGGTTCGCCCTCGTAGCGGGCGGCAATGGCCTGCAGGATGGGCTCGATGCGCCGATAGGCCACCTCCTTGCCGCCGACCATGATCGAGGGCCCGTGGCGCGCGCCTTCCTCGCCGCCCGACACCCCCATGCCGATGAAATGCGGACCGCTTTCTTCGAGCGCCGCCATGCGCCGGCGCGTGTCGCGGAAGTTCGCATTACCGGCGTCGATGATGATGTCCTCGGCGCCCAGCAGCGGCTTCAGCGCCTCGATCTGCTCGTCCACCGCCTTGCCGGCCTGCACCATCAGGATGATCGGCCGCGGATGGGCAATTGCATCGGCGAGCGCTTCGAGCGTCTCGCAGGCGACGATGTTGCCGGCCAGCGCCCCCGCCTCCTCGACAAAGCCGCGGGTGCGCGCGGTCGTGCGGTTATAGACGGCGACCCTGAACCCCTTCTCCGCGATATTGAGCGCCAGATTGGCGCCCATCACCCCAAGACCGATCAGGCCGATGTCCGCTTTGCTCATGGATTGTCGTCCGTCTCCTGCGCGCCGCCCGGCGCCTTCCCGATGTCCGCCATCGCCTACCGCCGGCGCCGCTTGCGCCCGTAAAGCTCCAGCTTGTGATACACGATCTCGTAACCCAGCGAGCGGGCGATCTCGTCCTGCAGCGCCTCGATCTTGCCGGAATGGAACTCGATCACGTCGCCCGTGTCGATGTCGATCAGATGGTCGTGATGGCCACCGCCGGCCTGCTCGAAGCGCGCCCGCCCGCCCTCGAAGGCGTGGCGGTGAATGGCTCCCTTCTCCTCCAGCAGCTTCATCGTGCGATAGACGGTCGAAAGCGAGATGCTGGGGTCGATCTCGCAGGCGCGGTTGAAGATCTCCATGGCATCCGGGTGGTCCTCCGTCTCGGAGAGGATGCGCAGGATCACCTGCCGCGGCCGGGTGATGCGCACGCCGGCACGGCGCAGCTCCTCTTCGTAATCCTTGCTCTGCGCTGCTTGGTTCATGGCCGGGACTATGCTTCAGAAAGCCGCCGGTTGCAAAGCCCGCCGCCCGCCTGCCAACAGGCTGTTGAAGGCGGTTGACAGAGCGACGGGAACGGCGGACTTTCGCCCCGACCACAAGCAGAGGATGTCATGAGACCCGTCTTCGTTCAGTTGCGCTGCCAGCCAGGCAAGACCTACGAGGTGGCCGACGTGCTCTATGAGCGTGAGATCGCCTCCGAGCTCTATTCGACCAGCGGCGAATACGACCTGCTGATGAAGGTCTATATCGACGATGGCGTGGACATCGGCAAGTTCGTCAACGACAACATTGCCAATGTGCCCGGCATCGTGCGCTCGCTCACCACGCTCACCTTCAAGGCGTTTTGACGGGAAGGCGGGCTTGGCGCGGGCCGCGCCTTCCTGTACGAGGCGTGCATCCATTGACTCGCCGTGAGGAGGGACAGGCGATGAAACGCTCGAAAGTCAACGACATTCTGCGCGAGGGCGCCGGCTTCATCCGCTCCTTCGGCTACGTCTTGCCCCCCTTTGCCGATTGGACGCCGGAGGAGATGAAGGCGCGCCGCGCCGACATCGGCGGCATCGTCGATGCGCGGCTCGGCTGGGACATCACGGACTATGGCGTCGGCGATTTCGCCAACAAGGGGCTTTTCCTCTTCACCGTGCGCAACGGCGATCCGCAGGCGCTGAAGGAAGGGCGCGGCATGCTCTATGCGGAAAAGATCATGATCTCCCGCCGCGACCAGATCTCGCCCATGCACCGCCATGTGATCAAGGCGGAGGACATCATCAACCGTGGCGGCGGCACGCTCTGCATCCAGCTCTACGCCTCCGATGCGGAGGGCGCGATCGACCGCAGGGCGCCGGTCAGCGTGCCCACGGACGGCATCGTCCGCCGCCTTGAGGCCGGCGACGTCCTGAAGCTTGCTCCCGGCGAGAGCGTGACGCTCATGCCTGGCGTGTGGCACGAGTTCTGGGCCGAGGGCTCGGATGTCCTGATCGGCGAGGTGTCGACCGTCAATGACGATCTCACCGACAACATCTTCGCCGAGCCCATCGACCGTTTCTCCGACATCGAGGAGGACGAGGAGCCCCACCGCCTGCTGGTCTCCGACTATCCGGCGTGGCTCGGCGCGTGAGGAGCATCATGGACCCCAAGACCCTTGCCAACACCCTGGTCGAGCGCGCGCGGTACAGGCGGCGCCTCATGGTCGCCGTCGCCGGCCCGCCGGGCTCGGGCAAGTCCACCCTGGCGGCGGAGCTGGCCGAGGCGCTCGCCCGGTGCGGTGAGACGGCGGCCGTGGTGCCGATGGACGGTTTCCATTTCGACGATGCCGTGCTGAAGGCAAAGGGGCTTTCCGAGCGCAAGGGCGCGCCCGAGACCTTCGATTTTGCCGGCCTTCACACCTTGCTTCAGCGTCTGCGGGCCTGCGAGCCGGAGGTCGCCATTCCGCTGTTCGACCGGAGCATGGAGCTGTCGCGCGCCGCCGCGGCCATCGTCGAGGCGCACACCCGCATCGTTCTGGTGGAAGGAAACTATCTGCTGCTCGACGAGGCGCCGTGGAACACGCTCTCCGGGCTCTTCGACGTCTCGGTCTTTCTCGACGTGCCGCGCGCCGAGCTCGAACGCCGCCTGCTGGCCCGCTGGCACGCCCACGGGCGCTCGTCCGAGGCGGCCCGCCATTGGGTGGAGACGAACGACCTGCCGAACGCCGACAGGGTGTTGAGCCATCGCCTTACGGCCGACATCGTTCTGTGATCGACAGGCGGCACGTGCCGGCGGAACCCTTCGGCCGTGCTGGCCGTTGCGGGTCTGCCTTGGTGACTGCCAAACGCAAGGAGACGACGTGATGCATGCAATGGAACCGACCGCACCTGCGGCCCTCGCCGCGATGGAGAAGGCGCTGCCGCTGGTGCTGGCCCTGGCCGTTCTGGTGGCGCCGCTGGCCAACCTGCCGCTTTTTGCCCAGGGGCTCGACAGCGAGCAGGCGATCGAGGCCATCATAGGCTCCGACGTCAAGACGGAGGAGGCGGCAGGCGCCGACCAGGCCGAGCGCATCGTCGGGGCCATCGAGAACACGCTTGCCAATGCCGAGCGCGTGCGCAAGGCGTTCAGCCTCGATACGCTGGAGATCATCTTCCTGCCCGATGACATCGCGACAGGCCCGATCGGCGAGGCAATCGCCGCGCACGAGGAGGAGATCCAGACCTTGCGCCAGTCCATCGAGGGCAGCGCCATGTTCTATCACGCCGTCGATTCGCGCTCGATCCTTCTGAGGGACATCGTCGCGGTGGAATTCGACGACGCGAACAACGTTACCATCTTCGTGAACGGCAGCGAGCAATAGGGGTTGCCGGCCGGCCCCGATTGGGCTCTTATTCTCCGGGCAAGGGCGAACAGGAAACACGCCCGCCGCAGGGGCGAACAAGGTGCGGCGGAGCCGCCGACCGCCTGGAGGGAACGCCATGGGCGAGCATGGCCAGCATCGCGAAGACACGCTTGGCGAAAGCATTCTCGCCAGGATCCGGGCCCATGCCGGAGAGGGCTCGTCGGGTGTCGAGCTTTCCACGCGGCTTGAGGATCTCGGCATTCACTCGCTGGAGCTGACCGAGATCATCTTTGATCTCGAGGAGGAATTCGGCATCGAGATCGACATGAACACGGCCGATGCCTGGGAGAACCTCAACACCGTTTCCGACATCGTCGACGCCGTGCGCGCGCTCGTGGCGGCGAAGACCTGAGCCATGGCGCCGCCGCGCATCGTCATAACCGGCCTCGGCGGCATCTGCGCGCTGGGCGGCGATGCGGATTCCATCTGGCAGGCGATGCGTGCCGGGCGCAGCGGCATCGGCCCCGTCGAGAACGCCGATCTGCACGAAGTGAAGGTGCGCATCGGCGGCGAGATCAAGGCCCTGCCCGAGCACGGTCTGGACCACAAGCGCCTGGTCACCATGGACCGTTTCAGCCTGCTGGCCGTCATCGCGGCGCGGGAGGCCCTGGCGCGCGCCGGGCTTGCGGTGAACGCCGGCAATGCCGGGCGTATCGGTGCCGTGGTGGGCGTTGGCATATGCGGCTGGCACTCGATCGAGGAGAACTACCGCGCCATCCTCCTGGAGGGCAGGAGCCGCACCGGCATCTTCACCGTGCCGCGCGTCATGCCGGGCGCGGCGGCCGGCCAGGTCTCCATGGTGCACGGGCTTTCCGGCCCGGTGTTCGGCGCCACCTCCGCCTGTTCCTCCTCCAACCACGCCATCGCGCTGGCCGCCGACCAGCTTCGCCTCGGGCGCGCCGACGTCATGCTGGCCGGCGGCGCCGACGCGCCGCTCGTCTACGGCGTCATGAAGGCGTGGGAGGCGCTGCGCGTGCTGGCGCCCGATGCCTGCCGCCCCTTCTCCGCCGGCCGTCGCGGCCTGGTGCTGGGCGAGGGCGCGGGCATCGCCGTGCTGGAAACGCTGGAGCACGCCACCGCGCGCGGCGCTCCCATCCTTGCCGAGCTTGCAGGGGCTGGCATGTCGGCCGATGCTGCCGACATCGTCGCGCCCACCGTGGAAGGGCCGGTGCGCGCCATGCGCGCCTGCCTGGCCGAGGCCGGGCTCGCGCCCGACGAGGTGGACTATATCAACGCCCATGGCACCGGCACCAAGGCCAACGACAGGCTGGAGACCGAGGCCATCCGCCGCGTCTTCGGCGCCCATGCGGACAGGCTCTCCGTTTCCTCCACCAAGTCCATGCACGGCCATTGCCTGGGGGCCGCCGGCGCCATCGAGCTGATCGCCTGCGTCGGCGCGGTGCGCGCGGGCATCGTGCCGCCGACCGTCAACTACGAATCGCCCGACCCCGATTGCGATCTCGACGTCACGCCCAATGAGGCGCGCCGTCGCCCCGTTCGTGCCGCCCTGTCCAACAGCTTTGCCTTCGGCGGCACCAACGCCGTCATCGCGGTGCGCGCCGCCTCCTGAGCGCCTTGCGGCGTGCAAGTAAATATGATTATTTCTCTCCAGTATTTTGAGAGAGGGGGAGAGCGTCCCGCTCGCCGCCGCACCGAAAAATCGCGCAAGGAGGGAACCCGCGATGAGGTTGACGACTGCTTTCGCCACGGCCGGCCTGGCCGTTTCCATGGCCCATGCCGCCGAACCCCCGGCCGTGGTCGAGACCTATGCCAATATCGCCCTGGCCGGCTATGAGGACAGCCTGGAGACGGCGCGCGCCCTCAAGGGCGCGGTGGAAGCGCTGATCGCCGAGCCTTCGCCGCAGACGCTCGAGGCGGCGCGGCAAGCCTGGCTTGCCGCGCGCGTGCCCTACCAGCAGACGGAGGCCTACCGTTTCGGCAACGCCATTGTCGACGCCTGGGAGGGCCGGGTGAACGCCTGGCCGCTGGACGAGGGGCTCATCGACTATGTGGACGCCAGCTACGGCACCGAGTCCGACACGAACAGCTTCTACACGGCCAACATCATCGCCAATGACAGGCTGAGCATTGCCGGCGAGACCGTCGATGCGGCCGAGATCACCCCGGCGCTCCTTCAGTCCCTGCACGAGGCGGGCGGCATCGAGGCCAACGTGGCGACCGGCTATCACGCCATCGAGTTCCTGCTGTGGGGGCAGGATCTCAACGGCACCGGCCCAGGTGCGGGTGCCCGTCCCTACACGGACTTCGATCCGCAGAACTGCACCGGCGGCCATTGCGCGCGCCGCGCGCAGTATCTCATGGCCGCCGCCGACCTGCTTGTCGCGGACCTCGAGGAAATGGTGGCCAACTGGCAGCAGGATGGCGAGGCGCGCGCCGCCCTCGCCGAGGGCGGTCCCGCCGCCGGGCTCACCGCCATGCTGACGGGCCTCGGCTCCCTGTCCTATGGCGAGCTCGCCGGCGAGCGCATGAAGCTTGGCCTGCTGCTCAACGACCCCGAGGAGGAGCACGACTGCTTCTCCGACAACACCCACAACAGCCACTATTACGACGCTCTGGGCATCGACAATGTCTATTTCGGTCGCTACCGGCGGGTGAACGGCGAGACGGTGGAGGGGCCAAGCCTGGCCGATCTGGTGCGTGAGACCGACCCTGCCCTGGCGGACGAGATGGAAGCCAGGCTGGCCGCCGCCATGGAAGCCGCCGAGGCGCTGAAGACCCGGGCCGAGACGGTGGAGGCGTACGATCAGATGATCGGCGAGGGCAACGAGGAGGGCAATGCCGCCGTCCAGGCCCTGATCGACGCGCTGGTCGCGCAGACCCGCTCGCTGGAGCGCGTCATTGCCGCGCTCGATCTGTCGGGCGTGGCCATCGAAGGCTCCGACAGCCTCGACAATCCCGGCGCCGTCTTCCAGTAGGCGGAGCCGCGGCGGCGATGCGCGCGTCCACCCGCCTTGCAACGGCCGTCTGGGCGGCCGGCCTGCTTGCCGCCCTTGCGGCCGCCTGGGCCGGTCGGCCCTACCCGCGCGACGATCTGGACGCGGCCGATCGGCTGCGGGTGGAGAAGGTCACGCGCCCTGCCGCCACGTTTGACGAGGCCGAGCGCTTCGAGCGCATGCAGGCCGGCGCAGCCACTTCCCTCAAGCGCATCAACGCCGATGCCTTCTCTCATCCCTCGGCCAATCTGGATTTCGAGGGCAGGCAGCGCTTCCTGCTCGGCAATGGCCTGTTCCGCAAGGACTGGGTGTCCGCGCCGTCCTCGACGCGCGCCTCCGATGGGCTGGGGCCGCTGTTCAACGCGCGGGCCTGCCAGTCCTGCCACATCAAGGACGGGCGCGGCCATGCGCCGGCCCATCCCGGCGATTCCGCCGTCTCGCTTCTGGTGCGTCTGTCCGTGCCGCCCGGTGCCGCCGAGCGGGAGATGATTCGCGACGGCCGTCTGTCCGCCGCGCCCGATCCTGTCTATGGCAGCCAGCTTCAGGATTTCGCGGTCGCCGGCCTGCCGGCCGAAGGCCGCGTGCGCATCGACTACGAGGAGCTGCCCGTTGTCCTCAGGGGCGGCGAGACGGTCCGCCTGCGCAAGCCGAAGCTTTCCATCGAGAATCCGGGCTACGGCCCGCTCCACCCCGACGTCATGCTGTCGGCGCGTGTCGCCCCGCCCATGATCGGCCTCGGTCTGCTCGAAGCCATCGACGCCGGCGACATCCTTGCCCGCGAGGACCCGGAGGATGCCGACGGCGACGGCATCTCCGGCCGGGCCCGCTGGGTGCGCGACGAGACGGGCGAATGGCGCCTCGGCCGCTTCGGTTGGAAGGGCAATGCCGCAAGCGTGAGACAGCAGACGGCGGATGCGTTCTCCGGCGACATGGGCCTGTCCACGCCGCTTCACCCCGACCATTGGGGCGACTGCACCGACCGGCAGGCCGACTGCCGGGCACTGCCCCATGGCGCCCAGCCGGAGCTTGGAGAACAGGAGGTGCCGGGCGAGCTCCTCGATCTCGTCACCTTCTACTCGCGAAACCTCGCCGTTCCCGCCCGCCGCGACGTGGACGACCCGCAGGTGCTGGCCGGCAAGAAGCTGTTCTACGAGGCCGGTTGCGCAGGCTGCCACACGCCGAAATATGTCACCCGGCGCGATGCGGCCGTGCCGGACCTCGGCTTCCAGCTCATCTGGCCCTATACGGACCTGCTTTTGCACGACATGGGCGAGGGTCTGGCCGACCATCGGCCGGAGGGCACGGCGAGCGGCCGCGAATGGCGCACGCCGGCGCTGTGGGGCATCGGCCTTGCCAAAACCGTCAACGAGCGGGCCGGCTTCCTGCATGACGGGCGCGCCCGCACCCTGCTCGAGGCGGTTCTGTGGCATGGCGGCGAGGCCGAGGCCGCCCGCCGGAAGGTGGTGGAGATGGAAAAGGCCGACCGCGACAACCTCATCCGTTTTCTGGAGTCGTTGTGACATGCCGAGATGGATGCTCGCCGTGCTTGCCCTGATCTGCGCGCTGCCGGCGCATGCGCAGCAGGCGCAGGTGGCCGCCGACATCGGCCGGCGCGTGGCCGAGCTTTATGCCGCGCCGGCGCTTTCCGCCTTTTCCGGCGCCACGCGGCGGCTCGACGAGGCGATGCGGACGCTGTGCGACGCCCCGGCCCCGCCGGCGCTTGAGGAGGCGCGCGCCGCCTTCGCAGGCAGCGTGCGCGCCTGGGGTCCGGTCTCCATCCTGCGCTTCGGCCCGCTGGTGGAGGAAAACCGTTTCGAGCACATCTTCTTCTGG
Source organism: Chelativorans intermedius (assembly GCF_025398255.1). GTDB lineage: Bacteria > Pseudomonadota > Alphaproteobacteria > Rhizobiales > Rhizobiaceae > Chelativorans > Chelativorans intermedius. The sequence continues at coordinate 116,485 of NZ_JAODNW010000015.1, read as the reverse complement.
CCGGATGTGCGCGGCGTCACCCTGCGCCAGGTGCAGGGCGTGCTGGGCAAAAAGGACGAGAGCGCCGCCATGCCCGAGGGTCTTGCCGAGAAGAGCGTGGCCCTGCAGGGGCTGCCGGCCATGGAGTTCGTGCTCTTCGGCTCCGGCGCGGAGTCCCTTGCGGAGGGTGACGGCGCCTTTCGCTGCCGCTATGGCGCGGCCATCGCCGCCAATCTGGCGGAACGCGCCGCCGTGGTCGAGCGGGCCTGGAGGCCCGGTGCGCCCTTCCATGCCGCCCTCACGCGCCCCGCCGCCGACAATGCGCTCTACCGCACGCCCGGCGAGGTGGCCGGCGAGGTGGTCAAGGCGCTTTCCACCGCGCTGCAATTCGTGCGCGATACCGAGCTTCTGCCGGCCCTTGGAGACAGCGCGCAGGAGGCGCAGGGCCGCCGCGCGCCGCTGTGGCGTTCCAATCTCACCTTTGCCTTGGCAGGCGCCCAGGTCGAGGGGGTGGCCGGCCTCCTCCGGGCGGCGGATTTTGCGGGCAGCCTCGATGCCGCGCGCCGCCCGCTCGTCGATTCGGTGCTGTTCGACCTGGATCACGCGTCGCAGGCGCTGCGCGCCGTCGAGGCCCCTGCCGAGGCGGCCTTCGCGAAAGAAGGCGAGCGTGCGCGCATCGCCTACGCTGCCGTGGCGCTCGACGGCGCCAGGCACTCCATCGGCGAGCAGCTTTCCGCCGCCATAGGGCTGACGATGGGCTTCAATGCGCTCGACGGCGATTGATCGCAGAACCTTCCTCGCCCTTGCCGGCGGGGCGGCGCTGGCGCCGCAAGGCGCGTGGGCGAGCGAGGAAGCGCTGTTTCTCGGCGCTCGGCTGAATGGCGGCCGGTTCGAGGCCGCCGTCATCGACGAGCGGGGCCGCGACCGGCTGGTGCTGCCGCTTGAGGCCCGCGGCCACTCCTTCGCCGTCGATGCGCCGCGCCGGCGCGCCGTGGCCTTCGCGCGCTCGCCAGGGCGTTTCGCCATCGCCTTCGACGTGGAGGGCCGGGACGCGCCGCAGGCCATCGCCGCCGCCCCCGGCCGGCATTTCTACGGCCACGGCGTCTTCACCGGCGACGGCAGGCTGATGCTGGCCACCGAGAACGATTTCGAGGCCGGGCGCGGCGTCATCGGCGTCTACGACGCGACGGACGGCTTCCGCCGCCTCGCGGAGTTCGCCAGCCAGGGCGTGGGACCCCATGAGGCGGTGCTGCTGGACGACGGGCGCACGCTCTGCGTGGCCAATGGCGGCATTCTCACCCACCCCGACTATGGCCGCGCCAAGCTCAACCTCGCCACCATGGCGCCCAGCCTCGCCTATATCGACATCGCCTCCGGCGCGGTGGTGGAACAGGCAGCGCTGGCGCCGGAGCTTCATCAGCTCTCCATTCGCCACATGGCGGTGGATGCGGCCGGCGATGTGTGGTTCGGTTGCCAGTATGAGGGCGCGGCTTCGGAGCGCCCGCCGCTGGTGGGCCGCCACAGGCGTGGCCGCCCGGCCGAGCTGTTCGCCGGCCCGCGCGACGTTCTCCATGCCATGCAGAACTATGTCGGCTCCGTCGCGCTCGATGCCTCGGGCACCGTGCTTGCCACCTCCAGCCCGCGCGGCGGCCTCATCGCCTTCTGGGACACGCAAAGCGGGCGCCACCTCGGCCATCGTCTCCTGCCCGACGGCTGCGGTATCGCTCCCGCCGCCAGGGGCCGGGTGCTGGCCACCAGCGGCCGCGGCGCCATTCTCTCCGCCGGGTGGAACTCCCAGGGCGTGCTCGCGGAGCCGGGCAAGGCAGGTCCCGCCTGGGACAACCACCTGCGCCGTCTGTGAAACGGCCCGCTCACCGCGGGCGGCGGTAGCCCGTGGGTTCGCCATAAAGCGCCGCGATGCGCTGGATGGCCTCGGCCAGCGGCTCGCGCGAGACGGTCATGGTGTAGCCATTGGCGTGGATGAGGCTGCTGCCATCCGTCATCACCGCCACATGGCCGCGCCAGAAGACGAGGTCGCCGCGCCGCAGGCCGGCTTCCGCATCGAGCGGGGTGCCCACCGCCGCCGCCTGCATGTCGGTGTCGCGCGGCACCTGCCTGCCGGCCATGAACATGGCAAGCTGCACCAGGCCGGAGCAGTCGATGCCGAAGCCGCTTGCCCCGCCCCAAAGATAGGGCGTGTGGAGGAACTGCTCGGCAACCGAGACATAGTCGCCGTCATGCCGCTCCACCGGACGCAGATGCCTCGCGATCATCGCCCCGCCGCTGCCGAGCAGGGCATAGCGCGTGCCCCGCCTTTCCTCCTCGCCCGTCACGCGCAGCCTGGCGCCCATGCTGTGGGCGGCGATGGCCGGCGCCTTCAGCTCGGGTTCGGGATAGACGAAGCTGCGCGGCACGCACACCACATGGCTGGGCGGCGGCTGCGGCGGGCCGAGCGCCGCCACCGCCACATAGCCCACATAGCCGTCGCGCAGCGCCTGCACCCAGGCCCAGCCGCCCCGGCGCTCGAACACATGCACCGCGTCGCCATGGAGAAGTTGGGTGTCCACCCCCGCCTCGGCCCGCGGCGCGGCGCGCAGGTCGGCCACCGGCACGGCGATGGCCGCCGGCTCCGGCTCCACGAAGCGCTGCGCCGTCACCTGTCCCATCAGCCGCGCATCGGCGAGATCGGGCCGGAAGGCGTTGAGACGGCGGTCGAGCGGCCTTTCGCTCATGGCGCCAGCTCCCCGGCCTTGGCCACCACCGTATCGCCGAAACGCTCGACGAACAGCGCCCCCTCCACGGTGCGGCGGATCAGCACGTTGCGCCTGTCCTCCTCGTCGCGGTGTCGGGCGAGCAGCCGCATGGCGCCCATCGTGTCGAGGGCGCGGGTGATCACCGGTTTCGTCACCTTCAGCTTCTCCGCCAGTCCGCGCACCGTGTGCGGCGGCGGGTCGAGATAGACGGTCAGCAGGATGGCGAGCTGCCGCTCGCTGAGATCCGGCATCTCATTGCGCACCTCGGCAAGACACACCTGCTGCCACAGCCGCAGTGCCTGAAGGGGCCGCAGAGCAACCATCCCACCGCTCACAACCGTTTCGGTTCCGTATCATTGCGCCGATTGCCGCTTTGCGCAATGGGGTCAGCCGGGATAGCGCTGCCGCAGCACGCGTTCCACGGCGCGGATTCCCTGTGCCTCTCCGCCCACCGGGCTTGCCGGTTTCTCCGAGGGGTTCCAGCCATAGATGTCGAAATGCGCCCAGGCCCCCGCCTTCTCCACGAAGCGCTCCAGGAAAAGCGCTGCGGTGATGGAACCCGCAAAGCCATCGGCGGTGACGTTGTTCGTATCGGCCACCTTGGAGCGCAGCTTGTCCCGGTAGGGCCGCCACAACGGCATGCGCCAAAGGGGGTCGGCCACCGTTTCCGCCGCCTCGCAGAGTGCTGCCGCCAGCGCCTCGTCATGGGTGTAGAAGGGCGGCAGGTCGGGACCGAGCGCAACGCGCGCCGCGCCGGTCAGCGTCGCCATGTCGATCATCAGGTCCGGTGCCTCCTCGTCGGCCAGCGCCAGCGCATCGGCCAGCACAAGCCGGCCCTCGGCATCCGTGTTGCCGATCTCCACGGTTAAGCCCTTGCGGCTGGTCAGCACGTCGCCGGGGCGGAAGGCGTTGCCGGCGATGGCGTTCTCCACCGCCGGAATCAGCACGCGCAGGCGCACCGGCAGCTTGCCGGCCATGACCGTCGCCGCAAGGCCCAGCACATTGGCCGCCCCGCCCATGTCCTTCTTCATCAGAAGCATGGCGCTCGCCGGCTTGATGTCGAGCCCGCCCGTGTCGAAGCACACGCCCTTGCCCACCAGCGTCACCTTCGGCATGGCCTGCGCGCCCCATCGCAGGTCGATGAGGCGCGGCGCCTGCGCTCCGGCGCGGCCCACGGCGTGGATCATCGGCAGGTTCTCGGCAAGCAGGGCATCGCCCGCCGTCACCTGCACCTGCGCTCCGTGGGTTTGCGCCAGGCGGCGCACCGCCTCCTCCAGCGCCTGCGGGCCCATGTCGTTGGCCGGCGTGTTGATGAGGTCGCGGGCAAGGCAGGTGCCCTCGGCCAGCCGCTCGACTTCGGCGGGGTCCACGCCCTGCGGCACCGCGAAGCGGATGTCCGGCGTTGGCTTCGCCCCATAGCGGGTGAAGGCATAGGCACCGAGCTTGAGCGCCAGGGCAGCCAGCTCCGGCGCGTCGGGCGGCGCGGCGAAATGCCAGGCACCCTCGGGCAGAAGGCGGGCCAGCTTGCCGGGGCCGAGGGGGTCGCTGCCAAGGCCGAAGAAGGCACCGCCAAGCGCCCCTTTACTCCCCGGAACGGGCAGGAAGGCCCCCTCAGAACCGCGGAATCCGTTGGCCCGCGCCCACGCGCAGGCATCCTGGTCGGCGCCCGTTTCCTCCAGCGCTTCGCCGCGGGCGAGATAGACAGGCAGCGAGTGTGGCTCCTTCCGGGGGGTGAGGGTAAGCGGCATGGCGGTGATTCTTCCTTTGCAACGGGCGGATTAACGCTCCGTTAGGGTTAACAGAATACTTCTTGGCCGGGGAAGGCCCCGAAGGGGCTGTCTGCAAGAGATGCGGAGGGGCGCGCATGTTCACCCATCATCCGGCACGTCAGGGGCTACGCATCGGCGTGGCGACGCTGCTTCTGGCTGCCGCTCTCGCCGGCTGCGCCAGCCAGGGCCGCAGGGCCGATGCCGTCACCACCGGCTCGGTCACGCCCGGCGGCGAGAGCACCGTAGCCTCCATGTCGGCGCGCGAGCTGGAAGCCGCCACCGCCAGTCTCGGCAAGCTCTACAGCCGCAACCCGCAGGACAGGGGCACGGCGCTGCGCTACGCCAATATCCTGCAGATGAGCGGGCGGGTGGACCAGTCGCTCGCCGTCATGCGCAAGCTCGCCATCGCCTATCCCGAGGACCGCGAGGTGCTGGCCGCCTATGGCAAGGCCCTGGCCGCCGCCGGCGAGCTGGAGCCGGCGCTGGATGCCGTGCGCCGCGCCCAGACGCCGGAATATCCCGACTGGCGCCTGCTGTCGGCGGAAGGGGCGATCCTCGACCAGCTCGGCGAGCCGGAGCAGGCGCGCGCGCTCTACCGCCGCGCCCTCGACCTGCAGCCCGACGAGCCCTCGGTGCTGTCCAATCTCGGCATGTCCTATGTGCTGACGGGCGATCTCAAGAAGGCGGAAGAGCACATGCGCCAGGCCGCCGCCGTGCCCGGCGCCGACAGCCGCGTGCGCCAGAACCTGGCGCTCGTGGTGGGCCTGCAGGGCCGCTTCGCGGAGGCCGAAAAGATCGCCCGCCGCGAGCTTTCCCCCGCCCAGGCCGAGGCCAATGTCGCCTATCTGCGCGCCATGCTGGCCCAAGGCGACAGCTGGGCGCAGATCGCCCGCGAGGACGGCGGGGCCTGAGCCGGGGCATCCGCGGGCCCGGCGCCGCGCCGGGCGTCCGGGCTGTGGAAAGCAGGGCCTGTCCGGTCCGAGGCTTTTGACGGGCCGCCGGCGGCTGCTATTGCTTTCTCCATGCCCTTTCACGCCGATCTGCACGTTCACTCGAAATATTCCCGTGCCACCAGCCGGGATCTCGATCTCGAACACCTTGCCTGGTGGGCGGCGCTGAAGGGCATTGCCGTGGTGGGCACCGGAGACTGCGTGCACCCTGCCTGGCTTGCCGAGATCAGGGAAAAGCTGGTGCCCGATGGCGGCGGGCTCTTCCGCCTGAGGCGGGAGATCGAGGCACAGATCGAAAAGACGCTGCCGCCCGCCTGCCGCAGGCCGGTGCGCTTCATGCTGTCCACGGAAATCTCGACCATCTACAAGAAGGGCGAGAAGACGCGGAAGGTCCACCACCTCATCTATGCGCCGGACCTCGACACCGTCGACCGGCTGGCCGCCAGCCTGGCGCGCATCGGCAACATCGCCTCCGACGGCCGGCCGATCCTGGGGCTCGATTCGCGCGACCTGCTGGAGATCGCGCTGGATTCGGGCCCCCATGCCTATCTGGTGCCGGCGCATATCTGGACGCCATGGTTCGCCGCTCTCGGCTCCCAGTCCGGTTTCGATTCCATCGAGGAATGTTACGGCGACCTGGCATCCCACATCTTCGCCGTGGAGACGGGGCTTTCCTCCGACCCGGAGATGAACTGGCGCGTCTCCTCCCTCGACCGCTACCGGCTGACCTCCAATTCCGATGCGCACTCGCCGGGCAAGCTCGGCCGCGAGGCGACCCGCTTTTCCTGTGAGCCCGACTATTTCGCCATCCGCCGGGCGCTGGAGACGGGAGAGGGCTATGCGGGCACGGTGGAGTTCTTCCCCGAGGAAGGGAAGTACCACATGGACGGGCACCGGGCCTGCGGGGTGCGGCTGGAGCCGAAGGAGACACTGGCGCTCGACGGGCGCTGCCCCGTGTGCGGCGGCCGCGTGACGGTGGGCGTGGCGCACCGCGTGGAAAAGCTGGCCGACCGGCAGGAGGCGGTGCCGCCGCCGACGGCCGGCGCCGTGGCAAGCCTGGTGCCGCTGCCCGAAATGCTGTCGGAAATCCTGGGCAGCGGCGTCGCCTCCAAGACCGTGCGCCACGCCTACGACCGCGTTACCGCCGCGCTCGGTGCGGAGCTTTCCATTCTGGAAGAGGTGCCGGTCGAGGACATCGGCCGCGCCGACAGCCTGCTTGGCGAGGCGGTGGAGCGGCTGCGCGCGGGCAGGGTCATCCGCCAGGCGGGTTATGATGGCGAGTATGGCGTGATCCGGCTGTTCGAGGAAGGGGAGATCGACCGCCTCACCAGGGGCGATCTGCTGTTTGACGCCCCGCTGCGCCGGCGCAAGCGGGCGCAACGGCCGCAGGCGGCCCCGCCCGCCGACGCCGGGACGGGGGAGGATCCTGCCCCCGCCGCCCCCGCCGCGTCTGCACGGACGGGCGTGCTTTCCGCCCTCGACGCCGATCAGGCCGCGGCCGCCGCCATGGTGGACGGGGCGCTGATGGTGATTGCCGGGCCCGGTTCGGGCAAGACGCGCATGCTCACCCGCCGCATCGCGCATCTGGTGCTGGAGCGTGGCGTTGCGGCCGCCTCGTGCCTTGCCGTCACCTTCACGCGCAAGGCGACGGAGGAGCTTCGCGCGCGCCTCGCCGCGCTGATGCCGGACGCGGCCCGGCACGTGGCGGTGCACAGCTTTCACACGCTGGGCCTTGCCATCCTGCGCGCCCATGGGCAGGCGCTCGGCCTTGCCGAAGGTTTTCGCATCGCCGGCGAGGGCGAGCGCATGGCAGCGCTTGCCGCCGCCATGTCGACAAGCGAGCGTCGGGCGGGCCGCCTCCTGAAGGCCGTCTCCCTATCGAAACGCACCGGAGTGCCGGAGGAGGGCGAGGCCGCCGAGGCCCGCGCCGTGCTCGACCGCCTGGGGCGTGCGGGAAACTGGGTGGACTTCGACGACCTGGTGGCCCTGCCGGTGGCGCTTCTGGAGCAGGACGAGGGGATCGCCGCGCTGTGGCGGGAGCGCTTCAGCCACATCCTGGCCGACGAGTTCCAGGACGTGGACGAGCAGCAATATCGCCTCCTGCAGCTGCTTGCCGGGCCGCAGGGCAATCTGTGCGTGATCGGCGATCCGAACCAGGCGATCTATGGTTTCCGGGGCGCGGATGCCGGCTGCTTTGCCCGTTTCATGCGCGACTTTCCTGCCGCCCGCACCGCGCGGCTCAGGCACAATTACCGCTCCACCGGCACCATCGCCACGGCCGCCGCCCGCCTCGTCGGCGCCGAGGCCGAGGGCATCACGCGTGCGATGGCAGCCCCCATCGTCGTTCACACCGCCGCGGACGAGGCAGCCGAGGCGGCCTTCGTCGCCGCCACCATCGAGGAAATGCTGGGCGGGCACGACATGCTGGCCGCCCACGGCGCCCGGCGTGGCGGAAAGGGGGCGGCACCGCTGGGCTTTGCCGATTTTGCCGTGCTCTACCGCACCGACGCGCAGGCGGGCGCCCTGCGCGAGGCGTTCGACCGCGCCGGCATCCCCTTCAGGAAAAGCACCCCGGCGCCGCTGACCGGCCACGCGGGTGTTGCCGCGCTCATGCGCGCGCTCGCCGAAGGCGCGGAAGCCGCGCCCGGCACGGATCTGCCGTCGCGTCTTGCGGCAGCCGCCGAGGCGGCACGCGCCGCCGGAGAGACCGACGCGGCGGCTCTGGCCGAGGCGCGGGGCTGGCTTGCCGCACTTGCCGCTTCCCCGGACGTGGCTGGCGACATGGCCCGCCTGGCGGAGGCGGTTGCGCTCTCGACCGAGGCCGATTTCCACGACCCGCGTGCCGACCGCGTGTCGCTGATGACCATGCACGCCGCCAAGGGGCTCGAATTTTGCGCCGTCTTCGTGATCGGCATGGAGGCGGGGATCGTGCCGTTCTCATGGGGCGCGCCGGAAGAGATGGATGCAGGCGCGCAGGCGGAGGAGCGCCGCCTCCTCTATGTGGCCATGACGCGGGCGAAGGACCGGCTGTTTCTCACCCGCGCCGGCCGGCGCTTCTGGCGCGGCGCGGTGCGCGCACTGCCGCCGTCCCCCTTTCTCGACGCCATCCCCGCCACCCTGACGACCGCCAGCACGGCGGCCGGGCGGCAGCGAAGAGCGCAGCAGCTCAACCTGTTCTGAGGGCCTGCCGGCTGGGCGGCCTTTACGCGAATCGGGAATGGGCCTAAAAAAGTGCCGCCGTGGCGGAGGGGAAGCCACGGCGGCCTTGCAGTATGCCGCGGCAGCCCGGAGAGGGGGAAAAGGCTGCCGCTCTCTATATGTCCGGTTCAGGCGGGGGACGGGCCTTAGCCGGACTTTGCTCGGCGGAATATTGCCGATATCCAGATATGTTGTGCGCCAAAATGGCTATTCAAGGGCCAAAAAGTTACACCTTTGTAATATTTCTGTTACCGACGGCCCGGCGTCACCATCTGGCGGCAGGCTGTGGCCTTCCCTGCCTTGGCGATGGACAGGGCAGGCGCGGCGCGCTACCCGTTTGCCCATGAAAAAAGGCGACCATCTCTTCCTCGTCGATGGCTCGGGATACATCTTCCGCGCCTATCACGCCCTCCCGCCGCTGACGCGCAAATCCGACGGGCTGCCCGTCGGTGCCGTTTCGGGCTTCTGCAACATGCTGTGGAAGCTCCTGCGCAATGCCCGCGACACGGAGGTGGGCGTCACGCCGACCCATTTCGCCGTTATCTTCGACTATTCCTCGAAGACGTTCCGCAACGAGATCTACCCCGAATACAAGGCAAACCGGGCGGAGCCGCCGGAGGATCTGGTTCCCCAGTTCGGGCTGATCCGCGAGGCCACACGCGCCTTCGACCTGCCCTGCATCGAGATGGAGGGCTATGAGGCCGACGATCTGATCGCCACCTATGCGCGGCTGGCGGTGGAGGCGGGGGGCGACGCCACCATCGTCTCCTCCGACAAGGACCTGATGCAGCTCGTGGGTCCTTGCGTCTCCATGTACGACCCCATGAAGGACCGGGAGATCGGCATTGAGGAGGTGGTCGAGAAATGGGGCGTGCCGCCGGAGAAGATGATCGACCTGCAGGCGCTCACTGGCGATTCGATCGACAATGTGCCGGGCGTGCCGGGCATCGGGCCGAAGACGGCCGCCCAGCTTCTGGAGGAATATGGCGATCTCGATACGCTGCTTTCCCGCGCCGGCGAGATCAAGCAGAACAAGCGCCGTGAAAACCTGCTCGCCAATGCCGACAAGGCGCGCCTTTCGCGCGAGCTGGTGCGGCTGAAGAACGATGTTCCGGTGGAGCTGGGGCTCGACGCCCTGGAGCTCAGGCCGCCGGACGGGCCGAAGCTGATCGCCTTCCTGAAGGCCATGGAGTTTTCCACCCTCACGCGGCGCGTGGCCGAGGCCACGGGCACCGACGCCGCCGAGGTGGAGCCGGCCTTCGTGGAGGTGGAGGAGGGCGCCGCCGCCCGCGGGCCGGATGTCGGCACGGCCTCGCCGAGCGGCGGGGACGGGACTGGCGTGCCGGAAGAGGCCGATACGCCGGAAAAGCTGGCCAGGAAGCGCGCCGAGGCGGCGCTGGGGGAGGCGATCGACCACGCCGCCTATGTCTGCATTCGCGACCTGGAGACGCTCGGAAAATGGGTGGAGGAGGCGCGCGAGGCCGGGCTTGTCGCCTTCGATACGGAGACCACCTCGCTCGATCCCATGCAGGCGGAGATCGTCGGCTTTTCGCTTGCCACGGCGCCGGGCCGTGCCGCCTATGTGCCGCTCAACCACAAGAGCGGCAACGGGGACCTTCTGGGCGGCGGCCGCGTCGACGGCCAGATCGGCACGGCCGAGGCGCTGTCGGCCATCCGGCCGCTGCTCGAGGACGGCTCGGTCCTGAAGATCGGCCAGAACCTGAAATATGACTGGCTTCTGCTGTTCCGCCAGGGCATCGAGATCGCGCCCTATGACGACACGATGCTCATGTCCTATGTGCTGGAGGCGGGCGCCCAGGCACACGGCATGGACGCGCTGTCGCAGCGCTGGCTGGGCCACACGCCGCTTTCCTACAAGGAGCTGACCGGCTCGGGCCGCGCCAAGGTGACCTTCGACATGGTGGACATCGAGAAGGCCACCGCCTATGCGGCGGAGGACGCCGACATCACCCTGCGGCTGTGGCGCGTGCTCAAGCCGCAGCTCGCCGCGCGCGGGCTCGTCTCCGTCTATGAGCGGCTGGAGCGGCCGATGGTCTCCGTCATCTGCCGCATGGAGCACCGCGGCATCACCGTCGATCGGCAGATCCTTTCGCGCATGTCCGGCGATTTCGCGCAGACGGCGGCGGCGATGGAGGAGGAGATCTATGCGCTTGCCGGCGAGCGCTTCACCATCGGCTCGCCCAAGCAGCTGGGCGAGATCCTGTTCGGCAGGATGGGCCTGCCCGGCGGCACGAAGACGAAGACGGGCCAGTGGTCCACCTCCGCCCAGGTGCTGGAGGAACTGGCCGCGGCCGGCCACGAACTGCCCCGCAAGATCGTCGACTGGCGGCAGGTCACGAAGCTGAAATCCACCTATACCGACGCGCTGCCGGGCTACATCCACCCCGAGACGGGGCGCGTGCACACCTCCTATTCGCTGGCCTCCACCACCACCGGGCGGCTTTCCTCATCCGAGCCGAACCTGCAGAACATCCCGGTGCGCACGGCCGAGGGGCGCAAGATCCGCACCGCCTTCGTCGCGCCGAAGGGGCGCAAGCTCATCTCGGCCGATTACAGCCAGATCGAGCTGCGCGTGCTCGCCCATGTGGCCGACATCCCGCAGCTCAAGCAGGCCTTCGCCGACGGGCTGGACATCCACGCGCTCACCGCCTCGGAGATGTTCGGCGTGCCGGTGGAGGGTATGCCGGGCGAGGTGCGCCGGCGCGCCAAGGCCATCAATTTCGGCATCATCTACGGCATCTCGGCCTATGGGCTGGCGAACCAGCTCGGCATCCCGCGCGAGGAGGCGGGGGCCTATATCAAGCGCTATTTCGAGCGCTTCCCCGGCATCAGGGACTATATGGAGCGCACCAAGGCGTTCTGCCGCGAGAACGGCTATGTGGAAACCGTCTTCGGCCGGCGCGCCTACTATCCCGAGATCCGTTCCTCCAACCCCTCCATCCGCGCCTTCAACGAGCGCGCAGCCATCAACGCGCCCATCCAGGGTTCGGCCGCCGACATCATCCGCCGCGCCATGATGCGCATGGATGCCGCCCTCGCGCAGGACGGGCTCGGCGATGTCGTCATGCTCCTGCAGGTGCACGACGAGCTGATTTTCGAGGCGCCGGAAGAGATGGTGGACAAGGCCATTCCCATCATCCGCACGGTGATGGAAAACGCCGCCCTGCCGGCCCGCGCCCTCTCCGTGCCGCTGAAGGTGGACGCCCGCGCCGCCGACAACTGGGAAGAGGCGCATTGAAGGCCGCATTGAAGGCGGCGCGCGAAGCCTGCCCCTTCCTCAGGCCGCGTCCTTCCACTTGATCGAGCAGCCCATGGAGGGAACCTGTTCCTGCGGCCCTTTCCCCGTCCTGGCCACCTGGACCATCGCCTCGTAGAGGTCGCGCCTCAGCTCCGGGGGCGCCGGCTCGGTGCGCGCGGCGTCGAGACGGCCGCGATACTGCAACTTCATCTCCCTGTTGAAGCCGAAGAAATCCGGCGTGCATACCGCGCCGTAGGCGCGCGCCACGCTCTGGTCCTCGTCGTGCAGATAGGGGAAGGGGAAGCCGTGCTGGCGGGCGAACGCCACCATCTTGTCGAAGGAGTCCTCCGGGTAGGCGACGGCGTCGTTGGAATTGATGGCGACGAAGCCGATGCCGTGCTCCCCGAGGTCGCGGGCATCGCGCACGATGCGGTCGACCACCGCCTTCACATAGGGGCAATGGTTGCAGATGAAGACGACCACCAGCCCGTTGGGGCCGGCCTGGCCGAAGATGCTGTGCATCTTGCCGTCGGTGCCGCGGAGCGTGGCGTCGACCGCCGGCCATCCGAAATCGCACACGGGTGGAACTGCTGCCATGGTCTCGTCCTCCGTTTCGCCTGCCTGCCTCTGGCGGCCTGCAGGCAGTTTCAGCCGCCCGCTGCCTCGCGGATGGCGGCGATGTTGCGCGCATAGGCGGCCGCGCCGCCCCGGAAGACGGCAGAGCCGGCCACCAGCACATTGGCGCCGGCCTCGACGATGGCGCCGGCCGTGTCGGGCGCGATGCCGCCATCCACCTCGATGTCGATCGGGCGCTCGCCGATCATGGCACGCACCAGGCGCACCTTCTCCACCATCGCGGGAATGAAGGCCTGGCCGCCGAAACCCGGATTAACCGTCATCACGAGCACCAGGTCAACATCGTCCAGCACATGTTGGATGGCGCTTGCCGGCGTTGCCGGGTTGAGCGCCACCCCGGCCTTCTTGCCCAGCTTGCGGATGGTCTGCAGCGAGCGATGAAGGTGCGGCCCCGCCTCCGCATGCACGGTGATGATGTCGCAGCCCGCTTCCGCGAAGTCGGCGATATAGGGGTCGGCCGGTGCGATCATCAGATGGCAGTCGAAGACCTTGTCCGTCGATGGCCGGATCGCCTTCACCACCGGCGGGCCAAAGGTGATGTTGGGCACGAAGTGCCCGTCCATGATGTCGAGATGGATCCAGTCCGCGCCGGCCGCCGCCGCGGCCTCGACCTCCGCGCCGAGGCGCGAGAAGTCGGCGGAGAGGATGGAAGGGGCGATGGCGAGCGGCCGGCTGGCGGGCATGGAGCGTTTCCTGGCATCGGTGACGTTCGCCCTCTGCCCTACAGCATTTTGCAGCCAGATGGAATCATCTGGCGTTGCACAAATGCGGCAAAAACAAAGAGATGGACCGGGTCAGCGTTTCAATGAAACGATGAACCAGTCTAGCGTCCCGCGCCGGCGATGTCGAGGCTTACAGCCTGGTGACCATGCGGTGGGAAGGGGGGTGCACCATGCGCACCAGCGTGATCGGCAGGTCTCCCAGCCAGGTGATGCGCTCGGCCACGAAGACGGGCGATCCCTCGCCGAGCCCCAGAAGCGACCCTTCCTCCCCGTCCGCGGCGGCGGCGGCGAAGGTGAACTCGGCCTCGGTGAAGGGCGCGTTGGCGACCAGCCATTCGTTGGGGCTCGTGGCGGCGAAATCCGCCTCGCGGGCCGCCGGCACCGCGTCGAGATTGATCCAGCGGTCCTCATACTGATAGGGCGCGCGGTCGGCCAGATGCAGGCAGCGCACATGCATGAGCGGCACGCTCTCTCCCAGGCCCAGGCGGGCGCGCACGATCTCCGGCGGCCTTTCCTCCCGCCGCGACAGAAGCCGGTACTGGTAGGCCGCGCCGCGCCCCTCGATCTCCTGGCGCACCAGCGGGATGACGAAGCGCGCCTCGCGCACCGGGTGCAGCGCGACGCGGGTGCCGGCCCGCCGCCGGCGCTCGATCAGCCCGGCGCGCGCCAGCTCCTGCAGCGCGCGGTTGACGGTGGCGCGCGCCGCGCCGAACTCGCGCGCCAGCGCCTCCTCGCCGGGGATCAGCGCGCCGGGCCGCCATTGCCGCTCGGAGATGCGCCGCGCCATCTCGTCGCGTATGGCGCGGAAGGAGGTGCGCGCGCCGGTCATGGGCCGGCCATCAGCTTCTCGAGGGTTGCCGAATAGCGGCGGCCGATCGCGTCGCGCGCCACGTGGCGGCCGGCGTGCACCACGTGGCGGCCGGCCGACCAGAGGTCCGTCACCGCATCGTTGCCGCCGGCGAAGATCCAGCCGTCGAGCAGCGTGTCGCCCGCCGCCCTGCCGGCGAAGGCGCCGGGATCGAGCGCCACGAGATCCGCCCATCGGCCGGCCTCCAGGGCACCCGAGTGGCGGCCGAGCGCCTGTGCGCCGCCGGCGAGCGCGGCCTCGTAGAGCGTGCGCCCGCAGGAGCCGCCGGGCGGCGCCAGCACGGCGCGGGCCCTGAGCCCCAGCCGTTGCGAATATTCGAGCTGGCGCAGTTCCTCCGCCACCGAGATGCGCACGTTGGAGTCGCTGCCCACCCCCAGCGTGCCGCCGGCCTCGCGGAAGGTGGCGCCATCGAAGATGCCGTCTCCCAGATTGGCCTCGGTGATGGGGCACAGCCCCGCCACGGCGCCGCACCGCGCGAGCGCCCTGGTCTCCGCCTCCTCCATGTGCGTGGCGTGGATGAGGCACCAGCGCTGGTCCACCGCGACCTCGCCCAGAAGGAAGGCCACGGGCCGGGCACCATGCACGGCGCGGATTTCCTCGACCTCCGCCACCTGCTCGGCAATGTGGATGTGAAAGGGCGCCTGCGGGCGCAGCGCCACCGCCGCGCGGATGTCGTCCACCTCCACGGCACGCAGCGAGTGGGCGGCCGCCCCCAGACGCGCGTCGCCGGGCAGCGCAGCCACATGCGCCTCAGCCCGCGTCACGAGGCGCTCGAAGGCATCCCGGTCGTTGCCGAAGCGCAACTGCCCGCCGGCGAGCGGGCGCCTGTCGGCCCCGCCATGGCGGTAGAGCACGGGCAGAAGGGTGAGCCCGATGCCCGTTTCTCCCGCCGCCGCGACGACGCGGGCGCTCATCTCCGCAATGTCGTCATAGGGGGCGCCGCCCGGCTGGTGATGCAGATAGTGAAACTCGGCCACGGCGCAGAAGCCGGCTTCCAGCATCTCCATGAAGGCAAAGGCCGCCACCGCCTGCACATCCTGCGGCGAGAGCCGGTCGAGGAAGCGGTACATGATCTCGCGCCACGTCCAGAAGCTGTCGTGCCCTGCCTGTCCGCGCCGTTCTGCCAGGCCGGCCATGGCGCGTTGGAAGGTGTGGCTGTGCAGGTTGGCGGGAGCGGGCAGGAGCACCGGCACGACATGCGCCGTGCCCGGCGCCGCGCCCGGCACCACCGCGGCGATGCGCCCGCCATCGTCGATCGTCACGCGCACATTGTCCTGCCAGCCTTGGGGGGTGAGTGCGGTTCGGGCGAAAATCTCTTGCATGGAGCGGCAATCCGAGGTTACAAGTCATTTTGTATAGACATAATAGCACAAAGTCTAGACAAAGCAGCGGGTCTCCTCAAGCGATGAAGCGTGTGGTTCTCACCCAAGCAAGGATAGCCACCATGGCGCGCGGCGGCCCGCCCTATGGGCTGGTGGCGGATGGCGCGATCGCCGTCGAGGAGGGCCGCATCGCCTGGGTGGGCCCGCGCGACGCGCTGCCGGGCGAATGGGCCGCCGCCGAGCGGGTGAGCGCCGGCGGGCGGCTTGCCACCCCGGCGCTCGTCGACTGCCACACCCACCTCGTCTTCGGCGGCGAGCGGGCGCGCGAGTTCGAGAAGCGGCTCCAGGGTGCCAGCTATGAGGAGATCGCCCGCGCCGGCGGCGGCATCGTCTCCACCGTGGCCGCGACCCGCGCCATGGGCGAGGAGGCGCTGGCCGAAGCCGCGCTGCCGCGCCTCGACGCGCTGCTCGCCGAGGGCGTGACGACGGTGGAGGTCAAGTCCGGCTATGGCCTGACGGTGGAGGACGAGCTGAAGATGCTGCGCGCCGCGCGCAGGCTTGAAGGGCTGCGCCGGGTGCGGGTCAGGACCAGCTATCTGGCGGCCCACGCGGTGCCGCCGGAATATCGGGGCCGCGCCGACGCCTATATCGACGAGGTGGTGCTGCCCGGCATGGAGGCGGCGCACGCGGCCGGCCTGGCCGATGCCGTCGACGGCTTCTGCGAGGGCATTGCCTTCTCGCCGGATCAGATCGCCCGCGTCTTCGAGAAGGCGCGCGCCCTCGGCCTGCCGGTCAAGCTTCACGCCGAGCAGCTTTCCAACCTGGGCGGCGCAGCCCTTGCCGCGCGCCACGGCGCGCTTTCGGCCGATCATCTGGAATATCTGGATGAAGAAGGCATCGCCGCCATGGCGGGCGCCGGCACGGTGGCCGTGCTGCTGCCCGGCGCCTTCTACACGCTGCGCGAGGAAAAGGTGCCGCCCGTGGCGGGGTTGCGCGCCGCCGGCGTGCCGATGGCCGTGGCCACGGACTGCAATCCCGGCTCCTCGCCGCTTGCCTCCCTGCTTCTTGCGATGAACATGGCCTGCACGCTCTTCCGCCTGACCCCGGAGGAGGCGCTGGCCGGTGCCACGCGCGAGGCCGCCCGCGCTCTCGGCCTGCAGGCCGAGTTGGGCACCATCGAGGTGGGAAAGCGTGCCGAGATCGCCCTGTGGGATGTCGAGCACCCGGCCGAGCTGTCCTACCGCATCGGCTTCAACCCCCTGCATGGGCTTTTCCCTGGAGAACCCGCATGACGATCACCGTCACGCCCGGTCAGGTGTCCATTCATACGCTGGAGCGCATCTGGCGGGAGGGGACGCCCGTGCGCCTTGACCCGGCCTGTCATCCGGCCATCGAGGCCGGTGCCGCGCGCATCGTCGAGATCGCCGGGGGACAGGCGGCCGTCTATGGCGTCAACACCGGCTTCGGCAAGCTTGCCAGCGTGCGCATTCCCGCCAGTGACGTCACCACCCTGCAGCGCAACCTCATCCTGTCCCATTGCTGTGGCGTCGGCGCGCCGCTCGGCGAGGATGTCGTGCGCCTTGTCATGGCGCTGAAGCTGATGTCGCTCGGCCGTGGCGCCTCCGGCGTGCGTCTGCAGATCGTGCACCTTCTGGAAGCGATGCTGGCGCGCGGTGTCATCCCGGTCATGCCGGAAAAGGGCTCGGTGGGTGCCTCCGGGGATCTGGCGCCCCTGGCGCATCTCGCCGCCGTGATGATCGGCGAGGGCGAAGCCTTTCATGGCGGCAAAAGATTGCCGGCTAAACAAGCGCTGCAAGAGGCCGGCCTTGCCCCCGTCGCGCTTGCCGCAAAGGAGGGGCTGGCGCTCATCAACGGCACGCAGGTTTCCACCGCGCTGGCGCTCGCCGGCCTCTTCCGCGCCCATCGCGCGGCACGAGCGGCCGTCATCACCGGCGCCCTGTCCACCGATGCCGCGATGGGCTCCTCGGCCCCCTTCCACCCGGAAATCCATGCGCTGCGCGGCCACGGCGGACAGATCGACACGGCGGCCGCGCTCTGGAGGCTGCTCGAAGGCTCCGAGATCCGCGAAAGCCATCGCGAGGGCGACGAGCGCGTGCAGGACCCCTATTGCATCCGCTGCCAGCCGCAGGTCGACGGCGCCTGCCTCGACCTGCTGCGCCAGACGGCCCGCACCCTGACCATCGAGGCCAACGCCGTGACCGACAACCCGCTGATCCTGTCGGACGGCACGGTCGCTTCCGGTGGCAACTTCCATGCCGAGCCGGTGGCCCTGGCCGCCGATCAGATCGCGCTTGCCATCTGCGAGATCGGCGCCATCGCCCAGCGACGTATCGCCCTTCTGGTCGATCCCGCACTCTCCTTCGGCCTGCCGGCCTTTCTGGCCAGGGAGCCGGGGCTCAACTCCGGCCTGATGATCGCCGAGGTCACATCCGCCGCGCTGATGTCGGAGAACAAGCAGAAGGCCCACCCGGCATCGGTCGACTCCACGCCCACCTCGGCCAATCAGGAGGATCACGTCTCCATGGCCTGCCACGGCGCGCGGCGCCTCCTCGACATGAGCGAAAACCTTTTCGCGATTCTGGGCATCGAGGCCGTGACGGCCGCCCAGGGCATCGACCTGCGTGCTCCGCTCAGGACCAGCCCCGAGCTTGCCAGGGCGCACGCCGCCATCCGCTCCGTCGTGCCGGGCCTCGACGCCGACCGTTTCATGGCGGGCGATCTCGAAGCGGCCATCGCGCTGGTGCGCTCGGGCGCGCTCAATGCCAGCGTCTCGCCCGGCATCCTGCCGGAACTGAGGAGCGAGCCATGAGTCCGGTGGAGGTCGTCCAGGGTTCGTCGCCCATCATTCTCGGCCTGCCGCACACGGGCACGCACGTCCCCGAGGAGATTGCCGCGCGGCTGAACGAGGAAGGCAGAAAGCTGCGCGATACGGACTGGCATGTCGACACGCTCTATCGCGGCCTGCTTGCCGACGTGACGACGGTGCGCGCCACCTTCCACCGCTACGTCATCGACCCCAACCGTGACCCCTCCGGCAGGAGCCTCTATCCGGGCCAGAACACCACGGGGCTGGTGCCGCTCACCGATTTCGACGATCAGCCCATCTGGAAGAAGGGCGAGGAGCCCGGCGAGACGGATGTCGCGGCGCGGCTGGCCGCCTTCCACCGCCCCTATCATGCCGCGCTGGAGGGCGAGATTG
Organism: Chelativorans intermedius; assembly: GCF_025398255.1. Lineage (GTDB taxonomy): Bacteria > Pseudomonadota > Alphaproteobacteria > Rhizobiales > Rhizobiaceae > Chelativorans > Chelativorans intermedius. Next base: position 97,809 of record NZ_JAODNW010000015.1, on the reverse strand, counting down.
CGCGCGTCAGGGCGCTGCATGGCGTGGCGATCCTCTACGACTGCCATTCCATCCGCTCGCGCTGTCCGTTTCTCTTCGAGGGCGTCCTGCCCGACTTCAACATCGGCACCGATAACGGGCGAAGCTGCGCGCCACAGGTGGAGGCGGCCGCGGCGGAGATCTGCAGCCGTGCCGCGGGTTATGCCAGTGTCGTCAACGGCCGTTTCCGCGGCGGCTGGACGACGCGCCACTACGGACGGCCCGCCGACGGCGTGCATGCCATCCAGATGGAGCTTGCCCAGTCCACCTATCTCGCCAGCGAGAGCCTTCCCTTCGCCTATGACGAGACGAGGGCGGCGCGCCTGCGCCCGCATCTGGCGGCCATTCTGGAGCGGCTGGCCGCGCTCGCCCCTTCCCTCAAGGAGAACAAGCCATGACCGACCCCCGACACAACACCCGCGAGGTGAGGGCCCCGCGCGGGCCCGAGCTCAACGCCAAGAGCTGGCTGACCGAGGCGCCGCTCAGGATGCTGATGAACAATCTCGACCCGGACGTGGCCGAAAACCCCAACGAGCTGGTGGTCTATGGCGGCATCGGACGGGCGGCGCGCACCTGGGACGACTTCGACCGCATCGTCGCCACGCTCAAGACACTGGAGGAGGATGAAACGCTGCTCGTGCAGTCCGGCAAGCCGGTGGGCGTGTTCCGCACCCACGCGGACGCGCCGCGCGTGCTCATTGCCAATTCCAACCTCGTGCCGCACTGGGCCAATTGGGACCATTTCAACCGGCTCGACCGCGCCGGGCTGATGATGTACGGCCAGATGACGGCGGGCTCGTGGATCTATATCGGCAGCCAGGGCATCGTGCAGGGCACCTACGAGACCTTCGCCGAGGCAGGCCGCCAGCACTATGAGGGCAATCTGAAGGGCCGCTGGATCCTGACGGCCGGCCTCGGCGGCATGGGCGGCGCCCAACCGCTGGCTGCGACGCTCGCCGGCGCCTGCTGCCTGGCCGTCGAATGCGACGAGAGCCGCATCGACTTCCGCCTGCGCACCCGTTACCTGGACGAGAAGGCCAGGAGCCTCGACGAGGCGCTGGCGATGATCGACCGCTGGACGAAGGCCGGCGAGGCGAGGTCGGTCGGTCTGTTGGGCAACGCCGCCGAAATCGTGCCCGAGCTGGTGAGGCGGGGAGTGCGGCCCGACATCGTCACCGATCAGACATCCGCCCATGACCCGCTGAACGGCTATCTGCCCAAGGGCTGGTCGCTGGCCGAATGGCGCGAGAAGCGCGAGCGCGACCCGAAGGCGGTGGAAAAGGCCGCCCGCGCCTCCATGCGCGAGCATGTGGAGGCGATGGTCGCCTTCTGGAACGCCGGCGTGCCAACCGTCGACTACGGCAACAACATCCGCCAGGTGGCAAGGGAGGAGGGCCTGGAGAACGCCTTCGCCTTCCCCGGTTTCGTGCCGGCCTATATCCGCCCGCTCTTCTGCCGCGGCATCGGCCCCTTCCGCTGGGCGGCCCTTTCGGGCGACCCGGAGGACATCTACCGCACCGACGAGAAGGTGAAGGAGCTTCTGCCGGACAACGATCACCTGCACCGCTGGCTGGACATGGCGAAGGAGCGCATCGCCTTTCAGGGCCTGCCGGCGCGCATCTGCTGGGTGGGGCTGGGCGACCGCCACCGCCTCGGCCTCGCCTTCAACGAGATGGTGGCGAAGGGCGAATTGAAGGCGCCGGTTGTCATCGGCCGCGACCATCTCGATTCGGGCTCCGTCGCCTCGCCCAACCGCGAGACGGAAGGCATGAAGGACGGCTCCGACGCCGTCTCGGACTGGCCGCTGCTGAACGCGCTTCTCAACACCGCATCCGGCGCCACCTGGGTTTCGCTGCACCATGGCGGCGGCGTCGGCATGGGCTTCTCCCAGCATGCCGGCATGGTCATCTGCGCCGACGGCACGCAGGCCGCGGCCCGGCGGCTGGAGCGCGTCCTGTGGAACGATCCGGCCACCGGCGTGATGCGTCACGCCGACGCCGGCTACGAGGAGGCGCTCGACTGGGCGAAACAAAAGGGATTGCGGCTGCCCGCAATTCTGGGAAACTGAGCAAGCAGAAAGGGGAACAGAGATGAAGAGACGGCAATTTCTCAAGGCGGCTGGCATGACCGGCGTGGCGGGCCTGGCGGCGCCCGCCATCGCGCAGGAAAGGCGCAGGTGGAAGATGGTCACCGCCTGGCCCAAGAACCTGCCCGGCCCCGGCGTGGCCGCGCAGATGCTGGCCGACCGCATCACCGCGCTTTCCGGTGGCCGCCTCGAAGTGGAGCTCTACGCGGCGGGCGAGCTGGTGCCCGGCAACGGCGTCTTCGATGCCGTCTCGGAGGGCACCGCCGAGCTCTACCATGCCGTGCCTGCCTACTGGGGCTCGAAGTCCCGCGGCATCCTTCTGTTCGGCTCGCAGCCCTTCGGTCTGCGCGCCGACGAGCAGCTCGGCTGGCTGATCCACGGCGGTGGGCAGGAGCTTTATGACGAGATGTATGCGCGCTTCGGCCTCAAGCCCTTCCTGTGCGGCAACTCCGGCCCGCAATGGCAAGGCTGGTTCCGCAAGGAGATAAGCTCGGTGGACGATCTCAAGGGGCTTCGCTTCCGCACAACGGGTCTGGCTTCCGAGATGTGCTCCAGGCTTGGCATGGCGGTTCAGGCCATGGGCGGCGGCGACATGTTCCAGGCGTTGCAGTCGGGCGCGCTGGATGCCGGCGAGTTCATCGGCCCGTGGACGGACTCCGCGCTCGGCTTCTATCAGGTCGCGCCCTTCTATTACTGGCCCGGCGTCGGCGAGCCGTCTTCGGCGGAGGAATGCGCGGTCAATCTGAGCGCCTACGAGGCGCTGCCCGACGATCTGAAACAGGCCGTCGCCTATGCCTGCCAGTCGCTCTACAACCCGGTGTGGACGGAGTATTCCACAAAGCACGCCCAGGCGCTCAAGCAGCTCGTCGAGGAACATGGCGTGCAGGTGCGCCAGCTTCCCGAAGAGGTGATGGTGGCCATGGGCAACGCCGCCGGCGAGGTCATCGCCGAGTTGCGCGACGACGGGGACGAGCTGGTGCGGCGCATCGTCGACAGCTTCCTTGCCTATCGCGCCAGCATCGCCGAGTACATGGTCTATGCGGACAACGGGCAGATGAACGCCCGGGCGCTGGACTACAGCTACGGCGGGTGAGCACCGCGCCCTGCCTTTCCCTTCGGCCCCCGCCGGCGGGCGGGGGCCCGTTCCCGCCAGTGCCTGAGGAGTGAACGGTGATGCCACGGCTTGCGGCCGCTCTCGACCAGATCAACCGTACGGTGGGCGCCACGGTGCGGTGGCTTGCGCTCGTCATGGTGCTTGTGCAGTTCGGCGCGGTGATCCTGCGCTATGTCTACGGCATCAGCTTCATCTTCCTCAACGAAAGCGTGCTCTACATGCATGCGGCCCTATTCATGCTGGGCGCGGGATACACCCTTCTGGTCGATGGCCATGTGCGCGTCGACATCTTTTATGAGAGGCTGCCGGTGCGCCGCCGGGCGCTGGTGAACGTTCTCGGCGCGGCGCTGTTTCTGCTGCCCTCCACCTTGATGATCGCCTGGTTCTCCTGGCCCTCCGTGCGCAATTCATGGGCGGTGCTGGAGGGGGCGATCTCGGTGGGCGGCATTCCTGCCTCCTTCCTGCTGAAATCGCTCATACCGGCGTTCTGCGGGCTGCTCGCCATACAGGGGCTGGCCTGTCTTCTGCGCGATATCGCCCTGTGGCGCGGCGGGGCGGAGGCTGCATGACCATGCCGCTCGACCTCCTGATGTTTGCCGCGCTCATCGCGGCCATTCTTTCCGGCTACCCGGTATCCTTCATGCTGGCCGGCACGGCGGCCTTCTTCGCGCTCATCGGCTGGCTGGCCGGCCAGTTCGAACCGTCGCTTCTCGGGGCGCTCGGCCAGCGGTTCTTCGGCGTGCTCACCAACGATGTGCTCATCGCAATACCGCTGTTCGTCTTCATGGGCGTGGTGCTGGAGAAAAGCCGCATCGCGGAGGAGCTGCTGGAGACCATGGGGCGCCTGTTCGGCCCCATCCGCGGCGGGCTCGGGATTTCGGCGGTGGTCGTGGGGGCGCTTCTGGCCGCCTCCACGGGCATCGTGGGGGCGACGGTGGTCGCCATGGGGCTCATCGCCCTGCCCACCATGGTCCGCAACGGCTACGACCCCAGACTTGCTTCGGGAACCGTGTGCACGGCCGGCACGCTCGGCCAGATCATTCCTCCCTCGACCCTGCTCATCATCCTGGCCGACGTCATGTCGAACGCCTATCAGCAGGCGCAGTACGCCCAGGGCAAGTTCAGCGTCGAGACGATCTCGGTGGGCGAGATGTTCGCCGCCGCCCTGCTGCCGGGCCTCGCCCTGGTGGCAATCTACATTCTCTACCTCCTGGCGCGGGCGACGTTTACGCCGAAGGCCGCCCCGGCGCTGGCCAATGCCGGCGAGCGGCCGTCCGGCCGCGAGGTCATGCGTGCCGTGGTGCCGCCGGTGGTTCTGATCGTGGCCGTGCTGGGTTCCATTCTGGGCGGCATTGCCACGCCGAGCGAGGCGGCGAGCGTGGGTGCGGTCGGCGCGCTGCTCCTGGCGGGAGCGCGGGCCGGGGCCGGCGCGCGGCTCATCGTTGCCGGCGCGGTGGCCCTCGGCCTTGTGGCAGTGCTGGCCGGGCTGGCGCCCGTTCGCCTGCAGCGCAGCGATACCGGCGCGCTCGACTGGGCGCTGGGCGGTCTGGCAACGCTGCTCGTCGCCGTCGGCGTCGTGGCGATCCTGCAATCCATCCGGCGGGCGCGGGCGCAGGCCATCCTCACTCCCATCGTCACCTCGACCATGACGGTGACGGCCATGATCTTCGCCACCATCCTCACCGCTTCCGTCTTTTCGCTCGTCTTCCGCGGGCTGGGCGGCGATGCGCGGCTGGAGGAAATCCTCACGGCGATGCCCGGCGGGCCGCAGGGGGCGCTCGTCTTCGTCATGGCGCTGATCTTCGTCCTCGGGTTCTTTCTCGATTTCGTGGAAATCTCGATCATCGTCCTGCCGCTCGTGACACCCGTGCTCATTCTCATGGGGCACGACCCGCTTTGGCTGGCGGTGCTGATCGCCATTAACCTGCAGACTTCGTTCCTCACGCCGCCGTTCGGCTTCTCCCTCTTCTATCTGCGCGCCGCCGCTCCGAAGGAGATCACCACCGGCCAGATCTATCGCGGCGTGATCCCCTACATCCTCCTGCAGATAGCCGGCATGGGCGTGGTCTGGCTCGCGCCTTCGGTGGCCACCTGGTTGCCGCGCGTGGTGTTCTGAAAAAAAGGTGGCTGTCGAAGGGGTCTCTCGACACTGATTCAATTGAGCAATCGTTGATTTGGTGGAGGATTCGCGCTGGGCCGGAAAGAACGCGATCAACTCGGACTGTTCATGACCGGTCCGCTGCGGCAGCCCATGTGCGCTTTCGCCACCTGGCGACGGTCTTCTGATTGATCCCGTAGCGCTTGGCCAGCGCTCTCAGGCTCTCTTGGCTATTCCGTATGGCTCGACGGATCGCCGCTGTCGTCGTGGCGCCCGTGGTGAACCTGGTCCATAGCGCATCCTTTGATAAAGTCGACGCGGTCTAAATACCACTTGGCCCCTCTCGAAAGTTCATGGAGACAGTTCGACGCGAGTCTCTCCGCCAGTTTGCGTAAATTATTCAGTGCTTTCCCTGACATCTCCCTGATTGCGATGACGCAGCCGGAAGGTAGGCTGCGTGGACCTTGTTGCCCGGGTTGGGAACGAGGCATCTTGATATGCAGGTATTTATCTGCATCTTCTCTCCAAGACGAGCAGGACCGATGGACGCTGACAAGGTTTTCAAGGCGCTGGCCGATCCGACGCGCAGAAAGCTGCTTGACCTTCTTTGCGAGAGGAACGGGCAGACGCTTGGCCAGCTTTGCGAGAACCTTGACATGGCGCGGCAATCCGCCACGCAGCACCTCCAGATATTGGAGGCAGCCAACTTGGTGAGCTCCGTCAGGCGTGGCCGGGAAAAGCTGCACTTCATCAATCCCGTGCCGCTTCATGAGGTCTACGAACGGTGGGTGCGGAAATTCGAGCGTCAGCGGCTCAGCCTCCTGCACGACCTGAAAAAGGAACTGGAAGGAAAGCAGCCATGACCAGAGAGATGACCAGCTTTACGAGCTCGAAGCCGGCAGTGGCATGGCGAAGGGCATCAGCAGAGGTTGGCCGGTGGTTCTCTCCAGCCGGAAATCCTTTCTGGAGACCGGCCGGGGCTTCGACCTTTCGGGCAGGTCGAAGGCTGCCTGAGCCTGGCGCCCGCTCACGAGGCGGCGCTGCCATTCCCTCGGAAAGGGCGTGACATGCGCTGGCTGATTGCGGCGACGAAGATTTCCTCCGGGACGGGGAAGCCGTGTCCGATGCGGGCTGCCCGGATTGGCTGAAGCGTGATCCTGAAGTGCGGGATTTCAGACAGGGCAGGCCCCAAAGCCGGCCGGCGGAGCCGCGAGGCTCCCATAGCGATCCTGGCGGGGCCGGCGGGCGCGTTGACTTCGCGCCGGAAAATGCTGATAACTGCGCGCATGCCGCCCCTCGGGCGGCATTTTGGTTTCACCAGCCCGCTGCCGGCGCTGCCCTGCCGGTGCCGCGGCGGGCGCTGTGGAGTGATGACGTGTTCATGAGCGGTTCGGCGCTGTACGATACCTATGCACGGGCTCCCCTCGCCTTCGAGCGCGGCGAGGGATGCTGGCTGATCACCGAAGACGGGACGCGCTATCTCGATTTTGCCGCCGGCATTGCCGTCAACTCGCTGGGCCATGCCCATCCGCATCTGGTGGCCGCTCTCGTCGGCCAGGCGGGGCGCCTGTGGCATGTCTCCAACCTCTACGAGATCCCTGGCCAGCGCCGGCTTGGGGAGCGGCTTGCCGCCGCCACTTTCGCCGACAGGGTGTTCTTCGCCAATTCCGGCGCGGAGGCCCTGGAATGCGCCATCAAGACGGCGCGGCGCTATCACTTCGTCAACGGCGCGGAGAACCGCACGCGCATCATCACCTTCGAGGGCGCCTTTCACGGCCGCACGCTGGCCACCATCGCCGCCGGCGGCCAGAAGAAATATCTGGAGGGCTTCGGCCCGCCGGTGGCGGGCTTCGACCAGGTGCCCTTCGGCGACCTGCAGGCGGTGGAAAAGGCCATCGGCCCGGACACGGCGGCCATCCTCGTGGAGCCGATGCAGGGCGAGGGCGGCATCCGCCGGCTCGCCCCGGCCGCGATGCGCCGGCTGCGCGAGCTGTGCGACGCCCACGGCCTGCTGCTCATTCTCGACGAGGTGCAGACCGGCATCGGCCGCACGGGCAGGTTTCTGGCGCACGAGTGGTCGGGGGTGAGCCCCGACATCGCCGCCATCGCCAAGGGCATCGGCGGCGGCTTCCCGCTCGGCGCCTGCCTGGCCACGGAGGAAGCGGCAAAGGGCATGACGCCCGGCGTCCACGGCACCACCTTCGGCGGCAACCCGCTTGCCATGGCCGTCGGCAACGCCGTGCTCGACATCGTTCTGGAAGAGGGCTTTCTGGAAGAGGTGGCACGCAAGGGCCTGCTTCTGAAGCAGGGGCTGGCGGCGATCGCCGACGCGTTCCCCGATCTCGTGGAGGAGGTGCGTGGCGAGGGGCTGATGCTCGGCCTGCGCTGCAAGGTGCCGAACACGGCGGTGCAGAAGGCCCTGCGCGAGGAGAAGCTGCTGTGCGCCCCGGCCGGCGAGAACGTGGTGCGGCTCCTGCCACCGCTCATCGTGGGCGACGAGGAGATCAACGATGCGCTGGAGCGCATCCGCGCTGCCCTGGCGGCGATGCGCACGCACGCCCAGGCGGGCGGCTGAGAAGCGAAGGAAGGCCCATGACGAGCCCACGCCATTTCATCGACCTCTCCGCCGTTTCGGCCGACGATCTGCGCTTCATGCTGGACGATGCGCGCGCGCGCAAGGAGAGGCTGAAGACCGGCGAGACCGACAGGCCCCTTGCCGGCAAGGTGCTGGCCATGATCTTCGACAAGCCGTCGACGCGCACCCGCGTCTCCTTCGATGTCGGGATGCGCCAGCTCGGCGGCGAGACCATCATGCTGACCGGCGCGGAAATGCAGCTCGGCCGCAGCGAGACCATTGCCGACACCGCCAAGGTGCTGTCGCGCTATGTGGACGCGATCATGATCCGCACCACCAGCCACGACCGGCTTCTGGAGCTGGCGGAGAACGCCACGGTGCCCGTCATCAACGGGCTGACCGACGACACGCATCCCTGCCAGATCATGGCCGACATCATGACCTATGAAGAACATCGCGGCAGCGTGAAGGACCGGCTCTTCGCGTGGACGGGGGACGGCAACAATGTGCTGCATTCGCTGCTGGAGGCATCCGCCCGCTTCGGCTTCCGGCTCAACATCGCGGTGCCCGCCGGCAGCGAGCCGCAGGCGCGCTATGTGGAGTGGGCAAGGGCCAATGGCGGGCGCGTCACCATCACGCAATCGCCGCAGGAGGCGGTGCGGGGAGCCGACTGCGTGGTCACCGACACCTGGGTTTCCATGGGGCAGGAGCACCGCGCCCGCGGCCACAACGTGTTCCAGCCCTATCAGGTGAACGAGGCGCTGATGCGCCACGCCAAGGAGGATGCCCTCTTCATGCACTGCCTGCCGGCCCATCGCGGCGAAGAGGTGACGGACGAGGTGATCGACGGGCCGCATTCGGTGGTCTTCGACGAGGCGGAAAACCGCCTCCACGCGCAGAAGGCGGTTCTTGCCTGGTGTCTGAAACCGTGAGCGAGCAGACGATCAGACTGGGCGATTTCGGCTTTGCCGGCGACGACCACGTGGTGCCCTTCGACGTGGAGACGCTGGACGTGCGCGGGCGCGCGGTTCAGCTCGGCCCGATGCTCGACCAGATCCTGTCGCGCCATGCCTATCCCGAGCCGGTGGCGCGCCTGCTGGCCGAGGTGGTCGTGCTGACGGCGCTGCTGGGCAGCGCGCTCAAGTTCGAGGGAAAGTTCATCGTCCAGACGCGCACCGACGGGCCGGTGGACATGCTGGTGGCCGATTTTACCACGCCGGGCGCACTGCGTGCCTATGCGCGGTTCGACGCGGCGCGGCTGCAGGAGGCCGTCGCGCAGGGCGCGGACTCTCCGCAGGCGCTGCTTGGTGTCGGCGTTCTGGCGCTGACCGTCGACCAGGGGCCGCACATGCGGCGCTATCAGGGCATCGTGGAGCTCGACGGCTCTTCCCTGGAGGATGTGGCGCGCGCCTATTTCCGCCAGTCGGAACAGATTCCCACGGAAGTGCGCCTTGCCGTCGCCCGCATCGTCGTGCCGGGGGAGCAGGGTGCCGAACGCTGGCGCGCCGGCGGGCTCCTGCTGCAGTTCATGCCCGCCGCCTCCGAACGCGCCCGCATGGCCGACCTGCCGGGCGGCGACGGCGACGAGGAGGATGCCGGCGGCGGCCACCCGGAAGACAATGCCTGGCAGGAGGCGCTGGCGCTGCTGGCGACGGTGGAGGCGGACGAGCTGCTCGACCCTTCCGTGGGCGTCGAGCGCCTGCTCTACCGCCTGTTCCACGAGCAGGGCGTGCGCGTCTACGAGGGGGTGGACGTGATCGACCGATGCTCGTGCTCGCGCGAGCGGATCAGGGCCATTCTCGACAGCTTCACCGCGCAGGAAATCGAGGAAAGCACGGAGGAAGACGGCGTGATCCGCGTGAGCTGCGAGTTCTGCTCCAAGGACTATGCCTTCGACGCCAAGGAGTTCAAATAGACGCGCTGGCGCAGCCCGCCGGAGAAGCGCATAATGGCGGGCGGCATACCCCCGCACGGAGCGGGGGGGAAGCCGGACCGAGGCAAACGGAAGGGCGCGATGAACGGCATAGCGGTGATTGCGCATCTTGCCGGTGCCATCGCCTTGCTCCTGTGGGCGACGCGGATGGTGCGCACCGGCGTGACCCGCGCCTATGGCGATGTGCTGCGGCAGAAGCTGCGGCGGGCGCTGCGCTTTTCGCTGGCCGCCGTCCTGGCCGGCACGGGCATGGCCATCGCGCTGCAGAGCTCGACGGCCGTCAGCCTGCTGGTCGGCTCCTTCGTGGGCTCGGGCATCGTGGGCGGCACGGCGGGCCTTGCCGCCGTGCTCGGCGCCGATCTGGGATCGGCCCTGGTGGTGCGGATCCTGAGCCTCGATCTGAGCCTGTTGATCCCGCTCATGCTGCTTGCCGGCACCGGGGTGTTCTTCTGGTCGCAGCAGCGCGTCTGGCGCCAGCTCGGGCGCGTGCTCGTGGGGCTCGGCCTCATCCTCCTGTCCCTGCAGATGATCGGCGATGCCTCCGAACCCCTGCGCGAAAGCCAGGTGCTGCCCGTCATCACGGGCTATCTGGCGCAGGACCCGGGAACCGCCTTCCTGATCGCGGCGGTGGTGACATGGCTGTTCCACTCCAGCGTTGCCGCCGTGCTGCTCATCGCCGCCCTGGCGGCGCGCGGCGTTGTGCCGTCCGGCCTTGCCATCATGCTCGTCCTGGGCGCCAATCTGGGCGCCGGGCTGATTGCCATGGGCCTGTCGCGGGCGATGCCGGCGGCGGCGCGCGCCGTGCCGCTCGGCAACCTGCTCCTGCGCGGCACCTTCGCCGTCGCCGCGGCCCTGGCCGTCGCCCTCCTCGAGCCTTCGCCGGCGCTGCTGGGCATCGGCCCCGAGGCGCAGGCCATCCACGCCCACATCGCGTTCAATCTGGCGGTGGTGATGCTGGGCCTGCCGCTCGCCCCGCTCGTCCATCGCACGGCGGCCGCCCTCCTCCTGCGCCTCGGCGCGCCGCAGAAGGGCAGCGCCGAAGCCCCCTTCGAGACCGATCTCAGCGTGCTCGACCCCGACGCCCTCTCGCGGCCGGCCGAGGCGCTGGCCAACGCCACGCGCGCCGCCCTGCGCCTGTGCGAGACGGTGGAGATCATGCTGGTGCGCATCATCGCGCTCTACGAGACCTACAGCGCGGAGGCCGCGGAGGCGCTGGCCGCGCTCGACGACGAGATCGACCGCCGCCACGCGGCCATCAAGCTCTATCTGGCCGAGATCGCCTCGGGCAAGCTGAACGAAAAGGAAGCCCGCCGCGTGCAGGAGCTGCTGGGCGCCTGCATCAAGCTGGAGCAGGCGGGGGACATCATCGTGCGCAACATGCTGCCGCATGTGCGCAAGAAGCACGAGCGGGGGCTGACCTTCACGCCGGAGGGCTGGCGCGAGGTGGCGGATTTTCACGCCGCCGTTCTCGCCAATGCCCGGCTCGCCTTCAACGTTCTGGTGTCGCGCGACAAGCAGACGGCACGCCAACTGGTGCACGAGAAGGACAGGCTGCGCGAGCGCGAAAGGCAAACCAACGAGCGGCATTTCGAGCGGCTGCGTCGCGGCCAGGCCGACAGCATCGAATCGAGTGCCCTGCACCTCGACACGATCCGCGATCTCAAGCAGATCAACGCTCTGCTGGCCTCCACCGCCTATCCGGTGCTGGAGGAGGAAGGCATGCTGCGCGCCTCGCGCCTCGATGCCGCTTGAGGGCGGCGCCTATGCGGCCAGCCGGGCGATGGCCCATTGCATGAGCGGGCTTTCGGCATAGGCAAGGAGCCCGCCGAACCCCAGGGCGATGCCGTAGGGGATGCCGGCCTTGCTGTCGGCCACGTGGCGCAGGAGCAGATGATTGCCGACGAGCAGCGAAAGGCCGGAGCTGCGGAAGAGAACCAGCGCCACGGTGAGCAACCCGCCGGCAAGCGCTGCGACCACCAGATAGTTCACGAGACCGAGGCCGAAACCGAACCAGACGGCGCTTGCCGCCATGAGCTTGGCATCCCCGCCGCCCATGCCGCCGATGGCGAACAGCACGAAGGTGACTGCCAGAACAGCCGCGCCGGCGGCGAAATGCAGGCCGATCTCCGCCCATCCCATACCCGTCAGCGGCGCCAGCACGGCAAAGGCGGCAACCAGCAGAAGGGAAACACGGTTGGCGATGGTCATCGACACCAGGTCGGAGACCGCCGCAAAGACCATGCAGAAGGGAAAGATGACGAAGATCGCGGCTTCAAGCATGTGTTCAATTCATTGTTTTGTTCTCATAACAGTATGCCGCCCGCTTCAAGCGGGCGGCATTTGTATGTATACAAGATTACTTCTTCGCGTTCTTCATCTCGTCGCTGACGGTCTTGAACGTGTTGCTGATCTGATCACCGAGCGTGGTCGCAGCGGTGATAATGCCGACAGCGATCAGCGCCGCGATCAGGCCGTATTCGATGGCGGTGGCGCCGGACTCGTCCTTCAGGAAACGTGCGAACAGCTTGGACATGAGAGAACTCCTTCTACCTCGTTTCTTCAGCACTTCCGCCGGCGATTTTTCCCCCGCCGATCAGAATGCCCTCACCCTACGCGGCAGCCCTTTCGATCGCTTTAACAAACAGGCTTACCGAAATCTTTCCTTGATCCGGTTTCTTCTCTGGTTAATCCGCACTTAAAGGAAAGATGGATTTTTACTTGATTTTTTCGCGGGTATTCTTTGCCTGCCGTGCACACGAGCGGCAGAAACCTGCGGGGACCGGGCTTAACCGCTGATTCACCAATCTCCCCCATCATGGGAACGGAGATGGTTGAGGCGGGGGAGCCGGGCCGATGACGAAGACAGGACAGATGAGCCAGCGGGCCGCCGGGGGAATTGCCCTTGCAGCTGCGCTTGCAGCCGGCATCCTGATGTCGCCGGCGCCTGCGCGGGCGCAGGAGGGCATTGCCGTGGTGATGAACCAGGCCAAGATCGTGCGGCTGGCGCGGCCGGCAGACACGATCGTGATCGGCAACCCGGAAATCGCCGATGCGGCGGTGCAGGACGCGCGCACCATCGTGCTGACCGGCCGCGGCTTCGGCGTAACCAATCTGGTGGTCTTCGACGCGGAAGGCCGGCCGGTCGTCGACGAGCAGATCGTCGTGTCGCGGCAGACGGCGAACTCCGTGCGCGTCTATCGGCGCTCGGACATCCAGACCCTGTCCTGCACCCCCTATTGCGAAGGCGCCTACAAGAGCGAGGCCGAGGAATATTCGGAGCAGGAGATGGGGCGCTAGGCCGAGACTTGATGCCCGGTTAACGCCGTTCCGACAATTTTACCGCCGCGGAAAACGCGAACGCAACGGCTGCGCGCCTAATCTGCCTGCGTCAATGCTTTGAAAGAAGGCGGGGTTAGGGCATGGACGACCGAAACACAGGGCAAGCCGGCGGCGGGCGCATGGCGCCGGGCGCACTGCTGCGCCGCTTCTGCCGCGACCGGAAGGGCGTGGCGGCCATCGAGTTCGCGGCGCTCGCCATTCCCTTCTTCCTGATGCTGTTTGCCATTCTGGAAAGCTGCATCTCCTTTGCCGCGCAGCAGCTCATGACCAATGCCACGCTGGATGTGGCGCGCCAGCTGCGCACCGGCGAGATAAAGCCTGCGACGCTGAGCGAGAAGGAGCTGCGCGACATGCTGTGCGCGCGCATCCGCCTGCTGGTCGCGGACAACTGCCCGGAGCTGGAGGTGGATCTGCGCACCTACGACACCTTCGAGGAGGCGGCGAGGGTGCGCATCAAGTTCACGCCGGATGGCGACCTGGACACCAGCGACTTCAAGGTCGAGCCCGGCGCATCGCTGTCGAAGAACATGCTGCGCGTCTTCTACCGCTGGCCGGTGATGACCGACCTGCTGCGCAAGTCCATGTCGAACCTGCCCGGCGGCAAGACTCTGCTCTTCTCCACCACCACGTGGCAGAACGAGCCTTACTGAGGGGGGCATGAACATGCGCGCAAGGAAATTCCTGCCGGGCGTCATCCGCCGCTTCCTGGCGGAGAGGCGCGGGGCGGTGGCAGTGGAGTTCGTCTTCGTCGCGCCGCTTCTGCTGGCGTTCTACTTTCTCACCATGGAATTCTCGCAGGCCATCGACACCAACCGAAAGCTCGACCGCACGGCCATCCTGGTGGGCGATCTCGTCGCCCAGACGCCGGAGATCACGCCGGAGGAGCTCGACGCGATCATGAAGATCGGCGAGGCCGTGCTGCAGCCCTATGGCCGCACGCAGCCGGAAATCACCGTCACGGGGATCGAGATCACCGACGAGCAGACGCCGAGGCCGCTGGTCGCCTGGTCGCGACGCCTTTCGAAGGGTTCCGGCGCGCGGGCCGCCACGCCGGGCAGCCCCATCAGCGTGCCCAAGGAGCTTATCTCCCCGGGTGCCTTCCTGATCCGTGCCGAGGCGACGCTGGCCTACGCCCCCGTCATCACCTGGTCGGAAAGCGGCAAGAGCACGCTCGGCCTGATGGCGGCGTTCGACCGCATCGACATGGGCGAGCGCCACTACCTGCGCCCGCGCGTCAGCCGCAGGGTGAAGTGCGAGGACTGCTGACACCGCCAGATTGCCAACGCGCACCGGCGCTTCTATGTGTGTGTCTCACTGGGAGAAGGCCATGGCGCGCGCGTTTCTTTTCGTCCTCGATTCCTTCGGCATCGGCCATGCCGCGGATGCGGCCCAGTTCGGCGACGAGGGCGCAGACACCTACGGCCACATCGCGCAGGCCGCCGCCGAAGGCAGGGCGGACAGGCAGGGCCTGAGACAGGGGCCGCTGCACCTGCCCAACATGCGCGCGCTCGGCCTCGACCACGCCGCGGCCATCGCCGCCGGCGGCAAGGCGCCGGACGGGCGGGCGCGCGGCTTCTTCGGCGCGGCGGCGGAACGGTCCTCCGGCAAGGACACGCCCTCCGGCCACTGGGAGATCGCCGGCGTGCCGGTGCCCTTCGCCTGGGGCTATTTTCCCGACACGGTGCCCGCCTTTCCGGCGGAACTGACCGAGCGGCTGGTGGCGGAGGGGGGGCTTGCCGGCATTCTCGGCAATTGCCATGCCTCGGGCACGGAGATCATCGCGCGGCTGGGCAAGGAGCACATCCGCACGGGCAAGCCCATCTGCTACACCTCGGCCGATTCGGTGTTCCAGATCGCCGCCCATGAGACCCATTTCGGGCTGGAGCGCCTCTATCACCTTTGCGAGACGGCGCGCCGCCTCGTCGATGACTACACCATCGGCCGCGTCATCGCGCGCCCCTTCGTGGGCGAGGATGCCGCCACCTTCCAGCGCACCTACAACCGGCGCGACTATGCCGTGCCGCCGCCCGAGCCCACGCTGCTCGACCGCGTGCAGGCGGGCGGCGGGCGGGTGCTGGCCGTGGGCAAGATCGGCGATATCTTCGCCCACCAGGGCGTGAGCGAGGTGCGAAAGGCGGCCGGCAACATGGCACTGTTCGACACCACGCTCGCGGCCATGGAGGACGCGCGGCAAGGCGACCTCGTCTTCACCAACTTCGTGGACTTCGACACCGCCTTCGGTCACCGGCGCGACGTGGCGGGCTATGCTGCGGCACTGGAAGCCTTCGACCGCCGCCTGCCGGAGGCGCTGTCGCGGCTGAAGCCGGGCGACATGCTGATGCTGACTGCCGACCATGGCTGCGACCCCACGTGGAAGGGCACCGACCACACGCGCGAGCGCGTGCCCATCCTGGGCGCGGGACCCGGGCTTTCGCCGGGCTCCGTCGGACTGCGGGAAAGCTATGCCGACATCGGCGAGACGGTGGCTGCCCATCTGGGCCTGCCGGCCGGCCGTCACGGCGTCTCCTTCCTGCCGGTGCTGCGCGCCGATGCCTGAGCTGCCCGAGGTCGAGACCGTTCGCCGCGGTCTGCAGCCGGCGATGGAGGGCGCCCGGCTTGCGGCGGTGGAGCTGCGCCGCCCGGATCTGCGCTTTCCCCTGCCCCGGAACCTCGGCGAACGGCTCGCCGGCCGTCGCATCACCGCGCTCGCGCGGCGCGCGAAATATCTGCTGATGCACATGGAGGACGGCACCGTCCTCATCTGCCATCTCGGCATGTCAGGCTCCTTCCGCATCGAGGACGGCACGGCGCGGATTGCCGGCAGCTTCCACCATCCGCGCGGCAAGGACGGGCGGCACGACCATGTCGTCTTTCACCTGGAAAGCCGGCATGGCCCGCCGCTCAGCGTCGTCTACAACGATCCGCGCCGTTTCGGCTTCATGGTGCTGGGCGAGGCCGCAACGCTTCAAGCGCACCCGCTTCTCGCCTCGCTGGGGGTGGAGCCGACGGGCAACGCGCTGGACGGGGCGCTGCTTGCCCGGCTTCTCGCCGGCCGGCGGGCACCCCTCAAGGCCGTCCTCATGGACCAGCGCGTGATCGCCGGGCTCGGCAACATCTATGCCTGCGAGGCGCTGTGGCGCGCCGGCCTGTCGCCACGCCGCGCCGCCTCGACGCTGGCCGGGCGCGATGGCAGGGGAACGACGCGCAGCGCCCGGCTTGCCGAGGCCGTGCGCGCCGTCATCGCCGAGGCGATCGCCGCCGGCGGCTCGTCGCTGCGCGACCACATGCAGGCCGATGGCACGCTCGGCTATTTCCAGCACAGCTTCAGCGTCTATGACCGCGCCGGAAGCCCCTGCCCCCGGCAGGGCTGCGCCGGCACGGTGCGGCGCATCGTGCAGGCGGGGCGTTCCACCTTCTATTGTCCGGCCTGCCAGCGATAGGCTATTGCAGAACGCCAACCCGAGGGAAAGGACGACCGTCATGGCGCATGAGACGATCCAGGTGGAGACGCGGGGACGTGTGGGGCTCATCACGCTCAACCGGCCAAAGGCGCTGAACGCGCTCAACTCGCAGGTGCTTGAAGAGATCATCGACGCGGTGGAAGCCTTCGACGCCAATGCCAAGGTGGGCGCCATCGTGCTGACCGGCTCGCAGAAGGCCTTCGCCGCCGGCGCCGACATCAAGGAAATGCAGGCCAAGACCTACATCGAAGCCTATATGGAGGATTACTTCTCCGGCTGGGAGCGGTTCACCCGCGTGCGCAAGCCGGTGATCGCCGCCGTGGCCGGCTATGCGCTGGGGGGCGGCTGCGAGCTTGCCATGATGTGCGATTTCATCATCGCCGCCGACAACGCCAAGTTCGGCCAGCCGGAGATCACGCTCGGCGTCATGCCCGGAATGGGCGGCACGCAACGCCTGACGCGCTTCGTGGGCAAGTCCAAGGCCATGGAGATGTGCCTGACCGGGCGCCTGATGGACGCCGAGGAGGCCGAGCGCTGCGGCCTCGTCTCGCGCGTGGTGCCGGCGGGCGAGCTGATCGAGGAGGCGCTGGAGGTGGCCAGCAAGATTGCCGAGTTCTCGCTGCCCGCCGTCATGATGACCAAGGAGGCCGTCAACCGCGCTTACGAGACGACGCTGGCCGAGGGCCTGCGCTATGAAAGGCGGGTCTTCCATGCCATGTTTGCACTCGATGACCAGAAGGAAGGCATGACCGCCTTCATCGAGAAGCGATCGGCCCAGTTCAGGAACCGCTGACGGGGGGCGACAGGGCGTTGACGCGCCAGGAAAGCTGCTCTATAAGCCGCTCCGATCGAGGCGGCCCGTCGGCTGCCCTTTTCGTTTGTGCGTGGTGCCCGGGAGCCGGAGAACAGAGCGGCCTCGCGACAGCACCCATTGAGATGAGAGAGGACAGATGGCCAACACCACTTCGGCCAAGAAGGCGGTGCGCAAGATTGCCCGCCGTACCGCGGTGAACAAGAGCCGCCGCTCGCGCGTCCGCAGCTTCGTCCGCAAGGTTGAAGAGGCGCTGGCCGCTGGCGACAAGGAAGCGGCGCAGAACGCGCTCAGGGCGGCCCAGCCGGAGCTGATGCGCGCTGCCTCCAAGGGCGTTCTTCACCGCAATACCGCCTCGCGGAAAGTTTCGCGGCTATCCCGTCGGGTGAAGGCGCTCGGCGCCTAGGCTGTTCATCGACATTGCTTGCGAACCCGGCCTTCTGGGTCGGGTTTTTCTTTGCCGGCCAATAGGTTGGAGCACCCCGCCCGGGCGTTGTTCCGCCGTGGCCGTTTTTTATTTGCCGGCGGCATTTCCGCAGCGCTAGGAAAACTGTCATACACGCCCTTCGCGCGACTCGCCTCGAAGGAAAATATTTATTATATAACAATGTCTTATGGGGCTTTATCCACAGGTTGCGGGTGTCATCCGCGAGCCCCGCGCAGTCCGCGAATGTCAAGCAGATTTTTTTATTTCTTTTTGCGTCGCGGCGGCGTTCCGCACCCCTCCCAAAAGCTTATTGAATCAAAATGGCTTATCGTTTTTGCTGCGCCGGCCAAGGGGATTTCGCCCTGCCGGGCGGCACCGGAGCGGCGAAAAAAGCGATGGCGTCGGCCTTGCCCTTTCCGGCCGGATTTCGGTATTGTCACCCCATCGCAAGGACAGGCGCAGCGCCTGAAGAGACCAAGCCAAAAAGGCAGCATTTGCCGCGCGGCATCTTCCGCGCGACGGCCTGCTTTTGTCCGAGCGACGGTTTGAGGGGTCCCGGGGGATCGACATTGCCGCAATGGAAGGTTTGGTCTGGTCGACAGCCGGAAGATGCCTTCCTTTGGTTCGATGCGGCAGCGGGTCGATCCGGCGGGACGGGACGGGTACACCAGAGACGGACAGGAAAAGGAGGTGCGCTGCCGGCGGAAACCGAGAGAGGGGCAAAAAATATTGGGCACACGGAACGGGCGGGCCGGACGTGTTTGGCGCGGGAACGCGTCTGTTTGAAGAACAAACGTTTTTAACAGGGAAACGAGGATGCAAAGCGGCGTCGAACGGGAAGCTGAGGGAGCCTTGTCTTTTCACAATCCCGCAGCCCAGGGGGAAGAAGCGGCCAATGGCGGGGCATCCGCCGTCTTCGATCGGGTCAGGGCACAGTTGAAGGCCAGACTGGGGACCGAGGTTTATTCCAGTTGGTTCGGCCGCATGAAGCTGGCGGAGACCTCCAAGGGAATCGTCCGCATTTCCGTGCCCACCGCCTTTCTGCGCGCCTGGATCAACGGCCACTATCTCGACCTCATCACCGAGCTGTGGCGGGCGGAGGACCCCTCGGTCCTGAAGGTGGAGTTCGTGGTGCGCACGGCCACCCGCGGCAGCGGCCACCGGCCGGAGGCCAAGCGGGCGGCGACCCGCAAGATCGCCCACCCCGCGCAGGGGCCTGCGACCGCCCAGCCGCTCGGCGGCAAGCGGCTCGCGGGGGTGAGCGTCGGGCGGGCAGAGCCTGCCGGCCGCCCCAACATCTTCGGCTCGCCTCTCGACAGCCGCTACACCTTCGATTCCTTTATCGAGGGCAAATCCAACCGCGTCGCCTATGCGGCCGCGCGCACGGTGGCCGAGTCGGCCTCCAGCGCGGTGCGCTTCAACCCGCTCTTCCTGCACGCGGCGGTGGGGCTGGGCAAGACCCACCTTCTCCAGGCCATTGCCGCCGCCTCGCTGAAGTACCGGCCGCAATCGCGCGTCGTCTATCTGACGGCCGAGTATTTCATGTGGCGTTTCGCCACGGCCATCCGCGACAACAACGCGCTGACGCTGAAGGAACAGCTGCGCGACATCGACCTGCTGATCATCGACGATATGCAGTTCCTGCAGGGCAAGTCGATCCAGAACGAGTTCTGCCACCTGCTCAACATGCTGCTGGACAGCGCCCGGCAGGTCGTGGTGGCGGCGGACCGGCCGGCCGCCGAGCTGGAATCGCTCGAACCGCGCGTCAAGTCGCGCCTCAATGGCGGCGTCTCGCTGGAGATCTCGCCGCCCGACTACGAGCTGCGCCTCGCCATCCTCAAGCAGCGCCTCGCCGCCGCGCAGGCGGAGGACCATTCGCTCAACATTCCGCTGGAGGTGCTGGAGCACGTGGCGCGCACCGTGACCGGCAGCGGCCGCGAGCTCGAAGGTGCTTTCAACCAGCTCGTGTTCCGCCAATCCTTCGAGCCCCACATCACGCTGGAGCGCATCGACGAGATCCTGGGGCCGGTCTGCCGTTCCGGCGAGCCGCGCCGCGTGCGCATCGAGGACATCCAGCGCATCGTAGCGCGCCACTACAACGTTTCGAAGACCGAGCTCCTGTCCAACCGGCGCACGCGCACCATCGTCAAGCCGCGCCAGGTGGCCATGTATCTGGCCAAGGTGCTGACGCCGCGCTCCCTGCCCGAGATCGGCCGTCGTTTCGGCGGGCGCGACCACACAACGGTGCTGCACGCGGTGCGCAAGATCGAGGGCATGTCGGGCGACGACCGGCAACTTGCCCAGGAGATCGAGCTGCTGAAACGGCTGATCAGCGAACAGGCCTGAGGCCGACCGCCCGCCGGGCGGGCGTTATCCCCAAAAAGCCCGCGGAAAACGGCTGTGGCCTTTCCGCGGGCTTGCCTTTCCCGAAAATTTCCTGTCAGTTTGCAGCAAATCCGGCCTCGGCGCCGCGATGGGCGCGGTCCCAACCGCGCCCGAATTCTCATCCAGGCGAGTCTCACCGGTCATGCGTGTAGTTCTTGAACGTTCAAACCTTCTGAAGTCCCTGGGCCATGTGCACCGGGTGGTGGAACGGCGCAACACCATTCCCATCCTCTCCAACGTGCTGCTGTCGGCGGATGGCGCCAGCCTGGAGATGAAGGCCACCGACCTCGATCTGGAGGTGACGGAGGCGGCCCCCGCCAATGTCGAGCAGGCCGGCGCCACCACCGTGCCGGCGCACCTGCTCTACGACATCGTGCGCAAGCTGCCGGACGGCGCGGAGGTAATGCTGAAGATGGACGAGAGCGGCAATGCCATGTCCGTCGTCTCCGGCCGCTCCTCCTTCCGCCTGCAATGCCTGCCGCAGGCCGACTTTCCCGCGCTCCCCGCAGGCCAGTTCTCGCACATCTTCCGCCTCGAGTCGGAAGCGCTGCACGACCTCATCGAGAAGACGCACTTTGCCATCTCCACGGAGGAGACGCGCTACTATCTCAACGGCATCTACCTCCACACGCTGGAGGTCGACGGCGCGCTGAAGCTTCGCGCCGTGGCGACGGACGGCCACCGCCTGGCGCGCGCCGAGATCGAGGCGCCGGCGGGTTCGGAGGGCATGCCGGGCATCATCATCCCGCGCAAGACCGTGGGCGAGTTGCAGAAGCTGGTGGACGATCCCGATGTGGCGGTGACGGTGGAGCTTTCGGAGGCCAAGATCCGGTTCACCATCGGCAGCGTGGTGCTCACCTCCAAGCTTATCGACGGCACCTTCCCGGACTATCAGCGCGTCATCCCGACGACCAACGACAAGGAGCTGCTGATTGACCGGCAGAACTTCTCCGCCGCCGTCGACCGCGTCTCCACCATCTCCTCGGAGCGCGGCCGCGCGGTGAAACTGTCCATCGCCGGCGGGCAGGTGACGCTGACGGTCAACAACCCCGATTCCGGCAGCGCCACGGAGGAGATTCCGGCCGGCTACGAGGCAGAGCCCATCGAGATCGGTTTCAACGCCCGCTATCTTCTCGACGTGGCCGCACAGCTCTCCGGTGCGGAGGTGAAGTTTCTCCTGGCCGACGCCGGCTCGCCCACCATCATCCAGGACACGTCCGACGAGCGGGCGCTCTATGTCCTGATGCCGATGCGGGTGTGACGGCGCTTTCGCAGCCAGCCGGCGGGAGCGGGCGCCCGGCGCAGGTCCATATCGAGAAACTGACGCTCACCAATTTCCGCAACTATCGCGCCCTGTCGCTTTCGCTGGGGCCCGGCGCGGTGGTGCTGACCGGCGAGAACGGCGCCGGAAAGACCAACCTGCTGGAGGCCGTCTCCTTCCTTTCGCCCGGCCGCGGCCTGCGCCGCGCCACGCTGGAGGAGGCGGCGACCCTGGGCAGCGCCGGCGGCTTCGCCGTCCATGCGCAGGTCGCAGGTCCCTTCGGCACCTGCAGCCTTGGCACCGGCACCGCCGGTGCGGATGCCCAGGATGCCGGGCGCCGCGTGCGCATCAATGGCGAGCCGGCGCGCGGGATCGACGCCCTTCTGGAGTGGGTGCGCGTCATCTGGGTAACGCCTGCCATGGATACGCTCTTTACCGGCCCTGCCTCGGACAGGCGCCGCTTTCTCGACCGCATGGTGCTGGCCATCGACCCGGCGCATGGGCGCCGCGCGCTCGACTACGAGAAGGCGATGCGGGCGCGCAACCGCCTGCTGACCGAGGACACGCACGACGATGCCTGGTTCGAGGCCATCGAGACACAGATGGCAGAGACGGGCGTGGCGATCGCCGCAGCGCGGGCCGAGATGGTGCGCCTGCTGGCGGCGATGATGGAGCGCCTGCCCGCCGATACGCCGTTCCCCAAGGCGCAGGTCGCCCTTCAGGGCACGCTCGACGAACAGATGGGCGCCATGCCGGCGGTGGATGTGGAGGAGGCGTTTCGCGCCCGCCTGCGCACCGGGCGGCCGCGCGACCGGGCGGCGGGGCGCACGCTGGAAGGCCCGCACAGGAGCGAGCTTCTGGTGCGCCACGGCCCCAAGGACATGCCGGCGGAGCGCTGCTCGACCGGCGAGCAGAAAGCGCTGCTCGTTGGCCTGGTGCTTGCCCATGCGCGGCTGACGGCGGAGCTTTCGGGCACCGCCCCCATCCTGCTCCTCGACGAGATCTCGGCGCATTTCGATGCTGGACGGCGGGCAGCGCTGTTTGCGATCCTGGAGGAGCTGAACTGCCAAGCCTTCATGACCGGCACGGAAGCCGCGCTCTTCTCCAGCCTCGAAGGCCGGGCGCGCTTCTTCACCGTGGCCGCGGGCACGGTGCGACCGGCCACCTGACAGGCACGGCATCACGCGATAAGGTTCCCGCATGAGCCAACTTTCACCCGAAGAGCTGGAACGCTATGCGCGCCACGTGGTGCTGCCGGAGATCGGCGGCGCCGGCCAGCAGAAGCTGAAGCGCGCCCGCGTGCTGGTGCTCGGCGCGGGCGGCCTCGGCGCGCCCGTGCTGCAATATCTGGCCGCCGCCGGTGTCGGCACGCTGGGCATCGTGGACGACGACCACGTGGCCCTGTCCAATCTGCAGCGCCAGATCATCCATGACAGCGCCTCGCTGGGCATGCCCAAGGTGGACAGCGCGCGCGCCGCGATTGCCCGCCTCAACCCGCATGTGGCGGTGGAGGCCCACAGGCTGCGCCTGGAGGCAGACAATGCGCGCCCCCTCGTGGCGCGCTACGACGTGGCCGTGGACGGCTCGGACAATTTCGCCACCCGTTACGCACTCGCCGATGCCTGCGCGGCGGAGCGGCGGCCGCTCGTCACCGCCGCCGTCGGCCGCTTCGATGGCTCGCTGACCGTTCTCAAGCCCTACGAGACGGATGCGCGGGGCGCCCCGCTCCCCGCCTATCGCGATCTCTTTCCCGAAGCGCCGCCGCCGGGCCTCGTGCCAAGCTGCGCCCAAGCCGGCATCGTGGGCGCCCTGACCGGCGTCATGGGCGCGCTGCAGGCCATGGAGGTCATCAAGCTTATCACCGGCATCGGAGAGCCGCTCATCGGCCGGCTTCTGCTTTACGACGCGCTGGCGGCGCGTTTCGAGACGGTACGCTACCGCGCCCGCCAGGCCGGATAGGCGTTGCGCCTATCGCTCCGCGCCCGCCTTCCTGGGCAGCACGCGGTCCGGCGGCCGGTGCCCGTCGAAAAAGGTGCGGATGTTGATGATCACCTTCTCGCCCATGTCGATGCGGCCTTCGATGGTGGCCGACCCCATGTGCGGCAGGATCACCACCTTGCCGCGGGCGGCAAGCTTGACGAGCTTCGGGTTCACCGCGGGCTCATGCTCGAACACGTCGAGACCGGCGCCGGCGAGCCGGCCCTCCTCGATCATGCGGATCAGCGCATCCTCGTCGACCACATCGCCGCGCGCGGTGTTGACCAGATAGGCGGAGGGCTGCATCAGCGCCAGCCGCCGCGCCGACAGCAGGTGAAAGGTGCCGGGGGTGGAGGGGCAGTTGATGGAGATGATGTCCATGCGGGCAAGCATCTGGTCGAGGCTGTCCCAGTAGGTGGCTTCGAGCTCGTCCTCGATCATCGGCGCCACACGGTGGCGGTTGTGATAATGGATGGACAGGCCGAAGGCCCTGGCCCGCCGCGCCACCGCCGTGCCGATGCGGCCCATGCCGACAATGCCCAGCCGCTTGCCCCAGATGCGATGGCCCAGCATCCATGTGGGCGACCATCCGGCCCACTTGCCGTCCTCGGCGAGGACGGCCGCCCCCTCCGTGAGCCGCCGCGGCACCGCCAGGATCAGCGCCATGGTCATATCGGCGGTGTCCTCGTTAAGCACGTTGGGTGTGTTGGTGACGGTGATGCCCCGCTCGCCGGCCGCCGACACGTCGATGTTGTCCACGCCGTTGCCGTAATTGGCGATGAGGCGAAGCTGCTCGCCGGCCTGGGCGATCAGCGCGGCGTCGATGCGGTCGGTGATGGTGGGCACCAGAACATCGGCCTCCTTGACCGCCGCCACGAGCTCGGGCTGGCTCATCGGCCTGTCATCGACATTCAGCCGCGCGTCGAAGAGCTCGCGCATGCGCGTCTCGACCTGGTCCGGCAGCTTGCGGGTTATGACGACAAGTGGCTTTTTTCTGCCGGCCATGGGTACCTCGATCCCTTCCCGTTGAGACCTCTTTAACCAAGAGCGGCGACACTTCAAGACCACGCCGTTCCCGCTTGCAGTCCAAGGGTTTCGATGTCTAGCAAGCAGGCACGGCCAAGACAAAGAAAAAGGCGAAAGCCGTCTTGCCAGGGGCTGCCGTCGCAACCAGCGCACGCCTCCGGTTGCCCCTGCCAGCCGGGAGAATGGAATGCCGCTTTTGGCGATGTTTCGCAAGTTCGTGCCGATTGCCGTTCTCGCAGCCCTGGCGGCTGCGGCGCTGCCCGCCATGGCCCCCTCCCCGGCCGGGGCGCAGCAGGTGGAACGGGGCCCGAGCGGACTGCCGCTGCCGCGTTTCGTCAGCCTGAAGGCCGGCCGCGTCAACATGCGCGTGGGCCCCGGCACCGACTATGCGGTGGAGTGGCTATACCTGCGCGAGGGGCTGCCCATGGAGGTGATCCAGGAATATGACAGCTGGCGCCGCGTGCGCGATGCCGAGGGCGCGGAAGGCTGGATCCACAGTGCGCTGCTTTCGGGTCGGCGCACCGGCCTTGTCGCCCCCTGGCTCAAGGACAGGCAGGCGAGCGTTCCGCTCCATGCGCGGCCCGACGAAGGCGCGCGCCGCATCGCGGAGGTGGAGCCCGGCGCTCTGGGGCAGGTGGAATCGTGCGACGGCACGTGGTGCCGCATGCGTTTCGCAAGCCTTGAAGGCTGGATGAGCCAGTCCCTGATCTGGGGCGTCTATCCGGGCGAGACGGTGGAAGACTAGACGCCACCGGGCCGCCATGCGCGAGAAGCGGTCGGCGGTGCCGTCCGGGGGATGGCCGCATTCCCGGCCTGCCCGTCAGTTGGCCCGCCTTTCCTTCGGCCGCAGGCGAACCACGATATCGACATTGGCGATTTCCATGCCCTCGGGCGGAACCGGCAGATTGGCGATCTGCACCGGCCCCTCGGGAATGTCGACGAGGCGGTTCTCGTCCTCGAAAAAGAAATGGTGATGGTCGGAGGTGTTGGTGTCGAAATAGGTCTTCGACCCCTCCACCGGCAGAATGCGCAGCATTCCTGCCTCGGTGAACTGGTGCAGCGTGTTGTAGACCGTGGCGAGCGAGACCCGCACGCCCGCGCCGAGCGCCTCTTCATGCAGCTCCTCGGCCGAGATGTGGCGGTCGCCGGAGGCGAACAGAAGCTGCGCCAGCGCCACACGCTGGCGCGTCGGACGCAACCCCGCTTGCCTGACGCGCTGCTCAGCGGCGGGGCCGTAGTGATTGAAATCCTGAGCGGTCAAGAAAACCCTTCCTGCCCTTTGCCGATCAATCTCCCTGGAAGAGGCCCGCAAAAGGCCCCTTATCCTAGCCAATCACATATATTCCGGGACCAGCAGGCGATCAATAGCGGTACAATGTCCCAAATGCGCCGAAATCCCGCATCGGATAATGCCTTCAAGCTGTTTCCTACCGGAAAGAAGCTGTGATAGGGAAATTGCACCATCGGCCCGGCAGGCGGGCTTCGAACGAAAACGGGAATTCATGGCGCAGACAAAATCCAGCTACGAATACGAGGACCTTCTGGCCTGTGCCCGCGGCGAGCTGTTCGGCCCGGGCAATGCACAGCTTCCGGCTCCGCCGATGCTGATGTTCGACCGCATCACCGAAGTCAGCGCCGAGGGCGGTGAGTTCGGCAAGGGCTACATTCGCGCCGAGTTGGATATCAAGCCGGACCTCTGGTTCTTCCCCTGTCACTTCATCGGCAATCCGGTCATGCCCGGCTGCCTGGGCCTCGATGCGCTCTGGCAGATGACGGGCTTCTTCCTCGGCTGGCTGGGCCTGCCGGGCAAGGGCATGGCCCTGTCGACGGGCGACGTCAAGTTCAAGGGCATGGTCACACCCAAGAACAAGAAGGTGGAGTATGGCGTCGACTTCAAGCGCGTGATGCGCGGCCGGCTGGTGCTCGGCATCGCCGATGGCTGGCTGAAGGCCGACGGCGAGACCATCTACACGGCCAGCGATCTGAGGGTCGGCCTGGCCCAGCAGGGCGCCTGAGTTTCAACCGTTTGCGAAAAGGCCGCACGGGCGGCCGGGGAGAACGATATGAGACGCGTGGTAGTCACCGGCCTCGGCATCGTATCGTCCATCGGCAACAATGCCGAGGAGGTTACGGCCTCGCTGCGCGAGGCCAGGTCGGGCATCAGCTTTTCACAGGACTTTGCCGATCACGGCTTCCGCTGCCAGGTGTGGGGAGCGCCGACGCTCGACCCCACGGAGCATGTCGACAGGCGCGCGCTGCGCTTCCTCTCCAAGGGCGGCGCGTGGAATCACGTGGCCATGGAGCAGGCCATCGCCGATGCCGGCCTCGAAGAGAAGGACATCACCAACGAACGCACGGGCATCATCATGGGCTCGGGCGGGCCTTCGACGCGCACCATCGTGGAGGCCGCCGACACGACCCGTGAAAAGAAAAGCCCCAGGCGCATCGGCCCCTTCGCCGTGCCGAAGGCCATGTCTTCCACGGCTTCGGCGACGCTTGCCACCTGGTTCAAGATCCACGGCGTGAACTACACCATCACCTCCGCCTGCTCGACCTCGGCGCATTGCATCGGCAATGCCTTCGAGCTCATCCAGTGGGGCAAGCAGGACATGGTCTTCGCCGGCGGCCACGAGGATCTCGACTGGACCATGTCGAACCTCTTCGATGCCATGGGCGCCATGTCGTCGAAGTTCAACGAAACGCCGGCCACCGCCTCGCGCGCCTATGACGTGAACCGCGACGGCTTCGTCATCGCCGGCGGCGCCGGCGTGCTGGTGCTGGAGGAACTGGAGCATGCCAGGGCGCGCGGCGCCAAGATCTATGGCGAGATCGTCGGCTATGGCGCCAACTCCGACGGTTTCGACATGGTGCAGCCCTCCGGCGAGGGTGCAGTGCGCTGCATGCGCCAGGCCCTTGCCACCGTGGACGGCAAGATCGACTACATCAACACGCACGGCACGGCGACCGAGGTGGGCGACTCGCGCGAGATCAAGGGCATCCGCGAGGTGTTCGGGGACGACATCCCCCATATCGCCTCCACCAAGTCGCTGACCGGCCACTCGCTGGGCGCGGCGGGCGTGCAGGAATCCATCTACTCCCTGCTGATGATGAAGGAGGGCTTCATCGTCGAAAGCGCGCATATCGAGGAGCTCGATCCCGAGTTCGAGGGCGTGCCCATCGTGCGCAAGCGCATCGACAACGCCAAGATCGACAGGGTGCTGTCCAACTCCTTCGGGTTCGGCGGCACCAACGCCACGCTGGTCTTCCAGCGATATGAGAGCTGAGGACCGGCGATGGATGGTTTGATGAAGGGCAAGCGCGGCCTGATCATGGGGGTCGCCAACGATCACTCGATCGCCTGGGGGATCGCCAAGCGGCTTGCGGGGGCGGGCGCCGAGCTTGCCTTCACCTATCAGGGAGAAGCCTTCGGGCGGCGCGTCAAGCCGCTGGCCGAGCAGGTGGGCTCGAAGCTGCTTCTGCCCTGCGACGTGGAAGACAGCGCCACCATCGACAGCGTGTTCGACACGCTGCAGAGAAGCTGGGGCACGCTCGACTTCATCGTGCACGCCATCGGCTTTTCCGACCGCAACGAGCTGAAGGGCCTCTACGCCAACACGACGCGCGAGAACTTCATCCGCACCATGGTCATCTCCTGCTATTCCTTCACGGAGGTGACACGCAGGGCGGCGGCGATGATGGAGAATGGCGGCAGTGCGCTCACACTCACCTATGCCGGCTCGGTGCGCGTGATGCCCAACTACAACGTGATGGGCGTCGCAAAGGCGGCGCTGGAGGCGAGCGTGCGCTATCTCGCCAACGATTACGGACCGCGCAACATCCGCGTCAACGCCATCTCCGCCGGCCCCGTGCGCACGCTGGCAGGCGCGGGCATCGCCGATGCGCGGCACATGTTCACCTATCAGCGCCGCAACTCGCCGCTGCGCCGCACCGTCACGATCGACGAAATCGGCGGCTCGGCACTCTATCTGCTGTCCGAGCTTTCCTCGGGCGTGACCGGCGAAATCCACTATGTGGATTCGGGCTATCACATCGTCTCCATGCCGACGCTCGAGGAACTCAAGCAGTCCGGCGAGGCGGCGGAGAAGGCCGAGGCGGGCAAGTAGATCGGCCTACAGCATTTTGCAGCCAGATGGAATCATCTGGCGTCGCACAAATGCGGCAAAAACAAAGAGATGGATCGGATCAGCGTTTCATTGAAACGATGAACCGGTCTAACGGGCGCCCCACAGCACCTTGTAGGCGGCATCGCGGCACAGCTCGCCGTGACGGGGGAAGGCGGCCTGTATTGCCTGCTCATAGGGCAGCGCGCGGTTGGCGACCAGATAGAGCCGGCCGCCCGCCCTCAGCGCCCGTGCCGCCACGGCGATCATGGCGCGGCCCATATCCGGTTCGGCGGCGCGGCTGCGGTGGAAGGGCGGGTTCATGACGATCACGTCATAGCGGTTTTCCACCGGCTCGCTCAGGAGATCGTGCCAGAAGAAACGGCAGCGGAGCCCTGGCGCATGGGCGGTCATGTTGCGCCGCGCCGCCTCCAGCGACGCGTGATGCGCCTCGTAGATATCGAGCGCCGCCAGGGCGGCATCCCGCGCCAGGCGCAGCGAGAGATAGCCCCAGCCGGCGGCGAAATCCGCCACCTGACCGGAAATGCCGGCCGGCAGATTGTCGGCCAGGAATCTGGAGCCCGGATCCACACTGCCCTCGGAGAAGCCGCCGGCGGCGGTCTCGTATCCCTCCGGCGTTCGCGCGGGCGTGCCGGCCAGAGCTGCAAGCGCCGCCGTGTCGAGCATGTGCGGACGGCGCAGCCAGAAGACGATGCCATGATGCTTGGCCAGCCGCCCTTCGAGCGGCAGCAGGGAGGACAGGCGCCGGGCGACGGCCGGCGCGCCGTCCCGCTTCGTGCCGGCGGCAAGCAGAAGCCCGCCGGGACGCAGGCAGGCAAGAGCAGCCGCCAGCCGCTGCTCGTTCTCTCGCCGGTGGCGGCCAAGCAGAAGCAGGGCCGCACCGCAGGCCGCGCCGCCCTCCTCCAGCCGCGGCGAGACGGAAAAGCCGGCGCGCCGCAGCGCCAGGAAATCGGAGCGAAAGCCCTGCACCACCTCAAGGCCGGCGGCAAGGTCGGCCGGCAGGCTCAGCCCCGCCCCGGCACCGAAGAGGAGCACGCGCGCGCCGTCCCGCGGCGGCTCCACGAGGCCGCGCTCGAAGGGGAAGAGAAGCGTGCGAAGGGCGTCGTTCATGGCGTGACACGAAAACGGGCGCTGGCCGAGGCCGCGCCCGTTCTACAGCCGGAAGCCGGGGAAATCAGCCCTCGGCTTCTTCCTTGTGCTGCTTCTTCTCCGGCACGATCTCCTTGCCGGTCTTCTGGTCGACCACCTTCATGGACAGGCGCACCTTGCCGCGCTCGTCGAAGCCCATGAGCTTGACGAAGACCTTGTCGCCTTCCTTGACGACATCCGTGGTCTTCTGCACACGACCCTCGGAGAGCTGCGAGATGTGCACCAGGCCGTCGCGCGGGCCGAAGAAGTTGACGAAGGCGCCGAAATCGGCGGTCTTGACGACCGTGCCCTCGTAAATCTGGCCCACCTCGGGCTCGGCGGTGATGGAGTGGATCCACTTCTTCGCCGCCTCGATCTCCTTGGGATTGGAAGAGGCGATCTTCACCGTTCCGTCGTCCTCGATGTTAATCTTGGCGCCGGTCTTCTCGACGATCTCGCGGATCACCTTGCCGCCCGTTCCGATGACGTCGCGGATCTTGTCGGTCGGGATCGTCATCACCTCGATGCGCGGGGCAAACTCGCCCAGCTCGCTGCGGCTTTCCGAAAGCGCCTTGGCCATCTCGCCAAGAATGTGCAGGCGCCCGTCCCGCGCCTGGTCGAGGGCGACCTTCATGATCTCCTCGGTGATGCCGGTGATCTTGATGTCCATCTGCAGCGAGGTAACGCCGTCGGCGGTGCCGGCCACCTTGAAGTCCATGTCACCCAGGTGGTCCTCGTCACCCAGAATGTCGGAGAGCACGGCGAAGCGGTCGCCCTCCTTGATGAGGCCCATGGCGATGCCGGCGACGGGCTTTGCCAGCGGCACGCCGGCATCCATCAGCGCCAGCGAGGTGCCGCAGACGGTGGCCATGGAGGAGGAGCCGTTGGACTCGGTGATCTCCGAGACCACGCGGATGGTGTAGGGGAACTGATCCTGCGCGGGCAGAAGCGGGTGGATGGCCCGCCAGGCGAGCTTGCCATGGCCGATCTCGCGCCGCCCGGGCGCGCCCACGCGTCCCGTCTCGCCCACCGAATAGGGCGGGAAGTTGTAGTGAAGGAGGAAGGTTTCCTTGTAGGTGCCGGTCAGCGCGTCCACATACTGCTCGTCCTCGCCGGTGCCGAGCGTCGCCACCACGATGGCCTGGGTTTCGCCACGCGTGAAGATGGCCGAGCCATGGGTGCGCGGCAGGGTGCCGACCTCGGCGACGATGGGCCGCACGCTCTTCAGGTCGCGCCCGTCGATGCGGGTGCCGGTGTCGAGGATGTTCCAGCGCACGATCTTGGCCTGCAGCGCCTTGAAGACGGCGGCCACCTGATCGGGCGTCCACTGCGGCGCTTCCTCGCCCTCCGGCAGGAAGGTCTCCTTCACCCTGGCCTTTACCGCGTCCACGGCGGCATAGCGCTCCTGCTTGTCGGTGATCTTGTAGGCCGCCCTGAGGTCGTCCTCGATCAGCTTCAGCATCTCGCCCTCAAGCGCGGAAAGGTCCTCCGGCAGGAATTCGCGCGGCTCCTTTGCGGCAACCTCGGCCAGCTTGATGATGGCATTGATGACCGGCTGGAAGCTCTTGTGGCCGAACATGACGGCACCCAGCATCACGTCCTCGGGCAGCTGCTGGGCCTCCGATTCCACCATCAGCACGGCATCGCTGGTGCCGGCAACGACGAGGTCGAGCTTTGTCTCGTCCATCTCGTCGAGATGCGGGTTGAGCACGTACTCGCCGCCGATATAGCCGACGCGCGCCGCACCCACCGGCCCCATGAAGGGCACGCCCGAAAGCGTGAGCGCGGCGGAGGAGGCGATCATGGCCACGATGTCGGGGTCGTTCTCGAGATCGTGCTGGAGAACGGTGGCGATGACCTGCGTGTCGTTCTTGTAGCCCTCGACGAAGAGCGGGCGGATGGGCCGGTCGATGAGGCGCGAGGTGAGCGTCTCCTTCTCGGTGGGGCGGCCTTCACGCTTGAAGTAGCCGCCGGGAATCTTGCCCGCGGCGAAGGTCTTTTCCTGGTAGTTGACGGTGAGCGGGAAAAAGTCGATGCCGGGCTTGGGCTCCCTGGCGGAAACGACGGTGGCCAGCACCACGGTCTCCCCATAGGTGGCCAGCACCGCACCATCGGCCTGGCGGGCAATCCGGCCCGTTTCCAGGATGAGCGGACGCCCACCCCATTCGATTTCCACTTTGTGTTGATTGAACATGTCTTGTCCTTGGTTTTGCCGAAGGAGCCGCCAAGGCCGGGGCCTGGGCGGTCTCCTTCACGTCCTGGTTGTCGGGACGAGCCATGGGCAAGACAACGGGAGGCTTGGCGTTTCGGCCCTCCGGCCGCTCAAGCATCCTGCAATCCTGCCCCATGACCTGTCCTTCGGCGGCCTTCCGCTTGCTTTGGCGAAGGGCCGGCGCCGGTGCGCCAGCACCGGCATGAACGGCGACGGGCCCGCGCGCGGCGGGCCCGCCAGCCGATTCTAGCGGCGCAGCCCCAGCCGCTCGATCAAGGCCCGGTAGCGGGCCTCGTCCTTCCTCTTCACGTAGTCGAGGAGGCGGCGGCGCTGCGAGACGAGCTTCAAAAGACCACGGCGGGAGTGGTTGTCCTTCTTGTGATCCTTGAAGTGCTCGGTCAGGTTCTTGATGCGCTCGGTCAGGATCGCGACCTGCACCTCCGGCGAACCCGTGTCGCCCTTGGCGGTCGCAAATTCCTTGAGGAGTTCCTGCTTGCGCTCGGCAGTGATCGACATCGTTCGTCCTTTCCTGTGTTCGAGGAGTTCGACGCCCATAGCCGGGATGTCGTCCAGCCAGGGCCATGCGTTCGAGACAGCGCAATCGCGCGGTATCGCGGCGCATATAGGGCAAAATGACCCGGATTGCCAGAGAAAACCGCGCCGGCACCTATCCCTCCCCCTGGCGGGTGCCGTCGGGCAGGAGGCGCTCGACCGGAATGATGAAGACGCATTCCAGCCCGTCGCGGTGAAAGCTGCGGGAGATGCTGGCGTTCAGCGTGCCGCCCAACATGCGCTCCATGATCTCGGTGCCGAAGCCGCGTTTTGCCGGGCGGCGGCGGCCGGCACGCTCGACATGCTCGCGCCAGACGATGATAAGCCTGTCCTCCTCCACCCGCCAGGAGACCGCAAGCCGGCCCGTGCGGGTGGAGAATGCGCCATATTTGGCGGCGTTGGTGGCCAGCTCGTGCACCGCCACGCCGAGGGTCTGCGCCGCCTGGTTGCCGAGGCGGAAGGGCGGACCGGAAAGCTCCAGCCGCCTCGCATCCTCGGGCCTGAAGGGCTCGATCTGCGCCAGGACCAGCGCCTTGAGATCCACCCCCGAGGCGCCGCCGGCGATCAGCAGGTCCGTCGAGCGTGCCAGCCCGTAGAGCCGCTTCTGGAAAGAGTCGAGGAAGGCGGGAAGCGACCGCGCGCTGCGCGCGGTCTGCTTGGCCATGGAAGAGACGACGGTGAGCTGGTTCTTGGCCCGGTGCGCGACCTCGCGCATGAGCAGGCGGATGTCGTTCTCCGCCTGCTCGCGGTCCCTCGCGGCCTCGGCGAGTGCGGCCGAGACCGTGGTCAACTCGGCGATCGGGTAGACGGCAGCCTCCACCGTCTCGCCCGCCCCCAGCCGGTGCGCGTCGCGCGCCAGACGCCGCACGGGCCGCGCGATCTGCCGGCCGAGCAGCCAGGCCGCGCCCGTGGCGATGGCGATGATGATGAGGGTGCCGCCGAAGAGCTGGCGCAGCGTGCGCCGCATGGGCTGCTCCACGGCGGCAGTGGGCGCCCAGGCAACCACCTGCCAGCCGCTGAAGGTCGTCTGCTCGACAATGGCGATGTAGGAGGCGGACCTGTCCTCCATCCTGCCGATCACCGTCTGCGGCGTGGGCTGCGCCTGCACGTCGAGAAAGAACGGCTTGCCCACCGCCGACGACAGCGACGACGCGGCGACCACATGGCCGTAGCGGTCGAGCAGGGCGGCGTTCCAGCCGCCACGCAGCATCTGCTGCGACAGCGTTTCGGCGATGGTCTCGGCGGCGCGCGCCATCACCAGAAGGCGCGCCGGCCGGTTTTCCCGCACCATCGGCAGGATGACGTTGAACATCCACCGCCCCGTCTCGCCGTCGTGGAACACGCCGGAAATGACCGGCATGCGTGTTTCGAGCGCCTGTTCGAGCGTCGCCGGATCGGCCGGGGGGCCAAGCGGCGCACCGAAGGGCCGGCGTGTGTTCACCAGTTGCCGCAGACCGGAATCGAGCAGGATCAGATGCGATTCCGAGCCGATGAGGGCCAGCCTTGCCCGGTTGTAGAAATCCTCGATGTTGCCGGCGGCGAGCGACGGGGTGGTGGACAGCACCCGCAGCGTGGTGACCATGGCGCTGAGCTCGCGGTCCACCGCCTCGGCGATGGAATCGGCCATGGCCTCTGCCAGAGTGTTCACCACCTCGCGCTGCGCGGCATCGTTGCGCTGCAGAAGCACCGTGGAGACGGCGAGCGCCGGGGCGATGGTGACGACGATCACCAGGAACAGGAAGAAGCCGATGGGCCGGGGCTTCGTCAGCCAGACGCGCAGCCGCGCCCCCGCATGCCCCGTGCGCCGGGTGCCGGTCGTGCCTGTCTGCGCGTCGCTTCTTTCCATTGTCCCTGCCAAGGCCGCATCATCGCTTCAAAGGCAGGTGGCTGGCAAGGCAGGGCTTCTCAGCGGCGCGCCGTCCCCATCAGCCGGTGGCGCAGGGCGCTCGAGACATTGTCGAACACGAAAACCACGAGCAGGATCAAAAGCACCATATAGGCGACGTTTTCCCAGTCGGAGTTGGTGCGCATCGCCTCCCACAGCTTGAGCCCGATGCCACCGGCGCCCACGGCGCCGATGATGGTGGCCGAACGCGTGTTGGATTCCCAGAAATAGAGCGACTGGCTGAGGAAGATCGGCAACACCTGCGGCAGGACGCCGTAGCGCTGCACCGCCGCCGGCGAAGCGCCCACCGAGCGCACGCCCTCGCGCTGCTTGTCGTCTATGTTTTCAAGCGCTTCCGAGTAGAGCTTCCCGAAGGTGCCGGTGTCGGTGAAGAAGATGGCCGCAATCCCGGCCAGTGGCCCCGGCCCGAAGGCACGGGTGAAGAACAGCGCCCAGATCAGCATGTCGACCGAGCGCAGGAAATCGAACACCCGCTTGAAGAGGAAGTTGGCGATGCGGTTGGGATAGATGTTGCGCGCGGCGGCAAAGGCGAGCGGAAAGGCGAGAAGCGTGGCCAGGACCGTGCCGGCGAAGGCCATGGCGATGGTCTGCAGAAGCTTCAACCACACATCGCCATGCTGCCACTCGGCATTGTTGAGGAAATTGTCCCAGGCCAGCGCCGCATTGGACCTTTCAGGCTCCAGCCGCTCGCCGAAGAGCACGACGCGCGCCACCTCCCCCGCCGACAGGCCCCAGAAGGGCGAACGCGCATCGAAGAAAAAGTTCTCCCAACCGAGAAAGCGTCGGCGCACCTTGACCTCGTCACCCTCGATCTCGGCGCGCCCGGAGAAGCCGAAACGGGCGATCACCTTGGCTCCCGGCGCACGCTGCGAGGCCCAGGCCGGCAGGGTGCCACGCGGCTCCACGCGCCCGTCGGGCGTGATGTCGAGGATGAGCGTCTCGCCGCCACGGGTGACGGTCACGAGGCCCACGGCAATGTCGAGACGGGCGCTTGAGGAAAAGTGCACCGTTGCTTCCACAACCGCTTCCTGCCGCCGCGCCGGCTGTGGCGGGGCGCCGGCCTGCGGCTCGGCGGCGGACGCCCCGCCGCCCGCCGGGCTTTCCGTGCGCCCCAGAAAGCTTTCCGCGCCGCCCTCGACGCTTCCCAGAAAGCCGGTGCCCGTTGTGGCGCCGCCGGTGGCGGCGGAGGCGGGCTCCTCGGCACGGATCTCGACCACCGCGCGCCTGGTCTCCAGCCATTCGGGCGCGGGGTTTTCTCCAAGGGGCGAAAAGCGCGGGTAGGAGATGTCCAGGTGATTGTCGCGATAGGCGATGTCCGGGCGCACCTCGTAGGACACCCAGTCGGCCAGATAGCTGCCGGCGATGTCCCAGTTGCCGTTGGAGAAGACCTGGCCGACCGAGAAGAACCACCAGGCAAAGGCGAGGTAAAGGGCAATGCCGGCGGCCACCAGCCAGCCGGTCAGGCGGCTGCGCAGGGAGCCTGCGAAGACACCGGGGTGGCGCGCGACGAGCGCCTCTTCCTCGGCGGCGGAAAGACGCGTCATCTCAGCCTCCGCGTGCGAACTCGAAAGCCTGGCGACCGACAAGACGCCGCCGCAGCCAGGCGGAGAACTGATCGACCGCAACGATGGTGGTGAACAGCAGAAGAATGATGGCCAGCGTCTTGGCCTCGTGGCCGCGGCTGATGGACAGGCGCAACGCCTCGCCGATGCCGCCGCCGCCCACAGCGCCGATGATGGTGGAGGCACGCACGTTGATCTCCAGACGCAGCAGCCCGTAGCTCAGAAAGTTGGGCAGCACCTGCGGCACGATGGCGAACCACACGCGCTCCACCCAGTTGGCGCCGGCGGCGCGCAACCCCTCCTCCGGGCGCATGTCGGCATTTTCCACCACCTCGAAGAACATCTTGCCGAGCGCGCCGATGGTGTGGATGGCGACCGCGATGATGGCCGGCACGGCGCCAAGCGAGAGGACGGCCAGGAAGAAGCCGGCGATCACGATCTCGGGAAAGGCCCGCAACAGCTCCATGAAGCGGCGCGCGAAGAAGCGCAGCCACCGCCGGGTGGTGAGGTTGGAGGCAGCCAGGAACGACAGGACAAACCCGATGCCGAAGCCGATCAGCGTCGCAACGAGGGCGATGTTGATCGTCTCCAGCATCTTGTAGAAATATTCCGGCAGATAGAGCGTCTCGGTGAGATAGACCCGGCCTTCCGGGTAATTGTATTTCAGGCTCCCGTCGTCATGGGGCGACGGCAGGTCGAAGAGCGCCCGCCACACCTCCCAGCCGTCGCGCGGCACGAGCTGGCCGATGAAATCGAAGAAATAGGGCAGCCGGTCGAAGAACTTGCCGGCGTTGGTGGCGTTGGCGAACCACAGCGAGCCAGCGAGCGCGAGCAGCAGGAGGAGAAGGCCGCCCGCGGTGTAGAGCCTGCGCCGCGCCACCAGCGCCTGCCAGTGCCGCTCGACCGACAGCACCGCCGGGGACGGAACCGTGCCGTGTGTGGATGCGCTCATGGGGAGAAGGACCAGGATGCGGGGAAGCGCCACGCGGGCGGCGCTTCCCCTCCAGTTTCTTTCAGGAATCAGGACCCGATCAGCGCGCGGCGCGCGTCGATGATGGGCTCATAGAAGGCCGGCGTGACCTCCGTGAAGCCCTTGAAGTCGCCGCCCTGGATGGCGGAGAAGCAGTCCGGGTCGCTCTCGGGAAGCTCCATCATGAAGGCCTTGAAAGCCTGCTTCATCTCATCGTTCATGGAGCTGCGCACGACGATCGGACCATTGGGAATGAGCGGCGACTTCCACACCTCGACCAGGTCGTCCATGTCGAGAATGCCCTTCTCGACCATCTTGTGCAGGTTTCCGGAGGTGTAGCCTTCCGAGAAGTCGCCGACGCCGGAAGCCCAGGTCGTGCCGGCGTCGAAGGTGCCCTTCAGCACCTCGAGCACCAGGTTTTCGTGGCCGCCCCCGAAGCCGGTCTCGGAGAAATATTCCTCGATCGACATGCCGATCGCCTTCGGCAGGGTCACGGCCGGAACCAGATAGCCGGAGGTGGAATCGGGATCGGCAAAGCCGAGCTTCCTGCCCTTCATGTCCTTGAGCGTGCGGATGCCCGAATCCTTGCGAGCCACCATCACGGAGTGATAGCCCATGGAGCCGTCCGTCTGCACCGTGGTGAGGATCGGCTCAACGGCGTTCGGGTCTTCCAGATAGACCTTGGCATAGCCGGAGGCGCCGAGCTCGGCATAGTCGAGCGTGCCGCCCAGCA
This sequence comes from Chelativorans intermedius, assembly GCF_025398255.1. Taxonomy (GTDB): domain Bacteria; phylum Pseudomonadota; class Alphaproteobacteria; order Rhizobiales; family Rhizobiaceae; genus Chelativorans; species Chelativorans intermedius. Next base: position 60,093 of record NZ_JAODNW010000015.1, on the reverse strand, counting down.
GGCCCTGCACGACGCCATCATAATCCGCCGCCGGGAAGAGCGAGACCTTCTCGACGCCCAGCACTTCCGGCAGCTTGTCCACCATGCACTGGAAGTTGCGCAGGCGGTCGGCCTCGTTCTCACCGCCCAGGATGCCGATGCGGAACTCCTTGAGATCCTCCGCATGGGCCGAGACCGCCGTCAGCGCGACAATGGCGGCGACACTCGTCAAAAGCTTCTTCAACATCTCCCACTCTCCTGTCTGATGCCGGTTTCCCGGCGGTTGCGTTGTTGCGAAGGTTCGAGGCCGCCCTAGCCGGCGAAGGCAGGCTCCGGGGCTGCGGGCGTCTCGATGCTGGTGGAGGTGATGGCCTCGGGCACCGCATCCGCCCCGGCCTCGGCGCCGTAGATGCGGCGCACGGCCTCCGCCGTCAGCGCCTGCGCAGCCCCGTCGAAAACGACCTTACCCCTGGCCATGCCGATGATGCGGGTGCAGTAGCGCCGGGCGGTGTCCAGCGTGTGCAGATTGGTGATCACCGTGATGCCCTCGCGGGCATTGATGTCGGCAAGCGAATCCATCACCACCTTGGCGTTGAGCGGATCGAGCGAGGCGATCGGCTCGTCGGCCAGGATCACCTTCGGCTCCTGCATCAGAGCCCGGGCAATCGCCACACGCTGCTGCTGGCCGCCGGACAGCGTGCCCGCCTGCTGCAGCGCGGTGTGTGCGATGTCGAGCCGCTCCAGCGCGGCGACGGCCTGTATCCGCTCCTCGCGGCTGTAGAGGTTCAGCAGGTTGAGCGCCGTGGAGCGATGATTGAGACGGCCGAGGAGCACGTTGGTGAGCACATCGAGCCGGGGAACGAGGTTGAACTGCTGGAAGATCATGGCGCAGTCGCGCTGCCAGCGGCGCAGCGCGGCGCCCTTCAGCGAGGAAACCTCCCGCCCCTTGAACAGGATCGCCCCCTCGCTCGGGTCGATGAGACGGTTGATCATGCGCAGGAGCGTGGACTTGCCGGCGCCGGAACGGCCGATGACGCCGACCATCTCTCCCTCGGCAATCTGGATGTCGACGCCGTCCACGGCGACCGTCTCGCCGAAGCGGCGCGTCACGCTGCGGATTTCGAGCATGGCAATCCCCGTTTGCGGACGTTCCGTCCTGTCGGGGAGCGTTGGTAGCGCCTTCTCGTGAAGCTGAAATGTCAGCAGGATGGCAGTTGTGTTACAGGAGGCTGGAAAAAAGTCGGCTTCCCCACGTGTGGTGCGAGCAACCAGGTGCCTGCCGCGAGAAATGCGGGATCCGTCTCGAGTCTCCTCGATAGGCACCATCGGGCGCTTCAGCAGCACCAATCCGGAGCAAATAGGCCGACAAAGCGGTTGCCTGCCGAATCTGGAAGGCCAGCTTCACGGACTACGATCTGGGCTATTTCGACGATGAGACATGCAGACTGGACCGCTTCTCAACCCGTTCGGGCCAAAAGTGTTACCTATGTCTCCGGAACGGACCTCACCGCGCGGCCGCGCAGTATCCGACCCGGACCCGGTCACCCTGTCCCGCGTCAGCGATTGTCGGTCAGGAAAAAATTTGTTTACCGTCAGCCTGCCACGAGGCCCGCATCGTCCAGAGCCATCCCCTTGGTGAACCGCTCGATTCCAGCCTTCGTGGGGCCATGGGCACATTCGTTGCGAAAACCGACGAAGGCCAGCGCAGAGGCGATGTGGATGATCGTGCCGCCGCTGGAGAAGACATGGGGAAGAGCCGCACGCGAGCACAGGAGAGATCGGCCGCGATCACCCCATCCGCCCGTAGATGCGGTCTAGGAAGCCGAGGATCGCATGGTTCACGGCGTCAGGGTTTTCGAGGTTCGAGGTATGGCCAGAGCGCGGGATCTTGACCAGCGTCGCGTCGGTCAGGTTCTCGAGCATCGAATAGGCGCGCGAAATCGGAACCGGCAGGTCGCCTTCGGCATGGATGATGAGCACCGGCTTCTCGATCTCGCGCAGGCGCGGGGTCAGGTCCGGCTTGCGGACCCAGGACGTTCCCTGCGCCCATACTGCGCGCGAGGGGATCTCGGTCGTCCAGCGGTTGATCCAATGCTCGACGAGGCCCGGGTTGTTGGCATAGGTATGCTCGCCAAAGCAGAAGGGCGCCGCCCATTCCGCCCGCTCGCGCGACACCATCCCGTCGGTGTCGAACTTGTCGAATTCGGCCTCGAAGGCATCCTGCTCCTCGGGGGGATAGGCGACGGCCTGACCCTCGATCAGGATGAAACCCGCTGCGCGGTCGGGATAGTTCAGGGCAAAGTTGAGGGCCATGAACGCCCCGGTGGACATGCCGGCCACCACATACTCGGTCAGGCCCAGGCGCTCTGCCAACGCGGCGGTGTCGGCCGCCAGATCGTCGAGCGTGTGGCGGGTCGCCTTGCCCAGCAGAACGCGGCTGTTCTGCGAGATGACGCGATAGCCCTTGGCCGAAAGGAACGCCATCTGGGGCTCGAACATCGTCGCGTCCATCAGCGTCCCGTGGTTGAAGATCACGGCAGGGCCTTCGCCGCGCTCGATATAGGGTTCGAAACTCATGGATTGTCTCCCTTGCGTGTTTGCCCCACGGGCGCGATGAAGAATTCCCGGCTGCCCCATAGCCCCGAGGGTCGGAAAAAGAGGATGGCGATCAGCCCGGCGCCCAGCGTCAGTTGCGACAGCCCCGGCGGGAGGGAAATGCCCATGCCGCCCGTTTCGATCAGCCGCATCACATATTCCCAGAATGTCAGCAGAACCGCCCCGGTCAGGGCGCCAGCCACGCTGTTCATGCCGCCCAGAAGGACCATGATCATCATCGGCAGCACCATGCCGACATAGAAGGACTGCGCGCTGAACGCGGTCAGGAAAAAGCCCATCAGCGCGCCGCCGATCCCGCAGATGAAGGCTGACAGGACAAAGGCCCAGAGCCGCGAAGTCACAACGCTGATGCCGCTCATTTCGGCCGCGACAGGATCCTGGGCGACGGAGCGTGCGCGCAATCCCCAACGCGAGAACTTGTAGGCCAGCGCGATCCCGACGACGAGGACCACGACGACGAGCACCTCGGTGAGGCCGGCCAGCCGGGGCACCCCGTAAAACGTCGCGTTGCCACGCGTGAGAGGGGTTGCGGCGCGGATCATTTCGTTCACGATCACCAGCAGGCCGAAGGTCATGATGCCGGCCGCGATCCCGGTCAACCGCATGACGATCGGGCCGATCAGAAGGGCAAGCAGGGCAGCGACCGCGCCGCCGGCGATCGTCGCGGGCCAGAGGCCCGGATCCAGACCGGCAAGCCAGCCGGGCAGATCGGGCAGCGCGATCCTTTGCATCGCAGGGGGCAGGGTCAGGATGCCGCCCGTATAGGCGCCGAGCGCGACGAAGGCGGGGTGACCGAACGAGATGGTGCCGGTCGATCCGACGAAAACCTGAAACCCGACGGCAATGATCAGCCACAGGCCGAGATTGGTCAGCAGACTGGCGAACCGGGCCCCGGTCGCAAGGTTCAGGCCGAGGATCGCCAGAGCAAGCAGGGCGGCAATCCCCATGCCCGATGCGACGAGGGACATATAGCCTCCCGGTGTGAGCGGGGCATCGCTGCGGAGCTGCAAGGGACGTCTCATCGCATGCCTCCGGTGGCCTTGCCCAGCAATCCTTCGGGCCGCAGGAGCAGGATCAGGATGACGAGGGCAAATACGAAAGTTTGCTGAAAACCGGAGAGCGCCCCGACCAGCAAACCTGACATGGCAGTCTCGAGAAAGCCCAGAACCAGCCCCCCCAACACCGCGCCGCGGATGGTTCCCAAGCCGCCGATCACGACGGCGACGAAGGCCTTGAGCGTCGGTGCAAGGTCGCCGCGCGCCGTGACCGATCCCGACTGTGCGAACCAGACCAGCGCGACGAGACCCGCAATCAGGCCACTCAACGCGAAGACGAAGGTCAACACGCGATCCGACCGCACGGCCATCAGGCGCGCCACCTCGGGGCTTTCGGCCGTGGCGCGGATCTCCATTCCGATCCGCGTCCGCCCGATCAGAAATTCGAGGCCAACCAGCATGGTCAGCCCAAGCGCCAGCGACAGCAGTTGCAGGACAGAGATACGGAACCAGCCGGTATCGATCGATGTCAACAGGATCTGCGGTGTCTGCACCGGCCTTGCCGGCTCGCCAAACAGGACCACCGCAACCGATTGCAGAACGATCGCAACACCGAAGGATGCCAGGAGCAGGGTCGCGGGCGGTGCGCCGACAAAAGGCATGAAGATCGCGCGCGCCAGGACGATCGACAGCAGCACCGTCCCGGCCAGGGCGCCGAGAACGCAAAGCCAGTAGGGCAGCCCGGTCCCCCAGAGCACATGCAGCATGAAGCCGAACCAGACGATGATCATGCCATAGGCGAAATTCACCAGCCGCATGACACTGAAGACGAGGCTGATGCCAAGGGCCAGCATCATGTAGACCGATCCGGTCGCAAGCCCGTCGACACCGAGTTGCAGGAGATTCATGCGGCGTGGTCTCCAAGATAGGCGCGTTGCAACAGGTCGGGATCCCGGGCGGCGGCGGCCGCACCCCGCCACACGGTTCGGCCGTTGCGCAGGATCATGGCCGTATCCGCAAGACCGAGGGGGCGGCCAGCGGCTTCCTCGACTACGATCAGTGTCATCCCCTCGGCCTTCAACGCGGCCAGCGTTGCGTACACCTCGTCGGCCATCACGGGCGACAGTCCCAGAGACGGCTCATCGAGCAGCAGGAGGCGCGGTTCGGCCATCAAGGCACGCGCGATGGCCAGCATCTGTTGCTGACCGCCGGACAATGCGCTGCCGGGGCCGTGGCGGCGCTCGGCCAGGATCGGAAACAGGCTGTAGGCGCGTTCGAGGCCTTCGCGCATTCGCTGTGCGCCGCCGGGGCGTGCCAACAGCGCCGTGCCGCCGATGCAAAGGTTTTCCTCGACGCTGAGCGTCGTGAAGATCCGTCGCCCCTCGGGGCACAGGACGATCCCGCGATGCACACGCGCGGTCACGTCGAGCGGGCTCAGATCTGCCGATCCGTCGAGTTTCAGGGTGCCCGACCACGGCGCCTGCAACCCGGCGACCAGCTTGAGCAGGGTGGATTTTCCTGCGCCGTTCGGTCCCAGGACAGCAAGCGTATGACCGGCGCCAAGCGTCAGGCTGACAGTGTCCAGAGCCCGCACCCGGCCATAACCCGTACTGACGCGATCAAGCTCAAGCATCGGCCAGGCTCCCAAGATAGACGCGGCCGACCTCGGGGTCGGTCAGAACCGTCTCGGGGCTTCCCTCGACCAGAACCTGCCCGGTCGCCAGAACGACCAGTCGATTCACAAGCGCGCGAACGAATTCGATGTTGTGATCGATCAGTAGCAATCCGAAACCCATCTGCTCCTGCGCCGTTTTCAGGGTCTCGGCCAGGGGCTCCCAATCGCCGCCGCCCAGCCCGGCGGCAGGTTCGTCCAGAAGCAGGATACGCGGGCGCGACACGAGGGCGCGGGCGACCTCGACCCGCTTCATGACGCCGTAAGGCATTTGTCCAAGCGGGCTGTGCGCGTAAGGTTCCAGACGTTGTGCGGCCAGCGCCGTGGTCAGCCGGTCGCGCCATTCGGCCGCGCGAAGCGGTTGGGCCAGCCCTGCCAGCCCGACGGCCACGTTCTCGGCAACCGTCAGATCGGGCATGAGCCGCAGGTTCTGAAAACTGCGCACGATACCGCCATGCGCCCTCTGCCGCGGTGTCCGGCGGGTGATGTCCTGACCGTTGAAAACTATCCGGCCTTCGGTGGGCGTCAGGATACCGGTCAGGCAGTTGACCAGCGTTGTCTTGCCCGACCCGTTGGGACCCAGAAGCCCGATCGTATCACCGGGTCGAATGCGGATCGACGCACCATCCAGCGCCTTGATGCCGCCAAACCGCATCACGATCCCGTCGGCACGCAAGGTGCCGGCGGGATCGGCCGCCTTGGTTTCAGGCGTCGGCTGTGTCACTCAGCGTCTCGCGTATCGATATCTGCAACCAGAACGAAACGCCCCTCGGCATCGAAGCCGCCAACGCTGGCCGATTTCTCGGGATAGCTGCTGGCAAACCCATAGTATTCGGTTCCGGCCACCCGCAGATTACTCATGCCGCGCAGGGCCGCCGCGACCGCGCCCGCATCGGTGCTGTCCGCCTGCTCCAGCGCCATGCCAAGAATATGTCCGATCTGGTAGCCAAGCACGGCGTTCAGGTTTTCCGGGAACGTACCGAATTGCTCTTGATACCGGGTGATCATCGGCTCCAATGCCGGATCGCGACCTTCGGCGCCTTCGAAGAAAGCCGAGGTAACGTAATACACATCCTGCAGACCGTCTGCGCCCACCACCTCGGGCAAAGCGGCCGAAGGGAAGGTGCTCTCGCCGACGATCGGGGTTGTCACGCCCGCGGCGCGCAGCTGCCGGATGAATGTGCCGACGCGCGGGAAATAATCGTTCAGGAAGATGACATCGATCTCGTCCTGCATGTCGCGGATACGCGACACGATGGCGGCGAAGTCGCTCATCTCGTTGTTCGTGCCATCGCGGCCGACAACCGAGCCATCGAGCGCCTCGGCAAGCGGTTGGTCCTTGGCCGTGAACCAGTTGAACGATTCGTTCGTCACCACATAGACGTTCTCCCAGCCTTGATCATTGATGAACCGGGCGATCGACCGTGCCAGATCCGCCGCGCTGACACCGCCGATGAAATGGTTCGGACCTACGGCGGCAACCCAATCGGGCGAACCGGACTCGGGCGAGATGGAGAGCAATCCAGCGGCCTGTGCTGCGATGGCCGCACCCATCCCCATGTCCATGTCCGAGGCGGGAACGATGATATGCGCGCCCTGTCGGATGAGTTCCTCGGCAACCTGGCCAGCCAAGGCCGGGTTCGACTGGGAATCGCCCGAAATCAGCTCGATCGGGCACCCCTCGACACCGCCGGCCGCGTTGATCTCGTCCACCGCAATCTGCAGCCCGTTTGCACCAGGCGTATCGAACGCGGCAAACCCTCCGGTGATTGACCGTGCGAGGCCGATGCGGATCGCACCCTCGCTGCAGTCGAAGGCCATCGCCGGGGCGGCGAGGGCGACGGAAAGACATCCGGCCGCCAATGCGACCCGCGGAATTCCCGCGCCGGAAATTCCTTTAAGCCTGAAATATCTGGTCGTCATTGCGGTACCCCTCCCGTTGATTGCATGCGGACACGGTGCCGTCCGTGCAATCAGCCTAGTCGCATCGGAAATCGCCCGTCAAGATATGAAAAGCAAGATCCGATCTGATTTGTGTTGTTTCGTCTGAGTGGCGCGATATGGTAGAGAGTGCTTCGTTTTTTACTCAATCCGGACCAAGTCCATGCCCTCGAAGCCGCTGTCAAAGGTCGAAATCGCCTATGGCCTTCTCAAGGATTCGTTGCTGGCCGGGCGCATCGCGCAGGGGCAGCCGCTCAGGATCGACCAGCTGGACAAGGCCTATGGGCTGGGCGCCACGCCGATCCGTGAAGCCCTTGCGCGGCTCGAACCTGAAGGGCTCGTGGAACAGAAGCCGAAGCGGGGTTTCTTCGCAACCCGCATCTCTGCTGAGGATTTCGAGGATCTGATCTACACCCGCATCACGCTGGAACGCGCCCTGATCGTGCGCGCCATCGAACGCGGCGACGATGTGTGGGAGGCGTCAGTCATCACGGCCCACCACCTTCTGGCCAAAGCCACTGTCGATCTCAGGCAGTTGGACGCACGCATCGACCAATGGCAGGATCGTCACGTGGCGTTTCACATGTCGCTCGTGGCCGGCTCGGGGGCAAAGCGTTTGGTCGAGGATTACCGCCGCGCCTTCGAGCACATCCGCAGGCATCAGATGGCGCTGTTGCTGAAACCGGCCGTCGCCAGTCAGGAGATCAACGACGAAGAGGCCGGACGCAAGATCCGCGAACTCGAGCGCCGGATGAACATTGCCGAGCACACAAGGCTCATGGAGGCCGTCCTGTCACGCGACGTGCCCCGCGCGCTGCAGGCCGTCGAGGAACACCTTGGACTGATGCCGCTCGAACTGATCGATGACCGACAGGCCCCGGACATGACAGGAAACCATTCGTAGGCCGGGCACAGACCCCGGCTGACCATGTCGGTGCGGTCCGGCCGCGTTCGCGCGTGTCCCTTGCGTGTTCATGAAGTTTTCCGCAATCCCGGAACACCGTCGGGCCCTGACGGCTTGAGCAGCACTTTCGGCTTTTGGCCGGGGAGGGGAGGGGCGATGTGTGCCGCGAGTTCGGCATCTCGCGCAAGACCGGCTACAAGATCTTTGAGCGGCAAGCCTGTCGGGATGGTCAGGCGCGGCCGCGTTCCGCACCGACGGCCTGTAGGTAAGCCCGCGGCGCCAGGCCAGCATCCAGGTCAATCCGTCGAAGGCGTCGAAATCGCCGATCCGGTCGAAGGTGTCGAAGTAGCGGAACACCGGCGCGAAGAGCGCATCGACCAGGCTGAAGCTTCCCCGGTGAACCACGGGCCGGAGCCAAGCTGGGCTTCCATCGCCGGGAAGCGGCACGGCTGATAGGCGTGAAAGGCCGGGTCATCGGGAGCTTCCGAGAAAGATGCGGAGACCGGCCCGCGGAAGGCAGCGCGGGCCGGATCCATTGGCCGAAGGTCAGAGATCCTTCGCGGCGGTGTGCTCGATGACCTTCCAGTTCTCGGCCGCCTTGGCGATGGTGCCGGCCTTGTCCTTGAGGAAGGCCTGGTAGATCTCCTCGGACAGGAAGACATAGAGCTTGTCGTCGACGACGGCAGCGAAGTTGGGGTCGCCGTCGAACTTCTTGTTCACCGAGACGCCGAAGGTGCAGAAGCCGCCGTTCTGAACCTGATAGCGAGCCGGGTTCGCCTCGAAGGTCTTGCGGTTCTCTTCCGAGGCGAAGTAGTAGGCCACGCCGTCATAGACAGCGGTCTGCGTGGCGACGCCTTCGACGTTCCTGCCTTCATCGAGCAGTGCGACCGGGTCGGCGCCGTGTAGGCCGAGCGGCGCGCCGGCCGCGGTGAGGCCGGGGACGACGTTGACTTCGTCGGCCGCCATCACAGGGCCGGCGGCCAGAAGCGCCGCCATGGCGGCAGCGGCAAAGGTGATCTTGCGGAACATAGGTCGTTTCCTTTCGACAGGGTTGTGGATGCCCGGCATGGCCGGTTGTGCCGTCGCCCACGGCCCCGGACCGGGGTCAGCAGCGCCGCAGATTCGACTGCCCGTGCCAGAAACTCCGAATCCGCCGTCCCGTTAATGCCGGAAAGTTCACGTTTCATGCTCTATCGTCCAGACTACTGGACGATCGGCAGAGTCCTGGGGCAAGATGCTGGTCATGTTGGACCTGCTCAGCGACATTCTCACCCGCCTCTCGCTCCAGGGAACGCTCTATTTCCGTACGAGCTTCACCGAGCCCTGGGGCGTCCGCGTGCCCGCCTTCCGCGACGTGGCGCGGTTCCACTTTGCCCATCGCGGCGAGGCATTGGTGCGTATAGCGGGGGTGCCGGTCCCCGTGCATCTGGCGCAGGGCGACCTGATCGTGATTCCCCACGGCGCGGCGCATGTCCTCAGCTGCCGCCACACCGGACCGGACGAGGCCTTGCCGCTGGACGACGTGCTGTCGCGCTCCGGGTTTCCGGGGCACGGAACGCTGGTCTGGGGCGGCGACGAGGGGCCGCGCGATACACAGCTTATATGTGGGCATTTCGCGCTGGCCGAAGGGTCGCGGCACCTCCTGTTCGACCGCCTGCCTCCGTTCATCCACCTGCGCGGCTATGGCGAGGAGGCCGGCCCCTGGCTAGAAGCCACGCTCAAGGTCGTCGGGGCCGAGGCCGGTGGTGCGCGACTTGGCGGAGATCTGATCGCCCTGAAGATGTCCGAGGCGATCTTCGCCCAGGCGATTCGCGCCTACATCGAGCAGTCCCGCGACGGCGATTGCGGCGTGGCGGGCTTTGCCGATCCCCATCTCGCGCGGGCGCTGACCGCCTTCCACCGCGCGCCGACCGCCGACTGGACGGTCGCGAGCCTCGCCCGCGAAGCAGGGCTGTCGCGGACGGGCTTTGCCGAGCGGTTCTCGGACCGGATGGGCGTCACGCCGATGGCCTATGTCACCTCCTGGCGGATGCAGATCGCGCGTGAGGCGCTGGCGGTGCGCGGCCTGTCCGTCGCCGAGGCGGCCGAAGTCTCGGGCTATGCCTCGGAGTCCGCCTTCAGCCGGGTCTTCAAGAAAGAGATCGGCGTGTCGCCCGCCGCCTTCCGACAGTCCGGTTCGGCGCGCCACGAGGCGGCCTAGCACTCCGTCCAGACTCTCGGACGATCTGCAATACAATGCGGACTGTCTGAAATTCATCGTCCACATGGATGCCCTTAGGTTGGAGATTGCGACGGCACAGCCCGTCGTTCGATCCCCAACCGAAAGGACCCTGCGCATGCGCTTTGTCACCAAGACCATCCATGCCCGGCTCGATTACCCCGTCGCGCTGGCCCTCATCGCCCTGCCGTTCCTTCTCGGTCTCGGCACTTCCAACCCTCTCGCCCTGGCGATCTCGCCGGTCGTGGGCGTGGCGGCCTTCCTGCTCACCGTGTTCACCGATCACCACCTCGGGCTGATCCGCGTGCTGCCCTACAAGCTGCACCTCGCCGTCGATCTGGCGGTCGGCGTCTTGTTCCTGATCCTGCCCGTCGCGCTCGGGTTCTCCGGTCTGGATGCCGCCTACTACTGGCTGAACGGCGCTGCGGTCATGGCCGTCATCGGCCTTTCCAAACCCGAGTCCGAAATGGTCTCGGCCTGAGCTCTAACCCTGTCGAAAGGATGTAAATCAATGGCACGCATCACCCAGGTTTCCGACACCGCCGCCGCGCCCGAGGCAGCCGCGCTCTTCACCGCGATCAAGGCCAAGATCGGCATGGTGCCGAACCTCTACCGTGTCGCCGCGAACCAGCCAAAAGTCCTGGCCGCCATGCTTGGCCTGAACGAGACGCTGGCGGGCGGCGGCTTCGATGCCCGCACCCGCGAGGCGATCGCGCTGACCGTCGCCGGGGCGAACGCCTGCGACTACTGCGCCTCGGCCCACGCCGCGATCTCGGCCGGTCTGAAGGTCGCGCCCGAAACGATCGACGCGCATCTCGCCGGCCGGTCGGACGACCCGCGCACTGCCGCGATCTTGAAGCTGGCCTCGGCCATCGTGCAGGCGCGGGGCATGGTGGCCGATGCCGATCTCGTCGCGGCCCGCGACGCCGGGCTGACCGAGAGCGACATCGTCGAGACCGTGGCGCAGGTGGTGGCGAACATCTTCACCAATTACCTCAACCACGTCGCGGCCACAGACATCGACTTCCCCGCCCGCAAGGCCCGCGCGGCCTGACGTCATCGGCCCGGCGGTCCCGTCCGCCGGGCCAGGCCGCTGCTCCGCGGTCTCGGCGCTGCGCGCCGCACGGAAATGCTTGAGCCGGGGCGTTCGCACCGGTCAAACCCGAGGGCGCGCTGAAGGAAGAGGCTCTGGCCAAGCTTGCCAAACGCTTCGACGCGTTCGAGGCCAAGCTCTCGGATGGCCGCGCCTATGTCATGGGCGACCGGTTCACCGTGGCCGACAGCTAAACCTTCCTCGTCGCCTCCTGGGCCGGTCTGATCGGGTTCGATCTCTCGGGTCATCCGCATGTGCGGGCCTGCATCGAACGCGTCCGTGCCCGGCCCAAGGTCTTCGAAACGCTGAAACGCGAGGGCCTCGCCGCCTGCGATTGCAGGCGGAGCGTCCGGCCGGTTGCTTCGCCTCTTGCCCAGAAGGGAGCATCCCGATGCATGACGCGAAATCCCTGATCGAGGCCAGCATGAAGCTCTCGTGTCTTAGGTACGATCTGTTACCTATGTCTCCGGTACGGACCGAGTAGAACTGGCGGAGAGAGAGGGTCTGCGGAAAGCGGCTTCTTTCAAGGATGTACAGTGTCTAACCGGCTCTATTCGAACTGTTGAAGCGAAAGGGTTTTTTCGCGGACTGTCTAACCGCGTTGAACCACCGCCCGAACGCAAAACCGCCGCTCCTGTTGGCCCAGGAAGCGGCGGCAAAAGCAGTCACGAAAACCCGGACAAGGTCTTCAGGGAAGGGTTTTACATCGGGCTCACCCGAAAGGCAATCGCCCGGCTGCATCCGAAGATCGCGGCGACCAGTCACTATGTCATCGAGCCGGCACGCAATCGCTGGCGGCTGATCGTTCGCCGCAGCGGGCATGAACACGTCGAGTTTTTTGAGAGTAAGGGTGAGGCGAACCGGGCGCGGCAGCTCCTGACCGACATGGGCCTGCCCGGCTTTACCATGGGGGATCGCCCATGATCCCCTATCCCGACCTCACCACCTATCGCGGCTTGTCTCAATCGCAAATCGACTGGCTTCTAAGGGCGGGCGTGACAATCGAGGCGATGGTACGACCCGACGCGATTCTCGTTGCCCATGGGCGCAAAGCGGATGATGGCCGCTTCGAGGATGACGGTGCCGGCCTGCCCTGGCTGGTATTCCCCGAACCTGAAGACATCATCTTTTGGCAGCCGCGTACCGGCGAGCTTTCCACCTGGAACGGGCGCTCCTTCGCTCTAGGTGAGGCGGCAATAGACGACGCGACCACGTACGCTTTTGACGCCTGGCTCAACATCTACGCTGACCCGCTCGACTGGCTGCGGGCGGGCCGCGACGGCTGCGTGATACTCGACTGGAGCCGCGCCTTTGACCGGCTCCGATACGCGCCGCGCCTCGCCGTCGCCGAATCCATCCTCCTCCAATTCAGACGAGCCATGAAGCCGCCGCGTATGCCGAAGGTGGCTGTCATCTCGAATCCCGAAAGGGCCGCAGCATGAATGAGATCATCCCCCTTGAAGAATACGAGCGCCGACAGGGCAAGAGGCCGCGTCTCAGGCGCGTCAACACCAACGTCCTGATGAAGAAGGACTTCGAGCCGATACGCTGGATCGTGCCCGGCTACCTCCCAGAAGGTTTCAGCGTGCTTGCCGGTCGCCAGAAGCTTGGCAAGACCTGGCTGGCCATCGACTGGGCACTGGCCGTTGCCACCGGCGGCTGCGCGATGGGCAGTATTGAGGTCGAGCCCGGCGACGTTCTCTATCTAGACCTCGAAAACGGTGAGCGCCGCATCCAGCGGCGTATCGCCACACTATTCCCCGGAAATCTGCCCGACCTCTCACGGCTTGAATGGGCGACGGAGGCCCCGATGGTCGATGGGGGCCTTATCGAGGCCTTGGAGGACTGGCGGCAATCCGTCGCCAATCCCCGACTTGTCGTTATCGACGTGCTTCAGCGCATCAAGCCTGCCGGGAAGGCAAGCCGAAATTCGTATGAAAACGACTATTCAATCTGGGCACCTCTCCAGAAGTGGGCGACCCAGCACGGAATAGCCGTCTTAGGTCTCCACCACACGAAGAAGGGAGGCGCAGACGATCCGCTGGAAGCGCTCTCCGGCTCCAACGGCCTTTCCGCGTGCGCTGATACTACCATCGTCCTCGACCGCGACGGCAACGGGACAACGCTCTACGTTCGAGGGCGTGACGTGGATGAAAAGGAAACCGCTCTGAGCTTCACGGACGGCCTGTGGAATATCCTCGGGGATGCCAACAAGGTGCGGACAACAGACGAGCGCCGCGCCATTCTCGACGTGCTCGCCGAGGCCGACGAGGCAATGTCGCCTTCGGACATTGCAGCCGCAGCAGGCATGTCTGCGGGCAGCGTTCGCTTCCTGCTTTTCAAGATGGTGAAGGCCGACGAGGTGAAGCGTCACGGCCGGGGGAAATACGTCCACCCGGCTAATGTTAGCGGCGATGATACAAACACCGCTAACAACGCTAACAACGCTAACAAAGCGCTGAAAAGCGTTGAAAATCAATTTGTTGCGGATGTTAGCGCTTTGAACGCCACCGCTAACAAACCGGCGAACGTTAGCGATGTTAGCGCCCATGTCTCAACCGCTAACATTCCTAAGCATATGAAAACGCGAGTAAATTCGCAGAACGTTAGCGATGTTAGCGATGTTCTAGACGATGATGGCATCCCCGACTTCATCAGGAGCCCGGTGTGAACATCAACCCCACCACTTGAACGTTATACCGTTACGCAGTATATAGTCCTAGGACTCAAATCCTAGGAGAAGCGCCTTGGCCTCGATTCTTCAAGGCGAGATTGCAGCGGAGATCGTGGCAGCGCTCGAAGCGGAGCGCGTGCCCTACGCGCTGACCCTCGTTCGGCAGGAGACGGGCGGCGACCCCTGGGATCCGATCATTGTCGATGTTCCGTATGACTGCCGAGGATGGCGCGACGACTACTCCCTGGACGAGCGCGACGGGACGCTCATCCAGCAGGATGACGTGCGCGTGTTCATCATCGCCTCGTCGCTCGCCATCGAGCCGACCACCGCCGATACGATTAGCCTCGCCGGCGTGAGCCACTCAATCGTCAGCGTGAAGCGAGACCCCGCTGGGGCGCTTTGGGAGGTTCAGGCAAGGCGATGATGTTTCCAATCCTTGAGCCGTTTCTGGCCGAATGGGGGCATAATCTGGTCCCAATGCTCGACTTTGGGAGAGGGGCCGCGTGCGAGCGGAGCGGGCCTCTTCTTTCGCGCTCTCGGGGCCGGGAGGGGCTGAGATGACGGCTGCGAAGGCGATCCGCTTCATTCAAAGCCTGGAGGTTCCGACCGGCGCGCTGGCGGGCAAACCGTTGAGGCTTGCGCCGTATCAGAGGCAATTCCTCAAGGGCGCTCTTGCGAAGGGCATTTCCATTGGCGTTCTCAGCGTGGCCCGTGGCGGCGGCAAGTCGGCGCTGACTGCCGGCGTGGCGCTTGCTCACCTTGTCGGGGAGGTGGACCCGCAGCCGCGCAGAGAGTGCCTCATTGGCGCTCGGACGCGGGATCAGGGCCGTATCGTGTGGGACTACGTGGCCGGCCTTGCCCGGTCCCTTCCCGAGGACATGCAGAAGCGCTTGATCTTCCGTCGCGCCCCCCGGCTGGAAATCGAGTACGAGGACGAGACCGGACCGCATCTCATCCGCGTGATTGCGGCAGACGGAAAAAACACGCTCGGCACAAGCCCGACGCTGGTCATCTGCGATGAAAGAGGCCATTGGCCGCTCGACAAGGGCAATGCGCTGGAGGAGGCGCTGCTGTCCGGTTTGGGCAAGCGCAATGGCCGGATGCTGCTTATCTCGACCTCGGCTTCCGACGACGCGCATCCGTTCTCAAAGTGGCTCGACGAGGATCAGCCGGGCGTCTACCGGCAGGAGCACAAGGCCGATGAGGGCTGCGCTCCCGATGATCTGGAGCAGATCAGGAAGGCCAATCCCGGCGCCGAGTACGGCGTCGGCGCCAGTCTCGAATGGCTCCAGGCGCAGGCCCGCAGGGCGATAGACAGGGGCGGTTCCGCGCTCACCGCGTGGCGGCTTTATAACCTGAACCAGCGAGTTGCCGACGAAAACCGCGACGTTTTGCTAACTGTTGACGAGTGGCTGGCCTGCGAGACGGACGAGCTGCCGCCGCGCGAGGGGCCGCTGGTGGTCGGGATCGACCTTGGCGGCTCCGCCTCGATGAGCGCTGCCGCCTTCTATTGGCCCGAGACGGGCCGGCTGGAGGCGCTGGGCTGGTTCCCCTCAAAGCCCGGCCTTGCCGAACGCGGGCAGCGCGACGGCGTGGGCGACCGCTACGTGCAGATGCACAAGCGCGGCGAGCTTTCGACGCTCGGCAATGCGACTGTTCCGGTTGCGCCCTGGCTTTCCCAGGTTATGCGCCATGTTGAGGGCGAGCAGGTCGCCGCGTTGGTGATGGACCGCTTCAAGCAGGCCGAGCTTGGCGAGGCCATCGACGCGGCAGGCATTCGTGCGCCTCTTGTCTGGCGCGGCATGGGCTTCCGCGACGGCGGCGAGGACTGCGACCGCTTCCGGCGGGCCTGTTATGACGGGCGCGTCAAGGCTTCTCCGAGCCTGCTGCTGCGCTCCGCCTTCGCGGAGACGGTGTGCCTGCGCGACCCCGCCAATAACCTGAAGCTGGCCAAGGCCCGGTCGCTGGGGCGGATTGATGCAGCCTGCGCCGCCGTCCTTGCCATCGCGGAAGGTGCCCGCCGCCTGGCCCGGCCCGAGAAGAAGGGCGGGAGGCTCATATGGGCATAGCTCGACCCAAGTATGACCGCCATGGGGCCGCCATCTACCGCTCGCCGCGCTGGAAGCGTGTGCGCTTTCTGGTGAAGAAGCGCGACGGCTGGCGATGCGTTGCGTGCGGCGCGTCCGGTGTGCGGCTGGAGGTGGATCACAAAAAGCCCATCCGCGAGGCTCCCGAACTCGCCTACGAAATGGGCAATCTGCAAACTTTGTGTGTGCCCTGTCACAGCCGCAAGACGCGGCTCGAAACCGGCATGACGACGCCGGTTCCCCCCTCGCGCCGGGCGTGGAAGCGCCTGGTGGCCGAACTCTCCCAAGACGAAAGGAAGTCTGTAAATGCTTGAAAGTGTGAAGATTCAGCGCCGGCAGTCGGAAATCCGGCAGGCGTTGGCCGAACTGGTCGGCAAGTCCGAGCTGACCGAAGACGAAACCCGTTCGATGGAAACGCTCGACCGGGAATATCGCTCGAATGAGACCCGCTATCGCGCCGCGCTCATCGCCGAGGATGCCGAACGCCGCGAGGCCGGCGAGGATCTGGAGACCCGCTCGGAGCGGGAGTACTCCGAGCTGATCGACCGCTTCGAGCTGCGCCAGGTGGCCCTTGCCCTCGATGAAGGCCGCCCGCTCGACGGCCCGACTGCGGAAGTAGTCCAGGAGCTCCGCTCGCAGGGCGGCTATCGCGGCGTGCCGGTGCCGTGGCAGGCCCTTGAGGTGCGCGCCGGTGAGACGGTCTCCACGGCCACGCCGGACCCGGTGCAGACCCGACCCATCATCGACCGGCTTTTCCCGCAATCGGTGGCGGGCCGCATGGGTGCGCAGATGGTGAGCATCGACAGCGGCTCGGTGGAGTGGCCCGTCACGACGCAGGGCGCGACGGTGGGCTGGCAGGCCACCGAAACCGGCGACGTTGCGGCGCCGCAGGCGTTCCAGACCGCCGACCGGCCCCTCAAGCCCGATCATACCCTGGGCGTTCAGATGGTGCTCACCAGGAAGGCGCTGAAACAGTCCGGTGCGGCGCTGGAACAGGCCGTGCGCCGCGACATGAACGCAGCAATCGGCGCGGCGATGGACCGGGCGGTGTTCCTGGGCTCCGGCGCCTCCGGCGAGCCGCTGGGCGTCATTGCCGGCGCCGCAACCTACGGCATCGCCTCGACCGCCGTGGGCGCGGCGGCGTCCTGGGCGGCCTTCCGGGCTGAGGTGACGGCCTTCATGGTCGCGAACGCGGCTTCCTCGCCTTCGGCGGTGCGGCTTCTCATCCGCCCGGAGGTCTGGGACGCCCTCGACGACACGGTATTCGACGCCGGCAGCGGCATTACCGAGTGGGACCGCCTGGTGAAGCACATTCCCGCCGGCAACGTTGCAATGTCCAGCAATGCCCTCGACGCGCCGGCTGGCGGTCCTCCGGCGGAGAGCTCGGCGCTTCTGACCACCGCCACGGGCGGCGTTGCGCCGATCTTCGTGGGCACGTGGGGCGCGGTCGATCTGATCCGAGACCCCTACTCCAAGGCCGCGTCAGGCGCGCTCACGCTGACCGCGCTGGCCACCATGGACGTGACGGTTGCCCGGCCTGCCCAGCTCCGCGTTCTGACGGGAATCCAGTAATGCTGACCGGCTTCGCACCCGGTGAATTTGTCCTGGAGGAACGGGCTGCCCGCTCCGGCAATCGCCGGCTGCGGGGCCGGTTTCCCTACAACAGGAAAACCGTGCTTTCTTCGGGCGGTCGCCGTGGCCGCCCGAGGAAGGAGCAATTCGCTCCTCGGGCTTTCGCCTATAACGTCGAGAAGCCGGAGGTCGATATCCGGCTGCTGGTGGGGCACAACTGGGGTGCTCCGCTGGCCAGCCGCAAGACCGGCACACTCGAACTGCAAGACGGTGACGAGGCGCTGACCTTCGTCGCCATCATCACGCCCGAAGTGCAGGAAACGTCCTGGGCGCGCGATGCCCTCGCCGGCCTCGCCGCCGGCCTGATCGTGGGGCTTTCACCCGGCTTCACGATCCCGCCCGAGCGGGCCGTGCCGAAGGCCGAGGAAATCACGGAAGAACCGGACGACGGCTCGCCTGATGAAGATGGCCAGCCGCAACACGGGGCGATCATCCGCACGATCCTCGCGGCGCTGCTTTGGGAACTCTCGCTGGTCACGGCAGCGGCCTACTCCGAGGCCGAGGTCGAGGCCCGCGACTGGACGCCCACGCCCTCCGGGCTGGTGGTGCCGAAGTCGCAGGCTCTCAGGCGCTGGAGGCTGTAATGACCGCAACCACCATCAGACAGGTTGAGGGCGCGCCTGCCTCTTATCCTCCCACGCCTTCCGGCCTCTCGACAGCCGCCCAGGCGCTTGATGCCGATGCCATCTGGCAGCGCATTGAAGCCTGGATTGCCTGGCGCTTCACCGAGCGGAGCGTCGAATGGATCGTCGAGGGCTGCGGCGAATGGCACCCGCCGCTCACGCCCGCCAGCATCGCCACGGTGGAAGTGTGGAAGGCCGACGCCTGGGAGGCCGTGACGCTCTCGCCCTCGCCTATGGGCGGGTATTGCCTGCCGGGCGGCACCTATCGCTTCACTGGAACCGTAGGCGGCGGCACGGTCCCCGAGGTGGTGAACGAGGCGTTCCGGCGCCTGGCTGAATATATGGCCGCGCGCACCGCCGCAAAGGCCGGTGTGATGTCAGAAAGCGTTCGGGCCGGCTCCGTCTCCATCAGCCGGCGCTCGTCGCCCTCAGCGGCGGCGCAAGCCATGTCCAACAGCGGCGCAGGCGACCTGCTCCGCAGCTACCGGAGGGCGTGATGCTCGGTTGGCTATTCAAACGCGACAAGATCGAAAAGCGCAGCGCCATGTCGGGCTTCACCGCCGAGCTGATGGCCGCGCGGGAATCCTATATTGCCGGCAGGACCGGCATTGCCGAGCTCACCGCCACGGCGCAATCCTGCGTGAGCCTATGGGAAAACGGGCTTGCCATGGCGGACGTGGAGGGCACAAGCCTTCTCGACCGCCGTTCGCTGGCGATCATTGGCCGCGCCGTGGCGCTCAGGGGCGAGGCGGTGTTCAAGATCACCGATGCCGGGCTTGTGCCGTGCTCCGACTGGGATCTGCGCACGAGGGGCGGGAAGCCCGTCGCCTATCGCGTGTCCATCTCCGAGGCGGGAGGCGGCACGTCCGAGACGCTGCTTGCCGGCGAGGTGCTGCATCTTCGTATTGGTGCTGATCCGGCTGCGCCGTGGTCCGGCACCGCGCCATTGCGGCGGGCAAGGCTCACGGCGGGCATGTTGAATGCCGTCGAGAGCGCGCTTGCCGAAGTCTTCGAGAACGCGCCTCTCGGCTCCCAGGTGGTGCCGATGCCCGAGCAGCCGGAGGTGGATAACGAAACCATTGCCCGCTCGTTCCGGGGGCAGCGTGGCCGCGTGGTGCTTCGCGAATCGGTCAACGTCACGGCAGCCGGTGGCCCGGCTCCGGCGCAGGACTGGCGGCCCTCAAGCCTTTCTCCCGACCTCGAAAAGGCGATGACGCGGGAGACGCTGGAGGCGGCGCGAAACGCGATCTGCGGGGCGTTCGGCGTCCTGCCCGCGCTTTTCGCGAGCAACGCGCAGGGCCCGCTTGTGAGGGAAGCCCAGCGCCACCTCGCCCAGTGGACACTGCAACCGATTGCGGTGCTTCTGGCCGAGGAAGCCAGCGAAAAGCTGGGCGCAACCGTCGAGATTGACACGATGAGACCCTTGCAAGCCTTCGACGCCGGCGGCAGGGCAAGGGCGCTGGCGACAATCGTGCAGGCGCTGGCGCAGGCCAAGGAAGCGGGCGTCGATCCGGGCGCGGCACTGAAGCTGGTGGACTGGGGATAGGGTTGGCCACCCGCGTTGCGCAGAGCGCGAACGGCTGGGACCAGTCGGCGGTGTCCCGAATGTCAGCCTCGAACAACACCGACAGGGCGCGGCGGTGCCTCCTGATCCGCGCGGCGCCCATGGGCCGGGGATAAAATTCTCGGCCCATTTGGCCTTGACTCCACAATTCGTTGAAACTATCTTTGGTTTCAAAGAAACTGGAGTCCCAATCATGAATGACTTTCGAGCAAAGGCGCTGGCGCACCTCAAGCGCCACTGGCACGTAAGTATTGCCGGGACAGCCGACGCTAGTCACCTCTTGAATATCAACTCTAATACATTGAAGACGCGACTTAATCGCGGCCAAGCTCTTGTTATGAGAGAGCCCGCGGGGCCGGTGCGCTCGGCGCTTTCATTCACCGGCTATCATTTAATCTACAATCTTATTGCAGATCGCCTGTTTCGCTATGGCCTGGGGGCTGAGCAGATCGACGTGGAAGAAGGTGGTCTGCCCCACATCTACGCCACGTGGGCACATGATTTTATTCTATCCCCGCCACACCGCGACGAGTCTACTGTCAGGTTCGTGAAGGAGGTAGATGACAGGGTAACCCACATGCTTTTTGAAGATGGAAAGGCAGACGACTGGCCCGACGCCGCGATGACGCTCCCGCTGGGCTATATGGTGACGCGTCTCGCCGGCAGTTTATACGCTCGCAGCGGCCACGACGAGATTGTCAACGAGATGCTCGCCAACGTTAAGGCGCTCAGCGAGGACATTTGACGCGTGCCGCGCCGATCCGCGCCCTGCACTCAGGCTGATATCACCCGCCTTATCAAGGCGGCGCTGGCGGCTGGTATTCGCGAGAACCGGATTGCCGGCGTGAAGCTGACTCGCGAAGGCGCGGTGCTGCTTTTCGGCGGCGAAAGGACGGGTCAGAATTCCCCTAACGAGTGGGACGAGGTGCTTGAGGTAGAATGATGAACCGCCGCCGCCTGCCCAAATACGTCTCCGAATTTTCCGACCGACACGGCAAGATGCGCGTGCGCTTCCGGCGCAAGGGGCAGGCGGATTACTACTTCAAGGCGCTGCCCTGGACTGACGAGTTTATGCAGGAATACCGGGCCTGTCTCGACGGCAAGGCCGCTCCGGCCGTGGCACCTGGGGCTGCACGGACGAGACCAGGCACCATCTCCGCGCTGATCGTCGCCTATTATGGCTCGCCCGAGTTCAACGGGCTAGCAGACAGCACCAAAGCAACATATCGCGGCATTCTGGAGCGCTTCCGCGCCAAGCACGGCGATAAGCGCGTTGCTGCCCTTGAGCGGAAGCATATCAAGGCGATTATCGGCGCCATGGCCGACCGGCCAGCAGCGGCCAACAATCTCCTGGACCGCCTGAAAGCCCTCATGGCACTCGCGGTCGACATCGGCATGAGGAAGGACGATCCGACCATTCGGCTCCGGGGCTACTCGACCAAGGGCGACGGCTTCCACACCTGGACGGAAGATGAGATCGCGCAATTCGAGCGCCGGCACCCGCCCGGCACTAAGCCGCGCCTCGCCTTGGCGCTCATGCTCTATACCGGACAGCGCCGCTCCGATGTCGTTGTTATGGGGCGACAGCACCTCGACGGAGACACGATCAAAGTTTCCCAGCAAAAGACACGCGCCAAGCTCCGTATTCCGCTGCACCCTCAACTGCGCGAGATTATTAAAGCCACGCCCGTTGAGAATATGACGTTCCTGACCACGGCTTTCGGCAAGCCCTTCACCCCTGCCGGCTTCGGCAATTGGTTCCGCGACCGCTGCGACGAGGCGGGCCTGCCGCATTGCTCGGCCCATGGGCTACGCAAGGCGGCGGCAAGGCGACTCGCTGAGGCCGGATGCACCAATCAACAGATCAAGGCAATCACCGGTCACAAGACCGACAAAGAGGTTTCCCGCTACACCGCTGCGGCCGATCAAAGCCGCCTTGCAACCGAGGCGATGGCGACCGCCTACGGAATGGAGCGCGAACAAAAACTGTCTAACCGCGAGAAAGGGTTAGACAAAACGGCAGCTAAGCCATTGAAACGAAAGGAAGGATAAATGGACATGGCGGAGAGAGAGGGATTCGAACCCTCGATACGGTTTCCCGTATACACGCGTTCCAGGCGTGCGCCTTCAACCACTCGGCCACCTCTCCGCGCGCCGGCGTCCGCATCCGGCGGTGCCGCGCTGGGGCATCGTGTCGATGTCCGCGGCTCATCTAGTCGAATTGTGGGCGAATGCCAAGCCTCCCGACAGCCATTTCCAAGCGAATTGCGGCGCAGGGCCATGTCCTGCCATTTGCCAAGGGCCGTCCATGTGCCTATCTCAGGGTGAGCCAGCGCCATTTACAGGAGGTGCCATGCGCTTCTTGCTTCGTCTGCTTTCGCTGTTTGCCCTCGCGGTGGCCGTGGTCATGGCGGTGGTCGATGCCACGCGCTCCATCGCGGCGGCCGAATGGGCGTTCACGCCGCTCGGCGCCAGCTGGCGCGCCGCCTGGCCCGCCGCCTATGCGGCGGCGGCGGAGGCGCTGCAGCACCTGCCCCTGGTGTGGGATCCCGTGGTGCTCGCCCTTCTCGCCCTGCCGGGATGGCTGGTCTTCGCGCTCCTGGCGCTCCTGCTCTATATGGGCGGGCATCGGCGGGAGCGGGCAGAGGCTTTTTCCACCGCCAGATGGTGAGCACCGGGAGACGGTTCCATGATCTTTCACATCGCCGAAACGAAGCTCAGGATGCCGACGCCGCAGGAGGCGCTGCCCGGCCGGGCCGAGCCGATAGCCACCGCCCGCACCCATTTCGTCAATGGCCGCCCGCTCAAGGGCCCCTACCCGGAAAGCACGCAGAGCGTGCTGTTCGGCATGGGCTGCTTCTGGGGCGCCGAGCGCCTGTTCTGGCCGGTTGAGGGCGTGTGGGTGACGGCCGTAGGCTTTGCCGGCGGGCTGACGCCGAACCCCACCTACCGCGAGACGACGACCGGGCTGACCGGCCATGCCGAGGTGGTCCTGGTGGTCTACGATCCGCGGGCCGTGCCCTTCTCCCGGCTGCTGAAGCTGTTCTGGGAGGGCCACGACCCCACCCAGGGCATGCGCCAGGGCAACGATGTCGGCACCACCTACCGCTCGGTGATCTACGCCCCCACCGATGCCCAGCTTGCCGAGGCGCGCGCCTCGCGCGCGGCCTATGCCGCAGCGCTTCAGGCGGCCGGCCGCGGCCCCGTGACGACGGAGATCGCGCCAGCTCCGCCCTTCTATTTTGCCGAGGCCGAACACCAGCAGTATCTGGCCAGGAATCCGGACGGCTATTGCGGGCTGCAGGGTACGGGCGTCGCCTGTCCCGCCGCGCCGGCGGGGGATGGCGCGGGGGCGTGAGGCGGTTTTTCCACCCGGTAAAATTTCCGCGTGAAATTTGACGCGCCCCATGCCAGATTACGTCCGAGCAGGAGCAAATCCTGCGGGCGGGCAGGCGCGCGGCGGCTCCGCGCCGCGGCTGCCCGGTGTCAGAGAAACCGACAGGGTGTGGATCACATGAAGCGTATCGTTCTCGGCCTTCTGGCCGCAACCGCCATGACCGCCACGGCCGTGGCTCAGGAGGATTTCTCCCCCGCCGTCCTCTACGATCTGGGCGGCAAGTTCGACAAGTCCTTCAACGAGCTCGCCTATACGGGCGCGGAGCGTTTCAAGGAGGAGACCGGCATCGAATATGCCGAGTTCGAGATCTCCAACGACGCCCAGCGCGAGCAGGCGCTGCGCCGTTTCGCGGAGCGCGGCCACAACCCCATCGTCATGGCCGGCTTCACCTGGGTGGAATATCTCAACCGCGTGGCGCCGGACTATCCCGATGTCGACTTCACCATCATCGACGACAAGGTGGACCAGCCCAATGTGCGCTCCGTCACGTTCAAGGAGCATGAGGGCTCCTGGCTCGTCGGCATGCTGGCGGCCATGGCGTCGGAAACCGGCACCGTCGGCTTCGTAGGCGGCATGCAGGTGCCGCTCATCGGCAAGTTCGAGTGCGGCTATGTGGGCGGCGTGAAGGCGGCCGATCCCGATGCCCGCGTCATCCGCAACTACACGGGCGATACGCCGGCGGCATGGAACGACCCGACCAAGGGCGGCGAGATCGCCCGCACCCAGATCGACCAGGGCGCCGACGTGATCTATCATGCCGCCGGCGGCACGGGCGTCGGCGTGCTGCAGGCCGCGGCGGATGCCGGCAAGCTGGGCATCGGCGTGGACGCCAACCAGAACTACCTCCACCCCGGCCACGTGCTCACCTCCATGGTCAAGGGCGTCGACGTGGCCGTCTACAACGCCTTCATGGACGCCATGAACGGCGAGTTCACCTATGGCCTCCAGGATCTGGGGCTGGCCGAAAACGGCGTGGGCTATGCCCTCGACGAACACAATGCAGAGCTCATCACCGACGAGATGAAGGCCGCCGTCGAGGAGGCCAAGGCAAAGATCATCGCCGGCGAGATCGAGGTCCACAACTACCTGGAAGACAATTCCTGCCCCTACTGGTAAGGCAGAGCCAGGATAGCCGGAAAGGGCCGTCCGCGGCCCTTTTTCATG
The DNA here is from genome assembly GCF_025398255.1 of Chelativorans intermedius. GTDB lineage: Bacteria > Pseudomonadota > Alphaproteobacteria > Rhizobiales > Rhizobiaceae > Chelativorans > Chelativorans intermedius. The sequence continues at coordinate 35,531 of NZ_JAODNW010000015.1, read as the reverse complement.
CCCGCATGATGGTCGGCGGCAGGTCCGGAAACCCGCCCGTCGACGGAAAAAAGCAAGGAGCCCTTCTGTCATGTCCGATGTCGCGCCCGTGCTCGACCGCCTCGACGCCTCGCTCGACGAGAGCCTGGAGCGCCTGTTCGCCCTCCTGGCCATCCGTTCCATCTCCACCGATCCCGCCTTCGCGCCGGAGTGCCGCAGGGCGGCCGAGTGGCTGGCGGCGGATCTGCGCTCCATCGGCTTCGCCGCGGATGTGCGCGAGACGGCCGGCCACCCGATGGTGGTCGCCCATCATGAGGGCGAGGGGCCGCATGTGCTCTTCTACGGCCATTACGACGTGCAGCCGGTGGACCCGCTGGAGCTGTGGGAGGACGATCCCTTCGCCCCTGCGCTGAAGGAAGTGGAGCCGGGGCGCAAGGTCATCACCGGGCGCGGCGCCTCCGACGACAAGGGCCAGCTTATGACCTTCGTGGAGGCATGCCGGGCCTACAAAGCGGTGCATGGCAGGCTTCCCTGCCGCGTCTCCATCCTCTTCGAGGGCGAGGAGGAGTCGGGCTCGCCCTCCCTCCGCCCCTTCCTCGAGAAACATGCCGGAGAGCTGAAAGCCGATTTCGCGCTCGTCTGCGACACCGGCATGTGGGACCGCGAGACGCCGGCCATCTGCGTCGGCCTGCGCGGCCTCGTCGGCGAGGAGGTGACGGTGAGGGCCGCCGACCGAGACCTGCATTCGGGCTTCTTCGGCGGTCTTGCGGCCAACCCCATCCGCATTCTCGCCCGCGTGCTCGCCGACATGCACGACGGGAATGGCCGTGTCACCATCCCCGGCTTCTATGACGGGGTGGAGGAGACGCCGCCCGACATCCTGAAAAGCTGGGAAGCGCTGGGCCGCACGCCCGAAAGCCTGCTCGGACCCATCGGCCTGTCCGTGCCTGCCGGCGAGACGGGGCGCTCTCCGCTCGAGCTGATCTGGGCGCGCCCGACGGCCGAGTTCAACGGCATCGTCGGCGGCTACACGGGCGAGGGCTTCAAGACCGTGATTCCCGCCCAGGCTTCGGCCAAGGTCTCCTTCCGCCTGGTGCACCGCCAGGATCCGGAGAAGATCCGCGCCGCCTTCCGCGATTTCGTGCGCGCGCGCATCCCCGCCGACTGCTCGGTGTCGTTTGCGCCCCATGGCGGTTCGCCGGCCATCCAGCTTTCCTACGATTCGCCGATGGTCAAGACGGCCGAGGCGGCGCTGACGCAGGAGTGGGGCCGCCCCGCCGTGTCCATCGCCATGGGCGGCTCCATTCCCATCGTCGGCGATTTCCAGCGCCTTCTCGGCATGGAGTCGCTGCTCGTTGGCTTCGGCCTGCCCGACGACCGCATTCACTCGCCCAATGAAAAGTATGAGCTGTCCTCCTTCCACAAGGGCCAGCGCTCCTGGGCGCGCATTCTTGCCGCGCTGGCAAGGGGAGGGCGGCAATGACCATCCGCTTCCATCGGCACGACCTGCCGGACCTCGCCCGCTACGAGGGTGTCGATGCAGTGGCCGTCGACACGGAGACCCTGGGGCTCAAGCCGCATCGCGACCGGCTCTGCGTGGTGCAGCTGTCGCCCGGCGACGGGACGGCCGACGTGGTGCAGATCGCCGCCGGGCAGAAGCGGGCGCCCAACCTGGCGGCGCTCCTGCGCAACCGGCGCATCACCAAGCTGTTCCACTATGCGCGTTTCGACCTTGCGGTTCTCTATCACGCCTTCGGCGTCATGCCGCAGCCCGTCTTCTGCACCAAGATCGCCTCGCGGCTCACCCGCACCTATACGGACCGCCACGGGCTGAAGGACGTCTGCGCGGAGCTTCTGGGCGTCAGCCTTTCCAAGGTGCAGCAATCCTCCGACTGGGCGGCGGAAGAGCTGTCGCAGGAGCAGCTCGAATACGCCGCCTCCGACGTGCTCCATCTCCACCGCCTGCGCGATGCGCTGACAGCGCGCCTTGAGCGGGAAAGGCGCACCGGCGAGGCGGAGGCGTGCTTCCGCTTCCTGCCCACCCGCGCCAGGCTCGACCTGATGGGCTGGGAGGACGTGGACATCTTCGCCCACAGCTGAGGCGGGCGCGGCTATTGCGCCGCCGCGGCCGCCGGCCGTGCGGTGGCCGGCCGCTCGATGCGCGCCCATGCCGGCCGCTCGAACAGGAAGCGGCCCTTGCCCGTCCATTGCACCAGGCCGTAGAGCACGACGGGCCCCGTCACCCCGGCCAGCGTGACGATGAGCGACATCGCCCCGACATCGCCTATGAGCCCGCTCTTCAGAAGAAGCACGCGCGTCGCCGCCATCGGCAGGAAGAAGGCGAGATAGACGACGATGGAATGCGCCCCGAGCCACGTGAGCCAGCGCATCGGCCTGGCAAGCGACAGCAGCGCGGCCGCGCCGACGATGAAGGCCGCGCCCGCCAGCCCCAGCAGGAGCGAGACGAGCGGCAGCTCCGACAGCCCGCCGGTGGCGCCGGAATGGCCGGGATCGGGCTGCAGCCAGGCCGCAAGGCCGGCCGGCGCGGGGGTGAAGACCAGCGTTCCGTGGACGAGCGCCCAAACGAGCGCGAGCCCCGCGAAGACGCCGGGCCGCGACCGCACCCAGGCCGCAAAGGCAAAGACGTGGCGCGCGAAGGCATATCCCGCGAAGAGATAGACGTAGCGGGCGCAGAACTCGTCGATGAGCACCGATCCGGTGTGGATGGGCAGCGCCTCCAGGACCGCCGCCCCGGCGAAGACCAGCCAGACGGGAAGCCCCCTGATGAGCCGCGTGAAGACGAAGAACACCGGCAGCAGATAGATGAACCAAAGTGTGCCGAATGGCTCCACATAGGCGAGGAGATAGGCATGGAGTGCGGCGCGCCAGCCCTCTTCCATGGCGATGGCCGGCGCCTTGAAGACGAACTGGATGGTCAGCCACAGGACATAGAAATAGGCGAAATGCACCACCCGGCGGTCGAGAAAGCGCCGCCACGGCCTGTCGATCACAAGCCCCAGGAAAAGCCCGGAGATCAGGAAGAAGTCCGGCATGCGGAACGGCCGCGCAAAGGCCACCAGCGCGTGCATGAAGCCCTCCTGCCCGGTGGCGAGCTCCACGCCCAGCGTGGAATGCATCATGACGACCATGATGATGCACAGGCCCTTCGCGGCATCGACCCAGTCGACACGCGCCTGCGCGGTGGCGTTCATCGGTTCCTGCATGGCTGCCCCCTTGCCGTTTCGCGCAGCAGCATAGCGCGGCCGTCCCATGCAACGGTTAAGATGCATGCACGGCGTGCGGCGAGGCTTAACGGCCCCTTAAACAGCCCCCGTTAGCGTGCGTCGCAACAGGGGGCCGCCCTGCCGGCGGCGGATCGGAGGTGGTTGCGCGCATGGCCAGGCGCAGGCAGACAAGGCGCGGTCAGACCCGTGTCGAGCCCACCTTCGGCGCGTCGGCGCCGAAGCGGGCCGCCGCGTCCGCGCGCCCCCGTCGCGCCGGGCCGGCCGGGCGCGCCCGGGCGCGCCGCGGTGGCCGGCGGCGCGGCTTTTTCGGCTTTCTGCGCGGCGTCCTCTACTGGTCGCTGGTCCTGGCCCTGTGGGCGGGCATTGCCGGCGTCGCCGTCGCCGCCTTCTACGGCGCCCAGATGCCGAGCGCCACCACCTGGGCCATCCCCGACCGGCCGCCCAACGTGAAGATCGTCTCCGCCGAGGGGCGGCTCATCGGCAATCGCGGATTGACCGGCGGCGAGGCCGTGGGCCTGCACGAGATGTCGCCCTACATCCCGCAGGCCGTCATCGCCATCGAGGACCGGCGCTTCTATTCCCACTGGGGGGTGGATCCCATCGGCCTTGCCCGCGCCATGGTGGAGAATCTGATGAAGGGCCGCATCGCCCAGGGCGGTTCCACCATCACCCAGCAGCTGGCCAAGAACCTGTTCCTGGAGCCCGACCGCACGATCGAGCGCAAGGTGCAGGAGGTGCTGCTTGCGCTGTGGATGGAGCAGAAATACTCCAAGAACCAGATTCTGGAGATGTATCTGAACCGCGTCTATTTCGGCTCCGGCGCCTACGGCGTGGAGGCCGCGGCCCGACGCTACTTCAACAAGCCCGCCCACGAGGTGACGCTCGCCGAGGCGGCCCTCCTGGCCGGGCTTCTCAAGGCGCCGTCGCGGCTTTCCCCGGCGCGCGATCCCCGCGCCGCGGAGGAGCGCGCCCAGGTCGTGCTCGCCGCGATGCGCGAGCAGGGCATGATCGGCGACAGCCAGTTTGCCGCCGCCCTCAGCACCCCCGCCACCCGCGCCGCAACCTACTGGACGGGATCGCAGCATTATGTGGCCGACCGCGTGATGGAGGAGCTGCCTTCCCTGGTCGGCGCCATCGAGGAGGACATCGTCGTCCATACCACGGTGGATCTCCGCCTGCAGAAGGTGGCGGAAAAGACGATCCGATCGCTCATCGACGAGAAGGGCAGGGCGCTGCACGTCACCCAGGGCGCGCTCGTCTCCATCGACGCCTCGGGCGCGGTGCGCGCCATGGTGGGCGGCTACGACTACGCCAACAGCCAGTTCGACAGGGCCTCCGAGGCGCGCCGCCAGCCCGGCTCGGCCTTCAAGCCCTTTGTCTACATGGCGGCGCTGGAGCAGGGCCGCACCCCGCAAAGCGTGCGCAACGACGCGCCGGTAAGGATCGGCAAGTGGGCACCGGAAAACTACAAGGGAAAATACCATGGCAGCGTCACGCTTGGCGAGGCGCTGGCCCGCTCGCTCAACTCCGTGGCTGCCCAGCTGGTCCAGGAGGTGGGGCCCGGGGCGGTGGTCGAGGTCGCCCACCGCATGGGCATCGAATCGGACCTCAGGGCCAATGCCTCCATCGCGCTCGGCACGTCGGAAGTCACGCCGCTGGAGCTGACGGCGGCCTATGTGCCCTTCGCCAATGGCGGCCTGCGGCCGGAGGTTCATTTCATCCGCCGCATCACCACCGCCTCCGGCCGGCTGCTCTACGAGCACAAGGCCGCCACCCCGCCGCGCGTGGCAAGCCCGGAGGTGGTGGGCATGATGAATGCCATGCTCTCCGGCACCCTCGACTATGGCAGCGGCCGCGCCGCCGCCTTCGGCCGCCCAGCCGCCGGCAAGACCGGCACCACCCAGGGCTCGCGCGATGCCTGGTTCGTCGGCTACACCGCCGATCTCGTCACCGGGGTGTGGTTCGGCAATGACGATGCCAGCCCCACCGACGCCACGGGCGGCTCGCTGCCGGCCCTCGCCTGGCGCGCCTTCATGGTCGCCGCCCATGAGGGCGTGCCGGTGGCCGCCCTGCCGGGCAGCCCCCGTCCGGCCGGTGCGCCGGCGCCGCAGGGGGCCGTGGCGGCCCGCCCCGTGCCGCCGGTCGAGGTGGGGGCTGCGCGCGAGCGCCGGTCGCTGTCCATCGTCGACATCATTCTGGGCAATTGAGCAAGGGCCCTCGCATTCCGCCCGTTCTGCCATTACATAGGCAGCACCTTCATGGGAGAGCCGCGGTGAGCGACATCGACGACAGAAAGACGCTGGTGCTGACGGGCGCAAGCCGGGGCATCGGCCATGCAACGGTGAAGCGTTTCTCGCGCGAGGGCTGGCGCGTGATCACCTGCTCCAGGCAACCCTTCTCGGAGGATTGTCCCTGGCCGGCCGGGCCCGACGACCACATCCAGCTCGACCTTTCCGACCAGGAAGGCGTGGGCATCGCCATCGGCGAGATCCGCCACCGGCTGGCGGCCAATGGCGGGCGGCTCGATGCGCTGGTCAACAACGCCGCCATCTCGCCGAAGATGGAAGGCGGCGGGCGCATGAATTCCATCGACACGCCCATGCATGTCTGGCGCGACGTCTTTCAGGTGAACTTCTTCGCCCCCATCATGCTGGCGCGCGGGCTGTTCAAGGAGCTCTCCACAGCCCGCGGCTCCATCGTCAACGTCACCTCCATCGTCGGCAGCCGCGTCCACCCCTTCGCCGGCACCGCCTATGCCACCTCCAAGGCCGCGCTCGCCGCGCTGACGCGCGAGATGGCGGCGGATTTCGGGCCTTACGGCATTCGCGTCAATGCCATTGCCCCCGGCGAGATCGAGACATCCATCCTCTCGCCCGGCACCGACAAGCTGGTGGAATCGATTCCGCTGCGCCGCCTCGGCCAGACGGCGGAAGTGGCCGATACGATCTTCTTCCTGTGCTCGCAGAGCGCGTCCTACGTCACGGGCGCCGAGATCCACATCAATGGCGGCCAGCACGTGTGAGCGGGAAAGGCCCGCTCACCCCGCCAGCGCCCGGTAGACGGCAATGCCCGCGGCCAGATCTTCGATTGCCGCGCCGACGGATTTGAACAGCGTGATTTCCTCGCCGCTCTGCCGGCCGGGCTTCTCGCCCCGCGTCAGCGCATAGAGGTCGGCCTTGATGTCGGCCTGCGTCAGCGCCCCCGACCGCAGGCCCTGCACGATGTCGCCGGCCTCCTTTGTGGCCCCGGCCAGGGTGTCGACGAAGACGGAGGCGCGCGAAAGCGCCGCGTCGTCGCTCTCGCGCATATCGGGTGTGAAGGCACCCACCAGGTCCACATGGGTGCCCGGCGAAAGCGCGGCCCCGCGCACCAGCGGCTCGGTGGACAGCGTGGCGCTGGTGACGATGTGCGCCCAGGAGACGGCCGCGTCGAGATCCTGCGTCACTTCCGCCTCCAGCCCCTCGCCGCGCAGCGTCTCGGCCACCCGGCGGGCATTGTCGGGCGTGCGGTTCCATATCTTGACCGCGCGGATCGGCCGCTGGCTCCTGTGGGCGCGCACCAGATGCGGCGCCAGCGCCCCCGCGCCGATGACGAGCAGGCGGCTTGCGTCCTCGCGGGCGAGATAGGAGGCGGCAAGGGCCGAGGCGCAGGCCGTGCGCCACAGCGTCAGCCGCTGGCCGTCGATCAGCGCCTGCGGCTCGCCGGTCTTGCCGTCCATGAGCAGATAGATCCCCATCACCGCGGGCTTGCCGATGGCGTTGTTGTCCGGCGAAACGGTCACGACCTTCACGCCGATATGGCCGTCGCCCTCCTCGGCGCTGAAGTCGCTCCAGGCGGGCATCAGGAGCAGGGTGCTGACGCTGCCCTTCGCCCGTTCGATCGTGTGGTGATGGCGCACGGGCTGCACGGCCCCGGCGCGGAAGGCCGCCCGAAGGGTCTCGACAAGGCCCTCATGGGTCAGACAGTGATCGATCTGTTCGGCGGAGATGGTCAGCATCGACCGGCTCATCCGTCCGTCGGCGCCAAAGCCGAGCCCTTCTGCCGCTCCGCCGCGCGCAGCCGCTCCATCTCCTGGCTGCGCTCGCGGGCGATGCGGCGATAGCGCCTCTGGCGGAACCAGGTGACGAAACTGCCCACGAACAGGCCAATGACGAGCGCCGCAAAGAGATAGACGAAAAGCGGCATCTCCACCGTCAGCCCCGGATTCCCGGGGTGAAAGGGGTCGAGCGTGAAGGGGGTCGCGGCGCGATTGGCCACCGCCAGCGCGATGAGCACGATGGCCAGCGGCACGAAGACAAGCACGATCACGATGCGGTTGAGCATACGGCCTTCCGTCCTTTCATGGAGATGCGCAGTGCCGGAAAGTCAGTTTTCCGCGTTCAGCCGCTCGCGCAGTTCCTTGCCGGTCTTGAAGAAGGGCACCCATTTCTCCTCGACATAGACCGTCTCCCCGGTGCGCGGGTTGCGGCCCACGCGCGCCGGGCGGTTCTTCACCGAGAAGGCGCCGAAGCCGCGCAGCTCCACGCGGTTGCCTTCGGCCAGCGCTTCGGTGATCTCGTCGAAGATCGCGTTCACGATCTTCTCCACGTCGCGCAAAAAGAGATGCGGATTGCGGTTGGCGATTGTCTGCACCAGCTCAGACTTTATCATGGCTTCGGTTCCGCCGCGTTGTTGCCAGGGAAGTGAGGCGATTCTTCTTGCAATATCAATCCGTCGCCCGGGTGGCTTCAGGTTGCCAGACCGACAGCAGACCGTCAAGGAAGACGGATTCGCCGCCCAGCCGCCCGAGCAGCCCCGCGCGCTCGGAAAGGCCCACCAGCGCCGCCGCCCACCGGGCCGCCGATCCGGGGAGCAGCCAGGCGCTGGCCGTCCCTTCCGGTTCCCATTCGATGACCTCCAGGCTCTCCTCCACGCCCTTTTCTTCGGCGAGCCACGCCCTCGCCTCGCGCATTCCGCCCAGCGCGTCTACCAGCTTGCGCTCCAGCGCCTGCCGGCCGGTGAAGACCGAGCCGTCGGCCAGAGTCGTGACCTCCGCGCGCGACAGCGGACGGCGTTCGGCAACGAGACCGATGAACCAGTCGTAGCTGTCGAGCACCATGGCGCGCAGCATGGCGCGTCCCTCCTCCGTCGTCGGGGTGAAGGGCGAGGGCTCGGCCTTCAGGGGCGAGGACTTCACCTCCACCACGCTCACGCCGATGGTCTCCATCAGTCTGCTGATGTTGGGAATCTGCACGATGACGCCGATCGAGCCGACGATCGAGGATTGCCGGGCGACGATATGGTCGGCCGCGCTGGCGATCATGTAGCCGGCGGATGTGGCCAGCGTGCCCACCTGGGCGACCACGGGCTTTTCCTCCGCCAGGCGGCGCACCTGCTCGAAGATGGCCTCGCCGCCCGCCGTCGTGCCGCCCGGCGAGTCGATGGTCAGCACCACGCCCTTGACGGCGTCGGTGCGGCGGATGCGCTCCAGCCGCTCCAGCAGTTCCTCGTCCTCGACGATGGTGCCTTCGATGCGCACCTGTGCGACGTGCGGGCGCAGCCCGCCCAGGCGGTCGCCGGCCAGCCAGCGCACGGAGCCCGCCAGCGCCAGCGCGATGATGAGGAAGGCTATCACCCGCCAGAATGTGAGTTTGCGCCGCAGGCGGCGGCGGTCGATCAGGTCGTCGGTTCTGATGGACATGGTGACCTCGCAGGGCATTGAAGAGAAACGCCGGCTTGCCTTTTAGACGAAGCAACCCATATGAGCTACCTTGTTTCGTCGCCTGCGGCCAAGGGCATCCCCCGCGCCGGCCTAAGGTTGCATAATGTTCCGGCGTCAACCAAAAATGGCCATATTGCGGTGCAACAGCCGCAAGGGCTGGCAGGGCGGGCGCGCAGGGTGCGGCAGACGCGCCGTTTTGGCGGCGGGAGAGCGCGATGGACGATTCGGTCATGAAGGGGGCGGGCGAGGAAAGGCAGGCACAGGCCATCCGCCGCGCGGAGCGCGGGTCGGAGGTTTTCGCGCGCGCCCAGCGCCATTCGCGCCGCGTGCGGGTGCTCAAGGTGGTGCTGCCCGCCACGGCCGTTCTGGCCTCCGCCGTCTTTCTGGGCTACACGCTTCTGCCCACCCTCGGAGGCAGCGTCGCCGGCATTGGCGCAGCCTCCATCAGCAACGGCAATCTGGTGATCGAGGATCCGGCACTCGACGGGTTCACGAGGGACGATCTGCCCTATTCGGTCAGGGCCGAACGGGCGCTGCAGGCGATGGGCTCGAAGGACCAGACCATCGCGCTGGAGGGAATCCGGGCCACGCTGCCCATCGACGAGCAGGAGCGGGCCACGGTGCGTGCCGCCAACGGCACCTTCGACCGCGAGAACAACCACCTCACCCTTGACAGCGACATCACCTTCAGCACCACCTCCGGTCTGGTGGCGCGGCTGCGTTCGGCCCGCATCGACATTTCCTCCAACGCCCTCGTCACCGAGGAGCCGGTGGAGATCGAGATGGAGGGAATGCGCATCAGCGCCGATGCATTGCGGGCTTCCGAAGGCGGCAAGCGCCTGATATTCGAGAACCGTGTTCGCGTGGAGCTTGAGCCCGGCAAGGTGCGCCCGGCCGGCACACAGAAGAAGGAAGGCGGCGGTGATGGATAGGATTGCAAGCTGGCTCTTGGCCGCCGGCCTGGCACTTGCCCCTGTGGCCGCGGCCGCCCAGGATGGCGAGGGCCGGCTGACGGGGCTCAAGCTCTCGGGCGACCAGCCCATCCAGATCGAGAGCGACCGCTTCGAGGTGGACGAGACCCGGGGCGTCGGCATCTTCACGGGCAATGTCTCCGTCGTCCAGGGCCCCACCCTGCTGAAGTCCGCCCGCATGACGGTGCATTACGACCGCGATGCGGGTTCCGCCACCACCGGCAGCGCCGCCATCCAGCGCCTTGAGGTGGAGGGCGGCGTCTATGTGAGGTCCGAGAGCCAGGTGGCCACCGGCGAGCGCGGCACCTTCGACATGCAGACCGAGGTGCTCACCCTTTCCGGCAAGGAAGTGGTGCTGACGGAAGGCGAGAACGTGGTGGTCGGCTGCCGGCTCACGGTGCAGATGGCAACCGGCCAGGCAAAGCTGGAGAGCTGCAAGGGGGAGGGTTCCGGCGGCCGCGTGCGCATGCTGCTCACCCCCGGCTCCGAGAACCGGCAATAGGGGATGCCGTGACTGCCGCCTCGTCCTCCGCCGCACCCCGCCACGCCCGCAACGGCGGGCAGGAGCGCCTCAAGGGCACGCTGATTGCCCGCGGGCTTACCAAGTCCTACAAGAACCGCCAGGTGGTCAGCGGCGTGTCGCTGGGCGTGCGCGCCGGCGAGGCGGTGGGCCTTCTGGGGCCGAACGGCGCCGGCAAGACCACCTGTTTCTACATGGTCACGGGACTGGTGCCCGTCGATCAGGGCACCATTCACATCGACGGCTACGACGTCACCTCCATGCCCATGTATCGGCGGGCGCGGCTGGGCATCGGCTATCTGCCGCAGGAGGCGTCCATCTTCCGCGGGCTGACGGTGGAGAAGAACATTCTGGCCATCCTCGAGATGGTGGAGAAAAGCCGCAAGGAGCGCGAGAAGACGCTCGACGCGCTGCTCGAGGAGTTCCGCATCGGCCATCTGCGCAAGGCGCCGTCCGTGTCCCTTTCGGGCGGCGAGCGGCGGCGGCTGGAGATCGCCCGCGCCCTCGCCAGCAGGCCCAACTTCATGCTGCTCGACGAGCCCTTCGCCGGCATCGACCCCATTGCCGTCACCGACATCCAGGAGTTGGTGCGCCATCTGACTCGGCGCGGCATCGGCGTGCTGATCACCGATCACAACGTGCGCGAGACGCTGGGCCTGATCGACCGCGCCTACATCATCCACGCCGGCCAGGTGCTCACCCATGGCCGCCCGCAGGACATCGTGGGCAATCCCGACGTGCGCCGGCTCTATCTCGGCGAAGGCTTCACTTTCTAGGTCTGCGCCCTTCCGTCCTTGACAAGCAAATCCCGGGCCAGTTTTATCCCCGCACGAAAGCCGCCCGCGAATGCCGCGGGCCGGGGCGGGGTAGAGTTACGCGATGGGCCTTTCACCGAGCCTGCATCTGCGCCAGAGCCAGTCTCTGGTCATGACGCCGCAACTGCTGCAGTCGATCAGGCTGTTGCAGCTGACGCGCGGCGAGCTCGAACAGTTCATCGCCGGCGAGATCGAGCGCAACCCGCTGCTTGAGCACGAGGCGGGCGGCGAGGAGCCGGCCGCCGCCGGCGAGCCGGCGCCGCGCGGCGGCGCCGAGGCGATGGCCGAGCGGCTCGACAGCTCGCTCGAAAACCTGTTCCCCGACGATCCCGGCCGGCGCGAAGCCATCGGCCCCGACCTTTCGGCCCAGTGGCGCTCGGCCGGCGGCAACGGGCTTGCCACCGGCGAGGCGTGGGATCTGGAGGCGGTGGCTGCCGCGCCGATCACGCTTGGCGCCCATGTGCAGGAGCAGATCGCCTTCGCCTTCCAGTCGCCGCAGGAGCGGCTTCTGGCGCAGGAGCTGGCCGATGGCCTGGACGAGGCGGGCTATCTCTCGGTGGACCTGGCGGAGATTGCCGAGCGCACGGGTGCCGACAGGCCGCTTCTCGACCGGGTGCTCGCCACCTGCCAGACCTTCGATCCACCGGGCCTTTTCGCCCGCAGCCTGGCCGAATGCCTGGCCCTGCAGCTCAAGGCGCGCGACCGGCTGGACCCGGCGATGCAGGCGTTGCTCTCCCATCTCGACCTGCTTGCCCGGCGGGACTTCGCGGGCCTGAAACGGCTGTGCGGGGTGGACGAGGAGGACCTCGTGGAGATGCTGGCCGAGATCCGCGCCCTCGATCCCAAGCCTGGCACCGCCTTCACCCGCGCGCCGGCGGACCCGGTGGTGCCGGATGTCTTCGTGCGCCGGGCGGCCGAGGGCGGCTGGGTGGTCGAGCTCAATCAGGAGGCGCTGCCGCGCGTGCTCGTCAACCAGGCCTACTATGCCACCGTCTCGGCGCGCGCCGATCAGGCGGAGAAGGCTTTCCTCTCCGAGTGCCTGCAAAGCGCCAACTGGCTGGTGCGCAGCCTCGACCAGCGCGCAAGGACCATCCTCAAGGTGGCCGGCGAGATCGTGCGCCGGCAGGATGCCTTCCTGCTGCACGGGGTGCGCCATCTGCGCCCGCTCAAGCTGCGCGATGTGGCGGAAGCCATCGGCATGCACGAATCCACCGTAAGCCGCGTCGCCGCCAACAAGTACATGATGACGCCGCGCGGCCTGTTCGAGCTGCGCTATTTCTTCACCGCCGCCCTTGCTGCCGCCGACGGCGGAGAGGCCCATTCGGCCGAGGCCGTGCGCGAGCGCATCCGCCGGCTGATCGAGGCCGAGGATGCCGGCAACGTGCTCTCGGACGATGCCCTTGTCGCCGCCCTGCGCGAGGACGGCATCGAGGTGGCGCGCCGCACCGTGGCCAAGTATCGCGAGGCGATGAACATCCCTTCCTCCGTGCAGCGGCGGCGCGAGAAGAAGGCGCTCGCCGGGCTCGGCGCCTGAGCGGCGGACATGGCCTGGCGGCCCGGGCGCCGATTGACAACCCACGGGGAAGCCTCTAGAAGCCCGCCGGCATGAGACGGGGCGGGCGGCGGCTCTTCGCGCCTGCCGCACGCGGCTGAAAGAATGGTGGGATTGCTGCCCGAACCGGCTTCACTTTGCGGCCGCAAACCTTGTATGCGCGGGCCAGAGGTATAAACTCTCAAGCGTTGGAATCCCGACCAGGAAAGGTCATTTCTCTCATGAGCCTTCGCATTTCCGGCAAACATATGGACATCGGCGACGCTTTCCGCACCCGCATCGAGGGACGCATCGGCGAAGCCGTCGACAAATATTTCGATGGCGGCTTCTCCGGCCGCGTGACGATGGAGAAGTCGGGTTCGCGCTTCTCGGCCGACTGCACCATCCACCTCGACACCGGAGCGGTGCTGCAGGCCACGGGCCAGGCGCAGGATCCGCAGCTTGCCTTCGATGCCGCCGCCGAGCGCATCGAGAAGCGGCTGCGCCGCTACAAGCGCAAGCTCAAGTCCCACAGCACCGCCCAGAGCGGCAACGGGCTGGCCGACATGGCATATCGCATCGTGGCGGCGGTGGGCGACGAAGAGGACGAGGTGCCCGAGGACTACGCCCCCACCGTGGTGGCGGAGTCGCGCCTGCCGCTCAGGTCCATGAGCGTTGCCTCCGCGGTCATGGAGCTCGACATGAAGGACAGCCCCGTCTTCGTCTTCCGCAATGCCGGCAGCAACGAGGTCAACATCGTCTACCGCCGGGCGGACGGCAATATCGGCTGGATCGACCCCTCGGCGATCTCGGACAACTAGTCCCGGGCGCGGGCCTGCCTGCCGCAGCGCGGCCGAAGCAGAGGAAGCGAAAGATGGATCTCAGCGATCTGATCGAGGTTTCGGCGGTCATACCCGCCCTGAAGGCGAACTCAAAGAAGCAGGTCTTGCAGCTTCTGGCCGAGAAGGCGGCAAAGAAGACCGGCCTTGCCGAGCGCGAGATCTTCGACACCATCCTGCAGCGCGAGCGGCTGGGCTCGACGGGTGTTGGCAACGGCATTGCCATCCCGCACGGCAAGCTGCCGGGCATCAAGCAGATCACGGGCGTCTTCGCGCGGCTGGAAACGCCGGTGGATTTCGACGCGCTGGACGATTTGCCGGTCGACCTGGTGTTCCTGCTTCTGGCGCCGGAGGGGGCGGGGGCGGATCACCTCAAGGCGCTGTCGCGCATCGCCCGCGTGCTGCGCGACCCCGAGACCACGGCGAAGATCCGCGGCACCAAGGATGCCGCCGCCATTCACACCTTCCTGGCCGAGGCGCCGGCGTCGAACGCGGCCTGAGGCCGCGGAAAGCGCGCTGCGGGCAGGATGAGGAAAACGCCGCGCGCCGCCGGCGCGGGGCGCAGGGGCCGGGGGATGCTTTGAAGGGCATGGAAGGCGCGGCGCATTTCATCATCGGCGGGGCGCAGGTTCCCGCCCCGCGGCTCGAGCCGGCGCTCTATCTCGTCGCCACCCCCATCGGCAACCTGTCCGACATCACGATCCGGGCGCTTCAGGTGCTGGCTGGCGCCGATGTTCTGGCGTGCGAGGACACCCGCGTCACGCGCGTGCTTCTGGAGCGCTACGGCATCCGTCGGCGCATGGTGGCCTATCACGAGCACAACGAGACCGAGGCAGCCCCGCGCCTGGTGGCGGCCCTTCAGGCCGGCAACAGCGTGGCGCTGGCAAGCGATGCCGGCACGCCGCTGGTCTCCGATCCGGGTTTCCGCCTCGTGCGCGCTGCGCGCCAGGCGGGCGTGCGCGTCGTGCCGGTGCCCGGCCCGTCGGCGGTTCTGGCGGCGTTGACGGCCTCCGGGCTTGCCACGGACTCCTTCCTTTTCGCCGGCTTCCTGCCGGCCCGGGCGGGCGCGCGCCGCAGCCGGCTTCAGGCGCTGGCCGGCGTGCCGGCCACGCTCGTCTTCTTCGAGTCGCCGCGCCGTCTTGCCGCCAGCCTGCAGGCGATGGCCGAGGTGCTGGGCGCGCGCGATGCGGTGGTCGCCCGTGAGCTTACCAAGGCATTCGAGGAGGTGCGCGCCGCCCCCCTCGACGCGCTCGCCGCCCACTATGCCGCGGCCGGGGCGCCGAAGGGCGAGGTGGTGGTCTGCGTCGCGCCGCCGGGCGCGGCGGTCGCCGAGGATGAGGGCGCGGTGGACAGGCTGCTTCTGGCGCTTGCCGCGGAGATGCCTGCCGCCAGAGCCGCCGGCGAGGCCGCCCGCATGACAGGCGGCAGGAAGTCCGATCTCTACCGCCGGCTTCTCGACCTCAAGGAGGGTGGCGATGGCCGCTGACGGGCGGGCCGGGCGCCGGCGCGCCTATCGCCGGGGCCATCGCGGCGAGTGGCTGGCCGCTCTCGCCCTCACGCTCAAGGGCTATCGCATTCTGGCACGCCGTTTCCGCACGCCGCTCGGCGAGGTGGACCTCATCGCGCGGCGCGGCGATCTCGTCGCCATTGTCGAGGTGAAGGTGCGCCCCACGCTGCGCGAGGCGATGGAGGCCGTGGGCCACGACGCCCAGCGGCGCATCGACGCAGCCGCCTCCCTGTGGCTCGCGCGGCGGCCCGATCACGCCCGTCTCAGCGTGCGCTACGATCTCGTCGCCGTTCTGCCCCGGCGCTGGCCGGTGCATGTGGAGAACGTCTTCAGCCCGCGCTAGCGCGCGCCGGCGCGGTCTCTTCCCGGGCGGAGATCATCTTGTGCAGATGCACCATCATCGCCGCGGCAAACAGCGGGGTGAGGAGGTTGAGCAACGGCACCGCCAGGAAGGCGGCGATCACGAACCCCGCCAGGAACACCGTGCCGGCGTGGCGCCGGCGAAGCTCCTTGGCCTCTGGCTCGCTGCGAAAGCGCATGGCGGCAAACTCGAAGAACTCGCGACCCAGCAGATAGGCGTTGACGATGAAGAAGATGGCAAGGTTCACCCCCGGCACCAGAAGCAGCGCCAGCGCCACCAGATTGGCCAGAACCACCACGCCGAAGAATTTCAGGGAAAGCCAGATTCCCGGCAGCAGCGGCACCGCCTGTCCGGGCGGGTCGGCGGGGTAGCTCTCCCGTTCCACCGCCTCGGCCACGTCGTCGAGGAAGACGCCGGCGACGATCGCCGCAATCGGCGCGATCAGAAGCGCCAGCGCCAGCGCCAGGCCGAGGCCGGCCGCCACCGCCGCCAGCGCGCCCAGCCACCCCGCCCAGGAGGGAAGGCCCGGCAGCAGCGCATCCAGCCACGGCATGGCGAAGGTCTCGAACAGCTGCCGCAGCGCCAGCCAGAGGGCGGCGAGCAGGAGAAGCGTCAACCCCAGCGATTTGAAGAAGGCGCGGCGGAAGGGCGGGGTGAAGAGTTGGCTTGCGGCGGCGCGCGCGGCGTCGAGAATCATGAAACGGCCTTCATCGCTGCGTCAGGGTCATCCCGCCAGATAGGCAGCCGCGGCCCCTCCCGCAAGCGGGCGGCAGGGCGGGCGGTCTTGCAAATCCGTCCCGAGGCGGTAAACCCGCCTGGACCACGCCCTTTCGGAGATCTTCATGAGCGAATTCGACGTTTTGTGCATCGGCAATGCCATCGTGGACATCATTGCCCGGTGCGACGAGCGCTTCCTGGTCGACAATGGCATCATCAAGGGCGCGATGAACCTGATCGACGTGGACCGCTCGGCCCTGCTCTATGAGCGTATGGGGCCGGCGATCGAGACCTCGGGCGGCAGCGCCGGCAACACGGCGGCTGGCGTGGCGGGGCTGGGCGGCCGGGCGGCCTTCTTCGGCAAGGTGTCGAGCGACCAGCTCGGCGAGATCTACACCCATGACATCCGCGCCCAGGGCGTGGCGTTCGACACGCGGCCGCTTTCCGGCCATCCGCCCACTGCCCGATCGATGATCTTCGTCACCCCGGATGGCGAGCGCTCCATGAACACCTATCTCGGTGCCTGCCTGGAGCTTGGGCCCGAGGATGTGGAGGAGGACAAGGCGCGCGGTGCGAAGGTCACCTACTTCGAGGGCTATCTGTGGGACCCGCCGCGCGCCAAGGAGGCGATCCGCAGGACGGCGGAGATTGCCCATGCGGCGGGCCGCGAGGTGGCCATGTCACTGTCCGATCCCTTCTGCGTCGACCGCTATCGCGACGAGTTCCTGGAGCTGATGCGCTCGGGCACGGTCAACATCGTCTTCGCCAACGAGCACGAGGCCATGTCGCTCTATCAGACCGCTTCGCTGGAGACGGCAATCGCCGCGCTCCGCGGCGATTGCCGGCTGGCCGTCGTCACGCGCTCCGAGCACGGTTCCATCGCCATGCGCGGCGGGGAGCAGGTGGCGGTGGCGGCCGAGCCGGTTGACGAGGTGGTGGACACCACCGGCGCCGGCGATCTCTATGCCGCCGGCTTTCTTTACGGCTACACCCATGGGCGCAGCCTCGGCGACTGCGCCAGGCTCGGCTCGCTGGCCGCCGCCCAGGTGATCCGCCAGATCGGCCCGCGCCTTCAGACCAGCCTCGAGGACAAGGCCCGTCAGGCCGGGCTCATCGGCTGATTTCGCGCGCCGACCGGCTCAGGAGGCCGCATCCCGCGGGCCGGCTTCGGCCGTGCTGTCTTCCTGCGGGGTCCTTTCCCCTTCCGGCGCCCTGGAGGGGGCGGCCTCTGCCTTCGATCCGCCCTTGGCCACACCCACCATGGCCGGGCGCAGCACGCGCTCGCCGATCACATAGCCCGTCTGCACCACCTGGACGACGGTGTTGGCCGGCACCTCGGCATTCTCCACCTCGAACATGGCCTGGTGGTAGTGGGGGTCGAACTTCTCGCCCTTGGGGTCGAGGCGCTTGACGCCGTGGCGCTCCAGCGCCGACAGCATGGCGCGTTCCGTCATCTCCACGCCCTCGATGAGCGCCTTCAGGCCCGGCTCGGCCTTCTCGCGCGCTTCGGCCGGCACGGCCTCCAGCGCCCGCTGCAGGTTGTCGGACACGGTCAGCATGTCGCGGGCGAAGTTGGCGATGCCGAAGCTGCGCGCCTCGGCCACGTCGCGCTGGGTGCGCTTGCGCAGGTTCTCCATCTCGGCGGCGAGCCGGAGTGCACGCTCCTTGAGCATTTCGTTCTCCTCGTTCAGGCGCTGGAGAACGTCCGCCTCGGTCACGCCGGCTTCGTTTTCCCCGTTTTCGCCAGCCGGCGCGGCCGTCCCGGCCTCCGCTGCCTGCGCCATGGGCTCGACGTTTTCCGGTGTGTTCTCGTCCTTGGGTTGCGTGCTCATTGCCTGTCCGTCTTGGTTTCGTAAGTCGGGCCGGATATCGAGGTTCGAGAGAGCAAAATCAAGGGGTGGGCGGCTTTTGCCCGCCGCGGGCCGGTCTTGTCGGCCTCTCCCGCGCCTCAGCGCAGCAGCCGCCCGATGAGCTGCGCCGTATAGTCCACCATCGGCACGATGCGGGCATAGTTGAGCCGTGTCGGGCCGATGATGCCCAGCGCGCCGATGATGCGCGACTCCTGGTCGTGATAGGGCGCCACCACCAGCGAGGAGCCGGACAGCGAGAACAGCTTGTTCTCCGAGCCGATGAAGATACGCACGCCCGGCCCTTCCTCGGCCAGCGCCAGAAGCTGGATGAGCGCCTCCTTGGTCTCCAGATCCTGGAACAGGTGGCGCAGCATCTCGATGTCGGCCTGCGCCCGCACATTTTCGAGCAGGTTGGCGCGCCCACGCACGATGAGGCGCGCCGGCACGTCGCTGTCCTGCCCGGCCCAGACGGCCAGCCCCTGTTCGACCAGCGACTGGGAGAGCGTGTCGAGCGCGGCGCGCGTCTCCTCCTTCAGCCGTTCCATCTCGGCGCGCGCCTCGGCCAGTGTGCGGCCGCGGATATGCGCGTTGAGATAGTTGGATGCCTCGATGAGCTGCGAGGCGGTCACGCCCGCCGGAAGGTCGATGACGCGGTTTTCCACGTCGCCGTTCTGCGAGACGAGCACGGCAAGCGCCTTCTGCGGTTCGAGCTGGATGAACTCGATGTGCTTCAGGGGCGCCTCGGTCTTGGCCGCCACCACAAGGCCCGCCCCGCGCGACAGGCCGGAAAGCATCTGGCTCGCCTCGGTCAGCAGGTGCTCCAGCGACTGGCTTCGCCCCGCCGCCTTCACCTGCGCCTCGATCACCTGGCGCTCATCTTCCGAAAGGTCGCCGATCTCCATGAAGGCGTCCACGAAGAAGCGCAGCCCCTGCTGCGTGGGCAGCCGGCCGGCGGAGACATGCGGCGAATAGATGAGGCCGAGGCTCTCCAGGTCGCTCATCACGTTGCGCACCGTGGCCGGCGAAAGCTGGGTGGGCAGAAGGCGCGACAGGTTGCGCGAGCCGAGCGGTTCGCCGTCGCGCAGGTAGGATTCGACGATGAGACGAAAGATGTCGCGCGAGCGCTGGTCGAGCACCTGCAATGTCTGGTCCACGATAGGCTTGGTCATGCGTCGTGTGCCTCCTGCCGGAAATATAAGGGTGCGGCGGCGGAACACAACGGCCTTCGGGATGCCGCCATGGCGGTTTTCCTTTGCCTCGCGCCGTCTCAAAAGCTACAAGCGCGCACGATTTGCAGCAGCCAGAAGCCGGAGAAGCAACCCCATGCGACCATCGAAACGGCAACCGGACGAAATGCGCGCCGTCAGCTTCGAGCGCGGCATCTCGAAACATGCCGAGGGCTCCTGTCTCGTGCGCTTCGGCGATACCCAGGTGCTGTGCACGGCCAGCCTGGAGGAAAAGGTGCCGACATGGCTGCGCAATTCCGGCAAGGGCTGGGTGACCGCCGAATATGGCATGCTGCCGCGCGCCACGGGCGAGCGCATGCGCCGCGAGGCGTCTTCCGGCCGGCAGGGCGGACGCACCTTGGAGATCCAGCGCCTGATCGGCCGCAGCCTGCGCGCCGTGATCGACCTCAAGGCGCTGGGCGAGGTGCAGATCACCGTGGATTGCGACGTTCTGCAGGCCGATGGCGGCACGCGTACGGCGGCGATTACCGGCGGCTTCGTGGCGCTCCACGACTGCCTGGCCTGGATGCAGGCGCGCCACATGATCGCCATCGAGCGGGTGCTGAAGGATCACGTGGCCGCCATCTCCTGCGGCATCTACGAGGGCACCCCGGTGCTCGATCTCGACTATGCCGAGGATTCGGCCGCCGAGACCGATGCCAATTTCGTCATGACGGGCAGCGGCGGCATCGTCGAGATCCAGGGAACGGCGGAGGGCGCGCCCTTCTCCGAGGAACAGTTCAACGCCCTTCTGGCGCTCGCCCGCCGGGGCATCTCCCGGCTGGTCGAGCTGCAGAAGATGGCGGTCGCCTGAGGGAGCCGGCCATGCAGCCTGCGGCCATCCTCGAAGCCGCGCTCTATGTGGACGATCTCGCCGAGGCGGAGCGTTTCTATGGCGGGGTGCTGGGCCTTGAGCGCATCGCCCGGGTAGAGGGCCGTCACGTCTTCTTCCGCTGCGGGCGCGCGGTGCTTCTTTTGTTCGATCCCGATGCCACGCAGGCGCCCCCGCCGCCGGATGCCGCTCTGCCCGTTCCCCCGCACGGGGCGCGCGGCGCCGGCCATTTGTGCTTTGCCGCAGGCGCCGATGAGATCGCCGCCTGGAAGCAGCACCTGGAAGCGGCAGGCGTTGCCATCGAGGCGGACTTCGAGTGGCCGCAGGGCGGCCGGTCCATCTATTTCCGTGATCCCTTCGGCAACTCGATGGAGTTCGCCGAACCGCGCATCTGGGGGTTTTCGTGAGAGAGATCGAAAACAGGCAGTTCGTCCTTGCCAGTCACAACGCGGGAAAGCTCAGGGAGTTCGCCGATCTTCTGGCGCCGTTCGGCTATCGCGTGCGCTCGGCCGCCGAGCTTGGCCTGCCCGAGCCGGAAGAAACCGGCACCACCTTCGAGGAGAACGCCTATATCAAGGCCCATGCGGCGGCGTGCGCCACCGGCCTGCCGGCGCTTGCCGACGATTCGGGCATGTGTGCCGATGCGCTTGCCGGCGCCCCCGGCGTCTACACCGCCGACTGGGCGACACTGCCCGACGGGCGCCGCGATTTCCGCGTCGCCATGGAGAAGGTGGAGCGGCTCCTGCGCGAGAAGGGTGCCTTCGGCGCGTCGGCGCGCCGCGCCCGCTTCGTTGCCGTGCTGTGCCTGTGCTTCCCAGACGGCGCGGCGGAATACTATCGGGGAGAGGTGGAAGGCCAGCTCGTCTGGCCACCACGCGGTACGCTCGGCTTCGGTTATGACCCGGTGTTCCAGCCGGACGGTTTCGAGACGACCTTCGGCGAGATGACGGCGCAGCAGAAGCACGGCTGGAAGCCGGGCGATGCCCATGCGCTCTCCCACAGGGCGCGCGCCTTCAAGAGCTTCGCAGAGGCGCGCCTGGTGGCAGCATGAGCGGCGATCCGGGCTTCGGGGTCTATGTGCACTGGCCTTTCTGCGCGGCCAAGTGCCCCTATTGCGACTTCAACAGCCATGTGCGCCATGGCGGTGTGGACCAGTCGCGTTTCGCCGCCGCCTTCCGGCGGGAGATGGCCGCCATGCGCGCGCGCACCGGCCCGCGCACCGTCTCCAGCATCTTTCTGGGCGGCGGCACGCCGTCGCTGATGGACCCGGCCACCGTGGGCGCGGTGCTGGAGGCGGTGGCGGCGGAATGGACCGTCCCCTCCGATGTCGAGATCACGCTGGAGGCCAACCCCTCCTCGGTGGAGGCGGAGCGCTTCCGCGGCTACCGGGCCGCCGGCGTCAACCGTGTCTCGCTCGGCGTTCAGGCGCTCGATGAGAAGGACCTGCGCTTTCTCGGCCGGCTGCATACGGTGGAGGAGGCGCTGGCTGCCATCCGCCTGGCGCGCGAGATCTTTCCGCGCCTCTCCTTCGACCTGATCTATGCCCGCCCGGGGCAAACGGTTGCGGCCTGGCGGGCAGAGCTTGAGGCCGCCATCGCCCACGCCGCCGATCATCTGTCGCTCTATCAGCTCACCATCGAGGAGGGCACGCCCTTTTTCGCGCTCCATCGCGCCGGCAAGATCGCCGTGCCCGATGCGGAGGAGGCCGCAGACCTTTACGAGGCCACCCAGGAGGTGACGGCGGCGCACGGCCTGCCGGCCTACGAGATTTCAAACCACGCCGTACCGGGCGCGGAAAGCCGCCACAACCTCATCTACTGGCGCTACGGCGAATATGTCGGTGTCGGCCCCGGCGCCCATGGCCGTTTCGTGGAGGATGGCCGGCGCGTCGTCACCTTCACCGAGCGGCTGCCCGAGCGGTGGCTGGAGATGGTGGAGGAGAGCGGCAGTGGCATCGTCGGCGGCGAGACGCTGACGCGCGCCGAGGAGGCCGACGAGTTTCTGCTCATGGGCCTGCGGCTGGTCGAGGGGATCGATCTTGAGCGTTATGCGCGCCTTTCCGGGCGCCCGCTGGCGCCCGAAAGGGTGCGGATCCTGAGGGAGGAGGGGCTGGTCGCCCCGGTTGGCGAAACCCGCCTGCGCGCCACGCCGGCCGGCATGGTGGTGCTCGATGCGCTGGTGGCCGACCTGGCGCGCTGATGCGGCGTTCCTCCCGCTGTCCGGGAAACGCCGGGCGCTGCCGGCTCTGCGCCTTCAGTGCAGGCTGACCGTCTGAAGGTCGTTCTGGAAGGCCCCGGCCAGCGCCGCGTCGCGCCCCTCGGCCAGCAGGATGGGCTGGCCATTGGCGGCAAACAGCGCCCAAAGCCTCAGGCCAGGCGCCATCTCGGGCACGCCGGGAAACTTCGCCTTCAGCTCGGCGGCGTCCATCTCGCGCATATAGGCAACGGCACCCTGTCCGATATGGGCCAGCTGCTGCGGGGTAATGGTGATCTTGTTGTCGTTTGCAGTCATGTCAGCCTCCTATCCGGCGGGCCGCCCTGCGGCCGACCACGCCCAAGAGCCTTTATTCCGGTGAAAGCCGGCCATTCCTCAAGGCCTCAGTCCTTCACCGTGATGTTGATTTTCTGCACCAGCCGCTCCGGCTCGGGCCTGTCCAGGTCGATGGACAGAAGCCCGTTCTTGAGCTCGGCACCCAGCACCCGCATGCCGTCGGCCAGCACGAAAACGCGCTGGAACTGCCTGGCAGCAATGCCGCGATGCAGATACTCGCGCTCCGCCTCGTCGTTCTGGCGGCCGCGCACCACGAGCTGGTTTTCCTCGGTGGTCACTTCGAGGTCCTGCTCTGCAAAGCCGGCCACGGCCAGCGTGATGCGCAGACGCTCGCTGCGCCCCTCAGCATTGCGAATACGCTCGATGTTGTAGGGTGGATAGCTGTCGCTCGACTTGGCGATCCGCTCGAGCGTCTTTTCCATGCTGTCGAACCCCAGGAGAAGCGGGCTCGAAAAGGGCGTCATGCGCGTCATCTGTTCCTGTCCTCAAAGAGCGACGTGGACAAGCAAAAACCCGAATGGCGTTTTTGCCGATGCCCCTGATATGGTTGATCGTAATGGAAGAATCAAGAAGCAGCGGAGGCTCCGTGGCACAGGCGCGAAAGATCATCATCGACACCGATCCCGGCCAGGACGATGCGGTGGCCATTCTTCTGGCGCTGGCAAGCCCGGAGCTTGAGGTGCTGGGCATCACGGCAGTGGCCGGCAATGTGCCGCTGGCGCTGACGGAGAAGAATGCGCGCAAGGTATGCGAGCTGGCCTGCCGGCCGGATGTTCGGGTATTTGCCGGCGCGAAGCGGCCGCTGGTGCGCGATCTGGTCACCGCCGAGCATGTGCACGGCAAGACCGGGCTCGACGGGCCGGAGCTGCCGGAGCCGCGCATGGCTCTGGACGGGCGTCACGCGGTGGATTTCCTGGTCGAGACGCTGATGGCCCATGCCCCGGGCGAAATCACCCTGTGTACGCTGGGTCCGCTCACCAACATCGCGCTCGCCCTGCTGCGCGAGCCGGAAATTGCGCCGCGCGTCAGGGAGATCGTCATGATGGGCGGCGGCTTCTTCGAGGGCGGCAACGTCACGCCCGCCGCCGAGTTCAACATCTATGTCGATCCGCACGCCGCCGATGTCGTCTTCCGCTCGGGCATTCCCATCGTGGTGATGCCGCTCGACGTCACGCACAAGGCGCTGACGACGGCGGTCCGCGTGGCCGCCATCCGCAAGCTGGGCACGCCGGTGGCCGTTGCCACGGCGCAGATGCTGGAGTTCTTCGAGCGTTTCGACGAGCAGAAATACGGATCCGACGGCGGCCCCCTGCACGACCCGTGCGTGATCGCCTATCTCATCGAGCCCGGCCTTTTTGGCGGGCGGCGCTGCAATGTGAGCGTCGAGACGGCCTCGGAGCTGACCATGGGCATGACGGTTGTCGACTGGTGGGGCGTCACCGAGCGGCCGAAGAACGCCCTCGTCATGCGCGACATCGACGATGACGGCTTCTTTGCATTGCTGACCGCGCGGCTGGGCCGGCTCTGACCCGCCTTCCTCGCGGCTGGCGCAACACCGGCGGAACCGCGCGGGGACAGATTCGGCGCCCATAGCGCATTTTGCTGCCAGATGGAATCATCTGGCGTCGCACAAATGCGGCAAAAACAAATAGATGAACCGGTCTAGGATCTTCCTCCCCGCCCGCACCGCCACCCCCTTCGGGTCGGTTCTCGAAGGCAGGTGTGAGCCTGCGGCAGGCGGGAGCCCGGGCTGCCTGCCGAAAGGCGGGCAGGTGTCAGGGAGCGGCCTTTGCCAGCGCGGCATCCACCGCGGCGCGCTCGGGGATGGCCGGCTGGGCACCGGGCTTCAGGCAGGCAAGTGCGCCCGCCGCGGCCGCCATGGCGCAAGCCTCTTCGAGGGTCCGCCCCTCGGCAAGTCCGGCTGCCAGATAGCCGCAGAACGTGTCGCCGGCGCCCACCGTGTCAACCGGGGTGATGGCCAGCGAGGGCACACGCAGAAAGCGTTCCTGCGTGGCGGCCACGACCCCCCGTGCGCCCAGCGTCACGACGATGGTGCGGCCCGTTGCCTGGGCAAAGGCGCGCATGCGCGCCTCGCGATCGGTCCCGCCGAGCGCCAGCGCTTCGGCATAACGGTCGAACTCCGTCTCGTTGGCGATCACATAGTCGGCAAGCGACAGAAACGTCGCTGCCTCGCGGTGAAAGGGCGCCGTGTTGAGCAGCGAGATGGCCCCCGCCGCACGCGCCGCCTCAAGCGCGGTCTTCACCGCGGCAAGCGGCACCTCGTGCTGCAGAAGAACGAACTCGCCGGCCCTGAAGGCGGCCTGCGCGGCGTCCTGCGGCGTCACCTGCCCGTTGGCGCCGGGGATGACGGCGATCACGTTCTCGCCCTTGCCATCGACCAGAATCATCGCCGTGCCGGTGGCCGTGTCGCAGGTCTTCACCGCGGAGAGGTTCACCCCGCCTTCGCGCAGCAGCGCGAGCGCCTCTTGCGCGAAGGCGTCGCGGCCCACCGCGCCCACCATGCGCACGCAGCCGCCGGCCCGCGCGGCCGCCAGCGCCTGGTTGGCTCCCTTGCCGCCCGGCGCCGTGGAGAAGGCGTCCCCCGGCACGGTCTCGCCCGGTTGCGGCAGCCTCTCCACGCGCGCGATGAGATCGAGATTGATGGAACCGAGAATGGTGATCATGCGGGTCTGGCCTCCGGCGACTGCGCGCTGGAAGCTACCCGCTTTGGCTCAAAGGTCAATCGCCGCTCGGGCGCGGGCCTGAAGCTGGCCTGCCTCCCAGCCGAGAATGGCGCGCTTGCGCGTCAGCCCCCAGTGATAACCCGTCAGCGCGCCGGACTTGCCGAGGGCGCGGTGGCAGGGCACCACGAAGGAAAGCGGGTTGGCGCCGATGGCGGCACCCACGGCGCGGGCCGCCTCCGGCCGGCCGATCGCTGCGGCGATGTCGCAATAGGCGCGCGCCCGCCCCATGGGGATCTTCAGCAGCGCCTCCCACACGCGCACCTGGAAGTCGGTGCCGATGAGGACGATGCGCAGCGGCTCCTCGGCGCGCCAGCGCGCCGGCTCGAAGATGCGCGCCGCATAGGGCTGGGTGGCGGAGACATCCTCCACATAGAGGGCGTTCGGCCAGCGCGAGCGCATGTCGGCAAAGGCTGCCTGCTCCTCGCCCGGATCTGCAAAGGCCAGGCCCGCCAGTCCCCGCTCCGTCACCATGACCAGCGCAATGCCGAAGGGAGAGAGGTGATAGCCGTAGCGGATGGTCAGCCCCGCGCCGCGCGCCTTGTATTCGCCGGGCGAGATCGCCTCGTGGGTGACGAAGAGATCGTGCAGCCGGCCAGGGCCGGACATGCCGAGCTCCAGCGCCGTTTCGAGAAGCGGCATGCCGGAATCGAGCAGCCTGCGGGCATGGTCGAGCGTTACCGCCTGCAGGAAGGTCTTGGGCGACAGCCCGGCCCACCGGGTGAACAGCTTCTGCAGCCCGGTGGGCGTTTCGCCCACCTCCTCCGCCAGCGTCTCCAGCGAGGGCTGCTCGCGGTAGTCGAGGCTGATCTTCTCGATCACGCGGCGCACGATGTCGTAATCGCATCCGGTGGGTGTGATGTCACGTTGAAGGATGGCGGGTTCTGCGTTCATGGCATTGTCTCCTTGAACGCCTGTATGCGGCGAAGGCGTCTTCCGCTCCACCCGATTCTTGCGTTCACCGTCCCTTGGCCGTGGCAAGCGCCTGACCGAAGGCCCGGGCAAAGCTTTCCCGCTCCTCGGGGCTGAGGAAGCTGCCGAGGCTGACGCGCCTCTCGCGCATCTCCACCATCATGCCGGTGATGCCGATCTCGGTGTGCCGGTCGACGCGAAAGCGAGTCCAGAAAGGGTTGAAGCTGTATTCCTCGGCACGGCCGGACGGCGGCACCTTGCGGATGTCGAGGCTGAGCCGCGACAGCGACACTTCCTCGCGGGCCCGCGCCGCGCGGTAGTTGATGCGGAAGGCGATGTAGATGGCCACCACGTCGAGGCCGAAGAAGCCGAAGACGGGCCACGCCCCGATGCTGAGGAACATGGCGCCGAAGGTGAGCCAGACGAGCAGCAGCGCCGCCATGAGGATGGCAAAGCCCCGCTGCCCCATTGAACGGTGGGGAACGAGGAGCGCCTTGAAGAAAGGCTGGTCGGCGGCATTTTTTTCCTGCATCGCCCGAATTATAGAGAAGGCATGCAAAAGCCCAAGACCGAAAATGCCGCAGCCCGCAAGTCCGTAGCGGACGCACCCCTGACCGCCTACAGCCCGGAGGAAATCGGCGAGATCTTTCGCCGTTTCCGCCTCCAGCGGCCGCAGCCGAAGGGAGAGCTCGAACACGTCAACCCCTTCACGCTGCTGGTCGCGGTGGTGTTGTCCGCACAGGCCACGGATGCCGGGGTGAACAGGGCCACGCGCCCGCTCTTCAAGGTCGCGGACACGCCACAGAAGATGCTGGCGCTTGGGGAGGAGAAGCTCGGGCAATATATCCGCACCATCGGGCTGTGGCGCAACAAGGCGAAGAACGTGATCGCCCTTTGCGAGGCGCTCATCCGCGATCATGGCGGCCAGGTTCCGGGCGACCGCGAGGCGCTGACGAAGCTGCCCGGCGTGGGGCGCAAGACGGCCAATGTGGTGCTGAACATGGCCTTCGGACAGCCCACCATGGCGGTCGACACCCACATCTTCCGCATCGCCAACCGCACGGGGCTTGCCCCCGGCAGGACGCCGGAGGCGGTGGAAAAGGCGCTCCTCGCCGTCATCCCGCCGCAGTTCCTGCGCCACGCCCATCATTGGCTCATCCTGCACGGGCGCTATGTGTGCAAGGCACGCAAGCCCGATTGCGCCGCCTGCGTGATCGCCGACATCTGCAAGGCGCCGGAGAAGACCACAAACGTGCCCGCCCCGCCGGTGCCGGTCGAGGCGTGAGAACGGACGGGCCCGCAATGCGGCAGAGGCGCCGCGGCGCCTCTGTGCGCGCCGCTCGACGCGCGAGCCGTCTTCAGCGCCGTTCCACCCGCATGGGCAGCCCGCCCTGTGGCTGGGTGGTCAGTTTCTGAACCGGCCAGGGCCTGGTCTCGGGCAGAAGCTCGAAGCGATAGCGCGACATGAGAACGGCCATGGCGATCATCGCCTCCTGCATGGCGAAGCTGGCGCCGATGCACACGCGCGGACCGGCGCCAAAGGGCAGGTACTGGAAGCGGCCGATCTTCTCGCGGTTTTCCGGGTGGAAGCGGGAAGGGCGGTAGGCCTCCGGGTCGTCCCACAGCTTGCGGTGGCGGTGCACCGTCCAGGGCATCACCAGCACCTGGGTGCCGCGCGGAATTTCGAGATCCGCGAAGGAATCGTCCGCCATCGCCTCGCGGTTGATGGAGGGGGCAGGCGGATAGAGCCGCATCGCCTCCTCGAAGGCGGCGCGGGCGCGCGGCATGAGATCGAGCCATTTCACCGGGTCGGGCTCGCCGGCCAGCACGGCGTCGATCTCCGCCTCGATCTCCGCGCGCTCCTGCGGCAGGTTGGCAAGGCAATAGAAGGTCCAGCCGAGCGCCCGGGCCGTCGTCTCGTGGCCGGCGCCGATGAAGGTGATGATGTTGTCTTCGATCTCCTGGCGGGAAAGTCCCTCCGCCCCCTCGGCCCTGAGAAGCAGGGTGAGGAAGTCCTCCGGCGCTGCGGCCTCCCGTGCCAGCTTCTCCTTGCGCATCTCCATGGTGCGCGCGACGATGTCGCGGAAGAAGGCGAGCGAGTTGCGGCCCAGGATTCGGGTGATGCGCGGCAGCCAGTCGGGCGCGCCCAGAAGGTCGAGCGGGTCGACGCGGCCCATGGTCTCGAACAGGCGGTCCACCTGATGGGCGAAGCTGTCCGGATCGCCGGCGATCTCGCCCGAGAACAGCGTCTCGGCGAGGATGTCGAAGGTCAGCATCGTCATGTCGCGCGACACGTCGGTCACGCCGCCGATCCTGTCTTCGTAGCGCGCGGCGAAGGCTTTGGCCTGGCGCAGCATCGGCCCGGCGAAGCCGGCAATGTGGCGCGGCGTGAAGACCGGCGCCATGGCTTTGCGGGAGCGGCGCCACACCTCGCCCTCGGCCGTCAGCAACCCGTCGCGCAGGATGGGGCGCAGGATCTTCTGGCGCACCCGTGCCATCTTGTAGTTCTTCGCATTGTCCACCAGCACATGCCGGATGAGGCCCGGATCGTTGGCGATGAGAAGCGGGCCGCCGATGCCGCCGGTGATCGAGATCCAGGGTTCGTTGTAGGAGGGCTCGCCCCACAGTTCCAGCGGATTGCGGTAGACGATGCGCATCATGGCAAGCGTCGAGGGTGGCTTCTGCCGCGGGCTCGGCGCCGGCGGGCGGAAGGAGGCAGGGGAGGTGGCGGTGTCGCTCGGCGTGTCCATCGGCTGTCAAAGCTACGCCCTGCTGCGCGGCTGCGCAATCACCGCGCCTCAGCCGGCGCCCCTGGCCGTGCAGTCGGCGCACTCGCCGCTGATCTCGATGGTCGTCTTGGCCGGCTTGAAGCGGTGCGCGCGCACCCATTCGTTGAGCCGCTCCTCGACCGCCGCATCGGAAAACTCGTCGACGCGGCCGCAATGGCTGCAGATGGCGAAGGCGATGGTTTCGTGCCGGTGGCCATGCGGCTGGCAGCAGGCGACGAAGGCGTTGATGCTCTCCAGCCGGTGGACGAGGCCGAACTGCTGGAGCTTCTCCAGCGCGCGATAGACCTGCAGCGGTGCGCGGAAGCCGTCGTCGCGCAGCCGGTCGAGGATGCCATAGGCGCTCAAGGGCCCCTCGGCCCTGTCGAGCGCCTTGAGAACCAGGGTCTGGTTCCGGGTGAGTTCGGGATGGGCGGTCATGGCGTCCTGCCCGCCTCGCGGCCGGCCTGCCGTGCGGGAAGGCGCAGGAGGCTCAGGAGAAACAGGATGAGGGCCACAACCACGATGGAGGGGCCCGACGGCGTGTCGAAATTGAGCGAGGCGGAAAGTCCGCCTGCCACCGCCAGCACGCCGGCCAGCGCGGCGGCCACGGCCATGCCCTCCGGCGTGGCGGCGAAGCGGCGGCCAGCCGCCGCCGGAATGATGAGCAGCGAGGTGATGAGGAGGATTCCGACGATCTTCATCGCGATGGCGATGACGGCCGCCATCAGAAGCATGAAGACAAAGCGTGCGCGCTCGGGGCGCAGGCCCTCCGCCTCGGCAATCTCGGTATTGACGGTGGCCGCCAGCAATGGCCGCCACAGCCAGGCAAGCACCGCGAGCACCAGCGCCCCGCCGCCATAGATCATGGCGATGTCGAGGCGCGACACGGCAAGGATGTCGCCGAAGAGAAAGCCCATGAGGTCGATTCTGATCCAGCTCATGAAGGCGACCATAACCAGCCCCAGCGCCAATGTGGAGTGGGAGAGGATTCCGAGCAGCGCATCCGTCGACAGCGAGCCACGGCTCTGCAGGAACAGAAGCGCCAGGGAGGCCAGCGTGGCGACGATGAAGACACCGGCCATCAGGTTGATCTGGAACAGGAAGGCAAGGGCGACGCCGAGCAGCGCCGAATGGGCCATGGTGTCGCCGAAATAGGCCATGCGCCGCCACACCACGAAGCAGCCGAGCGGTCCGGCCGTCAGCGCCAGGCCGATGCCGGCGACCATGGCGCGGGTGAAGAAATCATCGAGCATCGTGGCGTTCTCCCGCGTGGTCGTGATCGTGCCCGCAGCGCTCGGCGATCGTGCCGTCGGCCAGCCGCACCCGCCCGTCCGCCAGGTGCGTGTGGTCGTGATGGTGGTTGTAGATGGCCAGGGTCTCGCCCGCCCGCGCGCCGAAGAGCTGCGCATATTCGGGGCTCCTGAGCACGCTTTCCGGCGTGCCGCGGCAGCAAACATGGCCGTTGAGGCAGATCACCGTGTCGGTCTCGGCCATGACGACATGCAGGTCGTGCGAGATCAGGAGGATGCCGCAGCCCGTGCGCTCGCGGATGTCGCGGATGAGCTGGTAGAGCGCGATCTCGCCGGAAAAGTCCACCCCCTGCACCGGCTCGTCGAGCACCAGAAGATCCGGCTTTCGCACCAGGGCGCGGGCAAGCAGGGCGCGCTGGAACTCGCCGCCCGAAAGTGTCTGCACCTCCGCCGCGGCCAGATGCGGAATGCCCACCGCCTCCAGCGCCGCCGCGACTTCCGCGCGGGGCAGCGGGCCGGTGAGCCGCATCAGCCGTTCCACGCTGAGCGGCAGCGTCCAGTCCACCGTCACCTTCTGCGGCACATAGCCGACCTTCAGCCCGGGTGCCCGCCGCACCTCGCCCTCGTCGGGTGCGATCACGCCGATGGCCGTCTTCACCGTGGTGCTCTTGCCGGAGCCGTTGGGGCCGATGAGCGTGACGATCTCGCCGCGCCGCACGGCAAGGTCCACCCCGCGCACCAGCCAGCGCCCGGCGCGGCGCACACCGGCATTCCTCATCTCGACCAGCGTCTCGCCGCTTCTTTCCGTCGCCTGCAACATCGTCTCTCGCACCTTCTTGCCATTGCATATGGCACACGTTATAGCGTTACGCAATCGACATGTAATGTCATAACATTCAGACGCATTCCGTTGACCGAACCGTGAGGGCAGACCGCATGATGAAGAAACTCCGCTTGTTCCTTTCCGCCTCGGCGCTGGCCGTGATCTCCCTTGCTGCCCCGGCCACGGCGAAGGAGGGGGTCGTCGCCTCGATCAAGCCCATCCATTCCCTGGTGGCGGCGGTGATGCAGGGGGTGGGCGAGCCGCAGCTTCTGGTGAAGGGCGCCGATTCGCCGCATGTCTATTCGATGCGCCCTTCCGAGGCGCGCATGCTGGAGGAGGCAAGGCTCGTCTTCTGGGTGGGCCCCGGCCTGGAGGTCTTCCTCGAGAAGCCGCTGCAATCGCTGGCCGGCGACGCCACGGTGGTGGAGCTTGCGCAAACGCCCGGCCTCACCCTGCTCGCCCCGCGCGAGGGCGGCGCCTTCGAGGCACACGCCCATGGAGAGGAAGAGCATCACGCTGGCGTGGATGAGGGGCACGATCACCACGACCATGACCATGAGCACGAGCACGAGACCGGGCATGAGGGCGCCCCTCACGACGGGCACGAGGATCACGCCCATGGCGAGGCCGACATGCATCTGTGGCTCGATCCTGAAAATGCGCGGCGCATGACGGCCCGGATCGCCGAGGCGCTGGCCGAGGCAGACCCGCAGAACGCCGTGGCCTATGCGCAGAACGCCGCCGCGCTCGACCGCCGTTTCGACGCGCTGATCGCCGAGACGAAGAAGAAGCTGGCGGCCGTCAGCGGCAAGCCCTTTGTGGTCTTCCACGATGCCTATCACTATTTCGAGCGCCGCTTCGATATTCCAGCCGCCGGTTCCATCACCGTCAACCCGGACACCCAGCCCGGCGCGCGCCGGCTTGGCGAGATCCGCGACAAGATCGTCGAGCTGGGGGCGGTCTGCGTGTTCAGCGAGCCCCAGTTCGAGCCGAAGGTCGTCCAGGTGGTGACGGAAGGCACCGATGCCCGCGCCGGCGTGCTCGATCCGCTTGGCGCCGGCATCGAGGACGGGCCGGAGCTCTACTTCACGCTTGTCGGCAACATGGCGGACGCGCTTTCCGACTGCCTGTCCGGGGCGTGAGGCGAGGGCGCGGGGCTCGTTCGACCCCCTGACGGGCCCCGCCCCGACAGCGAGCATGGCTAGTTGACGAGCCCGTTCTGGGAGAGCTGGATGCCGGCGGGGCCGAGAATGATGGCGAACAGGACCGGCAGGAAGAACAGGATCATCGGCACCGTCAGCTTCGGCGGCAGGGCGGCGGCTTTCTTCTCCGCCGCGGTCATGCGCGCCTCGCGGCTTTCCTCCGCCAGCACGCGCAGGGCCTGGGCCACGGGCGTGCCGTAGCGTTCGGCCTGGATGAGCGCCTGGGCGACGCTTTTCACCGATTCGAGCCCCGTTCGCGCGGCCAGATTCTCATAGGCCTGCTTGCGCTCCTGCAGGAAGGACAGCTCGGCATTGGTGAGCACGAACTCCTCTGCCAGCGCCACCGACTGGCCGCCGATCTCCTGGGAAACCCGGTGGAAGGCGGCTTCCACCGACATGCCGGACTCAACGCAGATCAGGAGAAGGTCGAGCGCGTCGGGCCAGGCCATCTGGATGGACTGCCTGCGCTTGGTGGCCTTGTTGGAAACGTAGAGCACCGGCGCATAGAAGCCGGCATAGCCGGCCAGGATGCACACGAAGGCCCGGATGAACAGCGGCTGGCCGGCAAGGGCACCCAGCACGAAGATGTAGAAACCGGCAAGCGCCATGCCGGCGAACGGCAGCACGAGGCGGAAGAACAGGAACTTCGTCAGCGGTCCCTGGCCGCGATAGCCGGCTGCCCGGAGCTTGGCGAGCGTCGCCTCGTCGGCAAGCGCGCGGCGCAGGTCGAGCCGCTCGACGATGCTGCGCATGGGAGAGGAATCGTTCTGGCGCAGGCTGCCGCGGCGTCTCGCCTCTGCTTCCGCCGCCAGCCGGGCGCGCTGGCGGGCGCGCAATTCCTCGCGCTCCAGCGCCACCGACTTCATGCGCGCGCGCAGATTGTCGCCGCCCGTCACCGGCAGGAGCGTGAAGACCGTGGCGAAGACGGCGATGGAGACCAGCAGCGCCAGGACGAAGCCCGGGTCGGTCAGCGTGCCGACGAGTGTGTCCGCCATCGCCCTATACCTCGAAATTCATCATCTGGCGCATCACGAAGATGCCGATGCTCATCCAGAGGGCCGAGACACCCAGGATGAGATTGCCGACGCTGGTGGTGAACAGCGGCATGATGTAGCTGGGGCTCGTCAGATAGACGAGGAAGGCGACGATGATGGGCAGCGCGCCGATGATCACGGCGGAGGCTTTCGCCTCCATGGACAGCGCCTGCACCTTTGCCTTCATCTTTCTGCGGTTGCGCAGCACGCGCGACAGATTGCCCAGCGCCTCCGAAAGGTTGCCGCCCGCCTGGGACTGGATCTGGATGACGATGCCGAAGAAACTCGCCTCCGGGCAGGGCATGGTTTCGCTCATGCGCATGGCCGCTTCGGCCATGGGCAGGCCGAGCTGCTGCGATTCCACGATGCGGCGGAACTCGGTGCGCACCGGCTCCTGGGCCTCCGCCGCGATCATGCGCACCGCGTCGTTGAGCGGCAGGCCCGACTTGACGGCGCGCACGATGACATCGAGCGCGTTGGGAAACTCGTTGAGAAAGGCCTTGACGCGGCGCTTGCGCAGATAGGCGACGATCCACCGGGGCAGGCCGAAGACACCCGCCAGGAGAGCACCCGGCAGAGCCAGCAGCGGCGCCCCCAGCAGAAAGGCCCCAAGCGTGAGCACAACGCCGCTCAGCCCTGAGAGCAGGTAGAAGCGCTTAACGCTCATTTCCAGCCCGGCCTGGCGCAGGCGCAGCTTCAGCGGCGGGCGCGTGGTGTAGCGGTCGCGGTCCTTCTGCTTCTCTTCCAGCTCCTTCAGCGACTCCTGCACCGACTTGCGCCGCTTGGCGGCTTCTGCCAGGCGGTCGCGCGATGCCTTGGCGGCGCTGCGGTCGGTTTCCGCCTTCTTCACCGACTCCAGCCGGCGACCCGCCTTCTTCTCGTTGGCGATGGTGTTGAACATGAAAGCATAGGCGAGCGCGGCAGCGCTGCCACCCGCCAGCAGCATGAAGGCCAGCATGGTGGCGTCCAGCCCGAACATCAGCTCGTCGCCTTTTCCATGGCCTCGAGGGCAGCGGCCAGGCGCGCCTCCTCGCCATAGTAGCGGGCGCGCTCCCAGAAGGCGGGCCGAGCGATGCCGGTGGCCACGTGACGCCCCACGATGCGCCCGGACGCATCCTCCCCCTGAATATCGTAGCGCACCAGATCCTGCGTGATGATGACATCGCCTTCCATGCCCACCACCTCGGTGATGTGGGTGATGCGGCGAGAGCCGTCGCGCAGGCGCGCCGCCTGCACGATGACGTCCACGGAGCCGACGATGATCTCGCGCACCGTCCTCTGCGGCAGGGAGAAGCCGCCCATGGCGACCATGGACTCTATGCGGTTCAGGCACTCGCGCGGGCTGTTGGCGTGGATGGTGCCCATGGAACCGTCGTGGCCGGTGTTCATGGCCTGCAGAAGATCGAACACCTCCGGGCCGCGCACCTCGCCGACGATGATGCGTTCGGGCCGCATGCGCAGGCAGTTCTTCACCAGGTCGCGCATCGTCACCTCGCCCTCGCCTTCGAGGTTGGGCGGGCGCGTTTCCAGCCGCACGACATGCGGCTGCTGCAGTTGCAGCTCGGCCGAATCCTCGCAGGTGATGATGCGCTCGTCGCGGTCGATATAGTGGGTCAGGCAGTTGAGCAGCGTCGTCTTGCCCGAGCCCGTGCCGCCGGAGATGACGACGTTGCAGCGCACGCGGCCGATGATCTTCAGCACCTCTGCGCCTTCCGGCGATATGGAGCCATAGCGCACGAGCTGGTCGAGCGTCAGCTTGTCCTTCTTGAACTTGCGGATGGTCAGCGACGCTCCGTCGATGGCGAGCGGCGGGGCGATCACGTTGACGCGCGAGCCGTCGGGAAGGCGGGCGTCGCAGATGGGGCTCGATTCGTCGACACGCCGGCCCACCTGGCTGACGATGCGCTGGCAGATGTTGAGAAGCTGCTGGTTGTCGCGGAAGCGGATGTTGGTCTGTTCGACCTTGCCGTTGACCTCGATATAGACGTTCTTCGCGCCGTTCACCATGATGTCGGCGATGTCGTCGCGCGCCAGAAGCGGTGACCTGCCCCCAAGAAACTGGGCCATTCAAAAGGAGAGTTTGTTCTCTTAATGTTCGAAGCAACAAGGAGAACAGACGATGCGCAAATCACGTTTCACCGAAGAACAGATTGTCGG
>NZ_JAODNW010000014.1 GCF_025398255.1 Chelativorans intermedius | reverse complement strand
TGACAACGAAATCCCAAACCCCAACAAACCCATAAAACAAAACCCCGCCGAAAATGACGGGGTTTGTCAGCGGTCTGAGCGGGCCCGTCGGCCCGCTTTTTGTTTGCCCGCGGGCGGTGGCTGTCCTACTGCTTGGCCGCCCGTGCCGGAGACCGAGATGCCGTCCAGATCCATCGACCACGCCTTTACAGCCCGAAAGCTTTCCGGCGCCGCCGGCGACCCCACCTATGCCGGGGCGCTGTCCTTCATGCGCCGCAGGTTCACCAAGAATGTGCGCGGCGCGGATGCGGTGGTATGGGGCATTCCCTTCGACTCGGCGGTCTCCAATCGCCCGGGCGCGCGCTTCGGCCCACAGGCGATCCGCCGCGCCTCGGCCATCTTCGACAACGACCCGCAATATCCCTTCGCGGCTGACCTGTTCGAGACGCTTGCCGTCGTCGACTACGGCGATTGCCTCATCGACTACGGCCACCCGCAGAAGGCGCCGGCGGCAATCGAACGCGAGGCCGGCGGGATCCTGCGTTCAGGCGCCTTCCTCGTCTCGCTGGGGGGCGACCATTCCGTCACCTGGCCGCTTCTGAAGGCCCATGCGGCGCGCTATGCGGCGCCCCTGGCGCTGGTCCAGTTCGACGCGCATCAGGACACCTGGCCCGACGACGGGCGGCGCGTCGATCACGGCTCCTTCGTCGGCCGCGCCGTGCGTGAAGGGGTGATCGACCCTGCCCGTTCCATCCAGGTCGGCATCCGCACGCATGCGCCGGAGGATTGCGGCATCCGCATCCTGCACGGCTTCGAGCTGGAGGAGATGCGGGCGAGGGAGATCGCCGACCTCATCACCGCGCATGTCGGCGACGCCCCGGCCTACATCACCTTCGACATCGATTGCCTGGATCCCGCCTTTGCGCCCGGCACCGGCACGCCGGTGGCCGGCGGCCCCTCCTCGGCCAGGATGCTGTCCGTCCTGCGGCAGATCGGCGCCCTGAATATCGTCGGCGCCGACATCGTGGAGGTGTCTCCGCCCTACGATCACGCCGACATCACGGCCATTGCCGGGGCGACGGTGGCCATGCACTATCTGGGCCTTCTGGCGGAGAAGAAGCCACGATAACGCTTCACGCAACGATTCAGGCGCTTTACGGATTGATTCCGAACGGCGCTTCAAGCATCTGAAATCGGACTCTTTTTCGGGCAAGACGACATGACGGCAAAAATCTTCATCGACGGAGAGCACGGCACCACGGGCCTGCAGATCCGCGCGCGGCTGGCGGAGCGGCGGGACAT
Source organism: Chelativorans intermedius (assembly GCF_025398255.1). Lineage (GTDB taxonomy): Bacteria > Pseudomonadota > Alphaproteobacteria > Rhizobiales > Rhizobiaceae > Chelativorans > Chelativorans intermedius. The sequence continues at coordinate 158,293 of NZ_JAODNW010000014.1, read as the reverse complement.
CGAAGTGATCTCGGTTCCGGTGGAGCGGCGCAAGGACAAGGCCGCCCGCGCCGAATGTCTCAACAGGGCCGACATCGCCATTCTCTGCCTGCCGGATGATGCGGCGCGCGAAAGCGTCTCCCTGATCGAGAACGGGACGACGCGCGTCATCGACGCCTCCACCGCCCATCGGGTGGCCGAGGGCTGGATCTATGGCTTCCCGGAGATGGACGGCGGCCAGGCGGCGGCGATTGCCGGAGCCAGGCGCGTGGCCAATCCGGGGTGCTGGCCGCAGGGGCCGATCGCCCTTCTGCGCCCGCTTGTGACCGCCGGTCTGCTGCCGGCGGACTTTCCCGTCACCGTCAACGGCATCTCCGGCTATTCGGGCGGCGGGCGCGCGATGATCGAGGATTACGAAGCCAGGGGCGAGGCGGCGCCGGAGTTCCTGCCCTACGGGCTCAGCCTCAACCACAAGCACCTGCCGGAGCTGCGCACCTATGCGAAGCTGGCGCGCGACCCGCTGATGCAGCCGGCGGTCGGCAATTTCGCGCAGGGCATGATCACCGCGGTGCCGCTGCAGCTCGGAGAGCTCGACCGCGTGCCGAAGGGCGAGGAGCTCCACGCGGCAATCGCCGATCATTATGCCGGGCTTGCCGAAAGCGTGGTGGAGGTGGCCCCCTTTGCCGCCATCGAACGCTCGGGCGACATCGAGCCGGAGCGCTTCAACGGCACCAACACCATGCGCCTGCATGTGTTCGCCAACGACGCGCGCGCCCAGGCCCTGCTGCTGGCGGTCTACGACAATCTCGGCAAGGGCGCCTCGGGCGCGGCGGTGCAGAATCTGGACCTGATGCTGAGCGCCATGGGGTGAGGCGGCGGGCGGACTACCGCTGCGCGCCCTGCAACCGCTCCAGCGCATGGTCGCGGCCAGTGACGATAACCTTCCGCATGGCTTCGGAGGCGCCTTCGGCATCGCCACGCGCGATGGCCTCGGCGATGTCCTCGTGCGAGGCGCCGATGCTGCGCGCCTCGCGCGAGGGGGCATGGGGAGAGCTCAGGCCGAAGGCTGCGACCAGAGCCGCTTCGATGAGCGTGCCGACGCCATACATGAAGGGATTTTCCGAGGCTTGCAGCACCGCGAGATGAAAGCGCAAATCGGCCAGGATCAGGTCTTCGTGCGAGGGGGCGGCGGTCATCTCCCCGGCTAGACGCTGGAGATGGCGTGCGGTCTCGGTGTCGGCCCGACTGGCGGCAAGGCCCGCCGCATAGGGCTCGAAGGACAGGCGCATCTCGCTCAAGTGCACGAGAAAGGTGCGGTCCACCCCCTGCTCCAGATGCCAGGCGAGCACGTCCGCATCGAAGAGGTTCCACTGCTTGCGCTCTGTCACACGCGTGCCAATGCGCGCCCGCGGCATGACGAGCCCCTTGGCTGAGAGAGTCTTCATCGCCTCGCGTAGAACGGTCCGCGAGACCTGAAAGCGCGCTGCCAGATCGTTGTCGCCGGGCAATATGCTGCCCACGGGATAGACCCCACCGATGATCGCCTTGCCCAGCTCGTTGACCACATGCGAATGGCTGGTGCGGCGGGCAGAACCGGATATGGCCGTCTCAAGCAATCCCATCAGCTTCCATGTGCATGTTCGAGTGTCGTCGCCCTCTTGTGGGAAAGCCAGAGAATACCCTTCTGCAAAAGTATGAAGACGAACAGGAGCACACCGATCACGATCTTGGTCCACCAGCTCGACAGAGTACCGTCGAAGATGATGTAGGTCTGTATCAGACCCATGATCAAAACGCCAATGAAGGTACCCGCGACAAATCCGCTGCCACCGGTCAGAAGCGTGCCACCGATGACCACGGCGGCAATTGCATCAAGCTCCACACCGACCGCGGAGAGCGAATAGCCGGCTGTTGTGTAAAGGGAGAACACGATGCCCGAGAGGCCTGCAAGGAACCCGGAAAGCGCGTAGATGCCGATGGTCGTTCTGCCCAGTGCGACCCCCATGAGCCGTGCCGTGGCCGCACCGCCCCCCAACGCATACACATTGGCGCCGAAGCGGGTGCGGTGAGCGGCGAGGACGCCCAGGATGAAGACCAGCAACATCAGGCCGCCAATCAGCGTCAGCCGCCCGCCACCGGGCATGCGCCAATACAGAGACTGAAGCGTGTCGTAGAACGGATGCACCACCGGTATGGAATCGATCGACAGGACGAATGCCATCCCGCGCGCGAGAAACATGCCGGCAAGCGTCACGATGAAGGGCGGCATCTCCAGATAGTGGATAACGGCTCCCATTGCGGCGCCGAAAAGCGTGGTAATCGCAAGTGCCAGGGCGAAGACCGCAAGCGGATGCAGCCCCGTGCCGGCGAGCAGCACGGCGACGAAGATACTGGTAAAGGCGATCACCGAACCGACGGAAAGGTCGATCCCGCCCGACAGGATCACGAAGGTCATCCCGACAGCGGTGATGCCGAGAAAGGCGTTGTCGGTCAAAAGATTGCCGATCACCCGCGTGGACAGCATTGCCGGAAACTGCATGTAGCAGAGCACATAGGCGAGGATGAAGATGAGAATGGTCGCCATGAGCGGCAGATGGCGGGACTTCATGGCACCGACCTTTCCTTGCTCTCCGCCGTCGTCTCCCGCATCGGCTGCCTGCTGCTCCAGAAGACGGCTGCCATGCGCAGCGCCGGCGACTGGATGACGAGGATCAGCATGATGATGACGGCCTTGATGATGAGGTTGAATTCGGGCGGGAAGCCCGACAGTAGGATGCCCGTGTTGATGGACTGGATGATCATGGCGCCGATCAGCGAACCCAGAACGGTGAATCGCCCGCCAAGCAGCGAGGTGCCGCCGAGCACGACGGCGAGGATGGCGTCCAGTTCCAGCCACAGGCCGGCATTGTTGGCATCGGCGCCGCGGATGTCGGCCGTCACGATGATGCCGGCGATAGCCGCGCAGAGGCCGGACGCCATGTAGACCATCACCAGCAGGACGCGGCTGTTGATGCCGCTCAGCGTGCTGGCGCGGCGATTGGCCCCAATGGCTTCGATGAGCATGCCGAGCGCTGTTCTGCGTACGATGAATGCGGCCACAACCCCCGTGGCAACCCACAGGATGAACGGCATGGGCAGGCCGAGCAGCGCGCCGCTGCCGAAGAAGGCCAGCCCTTCATTGTTGAAGGTTACAATGATGCCCTCGGTGATGGTCTGGGCAATGCCGCGGCCGGCAACCATGAGGATCAAGGTGGCAACGATCGGCTGGATGCCGAGCACGGCGACCAGGAGCCCGTTCCAGGCCCCGCAGGCCACCCCCACGGCAAGAGCCAGAAAAATTGCCGATGTCGCGCTACCGCCGCCTGCAACCGTCGAGGCGGCCACCGCGCCGCAGATGGCCATGACCGCACCCACAGACAGGTCAATGCCTTTTGTGGCGATGACCAGCGTCATGCCGATCGACAGGAGGGCCACCGGCGCTCCCCGATTGACGATGTCGACCAGGCTTCCATAAAGGCGGCCATTCTGCCAGGTGAGATTCAGGAAGTTCGGAAAAAGCACCGTGATCAGCGCCAGGATCACGAGGAGCGCGACAACCTGAGGCAGAAAACGGCGATAAGCGCCGCCGGGTTCGCCGTTCATGGGGTCTGCTCCCTGTGGTGGTCGGCGGCAATCGCGCGCACGATGTTGCCCGTGTTGATCTCCTCGCCCGCGAGCTCGGCCACGTGCCGGCGGTCACGCAGCACGATCACGCGGTGCGCATAAGCCACCAGTTCGTCCAGCTCCGAGGAGATGACGAGAAGGGACATGCCTTGCTCGCACAGGTTTTCGATCAGGCGGATGATCTCCGCGTGGGCACCGACATCGATGCCGCGCGTCGGCTCGTCGAGGATCAGAAACTTCGGGCTGGTCGCCAGCCAACGGGCCAGGATCGCCTTCTGTTGATTGCCGCCGGAAAGCAGCTTGATGGGCTTCTCCCGATCCGTGGTGCGAATGTCGAGCGCCTTTATGAAGCGGTCGGCGATTTCGATCTGCTCCTGCCGGGACAACGGCCGCGACCAGCCACGCCGCGCCTGAAGCGCGAGGATGATGTTTTCGCGCACCGACAGGTCGCCAATGATGCCGTCGGTCTTGCGGTCTTCGGGACAGAAGCCGAGGCCCGAGGCAATCGCCTTGCGCGGAGCACTCAGGTCGACAGGTTCTCCATCCATTTCCGCTTGGCCGCTGTCATGGGGGACCACGCCGAAGATCACTTCAGCCGTCTCCGTCCGCCCGGAGCCCAGAAGGCCGGCGACGCCCACCACCTCGCCACGGCGCACCTCCAGGTTGAACGGCTCGATGACGCCAGCGCGGCCGAAATCCCGAAAGCGGTAGGCCACGGTTCCGCCGCGCTGGCGCTGCGGCGTGTGGCCCGTCTCCTGCGAAAGCTCATGGCCCAGCATCATTGTAACGAGTTCGAGGCGCTCCATCTCCGCAGTCACGCGCGTGCCAACTCGCCGGCCATTTCGCAGCACGGTAATGCGGTCGGAAAGCTCGAAAACCTGATCGAGGAAATGGGTGATGAAAACGATGCCAAGCCCACGCTGGCGCAGGGTGCGCACGATGTTGAAAACCATCCGCACCTCCTGCGTGTCCAGGCTGGCGGTGGGTTCGTCCAGAATCAGGATCTTGCCGGAGAGATCGACCGCCCGGGCAATGGCGATGATCTGCTGAACGGCTACGGAGTAGGATGAAAGCTCCCGCGTGACATCAAGGTCGAGGCCGTAGCGGGCGAGCAATGTGCGCGCCTCGGCATTCATGCGGCGCGTGTCGACCATCCCGAAGCGCCTTGGCTGGCGCCCGAGATAGAGGTTTTCGGCTACCGTCAGATTGGGCAGCAGGTTCACTTCTTGGTAAACGGTGCCGATGCCCAGAGCCTGGGCCTCGAATGTGTCACGCGGGTCGACCGGGCGGCCATCGAGCATGACCTCGCCGCTGTCGCGGCGATAGGCTCCCGTCAGGCACTTGATGAGGGTGGATTTTCCCGCACCGTTCTCGCCCAGAAGCGCGTGCACCTCTCCTGCCCGCAGGCTGAAATCGACACCGTCCAACGCCAGCGCGCCCGGGAAGCTCTTGGTAAGGCTGACGACGCTGAGCAGCGGTTCCTGCGTTCGTTCCACGGCATTCTCCCGAAGAGCAGGGTGCCCGCCGCGGCCTGCACGTCGGGCAGGAGGGGCGGGCCCGCAAGCGGCCCGCCCGCCTTCTTCTTCCTAGTAGCCGAGGTTCTTCTTTTCCTCGTAGACCTTCATCGGGTCGTCCGCCTGGGTGTAGAGCTTCGACTCGGTCTGGATCCATTTCGGAGGCACGACGCCATCGTTAAGGTAGGCCTCCAGCGCGTCGAAGGCCGGGCCGGCCATGTTGGGCGTCAACTCCACCGTGGCATTGGCTTCGCCTGCATCGAGCGCCTTGAAGATGTCCGGCACCGCGTCGATGGAGACAACAAGAATGTCCTCGCCGGGCTTCAGGCCTGCTTCCTTGATGGCCTGAATGGCGCCGAGCGCCATATCGTCATTGTGGGCGTAGAGGGCGCAGATGTTCGCACCACCATTCTCGGCCTTCAGGAAACTTTCCATCACTTCCTTGCCCTTGGTGCGGGTGAAGTCGCCGGTCTGGCTGCGAATGATCTTCAGATTGTCGTGGCCGGCGATGGCTTCCTCAAAGCCCTTCTTTCGGGCGATTGCCGGGGAGGAGCCCGTGGTGCCCTGCAGCTCCACGATGTTGCACGCGCGGTCGCCGACGTTCTCCACGAGCCATTGGCCGGCCACCCTGCCCTCGTGCACGAGGTCCGACGTGACCGCTGTCAGATAGAGGTCGTCAGAGGCAGACACCGTACGGTCGAGCAGAATCACCGGAATTTCCGCATCCTTGGCTTCCTCCAGAACCGATTCCCAACCCGTTTCGACCACCGGTGCGAGCAAGATGGCATCGACGCCCTGGGCGATGAAGGAACGCAGGGCCTTGATCTGGTTCTCCTGCTTCTGCTGCGCATCCGCGAACTTCAGGTCAATGCCTCGCCTTTCCGCCTCCTGCTTGGTGACGGTCGTCTCGGCCGCACGCCACCCCGACTCCGAGCCAATCTGCGAGAAGCCGACTGTGAGCGCCGACGCCGCGGTCGCGCCAAAAACCGCCGACGCGAGCATGGTCGCGCCAGCCAGGACTGACTTGAAAAACATCTTTCTCCTCCCGAGTTCCTTGCTGGGGTACAGCGAGGGTCAAAAAATCATACAATATGACTTTTGTAAAGTAGATGCTGAAGCCCGACTGCGCCGCCGCCGCCCGGCGCATGGCGTGCGAAGCCACGCCTGGCACGCAGGCCCGGCAGCAGGTGCAGCGTTAGATTTGGATCGGTCAGAAACCCTGCGCAGCCCTGCCCGGCAGGGGATAGGGGCCGCGGGCGGCACGCCAATGGGCGGTGGCGAAGGCGAGCACGGCAAGGGCGGCGCCCTGATGGAGGAGCGCCCAGCCGAGCGGCACCACCATCAAAAGCGTGGCAATCCCGATCGCCGCCTGCACGACGACGAGCAGGAAAAGAAGCGCTGCGCGCCGGGCGTGGGTGGAGGCCGGCTCGGCCCGCCACACGGCGAGGGCATGCGCGAGCGCCAGCGCCAGCACCGCATATGCGCCCAGGCGATGGACGAACTGCACCGTCTTCGGGTTCTCGAACAGGTTGATCCAGAAAGGCTGCTGCACGAACAGCCCGCCCGGCACCAGCGCGCCGTCCATCAAAGGCCAGGTGTTGTAGGTCAGGCCGGCATTGAGCCCAGCCACCAGCCCGCCGAGATAGATCTGCACCAGCACCGCAACCACCAGCCAGCCGGCGAAGCGGCGCGTGCCCTCGCCCGCCGGGCCGGCGCTGTGCGGCGCCAGGCCCCTGGCCACCGCGAAAGTGGCCATGAAAATGATGCACGCGATGGTGAGATGGATGGCCAGCCGATACTGGCTGACATCGGTGCGCTCCACCAGCCCGGAGGCCACCATCCACCAGCCGATTCCCCCCTGCAGGGCGCCAAGCGCCAGAATGCCGAGAAGCCTGGGCTTGAGATGGCTCTCAAGCCGCCCGGTGAGCCAGAAGAAGGCAAGCGGCAGGGCGAAGACAAAGCCCACGCCGCGCGCCAGGAAGCGATGCGCCCACTCCCACCAGTAGATGGTCTTGAACTCCTCCAGGCTCATTCCCCGGTTGATTTCCTGGTACTGGGGGATCTGCCGGTACTTGTCGAACTCCTCCGCCCATTCCTCGGCGCTCAAGGGCGGGACGACACCGTGGATGGGCTTCCACTCGGTGATCGACAGGCCGGATTCGGTCAGCCGCGTCGCGCCGCCCACCAGAACCAGTGCGAACAGCGTGGCGGTGACAGCATAAAGCCAGATGCGCACCCACAGGCGGTTGCGCCCGATCTCGGCATCGGCTGCGGCGGGAAATGCGGAATGGGAGGTCGCGACCATCTCGTGCCCGATCGAAAAGTCCTGCGCGTAGGTGCCCCAAAGCCCCTGCCCTTGCAAGCCCGCGCGCGGCGACATGCGGTCGCGCCGTCCCTTCCCCCTGTCGCCGGGGCGCTGGCTGCGCTATTGCAACGCCTGAAAGGATGGTCGCAATGCCCATACGCATGAGGAAATTCGTCGGCATGCTGGCGCTGTTGGCGCTGGTGGTGCTTTATGCGCTCGTCTCCACGGCGGTGGCCGTTGCGGTGCTGGCCGAACGGGGAACGCTCGTGCACCTTGCCTATTATCTGGTGACCGGGCTTCTGTGGGTTCTGCCGGCCATGCTGCTCATCCGGTGGATGGAGGGCCGGCCGCGCGGCGAGGAATGACAGCCGGTGGAGTTTTGATTCACCTTTTTGCGCTAGCCTGCGGAAAATTGCGCGAAAACGGGCGCCGCCATGGTGAATGTCCCATCCCTTGCCAGACAGGAAGCGCAGGCTGCCGCCACGGTTCGGGCTCGGGGCGCGGCCTACAGGGCGCGCGTGCTTGCCGCGGCCCCGCCGGCATTCGCCGCCTATGGCGAGTTCTGCGCCCAGACCGTGCATTCGCCCACCCAAGGCCCGCTGTGGGCCCGGGCCTGGCTTGAAGGGCGCGGCGCGGAGGGGCTGATTGTCCTCCTCTTTCGCGACGGGCGCCCGGCGCTCGGCCTGGCGCTGGAGGTGGTGCGTCACGGTCCTGTGCACATTGCCCGCTTCGCCGGCGGCTCGCATGCCAATGGAAACTTTCCGGCGCTGGGGGCGGACACCGGCGAGGCAGGGGCGGCGATGGCGGCACTCACCGCCGCCATCCGCGCCGAGCGGCCCGACATCGACATGCTGGCGCTGGAGCGGCAGCGGCGCAGCTTCGAGGGGCTGGCCAATCCGACGCTTGCCCTGCCCCATACGACCAGCCCCAACATCGCGCTGTCGGCCGACCTGAGCGGCGGTTTCGAGCAGGCGCTGGAATGGGGCGGCAAGCGCAAGCGCAGGAAGCACCGCGCACGGGCCCGCAAATTCGAGCAGGCGGGCGGCTATCGGCTCGTCGAGGCGCGCACGCCGGCCGAGGTGGACGCGCTGCTGGACGCGTTCTTTGAAATGAAACATGCCCGTTTCGTCGAATGGGGTCTGCCCGACGTTTTCGCCCCACCGCAGGTGCAGGCGCGGTTGCGCGCCCTGTTCCACGCCGCCCTCGATGCGGACAGGCCGGCCTTCGTGCTGCACGGGCTGGAGGTGGGCGGGCGGCTGCGTGCCGTCACGGGGTCGAGCCGCACGCGTGACAGCATCATCTGCGAGTTCAACGCCTTCGCCCGCGACGAGCTTGCAAACCACAGCCCCGGCGAGTTCCTGTTCCACGAGAATGTGCAGGCGGCCTGTGCGGAGGGCCTCGCCATCTATGACTTCAGTGTTGGCGACGAGCCTTACAAGCGGCTGTGGTGCAACATCGAAACGCAGCATGCGGATGTCTTTGCGGGGCTGAGCCGGCGCGGCAGCCTGCTGGCGGCGGGCTGGCGGATGCTGGCGCGCCTCAAGCGCCGGGCAAAGCAGCACCCCGCCGCAGCACGCCTTGCAAGGCGGGCGCGCAGGATGCTGGGCGGCTGACCGGCGCCCTATGCCACGTCGCGGCCCGGCGGGGCCGGCGGCGGAATGCGACCTGCAGGAGAGACCAGAAGCGGCGTGCCGAGGCCGGCGGCACGCAATGTCTCGGCGGTGGTGGCGACGGCCCCGTCCTTGGGGTCGAGCACGCTCACCAGGAGGCGGGCATCCTCGTCGACGATGCGCGCCAGCGCCGTTGCTTCGGCCGCGCCACACTCCACCACCACCAGATCATAGGCCGTGGTCAGCGAGCTCATGATGATGGGCAACCGGTCGATGCCGCGCATGGCACGCGCGGGATCGGCGGTGCCGATGGGAATGACGTGGCAGGCAGAATAGAGGTCGCCATGAATGACGTCGGAGAAGCGGGCCTCGGCGGCCAGAAGGTTGGTGATGCCGGGATAGACGTCGCTTTCCAGCGTCGGCCACGACGCGGCACCCGTGGCCGTCAGGTCGAGCAGCAGCACGCGCAGTCCGGCATCGGCCACCTCGCGCGCCACGAGCACCGCCGTGGCGGCGGCCTCGTCGCCCTCCGGGGAGATGAAGATGGCGCGCGCCACGCCGGTGGAGATCAGTGCCTCGGCGGCCGCCTCGACGTTCACCTCGTCGGGTGGTGCGCCGCGCCCCGGCGCCGCCTCCTGCGCCCTGGCCGGCGGCATCTCCACCTGTTCCACCGGCGTGAAGGTCGCTGCGGCGGGGCGCAGCGCACGACCGCTGAACAACTCCTGCAGGAGCACCACAACGCCCATGACAAGCAGCGAGCCGGCAAAGGCCGCCAGCGTGATGGGCAGGACCTTGGGGAAATAGGGTTCGGCCGGCGCGATGGCACGGGAGAAGATGCGCGCGTCGACCGGCAGATAGTTGCGCTCGCCGCGCGCCGCGGCCTCGCGGTAGCGCGTCAGGTAGGATTCCAGAAGCTCGCGCTGCGCGGTGGCCTCGCGCTCCAGGGCGCGCAACTCCACCTGTTCCTCCTCGGCGCGCGCCGATTCGGCCTTGAGCGTCGCCAGATCGGCCATCAGCTCGCGCTCGCGCAGGCGCGCCGTCTGCGCCTCCTGCTCCAGCCCCTCCAGCACCTTCACCGTCTCGGCACGGATCTGGGCGTTGAGGTCGGCCAACCGGGACTGCAGCGCGCGAATGCGCGGATGGCTGCTCAGGAGCGCCGTCGACAAGTCGGCAATCTGCGCACGCAGTTCCACCTGCTGCTCGCGCAGGCGCTGGATGAGGCCGGAGGCCAGCACGTCCGGCAGTGTGTCGAGTGCGGTCCCCCGTTCGATGGCGGTGCGCACCGCCTGCGCCTTGGCTTCGGCGGCGGCGCGGCCTGCGCGCACCCGGGAAAGCTCGCTCGAAAGCTCGGCAAGCTGCTGCGTGGCGAGCACCGTGTTGTTCTGGCCGATCAGCAGGTCGGAACGGGCGCGAAACGCCGCCACCCGCTCCTCCGCCTCGCGCACGCGCTGGCGCAGATCGGCGATTTCGGGCTCCAGCCATTCGGTGGCGTCCTCATTGCTCTGTGCCTTGGCGGCCCGCTGGCTCGCCACATAGGCATCGGCAATCGCGTTGGGCACGCGCGCGGCCAGTTCCGGGTCTTCCGACGAGAAGCGGATGACGATGACGCGCGAGTTCTCCACACGATAGACCTGCAGCTTCTCGCGGAAGGCCTCAAGCACCCGCTCCTCCGGCGGGGTGGCGGCGGGATCGCTCTTCAGGCCCAGCGCGATGAGCAGGCGGCCCGGCAGCGAGGGGCCCGCGGCCTCGAACTCCTCCCGCGAGGCCAGATCCAGCTCACGGGCCACCTGGGTCAGAATTTCGGTGGAGGAGATGATCTCCGCCTGGCTTGCCACGCCTTCCGAGTCCAGCGCCGCGCGCTCGCCCGCCTCGGCGAGCTGCGGGCGGGTGTAGACCGACTCGCGCATCTCGATGAGAAGCCGCGTCTCGGCCCGGTAAAGGGGTGTCGCCGTCACCGCGATCAGGAAGGCGATGGCGGTCATGGCGAATGCGAAGACGGCAATGCGCCGCCATCTGCGCCGCAGGCTGGCGAACAGATGTGCCAGATCGACATCGACGTCGAGATCGCCAGCCTTCCTGATGTCGCTGCTCATGCGCCCCCTCCGGACCTTTCCGGCATGGAGGAAAGGTAAATGCTCATGGTTGCCACGAGGTTAACCGGCGCTGCTTAACCGGGTGTTAACCCTGACGGCGCGATAGTCCGCACGGCGAAACTCTGGCGCATCTGGGGGCACCGGCAGAGACATGGGCATCCGGCCATGAAGCATGCAATTCCATTCCTGCTGGCGCTTGCGGGAAGCCTGGCGCTCGCCGGCTGCACGGGCTATCGGCCGCCGCCCCCCGCCTTTCACGAGGCGCTGCACCAGCCCTATGTGATGGATGCGGGCGACCGGCTGCGCATCACCGTCTTCGGCCAGGCCGACCTTACCAACACCTACAATGTGGACCAGGCGGGTTATATCGCCTTTCCGCTCATCGGTTCGGTGCCGGCGCGCGGCCTGACGGCCAAGCAGATCGAGCAGAAGGTGGCCCAGATGCTGCGCGAGGGCTATCTGCGCGACCCCGATGTAACGGTGGAGGTGGACCGCTACCGCCCGGTCTTCATCATGGGCGAGGTCGGCGCGCCGGGACAGTATTCCTATGTGCCGGGCATGACCGTGCAGAAGGCGGTGGCGGCCGCCGGCGGCTTCACGCCACGCGCCAACCAGGCGAACGTGGATGTCACGCGCGCGATCAATGGCGAAGTCATCACCGGCCGCGTGGTCATTTCCGATCCGCTGCTGCCCGGTGACACGGTCTATGTGCGCGAACGGCTGTTCTGATGGGCCGGTGAGCGGGGGGCTACGCATCGTTCACTGCTTCCGTTCGCCCGTCGGCGGCATTTTCCGTCATGTGCGCGATCTGTGCGAGGCGCAGGCTGCCGCCGGGCATCAGGTGGGCATCGTCTGCGATTCCAGCACCGGCGGTGACTTCGAGGACCGGCTGTTTGCCGAGATCAGCCATCTGCTGGCGCTCGGCGTGACGCGCACGCCCATCCAGCGGCATATCGGACCCGGCGACCTCGCCTCGGCCTGGCGGTCCTTCCGCATCGTACGTCGGCTGCGGCCCGATGTCCTGCACGGCCACGGCGCCAAGGGCGGCGCCTATGCGCGGCTGTTCGGCACCGCCCTGCGCCTGACGGGGCGCCCGGTCGCCCGCCTCTACGCCCCCCATGGCGGCAGCCTGCACTATGACGCCGACACGCTGTCCGGGCGCTTCTTCTTCATGCTTGAGGGGCTGATGGGGTGGCTGACCGACCACCTCGTCTTCGTCTCCGACTATGAGCGGCGCACCTATCTCGCCAAGGTGGGCAGGCCGCGGGCGCCGGCCAGCCTCGTCTATAACGGGCTACGCGCAGAGGAGTTTGTGCCCGTGCGCACCGCGCCCGAGGCCGCCGACTTCCTCTATGTGGGCATGATGCGCGATCTCAAGGGGCCGGATCTCTTCATCGAGGCGCTCGCCGAAGCCGGGAGGCGGACGGGGCGGCGCCTGTCGGCGGCCATGGTGGGCGATGGCGAGGACCGCGACAGATATGCCGCCCAGGCTGCGGCACTGGGCCTTGGCGACCGCATCACCTTCCACGCCGCCATGCCGGCGCGGCGCGCCTTCGCCCTCGGGCGCATCATGGTGGTGCCCTCGCGGGCCGAGGCGATGCCCTACATCGTCCTGGAGGCGCTGGCGGCGGGCAGACCGCTCATCGCCACCGCCGTCGGCGGCATCCCCGAGATCCTCGGCGCCTCCTCCCCGGCCCTCACCGCGCCCAGCGCCATGGCGCTGGCGGAGAAGATGGTGCTGGCACTGGGCGACGAGGCAGCCTACGGGCGCGCCATGCCCAGCCGCGAAGCGCTGAAGGCCCGCTTCGGCGTGGAGGCGATGACGGCCGGCGTGGAGGCTGCCTATCGGCTGGCGCTCGGGGAGGATTGTTCGACAATGAAACCGTCCATCAAGGGAATGTTAGGTCGTTGATGCTATAGGCGCGTAAACCGGTTGTTATGCGCCCATGAGCACCATCGACCCCATGCACAGCGACGAGGAACGCGCCAGCGGCGATACCCGGCAGCAGCGCCGGCCCGCAGCGCAGCTCGGCCCCATCGCCCGGCAGGTCGCCCGGCAATACCGCCGCGACACCATGTCCCCGGTCATGGTCAGCGGCGTGATGCGCCTGATCGAGTTTGCCGCCCTGGTGCTTGCCGGGCTGCAGATCTATGCCGGCCATGTGGGGCTCGGCACCCATCTCTTCTGGCAGTATCCGCTCATCATCGTCTGCGTGGCGCTGCTTGCCGTGGTTCTGATGGAGTTCTGCGACTGCTACCAGATGCCAGCGCTGCGCAGCCCGCTCTCGCAGGCCTGGCGCATCCTGGCCGTGTGGTCGGCCACCTTCGCGCTTCTGACGGTGGCGCTGTTCTTCCTCAAGATCTCCTCGCAGTTCTCGCGCTTCTGGCTCGGCGCCTGGTATGTCTCCGGTCTGGGGCTACTCCTCCTCTTGCGGCTGGCCGCGGCGCGGCTCATCCGCCGCTGGGCGCGCAACGGCCGCATCGAGCGGCGCGCCGTCATCGTCGGCGGCGGGCGGCGGGCTGAAACCCTCATCCGCGCCATCGAGCAGCAGCCCTACAACGACATCCGCATCTGCGGCATCTTCGACGACCGCGACGACACGCGCTCGCCGCCCGTGGTGGCAGGCTATCCCAAGCTCGGCACGGTGGACGCATTGATCGAGTTCGCCCGCATCGCGCGCATCGACATGCTGATCGTCTCGCTGCCGGTGACGGCGGAGGCGCGCGTGCTGGCCATGCTGCGCAAGCTGTGGGTGCTGCCCATCGACATCCGCCTGTCGGCGCATTCCGAGCAGCTTCGCTTCCGCCCACGCGCCTATTCCTACATCGGCTCGGTGCCGATGCTCGACATCCTCGACCGGCCCATCAACGACTGGGACTCGGTGGCCAAGCGCGCCTTCGACATCGTCTTCAGCCTGCTTGGAATCGTCGTCTTCTCGCCGGTCATGCTGGCCACCGCCGTCGCCATCAAGCTCGACAGCAAGGGGCCTGTCCTCTTCAAGCAGAAGCGCCACGGCTTCAACAACGAGGTCATCGAGGTCTACAAGTTCCGCTCCATGTATGTGGACCAGTGCGACCCGACCGCGCGGAACCCCGTCACCAAGGGCGATCCGCGCGTCACACGCGTCGGCCGCTTCATCCGCAGGACCTCCATCGACGAGCTGCCGCAATTCTTCAACGCGCTGTTCGGCAGCCTGTCACTGGTGGGGCCGCGCCCCCACGCGGTGGCGGCGGAGGCGCACAACCGGCTGTTCGACGAGGTGGTGGACGGCTATTTCGCCCGCCATCGCGTCAAGCCCGGCATCACCGGCTGGGCACAGATCAACGGCTGGCGCGGCGAGCTGGATACGGAAGAGAAGATCAGGAAGCGGGTGGAGTATGATCTGTACTACATCGAAAACTGGTCGCTGCTGTTCGACCTGAAGATTCTCTTCCTGACGCCGCTGCGTCTTCTCAACGCGGAAAACGCCTATTGAGCGCGCCCGGCCACATGGCCGACGACCTGCGCATGGCGGTGAATGCGCGCCTGGTTTCGCTCATCCGCGCGGCGGCGGTGGGGCTTGCCGTTTTCCTGTCGGGCTTCGTGCTGCGCGAGCCGGCGCCCTACGAGCTCTACATGGCCGGGCTCATGGCGGTGTGGGCGCTTGCCGGTCTGCGCATCTCGCGCCGGGTGGCACCGCTTCTTGCGCTTCTGGTCCTCTTCAATGTCGGCGGCCTCGTTTCCATGAGCCAGCTCGGCACGCTGGGCGACGTCCCGCTCTATCTGGCCGTCTCGCTGTTCCTCGCCTTCACCGCGGTCTTCTTCGCGGCGGTGGTGGAGGCGCAGCCGCAGCTTCTGCGCGTCATCTTCACGGCGTGGCTGATGGCGGCCGCGGCGACGGCGGGGGCCGGCATTCTCGGCTATTTTCAGGCTTTTCCGGGTGCGGAAATGTTCACCCGCTATGGACGGGCAGCCGGCGTCTTCGAGGATCCGAACGTCTTCGGCCCTTTCCTCACCCTGCCGGCCATCTATCTCCTGCAGCGCGTGATGACGGGCAGCCTGCGCACGGCGCTACTGTGCCTGCCCGTCTTCCTTCTTCTGTGCCTGGGCATCTTTCTGTCCTTCTCGCGCGGCGCCTGGGGGCTGCTGCTGGTCTGCGCCGTCATGCTCACCCTCGCCCTGTTCATTCGCAACCGACACGGCCTCGTGCGCCTCAGGATCGCCGTCATGTGCGTGGCGGCCGTGGCGCTGGGGGCGCTCACGCTGCTGGTGGCGCTGCAGGTGCCGGCCGTGGCCGACCTGTTTTCCGAGCGCGCCCGGCTGCTCCAGTCCTACGATGCGGCCCGCCTCGGCCGCTTCGCCCGCCATGCCATCGGCTTTGCGCTGGCAGCCGAACGGCCGCTCGGCATCGGCCCGCTCGAATTCGGCAAGATATATGGCGAGGACACGCACAATATCTGGCTGAAGGCGCTGCTCGCCTATTCCTGGCTCGGCTTTGCCGCCTGGCTGGCGCTCATGGCATGGACGGCGGCAGCCGGCTTTCGCATCCTCTTTCGCGCCCGGCCCTGGCAGCCCTATCTGCTGGCCACCTACGTGGCCTTCATAGGTCACATCGCGCTGGGCACCGTGATCGACACCGATCACTGGCGCCACTTCTACCTGATCCTTGGCATGCTATGGGGCATGATGGCGCTCGAAGGGCGGCATCAGGCGACGCTTGCGGCGGGCGGGAAAAATCGAAAAATGGTCGGAGCGGCGGGATTCGAACCCACGACCCCTTGACCCCCAGTCAAGTGCGCTACCGGGCTGCGCTACGCTCCGAACCGGCAAGAACCCCTATAGTCTCTCGCCGTCCGGCGCAAGGAGAAAATCGGCGCTGCGCGCCCTCCGCCGCGCAGGGACGCCTGGCCACTCCCGATACGTTACTCACGCAAATATTAATGTTATTATTTCAATAATCACTTGCACGAAGACTTAGAATCCTTGTTTCCGAACGAAACAAATGATTACCATCCACAATAATTTTGACACGATTACTCCAACTTGCGGCCATTTTCCATTTCCACATTCTTACCACGGCGCGGGGGCGCAAGTGGCAGGGGTGTGAACCACCTGCCCATAGCAGATGGAGGACTATCACCATGAAACATCTTCTCATCGTCATTGCCGCCGCCGGTTTTGCTGCACCGGCTTTCGCACAGGCTGCCGACTTCGCCACCGTCGATGCCGATCAGAGCGGCACGGTTTCCATGGAGGAGCTGCAGGCTGCGATGCCCGACGTGACGGAAGAGGCCTTCACGGCGGCCGACACCGACGGAAGCGGCGATCTGTCGGAAGACGAGTTTAACGCGGCCTTCGGCGGCTGACGTTCAGGCGACGGACAAGCGAAACGATCATGCCGAAGATCCTGCTTGCCGTGGCCTCGGCTGCCGCTCTCTTCGCCCTTGCGGCGTGCGACGGCGGCGGCAGCAGCCCGCCCGAGGGCAGCACGGCGCCGGAACAGACGAGCCCGGCGCCCGAACAGCCCTCGCAGCCCGCGCAATAGGCCCTCGGGCCTCGGGAGGGGCGCTTCGGCGCCCCTCGCCGCTTGACATGGCCGCCCCGGTGCGCTTGCAAGAGGCCAAAGGGCATCGGCCTGATCTCATTCGTCGGGGGGCGAACATGGATGGACAGGCCCGCAAGGGCTATATCGTGCTGAGCGAGGCGCGCAGCGGAACCAATTGGCTTGGCTCGCTGGCTGACAAGACGGGGCGCATGGGCCGCCTTGGCGAAGCGCTCAATCCGACGCTTTTCAGGCAGCGCCCGCCCGAGGACGGTCAGCGCTTCGTCACATGGGCCGTTGACAACACCAGCACGCCGAACGGCTGCTTCGCCATCAAGATCTTCCCCTCCCATCTCGACTGGTTTCAGGCCCGCTACGGATTCGACTTCATCGCCGAGTGCCAGCGGCGGCACGCCGTGAAGACAGTCCTGCTCAAGCGGCGCGACAGGCTGGCGCAGGCGATCTCCCTCTACCGCGCCAGCGAGACGGCCCGGTGGCGCAGCGTCGAGACGGGCAGGAAGCAGGAGGCCGAATACAGTTTCGAGGGGATCTGCCGCGCCTATTTCCAGATCGACAGAAGCAATGCCTTCTGGAAATCCTATCTGGAAGTCCGGGGTATTTCGCATAGCGTCTTCTTCTACGAAGACCTGCTCGGCGATCCCTCGCCCTATCTGGAGGCGGTTGCCGCGCATTTGCAGGTTGCCCCGCCCGAGGACCATCAAAGCCCGCTTGCCGTGCAGCGCGACGCGCGAACCGCCGCCTGGGCCGAGCGATTCCGGCGCGAGGCGCATTCCAGGGACGTGCTGAACGCCGGCAGCCCGCCGCGGCCGGTGGCACGCACCCTGCCCAATCTCTGGCGCTTCCTGCGCAAGCGGCCGATTCCCGCTTGAGGCGCGCTACCGGACCTGGTCGAGCAGGCGCTTGCACTCCAGAAGGTCGAACAGCGTTTCCTGAAGCAGCGCCCGGTTGTCGCGCGAAAGCCGGCCATCGTCGGCAGAGACCGGCCCTTCCTCCCCGCCGAGACCGAAAAAGCGGCGGCTGGGCTTGGCCCTGGGCTTGCCCACCAGCATCTCCTCCTCGGCCCCCTTCTCCTTCGCCTCGGCCAGCTTCTTCTGGGTGATGGCCTCCACCGCGGCCACGTCGCCACGCCCGATGGCGATGACGAACTGATTGCCGTTCTCGCGCAGCAGCTTCTGCACGCCCTTGATCGTGTAGCCCTGGTCATAGAGCATGTGGCGGATGCCCTTGATCAGGTCTATGTCCTGGGGGCGGTAGTAGCGGCGGCCGCCGCCGCGCTTCATCGGCTTGATCTGCGCAAAGCGCGTCTCCCAGAAGCGCAGCACGTGCTGGGGCAGATCCAGCTCCTCGGCCACCTCGCTGATGGTGCGGAAGGCATCGGGGCTCTTGTCCATCGGATGATCACCTCATGGGCTGGCGACTCGGCGGCGCCATTTCAGCAGCTTCCGGCCTGGAAAGACAAGCGCCCGGCGCATGGACGAGAAAAAGCGCCCTCAGCCTGCCTTCTTCTCCTTGCGCGCGCGCGCCTTGTGGGCCTCGAGGATGCGGTTCTTGAGAACGTTGGACGCCTTGAAGGTCATCACCCGGCGCGGCAGGATCGGCACTTCCTCGCCGGTCTTGGGGTTGCGGCCGATGCGCTCGTTCTTGTTGCGCACCTGGAAGGTGGCGAAGGAAGACAGCTTCACCGTCTCGCCGCGTACCACCGCGTCGCACACCTCCTGGAGAACCATCTCGACGATCTGGGCCGATTCGGTCCGGGAGAGGCCCACCTTTCGGTAGACAGCTTCCGCCAGGTCGGCACGTGTGACTGTCTTTCCCCCCATCCGGCCAGATCCTTTGAAACTATTGGAAAATACAATGCAGTGCACAAGGAAGTTACATAAATCGACCTGCAAAGGTCAAGAACCAGCCGGAAAAGGCATGCGGGCGGGAGGATTCACCAGCGCACCAGCACAGCGCCCCAGGTGAAGCCGCCGCCCATGGCCTCCAGCAACACGAGGTCGCCGCGGCGGATCTTGCCCTGCTCCACCCCGTGGGCCAGCGCCAGGGGCACCGAAGCCGCTGAGGTGTTGCCGTGCAGATCGACGGTGATGATAACCTTTTCCTCGGCAATGCCCAGCTTTTTCGCGGAAGCGTCGATGATGCGCTTGTTGGCCTGGTGGGGCACGAACCAGTCGATGTCCGCGGCGGTGATCCCGGCCTTGGCGAACACGTCCTCGATCACGTCCGTTATCATGCCGACGGCATGCTTGAAGACCTCGCGGCCCTGCATGCGCAGGTGGCCGACCGTGCCGGTGGTGGAGGGGCCGCCATCGACATAGAGCTTTTCCTTCTGGGCGCCGTCGGAGCGCAGCGAGGCGGCCAGAACGCCGCGATCCTCGATGGTGCCACGGCCTTCCGTCGCCTCCAGAACCACCGCGCCGGCGCCATCGCCGAACAGCACGCAGGTGGTGCGGTCGCTCCAGTCGAGAATGCGCGAGAAGGTTTCAGAGCCGATCACCAGCACGCGCCGGGCCAGACCGCCGCGAATGTGCAGGTCGGCGGTGGTGATGGCGTATACGAAACCGCTGCACACGGCCTGCATGTCGAAGGCATAGCCATGGTCGATGCCGAGCCGGTGCTGGATCTCCACTGCGGTGGCGGGAAAGGTATTGTTGGGGGTGGAGGTGGCGAGGACGACAAGGTCGATGTCGTCCGGCTTCAGCCCCGCGTTCTCCAGCGCGTTGCGGGCCGCGGCCTCGCCCAGCGAGGCGGTGGTCTCGTCGTCGGAGGCGATGTGGCGCTGGCGGATGCCCGTGCGCTGGACGATCCAGGCATCCGAGGTTTCGACCAGCTTCTCGAACTCCTTGTTGGTCATGATACGGCGCGGCAGGCTGGAGCCGACACCGCGCACGGCGGACCTTATCATCATACCATCCTATGTATGGGAAACCGCGCTGCCCGCAAGCGCGGCCGGCTTGCGTGCGTGATAAAGGTCGAGGGTGGCGCGCGTCCTGTCGAAAACACCGCTCTTCACCATCTCATAGCCCAGCTCCACGGCGGCGGCAAAGCCTTCCTCGTCGGCGCCGCCATGGCTCTTCACGACGATGCCGCGCAGGCCGAGAAACACCCCGCCGTTGATCTTGCGCACATCCATCTTCTCGCGCAGCCGCTGGAAGGCGCCGTGCGCCAGAAGATAGCCGAGGCGGGCCAGAAACGTCTGGTTCATCGCCTCGCGCAGATACTCGGCGATCTGGCGGGCCGTGCCCTCCGCCGACTTCAGCGCGATATTGCCGGCAAATCCTTCCGTCACCACCACGTCCACCGTGCCCTTGCCGATGTCGTCGCCCTCCACGAAGCCATGGTAATGCATGGAATCGAGCGCCGCCTCACGCAGCATTCGGCCCGCCTCTTTCACCTCTTCCTGGCCCTTGATCTCCTCGACGCCGACATTGAGCAGGCCGACCGTCGGGCGCTCGACATCGAACAGCGCATTGGCCATGGCCGCTCCCAGAATGGCGAAATCCACGAGCTGCTGGGCATCGGCGCCGATGGTGGCGCCGACGTCGAGCACGATGCTCTCGCCACGAATCGTCGGCCAGATGGCGGCAATGGCCGGGCGCTCGATGTCGGCCATGGTGCGCAGGCAGAACTTCGACATGGCCATCAGCGCGCCGGTGTTGCCAGCCGAGATGCAGGCATCGGCCTCGCCGGTCTTGACCGCCTCGATGGCCTTCCACATGGAGGACTTCCACCGCCCCTGGCGCAGCGCCTGGCTCGGCTTGTCGTCCATGCGCACGGCCACGTCACAATGGGTGAAATCGCTGATCGCCTTGAGGTCGGGCAGCCGGTCGAGCACGGGACGGACCGCGTCCTCGCGCCCGAACAGGACGAAGCGCGCATCCGGTCGCCGCTCGGCGACCCGCAGAAGGCCCGGGAGTGTGACCTCGGGGCCGTGGTCTCCGCCCATGGCGTCAATCGAAATGCGTATCACGCGTGCTATGCCTCGGTTGTTGGGCGGATGGGCCCGTCGCGAAGTGCGGCGAAAATAGCGTTTTTGCCGCGCGGTACAACCTCGATCTCATACCTTTTCGCGCAAATTCAGCCCTTTTCGCGCAGCTTTCTGAGCTGCGCGAAAAGGGGGCCCGCTTCCCCGCCGCCATCTTCGCCGCCGGCCGGAATCTCCAGCCTGGCGGCCTCCTTGCGCGGATAGGGGTCGATACCGAGGGCGAAGAATTCCTCCGCCAGCGCGCCGAGGTCGATACGGCCGCCGGTGAAGGTCTCGGGCACGTCCTCCCCTTCCGCCTCCACCACCATCTCGCCGCTCTGCGCGGTGGGGCGGGACAGCCGCGAATCCTCCGGCACGAAGAGGGCGGCGATCTCCTCCTCCACGCGCGCGGCAAGCGGTTCGAGCGTCACCACGCAGGCCTGGGTGATCTCGGCGGCAAGATGGCCCGTCACGCGCACGCCGCCGCGCTTCCAGGGGCGGGCGATGAGCTCGGCGCTGAAGCGCTCGACGGAGAGCAACCCATGGGCATCGGCAAGGGCGGCACGCTGGGCGGCGTCGGCCTCGATCGTCACCGTCTCTCCCTTCGCGGGCAGACGGGCGACCTCGAGACTGCGGGAAACCGGGCTTCTCTCAGCGTGTGGATCGGTCATCCTTCGCTCCCTTCCTCCTGCGGCAGCGGGGCAAAGCGCAGCCTGCCGGCCAGCAGATCCTCGTCGGCCAGGTCCGCAAGGGCCGCGTGGGCCGCAAGCGTGTAGGCGGCCAGGGCCCGGGCCTCCTCCCAGCGCTCGCGCTGCGGTGCCACGTTGCGCCGCAGCGCCTCGGCAAGGGCGGCCGCATCCGCCGCATCGACGGCAGCACCATAGGCCGCCAGCCGGCCATAGAACATGCGCGCCAGCTTCTTCATGCGCTTGGGCACGCCGAGATCGCCCACACCAAGCTCGCGCAGGGAGTGGTCCACCTCCAGGAAGAAGTGGTCGGTCAGCTCCTGCGCGATGTCCCGCAGCGCTCCCTCCCTGCCGCGCAGGCGATGCAGCAGCAGGAAGAGATGCAGCGACATCATCTCGAAACGGCCGAGCGGCGTGTCGGGCACCTGCCAGTCGGAATAAAGCGGCGGCCGCCGCGCGGCTGCCACGATTTCCCCATAGAGCGTATCCAAGACGAGGCGGCGGCTGCGCCGGCGCGCGCCGGAAAGCCACTGGAACATGGGGCTTCCCTCCTTCGGGCTGGTTTTGACCGCGCATCGCAACCGGCCCGGACCGGCAGTCCGGTTGCATCGGCGCGCAAGCTGGTTTACCGGTTTTGCCGGCATGCGCAAGATGGCGGGCCGGAGCCGCCGGACGCAATCGTTTCCAGGGAGATGTCGTTGCCGGTGCGGAAAATCAAGACCAAACGTTCCCGTGAGTTGCTCCTCGCCACGGTTCTCGGCGCCGCCCTTGCCGGATGCAGCACCGTGGAGACGCTGCAGCCCACCGAGACGCTGACCCAGGGCTATGTGATCGACCAGGAGGCGCTGGAGCTGGTGCCCGTGGGCTCCAGCCGCGAGCAGGTGCTGCTTGCCCTCGGCACGCCCTCCACCACCGCCACCTTCGACAACGAGGTGTTCTACTACATCTCGCAGAAGCGGGTGCGCGGCGCCGCCTTCATGAAACCCAGGCTCGTTGATCAGGAGGTGCTGGCGGTCTATTTCGGCGACGATCAGCGCGTCGAGAAGATTGCCCACTACGGCATGAAGGACGGCAAGCTGTTCGACTTCGTCTCGCGCACCACGCCGACCGGCGGCAAGGACCAGAACTTCCTCGCGCAGGTGATCGCCGGCGTGGCGCGCGGCGAGCCGCCGTCCAACCCGCTGGGCGTGCAGTAGCCGCAGGCGCGGAATCGAAAGGCCGGCGGGGTAACCTCCGCCGGCCTTCCCTTTCCTGCCGCCAGCGCCTGCCGGCGGTGCGGCGTCAATGTGCGAGCACCGCCAGCAGCAACAGGGCGATGATGTTGGTGATCTTGATCATCGGGTTCACGGCAGGGCCCGCGGTGTCCTTGTAGGGATCGCCCACCGTGTCGCCGGTGACGGACGCCTTGTGCGCCTCCGAGCCCTTCTCGTGGCGCGTCCCGTCCTTGTCGATGAAACCGTCCTCGAAGGACTTCTTCGCGTTGTCCCAGGCGCCGCCGCCGGCCGTCATGGAAATGGCGACGAACAGCCCGGTCACGATGACGCCGAGCAGCATGGCGCCCACCGCCGCCAGCGCCTCGTTCTTGCCGCCGATCAGATAGATGACGGCGAAGACGACGAGCGGCGAGAGGACCGGCAGCAGCGAGGGAACGATCATCTCCTTGATCGCCGCCTTGGTGAGCATGTCCACCGCGCGGCTGTAGTCCGGCTTCTCCTTGCCCTCCATGATGCCCGGCTTCTCGCGGAACTGCCGGCGCACCTCCTGCACGATGGAGCTGCCGGCGCGCCCTACCGCCGTCATCGACAGACCGCCGAACAGGAAGGGTAGCAGGCCGCCGAACAGCAGCCCCACCACCACATAGGGGTTGGACAGGGCGAAATCGACCGACACCCCCTCGAAGAAGGAGCCGGGCTGTGCATTGGCCGCGAAGAAGCGCAGATCCTCCGTATAGGCGGCGAACAGCACCAGCGCGCCGAGGCCGGCAGAGCCGATGGCATAGCCCTTGGTGACCGCCTTCGTGGTGTTGCCCACCGCGTCCAGCGCGTCGGTGGTCTGGCGCACCTCGCTAGGCAGATCCGCCATCTCGGCGATGCCGCCGGCATTGTCCGTCACCGGGCCGAAAGCGTCGAGCGCCACCACCATGCCGGCCAGCGCCAGCATGGTCGTCACCGCGATGGCGATGCCGAACAGCCCGGCAAGACCATAGCTGACCAGAATGCCGGCGATGATGACGATGGCCGGCAGCGCCGTGGCCTCCAGCGAGACGGCAAGCCCCTGGATGACGTTGGTGCCATGGCCGGTGACGGAAGCCTGGGCGATGGACCGCACGGGGCGGAAGCCGACGCCCGTGTAGTACTCGGTGATCCAGATGATGAGGCCCGTGACCACCAGGCCGACAATGCCGCAGAAGAACAGGCTTGCCCCGGTGAAGCTCGTGCCGCCCGCCTCGAAGGTGGTGGAGCCGCCGAGCCACAGCCAGACGATGAGCCCAAGCGCCACCACGGAGAGCACCGCTGTGGCCCAGAAGCCCTTGTAGAGCGCGCCCATGATCGAGTTGTTGGCGCCGAGCTTCACGAAGAAGGTGCCGATGATGGAGGTGACGACGCAGGCCGCGCCGATGACCAGCGGGAACAGCATGAGCGTCACCGCCGTGGCGCCGGTGAAGAAGATCGAGGCCAGCACCATGGTGGCCACCACCGTCACCACATAGGTCTCGAACAGGTCGGCCGCCATGCCGGCGCAGTCACCGACATTGTCGCCCACATTGTCGGCGATCGTCGCGGGATTGCGCGGGTCGTCCTCGGGGATGCCGGCCTCCACCTTGCCCACCAGATCGCCGCCGACATCCGCACCCTTGGTGAATATGCCGCCGCCGAGACGCGCGAAGATGGAGATGAGCGAGGCGCCGAAGCCGAGCGCCACCAGCGCGTCGATCACCGTGCGGTCCGTCGCGCCATAGCCCATGGGGCCGGTCAGCGCCCAGAAATAGACGGACACGCCGAGCAGCGCCAGGCCGGCCACCAGAAGGCCGGTGATGGCCCCGGACTTGAAGGCGATGTCGAGGCCGGCGGCCAGGCTGCTGGAAGCGGCCTGGGCAGTGCGCACATTGGCGCGCACGGAGACGTGCATCCCGATGAAGCCCGCCGCGCCCGAAAGCACCGCACCGATCAGAAAGCCGAAGGCGGCGGCGGCGGTCAAAAGCCACCAGGCGATGAGAAAGACGACGACGCCGACAATGGCGATGGTGGTGTATTGACGCGTAAGGTAAGCCTGAGCCCCCTCCCGGATGGCACCGGCGATTTCCTGCATGCGCTGATTGCCCTGGTCGGCCGCAAGCACCGACCGCGTTGCCCAAATGGCATAAAGGACAGAAAGCAGGCCGCAGGCGATGACGACGTAAAGCATGGTCATTGCCAACTCTTCCCTTGATTTCGGCCCGCTGAACCCCTCCCGGGCCTTTTGAGAAAGGCCGACGGCGGAATGTGCCGCAGCCCAGGTCCGCGACTTTGTGAAAGAGACCGGCCCCCGTCAAGGCTTTCCTGCGACTTATGTTCGCAGCGCGTGGTCCGCCGCGCTCAGGCGGCCCGCGCCCGGCGGCGGCGCAGCGCCACCACGGCGAGCATGAGAAGGCAGCTGCCGGCCACGGGGAAGATGATCCAGTTGAGCAGATCCCACCCGAAGGCGTTGTAGACGCGGCCCGACATGAGCGAGGAAAAGGCCACGAGGGAGAAGAGAATCAGATCGTGCACACCCTGCACCTTGTTCCTCTCCGAGGGGCGGTAGCAGTCCGCCACCATGGCGGTGGCGCCGATGAAGCCGAAGTTCCAGCCCACGCCCAGCAGGATGAGCGCCAGCCAGAACTGCCACAGCGCAATGCCGGAAAGCGCCACCAGCCCGCAGCCGATGAGAAGGAGAAGGCCCACGGCCACCACCTTCTCTTTCCCGAAACGGGCGATCAGCCGGCCCGTCACGAAGCTCGGGGCGAACATGGCCATGACGTGCCAAGAGATGCCGAGCGTCGCCTCGTCGGGGGTGAAGCCGCAGCCCACCATGGCCAGCGGCGCGCCGGTCATCACGAAGGTCATCAGCGCGAAGGAGCTTACGCCGCAGAAAAGCGCCGCGACGAAGCGCGGCTGCCGCAGGATCTCGAAAAGCGGACGCGGCGGCTGGTGGTCGTCGAGTGCGGCCTGCGGCGCATCCTTGGGCAGGCGCAGGAAGGAAAGGACCACGGCACCGAGCCCAGCAAGCCCGATGATGCCCACGAAGGCGCCCGCAAACATGACCGGCGCGAAGAGCTCGCGCATGTGAATGGCCGTCTGGGGGCCGATGACGGCGGCAAAGATGCCGCCGCTCAACACCCAGCTTATGGCACGCGGCTTGAAATCGGCCGGCGCGTTGTCGGCGGCGGCGAAACGGTATTGCTGCGTGAAGGCGATGCCGCCCCCCACCAGCAGCATGCCGAATGCAAACAGCCAGAAATGCGCGATGAACAGCGCAAATGCCGAGACCGCGCCGCCCAGCGCCGCAACGCCGGCACCGGCCACGAAGCCGTTGCGCCGGCCCACGGCGCGCATCAGCATGGCCGCCGGCAGGGCTGCGAGCGCGACGCCGACGTTGTAGCCCGTGACCGGAGCGGTGGCGAGCGACTTGTCGGTGCCGAGGAGATAGCTGCCGGCAAGCCCGCCCATGGAGATGGCGATGGGGGCGCTGGCGCCCACGAGAGCCTGCGCCGCCGCGAGGATGAGGGCCGTGCGTTGTGCCTCGCGGTAAAGCGCCCGTTCGCTCATGAAGTGCCCCTGCCCTCGTTGCGCAGCCGGCGCGCCACGCGGTCGAGCACGGCGTTGACCAGTTTCGGCTCCTCTTCCTCGTAGAACGCCTTGGCGATGTCCACATACTCGGAAATGATGACCGCGACCGGCACGTCGGAGCGGCGGATGAGCTCATAGACCCCGGCGCGCAGGATGGCGCGGAGGGTGGAATCGAGGCGCGACAGTGGCCAGTCGTCGGTCAGCGAGCGGCGAATGACAGGGTCGATCGTCTTCTGGTTCTCGACGACCCCGGCCAGGATGGCGCGGAACCACTGCGGATCCGCCTCGCGGTAGGTGACGCCGTCGATCTCCTTGCCCAGCCGGAAGATCTCGTATTCGGCGGTGGTCTCCAGAAGGCCGGTGCCGCCCACATCCATCTGATAGAGCGCCTGCACGGCGGCAAGCCGGGCCGCACCGCGCTTGTTGGCGGGACGGAAGCCGGCCGGCTGGCGTTCGTCTGCAGGTTCGGCCACCTCAAGCTCCCAGGCGGTTCTTCAGTTCGATCATGTGCAGCGCGGCGCGCGCGGCGGCATATCCCTTGCCCCCGTCATGGCCGCCCTCTCCCTTCTCGATGCGGGCCAGGGCCTGCGCCTCGTTCTCCACCGTCAGGATGCCGTTGCCGATGGCCAGCCCGTGCTGCACGGAAAGGTCCATCAGGGCGCGGCTCGATTCGTTGGCAACGATGTCAAAATGATAGGTCTCGCCGCGAATCACGCAACCGAGCGCCACATAGCCGTGATAGGCCGTGCCGCCCTTCCCGCCCGCCCGGTGGGCAAAGGCCACCGCCGCGGGAATCTCCAGCGCGCCGGGCACCGTCACCACATCGTAGGCCACGCCTGCCTCCTCCAGCGCCGCCCTGGCGCCCTTCAGCAGGCCATCGGCCAGATGGTCGTAGAAGCGGGCCTCGACGATCAGGAGGTGCAGGTTTTCGGTCGTCATGGTTGCTCCTTGTCAGCGACGGCGCCCGACACCGTGGCCCCGGCTCCGGCCGGGGCCGAAGCGGCGGTCTTCAGGCATGGATTGCCGGGCCTCGACACGGAAATCCATGCCTGAAGGGTTCCAGTCCCGAGCGGTCGACGGGCCGTTGCTATTAGGCTTCTTTTCCCGCCTCCGCAAGCCGTGCAGCATAGCGGGCCATCGTGTCCACCTCGATGTTGACCCTTTCCCCCACCTGCCGCTCGCCCCAGGTGGTGACGGCCAGGGAATGCTGGATCAGAAGCACGTCGAAGCGGTTGCCGTCCACGCGGTTGACGGTGAGCGAGGTGCCATCGAGGGCCACAGAGCCCTTGGGAGCGATGAAGCGTGCCAGCTCCGCCGGCGCCTCGATCACGAAGCGCACCGCCTCGCCTTCCCCGCGCCGCTCGACGATTTCGGCGGTGCCGTCCACATGGCCGGAGACGATGTGGCCGCCCAGCTCGTCGCCCACCTTGAGCGCCCGCTCCAGGTTGACGCGCGTGCCCTCGCGCCAGTGGGCAATGGTGGTCAGCCTGAGCGCCTCCTCCCATGCCTCCACCTCGAACCAGCGCCCGTTGGCACCGGCCTCCGGCAGGGCCACCACGGTAAGGCACACGCCGGCACAGGCGATGGAGGCGCCGATGTCGATGGTGGCGGGATCGTAGGCCGTCTCGATGCGCAGCCGCACGCCCTTCTCGAGCCGGCGCACCGCCTGCACCGTTCCGACATCGCTCACCAGCCCCGTGAACATGGCTCAGGCCCTCACATACTCGAAATGGACATCCTCGCCGAAGCGGTCTTCGCGCCGCTTCCCGAACCCCGCCGGGATATTGCCGGGGCCGACGGGAGATGCAATGCCCTGCGGTCCGATCTCGCCGGGGCCAACGAAAAGGCTCAGCCGGTCCACCAGCCCCTCGGCCAGGAAGGACTGCGCCGTCAGCGCGCCGCCCTCCACCATGAGGCTCGATACGCCGCGTGCGGCCAGATCCTCCATCAGCTCCGGCAGCGCGATGCGCCCGCCCGGCGCCTCCACGGCCAGGAACTCCGCGCCGCACGCCGCCAGCGCCGCGCGGCGCTGCGGTGCTGCCGCGCCCTCGGCGGCCAGGAGCAGCGGCACCTCATGGGCACTGCGCGCCAGCTTGCCGTCAGTCGGCAGACGCAGCCGCCGGTCGAGCACGATGCGCGCCGGCGAGCGCGCTTCGAGCCCCGGCAGGCGGCAGGTGAGCGCCGGATCGTCGGCAAGCGCGGTGCCGATGCCCACCAGGATGGCATCCACCTCGGCGCGCATCATGTGCACCTGGCGGCGCGCCACGGGGCCGGTGATGGGCACCTGGCCCCTGCCCGCAATACCGATCTTCCCATCGGCCGAAAGCGCAAGTTTGAGAATCACTTCCGGGCGCCGCCTCACGGCGCGCGTGAGATAGCCGCGCAGCATGTCGGCCGCCGCCTCGGCCAGCACGTTCTCGCGCACCTCGATGCCGGCAGCGCGCAGGATGGCATAGCCCCCGCCGCTGACGCGCGGGTCCGGGTCGCTTGCCGCCCCGACAACGCGGCGCACCCCGGCGGCCACCAGCGCCTCGGCGCAGGGCGGCGTGCGGCCGTGATGCGCGCAAGGCTCCAGAGTCACATAGGCGGTGGCACCCCTGGCCCGCGGGCCGGCTTCCTCCAGCGCCTGGGTCTCGGCATGGGGGCGTCCGCCGAGCGCCGTCACTCCGCGCCCGACGATGCGCCCGTCAGCCACGATCAGCGTGGCGACGGACGGGTTGGTGCCTGTCAGGCCCCTGTGGCGGCGCGACAGGCGTATGGCGGCGGCCATGAAGCGCCGGTCGTCCGCTTCGCGAGGGGCGCGGCCCGCCATGGCTCACTCCATATCCGGCTCGCTCTTGAGCTCGCCCAGAACGTCCTGAAAGTCCTTCGCCTCGCGGAAATTTCGGTAGACGGAGGCGAAGCGCACATAGGCCACATCGTCGAGCGACTTGAGCGCTTCCATGACCAGGAGACCGATCTGGTCGGACGGGATCTCGCTTTCGCCGGAGTTTTCGAGCTGGCGCACGATGCCGGTCACCGCCCGCTCCACGCGCTCGGGGTCGACGTTGCGCTTCCTCAGCGCGATGTCGAAGGAGCGATGCAGCTTGTCGCGGTCAAAAGGCACCTTGCGGCCCGAGCGCTTCACCACCGTGAGGTCGCGAAGCTGCACCCGCTCGAAGGTCGTGAACCGGCCGCCGCAGTCCGGGCAGGCGCGGCGGCGGCGGATGGCGGCGCCGTCCTCGGCGGGCCGCGAATCCTTCACCTGGGTGTCTTCCGACTGGCAAAAGGGGCAGCGCATGGGCCTTGCTCGGGTGTCCTGTCTTCCCTTACCCCAGATGGGGGTACAGCGGGAAGCGGTCGAGCAGCGTCAGCACCTTCTTCCTCACGGCCTCTTCCACCGCCTGGTTGCCCTCGTCGGAGTTGGCGGCCTTCAGCCCGTCCAGCACCTCGGCGATCAGCTTGCCGATCTCGCCGAACTCGGCAACGCCGAATCCGCGCGTGGTGCCCGCCGGCGTGCCCAGCCGGATGCCTGAGGTGACGAAGGGCTTCTCGGGATCGAAGGGAATGCCGTTCTTGTTGCAGGTGATGTTGGCGCGTCCCAGCGCCGCCTCGGCGCGCTTGCCGGTGGCGTTCTTGGGCCGCAGGTCGACCAGCATGAGGTGATTGTCCGTGCCGCCCGACACGATGTCGAGGCCGGTTTCCTGAAGGCTGGCGGCCAGCGCGCGGGCATTGGCCACCACCTGCTGGGCGTAGGTCTTGAACTCGGGCTTCAGCGCCTCACCCAGCGCCACCGCCTTGGCGGCGATGACGTGCATCAGCGGCCCGCCCTGCAGGCCGGGGAAGACGGCGGAGTTGATCTTCTTGGCGATCGCCTCGTCATTCGTCAGGATCAGGCCGCCGCGCGGGCCGCGCAACGACTTGTGGGTGGTGGTGGTGACCACATGGGCATGAGGCAGCGGCGAGGGATGCACGCCGCCGGCCACGAGCCCCGCGATATGCGCCATATCGACCATCAGATAGGCGCCCACCGCGTCGGCGATCTCGCGGAAGCGCTGCCAATCCCAGATGCGCGAATAGGCCGTGCCGCCGGCCAGGATCAGTTTCGGCCTGTGCTCGTGCGCCAGCCGTTCCACCGCCTCCATGTCGAGGCGGTGGTCGTCGGGCCGCACGCCATAGGAGACGACGTTGAACCACTTGCCCGACATGTTGACCGGCGAGCCGTGGGTGAGATGGCCGCCGGAATTGAGGTCGAGCCCCATGAAGGTGTCGCCGGGCTGCAGGAGGGCCAGAAAGACCGCCTGGTTCATCTGGCTGCCGGAGTTGGGCTGCACATTGGCAAAGTTGCAGCCGAAGAGCTCCTTGGCGCGGGCGATGGCCAGCTCCTCCACCACGTCTACGAACTCGCAGCCGCCATAGTAGCGCTTGCCGGGATAGCCCTCGGCATATTTGTTGGTGAGCACCGTGCCCTGCGCCTCCATCACGGCGCGCGAGACGATGTTCTCCGACGCGATGAGCTGGATCTCGTCGCGCTGGCGGCCAAGCTCGCTGCGGATGGCGTTGAAGATATCACGGTCTGCATCCTCGAGCGGCCGGGAGAAGAAGCTCTCCGTCTCGATCGTCGCGGCGGACGCTTGTGCCATGGCAGTCACCCCTTGCGCTGAATAAGCCCCTTGATACGTGGCGGAACCGGCGCGGCCTTAGCACTTTTCCCGGTCCGCCACCACGTCTTGAACGGATTTTTTAGGCGGCTGCGACATCGTGGGCGACATGCGGCGGCGCGAACCGGCCGAAACGAAAAGGCCGCCCGTTTCTGGGCGGCCGGCAGGAAAAACATCCCGCGGTCTGCCTCAGAGCGCGGTGGAAATCTGCAGCTCCGCCACGCCGTCGCGGCCATAGATGTCGTTGCGGAAGTGCACCACACCGTCGCCGGTGGACCAGGCCGAGACATAGGCGAAGTAAAGCGGCACGGGATCGGCCACCGGAATGCGCTTGTCCTCTTCGGTCTGGATCGTCGTCTCGATGGTGCGCCGGTCCCAGCCCGGTGTGTCGCGCAGGATCCAGGTCACGAGGTCGCGCACGTTCTGCACACGCACGCAGCCGGAAGAGTGGAAGCGCGCCGGGTCGCCGAAAAGCTGCTGCTGCGGCGTGTCGTGCATGTAGACGGCGTGCGCGTTGGGGAAGTTGATCTTCACCGTCGCCATGGCGTTGATGCGGCCGGGATCCTGGCGGAAGCGGTATTTCGCCGCCTCGTCGGTGGACCAGTCGATGCTCAGCGGATCGACCTCGCTGCCGTCGGGCGCAATCAGGCGGATGTTGTTGTCCGCCAGATAGCTCGGGTTCTTGCGCACCATGGGAATGATGTCCTTCTTGACGATGGACACCGGCGCGTTCCAGTAAGGGTTGAGAATGATCTCGTTGATGTTCGATGTCAGGACCGGCGTCTGGCGGTCCACCTTGCCGACGATGGCGGTGTGGCGCAGCACGACACGGCCGTTCTCCACCGCTTCGACGATCGCTGCCGGAATGTTCACCATCACAAAGCGGGGCGGAAGCGGCTTTGCCGTCATGTCGCGCAGACGGCCGAGATTCGTCTGAAGCTGGCCAAGGCGGATGTCGGCCGGCACGTTGAGCGCCGAATAGGTGTATTCGCCGGTCACGCCGTCAGCCTCCAGCCCATGGCGGGCCTGGAAGCGGCGCAGCGCCGCATCGACATAGGAATCGAAGGCGGGCGACATGCCGGCATCCAGTGAAAGGTCGCCAGAGATCATCAGTCGGCGGCGCAGCATCTCCACATCCGGGTCGATGACGCCGAGTTGCAGCTTCTTGCGCGCCGGCACAACCGGCCAGCCGCCGCGCGCCACGAGATCGGTATACTGCGCGATGGCCTGCTCGACGTAAAACACGGTGTCGGAGCTCAGGACGGGTCGCGTGGAGGAGACCTGGCCGCCTTCGCTTGCCCGGGCATCGAAGCGGTCGCCCCACATGCCCCGCTTGGGCGAATTGATGATGGCATCGATGACGTTCTGTGCCCAGGCCGGACCGGCAAGAGCAGTCGCTGCGACGGTGCTGGCGGCACCGGTCAGAAACGTGCGGCGGCTGGATTTCATGTCTCTACCGAACCTTCAACGTGCAATGCGGATCGCCACGGGGCGAAGATCGAACATGGAGTCGACAGCGTTAATTTTTCGCCAAGCGCTCCCTGCGGGCACGAGGTCCGCGGGATCGCTCGCTCTCCATCGTCTGCAATTATGTTATTAACGTGGCGCCGCGCCCAGCCACGCACCATCAAAACAGCGTGATGGCCGGCGCCCGTCCCCGCGCGCCGGCCATGAGCCGCCGTCAAGGATTGCCGGCCGCTACATCCTGTAGGCGATGGTGTCGTTCCAGAAGCGGTCGAGCCGCTGCAGCGCCCGGTTCATCTGGCGGAACTCGTCGGCCTTCAGGCCGCCCACCTGCTCGATGGTGCCGATGTGGCGGTCGTAGAGACCGGAGACGATCTTGGCGATCTCCCGCCCCTTCGGCGTCAGGCTGATGCGCACGGAGCGCCGGTCAACGCGCGAGCGCTGATGGTGCACAAAGCCCATCTCGACCAGCTTCTTCAGATTGTAGGAGACGTTGGAGCCCAGATAATAGCCGCGGGTGCGCAGCTCGCCCGCCGTCAGCTCGGCATCGCCGATGTTGAACAGCAGCAGCGCCTGGATGGCGTTGATGTCGCTGCGGCCCTGGCGCTCGAACTCATCCTTGATGACGTCAAGCAGGCGCCGGTGCAGGCGCTCCACCAGCTGCAGCGCCTCCAGATAGAGGGAGCGCAGCGGCGCCTCCTCTTCCTGGTGGATGGATGTCTTCTGGGTCGCGGAACGCGTGTTGATCATGACTGGAGCCTCTCGTTTTGACGCCGGTGTGTTTTTGTTTTCACCTTGAGGGCGACCCTAGCGAATGCATCTAAAATTCGACTTAAACGCCAAGCTTAACAACGTCTTATAGAGAGAACTCCGCATTTAGGGCTAAAAAGGCGTTAACCTCGGTTAATGCGCCTGCTGCCGCCGTTCGAGATAAAGCAGCGTGCGCAGAGCGGCGAAGGCGGCGGCGATGAGGCCGTAAAGCACCACCAGCCATGGCCAAGGGCCGAACAGATGCGGCAGGAAGCCATACATCATCGTCTCCGTGGCCGCGCACAGGAACCAGACCACCGGCCCCCACGAGACCAACAGCCACAGCCCAACCGCGGCGACGGGAAGGAGGACGGCGAGCGGCGCAGCCGTCGCCTGCCAGTAGAAGGGCATCAGGTCGAAACGCCACTCCGGCCCCTCGAAGAAGCCCATCAGCCGTACCCAGTAACCCACGCCCTGGACGACGCAGAACAGCGCCACGCTGCGCTGAAACAGCTCCAGCCACTGCTCCAGCGGCGACCTTCGCACCGGGATGGGGGAGACCGCATCGTTCGTCACAGCGCCAACTCCCCTTCCGGCAGCGGCGCGAAATAGGCGTCGATGGCCGCGGCCTGCACGGCGTCCAGGGAAGCGGGCTGCCAGGCTGGCGCCTTCGTCCTGTCGATGAGGGCGGCGCGGATGCCTTCGTAGAAATCGGGATTGGCAAGCATGCGATTGACGATGCGGTATTCCATGCGCATGCACGCCTCCATGGAGAGCACTGCCCCCTGACGCAGCGCGCGGAATGCGACGTGAAGGCTGGTGGGCGAGCGGCTGGCGATGGTTCTGAGCGTCTCGCCGGCGAATACATCGCCCGTTGCGGCAGCGCGGGAGAGGCTGTCGATGCACGCCTCCAGCGTGGGATGGCGGAAATGCCGCTCGATGGCGGCGAGCGTGGCGGCGTCCCTGTCGCGCGGCACGGGGCGATGGCGCGCCTTGAGCGCGGCATCGGGGTCTCCGCTCTCGGCAATCTCGCCTGTGAGATCGGCCAGATCCTGCGAATCGACGGCATGGGTTGCAAGGCCGGCGCCCAGGGCCTCCCCCTGCCCGATGCGCTCCCCCGTCAGCGCCAGATACATGCCATAGTGGCCGGCAAGGCGTGACAGCAGATGGCTTGCCCCCACATCGGGAAAGAAGCCGATGCCAACCTCCGGCATGGCGAAGAGCGCCTTGCCTGTCATCACGCGGTGCGAGCCATGCGCCGACACGCCGACGCCGCCGCCCATGACCACGCCGTCGATCAGCGACACATAGGGTTTGGGAAAGCGCGCGATGGCCGCGTTGAGCCGGTATTCGTCGGCGAAGAAGGCGACCGGCGGCCGGCCGGCACGGCCGGCCTCGTAGACGGCCAGAATGTCGCCGCCGGCGCAAAATGCCCGCCCCTCGCCGCGGATAAGGACGACGCGCACCTCCTCTTCGGCCTGCCATGCGGCAAGCGCGCGGCCCATCGCCTTGACCATGGAATGGGTCAGCGCGTTGAGGGCGGCAGGCCGGTTGAGCGTGATGACGCCCGCCCTTGCCCGCCGCTCGAAAAGAACTTCCTCGCCGCCACCGAAATCGACCTGCAACCGCTCCTCCCGTGAAGAAACGTTCGAGCGCTGCTTAGGTGCGGCATGGCGCCGCGTCAATGCCGCTGTGCGGCGCTCACACGCCCTTGGCCGGGTGGACTTCGTGTTGTTCCGGCGTGCCGGCGCGTGATAAATGGTTGCACAAGATGGAGAAGAACCTGTGAACAAGCCTAGCCGTGCCAAGCCGGAAGCCATACGCAGCGTCGACGAGATTACCGCCGGGCGCCGGCTGCGGCGCATGCGCAAGGCCGACTGGGCGCGCCGGCTGGTGCAGGAGAACCACCTGCGCGTCGACGATCTCATCTGGCCGATCTTCCTGGTCGAGGGCGAAGGGCGGCAGGAGCCCGTTTCCGCCATGCCCGGCGTCTTCCGCTACTCGGTGGACCTGGCGGTGCGCCAGGCGGAACGTGCCGCGCGGCTCGGCATTCCCGCCATCGCCACCTTCCCCAACATCGACATGAACCGGCGCGACGCGCGGGGCTCGGCGATTCTCGATCCCGACAACCTGATCAACCGGGCCACCCGCGCCATCAAGGCAGCAGTGCCGGAGATCGGGGTCATTACCGATGTCGCGCTCGATCCCTTCACCGATCACGGGCATGACGGCATCCTGCGCGACGGCATCATCGTCAATGACGAGACGGTGGCGCAGATTGCCGAGGCAGCGGTGCTGCAGGCGGCTGCCGGTTCGGATGTCATCGCCCCTTCCGACATGATGGACGGGCGCATCGGCGCCATCCGCGACGCGCTCGACGGCAACGGCTTCCAGGACGTCGCCATCATGTCCTACGCGACCAAGTTCGCCTCCGCCTTCTACGGTCCCTATCGCGAGGCGATCGGCACCGGCGGGCTCCTGAAGGGCGACAAGAAGACCTACTACATCGACCCCGCCAACACCGACGAGGCGCTGCGCGAGACCGCCCAGGACCTGGCCGAGGGCGCCGACATGGTGATGGTCAAGCCCGGCCTTCCCTATCTCGACATCGTGCGGCGGCTGAAGGACGCGTTCGCCGTGCCCACCTTCGCCTATCAGGTGTCGGGCGAATACGCGATGATCAAGGCCGCCGCCGCCAATGGCTGGATCGACGGCGAACAGGCGATGCTGGAAAGTCTGCTTGCCTTCAAGCGCGCCGGTTGCGACGGGGTGCTGACCTATTTCGCGCCGGAGGTGGCGGCACTCCTGACCGGGCGGTGAGGTGGGAGAGGTTGGCCGGGCCGTCGAAGAGTCTGGCGCTTGAAACCCCGCCTGCCATCCCTATCTGGCAGAGACGTCTTTCCCGATGAGGGCCAAACGCCATGACCTACACCCAATCGCACTCGACCGCGCTCGATGACGGCAACGTCACGCAGCGGCTCGAAGACTGGCGCACCCTGCAGGGCGTGCGCACGCGGCGCGTCTTCGCCTTCATCATCGATTATCTGCTGATCGGCCTGCTGGTCATTCCCATAGGACTGTTCATCTTCCTGCTGGGCATCCTCACCGTTGGCCTCGGCTGGCTGCTTTTCGGCATCATCGGGCCGCTGACCGCCCTCACCTATGTGGCTGCCACGCTCGGCGGGCGGCATCAGTCGACCTGGGGCATGCGGCTGATGGGCATTCGCCTGGAAAGGCTCGACGGCCGGCGGGTCGATCCCCTGCTTGCCATCGTGCATACCGTTCTGTTCTGGGCGGCCAACGCCATCCTGACCCCGCTCATCCTGCTTGTGGCGCTTTTCCTTCGCCACAAGCGCACGCTGCACGACCTGCTGCTCGGCACCGTCGTTGTGCGCGTGGGCTGAGGGCAACGCCATCCCACGGCAAGGCCCGGCAAAGGGGCAAAGTTGCGCATGAGGGCGCGGCGCGGGCAAATCCATGCTTGCGGCGCGGGACGCGGTGCTTATGCTCTGGCCACCAGCGGGCAGCGCTTCGGCCCGCATTGCAGTTGAGTGCGGGACGCGATGGCCGACTTTCACGTCTGGATGACCTATGCGATCATCCTCCTCACCATGCTCGCCTACACCAGCGAGCGCTTTGCGCTCGAACAGGTGGCACTGGCGAGCCTGGCGGCCTTCCTGCTGCTGTTCGCCGTCTTTCCCTATGAGAACGAGGCGCTCGGCAGCCTGCACCCGGAAGAGCTTCTGGCGGGCTTTGCCAACCCGGCGCTGGCCACCGTGCTGGCGCTGCTGATCGTTGGCCAGGGGCTGTTCGCCACCGATGCCATGGACAGGCCGGTGCGCATGCTCGCCCGCGCCGGGGGGCGCTCGGCCACGAGGGCCATCGTCATCACCCTCCTGTCCGCGGCAACACTCAGCGCGGTGCTGAACAACACCCCGGTGGTGGTCATCTTCATCCCCGTGCTCACGGTCATGGCCGCCCATCGCCGTTTCGCCGCCTCCAAGGTGCTGATGCCACTTTCCTTCCTCACCATACTGGGCGGCATGACGACGCTCATCGGCTCCTCCACCAACCTGCTGGTGGCCGGTGTCGCGGCACGGGCGGGCGAGAGCATCGGGTTCTTCGACATCACCGTGCCGGGCATCATCCTGGCAACGGCGGGCGCGGTCTATGTGCTGGGCATCATGCCGCGCATCCTGCAGACGGCGGAGAACGAAAGCAGCCACCAGAAGACGGTCTCCGGCACGCAGTTCATCGGCGAAATCCGGCTGACGGCCGGCCACCCCTTCATCGGCATGGAATCCAAGGCCGGCATGTTTCCCGGCCTGCGCGACCTGACGCCGCGCCTCATCGTGCGCCGCGGCATGATCTTCTATCCACCCTTCGAGAACGTCACCCTGTCGGAGGGAGACCGGCTGGTGGTGACGGCAACGCGCCGCGCCTTCATGGACGCCCTGTCGCGCGGCGGCGCCAGCATCATCTCCAACGGGCAGGAACAGCTCGCCGGAACGGGCGACCCCTCGCAGCCGCTGGGGCCGGACTATCACCTGGCCGAGGCGGTCATCGCGCCGGGCTCGCGCCATGCCGGGCGCACCATCCGCAACGCCGGCATCGACACCACCCACGGCATCCACATGCTGGGGGTGCAGCGCAAGCACCGCATGGGACGCACGCCGATGTCGGAGATCCGCCTGGAGCCCGGCGACACCATCCTCATCGGCGGCACCGACCGGGCGCTCGAAGAGCTGCGCCAGAGCCACGACCTCTTGGTGCTGGAGTGGTCGGCCGAGCCCGTGCCGCAGCGCCGCAAGGCGGGCATCGCCATGGCCATCTTCGCCTTCATCGTCGCCACCGCGGCGCTCGACCTCCTGCCCATCGTTGCCACCTCCATCGCCGGTGCCTTCGCCATGCTGGCGACGGGGTGCCTGACCCTGCCGCAGCTCAGCCGCGCCTTCGACCGGCAGATCTTCCTGCTGGTCGGCTCCTCCATCGCCGCCGCCACCGCGCTGGAGCGCACCGGCGGCGCGCAGCTCATCGCCGACGGTGTCGTCGCCCTGCTCGACGGGCAGAGCCCGGCCATCATCCTGTCTGGCTTCTTCGCCGCCGTGGCGGTGCTCACCAACTTCCTGTCCAACAACGCCACCGCCGTGCTGTTCACGCCCATCGGGCTCGGCATCGCCCATGCCATCGGCGCGCCGCCGATGGCCTTCGTGGCCGCCACCATCTTTGCCGCCAACACCTGCTTCGCCACCCCCATCGGCTACCAGACCAACCTTCTGGTGATGGGGCCCGGCCACTATTCCTTCCGCGACTTCATCCGCGCCGGCGCGCCGCTGGTGGCAATTATGTGGTTGACGTTTTCGCTCGTCGGCCCATGGTATTATGGGCTTTGAGAAAGGGAGCGACGCCCGCGGACCATGACGCAGCAGCCGACCCAGTCCCCGCAGTTCTTCCTGACCGCGCCTTCGCCTTGCCCCTATCTGGAGGGCCAGTACGAACGCAAGGTCTTCACGCATCTGGTGGGCGACAAGGCGTCGGAGCTCAACGACCTGCTCACCCAGGGCGGCTTCCGCCGCTCGCAGAACATCGCCTACCGGCCGGCCTGCGAGACGTGCCGCGCCTGCGTGTCGGTGCGGATCCTCGCGCAGGAATTCTCGCCCACCCGCAACATGAAGCGGGTGATGAAGCGCAATGCCGACCTCATCGGCACCGCCCATGCCGCCCAGCCTTCCTCGGAGCAATATTCCCTCTTCCGCGCCTATCTCAACGCCCGCCACCGGCGCGGCGGAATGTCGGACATGACGGTGCTCGACTACGCCATGATGGTGGAGGACACCCATGTCGACACGCGGGTGATCGAGTATCGCCGCCGCGGGCCGGATTCCTTCGTCACCGGCCGTGGCGAGGGGCCGCTCATCGCCGTGGCGCTGACGGACGAGATGGCCGACGGGCTGTCCATGGTCTATTCCTTCTACGATCCGGCGCTCGAGGAACGTTCCCTCGGCACCTTCATGATCCTTGATCATATCCGCCGCGCCGCCGCCGCCGGCCTGCCCCATGTGTATCTGGGCTACTGGGTCAATGGGGCACGCAAGATGGCCTATAAGGTGCGCTTCAGGCCGCAGGAACATCTGGGGCCCAACGGCTGGGAGCGGTTCGGCTGAGGCGGCTGCTGTCCGCACGAGGGAAAGCGCGCCGTCGTGTCTGACGAGAATCGCAACCACGGCAAGGGGCTGCTGTTGACCGCCACGGGCGGGCTGGCACTCACCTTCGACATCCCGCTCATCCGGCTGGCCGAGGGCGACCCGTGGCCGGTGCTGATGGTGCGCAGCGGGCTCACCGTTCTTGCGGGTCTCGCGGTGTGGGCCGTCTGGCGCGCTTTTTCGCCCAAGGCGCCGCCGCTGGTGCCGGGCCGCCCCGGCCTTGCGGTGGCCGGTCTCTACGGCCTTTCGGCCATCACCTTCCTGGCCGCGGTCTACAACACGGCAACGGCCAACCTGGTCTTCATCCTGGCCTTCAACTCCATGTTCGCCGCGCTGCTTTCCTGGGTGTTTCTGCGCGAGCGGCCGCGCCGGGCAACGCTTGTCGCCATGGCGGTGATGTTCGCCGGTCTTCTCGTTATCGTCGGCGACGGCATCGGCACCGGCCATTTCTTCGGCGACATGATGGCGCTCGTCTCGGCCTTCTCCATCGCGCTTGCCATCACCATCACGCGGGCGAGCGGGCGCGACATGGGCTTTGCCGCGCTGGTGGCTGTCGCCCTGCCCTTCCTGGTCGGCGCCGTGATGACGGCGCACACCGGCTACCGCATCGAGGCGCCGCTGTGGATCGTGCTCAATGGCGGCCTCGTCATCCCGCTGGCCTTCTTCTGCCTCGCCAACGGGCCGAAATATCTTCCCGGCCCCGAGGTCGCGATGTTCTATCTCCTGGAGACCGTCCTGGCGCCCATCTGGGTGTGGCTCATCTTTTCGGAGGTTCCCACCACGGCAAGCCTGGTGGGCGGCAGCATCCTCGTCGTAACACTCGTCGCCCATTCCCTGTGGCAGCTTCACACCGGACGACGGCGGCGCCGCGCCGCCGGCACCATCCGGCACCCGGTCTAGACCGGTTCATCGTTTCAATGAAACGCTGATCCGGTCCATCCATCTGTTTTTGCCGCATTTATGCGACGCCAGATGATTCCATCTGGCTGCAAAATGCCGTAGCGCATCCGGCCCGTCAGGCGAACTTTCCCGTACGCGGAAAGCCCTTCGGCGCCATGCGGCCGGCGGCGGCGCGGCTGCCCAGCCACTCGGTCAGCTCCTGGCGCGCACGGGTGAAGGTCCGCCCGGCCGAATCCTGCCAGGAAAGCCCCTCCTCCATGGCGAAGGTCTTCAGGTCGCTCACGCCGCCGTCTCGGTAGCGCTGCAGGCGTACGCCCTTGCCGCGCGCCATCTCCGGCACCTCCGCGAGCGGGAAGACGAGCAGCTTCCTGTTCTCGCCGACGATGGCCGCGTGGTCGCCCGTCACCGCGACGCAGAGCTTGGCCTCGTCCGGCGTCTTGACGTTCATCACCTGCTTGCCCTTGCGGGTGTTGGCCACCACTTCCTTCTCCGCCACGATGAAGCCGTTGCCGCCGTGAGAGACGAGAAGCAGGCGGCGCTCGGGATCGTGTGCAAAGGCGGTGACGATCGCCTGGTCGGCCTCCAGATCGACCATCAGGCGCACGGGCTCGCCGTGGCCGCGCCCGCCGGGCAGACGGTCGCCCGGCAAGGTGTGGAACTTGCCGCCGGTGGTGAAGATGAGGATCTTGTCCGTGGTCTGGGCATGGAAGGCGAGCTTCAGCGCATCCCCTTCCTTGAAGGAGAGCGAAGCCAGGTCTGAAAGGTGCCCCTTCATGGCGCGGATCCAGCCCTTCTGGGACAGAACGACGGTGATCGGCTCGCGCTCGATCATCGCCTGCTGCACCTCTTCGAGATCATGGACCGGAGCATCGCCGAAGGTGGTGCGCCGCCGCCCCAGCGCCGGGTTCTTCTCCGGGTCGAAGGTCTCGCGCACCTTCGCCACCTCCCAGCGTACGGTCTTCCACTGCTTGTCCGTGGAACCCAGCAGCGCCTCGATCTGCGCCTTCTCCTCGGTCAGCCTGTCGAACTCCTTGCGGATCTCGAACTCCTCCAGCTTGCGCAGCGCCCTCAACCGCATGTTGAGGATGGCCTCGGCCTGCGTGTCGGTGAGCTCGAAGCGGGCCATGAGCACGGTCTTGGGCTCGTCCTCCTCGCGGATGATGCGGATCACCTCGTCGATATTGAGATAGGCGATCAGATAGCCGGCCAGAACCTCCAGCCGCTTCTCGATCTCGCCCAGCCTGTGCCGGGAGCGACGCACCAGCACCTCGCGGCGGTGATCCAGCCACTCGCGCAGGACCTGCTTCAGGGACAGGACGCCCGGCACCTTGCCCCGCGACAGGACGTTCATGTTGAGCGGGAAGCGCGCCTCGAGATCGGTGAGTCGGAAGAGCGATTCCATCAGAAGCTCCGGCTCGACGGTGCGGCTCTTGGGCACCAGCACGATGCGGATGTCTTCCGCGCTCTCGTCGCGAATGTCTTCGAGAAGCGGCAGCTTGCGCGAAAGGATCAGCTCCGCGATCTTCTCGATCAGCCTCGACTTCTGGACGCCATAGGGAATTTCCGTCACCACGGCGTTCCAGGTGCCTCGGCCCTGGTCCTCCTTCACCCAGCGGGCGCGCACGCGGAAGCCGCCGCGCCCGGTCTCGTAGGCTTCGCGGATCGACGCCTTGTCCTCGACGATGATGCCACCGGTCGGAAAGTCCGGCCCCTTCACGAAGTCGAGCAGGCGGGAGACCGGCACCTCGGGATCGTCAATCAGGGCGAGCGCGGCATCGCACACTTCCGCCGCATTGTGCGGCGGGATGGAGGTTGCCATGCCCACGGCGATGCCGGAGGAACCGTTGCACAGGAGGTTCGGAAAGGCGCCGGGCAGCACCACCGGCTCCTCGTCCTCCTCGTTGTAAGTGGGGCGGAAATCGACGGCATCTTCGGTGATGCCGGTGAGCAGCTCGGCCGCCACCTCCGTCATGCGTGCCTCGGTGTAGCGCATGGCAGCGGCATTGTCGCCGTCGATGTTGCCGAAATTGCCCTGCCCGTCGACCAGCGGATAGCGCATGGCAAAGGGCTGGGCGAGGCGCACCAGCGCGTCGTAGATCGACTGGTCGCCATGTGGATGGAACTTGCCCATCACGTCGCCGACGATGCGGGCGCACTTGGCAAAGCCCTGGTCGGGCGACAGCCGCAGCAGCCGCATGGCGTGCACGATGCGCCGATGCACGGGCTTCAGCCCATCGCGCACATCGGGCAGCGCCCGGTGCATGATGGTCGAAAGCGCATAGGCCAGATAGCGCTCCTCGAGCGCCTTTTTCAGATCGACGGCGGTTGCCGGATCGTCGCCGCCGGCGGGCGGAAGAAGCTCTTTTCCCATGGCTTCCGGTTAGACCAGCAGGCGATTCGCGGCAAGTGCGCCTTTCCCGGCAGGCGCAAGCGCCCATCGCCCGTGCGGGAACCGGATGCGCACCGGGTGTTCGGGAGAGCGAAAGGCCAGACGGCAAAGCCAGGTGTGGCAATGGTGGCCGCGCGGGCGCGGATCTTCCGGCGACGGCTCAGCGCGTGACCCGTTCCAGAAAGCGCTCGATCGCGGCGGTGGCGGCGTCGCCCGGCTGGCCGAGGCGGCGGGCAATGGAGCCATGCGTATAACGGCGGCCATCGAAGACCTCGACACGGGCGCCGCGGCTTCTCAGAAGGTTGGCATAGCCGTTGGTGAGCGCGCGCCGGCGCTCGCCATTGGAGCCCGAATGCAGGAAGAGATGCGGCGGATAGCCCGCGCCGTGCCTGGCGTAGGTGGCCGGGGACCAGCGCACCCAGTCCTGCGGGTCGGAGCCGAAGGCATCGAGATAGGGATAGCCGAGCGAGCCGCGCAGGCCGGCATAGGCGACCATGTCATAGGCTTGCACATCGTTGGGGATGACGCCACGCACATTGCCCACCATGCCGCGGGCTGCCGCCAATGCCACCAGATGCGCGCCGGCGGAATGGCCCATGAGCACAATGCGGTCCGGGTCGCCGCCATAGCGGTGGATGTTGGCGCGCACCCAGGCCACCGCCTGCGCGAGGTCGCGCACCTGGCCGTCAATGGTGGTGGACGGCACCTTGCGGTAGTCGATGGCGACGAAGAGATAGCCCTTTTGGTTCAGCCATTCGGGCAGGGAATAGACCTTCTTGCGGCTGCCCCTCACCCAGCCGCCGCCATGGGCGTAGATGACCACCGGCTTGCGCCTGCCGCCCGCAAGGCTGAAAAGATTGAGCTGAAAGACGCTGGCGCGGGCGGGCTCCTCCTCGGGGGTGTGGATGTCGAGCTGCAGGCCGCGCGCATAGACGAGGCCATCGTGCAAGCTGCCGCCGGCCGCCGGTGCGACGGTGAGGAGCGCCAGAAGCGCCGCCAGCATCGACAGAAGCGCGGCCGTTCGTCCAAGCGTCGCGTAAGGCATTGTCCCCCTTCACCCTGTCGGCGTTCATCACGAAACGCGCCGTAAATTGACACAGCCGGCGCCTCCCGTCATCTTTCCGGCGGAAATTTCCGCCACGGAAACGAAAATCATCCAGCCACAATCGGGGAACGCCGCATGGAACGCCACAGCCTCCGCCTGAAATCCTTCCTTCTTGCCGGCCTCCTCGTGGCGACAGGCGCGCCCGCCGCGCTCGCATTGGAGGCGGATGCGGTGGGCGAGCGCCTCAAGGCGCTGCTCGACCGACAGCAGATCGACATCGCCTACGGCGCGGCGCGGCTG
Organism: Chelativorans intermedius; assembly: GCF_025398255.1. Classification (GTDB taxonomy): domain Bacteria; phylum Pseudomonadota; class Alphaproteobacteria; order Rhizobiales; family Rhizobiaceae; genus Chelativorans; species Chelativorans intermedius. The sequence continues at coordinate 114,437 of NZ_JAODNW010000014.1, read as the reverse complement.
AGCGGCGATGACGTCGTCCTCGAAGATGTCACGGTGCGCAGCGAGGCCGGCGGCGGCGCCCTGCCCCTCGGCGAACTCGTGCTGGAGGATGTGCGCGAGGAGGGGGACGGCAGCCTCGTTGTGGGCACGGTGGCCATGGAAGACTTCCGCCACCAGGCGGACGACGTGACCGTCTCGCTCACGGATCTGAGGATCGAGGGCCTGGTATTGCCGGCGGATCTGGCCAGCGATCCCTTCGGCGGCGCCATGCGCTACGAGCGCATGGAGGTCGCGCGCCTCGACGTGGAAGGCCGCGACGGGCCGATCGCCACGCTGGAAAACGCCCATGCCGACGTCGCCATAGCCGAGGACGACACGATGACGGTGGCGGGCGTGGCCGATTCCTTCTCGCTGAACCTGCGGGCCATGATGGCCGATTCGGCCAACGCCGCCGCAGCGCTCGCCGAGCTCGGCTACGAGCAGCTGCGCGGCCATGCGCGGATGGAGGGAAGCTGGCGCCCCTCGGACGGGCGCGTGACGCTCGCGAATTACGAGGCGACCATCGAGAATGCCGGCACGCTCAACATCATGGTCGATTTCGCCGGCTACACGCCGGCCTTCATCGCGACAATGGAAGAGCTGTCGGACAGCATGGAGGAAAGCGGCGGCCAGAACAACTCCGCCCAGGGCATGGCCATGCTGGGCATGATGCAGCAGCTCACATTCCACGGCATGACGCTGCGCTTTACCGACGATTCGCTGACCGGCAGGCTGCTCGACTACACGGCGCGCAAGCAGGGCAGCCGCCCGGCCGACGTCATTGCCCAGGCCAAGGCGGTCATCCCCATGCAGCTCAAGCCCTATCTCGGGGAGGAGCTGACCGGCGCGCTGACCGAAGCCGTGGGCGACTTTCTGGAGAACCCGGAGACGCTGGAAATCAGCGCCCGGCCGGAAACCCCGGTGCCCTTCGCCATGCTGATGGGCGCGGCGATGGGCTCCCCGGATCTCCTCATCAAGCAGATTGGCCTGGCCGTCACCGCAAACCGCTAGAGACAGGCATTTTTGCAGCCAGATGGAATCATCTGGCGTCGCACAAATGCGGCAAGAACAAATAGATGGACCGGATCAGCGTTTCAATGAAACGGTGACCCGGTCTGGAGGCATCAGGAGTCCTTCACCGGGGCGAGCCGCAGATGCAGCTCGCGAAGCTGCTGCGGCGTGGCTTCCGACGGCGCGCCCATCAGCAGATCCTGCGCCTGCTGGTTCATGGGGAACATCGACACCTCGCGCAGGTTCTTCGCGCCCACCAGAAGCATGACGATGCGGTCGATGCCGGCGGCCATGCCGCCATGCGGCGGAGCGCCATACTGGAAAGCGCGATAGAGGCCGCCGAAGCGCTCCTCCACGGTCGCGCGGTCGAAGCCGGCGATCTCGAAGGCCTTGACCATCACCTCCGGCAGGTGGTTGCGGATACCGCCCGAAGCGATCTCGTAGCCGTTGCAGACGAGATCGTACTGGAATGCCTTGATGGACAGCGGGTCCTGGCTTTCGAGCGCGGCCATTCCGCCCTGCGGCATGGAGAACGGGTTGTGGCCGAACTCGATGCGGTTTTCCTCGTCGTTCCACTCGTAGAAGGGGAAGTCGACCACCCAGGCAAGCGCGAAGCGCTCGCGGTCGACGAGGTTCAGCTCCTCGCCGGCGCGCGTGCGCGCGGCGCCTGCGAAGGCGGCGAACTTCCTCGGATCGCCCGCCACGAAGAAACAGGCGTCACCGTCTCCGAGGCCGAGCTGGGTGCGGATCGCCTCGGTGCGCTCAGGGCCGATGTTCTTGGCGATGGGGCCGGCGCCCTCCAGCGCCTCGCCTTCCCGGCGCCAGAAGATGTAGCCGAGCCCCGGCTGGCCTTCGCCCTGCGCCCAGGAATTCATGCGGTCGCAGAAGGCGCGGCTGCCGCCGGTCCTGGCGGGAATCGCCCAAACCTCGGCCTTCGGATCGCTTGCCAGGATGTTGGCAAAGACCTTGAAACCGGAGCCACGGAAATGCTCGGAGACGTCCTGCATCTCGATGGGATTCCTGAGATCCGGCTTGTCCGAGCCGTATTTGCGAATCGCCTCGTCATAGGGAATGCGCGGGAACGTCTGCGTCACCGGCTTGCCGTCCGCAAAAGCCTCGAAGATGCCGCGCATGATCGGCTCCATGGTGGAGAAGACATCCTCCTGTTCGACGAAGCTCATCTCCAGGTCGAGCTGGTAGAACTCGCCGGGCAGGCGGTCGGCGCGCGGGTCCTCGTCGCGAAAGCACGGCGCGATCTGGAAATAGCGGTCGAAGCCGGAGACCATGATGAGCTGCTTGTAGACCTGCGGGGCCTGCGGCAGCGCGTAGAACTTGCCGGCATGAAGGCGCGAGGGCACGAGGAAGTCCCGCGCGCCCTCGGGCGAGGAGGCGGTGAGGATCGGCGTCGAAAACTCCGTGAAACCCGCCTCGCCCATGCGCCGGCGCATCTCTGCGACGATCTTCGTGCGCGCCACGATGTTTCTGTGCAGCGTCTCGCGGCGCAGATCGAGAAAGCGGTACTTCAGGCGGATATCCTCGGGATAGTCCGGCTCTCCGAAGACCGGCAACGGCAGCTCCCTGGCCGGCGAGAGGACTTCGATCTCGCCGGCAAACACCTCCACCTCGCCGGTCGGCAGGTTGGGGTTCACCGTCTCCGCCGTGCGCGCCTTCACCTGGCCGTCGACGCGGATCACCCACTCGCTGCGCACGCGCTCCGCCTCCGAGAAGGCCGGCGAATCCGGGTCGGCGACGATCTGCGTGATGCCGTAATGGTCGCGCAGGTCGATGAAGAGCAGGCCGCCATGGTCGCGCACGCGATGCACCCAGCCGGAAAGGCGGACGGTCTGGCCCACATGCGATGTCCTCAATTCTGCGCAAGTATGGCTGCGGTAGCGATGCATTATCTTCGGTCCATATGTGAAAGGTCACGGGAGGGGCGCCGACGGCCCTCGTCAAATCGCCGGGAAAAGCGCATGCGCGCCCGGTTTTGTCAAGGCGAAGGCCGGGCAGCAGCCGGCCGGCGATACAATTTCTTCACATTTGGCGCTTCAACGCCTAAAGAGGAGACATGGAACTCATCACGACCCGCAAAGCGCTGGAAAAGGCTGTCGGCGCGCTCGAAACCTCCGATTTCATCACCATCGACACGGAATTCATCCGCGAGACCACCTTCTGGCCGGAGCTTTGCCTGATCCAGATGGCTGCGCCCGGCATCACCGCGATGGTCGATCCGCTGGCCCCGGATATGGATCTTTCCCCCTTCTTCCGGCTGATGGCCAACGAGAAGGTGGTGAAGGTTTTCCACGCCGCGCGCCAGGATATCGAGATCGTCTACAATATGGGCGGTCTCATTCCGCATCCGATCTTCGACACGCAGGTGGCGGCGATGGTGTGCGGTTTCGGCGACAGCATCTCCTACGATCAGCTCGTCTATCGCATCACCGGCGAACGGCTGGACAAGGCTTCGCGCTTTACGGACTGGCGCCGCCGGCCCCTGTCGCAGAAGCAGCTCGACTACGCGCTGGCCGATGTGACCCATCTCATTCCCGTCTACGAGCACCTGAAGGCCATGCTGGAACGCGAAGGCCGCGCCCACTGGCTGAAGGAAGAGATGGACGTGCTGACGGCGCGGGAGACCTACGACCTGCATCCCGACGATGCCTGGAAGCGGCTGAAGCTCAGGGTACGCAAGCCGATCGAGCTTGCCGTGCTGCAGCATGTGGCCGCCTGGCGCGAGCGTGAGGCGCGGGAGCGCAACGTGCCGCGCGGTCGGGTGCTGAAGGACGATGCCATCTACGAAATCGCCCAGCAGCAGCCGCGCGATGCCGAGGCGCTGGCCCGGCTGAGGAGCACGCCGAAGGGCTGGGAACGCTCTGCCGCGGCGGCCGGGCTTCTCAACGCCGTCAACACGGCGCTTGCCCTGCCCAAGGAAGCACTTCCCAGGCTGCCCAAGCCGCAGCACGCACCGGAAGGGGCCGCGGCCGCGGCCGAGCTCATCAAGGTGCTGCTCAAGCTGGTGGCGGAGAGAGAGGGCGTGGCGGCCAAGATGCTGGCATCGAGCGACGACATCGAGCGCCTGGCCGCCGAGGGCGAGGAGGCAAAGGTGCCCGCGCTTTCCGGCTGGCGGCGCGAGGTGTTCGGCGAGGAGGCGCTGAAGCTGCTGCGCGGCGAGATCGCCCTGCGCTTTGCGGGCAAGCGGATCGAGACCTTTTCGCCCCCGACGGCCATGGCGCGGGCGGCGGAATAGTCAGTCCGCCGCCACGTCCAGCACCAGATCGAGCCCCGCCACCTTCGCAAGCTGCGCCATGCGGCCGTGCGGGCGCTCACCCATCAGCGCGGCGCGGGCGCGCGGCACCAGCAGGGCGACGGAGCCGTCGCCGCGCCGCTCCCACCGCAGTTGCGGGATGACGCCAGGCATGGAAGCGCTCAGCAGATAGACCACGCGCAGGAGCCCGCCCAGAAGCCGGGCCCGCTCCACATAGCGCGGGGTGGCCAGCTTGCGCATCTCCGGGGACAGCGCATCGTCGAACAGGCCCTCGTGGCGGAACAGATTGGCCAGCGCGATGAAGGCGCGGCCGGGGTGATCTATGCCGATGAAGGAGCCGTGCGAGATGATGTTCAGCGACTGGGTGCCGCGATATTCCGGGTGGGCACGCCAGCCGATGTCGGCCAGCAGGCAGGCGGCACGGCGGTAGCGCGCCTCCTCGTCCGTCTCCTCGATGCCGAGGGCGGCAAAGGCCGCGCCCGACCACTCCGCAAGCTCGCGGGCATGGGTGACGGAGCGGGCGCGCAGCAGCGCCAGCTCCTCGGCCGCCGAGAGGAGCGGATCGGCCTGGCGTTCCTCCTCGCCGAGCAGCGAATAGACGAAGCCCTCGCGCACGCCATTTGCGGAAATGACGATTCGCGCCGGACGGGCGGCACGAATCACCTCCAGAAGGACGGCCGCGCCATAGGGCAGCAGCGCGCGACGGTTCTTGGACACCCGCTCGATGCCCTTCATCTTGCCGATGTCGCCCTTGGCGACGCGCTTCAGGAAGGCAGCGTCGCGCACGGGGTCGAGCTCGTAGTGGTGCATCACAGGCAGCGGGTATTTCGTAACGCTCATGTGAAGGCGGGCGAGGTTTCGCCACGTGCCGCCGACACAGTAGAAGTTGCGCCCCTCCCCCTGGACCAGCCAGGCGGCGCGGGAAAGCTCCTGCCGGGCGATGCGCTGGGCCTCAGCGGTCGAGGCGCCGGACATCTCCTTCAGCTTCAGCCCGCCGAGCGGGGTGGTGATGCCCTCGCCCATCGTCTCGCCCCGGACATCGACGAGCTCAAGGCTGCCGCCGCCGAGATCGCCCATGATGCCGTCGGCGCGATGAAAGGCCGAGATGACGCCGAGGGCCGCATAGCGGGCCTCCTCGCGCCCCGAAAGCACGCGGATCTGGGTGCCCAGGATATCCTCGGCGCGATGGATGAAGTCCGGCCCGTTCCTGGCCTCGCGCGCTGCGGCGGTGGCCAGCACATGCAGCGACTGCGCGCCTGCCTGCTCGGAAAGGGCGCGGAAACGGCGAAATTCCTCGACGGCGCGCGTGACGCCGTCGGGGTCGAGCTCGCCTGTCGTCACGATGCTGCGGCCGAGGCCGGCGAGCATCTTCTCGTTGAACAGCACGGTGGGCGAACGGGCCACCCCTTCATAGATCACCAGGCGGATCGAGTTCGAACCGATGTCGATGACCGAAAGGGGGCGCCGGTCCGGCAACCGGCCCTGAGAGACGGCTGGAGCCACGGTTCAGCCGGCGATGGCCTTCTTGCGCCGCTTGAAGGCGGCTATCCGCTTGGGCGCATGGGACTTCAGCGCCACGCCACGGCCGGACAGGCTGGGATTGGTCATGAAATATTCCTGAGCGTTGAAGGCTTCCTCTCCTTCCTCCGGCGCCAGGCGCCTGGAAGTCCCGTCAGGCAATACTTCGAAACTCTGCTGGTTGTCCATGATGTTTCCCAGCATGATCTGACCCAGAACCTGCTCATGCACGGTGGGATTGGTGATGGGCACCATCGTCTCCACCCGGCGGTCGAGATTGCGCGGCATCAGATCGGCCGAGGAGATATAGACGATGGCCTCGTCGGAGGGCAGGCCGTGGCCATTGCCGAAGCAATAGATGCGGCTGTGCTCCAGGAAGCGGCCGACGATGGACTTCACGCGGATGTTTTCCGAAAGGCCCGGCACCTGTGGGCGCAGGCAGCAGATGCCACGCACCACGAGGTCAATCTCGACGCCGGCGCGACCCGCCTCGTAGAGCGCGTCGATGATCGCGGGATCGACAAGCGCGTTCATCTTCATCCAGATCTGCGCCGGCCGGCCGGCCTTGGCATGTTCCATCTCTGCCTGGATGTGCTCCAGAATGCGGTTTCTCAGGGTGAAGGGCGAGACGGCAAGCCGCATGTTCACGTCCGGCTCGGCATAGCCGGTGATGAAGTTGAAGACCTTGGCCACGTCGTAGGCGATGACCGGATCGACCGTGAAGTAGGAAAGGTCGGTGTAGATGCGGGCCGTGATCGGGTGATAGTTGCCGGTGCCCAGATGCACATAGTTGCGCAGGCCCCTGCCCTCGCGCCGCACCACAAGCGACATCTTGGCATGCGTCTTCAGCTCGATGAAGCCGAAGACCACCTGCACGCCGGCGCGCTCCAGATCGCGCGCCCAGCGGATGTTGGCCTCCTCGTCGAAGCGCGCCTTCAGCTCCACCAGCGCCGTCACCGATTTGCCGGCCTCGGAGGCGTCGATCAGAGCGCGCACGATGGGACTGTCGTTCGAGGTGCGGTAGAGCGTCTGCTTGATGGCCAGCACATCCGGGTCGGCGGCGGCCTGACGCAGGAACTGCACCACCACATCGAAGCTCTCATAGGGGTGGTGGATGACGATGTCCTTCTCGCGGATGGCGGCGAAGCAGTCGCCGCCATGGTCGCGGATGCGCTCGGGAAAGCGCGGATTGTAGGGCCGGAACTTGAGATCGTCGCGCGGCAGCTTGACGATCTCGGAAATCTGGCTGATGGCCAGCGGCCCGTCGAGCACGCTGATCCGCGAGGATGGCACGCCGAGCTCCGTGGCCACGAAATCGCGCAGGCCCTCCGGCATGGAGCTTTCAAACTCGATGCGGATCACAGAGCCGCGACGCCGGCGCTTCAGCGCCGTCTCGAACAGGCGCACGAGGTCTTCGGCCTCCTCCTCCACCTCGATGTCGCTGTCGCGGATGATGCGGAAGGTGCCCGAGCCATTCACCTTGTAGCCGGGGAACAGCTTGGCGATGAACATCTCCACCACATCCTCAAGCGCGATGAAGCGGGCGCTCTTGCCCCGCGTAGGCAGGGCGATGAAGCGCTGCAGGGCCACCGGCAGGCGCAGAAGCGCCGTCATGCTCTCCTTGTTGCCCAGGTGCTGCAGGTCGAGCGCGATGGAGAAGCCCAGATTGGGAATGAAGGGGAAGGGGTGAGCGGGGTCGATGGAAAGGGGCGTGAGCACGGGATAGATGGATTCCAGAAACTGCTCCTCCACCCATTTCCTGTCATCCCGGTTCAGGGCCTCCGGGCGCACGATCTCGATGCCTTCCTTCTTGAGAAGCTCAAGCAGACGGGTGAGACTGGCGTGCTGCTCCACCTGCAGGCGGCTGACCTCGCGCAGCACATGCACGAGCTGCTCCTCCGGCGTGCGGCCATCGGCGCTGCGGGTGACGATGCCCTCCCGCACCTGGCCTGCAAGACCGGCCACACGCACCATGAAGAACTCGTCCAGATTGTCCGCCGAAATGGACAGGAAGCGCAGGCGCTCCAGAAGCGGGTGGCTGGTGTTCTGCGACTCTTCGAGCACCCGCCTGTTGAACTGAAGCCAGGAAAATTCGCGATTGACGAAGCGGTCGGGCCCGAAACGCTTGATCTCGCCCGTCGTCCCCTGCTGGGTCGGAAACTCGCTCTTGACCGGCTTCAGCTCGTTCATCGTCCGCTTTCTCGACTCGTTTTCCTCCGGCGACCGTTCGCCCCCACGATATTATGTCCTGACAGGGTTTTGCGACAGTTTCATATCACGGGGTTGCCAAGAAAGGATTTATGCTCCAAACGCAGCCACAATGTAGGGTCACTGCGGGAGAGATGAAATGGCGGGCCAGGAAACGCCGCATTTCCACAACACCGACGGCCATCGCACCATCGAGATCGGCGTCAAGGAATTCATGTGCATGGGCGCCGTTCCGCCGAACGACCACCCGCATGTCTTTCTCGACATGGGCGATGACGAGGAGCGCGTCTGCCCCTATTGCTCAACGCTCTATCGCTACAATGCGGCGCTGAAGGCGGACGAGACGGTGCCGGTGGGCTGCCGCTACCACGGGGAAACCGTCTGAAGCGCTGCGAAGCCCGTGGACAGCCGCAGCATCGCGATTGCCGGCGGCGGGATCGCCGGACTTGCGGCCGGGCTGTGCCTGGCGGCAGGGGGCTTCACGGTCACCATCCATGAGCGCGCCGAGCGGCTGGAAGAGGTGGGCGCCGGCCTGCAGCTTTCGCCCAATGCGACGCGCATCCTTGCCCGCCTCGGCGTGGTTGAACGGCTGAACGCGGCGGCGGTGCGGCCCTCGGGCGTGGTCCTCACGGATGCGGCAAGCCTGAGGCAGCTTGCGCGGATGCCCTTGGGTGCGGCCGCGGAACGACGCTGGGGCGCGCCCTATCTGGTGGTTCACCGGGCGGACCTGCAGGCCGCCCTCATCGCACAGGTGCGCACGACGGCGGCCATCCGGCTGGAACTCGGCACGGAGGTGGCCAATGCGGAGCTCACACCGGAGGGGGCCATGCTTGTGCTGGAGGATGCCGGCGGGCGGCGCCGCGAGACGGCCTGCGACCTGCTGATCGGCGCGGATGGCGTGTGGTCGCGCCTGCGCGCCCTCGCCGGCGGTCCGGCGAGCCGCTTTACCGGCTATGTCGCCTTCCGCACGGTCGTGGAAGCGGGCGAAGCGGCGGCGCGCACGCTGGCCGGCGATGCCGTCACCGCCTTTCTTTCCCCGCGATTTCACCTGATCGCCTATCCCTTGCGCGGCGGGGCGGCGTTCAATCTGGTGCTGGTGACGCGCGGCGCGCAGACCCCGCGCGGCTGGGCGACACCGGCCGATGCGTCCCATCCGGCGCAGGCGGTGCGCGGCGCAGCCCCCGCCCTGTCGCGCCTCGTCGGGATGGCCGGAGACTGGACGGCCTGGCCGCTCAACGAAGTCCCGCAAGGCGGACGCTGGACCATGAATGGACGGCTGGTGCTGATCGGCGACGCGGCCCACGCGCTCACCCCCCATGCCGCCCAGGGCGCCGCCATGGCGATCGAGGATGCGGCGGCTCTTGCGCACTGCCTGGCGGCAGAGGAACAGGCAACGGCGCTTGCGACCTTCGAGCGCCTGCGCAAGCCGCGACTTGCCCGGGTTGCCCGGCGCGGCGATCTCAACCGCCTGGCCTGGCACGCAGGCGGCGTGACCGCGCTTGCCCGCAACCTGCTCTTTCGGCTGCGCAGCGGAGAAAGCCTTGCCGCCGACCTCGACTGGCTCTATGGCCACGACGCCGCCGGCAGGCGATAGCTCCGCCGTCAGTGCAGGATCTGCGACAGGAACAGCTTGGTTCGCTCGTGCTGCGGGTTGTCGAAGAACTCGGCGGGCGTGTTCTGCTCCACGATCTGCCCCTGATCCATGAAGATCACCCGATTTGCGACCTGCCGGGCAAAGCCCATCTCGTGGGTGACGCAGATCATGGTCATGCCTTCCTGCGCCAGATCCACCATGGTGTCGAGCACCTCCTTGATCATCTCGGGATCGAGCGCGGAGGTCGGCTCGTCGAACAGCATGATGCGCGGGTTCATGCACAGGGCGCGGGCAATCGCTACGCGCTGCTGCTGGCCGCCGGAAAGCTGGCCCGGATACTTGCTGGCCTGCTCGGGGATCTTCACGCGCTCCAGATAGTGCATGGCGATCTCCTCGGCCTCGCGCCTCGGCATCTTGCGCACCCAGATGGGAGCCAGCGTGCAGTTTTCGAGAATGGTGAGATGCGGGAACAGGTTGAAATGCTGGAAGACCATGCCGACCTCGCGGCGCACCTCGTCGATCTTCTTAAGATCATTGGTAAGCTCGATGCCATCGACGATGATCTTGCCCTTCTGGTGTTCCTCCAGCCGGTTGATGCAGCGGATCATGGTGGATTTGCCCGAGCCGGAAGGGCCGCAAACGACGATCCGCTCGCCGCGCATGACCTTGAGATTGATGTCGCGCAGCACGTGAAACTCGCCATACCACTTGTGCATGCCGATGATCTCGATCGCCACATCGGTCTCCGAGATCTGCATCCTGGAGGGATCGACCTTCCTTTCCTGCGGGTCGACTGCGCTCGCGTTCTGGGCTGCCATCTTCTTTCCCCTTGAGCGGCCGTTGGCCGGTTATCGTTCGTGACCGGTGTGAAGCCGGCGTTCGGTATAGATGGAATAGCGCGACATGCCGAAGCAGAAGAGCCAGTAGACGAAGGCGGCAAAGACAAGCCCCGTGGCCGCCGTGGTCGGCGTGATCCAGTTGGGATCGGAAAAGCCGCGCCGCACCGTGCCCAAAAGATCGGCAAGGCCGATGATGTAGACCAGGCTCGTGTCCTTGAACAGGCCGATGAAGGTGTTGACGATGCCCGGAATCACCAGCTTGAGCGCCTGCGGCATGATGACGAGCCGCATCATCTGCCAATAGCCGAGGCCCAGCGCCATCGCGCCTTCATACTGCCCCTTGGGGATCGCCTGCAGGCCGCCGCGCACCACCTCCGCCATGTAGGCGGCGGAGAACAGCGCGACGCCGATGAGCGCCCGCAGGAGCTGATTGAAGGTGACACCGTCGGGCAGAAACAGCGGAATCATGAAAGCCGACATGAACAGGACGGTGATCAGCGGCACGCCGCGCCAGAACTCGATGAAGATGATGGAGAACAGCCTCACCGCCGGCAGGTGCGAACGCCGCCCCAGCGCAAGCAGGATGCCGAGCGGCAGCGAGGCGGCAATGCCGATGAGGGCGACGACCAGCGTGACCAGAAGACCGCCCCAAAGATTGGTGGGCACCGGCTGGAGGCCGAAATCGCCGGCAAGCAGGACGATGAGGGCCAGAACAGCCAGCGGCGCGGCAAGCACGGCCATCAGGTTTCCCCGCCCCCCGCCGGCGCGCGTGGACAGCGCGCTTGCCGCCACCGAGGCGAGTGCGACCAGAAGCGCGACAAGGGACAGGCCGGAGAAGCGGAAGACCATGATCCTCACCTGCCCGCTGGAGACGAGGTTGGAGAGGACGAGAACGGCAAACGCCGCCAAGGCGAGCCACGTTGCCCAGCGCACCAGCCGCTGCGACACGGCGACCTGACCGGCTGCAAGGGCGGCGGCCACGAGGCTCGCCGAGGCGAACAGGAAGGCCACCCAGCCGCCGCTGACCGTGAAATGCCCGCCCGTCAGAAGCACGAGCGCCACGAAGGGAAAGGCGCCCAGAAGCGCCAGGGCATTGAGCCGCTTGAAGGGGGCTGCGGGAATCGCCAGCGGCAGCGCGAGCGCCACCAGAAGCGCGATCACCACATCCACGCGCCAGCGCTCGGCCACCGGGTAGAGCCCGTAGACGAACTGGCCGAACTTGGCGTGCACGAACGCCCAGCAGGCACCCACCGCCTGCCCTTCCTGCGCCAGGCACGCCTCGCGGTTCTCGCCGGAAAAGACCGCCGAGAGGAAGGCCCACTGGAAGATGTTCCAGGCTGCCCAGAGGGAAAACAGGCCCAGCACCACCGTCAACATGGAATCGAACGGGGTGGCGAACAGGTTCCTGCGCAGGATGCCCCAAAGGCCGACCTCGCTGGGCGGCGGCGGCAGGGCCGGCTTCTGCTCGCTGGCGACATAGGCAGTCATATGCTCCTTCATCGCCGCCTCCTATCGCTCCACCAGCGCCATGCGCGCGTTGAACCAATTCATGAAGGCCGAGGTGGCCAGGCTGAGGCCCAGATAGACGACCATCCAGACCGCCACGACCTCCACCGACTGGCCGGTCTGGTTGAGCACCGTGGACCCCACGGCGACAAGCTCCGGGTAGCCCACGGCCAGCCCCAGCGAGGTGTTCTTCGTCAGGTTGAGATACTGGCTTGTGAGCGGCGGGATGATGACGCGAAAGGCTTGCGGCACGATGACCAGCCGCAGCGCCTGACTGCGCGTCAGCCCGAGTGCGGAAGCCGCCTCCGTCTGCCCCCAAGAGACGGCGAGAATGCCGGCGCGCACGATCTCGGCAATGAAGGATGCGGTGTAGAAGGAAAGCGCCAGAAACAGCGCCAGAAACTCCGGCTGCACGTTCCAGCCGCCGACAAGGTTGAAGCGCGTGGCCTCGGGATACTCGAAAGAGACGGGAAAGCCCGACAGCGCGAAAATGACGAGCGGCAGCCCGACGATCAGCCCGAGCCCAGGCCAGAGGGTGGAGCGCTGCTCGCCGGTGCGCATCTGGTGCCGCCTGTTGACCCGCGCAAGCACGAGCGTTCCGGCAATGCCGGCCACAATGGCCAGGAAAGTGAAGAGGGCCGATGGCTCGAACAGGGCAGCCGGCGTCTGCAGCCCGCGATTCGACAGATAGGAACCGAACGGCAGCTCGATGGCCTGGCGCGGCAGAGGCAGCACCGCCAGCACGCCGAAATACCAGAACAGGATCACGAGCAGCGGCGGGATGTTGCGGAAGACCTCGACATAGATGGTGCTGAGTCCGCGCACCAGATAGTTGCGCGACAGCCGCCCGATGCCGATGATGAAGCCCACGATGGTGGCGAGCGTGATGCCGGCACCCGCCACGATGATCGTGTTGGTGATGCCAACCAGCAGCGCCCGGCCATAGCTCGAGTTCGCCGTGTAGTCGATCGGCACCTGGCCAATGTCGAAGCCGGCGCGCGTCGACAGGAAGCCGAAGCCGGAGGCGATGTTGGCCTGGGCCAGGTTGCGCACCGTGTTGTTGACCAGCCATGCGGCGAAGGCCAGGATGGCAATGATCATCACGATCTGAATGATCAGACCGCGCGTGCGCGGGTCGCGCATGAGCGACACGCGCGGCTCGGAAACGCTTTGAATGTCAGCCGTCATTTGATCCGCCATGCGCAGCGGCGAACGCACGGCAGCCGGTGTGGCCCTCGCGCTCGCCCGGGTCCAAGCGGGCGGCGCCGCGTCTGCGCGCGCGGCGCCGGCTCAAGCGATCAGCGGATCGGCGGAGCGTATTGCAGACCGCCCTTGGTCCACAATTCGTTCATGCCGCGCTGGATGCGAAGCGGCGTATCGGGGCCGACATTGCGATCGAAGATCTCGCCATAGTTGCCGACCGCCTTGATGACATGGACCATCCAGTCGTTGGTCAGGCCGATATCCTGTCCGAACGAACCGTCGACGCCCAAGAGCCGGCGGATGTTCGGATTGTCGGAGTTCAACATCTCGTCGACATTGTCCTGGGTAATGCCCAGCTCCTCGGCGTTGAGCAGGCCGAAATGCACCCACTTGACGATGTCGAACCACTGTTCGTCACCCTGGCGGACCACCGGACCCAGCGGCTCCTTGGAGATGATCTCGGGGAGCACCACATGCTCCTCCGGGTTGGCAAGCTCCAGGCGCGTGGCGTAAAGGCCGGAGGAATCCGTCGTCAGCACGTCACAACGGCCCTGCTCGTAGGCGGCGTTGACATCCGACTGGGACTCGATGACGACCGGGTTGAACTCCATGTTGTTGGCGCGGAAGTAGTCCGTCAGGTTGAGCTCGGTCGTCGTGCCGCTCTGCACGCACACGGTGGCGCCGGAAAGCTGCAGGGCGGAGGTGACGTTCAGATCCTCGCGGACCATGAAGCCCTGGCCGTCATAGAAGTTGACACCCACGAAGTTGAGGCCGAGCGCGGTGTCGCGGTTCATCGTCCAGGTGGTGTTGCGCGCCAGCATGTCGACTTCGTTGTTCTGCAGGGCCGGGAAGCGCTGCACCGCCGAGAGCGGCACGTACTGCACCTTGCTGGCGTCGCCCTCGAAGACGGCCGCGGCCACGGCCTTGCAGTAGTCGACATCCAGGCCCTGCCATTCGCCCTGGTCGTTCTGCGATGCGAAGCCGGGAAGGCCTGTGTTGACACCGCAGCGCAACTGGCCCGCGCTCTTCACATCATCGAGCGTGGCTGCGGAGGCCGGAACGGCAGCGAAGGCCATCGCGACCGAGCCGAGCAGTGCCTTGACGAGATTGTTCATGATTGTTGACCCTTTTTCTGTCGTTGAGGGTTCATCCCCTAATGGTTCTGTGCGGAAGCAGACGCTGGCCGGCCAGCCTGGACGACTTCGGGCGCACGCTTCCTCTCCCAAGCACGCCGCCATCGAATGCCATAAATCCGCGCTGGTCAAGAGCGAATGGCCCCCGTTCACACCCTCCGGCAGGGTTGAGAATGCGACGCGAAGCTTCTATGCGGGAGCGGGTGCCCGCCGGCACGGGACGGCAAAGCAAGAGGATGACGCGATGGGACAGAAACGGCAGAAAGCGGGCGTCAACACCAGGCTTGCCCATATGGGAAACGACCCGCGCGACTTCTTCGGCTTCGTCAATCCGCCGGTCGTGCATGCCTCCACGGTGCTGTTTCCCGATGCCGCCACCATGGCCGCGCGCAACCAGAAATACACCTATGGCACGCGCGGCACGCCGACCACGGATGCGCTGGCTGCGGCGATGAACGAACTGGAGGGGGCGGCCGGCACGATCATCGTGCCTTCCGGGCTTGCCGCCGTGTGCGTGCCGCTTCTGGCCTTCCTGTCGGCCGGCGATCATGTGCTGATCGTCGATTCGGTCTACCATCCGACGCGCCGCTTTGCCGACACCATGCTGAAGCGGCTGGGGGTGGACGTCCAATATTACGACCCGCTGGCCGGGGCGCAGATCACCGGGCTGATGAAGCCCAACACGAAGGTGGTGTTCACCGAATCGCCCGGCTCCAACACTTTCGAGATGCAGGACATTCCGGCCATTGCCGCCGCCGCCCACGAGGGCGGCGCGGTGGTGATGATGGACAACACCTGGGCGACGCCGCTGTACTTCCGCCCGCTCGACCACGGGGTCGACATTTCCATCCACGCGGCGACGAAATATCCGGCCGGCCATTCCGACCTGCTGCTGGGAACGGTCTCGGCCAACGATGCCTGCTTCGAGCGGCTCTACGACACCTTTCTCACGCTTGGCGCGTGCGCGGGGCCGGACGATGTCTACCAGGTGCTCAGGGGGCTGCGCACCATGGGCGTGCGGCTGGCACGCCACCAGGAAAGTGCGCTTGAGATCGCCCGCTGGCTGGAAGGACAACCCGGCGTGGCGCAGGTTCTCCACCCGGCGCTCGAATCGCACCCCGGCCATGCCATCTGGAAGCGCGATTTCTCCGGCGCCAGCGGCATTTTCTCCATCGTGCTCGACGGCGGGGGCGAGCCGGCGGCTCACGCCTTCCTCGACGCGCTGGAAATCTTCGGCCTCGGCTATTCCTGGGGCGGCTATGAAAGCCTCGCCGTCCATGTCTTCCTCGGCGACCGGACGATCGCCACGGGCCCCTATGCCGGGCCGGTCATCCGGCTGCAAATCGGTCTTGAAGACGTGGACGACCTGAAGGCGGACATCGAGAAGGGTCTGAACGCCGCCCGCACTTGCTGAATGGCGCGGCAGGTCTTGCCGAGAAAAAGGCAAGGGCCCGAACCACGCGCAAGCCCATTCGCGCCGGAGAATGTGTCAACCATCTCTCCGGTATAAACCGTAACCTATGTCTCCGGAAGGCGACCATGCACGCGATCCTGTCTGCTCCCGCCTTCCTTTCCGGGCTTACGGAGGAGCAGGTGGCGCTTGCCCGCAACGAGGCGGCCAGGGTCGTCGCGGCGCAGGATTTCGAGCAGTTGCAGGCGCTGCAGAACGTGATTGCGGCTGTGGAGCAGGCCGGGGGAAAGATCGTCCTGCGCACGGGCGAATTAGCCCGCTACCGCAATGGCACGGGAGCCCACGTCGGCCGGGCCGTGAAGGGGCTGAAGGAGATCCGGTGATGACGTACGACCACGACACGCGCGAAATGCAGCGGCTTCGCGAGGAGAGGGCCCGGATGGAAGGCCAGCTTGCGGCCCATCGTCAGTTGCTTCTTCGTGACCCCGAATTTCTGGACGCCCTCCGGGCCCAGGCATGGCTCGTGCGGGACCGGAGCCGGGTCCGCTTAGGCGAAGACGGCCAGTCGGTGATCTTCCCCGACGAGTGGCCAGAGGGCGTAAACCCCGCCGCCTACGCCGAGCGGTTCCTTGATCGGTACCAGGAGCGTGCGGCGTTGCGGGCCCGGCTCCAGGAATTGGACGAGGGCGATGACTGAGCGGGAGCTAAAGCTGTCAGAGCAGCGCCGCATTGACCAGCAGCAGGTGCTGCTTCAGGCCACGTGACTCATGATTGCCTTTGGAAGTGAAGAGCCTGAGAGATAGCTCGTGATCCACCGAATGTGGCAGAGCATTCGCCTGGCTCGTTCCTCGGTAGAAAGGGCGGGCGTAAAGTAGGCTGCCTGTAGCAAATCGATTGCGAAGAGTCCCAGCATCCCATGCTCGTCATCGCAATCAGAGAGGTACTCCGCCGCATTCCGAAGATCATTCGCGATGACATCCCAATCGGGCTCGAACAGTTCGGGGTCTTCATCGGTAGAATAGCAAATGCGCATGTCTGCGCCTCCTTTCGCGGAAGGCGCTGACCGGATGGCAATGTCCATAGTAAATGCCGACGGCCAGCGCACAGTGTGGATTTTCTGTGGCTTATTCCGTCGGCTCGCTGGGTCCACGCGGCCGACCAAGCGGCCTGAAAAGCGATTTAAGGGGCTTGGCGTGTCGCCCGCCGGCTCGGTCCCGGACTGCACCGTCGTTGGTCATGCTGTCCCGAGCAGATTGACACTAAGCCGTATTCCCGGCGCTCGTCTACAGTTTTCTGATTCGCCCTTACGCACACACGGCACGAGCAATGCGCTTCACTTCATTCCATATGTATCATCCTAGTCCAATACCAGTAGAATTCTGTTTCGATGCGATAATTGCTTTGCTTTTCAATGCCTTACATGACGGACGAAATACATAAGAAACCGACATTGAGACCTGTCCATACACACCAATACATAATTCTTGCACAGGGAGCTTTTTCAAGTTACATAGATGAACTTGCAGTTGAAGGAGCGATGCTGTGGAAGAAAGCGAACCCAAAGAAACTTTTGCCATCACAATAAAGGGTGATGGCATTTCGATTGAGAAGAGCGTTTCCAGTCAAACTGCGCGGCAACTCATCAACATCATATTGGGTGGTGGTGGGAGTACGTATGAGAATGTACCGCGCCAAGAGCACCCGGTATCCAGTAACCGCGTTTCTGCTGAAGAACGCTCATCCGGCCCATTAGGCTCTCCTGGCCCCTCTGTCTCCCCTGGTCGCCGTGTATCGTTGCGTGAGTTTCTTGATGACGCGCAGGCCCAACGCAATCCGGACAAGATCGTAGCCATAGCCGAATACCTTTACGTCCACGACAGCATTGACCTGTTCACGCGAGATGACATTAAGGGACGGTTTCGCGTGGCGGGTGAGGCAGCGCCAGCCAATTTCCCGAGGGACTTCAGTTGGGCAGTAAGGAACGGATGGATCGCAGAGGATCTCAAGTCTGCGGGATCGTTTTATGTCACGCAGAAAGGGCGAACCGCTATTGAGAATAAGTTCTCAGGCGAGATTAAGAAAGCCACTTCCCAGCCAACTCCCCGAAAAAGGTCCCGCAAGACAAATAGCGCACCAGCAGTCGGAGAGGCTGCTGAATGACTCCGAAAGCACATGTCGCTCGGTTTCTTACTGCTCGCGACCCAGCTCTGGGTGATCCCCATGGTCTTGCTGATGATCGATTGCGCGTATTGTGGGTCTTAGCAGCTGTTCGCGAAGACCCTGAACTCGCTTATATGACTCCATCCCAGGTAGCGGACGTTCTCTGCGACGGAGAAGCTATTCACGTTCCCCGTCAGCGAGCCGCAGGTATCTTACAAAAGGAACGAGGCACAGTTGCCAAGAAGCGTTACCAAGGCCGTATCCACTACAGAATTATGAAGCAAGGACTTGAAGAAGTTGCACCTGCTTCTTTGTCCTCCGTCTATGTCGATCCTGAACAAGCGCTGTCTCAGATTCGGCGAATGGAGGAGGTTTTAGCTTCGCTGAAGGGTGATTTGAAAATTTGTGATCCGTACATTGAGAACAAGACGCTTGACTTCATCGCAGAGTGCACTGCGTCTTCATCGATAAAGCTGCTTACGGTCAATGTCCTAAAGGAGACAAAATTCCGGCGCGACTTAGCAGCTTATCAAAAGGAGCACACAAAACCGCTTGAGGTAAGGGTGGCGCCCAACGGCGGGCTCCACGATCGATATATTCTTCATGAAGATGGAATGCTGCTTATGGGTACTAGCCTAAACGGCTTTGCAAAAAAGCAATCGTTCCTGGTGACGCTCGGTCCTGATATAAAGGCTGCTACTGAAACTGCATTCAATAAAACTTGGGCCTCAGCTACGAAGTTTTGATGGCGACCCCGGCGTGACTCGAACACGCAACCTGTGGATTAGAAGTCCACTGCTCTATCCAGTTGAGCTACGGGGCCTCAACACGGTTCGCTACACGGTTCTACCGCATTGCAGCAAGACCTAAGTTACTAATCCTCCACCGCTTTTCCCATCGAAAGCCGCCACTTAGAAGGCCGGTGCTCTATCCAGCTGAGCTACGGGGCCGGTGCGGGTGGCGGGCTTCAGTGCGTCCACGGAATTTTGCGGTCATAGCGGAAATTGTCCGCATAGGAAACCTGGCGCCGCTTTGCCCGCTTGGCTTCCTCGACCTGATAGGGGATGCCGTGCCGCCGGGCATAGGCCACCGCCTCCTCCTTGGTGGGAAAGGTCAGGCGGATCTGGCTTCTGGCATCGGTGGTGCTGGTGTAGCCCATCAGCGGGTCGATGCGGCGCGGCGATTCGGGCTCGAACTCCAGCACCCACTTGCCGGTCTTGGCGGTGCCGGACTGCATGGCTGTTCTGGACGGGCTGTAGATGCGCGCGGACACTTGGGCCACCCTCACACTGTTGACGTCTTCCCATCCCGGCCCTTCCGGCCCGGGAGGCGCTGGTCGGAGCGGCAGGATTCGAACCTGCGACCCTCTGCTCCCAAAGCAGATGCGCTACCAGGCTGCGCTACGCTCCGCGGCGCAAAATTCCCTATAGCGTCCCGATCGGCGGGGCAAGCCCCGGCTGCGGCTTTCTTGCCGCACGGGCGCCCTGCCCCCAAAGGAGCTCAGCCCGCCTCCATGGCGCCGATCACCTCCGCCGCCAGGGCGCGCGTGATGCGCGCCTTGCGCTCCAGCGCGGCGCGGTCGAGACGCTCCACCACCTGCTGTGCCGCCGAAAGCGAGCGCTCGATCCGGCGCACCAGGAACTGCACCACATGCGGCTCCACCGCCACCTGGCGGTCGGCAAAGAGCTTGAAGATGACGCCCGACAGCAGCATGTCGTCGGGCTCGCCGATCTCCACCAGCGCGGCCGCCTTCAGCCGCGACAGGAGATCGGGCAGCGCCACGCCCCAGGCGGCGGGAAAGCGCCGGGCGGTGAGAAGCAGGTGATGGCCTGCACTCCTTGCCGTGTTGATGAGGTGGAAAAGCCCCCGCTCGTCGCGCCCAGGCGCATCGGCGTCGTCGATCAGCACCGGGCCACGCTCGGCAGCGGCAAACGCATCGGCACCGACATGGCCGGCGGGAACCGCCAGCGCGTCGGCGCGCGCGCACCAGATGGCGCCCAGATGCGACTTGCCGGCGCCGGCCGGCCCTGCCAGCACCACAACGGGCGACGGCCAATCGGGCCAGCCCTCCACCAATGCGACAGCGCGCGCATTGGCCGGCGTGACCACCAGATCGTCGCGCGAGCGCGCTTCCTCATGCGCCAGCTCGAGCGGCAATTGCCGCGGACGCCCCTTCGTCATCGCCGGCCTGCCGCGTCGCTGCCGTCTCTCTCCTGCGCGCCATAAAGGGGCGAGGCGAGGTAGCGGGCCAGGGCGAAGCGTACCAGGACGGCGATCGCCGCCGCCGCCGGCACGGCAATCAGAAGCCCTACGAAACCGAACAGATAGCTGAAGGCGAAAAGCGAGAACATCAGCCACACCGGATGCAGGCCGACGCTGCGGCCCATGAGAAGCGGATGGAGGATATTCCCCTCGATGAACTGTCCGACGAAGAAGATCACCGCCACGGCGGCCACCCAGTACCACTCCGGCCAGAACTGCACCACGGCAACGCCCACCGAAAGGGCGAGCCCCAGCAGCGAGCCGACATAGGGGATGAAGCTGATGAGCCCGGCGAACAGGCCGATGAGCAGGCCGAAATTGAGCCCCACGGCCGTCAGGCCCGCGGCGTAGAAAATGCCGAGGATGAGGCACAGCGTGCCCTGCCCGCGCACGAAGCCGGCCACCGCCGTGTCGATGTCGCGGGCGATCTGGCGCACCGTTTCCAGATGGTCGCGCGGGATCCATCCATCCACCTTGTCGATCATCCGGTCCCAGTCGAGCAGCATGTAGAAGGCGACGACCGGGGTGACCACGAACAGGCTGACGAGATTGACCAGCGCCAGCCCGGAGCTCCACAGCGAGCGGAAAAGGGTGGCGACGAAGCCGGTGCCCTGGGTAAGGAGAGAGTTCAACCCCTCCTGCAGGGTCTGCTGGTTGACGCCCACCGCCGCCTCGAACCAGCCCGGATCGAGACGGGAGATGAGCGCCTGCAGGCGGGAGAGATAGTCCGGCAGGCGGGCTGCGAACTCGACAAGCTGGTTGCTGAGCACCGGGATGACGAGCATGAGCGCCAGGACGAGCGCGATCACGAAGGCAACCAGGATGACGATGGTGGCGGCCAGCCGGCCGAGACCCAGCCGCTGCAGCCGGTCGGCCACCGGATCGAGGAAATAGGCGAGCACCATGCCGGCCAGGAAGGGCAGCAGGATGGAGCTGAACACATAGAGAAACAGGACGAGGCCGCCCGCCGCGGCAAGCCAGAAGGCAATCTGACGCGCCAGCCCGTTGCGCGCCGGCGCCCGGTCAGTCGCGTCCTTGTGGGGTGCCGGTATCGACATAGCCGCCCATGTGCTTGATCCAGGAGACGAGATAGGCCGCACCGGAAGCCACGGTCAAGAGGCCCGACAGATACACCAGGCCGCTATAAACGATGCCAGGCGTGAAGGACAGGGCAAGGCTGGCCAGCACGAGCGCGGCAAGCAGGATCTGCACCAGCGTGTTGGCCTTGGAGACGAGAAGCGGCTTCATGGGCACGGGATTGCCCATGACCGTGGACAGGACCACGCCGCCGACGATCAGCGCATCGCGCGAGACGGCGGCCACCACCAGCCAGAGCGGCAGATGCCCCATATAGCCCAGAACCACGAAGACGCTGACGAGAAGCAGCTTGTCGGCGATGGGATCGAGATAGGCGCCGAGTTCGCTGCGCTGGTCGAACTGGCGGGCGATGAAACCGTCGACGGCGTCGGACACGCCGGCAGCCAGGAAGCCCGCGAAGGCCCAGTCCACCTCCTGCGTGATGAGCGCGAACACCACCGCCGGCACGAGCAGAAACCGGAACAGTGTGATGATGTTGGGGATGGTCACGCCTTTCGTCTCCCTGCCTGCGGCGCGGAACCTGCCTCAAAGGCCTGATAGATGGCGGGTCGCCCTTTCCGCTTCAAGGGAAAAGATTTGGTCCACCGCCGGCGCGGGCCGCTTGCGATCACGGCCTGCTTCGTGCCAATAGCCGGGAAACCTGCCAGGAAGGGACAGTCTGGATGAGCGGGAAGAAGAACGGGCTCTCCTATGCCGATGCCGGCGTGGACATCGACGCGGGCAATGCGCTGGTGGAGAAGATCAAGCCGCTGGTGCGCGCGACGCGCCGGCCGGGCGCAGACGGCGAGATCGGCGGTTTCGGCGGCCTGTTCGACCTCAAGGCCGCAGGATTTGCCGATCCCGTGCTGGTGGCGGCCAATGACGGGGTGGGCACCAAGCTGAAGGTGGCCATCGAATCGGGTCGGCATGGCACGGTGGGCGTGGACCTTGTCGCCATGTGCGTGAACGACCTCGTGGTGCAGGGGGCGGAGCCGCTGTTCTTCCTCGATTATTTCGCGACCGGCAGGCTCGATCCCGAGCAGGGTGCGGCCGTCATCGCCGGCATCGCCGAGGGCTGCCGGCAGGCCGGCTGCGCGCTCATCGGCGGCGAGACGGCCGAGATGCCGGGCATGTATGCCGAGGGCGACTACGACCTGGCCGGCTTTGCCGTGGGCGCGGCGGAACGCGGCCGGCTGCTTCCCACGGACGACATCGTGGAGGGCGACGTTATCCTTGGCATCGCCTCCTCCGGCGTGCATTCCAACGGCTTCTCGCTGGTGCGCAAGATCGTCGCGGCAAGCGGACTGGGCTGGGACGACCCCGCCCCCTTCGACAGCGGCAGAACGCTGGCCGAGGCTCTTCTGGAGCCCACGCGCATTTATGTGAAGCCGGTGCTTTCGGCCATCAGGAACACGCATGGCATCAAGGCGCTGGCGCACATCACCGGCGGCGGCTTTCCCGAGAACCTGCCGCGCGTGCTGCCACCGGCCTATGCGGCGGAGATCGACCTGTCGGCCATCGAGGTGCCGCCGGTCTTCTCCTGGCTGGCCGCGCAAGGCGGCGTGCAGGCGCAGGAGATGCTGCGCACCTTCAACTGCGGCATCGGCATGGTGGCCGTGGTGGCGGCCGGCCAGGCGGCGCAGGTGGCAGCGGTGCTGCAGCAGGCGGGCGAGCACGTGGAAACATTGGGCGGCATCGTGGCGCGCCGCCAGCATGGCGTGATCTATCGGGGAGCACTCGACCTATGACGGCAAGGAAGAAGGTGGCGATCCTGATCTCCGGCCGCGGAAGCAACATGGGCGCGCTCATCCGCGCGGCGGCGGAGGGCGACTATCCGGCCGAGATCGCCGGGGTCATCAGCGACCGGGCGGACGCGCCGGGCCTGGCCGCCGCCGGGGCCGCCGGCATTCCCGCACGCGCCGTGGCGCGCGACGAGCACGCCGACAAGGCCGCCCACGAGGCCGCCATCGAGGCGGCCCTGCAGGAGCTTGGGGCCGAACTCGTCTGCCTTGCCGGCTTCATGCGCCTGCTCAGCGCCGGGTTCGTGAGCCGCTGGAGAGGGCGGATGATCAACATCCACCCCTCGCTTCTGCCGCTCTTCAAGGGCCTTTCCCCACACGCCCAGGCGCTGCAGGCCGGGGTGCGCGTGCACGGCTGCACGGTGCATTTCGTGACCGAGGAGACCGATGGCGGGCCGATCGTCGCCCAGGCGGCGGTGCCGGTCCTTGCCGACGATACCGAAGAAAGGCTTGCCGAAAGGGTGCTGAAGGCGGAGCACAAGCTCTATCCCCTCGCCCTGGCCCTCGTCGCCTCCGGCGCGGCCCGCATGGAGGACGGCAAGACGGTGTTTCCCACCCCCGGCGACATCGGCTGGGGCGAACGCATGAGCCTGCTCGTCCCGTCCACGGTGGAAAGAGCGGCGAACCTGGAGGACCTGGCGCGACGCACGCCGTGAGCCACCCGCCCGCCTTCAAATACGCTCGCCGCCTGGCAGGAGCCTTCCCAATCCGGTGGGATCAACCTCGTCCCAACTGCCGTCCAGCGCCTCGTAAATCTGCTCCGGGTCGAAACCCATGTCGCGGATGAGGCGTGGGTCCAGACGAGAGATTTCGACGATTGCCCGGCGTTCCTGGCGATGGAGCCGCATGGCGCGCCAGCCCGCCATCAGCGTGCCCAGAACGTCGTACCTGACGCGTTTCTGTTGGAATCGTGCGGAAATGGCTGTCGTGGGCATCTTGCCGCTCCTTCCCTGGCGGTCGCGCTCCGTTCAGCGCAAACTCGCTTATTGAACCGGTTCAAAATCCATTTAGTCCAAAACTTGGACCGGTTCAATAATGTACATCCTTCCAGAAACGCTCGTCAAGCAAAATTTGAACCGGTTCAATCTTTGTGCTAGCTTGAAACCCTGCACGTCGTCCGAAAGAGGAAACATGGCGAAGATCGATTTCGGAAAGGCGCCCACCCTGCACGACGTGGCCAAGGCAGCGGGCGTTTCCAAAGGTACGGCCTCCAATGTCTTCAACCGGCCCGACATCGTGAGGGAGGAAGTTCGGGAGCGGGTGCTGAAGGCGGCCAAATCCATCGGCTATCGCGGCCCGGATCCGAAGGGGCGAATGCTCAGCGCCGGCAAGGTCAACGCCATCGGCGTCGCGACGGTGGAACCGCTGTCCTATTTCTTCGAAGATCCGTATGCGCGGGTGCTGATGGCTGGCATTACCGAAGCCTGCGACGCCAACGGCACGGGCATTTCGCTGGTCTCCGCCGCGAACGAGGAAGAGCTCGCCTGGAACGTGCACAATGCGCTGGTCGACGGTTTCATCCTTTTCTGCCTCAAAGGCGCGGAGCGGCTGATCGCGCTGTCGCGCGAGCGGCAACTTCCTTTCGTGGCGTTGGATTTCGGCTCCGAGGACGAAGGCATGTCGGTCGTCGGCATCGACAATATCGAGGGCGCAAGCCGCGCCGCCCGCCATCTGGCCGAGCTCGGCCATCGCCGCTTCGCCGTTCTCGCCATGGAGTTCATCGAAGGTCGGTCTGGACGGGCGACCATGGAGCAGGTGAACGCCGCCAGCTATTCGGCCTCGCGCGACCGCGTGAAGGGCTACTTCGAAGCGCTGGAGGCGTTCGGCATCGATACGAACAACGTGCCGATCTTCGAGACCTTGAGCGACAGGGAGACAGTCCAGTCGGCGCTTGAGGAGGCGTTTGCCTCGCCCTCTCCACCGACGGCAATCCTTGCTCAATCCGACCGGATTGCACTCCTCGCGCTCGACTGGCTCAAGGAAAAGGGCCTTTCGGTGCCTGCCGATGTCTCCGTCGTCGGTTTCGACGGCGTGCCGGAGAGCGCCACCTCCACCCCTCCCCTTACGACGATCCGGCAGCCCATCGCCGAGATCGGCCGCCGGGCCGTGCTGGCGATCCTGAACCATTCCGGCGGGACCCGGCGGGAGAGGATCGACACGGAACTCGTGGTGCGCGGTTCGACAGCACCGCCGCGAGATCGGGAGGATTAGGCCGCTCTCACCCAAACCTTCGTGTCGTGAAAGGCGGCGCCGCCATAGGGGGCGATGGCGTCGGCGCCGACGAGCACGTTGATGCCCTCGCCGCGCTCATGCGCGCTGTTGGGCCAGATGCCCTCGGCGACCACGACGCCGCGGCGCACGCCTTCAAACACCTTCGCGTGCAGGACCACCTCGCCGCGCCTGTTGCCAATCTCCACCCGGGCGCCGTCTGCAATGCCGAGCTCGGCGGCATCCTCGGGATGCAGCATTACCTCGGGCCGGCCCTCGCGCTTTCGCGAACCGGGCGTTTCGGTGAAGCTCGAATTGAGAAAGGTGCGCGCCGGTGCGGTGACAAGGCGGAAGGGGTGTTCCATGTCCACCGTCTCGATGAAATCCACATGGTCGGGAAATTCCGGCAGATGCGCGTGCGGGCCCTGAAGGCCGATCGACTCCGGCGGCCGGTTCGGGGCCGGAGTTCCCGTCCAGTCCGGCCGGAAACGGAACCTGCCATCGGGATGGGCAAACCCGTTCAGGAAGTGCGCCGTCTCGAAATCCGGCTGCACATCGGCCCAGCGCTCGTGACGGAAGCTGTCGAAGGTGCCGAGGCCACGCCGGCCCAGCATCCAGTCGAGATGCTCGCGCGCCGAAAGGCCGAAGCCCGGCAGATGGGCGACGCCGAGACGGCGCGCCAGCTCTTCGATGACGAAGAGGTTTTCCCGCGCCTCGCCCGGCGCCTCGATGAGCTTCGGCCCAAGCAGGATGTGCTGGTGGCCGCCGCCACGATAGATGTCGTCATGCTCCAGGAACATTGTGGCCGGCAGCACAACATCGGCCAGGCGCGCCGTGTCGGTCATGAACTGCTCATGCACGCAGACGAACAGGTCGTCGCGCAAGAACCCCTGCTTCACCAGCCGCTGCTCCGGCGCAACATTGGCCGGATTGGTGTTCTGGATCAGCATCGCGGTGACCGGCGGGCCGCCGTGAAGCGCTGCCTGATCGCCCGTCAACACACGGCCGATCTGCGACTGGTCCAGCGCACGCACGGCGGGGTCGCGCAGGGCGTGCCCCTCGATCAGCGACTTGTCGAGGCCGAAGATCGCGGAATTGGAATGAAAGGCGCCGCCGCCTTCGTGCTTCCAGGCGCCGGTCACGGCGGCAATGGACAGGGCGGCGTGCATGTTGACTGCGCCATTGCGGTTGCGCGTGAAGCCGTAGCCGAGGCGGAAATAGGTGCGTTTCGTCTCGCCTACCAGCCGCGCGAACGCGTCGATCGCGGCTGCCGGCACCCCGGTGATGGCCTCGGCCCATGCCGGCGTGCGGGTGGCGAGATGCCGTTCGAGCCCGCGTGGATCGTCTGTATACCGCTCCAGATAGTCCCAGTCGGCAAGACCGTCGCGAAACAGCACATGCATCACCGCGCAGGCAAGCGCTCCGTCCGTGCCCGGCCGCACCATGAGCGCCATGTCGGCCTGCTTCATGGTGGCGTTCTCATAAACGTCGATGACGACGATCTTCGCCCCGCGCTCCTTGCGCGCGCGCACGGCGTGGGTCATCACGTTCACCTGGGTGGTCACCGCGTTGGTGCCCCAGATGACCACGCAATCGGCCCTTGCCATCTCGCGGGGATCCGGCCCGCGCAACGCTCCGGCCCCCATGACGAAGCCGGTCCAGGCGGGGTTGGTGCAGATGCTGTCGAACTGCTGGGAATAGCGTTTGGCGTGGCGCAGACGATGAATCGAATCGCGCTGCACGAGGCCCATCGTGCCGGCATACTGATAGGGCCAGACGGTCTCGCTGCCGTGCTTCTCCTCGGCCTTCACAAAGGCTTCGGCCACGCGGTCGAGCGCTGCCTCCCAACTCGCCTCCTTCCAGGCGCCCTCCCCCTTGGCACCGGCGCGCACCAGCGGCTTGAGCAGGCGCTCGGGATGGTGCACGCGCTCGGCATAACGCGCCACCTTGGCGCAGATGACGCCGGCCGTATAGCTGTTGTCCCTGGCACCGTGCAGGCGGCGGATGCGGCCGTTCTCGATCTCGATGTCGAGCGCGCAGGTGGAAGGACAGTCGTGCGGGCAGGCCGAATGGCCGATGCTGATGTTGGCATGCGTGTTCATGGGCCGCACGTTAGCGGTTTTGCACACCGGCGCGTAGACCCAGATCGGTCAAAAATGCTTGGGCCATCCATGCATGGGATTGATGTCTCGGCAGATGCGCCCCCTTCGGGCACGCGCAGCCGGCGCCCGTGACACAAGCACGGATGCGGCATCTTGACCGCGGCGGGCGGCTGGTCGAAACTCGCCGCGGCGCTTCACGCTCAGACGGGAGAGATTCGCTCATGGCACGCCCATCCGCCTTTCTTGCAGGTCTTGCGGTTTCCATCGCGGCGATGGCGCCGCTTTCTCCTGCCGGTGCGGCGGACATGCCCGGCACCTACGGCATGGACGATGCCATCTGCGGGCACCCCAATGTGAGGGGCGCCATTGCGCACCGTTTCCGCCACCAAGTGGCCCATGTGCCACACCTGCCGGACGTCGCCATTGCCGATTTCCAGGGCGTGCGCCAGACGCGCTACGAGCCGGCGGGGCCCAGAAGCCCCATCGAGCGGCGCTATTGCGCGGCAACGGTGCGACTGAGCGACGGGCAGGACCGGCAGATCTGGTATCTGATTGAATATGGACAGGGTTTCGCCGGGCTGGGCGACAACGTGGAATTCTGCGTCTCCGGCTTCGACCGCTGGAACGTCTACAACAGCGCATGCCACGTGCTGCGCTAGGCAGGCGGCTCCTCGCCGCTGCGGCGCTTCTGGCGGCGGCAGGGACTGCCTTCGCCGAGGAACCGGGCGCGACATCCGGCAGTTTCGATTTCTACGTCCTGTCGCTCTCCTGGTCGCCCAGCTATTGCGCGGCCGAGGGGGCAGATGCCAATCCCCGTCAGTGCGGGCGGGAACGGCCCTATGCCTTCATCGTGCACGGGTTGTGGCCGCAGCATGAGGACGGCTACCCGGAGTTCTGCCGCAGCGACCAGCCTGATCGCGTGCCGGAGCTTCTGGTGCGGCAATATCTCGACATCATGCCCTCGGCGGGTCTTATCGGCCACCAATGGCGCAAACACGGCTCCTGCTCCGGCCTCGCGCAAGCGGACTATCTGGCGCTGACGCGCAGGGCACGCGAACGGATAAACATCCCCGCGGAGGTCACGCGGCTGGAAGAGCCGCGCATGGTGGCGCCCGAGGCGGTGGAGGCAAGCTTTCTTGCCGCCAATCCGGGTCTTGCCGGCGATGGCATCGCCGTGACCTGCGACCGGCGCTACCTGCGCGAGGTGCGCATCTGCATGACCCAGGATCTTGAGTTCCGGTCCTGTCCGCAGGTCGACCGCCGTGCCTGCAGCCGAAAGAAAGTGCTCATGCCGCCGGCGCGCGGCGGCTGACATCTCTCCCTCCTTTCCGGGAGGGCGGCAAAGAAAAGGCGCGCGCGGTTTCCCGCGCACGCCGTTGCGCACATTCGCTTGCGCGTCGTCCTAGAACTGCATGCCGATGCCGACCAGAACCTTGTTGCTGCGGGTTTTGACGTCGTAGTCCGAGCCGCCCACGGAGAAGGTCCTGCTGCCGAGATCCGTATAGCGGTACTCGACGCGCGCGAAAGCCTTCTCGGTAACTTTCATGTCGGCGCCGACACCGGCCGTCCAACCCCACATCGAGTGGGAATCGGAGGAGGAGCCAGCCGACAGCTTATGGCGGCCGCCTGCACCACCGGCGGTGGCGTAGAGCAGCACGTTGTCGGTCGCCGCGACGCCGACACGGGCACGCAGCGTGCCATCGACGCCACCCTTGGAGCTCAGACCGGCGTTGCGGCCCTCGATGCCGTTGTAGCCGACATCGCCTTCCACACCATAGACGAAGCTGCCGGACTGCCAGTTCCAACCGGCGAAGCCGTTACCGACGAAGCCATCGGTGTTGATCTTGGTGTTCGGGCCACCGGCCTGGTCGGCGTTGGTGCGGCTGGAGAAGCCGTAACCCGCCGCAACACCGGCATAGCCACCTTCCCAAGAGGCCACGGGAGCCTGCGGCATGGGAGCCGCGACAGGCGGCGCCGGAGGCGGCTCGGCGATCATATCGGCAGCCTGTGCGGGGATGGCCGCGGCGGCAAAAAGGCCGGCTGCCGCCGCGCCCATCATCAAATTCCTGACTTTCATGTGTCAACTCCTTGCCACATCTGCATAACTGGGGAGGCGCTCCTGCCGGGAGGTAGCAGAAAGCACCCCGATGTGCCCCCAAAACCGCCGGGTCTGCGCATCTCTTCGAGGCATCCGACGGCTTCCGCCAACGCGAGTGAAAAACAGTTCAAAAATGGCCGGATAATGGCCAACGGTATAAAACGCCGCCGCCGGCCTGCAACGACTGCGCGCTGTGGCTGCCAGGACACAGTCTGCCGGCGGCCATTACGGGCACGACGCGTCAGCAGCGCGCCGCAGGGCGCTATGAATGGCCGTATCAGACCTTATATAAGGAGCTTGCCAAGCAACGGGTGAGACATGCGGCAGACAGGCGACGGTGCGCTGGTGACGGGCGGCGCGAGACGAATCGGCAGGGCGATCGTGCTCGATCTGGCGGCACACGGCTTTCGCGTGGCGATCCACTGCAACAGCGCGCGCGAGGAGGCCGAGCGCCTGGCGGCGGCGATTCGCGCCGAGGGAGGCGACGTCTGCGTGCTGCCGGCCGACCTCACCGATGCACGGCAGGCCGCGCAGCTCGTGGAGACGGCGGCCGAGGTCCTCGGCTCCCTGCGCCTCGTGGTCAACAACGCCTCCGTCTTCGAGGAGGACCGGGTCACGGATTTCGACGATGACATCTGGGAGCGGCACTTCGCCCTGCATGTGAAGGCACCGGCCGTCATCGCGCGCGGCTTCGCCCGGCTGCTGCCCAAGGAAGAACAGGGGCTGATCGTCAACATGATCGACCAGCGCGTCTGGAAGCCGACGCCGCGATTCTTCAGCTACACGCTGTCGAAATCGGCGTTGTGGATGGCAACACGCACCATGGCGCAGGCGCTGGCGCCGCGCATCCGGGTCAATGCGATCGGGCCCGGCCCTTCCCTGCCCAACGCCCGCCAGAACGAAGCCAACTTCCGCCGCCAGACGAACGCGCTGCCGCTCGGGCGCGGGCCGGAGCTGCCGGAGTTCGGCGCTACGATCCGCTATCTGTGGGAGACGCCCTCCGTGACCGGGCAGATGATCGCCCTCGACGGCGGGCAGCACCTCGCCTGGCAGACGCCGGACACCACCGGGGTGGCCGAATGACCCAGCCCCAGAGCCAGGAAAACGCAAGCCGCGAGATCGACACCCTTGGCGGCGGGGCGATCGAATGGGACAGCGCGCCGAGCGAGAGCGGGACCATCGGCGTGGAGGTGATCCAGACGATGGTCGGGCGCCTGCCCAACGCGCCCGGCGTCTACCGCATGATGAACAGGCAGGGCGATGTGCTCTATGTCGGCAAGGCGCGCAGCCTGAAGAAGCGTGTGGCCAATTACGCCCAGGGGCGCGGCCATTCCAACCGCATTGCGCGGATGATCCGCGAGACGGCATCCATGGAGTTCGTCGTCACGCGCACGGAGACCGAGGCGCTGCTTCTGGAGGCCAACCTCATCAAGCGCCTGAGGCCGCGCTTCAACGTGCTTTTGCGGGACGACAAGTCCTTTCCCTATATCCTTCTGACCGGGGACCACCCGGCCCCCGGCATCTTCAAGCATCGCGGGGCTCGCACCAGGAAGGGCGACTATTTCGGCCCGTTCGCCTCTGCCGGCGCCGTGGGACGCACGATCAATGCGCTGCAGCGGGCATTCCTGCTGCGCACCTGCACCGATTCGGTCTACGAGAGCCGAACGCGCCCCTGCCTGCTCTACCAGATCAAGCGCTGCTCGGGTCCGTGCACGGGTGAGATCGGCACGCAGGACTATGCGCGGCTGGTGGCGGAAGCGAAAGCCTTCCTTTCGGGGCGCTCCAGCAAGGTGAAGGCGGACATTGCCGCAGCCATGCAGGAGGCTGCGGAGGCGCTCGATTTCGAGCGCGCGGCGGTCTATCGCGACCGCCTGGCGGCCCTTTCCCACGTCCAGGCGCATCAGGGCATCAATCCGCAAAGCATCGAAGAGGCGGATGTCTTCGCCATCCATCAGGAGGGCGGGCAGAGCTGCATCCAGGTGTTCTTCTTCCGCACCGGACAGAACTGGGGCAACCGGGCCTATTTCCCCAAGGCGGACCCGGCACTGGGGCCGGCGGAGGTGCTCGGCGCCTTTCTCGCCCAGTTCTATGACGACAAGCCCTGCCCGCGCACCATCCTTCTGTCGCATCCCGTGGAGGAACAGGCCCTGCTGGCAGAGGCCCTGTCGACACGCGCCGGGCACAAGGTGCAGGTGCAGGTGCCGCAGCGCGGCGAGAAGAAGGATCTTGCAGGCCATGCCCTGCAGAACGCCCGGGAGGCGCTGGCGCGCAGGCTGGCCGAGACCTCGTCGCAGGCGCGGCTGCTCGAAGGCTTTGCGCAGACCTTCGGCCTGGAGAGCGTGCCACGGCGCATCGAGGTCTACGACAACTCGCACATTATGGGCACCAACGCGGTGGGCGCCATGATCGTCGCGGGGCCGGAAGGCTTTGCGAAGAACCAGTATCGCAAGTTCAACATCCGCTCCACCGACATTGCGCCGGGCGACGATTTCGGCATGATGCGGGAGGTGATGCAGCGGCGCTTCTCCCGCCTTTTGAAGGAGGAAGGGCTGCCGGAGAACGGCCGCGACGGGGAGGAGAAGGACACCCTGCCCGCATGGCCGGACGTCATCCTGATCGACGGGGGGCAGGGACAGATGAGCGCCGTGCGCCAGATCCTTTGCGATCTCGGCATCGCCGAGGCGGTGACGGCCATCGGCATCGCCAAGGGGCCGGACCGCGACGCCGGGCGCGAGCGCTTCTTCATGGAAGGGCGGCAGCCCTTCTCTCTTCCGGTGCGCGATCCCGTTCTCTACTTCGTGCAGCGCCTGCGCGACGAGGCGCATCGCTTTGCCATCGGCTCGCACCGGGCACGGCGGAAGAAGGAGATGGTGAAGAACCCGCTCGACGAGATCGCCGGCATCGGGCCGGGCCGTAAAAGGGCGCTGCTCCACCACTTCGGCACCGCCAAAGCGGTGAGCCGGGCCGGCATCGAGGACCTGATGGCGGTGGACGGCATCTCCGAATCCATCGCGCGGCAGATCTACAACCACTTTCACGAGGGCGGATGAGGCTTTACGGCTCCGGCAGGGCCCCATATGTCATGGTGGAGCGGTGTCCGAGGCTTCCGATTTGAAAGACCCCCCATGAGCCAGCAATCCATGCAACATCAACACACCTTCAACCTGCCCAACCTGCTGACCTATGCGCGGATCATGGCCGTGCCGCTCATCGTGCTGTGCTTCTTCCTGGAAGGGCGGCTGCAATCGAGCGACTTCGCGCGCTGGTCGGCCCTCGCCATCTTCCTGGCGGCGAGTGTGACCGACTATCTCGACGGCTATCTGGCGCGCACCTGGAAGCAGACCTCGAACATCGGCCGGATGCTGGATCCCATTGCAGACAAGCTTCTCGTGGCCACCTGCCTGCTTCTGCTGGCGGCCGACACGGACCATACCATCGCCGGATGGACGCTGTGGGCGGCGATCATCATCCTGTGCCGGGAAATCCTGGTCTCGGGCCTGCGCGAGTATCTGGCGGAACTGAAGGTGAGCGTGCCGGTCACCCAGCTCGCCAAGTGGAAGACGACCATCCAGATGGTGGCGATCGGCTTTCTGCTCGCCGGGCCCGCCGGCGACAAGGTGGTGCCCTACATTACAGAGGCGGGCATCGCGCTGTTGTGGTTCTCGGCGCTGGTGACGCTTTACACCGGCTACGACTACTTCCGCGCCGGGCTCAAGCACATCATCGAGGAATGAGCGCCATGAAACTCGTCTACTTCGCCTGGGTGCGCGAGCGCATCGGAAAGGAGAGCGAGACCGTGGCGCTGCCGCCGGAGGTGGGCACCGTGGCCGAGCTGCTTTCCTGGCTCAGGCAACGCGGCGAAGGCTATGCGGCAGCCCTCGAACAGCCGCAGGTCATCCGCGTCGCCATAGACCATGAACACGTCACGCACGAGACGCGGCTGCCGGCGGACGGCGAGGTGGCGCTGTTTCCGCCCATGACGGGAGGCTGACCGTGGCAGAACCCTGCCAGCCCCGGGTGCGCGTGCAGGCCGAGGACTTCGACGCCGCCCTCGAAATCGAGCGGCTGACGGCCGGACGCCGCGACATCGGTGCGGTGGTGACGTTTACCGGCCGCTGCCGCGACGAGGGCGGAAGGCTGGCGGCGCTGGAACTGGAACACTATCCCGGCATGGCGGAGGCGCAGATCCGCCGCATTGCCGAGGAGGCGGCGCGACGCTGGGCGCTTTCGGGCCTGAGCGTCATCCACCGCTTCGGCAGGCTGGCACCGGGAGAGAACATCGTGTTGGTGGTCGCCGCCTCGGCGCACCGCAGGGCCGCGCTCGAAGCGGCGGATTTTCTGATGGACTATCTGAAGTCCTGCGCGCCCTTCTGGAAGAAGGAGCATCTGGCCGGCGGCGGGGAAGGCGACTGGGTGGCGGCAAAGGCAGAGGACGAGGCAGCACTCGAACGCTGGCGCAAATAGCCCCCTTGCCCTTCCGCCAGCAAAAAGCCGGGCTGGGCCCGGCTTTCTTGGAGTCTTCCCAAGCGGTTGCGGCAGAAAGCTGCAAGCCCGATTCAACCGACGAGCTCGACCTCGGAAAACCAGTAGCGGATCTCCTGCTCGGCCGTCTCGGGCGCATCGGAGCCATGAACGGAGTTCTCGCCGATGGACTTGGCATAGAGCTTGCGGATGGTGCCCTCCGCGGCATCGGCCGGGTTGGTGGCGCCCATGATCTCGCGGTTCTTCGCAATGGCGTTCTCGCCTTCCAGCACCTGCACCACGGTGGGGCCGGAGGACATGAACTCGCACAGCTCGTCGAAGAAAGGACGATCCTTGTGGACGGCGTAGAAGCCCTCGGCCTGGCGGCGGCTCATCCAGACGCGCTTGGAAGCGATGACCCTGAGGCCCGCATCCTCCAGCATCTTGGTGATGGCGCCCGTGAGGTTGCGGGCCGTCGCGTCCGGCTTGATCATGGAAAAGGTGCGTTCGATCGCCATGTGTGATCCTTGCGTTTGACGGGAAAGAAGTGAGATGGCGGGTCTATAGCGGCGCGCGCGGCCCGTGTGAAGAGTGTTCAGGCTGCCGCCGGCACACGACGGCACAGCCCGTCATAGAGATCGAGGCAGCGCGCGAACCATTCGGCCACCGGATCGTCCGCCGCCAGGAAAGAAAAGGGCGAGGTGACGCGCGCCCACTGGAGGGCGCCGGCAACGATGTGATCGGCAAACAGCGGGCGCTCGCCGCCCATAAAGGGCTGCTGCCGGAAGAGCGTGCGCAGCGGCGCCAGGCTTTCCCGAAAGGCTGGCAGCCTTGCTTCCCGATCCGCCGGCACCTCCTCCAGCCGCCTTCCGAAACGTGCCTCGCGGCTTTCGCGGAAATAGGCGCGGTCGGCAGGTCCCAGCATGTCGTGGATGTCCATCAGCGCAGCCTCGCCGATGAAGGTGTGCAGCGTAAGCTGCGACCAGCGCTCGACAAAGCGCGCCATCGCCTTGCCGCCCTCCCCGGCGAAAAGCGTCGGCCGGTCGGGATAGGTCTCCTCAAGATAGAGCGCAATGGCAAAGGAATCGCTTATCAGGCGATCGCCGTCGCGGATGAGCGGCAGCTTGGCGGTGGCCCCGTTCTCGATGCCGGCAATCTCGGTAAAACGGACAGGAACTGTCCGAAAGGCCAGGCCCTTGTGGGCAAGGGCGAGTGCCGCCTTCCAGCAGTGCGGGCTGAAGGGACGGCGCTCGTCGGCCCCCACCAGTTCATAGAGCAGAATCGTCATCGGTCTCTCCCTCTCGGCCTGCGCTGCCCCAAGCATTGACCCTGCTGGACCAAGCCTCCGGCGTTGACAGGCGCCGGCAAGGAGGATGCGCTAGCCGCGTTACATTGCAAGAGCGGGAGACGGCATGAAGAAACATTTCGAGATGATGGCAGCCTACAACCATTGGGCAAACAGCCTGCTGTACGCGGCGGCGGCCGAGCTGAGCGAAGAGGAATACGGACGCGACGTGGGCGCCTTCTTCAAGTCCATGAAAGGCACGCTGAACCATATTCTGGTGGCCGATCGCATCTGGATGAAGCGCTTTACCGGCAAGGGAAACGCGCCGGCCAGGCTCGACGCCGTCCTCTACGAGGCGTTTCCCGCGCTCAGGCAGGCACGGGAGGCAGAGGATCAGCGCATCATCGAATGGGTGGCCAGCCTCGACCGGACCACGCTGGAGGGCCGTTTCACCTATATGACCGTGGTTAACCCGCGCATGGTCTCGCAACGGCTGGCGCCGGCGCTTACCCACTTCTTCAACCACCAGACCCACCACCGCGGCCAGGCGCACATGATCCTGTCGGTGCTGGGAAAGGAGCCGCCATCCCTCGATATCATCTATTTTCACAGAACGCCGGAGGGGCAGGCATATTCATGAGGCGAGCCCGCCTTCTCCCACGAAGGGGCTTGCCAGCATCGAGCGCCTCGGCCTAAACCGCGCCGGTCATGCTTTCGATCAACGACCTTTCACTGCGCGTCGCCGGGCGGCTGCTCATCGAGGGGGCTTCGCTCTCCCTGCCCGCCGGCACCAAGGCGGGGCTGGTGGGCCGCAACGGCACCGGCAAGACGACGCTTTTTCGCGCCATCACCGGCGAGCTTGCGCCGGAGACGGGTTCCATCAGCCTGCCGAAGGGAACGCGCATCGGCCAGGTGGCGCAGGAGGCGCCGGGCACCGAAGAGCCGTTGATCGACATCGTTCTGAAGGCGGATGCCGAGCGCGAGCGGCTGCTGCGGGAAGCGCAGGAAGCGCAGGACCCCCACCGCATCGCCGAGATCCAGGTACGGCTGGCCGACATCGACGCGCATTCGGCAGAGGCGCGAGCGGCGGCGATCCTCTCCGGCCTGGGCTTCGACGCGCAGGCCCAGAAGCGCCCGGCTTCCTCCTTCTCCGGGGGATGGCGGATGCGGGTGGCGCTGGCGGCGGTGCTGTTTGCCGAGCCCGACCTTCTGCTGCTCGACGAGCCGACCAACTATCTCGATCTCGAAGGCACGATGTGGCTGGAAAGCTATCTGGCGCGCTATCCGCACACCGTGCTGCTCATCAGCCACGATCGCGACCTGTTGAACAATGCCGTCTCCTCCATCGTGCATCTGGAGCGCAGAAAGCTGACCCTCTGGCGCGGCGGCTACGACCAGTTCGCCCGGCAATATGCCGAGAAGGCGCAGCTTCAGGAGAAGATGCGCGCCAGGCAGGAGGCGCAGCGCAAGCACATGGAAGCCTTTGTCGAGCGCTTCCGCTACAAGGCGTCCAAGGCCAGGCAGGCGCAGTCGCGCCTGAAGGCGCTGGCACGCATGCAGCCCATCGCCGCGGCGGTGAACGAGCATGTCGCGCCCTTCCGCTTTCCGGGTCCGGCAAAGGAAGTGGCCTCGCCCATCGTCGCCATCGAAGGAGGGGCCGTGGGCTATGAACCGGGCAAACCGGTGCTGAAGGGCCTCAACCTGCGCATAGACAATGACGACCGTATCGCACTTCTGGGCGCCAACGGAAACGGCAAGTCCACCTTCGCCAAGCTGGTGGCGGGGCGACTTGCCCTGGAAAAGGGCAGCATGACGCTGGCGCCGGGACTGAAGGTTTCGATCTTCGCCCAGCATCAGCTCGAGGAGCTGCGCCCCGAGGAGAGCGCCTTCCAGCACGCGCGGCGGCTGATGCCTGAGGCGCCGGAGGCGAAAGTGCGCGCCCGCGTGGCGCAGTTCGGCCTCGCCACGGAAAAGATGGACACGCCGGCCAGGGACCTTTCGGGCGGCGAGAAGGCGCGGCTCCTGATGGGGCTCGCCGCCTTTGCCGGCCCCCACCTCTTCATCCTCGACGAGCCGACCAATCACCTCGACATCGACAGCCGCGAGGCGCTGGTGGAAGCACTCAACGCCTATGAGGGCGCGGT
This sequence comes from Chelativorans intermedius, assembly GCF_025398255.1. Lineage (GTDB taxonomy): Bacteria > Pseudomonadota > Alphaproteobacteria > Rhizobiales > Rhizobiaceae > Chelativorans > Chelativorans intermedius. The sequence goes on along the minus strand of NZ_JAODNW010000014.1, from coordinate 77,135 downwards.
GATCCTCATCAGCCACGACCGGCACCTGATCGAAGCCTGCGCTGACCGGCTGTGGCTCGTCAGCGACGGCACGGTGCGCCCGTATGACGGCGACATCGAAGACTACAGGGCGCTGACGACCGGCGGAGCGGGGCGCGCCAGGCAGAGACGCGAGGCGGAACGGGCCGAGAAGACCTCCAAGGTGGAACGCCGGCGCGAAGCGGCAAGGAAGCGCGCTGCGCTGGAGCCCCTCGCCAAGGAGATCAAGGCGACCGAGGGCCTGATCGAGCGGACGCGGAAACGCATCGCCGCCATCGAGGCGGAGATGGCGGATGCCGGCCTCTATGAACGCGACCCGGCGCGCGCCTCCAGGCTTGCCAAGGAGCGCGCGGAACTGCAACGCCTGGTGGAGCGGCAGGAGGAGAAATGGCTGGAGCTTTCGACGGAATATGAGGAGGAAATGGCGGAGTGAGCCTGCGCCTGATCGGCTTCGATGCCGACGACACGCTGTGGCACAATGAACGCTTCTATCGGCTGACGGAAGCGCGCTTTGCCGAGCTTTTGGGCGACTTCGCCGAGCCGCAGGACCTTTCCGCCCGGCTTCTGGAGGCAGAAAGGCGCAATCTCGGCAGATATGGCTTCGGCATCAAGGGCTTCACCCTGTCGATGATCGAAACCGCCATCGAGGTCACCGGGGGCCGGGTTCCGGCGCCGACAATCCAGGCCATTCTGGACGCCGGGCGCGAGATGCTGGACCACCCGGTGGAAACGCTGCCGCATGCCCGCGAGACGCTGGAGCGGCTTTGCGGGCGCTTTCGCATCGTGCTCATCACCAAGGGCGACCTCTTCGACCAGGAGCGCAAGCTGGCGGCGTCCGGGCTCGGAGATTTCTTCGACGCGGTGGAGATCGTCAGCGACAAGAACCGCGCCGTCTACGAGCGCATCTTCGCCCGTCATGGCGAGGGCCCCGAGAGGGCGCTGATGGTGGGAAATTCGATGAAATCGGATATTCTGCCGGTGATCGAGGCGGGCGGCTGGGGCGTGTTCGTCCCTCATGAGCTGACCTGGGCGCACGAACATGCCGAAGCGCCGGAGGCTGCGGAGCGCTTCCGCCGGATCGGGCATCTGGGCGAGCTGGAGCCTCTGATCGAGGAAATCGCAGGCGGTTGAGCGGCACGCCGCAACGCCCCGCCTAGGGCATTTTGCAGCCAGATGGAATCATCTGGAGTCGCACAAATGCCGCAAAAACAAAGAGATGGACCGGATCAGCGTTTCAATGAAACAATGAACCGGTCTAGCCCTTCTTCTGCCACCGTCGATCCGGCCCCTGTTGCCAATAGGTAACGGTGTGGCCGGCGGCCTTCATCGCCTTCCACTGGGCGCGGGCAGCCTCGAGCTGGGCAGTGTCGTGGCCGTCGAAGAGGAAGACCGCGCGCTCGTAGCCGTCGAGCGGGCCGGGCTCGGCGCCGTCCACCAGAAAACGGATGGTGGCGCCGTTGATGTTTTCCCTGCCGGTGGTGATGAGGATGGGCTGGGCCCCGGCATTCGGCTCCCGGTCGGTGCCATGGGGCAGGAAGCTGTCGTCGCGGAAGGTCCACAAATGGGCGTCGAGGGCGTCCCGGCGCTCCTCGCCGGCGGTCTGGACCGCAACCCTCCACCCCCGCTCGAGGCTCTTCTCCACGAGCGGGGGCAACGCTTCTTCAAGCGTCGATTCGGTGAGGTGGTAGAAGAGAGCCTCCACCCTACCCCTCGTAGTGATCGGCCACCAGCCTGTCGAGCAGGCGCACGCCATAGCCGGATGCCCAGGACTGGTTGATCTCGGAAGACGGTGAGGCCATGGCGGTGCCGGCCACATCCAGATGCGCCCAGGGCGTCTCGCCGACAAAACGCTTCAGGAACTGGGCGGCGGTGATCGCGCCGGCATAGCGGCCGCCCGTGTTCTTCATGTCGGCGTTCTTGGTGTCGATCAGCTTGTCGTACTCAGCACCCAGCGGCATGCGCCACACCTTCTCGCCAGTGGCGCTGCCCGCCACGCTCAGGCGCTCGGCCAGCGCGTCGTCGTTGGAGAAGAGGCCGGCATGGGCATTGCCCAGCGCGATGAGAATGGCGCCGGTGAGCGTGGCCAGGTTGACCATGAATTGCGGCTTGTATTCCTCCTTGCAATGCCAAAGCAGGTCGGCAAGCACGAGGCGCCCCTCGGCATCGGTGTTGATGATCTCGATCGTCTGCCCGGACATGGATGTGACGATGTCGCCCGGCCGCTGGGCATTGCCGTCGGGCATGTTTTCCACCAGGCCGATGATGCCCACCGCATTGACCTTCGCCTTGCGGGCCGCCAGCGCATGCATGACGCCGACGACAGCGGCTGCGCCGGCCATGTCACCCTTCATGTCCTCCATGCTGGCGGCGGGCTTGATGGAAATGCCTCCGGTATCGAAGACGACGCCCTTGCCGACGAAGGCCACGGGCTTCTGCTTTGCCTTGCCACCGTTCCAGCGCATCACCGCCACGCGCGGCGGGCGGGCCGAGCCCTGGGCGACGCCAAGAAGCGCACGCATGCCAAGCTTCTTCAGCTCCTTCTCCGTGAGGATGTCGACCTTGACGCCGAGATCCTCCAGCTTCTTCGTGCGCTCGGCAAACTCCACCGGCCCCAGAACATTGGCCGGCTCGTTGACGAGATCGCGCGCCAGAAGCACGCCATCCCCCACCGCAGCCATCTCGGCGAACGCCTTCCTGGCAGAGGCGGGATCGGCGCACTGGATGGTGAACTTCGATGGCTTTGCCGCTTCCTTGGATTCGCCGTCGTTCTTGCGGGTCTTGTACTTGTCGAAGGTGTAGGAGCGCAGGACGATGCCCAGGGCGAGCAACGCGGCCTCGCGCGGCGAGGGTCCGCCATCGGCAACCTCGGCGACCAGGGTCGCCTCCTTGGCCTTGCCGGCAGCGGCAAAGGCGGCGCCGCCGATCCTGAGCCATGCCTGCTCGTCGAGTTCCTCCGTCTTTCCGGCACCAACCACCGCAAGGCGATCATAGTCCGTACCGCGCGGCGCCAATGCCTCCACCGTCGCGGCGAGCTTGCCGGAAAAGTCCGCTGCGGCAAAGACCTTCGGCAGGACATCCTCCGGGTCGCAGGCTCTTGCAGCCTCCCCGAGCTTGCCCCCATCGGACGCCAGGACGATGACAGTGCCCTTGGCAGGCACGGCGAATTTGGCGAAGGCGACGGTCGGTTTCTCTGTCATGGAACTTCCTGTGCGGTAAGGTTTTCGCAGGTGGCGCGATCTTGGCGGTTTTGAACGAATTGACAAGGGGGTGGCAAGGGCTATGACACTTGAGCCGCGGGAAGCAATTCGTTAACCGCGTTTCTTTCCGCTTCCTTAGGGCTGCCTGCGACAGGCTCGACGCGGGGACGATCTCTGCCCGCGCGCAAGCGCGGGGTTGCGCCATGGCTTGTCCGGCGTTGGGACTCCCTGCCACACGGTGGCCTTCAAAACGGGTGACACATCGGCCGATGAAGGTTTTGGAACGCTATATCCTGCGGCGCACCCTGTCGATCTTCGCGGCCGCCCTTGCCTGGGTCCTCGTCATCGTGTGGACCACGCAGGTGTTGAATCGCATCGACCTGGTGACCAACAGCGGGCAGTCCGTGGCCACTTTCTTCTTGGCGGGAATGCTGACACTGCCGTCGGTGATCCCGATCATCATGCCGTTCGCCATCGGCATCGCCGTGGCCCACACGCTGGCGACCATGAACACCGACTCGGAGCTGGTGGTGATCAGCGCTGCCGGCAGCCCGCGGATCACCATCATCCGGCCGATCCTGCTCATCGCCATCGTTGCGAGCATCGCCGCCTTTGCCATCAACAACACGCTGGAGCCCTTCTCGCGGCAGAAGCTGCGCCAGATCCTGGCCAATGCGAATGCCGACCTGATCTCCAGCCTGCTGCAGGAAGGCACCTTCGAGGAGGTGGACGACGGGGTCTTCGTGCAGATTTCGCAGCGCCTGCCGGACGGGCAACTGGGCGGCATCATCGTGGCCGACACGCGCGAGAAGGACACCAAGCTTATCTATCACGCCCGCCGCGGCGTAACCGTCGAGCAGGACAACGGCAGCATTCTCGTCATGCAGGACGGGCAGGTGCAGCGGCAATCGGCGGATGGCGATGTCTCGGTGATCCGCTTCCAGACCTATGCCTTCGACCTGTCGCAGTTCACGCGCGGTGGCGGGGAGCCGACCCTGTTTCCCAAGGACCGCTACCTGACCTATCTGCTCAACCCGGATCCCAACGACAAATACTATGCGACCAAGCCGCAGCAATATCACGCCGAGGTGCACAAGCGGCTGACGGAGTGGCTCTATCCGATCGTCTTCGCGCTCATCGGCATCGCGGTGGCGGGCGATGCGCGCTCCTTCCGCGAGGCGCGCATGCACCCCATGGTCACGACGCTGACCATCGGCCTGCTGGTGCGCTGGGCGGGTCTCTATGCCGAAAACGAGGCGGAGACCCAGCCCTTCTTCTCCTTCGTGCTCTATGCCGTGCCGGTGGCCATGATGGGCATCTGCTGCGTCTTCATCGCCACCAACCGCATGATGGAGCTGCCCACCCACTGGGTGGAAAAGCTCAATGAACATGTCCAGCGCCTTCGCGACAACTCCTCGCGCCGCTTCGGCCGGGCATGGAGGCGCGTATGATCGGCCGCACGCTGGGCGGTTATTTCTTCCGCCGCTACGCGGTCATCACCGCGTGGAACTTCGTCGGCATCGCGGCGCTGGTCTTCGTCGTCACCTTTACCGAAATCGCCGGGCGCTTCGGCGATCTGCCCGGCTATTCGGCGCAGTGGGCGCTCGGACTTGCGGCGCTGCAGATGCCCTTCATCATGCAGCAGGTGGTGCCCTTCATCGGCCTCATTGCCGCCATGGCCACCCTCATCAGCCTCAACCGTAAGTACGAACTGGTGGTGGCGCGCGCCGCCGGCATCTCGGCCTGGCAGTTCCTCACGCCGATTGCGCTCGGCGCCTTCGTCTTCGGCCTTTTTGCCGTTCTGGTGCTCAACCCCGTGGCCGCCACGGCCTTCGCCAAGGCGCAAGCCGTGGAGGCGCAGGTGCGCGGTGCGAAGAGCCGCGCCGGCGAGAACAAGGAGCGCTGGATCAAGCAGCGCACCGATGCGGGCGAGACGGTGATCGGCGCCGCGGCGACGCTCGACGGCGGCACGGAACTGGTGCGCCCGGTCTTCATCGTCATCGACGATTCGGGAAACATCGTGGAGCGGCTCGACGCCGCGCGCGCCTGGCTGCGCGAGGGCTATTGGGAGCTGAGGCAGGTCACGCGGCGGCGCGGCAACAATGCACCGGAGCGCCTGGAGAGCGCGAGCGTGGAGACGAATCTGGAGCCCGAATTCGTCAGCCAGCAGCTTACCCAGCCCGAGGCCGTGTCGATCTTCGACCTCCCCTCGAAGATCGAGGTGGCGCGCTCTTTCGGCTTTCGCGCCAATGACTTCGCCATGCATTTTCACTCTTTGATAACGCTGCCGCCGCTGCTGGTGGCCATGACGCTGATTGCGGCCACGGTCTCCATGCGATTTGCACGCATGGGACTGCCCGTCACAGTGATTCTGGGTGGCATCGTCGCCGGCTTTCTGCTTTATGTCGTCTCGGTCCTGGTAAAGGCGTTCGGCAGCGCCGGTCTCGTGCCGCCCTTCGTGGCGGCGTGGATGCCGGTGATGGTGGCATTGTTCTATGGGATAACGTTCCTGTTGTTCAAGGAGGACGGGTAGTGGTGGGGGATGCGGCGAAGGGCAAGCGCAAAGGCGTCTGCTCGAGGCGCAGGCTGCGCGCAAGGACCGGTGCTGCGCTCGTCGCCCTCATCGCGGCGACATCCGTGGCGCTTGCGCAGGTGGATCCGCTTGTCGGGCGCGACCTGCCGCAGGATGCGCAGATGCTGCTCAGCGCCGACACGCTCGTCTACGACAACGACCGCAACACCATCAGCGCGGTGGGCGGCGTACAGATCGAATATGCCGGCTACCGGCTGGTTGCCCAGCGCGTTACCTATGACCGCGGCACCTCTCGCGTGATCGCCAGCGGCAAGGTGGAGATCGTCGAGGAAGACGGCAACCGCATCTATGCCGACCAGATCGACGTGACCGACACGCTGAGCGACGGGTTTGCCCGGGCGCTGCGCGTGGAGACTGTCGATAAGACCTATTTTGCCGCCGAAACCGCCGAGCGCGCGGCGGGCCGGCTGACCACCTTCAACAAGGCGGCCTACACGGCCTGTGCGCCATGCGAGGAGAAGCCCGACAGGCCGCCCCTCTGGCAGATCAAGGCACAGAAGATCATCTGGGACGGACAGGCCAAGACGGTGCGCTTCGAGCGCTCGCGATTCGAGTTCTTCGGCCTGCCGATCGCCTATCTGCCCTATTTCGAGATCGCCGACCCGACGGTAAAGCGCAAGTCCGGCTTCCTGATCCCCAGTTTCAAGAGCAGCAGCGAGCTCGGCTACGGGGTGAAGGTGCCCTACTACTTCGCGCTCTCCCCCACCTACGATCTCACCGTCTCGGTAACCGGCTACACCAAGCAGGGCTTCCTCGGCGAGGCGGAGTGGCGGCAACGTTTCAACAATGGCTACTACAATCTGAAGGTGGCGGGCATCCGCCAGCAAAGCCCCGAGGAGTGGAAGTCCAACGAGCTCGACAGCCAGCAGACAGACCGCGGCATGATCGGCTCCTCGGGACGCTTCGACATCAACCCGCGCTGGGCCTTCGGCTGGGACGTGCTGGTGCAGTCGGACAAGAATTTCTCGCGCACCTACGACATCGAGGGCTTTTCCGACCAGGTGTTCCGTTCGCAGGTCTATCTGACGGGCCTCGAAGACCGGAATTTCTTCGACCTGCGGGCGTACCGCTTCACGGTCCAGGAGAGCTCGTTGAACGGCCGCAACGACAAGCAACCCGACGTTCTGCCGAGCTTCGACTATTCCTTCACGCCCGACCGCCCCGTGGCCGGCGGCGAGCTGAGCATCGATGTCAACATCCAGGCGTTGCGGCGCGATGAAGGGATGTACAGCCCCAACAACAACCCCACCAAGCTGCAGGGGCTTGAAGGGGATTCGGCCCGGCTGACGGCGGAGGCGGAGTGGAAACGCTCCTTCGTCACCAGCGCGGGCCTGGTGCTGACGCCCATCCTTCATGCCCGCGGCGACGGCATCTATAGCGACCTGTCGGCCGATGCCCAGAAGAGGATCATGGACTTCACCATCGACGGGCAGGCCACCAACGCCGACATCCGCTCCTCCTATTACCGGGCGATGGTGACGGCGGGGCTCGAGGCACGCTGGCCGATCCTCTTTTCCACCAGCAGCGCCTCGCATGTGCTGGAGCCGATGGCGCAGATCTTCGTGCGGCCCAACGAGCCCTATCACGACACGCTGGGCATTCCCAACGAGGACGCGCAATCGCTTGTCTTCGATGCCTCGACCCTGTTCGAGCGCGACAAGTTCTCCGGCTACGACCGCATGGAGGGCGGCACGCGGGCCAATCTCGGCATCCGCTATTCCGGCAGCTTTGCCAATGGCTGGACCGCGCACGGCCTTTTCGGCCAGTCCTATCATCTGGGCGGCGTCAACTCCTATGCCTCGCCCGATCTGGTGAACGCCGGCGCCTATTCCGGGCTGGAGTCGGATGTGTCCGATTTCGTGGGGCTTGTCGGTTTGACGGCGCCGAACGGTTTCTCCGCCTCGCTTGCCGGTCGTTTCGACCAGGAAACGTTCGACCTGCGGCGCGCCGATGTGCGAGCGGGCGCGACCATCGGCCCGCTGAACCTCAACGCGCAGTATGCCTTCATCGCGAGCCAGCCGCTCTATGGCTTCGATGAGGACCGCCGCGAGATCAGTGGCCAGGCTTCGCTGCGCTTCCACGAGAACTGGCGCGCCTTCGCCTCCGGCACCTACAATCTGGAGGAGAGCACGCTGGTGAAAAACGCGTTCGGCTTTGCCTATGACGACGAGTGTTTCATCTATACAATGACCTTTACGCGCAAGCGCAAGGATGGAGAGTGGGAAACCACATACGGCTTCAACATCGCATTGCGCACGCTCGGCGAGTTCGGCAGCAGTTCGGGCGCCTTCTCCTCGCAATAGGAGTGCTGGCAGGCGGTGCCACGGTTTTGCCGCTCGGACCGGTTAAAGACGGGAAAACCGCATGCGAATGGTCGATGTGAGATGAGAAGAACGAGAGCAGCCACACCCGCCGCCAAGGCACGCCTCGTGGTGACGGCGATGCTGGCGGCCGCCCTGTCTGCCGCGGTGCTGGCACCGGCCGGCCCTGCCCGGGCGGCGGAGATCCGCTATGTGGTCAACAACCGCGCGGTCACGAGCTACGACATTCAGCGCCGTGTGGCGCTGCTGCGGCTGATGCAGCGGAAGGGCAATCTCAACGAGATTGCCGCCCAGGAGATGATCGACCAGACCCTGCGCCTGCAGGCCATCGAGCGGCGGGGCTTGCCCATCACCGACGAGATGGTCAATCAGTCCTATGCCAACTTCGCCAGCTCAAACAATCTCTCGGTCGCGCAGCTCGACCAGATCCTGGCGCAGGCCGGGGTGACGAAGCAGCACTTCAAGGACTTCATCCGCACACAGATCGGCTGGGGTCAGCTGGTGCGGGCACGCCAGCGCTCGTCGGACTCGCTTTCGGAGCAGGACGTGGTGCGCCGCATGCTGCAGCAGGGCGGCCAGAAACCGTCGGCCACCGAATACATCCTGCAGCGCGTGATCTTCGTCATTCCCTCCGGCGAGCGCGCCCGGCTTCTCGAAAAGCGCCGGCGCGAGGCGCGGGCCATGCGCGACCGCTTCGAAAGCTGCGACACGACCGTGGAGTTTGCCAAGGGGCTGATCGACGTGACCGTGCAGGACATGGGGCGCGTTCTGGCCCCCGAACTGCCGCCGGAATGGCGCGAGGCGGTGCAGAACACGCGCCCGGGCGGCGCCACGCCGGTGCGGGAGACCGCGCGGGGCGTGGAATTCATCGGCGTCTGCAGCGCGCGCGAGGTCTCCGACGATTATGCCGCAAGGCTGGTGTTCCAGAGCCAGGAAGGTGGCGACGAGAACATCGAGAAGCTGTCGGAGGAGATGATGGCGGAACTGCGCGAAAGAGCGCGCATCGACAGGCGCTGACGAAACCGGCGGCGGGGCACCGTGAGCGGCAATTCTTCTCCGCCCCTGGCGGTGAGCATCGGCGAGCCGGCTGGTATCGGGCCGGAGATCCTTCTGACGGCATGGTCGGCGCGAAAGGCGCTGGCGCTGCCGGCCTTCTACGTGCTTGGCGATACGGAGCTTCTTGCGGCGCGGGCGCGGCGGGTGGGCCTTGACGTGCCGATTCGCGAGACGACGCCGGAGAGCGCTGCGGAGGCGTTTTCCGCCGCCCTGCCGGTGGTGCCGCTCGAAAACCGGCTTTCGGATGTGCCGGGTGCGCCCTCTCCCGCCAATGCTACTGGGGTGATCGAGGCCATCAGACGCGGGGTGCAGGACGTGCTGTGCGGCCGGGCCGCCGGGCTCGTCACCTGTCCCATCGCCAAGAAGCCGCTCTATGACGCGGGATTCGAGCACCCCGGCCATACCGAATATCTCGGCCATCTGGCAGAGCAGGCCACGGGCCAGCCCGCCAACGCGGTGATGATGCTGGCAGGGCCGGAGCTGCGCACCGTGCCGGTGACGGTGCACCAGGCGCTGGAGACCGTTGCGGGAAGCCTGAACCAGGAGACGATCGAACGGACGGGCGAAATCGTGGCGCGCGACCTTGCCACGCGCTTTGCCATCCCCTCCCCGCGCCTGGCGGTGGCCGGTCTCAACCCCCATGCGGGCGAAGGCGGCGCCATGGGGCGGCAGGAGATCGAGATCATCGCGCCGGCGGTCAGGGCGCTGCGCGCGGCGGGCATCAACGCCTTCGGGCCGCTGCCGGCCGACACGATGTTCCACGCCGCGGCGCGAAAGAACTACGACGCCGCGCTTTGCATGTATCACGACCAGGCGCTGATCCCGGTCAAGACGCTGGCCTTCGACGAGACTGTGAACGTGACGCTGGGCCTGCCCTTTATCCGCACCTCGCCCGACCATGGGACGGCCTTCGACATCGCGGGCAAGGGGATCGCCCGTCCCGACAGCCTGGTCGCTGCGATCAGGCTGGCCCGGCTGCTGGCGGACAACGAGAGAAAGCAGACGCCATGACGGCGGACGGGTTGCCGCCGCTGCGGGCGGTGATCGAGCGGCACGGGCTCTTCGCAAAGAAGGCGCTCGGCCAGAACTTCCTGCTTGACCTCAACCTCACCGGACGCATCGCACGCCAGGCCGGACGGCTGGACGGCGTGCGCGTGATCGAGGTGGGCCCCGGGCCGGGCGGGCTGACGCGGGCGCTGCTGGCCGAGGGCGCGGCGCACGTCGTGGCGATCGAGCGCGACGAACGCTGCATCGCCGCGCTTGAAGAAATTGCGACGCACTATCCCGGCCGGCTGGAAATCGTGGCCGGCGATGCGCTGAAAACGGATTTCGCGGCCCTCGCCACCGGGGCGGAACGGGTGAAGATCGTCGCCAACCTGCCCTACAATATCGGCACGGAGCTTCTGGTGCGCTGGCTGACGCCGGAAAGCTGGCCGCCCTTCTACGAATCGATGACGCTGATGTTCCAGCGCGAGGTGGCCGAGCGAATCGTCGCCCGACCCGGCAGCAGCCAGTACGGGCGGCTGGGCGTGCTGGCCGGTTGGCGCTGCGAGGCGCGAATCGCCTTCGACGTACCGCCGCAAGCCTTTACGCCGCCGCCCAAGGTGACCTCCTCGGTGGTCAACATCATGCCGCGCCGGCAGCCTTTTCCGGCCTCCGTGGAGGTGCTGTCACGCGTCACGGAGGCAGCCTTCGGCCAGCGGCGCAAGATGCTGCGCCAGAGCCTGAAGGCCCTGGGCGGCGAGGCGCTTCTGGAAAAGGCCGGCATCGAGGGCACGCGGCGGGCGGAAACCCTGTCTGTGGCGGAGTTCGTGGCGCTGGCAAACGCCTATGCCGGTGAGAGCGGCCAGCCGCCGAAGGAAGCGCCTATTGCGGCTTCTCCTCCAGAAGCTGCGCCACGAAATCGAACAGCCCCGGCCGGCGGTCGCGGCGCAGGCGCTCGGCGGTGACGATGGCGCGAACGCTCTCGAAGGCGCGGTTGAGGTCGTCGTTGATGATCACATAGTCGTAGTCCCGCCATTGCTCGATTTCCAGGCGGGCATTGCTGAGTCGCGTCTCGATGACATTCTCGGGATCCTCGGCGCGCCGCTTCAGCCGGGCCAGCAGCTCGCGCATGGAGGGCGGCAGGACGAAGATCGAGACCAAGTCTCCACGCATCTTGTCGCGAAGCTGGGCCGCACCCTGCCAGTCGATGTCGAAGAGCATGTCGCGCCCCTCGGCAATGGCCACCTCGACCGGCTTTCGGGGCGTGCCATAGAGGTTCCCGTGCACCTCCGCCCATTCGAGAAGCTCGTCATTGTCGCGCAGGATCTCGAACTCGCGCTGCGATTTGAAGTGATAGTGCACACCCTCGATCTCGCTGCCCCGGCGCGGGCGCGTGGTCACGCTCACCGACAGCTCGAAGCCTGGAACCTTTTCCAGCAGATTGCGCGCGATGGTGGACTTGCCAGCCCCCGAGGGCGAGGACAGAACGAGCATGACGCCCCTGCGGCGGATGCCGTTTGAGGAGGGATCGGGTTCCATGGGCCTTTATTCCAGATTTTGAACCTGCTCGCGAAACTGGTCGACAACCGCCTTGAGCTCCAGGCCGATGGCCGTCACCGAGGCGGCGTTGGACTTGGAGCACAACGTATTCGATTCGCGATTGAATTCCTGCGCCAGAAAGTCAAGCCTGCGGCCGACCGCGCCCCCGTCGGCCAAGAGCACGCGTGCGGCGGCAACGTGGGTCTTCAGCCGGTCGATCTCCTCCCGGATGTCCGCCTTGGCCGCCAGGAAGGCTGCCTCCTGATGCAGCCGGTTCTCATCGAGCTGGGGAGCGGCATCGAGAAGCAGGCGCACCTGCTCTTCAAGCCGCGCGCGGATGCTGGCGGGTTCGCGCGAAGGGTCGGTCTCGGCGCGCAGGGTGAGCGCCTCGATCTCGTCCAAATGCCTCTCCAGCACTGCCCTGAGCGCAGCGCCTTCGGCGCTGCGGGCGGCGGCGAGTTCGTCGAGAGCAGTCTCCAGCGCCTCCAGGGCAAGCGCTTCAATGCGCGTGCGCGCCGTCTCGTCGGCACCGACATCCGGCGTCTCCATGACGCCGCGCAGCGCCAGAAGGCCGTCGGCCGTGGCCGGCGCGGCTCCATGCTGCTCGTGCAGGCGGCGGGCAATCTCGGCCAGCTCGGCCAGCAGCGCCTCGTCGACCATGGGCCGGCTCAACGCCTCCCCCCGGGCAAGCGAGAGGCTTGCCTGGATATTGCCGCGCGAGAAACGCCGGGTGATGGCGTTCTTGGCCGGCTGCTCGAGCCGCTCGAAGCCGGGAGGCAGGCGCAGGCGCGCTTCCAACCCGCGGCCGTTGACCGAGCGCAGCTCCCAGGCGAGGGAAGCCACCTCGTCGTCCAGCGCAGCGCGGGCAAAGCCCGTCATGCTTTGCAGCGTCATCCTTCCCCCCTGAAGCGGGAGCCAGGGCCCCTCACTCGCTGCCGCCTTCGGCCCCGTTTCCGGCGTCGCCGCCGGCAGCACGCTCCCGCTCGATCCGGCGCCAACGGGCCACATTCTCGTTGTGCTCCTTCAGCGTGGTCGCGAAGACGTGGCCGCCCGTGCCGTCGGCGACAAAGTAGAGCTCGTCGGTGCGGGACGGGTTGGCCACGGCCTCCAGCGCGGCCCGGCCCGGAATGGCAATCGGCGTGGGTGGCAGGCCGTCTATCAGATAGGTGTTGTAGGGCGTCGGCTTCTCGAGATCCGAGCGATAGATGGGCCGGTCCGCCGGCTTTCCCTCTCCGCCGAACAGGCCATAGATGACCGTGGGATCGGACTGCAGGCGCATGCCGCGCTCCAGCCGGTTGAGAAAGACGGCTGCCACACGCGAGCGCTCGTCCGCGCGGCCGGTCTCCTTTTCCACGATCGAAGCCAGCGTGACGAACTCCTCGATGGTGTCGATGGGCAGATCTTCGTCGCGCCGTTCCCAGATGCTCTGCACGAGCTCCTCCTGCTGGGCCCTGAGCTTGGCGATGATCTCCTTGCGCGGCGTGCCGCGGGTGAAGCGCAGCGTGTCTGCCGCGAGGCTTCCCTCGGGGGGCAGCTCCTCCGGCATCTCGCCGGAAAGCTCGTCGGTGGCCGCAATCTCCTCGAAAACCCGCGCAACCGTCCAGCCCTCGGGGATGGTGAGCGAATAGAGGACAGACTTGCCGCTCTCCAGAAGCCGCATGATCTCGTACATGGAAGCGCCGGCCTTGATCTCGTACTCGCCGGCCTTCAGCCTGGAATCGGCGTCATGCATGCGCAGGCCGAGAAGAAAGATCCGCTGATCGCTGATGAGGCCCCGGCGTTCCAGCATCTCGGCAATCTCGCGCACGCCGGTATTGGGGCGAATGAGGACGGTTTCGGCCGTCTGCGAGGGGCCGGGGCCGTCGAACTCGTGTTTGCCCAGATAGAACGCCACGCCGGCGAGAATCACCAGAAAAACGATGGACGAGAGCACGAAGTTCAGGAACACGACAAACTGGTTGCGCGAGTGGCGCGAACGGCGCGGCGGCGGCGGCGTGCCGGCTTCGGGACGCAGCGCCTCGCGCGGGGACTTGGCGGCGATGGGCCGCGTGCGCGGCTCGGTCTTTCTGTCGAGTTGATCCGGTTCTTCCGTCATCGCGTTCAAGCAGTCTCCTCTCCGCCCGGGAATCAGCGGATAATTGCCGGAAAGTGCGGCACAATAGCGACAAATCTCCGGCGTGGAAGGCGGAAGGCGCGGCCCGCTCAGCCCTCGAAGCGCCGGAAGACGAGCGATGCGTTGGTGCCGCCGAAACCGAAGGAGTTGGACAGCGCAACATCGATCCGGCGTTGGCGCGGCTTGTGCGGCACGAGGTCGATGGGCGTTTCGACTTCCGGGTTGTCGAGGTTGATTGTGGGAGGCGCCACATTGTCGCGTATGGCGAGGATCGAGAAAATCGCCTCCGCCGCACCCGCAGCCCCCAGAAGATGGCCAATGGAGGACTTGGTGGACGACATCGACACCTTGGCAGCCGCCTCGCCCACCAGACGCTCCACCGCCTTCAACTCGATGGTATCAGCCATGGTGGAGGTGCCATGGGCGTTGATATAGTCGACGTCGGATGGCTCCAGGCCGGCCCTCTTGAGCGCCGCCTTCATGCAGCGATACGCCCCGTCGCCATCCTCGGCGGGCGCGGTGATGTGATAGGCATCGCCCGAGAGCCCGTAACCCACCAGCTCCGCATAGATCTTGGCGCCGCGTGCCTTGGCGTGTTCGAGTTCTTCGAGCACCACGACACCCGCACCCTCGCCCATGACGAAGCCGTCACGGTCCCGGTCATAGGGGCGCGAGGCGCGTTCCGGCGTGTCGTTGAAGCTGGTGGACAGCGCCTTGCAGGCGGAGAAACCGGCGATGGAAAGGCGCGTCACCGGCGCTTCCGCACCGCCGGCCACCATGACATCCGCATCGCCCAGCGCGATCAGCCTTGCGGCATCGCCGATCGCATGGGCCCCGGTGGAACAGGCCGTCACGACGGCGTGATTCGGCCCTCTGAGCCCATGGCGGATCGACACCTGGCCGGAGACCAGGTTGATGATGTTGCCGGGAATGAAGAACGGGCTTATGCGCCGCGGCCCCCGCTCATGCAGGATGAGGGCGTTCTCGGCAATGCCCTCGATTCCGCCGATGCCGGAGCCGATGAGAACGCCGGTGGTGTTGCGCTCCTCATCCGTCGCCGGCTTCCATCCCGAATCGGCCAGCGCCTGGTCGGCAGCGGCGATTCCGTAGACGATGAACTCGCCCACCTTGCGCTGCTCGCGCGGCTCCATGAAGGCATCGGGATCGAACGCGCCCTCGCCCTCACGGGGGATGATGTTGGCGATCTTGCACGGCAGGTCATCGACCTCGAAACGGTCGATGCGCCGTGCAGCACTCCTGCCGGAAAGCAGGCTCTTCCAGCTATGCTCGGCGCCGAGGCCGAGCGGCGAGAGGAGCCCCAGACCGGTGACGACAACGCGTCTCATCTTGCGGAATGTCCACCCTTGCTTTGCAGCCCGACCGGGCCGCAGCGCTGCCGAATGTCAGGCAGTGGCCTTCTCGATGTACTTTATGGCATCGCCGACCGTGAGGATGGTTTCGGCCGCGTCATCCGGGATTTCCACGCCGAACTCCTCCTCGAAGGCCATCACGAGCTCGACGGTGTCGAGGCTGTCGGCGCCAAGATCGTCGATGAAGCTGGCCTGTTCGGTGACCTTGTCGGCGTCGACGCCAAGATGCTCGACCACGATTTTCTTGACGCGTTCTGCAGTATCGCTCATGTGAGAACCCTCGACTTCATGAATTTCCGGTCTTCGTTAGCGGCAGGCTTACCGCTAATCAAGCTGAAAAGATGACCGCATCAACGGCTTTCTCGCCCCTGACCGGCCGCTTTCGCCCTCTCCTGCAGGCTGCCCGGCCGCGCCGGGCGCGCATACCACGAATATCGCCGGCCCGCCAAGCTCGGCCCGTCAGATCATCACCATCCCGCCGTTGACATGGATCGTCTGGCCGGTCACGTAGCCCGCTTCCTCCGAGGCCAGATAGACGACGGCAGCGGCGATGTCGCCACCCGACCCCATGCGTTTCATGGGGATGACGCTCATGATCGCATCGCGCTGCTTTTCGTTCAGCTTTTCGGTCATGGCCGTTTCGATGAACCCCGGCGCCACGCAGTTGACCGTGACGTTGCGCGTCGCGATTTCCTGGGCCAGCGACTTGGAGAAGCCGATGAGCCCCGCCTTGGAGGCGCAGTAGTTGGCCTGACCGGGGTTTCCGGTGACACCGACGACGGAGGAGATGTTGACGATGCGGCCGAAGCGGCGGCGCATCATCGGATGGGCAAGCTCCCTCGTGAGGCGGAAGGCGGCGGTGAGATTGACCTCCAGCACCGCATCCCAGTCCTCGTCCCGCATCCGCACGAACAGCCCGTCGCGCGTGATCCCCGCGTTGTTGACGAGGATGTCGATTCCCTCAAGCTCCGATTCCGCTTTCTCGGCCAGGGCCTTGACTTCATTGCGATCGGACAGGTTGGCAACGAATGTCCTGGCGCGCTCGCCAAGCTCGCCCGCGAGGCTCTCCAGCCGATCGGCCCGGGTGCCGTGAAGGCCCACCGTGGCCCCCTGCTTGTGGAGCGCGCGGGCAACGGCCTCGCCGATGCCACCCGAGGCTCCGGTGACGAGTGCCTTGCGGCCGCTGAGATCGAACATGGGCTGATCCTTCTGCGATTCGGGTGGGGAAACTGGCTACCACAATTCCTACAGGAGTGCCTTCATTGCCGCCTCGATATCGGCGGGTGTACTGACGGCAACCGCCTCCATGTCGCGGTCGATGCGGCGGGCAAGGCCTGTCAGCACCTTGCCGGCACCGATCTCATAGAGCGTGCGGACGCCATTTTCGCCGAACCAGGCCACCGTCTCGCGCCAGCGCACACGGCCGGTGACCTGCTCGACCAGGCGAGCGGCAATCTCCTGCGGTTCCGTCAGCGGGCTGACCGTCACATTGGCGACGACCGGAACGGCCGGGGCCTTCATCGTCACGCCGGCCAGCGCCTCGCGCATGCGCTCGGCCGCCGGCGCCATCAGCGCGGAATGGAACGGCGCCGAGACCGGCAGCATGATGGCGCGTCGGGCACCCTTCGCGCTGGCCAGGCTGGCCGCCTCCTCGACCGCCTTGCGGGCACCGGAGATGACGAGCTGGCCGCCGCCATTGTCATTGGCAATCTGACAGACGGCATCCCTGCCCGCCTCGGCACAGATCGCCTCCACCATGTCCGCCTCCAGGCCGATGATCGCGGCCATCGCGCCCTCGCCCACCGGCGCGGCCTCCTGCATGGCATTGCCGCGGATGCGCAGAAGCCGGGCGGTATCGGCCAGGGTGAAGGTTCCCGCCGCGGCGAGCGCGGAATATTCGCCCAGCGAATGGCCGGCGACATAGGCCACCTTTTCAGGAAGAGACAATCCACCCTTCTCCATGACGCGCATGACGGCCAGCGAGACGGCCATCAATGCGGGCTGGGCATTGGCCGTGAGCGTCAGCTCGTCCTCGGGGCCCTCCCACATGATCGCCGAGAGCTTCTGGCCGAGGGCATCGTCCACCTCCTCGAAAACCTCGCGCGCCTCGGCAAAAGCCGAGGCCAGATCGCGCCCCATGCCGACAGCCTGACTGCCCTGGCCCGGAAAGGTGAAAGCGATGCTCATCGCCGGCAACTCCCGCATCTTAATCCGTTTGGGGCGCAGGTGGTGGCGCAACTGCCAGCCCGCGTCAAGCCTTTTGCCGCCGGCGGGCATGGCCCGCCATGAAAATCCCACAATCAGCTCCACTAGCTGGCGCCGCTCCTCCGCTTCGATGCGGTGACGTTCGGGGTGTCCGTCGATGTCTCTTCCTTCCGCTTCTGCAACCAACTCTCTGACTTCCGCCAGCAAGACCAACGCCCAGGAGGGCCCGGCTGCCGCCCAGCGCAGATGGACGGCCATGCGGTTGCTCGGCTTCGTCTCGGTCACGCTGTTCGTCGCCTCGGAGGTGGTGGCGGCCACCGGCGCCGGGGTGTGGGCCCTTTCCGGCCTGCTGGGCCTCGGCCTGACGGGGACGGAGGTGCTGGCCGCGCTGTTCGGCGTGCCGGCGCTCTACGTCATCTTCAAATGCGCCCAGTTCGCGCTCATTGCCGAGACGGACCCGGCGAACGACTGACCCCGCGGGAGACCGTTCCCGGCCTGTCAGGAGATGTCACGCTCTCCTGCCTGCGCTATGGCAACGGCAGGGCAACTGGCCTATATGAGACCGGCTCTGGCGGCCGGCGCCCTTCTCGTGCGCCGCACCATGGCGAAGCAAGTGTCTGTTCCGTTCCCATAGCAGCGACGGTCTTCCATGCAGCCAGCCATCTCGGTCTCACAGCTCTCGAAGGTCTATGATTCGGGGTTTCAGGCCCTGCACGCGGTCGACCTCGACATCATGAACGGCGAGATTCTCGCCCTGCTCGGCCCCAACGGGGCGGGCAAGACGACCCTGATCTCCATCATCTGCGGCATCGTGAACCCAACGGGCGGCACGGTGCGCGTGCAGGGCCACGACATCGTCACGGATTTCCGCGCCGCCCGCCAGCTCATCGGCCTCGTGCCGCAGGAGCTGCACGTCGAAACCTTCGAGACGGTGTGGGACACGGTGAGCTACAGCCGGGGGCTGTTCGGCAAGAAGCCGAACCCGCCGCTCATCGAACGGATCCTGAAGGACCTCTCTTTGTGGGAGAAGAAGGACAGCAGGATCCTGGAGCTTTCCGGCGGCATGAAGCGGCGCGTGATGATTGCCAAGGCCCTGGCCCACGAGCCGCGGATCCTGTTCCTCGACGAGCCGACCGCTGGGGTGGACGTGGAGCTGCGCAAGGACATGTGGCAGCTCGTGCGCGGCCTGCGCGAAGGCGGCGTCACCATCATCCTGACCACGCACTACATCGAGGAGGCGGAGGAGATCGCCGATCGCGTGGGCGTCATCAACAAGGGGCGGCTCATCCTGGTGGAAGAGAAGGAAGAGCTGATGCGCAAGCTCGGCAAGAAGCAGCTCACCCTTGAGCTCAACGCGGCGCTGGACAGCCTTCCCGAAGCGCTCGCCCGCTACGATCTCGACCTCGAGCAGGGCGGGGAGCGCATCGTCTACCGCTACGACACCCAGGCCGAGCGCACGGGAATCGGCTCGCTTCTGGCCGATCTGAACCGGGCGGGCATCTCCATCAAGGATCTCGCCACAGAGCAAAGCTCGCTCGAAGACATCTTCGTCACCCTCGTGGAGGAAACGCGGTGAATTTCGAGGCCATCAAAGCAATCTACTTCTTCGAGATGGCGCGCATGCGGCGCACGCTCCTGCAAAGCGTGGTCTCGCCCGTGCTTTCCACCTCCCTCTATTTCATCGTCTTCGGGGCGGCCATCGGCTCGCGCATCGAGGAGATCGACGGGGTGGGCTACGGCTCCTTCATCGTGCCGGGGCTGATGATGCTCACCTTGTTGCAGAACTCCATCTCCAACGCCTCCTTCGGCATCTATTTTCCGAAGTTCGTGGGCACCATCTACGAAGTGCTGTCGGCCCCCATCTCCTTCGTGGAGATCGTGCTCGGCTATGTGGGGGCGGCGGCGACGAAGTCGCTCATCCTCGGCGCCATCATCCTGGCGACGGCGCATCTCTTCGTGCCCATCGAGATCCGTCATCCCTTCTGGATGGTCTTCTTTCTTGTGGCCACCGCCGTCACGTTCAGCCTGTTCGGCTTCATCATCGGCATCTGGGCGGACAACTTCGAGAAATTGCAGCTCATCCCGCTGCTGGTGGTCACACCGCTGGTTTTTCTGGGCGGCTCTTTCTATTCCATCCAGATGCTGCCTGAGTTCTGGCAGAAGGTGACGCTCGCAAACCCCGTGCTCTACCTCATCAGCGGCTTTCGCTGGAGCTTCTACGAGACGGCGGATGTGAGCGTGGAAGTGAGCATCGCCATGATCATTCTCTTCCTCGTGCTGTGCATCGGGCTCGTGTGGTGGATCTTCAGGACCGGCTACAAGCTGAAGACGTGAAGACGGCCTTGCATCCCGGCCGAAAAGCGTTATAAGCGCGCGGTCTGCCGGTCTCAGCCGGGGGCTGAACGGAGGGCCGGGCCGCTAGCCCGTTGCGAAGGCAGAAGTCTTCCGCCTCCCGTGTCTCCGCTCTCGACCGTCTCGAACGCGCCTTTCTTCTCCGGCCATGCCGCCGGCAAAGAGGGTCGCTGAGGCTTTAGCCGCTGGGCCGGACGGACGGAAACGGAAGAAAGGCAAGACCATGGCACTTTACGAGCACGTGTTTCTTGCCCGGCAGGATCTCTCACCGCAGCAGGTCGAGGCCCTTGTGGAACAGTACAAGGGCGTGATCGAGAGCGGCGGCGGCAAGGTCGGTCGGGTGGAGAACTGGGGGTTGAAGTCCCTCGCCTACCGCATCAAGAAGAATCGCAAAGCCTATTTCGCGCTGATGGACATCGACGCGCCCTCCGACGCCGTGAAGGAGATGGAGCGCCAGATGGGCATCAACGAGGACATTCTGCGCTTCATGACCATTCGCGTCGAGGCGCACGAGGACGGTCCCTCCGCGATGATGCAGCGGCGCGACGAGCGCGGCGGTGGACGCCGCGACCGTGACGATCGCCCGCGCCGGCAGCGCGACGCAAGCGAGGGAGGCCAATAATGGTCGACATCAACCAGATTCCGACGCGGCGCCCCTTTCACCGTCGCCGCAAGACCTGTCCGTTCTCCGGCGCCAACGCGCCGAAGATCGACTACAAGGACGTCAAGCTTCTGCAGCGCTACATCTCCGAGCGCGGCAAGATCGTGCCGTCGCGCATCACGGCGGTGAGCCAGAAGAAGCAGCGCGAGCTCGCCCGGGCCATCAAGCGCGCCCGCTTTCTGGGCCTCCTGCCCTACGTGGTGAAGTAGCAAGGGCGGCGGGCGCATGGGCGCCCGCACCCCCTCCCCGCGGCGGGACGCGGGACAAGAGGACATGAAACCCGAGTTGGGGCGGAGAACGCCTCTAACTGCCGCGAAGGCAGGACAGCGAACCCAAAGCCGAACGGCACCGTTTCCTGACCTGTCTTCGACACGCAAGCCGGCAGATTGCCGCCAGACCAAGGAAACGGAACGATGGAAATCATTCTCCTGGAACGCATTCCACGACTGGGCCAGATGGGCGATGTCGTGAAGGTGAAGGACGGCTTTGCGCGCAACTTCCTGCTGCCGCAGGGCAAGGCGCTGCGCGCCAACGAGGCCAACAAGAAGAAGTTCGAGGCGCAGCGCGCCGAGCTTGAGGCGCGCAACCTGGAGCGCCGGAAGGAAGCGGAGGCGGTGGCCGAGAAGCTCGACGGCCAGACCTTCATCGTCATCCGCTCGGCCGCCGAAACCGGCCAGCTCTACGGCTCCGTCTCGCCGCGCGACATCGTCGAGGTTCTGGAAGAGAACGGCTTCAAGATCAGCCGCAACCAGGTCGACCTCAACCAGCCCATCAAGACCATTGGCCTGGTCAATGTGGCCATCGCGCTGCATCCCGAGGTCATCGTCACCGTCACGCTCAATGTGGCCCGTTCGGCCGATGAGGCCGAGCGCCAGGCGCGCGGCGAAACCCTCGACTCCGCCGAGGCCATCTACGGCGAGGACGTCCACGAGAGCGCCCGCCCGGAGGACTTCTTCGACCCGGAGGCCGAGTACGAGACCGCCGAGGAGAGCGAGGAAAGCCCTGCCGAGGCCGCGGAGGGCGAGGAGAAGGCCTGAAGTCTTCCGCCAACCTGACATCTGCAACCTTCATGGCGAAGGCCGGGCAGCGATGCCCGGCCTTCACTTGTTCTGTGCGCTAATATTTCGCCGCAGGTGTCCCAATGCGCGGCCCGAGCGCCCTTCCCTCCGCGACGGCTGGAATACGGCGATTTTCCGCAACGCCGCGGCTGGCAGCAGCCAGACGGGGCGCCCCTTTTCAAGTGCGAGGCATTTGATACATAATCCCGTTTCAAGGCCAGCGGGGTGAGCGATGAATCGTTTGCTTGCAAAACTTGCTTCCCGTCTCGTGCGGACCGGCTCTCTGACGATCACGGACGCAGACGGCAGGGAGCACCGCTTCGGCGACGGTTCCGGCGAGCCGGTGCACGTGGTCATTCACTCACGGCGCGCCGAGCGGGCCATCGCACTCGACCCCATGCTGGCGGTGCCGGAAGCCTATATGGACGGCGAGCTCGACTTCAGGCAGGGAGACGTGCTCGCGCTTCTGAAGTTGACCTACCAGAATCTGGAGGATGCGGGCGCCGAGGCACTGGTCATCAAGCTGGGAGAAGGGCTGCGCTATCTCTTCCGCCGGCTGCACCAGTTCAATCCCGCCGGCCGATCAAGGCGCAACGTGCAGCGCCACTACGACCTGTCGGGAGATCTCTACCGGCTCTTCCTCGACGAGGATATGCAATATTCCTGCGCCTATTTCCCGCAGCCCGACATCTCCCTTGAGGAGGCGCAGCGCGCCAAGAAACGCCACATCGCCGCCAAGCTGGCCCTGGCGCCAGGCCACAAGGTGCTCGACATCGGTTCGGGTTGGGGTGGGCTCGGGCTTTATATCGCCCGCCAGTTCGGCGCCGAGGTTCTGGGCGTCACCCTTTCGCAGGAGCAGCACGCGGTGTCGTGCCAGCGCGCGCAGAAGGAGAAACTGGCGGACAAGGCGCGCTTCGAGATTGCCGACTACAGGGCGCTTTCGGGACCGTTCGACCGTATCGTCTCGGTCGGCATGTTCGAGCATGTAGGCGTCAATCATTACCGCACCTTCTTCGACAAGTGCGCGCAGCTTCTCAAGGATGACGGGGTGATGCTGCTGCACACCATCGGCCGCACCTCCGGGCCGACGGTGACCAATGCCTTCATCCGCAAGTACATCTTCCCGGGCGGATACATCCCCTCGCTGTCGGAGGTGATGCCGGCGATCGAGAGGTCTGGCCTTCTCGTCACGGATATCGAGATCCTGCGGCTTCACTATGCGGAGACGCTGAGGAACTGGCGCGAACGCTTCATGGCCAACCGCGACAAGGTGCTCGAAATCTACGACGAGCGCTTTGCGCGCATGTGGGAGTTCTATCTCGCCGGCTCGGAAGCCTCCTTCCGCTGGCAGGATCTGGTGGTTTTCCAGATCCAGCTTGCCAAGAAGCGCGAAACATTACCCTTGACCCGCGACTATATCGCCGAGACGGAGAAGCGGCTTGCCGCCGCGGAGGGGCAGAAGGCGTTTACCGACGCGGCGGAATAGGAATATAATCCAAAAACCTTGCTGATTCGCTGTCAAGCGCGGAACGCGCCGAAAGGCGTTTTTCGTTGCGCCCGGTGTTTTGGCGTGTGGATAGCGGGCTCTTCGGCCGGGGCCGGCTTACATGACGGCGCGCAAAGGTCTAGGAGGAAAACAATTCTGAGGCGCCGGATATGCCCGCTGTTTCCGGCAGCCATAGCGACAACGGAACATCATGGCCGACGCAGCCCGCAAGCTTGAAACGGCGCAAACGCCTCTTTATCGCGAGGCGCCCAACAACATCGAGGCCGAGCAGGCCCTGCTGGGCGCCATTCTCGTCAACAACGACGCCTTCTACCGGGTTTCCGATTTCCTCAAGCCCAGCCATTTCTTCGACCCGCTGCATCGCAAGATCTACGAGGTGGCGGGCGAGCTTATCCGCATGGGCAAGACCGCCAATCCGGTGACCATCAAGACCTTCCTGCCCGCCGAAGAGAAGGTGGGCGAGATGACGGTTCAGCAATATACCGCCAGGCTGGCGGCAGAAGCAGTCACCATCATCAACGCGGCCGACTATGGCCGCGCCATCTACGATCTGGCGATCCGGCGCGCGCTGATCACGGTCGGCGAGGACATGGTCAATCTCGCCTATGATGCGCCTGTGGACATGTCGCCCGCCGCGCAGATCGAGGATGCGGAGCGGCGGCTGTTCGAGCTGGCGGAAACCGGGCGCTACGACGGCGGTTTCGAGAGCTTCGGCGATGCCACCAAGACCGCCATCGACATGGCGAATGCCGCCTTCATGCGCGATGGCCACCTGTCGGGCATCGCCACGGGACTGCGCGACCTCGACAGGCGCATGGGCGGGCTTCAGCCTTCCGACCTCATCATCCTGGCCGGCCGCCCCGGCATGGGCAAGACCTCGCTTGCCACCAACATCGCCTTCAACATCGCCGCGGCCTACGAGCCTGTGCAGCAGGCCGACGGGACGTTTTCCGCGGCCAATGGCGGTGTCGTCGGCTTCTTCTCGCTGGAAATGTCGTCGGAGCAGCTTGCCACCCGCATCATCTCCGAACAGACGGAGATTCCCTCCTCCAAGATCCGGCGCGGCGAGATCACCGAGGCCGACTTCGAGAAGCTGGTGGGCTGCGCGCAGATGATGCAGAAGATTCCGCTCTTCATCGACCAGACGGGCGGCATTTCCATCGCTCAGCTTGCGGCGCGCGCGCGCCGGCTCAAGCGACAGCGCGGCCTCGACGTTCTGGTCATCGACTATGTGCAGCTCATGCAGGGCACCACGGCGCGCGCCCAGCAGAACCGTGTGCAGGAGATCACGGAGATCACGACGGGGCTGAAGGCGCTGGCCAAGGAGCTCGGCATTCCCATCATCGCCCTCTCCCAGCTCTCGCGTCAGGTGGAAAACCGCGACGACAAGCGTCCGCAGCTTGCCGACCTGCGCGAGTCGGGCTCCATCGAGCAGGATGCCGACGTGGTTCTCTTCGTCTATCGCGAGGAGTACTATCTGGCCAATCGCGAGCCGAAGCCCGGCACGGAAGAACACATCAAATGGGAGGCGGAGATGAACGAAGCGCGCGGCAAGGCGGAAGTCATCATCGCCAAGCAAAGGCACGGCCCCACCGGAACCGTCAGTCTCGGCTTTCAGGGCGAGTTCACGCGCTTCTTCGATCTGGCCGATGAATCCCACCTGCCGGAGCGGTTCGACTAGCCGTGACCGCGACGCCCGACATGGCCGCCGGCGGGCCCGGGCCGCACCTGGCCGGGGGACGATTGACCATCGACCTCGCCGCGCTGGCCTGGAACTATCGCTTTCTCGCGCAGCGCTCGGCCCCCGCGCAGGCCGCCGCCGTGGTGAAGGCCGACGCCTATGGGCTGGGGCTTGCGCCGGCGGCGCGCACGCTGTGGCAGGCGGGATGCCGACGCTTCTTCGTGGCGCTTCCGCATGAGGGGCTGGCGCTGCGGGCAGTGCTGCCGGAGGCGGAAATCTTCGTGTTCAACGGGCTTTTCGGCGCGGAAGCGGCGGCGGCCTATCGCCGGGGGCGCCTGATCCCGGTGCTCAACGGGCAAAGCGATCTCTCCGTCTGGGAAGCCCACGGCTGGGATGCCCCGGACAGGCCACGCCCATGCGCGCTGCATGTGGAAACGGGAATGAACCGGCTGGGGATGACAGGAGAGGAGCTGCGCGCGCTCGCCACGGAAAATGCCCTGACGCAGGCGCTGAGCCCCCTGCTGATCCTCAGCCATCTTGCCTGTGCCGACACGCCGGACCACCCGATGAACCGCCGGCAATGTGAATCCTTTCAAGCGCTTCGGGCGGTTTTCCCGGAAATTGAATCAAGTCTTGCCAACTCCGCCGGGATTTTCCTGGGCGGCGACTTCCTGTGCGATCTGACGCGGCCGGGCATTGCGCTTTTCGGCGCAATGCCGGTCGGCGGCATGGAAAACCCGCTGCGCCCGGTGGTGACGGCGGAAGCCCGCATTTCCCAGATCAAGCGGCTGCGCGCCGGCGAGACGGCGAGCTATGGCGCCGCACCGCTTGCCCGCGACACGATCGTCGCCGTCGCTGCCGTTGGCTATGCCGACGGCTATCTGCGCGCTGCCTCGGGAAGCGGCGTGCCGCTGCGCAAGGTGGTGCCGGGCGCTGCCGGCTTCATTCACGGGAAGGAGGCTCCGGTGATCGGCCGGGTGACGATGGACCTTACCCTGTTCGACGTGACGGCCCTGGGCCCCGATGCGGTGGCGGTGGGCGACCACATCGAGCTGTTCGGCCCCAACATGCCCATCGAGCGCGTGGCCGAGGCCACCGGCACCATCGCCTACGAGCTGCTCACCGCAATCGGCCATCGGTATCACCGGGAATATCTGGGAGACGGGCTGTGAGCGTAGACCGGCATCGGCGCCGAGATGCTGTCCATGCGGCGGGGTGATCGCTGATGGCCAGGTCGCGCGTCCAGTTTGTCTGCCAGAACTGCGGCACCGTGCATGCCCGCTGGGCGGGCAAGTGCGACGGCTGCGGCGCCTGGAACACGCTCGTCGAGGAAGGCACGGTCGGCGGCATCGGCAGCGGGCCGCAATCGGCGCGCAAGGCACGGCCGGGGCGCGCCGTGGCACTGACGACGCTTGCCGGCGACATCGAGGATGCGCCGCGCATCGCGTCCGGCATCGGCGAGCTCGATCGCGCGACGGGCGGCGGATTCGTGCGCGGCTCGGCGCTGCTCATCGGCGGCGATCCGGGCATCGGCAAATCGACGCTGCTCACCCAGGCAGCGGCCGCCCTGGCCGCCCAGGGGCACCGCATCGTCTATGTCTCCGGCGAGGAAGCCGTGGCGCAGATACGCCTGCGCGCACAGCGGCTGGGCGTGGCCGATACGACGGTGGAGCTTGCCGCAGAGACCAATGTCGAGGACATTCTGGCGACCATCGGCGATGGCCGGCGGCCCGACCTTGTGATTCTGGATTCCATCCAGACCCTTTGGACGGACCTTGCCGAATCGGCTCCCGGCACGGTGACACAGGTGCGCGCCGCCGCGCAGGCGATGATCCGCTATGCCAAGTCGACGGGAGCGGCGGTGGTGCTGGTGGGCCACGTTACCAAGGAGGGCCAGATCGCCGGCCCGCGCGTCGTCGAGCACATGGTGGACGGGGTGCTCTATTTCGAGGGCGAAGGCGGCCATCACTATCGCATTCTGCGCACGGTGAAGAACCGTTTCGGCCCGACCGACGAGATCGGCGTCTTCGAGATGGGAGACAAGGGCCTGCGCGAAGTACCCAACCCCTCGGAGCTATTCCTCGGGGAGCGCAGCGCCAAGGCGCCCGGGGCCGCGGTCTTTGCCGGCATGGAGGGCACGCGGCCGGTTCTGGTGGAGATTCAGGCGCTCGTCGCCCCCTCCCCCCTCGGCACGCCGCGGCGCGCCGTGGTGGGGTGGGATTCGGCCAGGCTGTCCATGGTGCTGGCCGTGCTGGAGGCGCATTGCGGCGTGCGCCTTTCCACGCACGACGTCTATCTGAATGTCGCAGGCGGTTACCGGATCTCGGAACCGGCGGCAGATCTTGCGGTGGCGGCTGCCCTGGTCTCCTCGCTCACCGGGCTTGCCCTGCCCGCCGATTGCGTCTATTTCGGCGAAATCAGCCTTTCGGGCGCCATCCGCCCCGTCGCGCATGCGGCAAGCCGGCTCAAGGAAGCCGAAAAGCTCGGCTTCTCGCGTGCCGTCATGCCACCAGGCAATGAGGAGCTGACGGGCACAGCCGCGGCACAGACGTGGCGGCCCGAAGGGCTGGCGGATCTCGTTGCCCGCATCGCCGGGTCGCGAGGTATGGAAACGTGACATTCGCGGGTTGGCTGACGGGAACGTTGGACGGAACAACGTCGGAAATGACGGTGCGGGGCGTGCCGCCCGAAACGGAGTTGAGTAACGATGCCAATCACGCTGCTTGACGGCATTCTCGTCGGCTTTACGCTGGTCTCGGCGATGCTGGCCATGGTGCGCGGCTTTTCGCGGGAGATTCTCTCCATCGCCTCCTGGGCGATTGCTGCCGTTGCGGCCTATCTTCTGTATCCCTTGGTCCTGCCCTATGTGACGCCCTATATCAGCAGTGCGATGGTGGCGCTGGCGGTGGCAGCGGCCGCGGTGTTTTTCGTCACGCTGATCATCGTGACGATCATCACCATGAAGATCGCCGACTTCATCATCGATTCGAGGATCGGCGCGCTCGACCGCACGCTGGGCTTCCTGTACGGTGCGGTTCGCGGCATATTGGTGGTGGCGGTGGCGCTTCTGTTCCTCAACTGGCTGTTGGGGGCAAATCCGCCGCGATGGGTCGCGGAGGCCAAGTCGCGGCCACTTCTGGAAGGGGTGGGCACGTGGCTGCAGGATCTCTTGCCGGAGGATCCGGAGACGTCGATACTCGACCGTCTCTCGCCCGGCGCGGACACGGCCGAGGAAGCGGAGATCAACAACTGACGGCCGCAGGGGCCGCCAGAAACGCAAGCAACAGGGCACGAGGCGGCCAGCAATGGCGGGAGACAGCAATTTGCCTTTGATGGGCGAAGCCGACGATCATTTCCACGATGAATGCGGCGTGTTCGGCATTTTCGGGCGGCAGGATGCCGCTGCCATCGTCACGCTGGGCCTGCATGCGCTGCAGCACCGCGGCCAAGAGGCGGCCGGAATCGTCTCCTTCGACGGCAGCCAGTTCCATGTCGAACGCCATATCGGCCTGATCGGCGACACCTTCACCAAGCCTGCCGTGATCGAGCGCTTGAAGGGCGCGCGCGCCATCGGCCACACGCGCTACTCGACCACCGGCGGCTCGGGCCTGCGCAACGTGCAGCCCTTCTTCGCCGAGCTTGCCGAGGGTGGCCTGGCGGTCGCGCATAACGGCAACATCACCAATGCGATGACGGTGCAACGGCGGCTGCAGAAGCAGGGCGCCATCTTCTCCTCCACCTCCGACACCGAAACCATCATGCACCTGGTGGCCATCAGCAAGGAGCACAACACCAACGCGCGTTTCATCGACGCGGTGCGTCAGCTCGAAGGCGCCTTCTCGGTGGTGGCGCTGACCTCGAAGAAGATGATCGGCTGCCGCGATCCGCTGGGCATCCGCCCGCTGGTGCTCGGGGAGCTCGACGGCGCCACGATCCTGGCCTCGGAGACCTGCGCTCTCGACATCATCGGCGCGCGCTTCGTGCGGGACGTGGAAGCTGGCGAAATGATCGTCGTCACCGAGGAGGGAGTCGAGAGCTTTTTCCCCTTCGCGCGGCAGCCGCAGCGCTTCTGCATCTTCGAATATGTCTATTTTGCCCGGCCCGATTCCTCTGTCGAGGGGCGCAACGTCTACGACGTGC
The DNA here is from genome assembly GCF_025398255.1 of Chelativorans intermedius. GTDB lineage: Bacteria > Pseudomonadota > Alphaproteobacteria > Rhizobiales > Rhizobiaceae > Chelativorans > Chelativorans intermedius. The sequence continues at coordinate 48,340 of NZ_JAODNW010000014.1, read as the reverse complement.
GCAAGCAGATCGGTGCACAGCTTGCGCGCGAGAACCCGGTGGAGGCCGACATCGTGGTGCCGGTTCCCGATTCGGGCACACCGGCGGCCATCGGTTTCGCCCAGGAAGCCGGGCTGCCTTTCGAGCTCGGCATCATCCGCAATCACTATGTGGGACGCACCTTCATCCAGCCAACCGATGCCATCCGCCACATGGGCGTGAAGCTGAAGCACAATGCCAACCGCCGGCTGATCGAGGGCAAGCGGGTCGTGCTGGTGGATGATTCCATCGTGCGCGGCACCACCAGCCAGAAGATCGTGCAGATGGTGCGCGATGCGGGCGCGACGGAGGTGCACATGCGCATCGCCTCACCGCCCACGCGCGCCTCCTGCTTCTATGGCGTGGACACGCCGCACACGGCCAAGCTGCTTGCCTCGCGCATGACGGTGCAGGAGATGGCGGCGTTCATCCGTGTCGATTCCCTCGGCTTCCTGTCCATAGACGGGCTTTATCGCGCCGTCGGGGAGGCGGCGCGCAACAATGCCCAGCCGCAGTTCTGCGATGCCTGCTTCACCACCGAATATCCGACCGCGCTGACGGACCATGAACACGCCGACAATGTGCGCCAGCTATCGCTGCTGGCGGCCGGCGGGCAATAGACGTTCGATCAGGGCGTGACGAGCTTCAGGCCGACGATTCCGGCTACGATCAGCCCGATGCATGCCAGCCGCACCGCATCGGCCGGTTCACCGAACAGGGCGATGCCGAGCAGGGCCGTACCGATCGTGCCGATGCCTGTCCAAACGGCATAGGCCGTGCCGAGCGGCAAGGTGCGCAGCGCGGCGCCGAGAAGGCCGAAACTGACGATCATGCACGCAAGGGTTGCCGCCGTCGGCCAAAACCTCGTGAACCCTTCCGAATAGCGCAGCCCGAGGGCCCAGCCGATCTCGAACACGCCCGCTCCAAACAACAAGAGCCAAGCCATTGCATTCCTCATCACATGGCGATGAGGCCGTCCCCATCCGGTTTTCGGGCAATGGCGGGGTCGTCCCCGCTTGGATGGATATAGGCCGGGCGAACGAGTGCGGCAATATGGCGAACGGGGTTTCTCCGGCGCAAGATTCGTACTATCACCCCCGCAAATCCACGCAACGGGAACATCCGAATGCCCAGTTCGACCGATCTTGCGGGCCGTCTCGCCCTTGTCACCGGCGCTTCGCGCGGAATTGGCTATTTCCTTGCCAAGGAGCTGGCCGCCGCCGGCGCCCATGTGATCGCCGTGGCGCGGACCGTGGGCGGGCTTGAGGAACTGGACGACGAGATCAAGGCGCTGGGAGGCGAGGCGACCCTGGTGCCGCTCGACCTCACGGACATGGCCGGGATCGACCGCATGGGCGGGGCCATACACGAGCGCTGGGGCAAGCTCGACATTCTGGTGGCCAATGCCGGCATTCTGGGCGTCATCTCGCCCATCGGCCATGTGGAGGCGAAAACCTTCGAGAAGGTCATGGCTATCAACGTGACGGCCACCTGGCGGCTCATCCGTTCCGTCGATCCGCTGCTGAGGGCCTCCGATGCCGGGCGCGCCATCATCATGTCGTCGGGCGCGGCACACTCGGCGCGCGCCTTCTGGGGCCCTTATGCCGCCTCCAAGGCAGCGGTCGAGGCATTGGCCCGCTCCTGGGCGGACGAGACCAAGAACATGGCGCTCAGGGTCAACGCCGTCAATCCGGGGGCCACACGCACCGCCATGCGCGCCCAGGCCATGCCGGGAGAAGACCCCGAGACGCTGCCCCACCCTTCCGAGGTGGCGGCAAGGATCGTGCCGCTGGCAAGCCCGGCGCTCAAGGAGACCGGGCTCATCTTCGACGTGCGAGAGAACCGCTTCATGCAATACCGGATGCCCGAGTAGCGGCGGCCCGCGACCCTGCGCACCAGATCGTGATTGACCTTGCCCGCCCTTCGGCTACCCTGCCACGCGCAGCGGCCGGTAGAAGCCGTGACGCGGCAGAGCTCGCCGCGGTTTCTTGCGGCACATCGACCTTCGGCGCCAATGCCTTGTCTATTCAGGAATTTGGCCGCCAAGCAACGCCGGACCGTGGCTCGGAGGTGCGGAACATGATAACGGCCATCGCGCTCGCGGGCGCCATCCTGGCTTTGTGGCTTGCCGCGGCGGCCTATCTGTGCCTGCGGCGCGGGCTGAACCTTCACCAGGCGGTTCTCTATGCGCCGCTCAAGGTTCTCTTCCGCATCCGCGACAACGCCATTGCCGAGGCGCATGGGGCGGAGCCGCCGGTCATCTATGCGGTGTGGCACCGCTCGCGGCTGGAGCCTGCCCTGATGCTGGCGCTTCTGCCTGCGGATACGCTCCACATCCTGGACGAAGGCTCGGCCGGCGCCTGGTGGCTCGACCCGTACCGGGCTCTCGCCCGCACCATCGTCTTCAATGCCCGGCACATCTTCGTCAGCCGGCGGCTGGTGCGCCGGCTGAGGGGAAAGGGCCGGCTGGCGGTCTACCTGCCGGACGACGAATCGCCCGACCAGAAGACCTTTCGCCTGTTCCGCGCCATTGCGCGCATCGCGTCCAAGGCGGAGGCGCGGGTGGTGCCCATCCACGTGGAAGGCACGGTGCGCAGCCTGTTCTCGCTCCGGCCGCAGGGTGGACGCGCCCTCGCGCCGAATTTCAGGGTGACCACGCTGGAGCCCCTGACCATCGCGCAGATGGTGGCGCTTGCAGACGGCGAGGAAAGGCCGATGGCTGCCGATGCGCTGTTTGAACGTATGATCGCCGTGCGCCGGCCCGAGGGCGGGGAAATGCAGGAAGACCGGCTGGCCGCATAGGGCTCGGCGCCCTATGCCTTCTCTTCCGTCTCTGCCGCCTCGCGCGCGGCGCGGCGCGAGTAGGCTCGCACACTGAAGATCAGGAAGATCAGATAGGCAATCGCCGAGACAGCCAGGGTCTGCCACGTGTAGCTTGCCAACAGCAGCGCATACAAGACCACCACGAGCATCAGGGGCATCACCAATTCGCGCCGCACGCGGCTGCCGGAACTCTTGCCCGAGTAGACGGGCAGACGGCTGATGAGAAGCACCGCCACGACCAGCGTATAGGCGCAAGCCGCAAGGGCCACCGTGCGATCGGGCGTCAATCCCAGAAAGCCCAGATAAACCGGCAGCATGACAAGCGCGGCACCGGCCGGCGCCGGCACGCCGACGAAATAATCCGCCTGCCAGGCCGGCCTTTCCGCATCCTCCAGCATCACGTTGAAGCGCGCGAGACGAAGACCGCAGGCAATGGCGAAGAGAAGTGCCGCGATCCAGCCGATGGCCCCTGCCCTGTCGAGCAGATAGGCATAGAGCACGAGCGCCGGCGCGACACCGAAATTGACAATGTCGGCCAGCGAATCCATCTGCGCGCCGAACTTCGATGAAGCCTTCAGCATGCGCGCCACGCGCCCGTCCACAGCATCGAGAAAGGCGGCGAGAAGCACCATGAGCACCGCCGTCTCCATGCGCCCCTCGAAGGCCAGGCGAATGCCCGAAAGGCCGGCGCAGATGGCAAGCACGGTGATCAGATTGGGCACCATCAGGCGCAGTGGAATCTCGCGGATGCGGGGTCCGCCTCCGCCGTGGGGCTCGAAGGGGGGGAAAGGCCCTGTCATTACGACACGCGCACCAGCGGCGGCGGATCCTGGTTGCCGAACTCGGCGATCACCGTCTCGCCGCCCACCGCCGTCTGCCCCACGGCCACGCGCGGACGCGCACCTGCGGGCAGGTAGACATCGACGCGCGAACCGAAGCGGATGAGACCGATGCGCTCGCCCACGGCGATCTCGCCCGGTGCCTCCGCCCAGCAGACGATGCGGCGTGCCACCAGGCCGGCGATCTGCACCACCGGCACCGGCCCATGCGGGCTTTCGATGACGAGGCTGTTGCGCTCGTTCTCCTGACTCGCCTTGTCGAGATCGGCATTGAGGAACCGGCCCGCACGATGCTCGATCAGCGAGATGCGCCCGCGCACCGGTGCCCGATTGATGTGGCAGGAGAACACGTTCATGAAGATGGAGATGCGCGTCATCTCCTCGCCGCCGAGGCCCAGCTCCGCCGGCGGGGCGGCGGGGCCGACGGAGGAGACCACACCATCGGCCGGCGCGATCACCAGCCGGTCGTCAACCGGGGTGACGCGCGGCGGGTCGCGGAAGAAATAGGCGCACCAGGCTGTCAGCAGAAGGCCGATCCAGAACAGCGGCTCCCAGATCAAGCCAAGGACCAGCGAGGCGACGGCAAAGCCGGCGATGAAGGGATAACCCTCGCGATGAATGGGCACGAGCGTGCTTCGGATGGTGTCGGCCAGGCTCATTGCTCCTCCACGGCGCGGCAGATTCGGCTGCCGATGTCCTATCGGAAAGGCGCTCGGGCTGCAATGAGATGGCCTGCCCGTTTCTGCCTCCGGGCCGAAACGGGCGTGGAAGATCGAGGGCTTCTAATAGCTCGGCACCTTGCGCACCACCACGCCCATCTCGTCCTGCTCGCGGGCGCGGCGCAGCCGTTCTTCCGCCTCGGTCGCCTCGCGCTGGCGGTTCCACATGTCGGCATAAAGGCCACCAGCGGCGAGAAGCGCGCCATGCGTGCCGCGCTCTGCGATGCGACCGTCGCGCAGAACGATGATTTCGTCGGCACCGATCACGGTGGAAAGCCGGTGGGCGATGACCAGGGTCGTGCGCCCGCGGCTCACCTGGTCGAGCGCGGCCTGGATTTCCTGCTCGGTGTGCGTGTCGAGCGCGGAGGTTGCCTCGTCGAGGATGAGGATGGGCGGCGCTTTCAGAATGGTGCGGGCGATCGCCACTCGCTGCTTCTCGCCGCCGGAAAGTTTCAGGCCGCGCTCTCCCACCACCGTGTCGTAGCCCTGCGGCAGGCTTTCGATGAAATCGGCAATCTGCGCGAGTTCGGCGGCACGGCGCACGTCCTCCTGCGAGGCATCGGGGCGGCCATAGCGGATGTTGTAGGCGATGGTGTCGTTGAACAGCACCGTATCCTGCGGCACCATGCCGATCGCCGCGCGCAGGCTCTCCTGCGTCACGTCGCGCACATCCTGACCATCAATCAGAATGGCGCCCTCCCGCACATCATAAAAGCGGAACAGAAGGCGCGAGATGGTGGATTTCCCCGCGCCCGAAGGGCCGACCACGGCTACCGTCCGGCCGGCAGGGATGTCGAAGGTGACGCCCTTGAGGATCGGGCGGTCCGTCTCATAGGCAAAGACCACGTTGTCGAAGCGCACATGACCCTGGGTCACCTTCAGGGGCTTCGCTCCCGGCCGATCCGTTACCTCCGGCGCCACATCGAGCAGATCGAACATCTGCTCGATGTCGGTGATGGCCTGGCGGATCTCGCGATAGACGAAGCCGATGAAGTTGAGCGGGATCGAGAGCTGCATCAGCATGGCGTTGATGAAAACGAAATCGCCCACCGTCTGGGTGCCGCGCATCACCTCCCATGCAGAAAGCCCCATGGCCGCCGTCATGCCGAGACCGAAGATGACCCCCTGACCGAAATTGAGCCAGCCCAGCGAGGTCCAGGTGCGGGTGGCGGCGTCCTCGTAGCGGGCCATCGAACGGTCGAAGCGGGCGGCCTCCATCGCCTCGTTGTTGAAATATTTCACCGTCTCGAAATTGAGCAGCGAATCGATGGCCTTGGTGTTGGCGTCGGTGTCCGAGTCGTTCATCTGCCGGCGGATGGCGATGCGCCAGTCGCTCGCCTTGACCGTGAACCAGGTGTAGAGCCAGACGGTGACGGCGAGGATGGCCACATATGCCCAGCCATAGGCGACGGCGAAGATGACCGCGGAAAGCGCAAATTCCAGGAGGGTGGGCACCGTGTTCAGGATGGTGAAACGCACGATGGTGTCGATGCCCTTGGTGCCGCGCTCGATGATGCGCGACAGCCCGCCGGTGCGCCGCTCCAGATGGAACCGCAGGGAAAGGGAATGCATGTGCACGAAGGTGCGGCGGGCGAGCTCGCGCACCGCGTGCTGGCCGACACTGGCAAACAGCGCGTCGCGAAGCTGGTTGAAGCCGAGTTGGACGATGCGCACCAGATTGTAGGCCACCACCAGCATCAGGGGGCCGGCGAGAATGGCCGGAACATAGGCAGGAGGCGCGCCCTCGCCCGAAAGCACATCCGTCGCCCATTTGTAGAAGTAGGGCACGAGGACGAGAACGATCTTCGCCGCCACCAGAAAGGCCGTGGCCATGGCCACACGCAGTTTCAGGTCCGGCCGCGCGGAGGGCCACATATAGGGCCACAGATTGACGAGCGTGCGCAGCGTGGCGCCGGACTCGGTGGAAACGGTCTTGCGGGTCAATGGTCGCCTCGGCACATTTCACGCCCCTGCTCATCCGCGCGGACGGCGCACTCGGTGGCCAGGGCGCCGACGGCCTCGCAGAGCGTACGCAGGGCGGCGACGTCCACCGCATAGCGGGAGCGCTGGCCTTGCGGACTCATGCGCACAAGGCCAGCGTCCAGAAGGACCTTCAGATGCTGCGAGACGGTGGACTGGGCAAGATTGAGCCGCTGGACGACATCCTTGCAGCAGCAATAGTCGACGCCGGCCAGATAACGCAGGATCTCCACGCGGGCGGGATGCGCCAAGGCGGCAAGACCACGGGAAAACGCATCCGGGGCACCACAGGACGGTGCGGAAGCATGTGGAGCGGCGCTGGCGGACAGGGATTTCATCGTTCATCGCCGATAGACGATGAACGATGAAATTGCAAATGGAAAAACCTTCCGGCAGATACTCCTCAAGGGCCGACGACCGGCCTTCTCTCCTCCGGCGGGATTACTCTGCGCCGCGCGTCACGGCTTCCGGCGGCACGACCCTTTCTCCAAGCGCGCCGAAATCGGCTCTCTCTCCTTCCCGGGTCTCGCCCGGCAGCGTGAAGATCTGGCCGGGCCAGATGAGATCGGGATCGCGGATCTGATCCTGATTCGCGAGATAGATGGTGGTGTAGCGGATGCCGCGCCCATAGACACGGCGGGAAATGTGCCAAAGCGTATCGCCGCGGCGGATGATGACCGCGCCCTGCGCTGTTTCGAGGGCCGGCGCAAGCGCCGTGTCGCCCAGATCCGGCAGGGTGATGTCGCCAGACGCCGCCGCATTCCCGTCCTCACGCGCCGCGGCGGTACCTTCCGCCACACCGCCGTCTTCCCCCGAGGGCTGGCGCTCGCCGTCTTCCTGTCGTGCATCGGTGGGCACGGACTGCGCACGGGCATTGTCCACGGATGACGCTTCGCCGCGCTGATCGGGCGCCACGGCAGCCACCTGCTCGCCGGCCGGACGCTGGAAGGGGACGGCGGCGCGAGCGATCACCTTGCCGGAGCGGTCCAGAACATCGGCGCGGATGATGTAGTCGCCCACCGGCAGATCGCGCTCGGTTTCGACCAGAAAGCGGCCCTGCGAACTTACCGTGGCCTGGCCAAGCAGGATGTCGTTGGCGTAGACGCGCACGCGCCGGCCGGGCTCTGCCCTGCCCGCCACGAACACCTCGCGCCCGTCGATCTCAACCGCCTCGATGAAGGGCGAAGCAGCGTTTCCGGGTACTCGGCCGGCATCGCGGGTCCGCCGCTCCTCGGAAGCCACGGATGGCGGCTGCCCGCCGGCTGCGCCGGCACCCTCGGACCGGGCGGCGGCCGGCTCGTCCCGTGCTTCGGCCATGGCGCCTGCCGTGCCAGACGCATCGCTCGTGGGCGATGCATCGTCCTGCGCGTTTTCTTCGCCGGTCCCGCCGGCACCGGCCTGCTGCCGGGGAGCGGCGGGCGCACTTTCCCCGGCCGCCTGTTTCCCGGAACCGTCGGCATGGCCGCGGCCGGCATCCTCACCGGCCATTGTGTCCGATTCGCCTTGCGGGAGAGCCTCTTGCGTACCGCGCGCCCCTTGGCCTGCATCCGCCGCCGGCGGCTTGCGGCTGGCGTCGCCGCCCTGCGGCTGCCGGGCGGGCGGCACGGTGATGAGGCGGCTCGGCTCGCCCGGCTGCTGAACGAGCGCCACGACGTCGCCGCTCTTACCGGAGGGGATCGACACGATCGCCGTCTCTACCGAGGTGGCAGCCAGATTTTCCTGATTGGTGGAGCGCAACACGATGTTGTGCTCGCCAGGCTTCAACGCGCGGTCGAGCACGGCGGCAAAATCGCCATGCGGCCCTGCCTGGGTGGTGGCAAGAACCGACGAACCGCGCAGGATTTCCACCTGCGCGCCCGGTGCGGCCCTGCCGGCGACGACCATGGAACCGTCCGGCTCGACACGCAGAAGATCGAAGGCGGGCACAACCACTTCGGGCTGCGTCCCGGCACCTTGCGCTTCCTCCACGGTTTCCTGCGCTTCGCTCGAAGCGGTCTCCGCTTCCTCTCCCGCGGGCTGCGCATCGCCGGATTCGGCCAGCGGCCTGGCGGTCTTTGCCGTGCTTTCCGCCGGGGCTGCCGGCGCGGCTTCATGCCGTGCTGCCGCCTCTTCAGGCTGCCGCTCGACCGCCGGATCGAATACGCCGGCAAAATATGCCGCCCCGAGGCCGAAAATCACCATTCCGGCGAGGAAGAGCAATATCTTACGGGCAGTATTCGCCATCAATTCAGATCCCTAAGCCCAGTTAATGCGGTCTATCCTGTTTTCACGGGGGCGACAAGAAAAAGCCCATCGTCATCAACCGCGCGAAAGCCTTCGGCAGCCTTTTTGCGGGCTGGCGTCCGTTTCCTTCCAATATGGGGCCGCAGCGCGCGAAAAGTATCCCCTATTCGCCCGGAGAAGCGGCCGGCGCCCCGCGCCTCTGGCGCAACTGCCCCCTGATCATCGGCCAGGTGTATATGACGAGCGCGGTCCAGATGAGCACGAAGGCAAGGGCGCGCACGCCGCCGAAGGGCTCCTTGAAGGCAAAGACCGCAATGAGAAAGATCATGGTCGGCGCGATATACTGCATGATGCCAATGGTGGAATAGCGCAGGAGCTTGGCACCGAAGGCATAAAACAGCAGCGGCACCGCCGTGACCGGCCCGCAGGCCAGAAGCAGCCACAGATCCGCCGGGCGGGACGGCAGGAAATGGCCCTGCCCGGTCCACTGCAGCCAGGCGATATAGAGGGCGGCGGGAATGCTGAGGATCAGCACCTCCAGGAAAAAGCCCTGGCTGGGGCCGATGGGCAGCGTCTTGCGCAGGAAGCCGTAGGTGGCGAAGGAGAACGCAAGCACCAGCGACACCCAGGGCAGCCCGCCCGCATTGACCGTGAGGATGACGACGGCGAGAGCGGCAAGCCCCACCGCCACCACCTGCAACACCCCCAGCTTCTCGCGCAAGAGAACCGCGGCCATGGCGATGGAGACCAGAGGATTGATGTAGTAGCCGAGCGCCGTCTCCACGGCGCGGCCCGCCGCGATGGCCCACACATAGACGCCCCAGTTGACCGTGATGCAGGCCGCCGTCAACGCGGCCATGGCCAGCATGCGCGGCGTGCGCAGCGCCAGCCGGAAGTCGGCGGTGCGGCGCAGCACGAGCAGAACCGCACCGGCGATCGGCACCGACCAGACGACACGATGCGCCACCACCTCCGCGGAAGGGATGTGCGCCACCGCCTTCATGAAAATGGGCAACAGGCCCCACAGAAGATAGGCGGTCAGGGCAAAGAGGAAGCCGCGCGTCGACTCGTCGTCGCCTGCTGCCGGCGTCTGCGTGACAGGGTCTGCCATGGGAGTATCCTACTCGGCCGCCAGGCCAGCCCCCTCGCGGTTTCTCACCAGCTTGAAGACAATGGAATCCATCAGCGCCTGGAAGGAGGCATCTATGATATTGTCCGAAACGCCGACCGTCCACCAGCGCTGGCCCGTCGAATCCTGCGATTCGATGAGCACGCGCGTCACCGCCTCCGTGCCGCCGTTCAGAATGCGCACCTTGTAGTCGGCGAGCGACAGGTCGGCAATCTCTTCCTGGTACTTGCCTAGATCCTTTCTCAAGGCGATGTCGAGGGCGTTCACAGGACCGTGCCCTTCGGCCACCGACAGGCGGGTCTCGCCGTCGATGGTCACGCGCACGACGGCCTCCGAAACGGTCTTCAGCCTTCCCCTGGCATCGAAGCGGCGCTCGACCATGCAGCGGAAGCTGTCTACCTTGAAGAACTCGGGCACGCGGCCAAGGGTGCGGCGCGCCAACAGCTCGAAGCTCGCGTCCGCGCCTTCATAGGCATAGCCCTGTGCCTCGCGCTCCTTCACCAGCGCAATGAGCGTGTCGAGGCGCGGATCGGCCTTGTCCACCGCGATACCGCGCCGCCTCAGCTCGGCAATGAAGTTCGACCTGCCGCCCTGGTCCGACACCATGACGCGGCGCGCATTGCCGACGGCCTCCGGCGGCACATGCTCATAGGTCTCCGGTGCCTTCAGGATGGCCGATGCGTGAATGCCCGCCTTGGTGGCGAAGGCAGAGGCGCCGACATAGGGCGCCTGAGGATCGGGAGCGCGGTTCAGGAGCTCGTCGAAGGCGTGGGAGAGGCGGGTGATGTCCTGCAGCGCCTGGCGCGAGATGCCGGTCTCGAAGCGCCGGGCGTAGAAGGGCTTGAGCATCAGGGTAGGAATGAGCGTGACGAGATTGGCGTTGCCGCAGCGCTCACCGATGCCGTTCAGCGTGCCCTGCACCTGACGCGCGCCGGCCTCCACCGCCGCCAGCGTGTTGGCCACTGCCTGGCCGGTGTCGTCATGGGCGTGAATGCCCAGGCGGTCGCCGGGAATGCCGGCGTCGATCACCTCGGAGACGATCCTGCGGACCTCGTCGGGCTGCGAGCCGCCATTCGTGTCGCACAGCACGACCCAGCGGCTTCCCGCCTCGAACGCGGTTCTGGCGCACGCCAGCGCATAGGCCGGATTGGCCTTGTAACCGTCGAAGAAATGCTCGCAATCGACCATGGCCTCCTTGCCGGCAGCGCGGGCCGCCTCGACCGAGGCACGGATCGACTCCAGGTTCTCTTCGTTGGAGCAACCCAGCGCCAGGCGCACGTGGAAATCCCAGCTCTTGGCGACAAAGCAGACGGCGTCGCCCGCGGCCTGCAGAAGTGCGGCAAGGCCGGGATCGTTGGACACGGACACGCCCGCCCGCTTGGTCATGCCGAAAGCGACGAAGGCGGATTGCCGCGTGCGCTTCTCGGCGAAGAAGGCCGTATCGGTGGGATTGGCGCCCGGATAGCCACCCTCCACGTAGTCCATGCCGAACGCATCCAGCATGGACGCGATGGCGATCTTGTCCTCAAGCGAGAAGTCGATGCCCGGCGTCTGCTGCCCGTCGCGCAGCGTGGTGTCGAACAGATAGATGCGTTCCCTTTTCATGCCAGCACCGCCAAAGCCTGCGCCCTTCCCCCGGTCACGGCCTCGTCTCCCACCGTGTCCTGCGCTCTCCCGTCTCCGGGTCCTTGTAGTCCATGAGCTGGATGCCCTTGTCGAGAAGCTCGGCGCGGATGCGATCGGCCTGCGCGAAATTCTTCTCGCGGATAAAGGCAAGGCGCGCGGCGATCTTTTCTTCCACCGCCGCGGCATCGACATCGGCACGTGCCGCCTTGGCGGAAAACCATTCCCCGGCCGTCCGCCCCAGAAGCCCCATGAGGGCGGCGCTTGCCTTGAGGCTCGCCCTCGCCCCCTCGCTGCCCTTCGCGGCCTGGGCGCGCAGCTCGTGCAGGGCGGCAATGGCGCCGGTGGTGTTGAGGTCGTCGAGAAGCGCGCCCCTTGTGTCGGCGCAGATCATGCCCGCTTCGGAGACATCGCCCACCGCGCGATACCAGCCGTCGAGCACGGCCTCCGCCTCCTCCAGCTTGCGCTGGGAGAAGTCGATGGGTTCGCGATAATGGGTCATCAGCATGGCAAGCCGCAAAACCTCGCCCGGCCATTGGCGGCCGCCGAAGGTGTCGGTGTGCAGGAGGTCGTGAATCGTGACGAAATTGCCCTCCGACTTCGCCATCTTGCGGCCTTCCACCTGCAGGAAGCCGTTGTGCATCCAGTAATTGGCCATGGCCTGCGTGCCATGGGCACAGCGCGACTGGGCAATCTCGTTCTCGTGATGCGGAAAGATGAGGTCGAGCCCGCCGCCGTGAATGTCGAAGGTCTCTCCCAGAAAGGCCGCCGACATGGCCGAGCATTCGATATGCCAGCCGGGACGGCCGCGGATCGTCATCGGCCGGCCGTCGATGGTGAAGGTCGCCTGCCAGCCGGGCTCCCGATCAGACGACTCCTTCCACAGGACGAAGTCCGCCGGGTTCTTCTTGTGGGCCTCGACGGCCACGCGGGCGCCGGCCTTCAGATCCTCCGGGCGACGGCGCGAAAGGCTGCCATAATCGGACATGGAGGCGGTGTCGAACAGGATTTCGCCTTTTGCCGCATAGGCATGGCCGCGATCGATGAGGCGCTGAATCAGCTTCACCATATCGGTACGCCCGTCGGGCCTCGGCAGCACGAACTCCGTCGCCCGCGGCTCCACCGTGGGCGGAAGGCAGCCGAGCGCGGCCACGTCGGCGTGGAACTGGCGGGCCGTCCTCTCCGTGACGCGGCGGATCGCCTCGTTCAAGGTGAGCGCGCCGGCCTCGATCTGCGCACCGAAGTCGCGCAGGGCGCGGGCGTTGATCTTGTCGTCGACGTCGGTGATGTTGCGCACATAGGTGACGTGATCCTCGCCATAGAGATGGCGCAGCAGACGGAACAACACGTCGAAGACGATCACCGGTCGCGCGTTGCCGATATGGGCGAAATCGTAGACGGTGGGGCCGCACACATAGACGCGCACATTCGTCGCGTCGATGGGAACGAAGTCCTCCTTCTTCCGCGTCAGCGTGTTGTAGACCCGCAGTCCCTTGAACCCGTCAGACATCCTTCGTCCCGTCTCCCGAACACACAAACAGGCCTGCCGCTGTGGCACGCCGGTCGCCTCGGCCGGCTGGCCAGGGCGTTTTTCGTTGGAAGAAGAGAGGGCGAAAACGACCGGACCAGCGAGAGGCGCTAGCCGATAATGCAAATGCCGATAATGGCGAACCGCGTTTTCATGGGCGTCCTTATCGCCCCGACGCGCGCCCGCGTCAAGCACCCAGAATCGACCGGCCGCGAGACGTGAAGGAAGCGTTAAGCCTGATGGTGCAATTTTATGGAGCGGCCACATGCGTTAGGGTGTCCGGGGAAACCAGGACATGAATTTGTCGGAATCGGCACCCAGATGCTCGACCGGGAAGGAACAGCATAATCCAGGCAAGAACCATGGCCCTACACGACGCCAGGCAAGACAAGGCCCAGCCCCGGCAACAGCCCGGCAAGAAGGCGCAGCTCGTCGACGAATACCGCAAGGTCGGCCCCGCTGCGATCAACGCCGCGCTGCTGTGCAAGGGCAAGGCAAAGCGCAAGGACGAGCCCAAGCGCCCGTATCAGGTGCGCGAAGAGATCTAGCCTCGGGACGGCCCGGACCCGGAGCCGCGGAGGTGACTTTGCACTCGCGACCCGTGGCTGGTGCCCGTGGAGCAGAAGGCATGCCGGCAACGAAGGCCCGTCACAGGAGCCGGAGCTGCCCTGTTGCGTTCTCCCTCGGGGCCTGAGTGGCAGGCTCCTGCAGTTCGGGCCCGGCATTGGCCACCTTGTTGACCCTGTCGGAGACCGGAACGGCCTCGAAAAATCCCTCTTCCACCGGCGCGAGCAGATCGGCCACATCGCGCGGTTCGAAGCGCACGCAATCGAGCCAGCGGGAATAATGCTCGCTGCGAATCACCACCGGCATGCGGTGGTGGATGTCGGCAAGGTCGGGGCTGGCGGCGGTGGTGAGGATAGCGCCCGTATCGATCTCGCTGCCCTCGGGCTGCGAATAGGTTTCCATGAGGCCGGCAAAGGCGATCGGTCCGCCTTGGCGCGGGCGCACCCAGAAAGGCTGGGAGCGGCCGGCGCTGCCGCGCCGCCACTCATAGAAACCGCTGGCCGGCACGAGGGTGCGGCGGTGGCGCATCGCCGCGCGGAAGGTGGCCTTCTGTGCCGCGGTCTCCGACCTGGCGTTGATCAGCAGCGGCATATCCCTGGGATCCTTCGCCCAGGAGGGAATGAAGCCCCAGCGCACCAGCGTCGCCCGGGCCGCGGGCCGGTTGGAGCCAGGCGAGCGGGGCACGTCGCCCACGACCATCAGGATGGGCTGGGTGGGCGCGATATTGTAGCGCGGCGGAAAATCCTCGATCTCCGCAAGACCCAGTTCCGCTGCCACATCGGCGGGGCCGGCCGTCAGCGCGAAACGTCCACACATTCCTTCGTCTTCCCCCATGCAGCGGCGACGTTGCCACGCCGCGAACCACGGCTAAGGTAAAGGGACACGCAGGGGATGCAACGATGGACGAGCAGCCTATCCACGCTGTTTCCGTGGCGGCCATGCAGGAGGAGCGCTTTCTGCTGATCCGGCGCGCGCGGGCGCCGGCGCGCGGGCAGTTCGCCTTCCCCGGCGGGCGGGTGGAGAGGGGCGAAAGCGACGAGGCGGCCGCCCTGCGCGAGCTGCGCGAGGAGACGGGCCTTGCCGCCGAGGAGATCATCCCCCTCTGCGAGATGACCGTCGAGGGGGACAACGGGCGCTGCTACCGCTTGAAGGTCTATCGGGCGCATCGCGTTCACGGCCGGGCGGTGGCCGCCGACGACGCCGACCATGCCGGCTGGTACACGATCGAGGAGATGCGCGCCCTGCCCGTCACCGCAAGCACCCTCGCGGTTGCCGAGAAAATGGCAGCCCGCCTCCGCAAATAGCAATTCCCGACTTGCATCGGCGCCGTTTCGCGGCGAGAAATGAGGCATGAGGCCCTTGTTCCGCCTGCTTGTCGCTGCCACCCTCCTGCTGGCCGCCAGCACCACGGGGCGGGCCGTCGATGCACCCTATGACGCGCAGCTCATGCGGCTGGCGGAAATTCTGGGCTCGCTCCACTATCTGCGCCACCTGTGCGGGGAGGAGGACGGTGGCTGGCGCGCACAGATGGAAGCCCTGCTGGAAGCGGAAACGCCCTCCGAGGAGCGACGGGAGAAGCTGGTGGCAAGCTTCAACCGCGGCTATCGCTCGTTCGCCGCCGTTTATGAGGACTGCACCGACTCGGCGCGGCAATCCATCGAGCGCTACATGAGGGAAGGCGAAGCGCTGACGCGCGATATCGTTCTGCGCTACGGCGGCTAGCGCATTTTGCAGCCAGTTGGAATCATCTGGCGTCGTACAAATGCGGCAAAACAACAAAGAGATGAACCGGTCTGGTGGTCCGACCGAAACAGATGGTACCCATCTGCCGGTATCGCACCACCAGCCCCGTCATTGCGGGTGGATGTGGGTGGTCTCGCGGCGGGCATCCATGTAGATTTCGGAGGCGATCTTCCAGCTTCCGTCGTCCTGGCGCACGATCACCTTGAGAGAGTGGTTGTGGCGTACCGGAAGCGTGCCGCCGTCAACCGTGCGCTGACCTTCGATCCGCGTGTGTATCTTTGCCGTCACCACATTCTCTGCCACGGGCCGCACCGCGACCTGCGGCTCGCCGACCAGCTCGCCATCGGAGAAATTCCGGTCCGCGAACAGCTCCTCCAGATACGCGACGATGCTGTCCCTGCCCTTCAGCATGCGGCCGAAGGCATTGGTCCAGTCCGCATCCCGCGTGTAGACGTCGCGCATCGCCTGCGCGTCACGCATGGCAAAGGCTTTCAATTGCGTTCTCAAAAGGGTCTCGATGGCCTTTTCGTCGCTCATGTCGTCCTTCCAGATCCGAACGGGCCTGCAGATGCCTAACACGGAGAACACGAAGGATGCAAAACCGCCTTTGTTTACCGGGTGTTAACCTCGATCGACGGTGTCCCCGCCCCGCCACATTCGCCATGCTATTGCTGTGCCAGGGACAATGCGCACGGCCGTGCCGGCGCAAGGGGTATGAGGTTGCCATGCATATGAGTGTTGCCGATATCGAGGCACAGATCGAGGAAGAGAAGCGCTCAACCAGCGCGGAATGCCACAGCGCGGCCTGGGCCGAGGGCCTGTGGGTCGGCATCGAGCCGCAGATCATCGCCGAGGCGGCGCTCGCCACGGCCCTGCGCGAACTCGGCAAGAAGGAGGACGAGACGACGCTTCTGGCGCTTCTGGAAGAGATGCACGCCCGCGTGCTGGCGGGAGAATTCCTTCCCGACCGCACGCGCCATTGAGATCGAGCCTGTCTTTGGGTATCCCTTCAGTGAGCCGGGTTTCAACGGCCGCTCATCCTCTCCGACGGGACAGACGCGCGAAGGTGGCCCGATGCGGATGTTATTGCGATCCACTCGCCATATGGCGGCAGCCGTCGCGGCGCTGGCCCTTGGCGGCCTGGCGACACAGGCGCTGGCCCTGAGCGATGCGCGCCCCGCATCGCCTCTTCCCATGGAGGCAGAGGTCGATGCCGCCCCGGCACCAGCACCCGAGGGCACGCCGGCGGGAGATGCCGCAAGGCCCGAGACCCGCCTCGACCAGCCGCTGCCCGAAGTGATCTACGACCTCGACCGCCTGCCCGAACCCGTGCGGCGCATGCACGGGCTCATCCTCGAAGCGGCGCGCAGCGGCGACCTGGAACGGCTGAGGCCGCTTCTGGGCACCGGGCAGCAGGCGACACAGATCACTCTCGGCGCGCTGCAGGGCGACCCGATCGACTTTCTGCGCGAGATCTCCGGCGATGCGGAGGGGCACGAAATCCTGGCCATCCTGCTCGAGGTCATGGAGGCGGGCTTCGTGCGCCTCGATCCCGACACATCGCGGGAGCGCTATGTCTGGCCCTATTTCTTCGCGCTGCCGCTGGAGGCGCTCACGCCGAGCCAGCGGGTCGAGCTTTTCACGCTCATCACCGCCGGCGACTATGAAGACATGAGAGACTTCGGTGCCTATATCTTCTATCGTGCGGCAATCACGCCGGAGGGGCACTGGCTGTTCTTTCTTGCCGGCGACTAGGAAGGAGAGGCAACATGCGCGATGCAACCATCCTCGCCCGTCCAGCAGGCATGCGCGAACATTCCGAGGCGCGTCAGGGCGGGCGGGCGCGGCTTCTGCGCCGTGTCGTCCTCTTCCAGGTAAAGCTCTTCGCCGACGGGATACGCGACGTGGTAATGAGCCCGCTCTCCCTGGTGGCCGGTGTGCTCGGTCTTTTTGCCAGCCGCAACCCAGAGGGCGCCTTCGAGCGGCTGATGCTGTTCGGCCGGCAGACGGACCGCTGGATCAACCTCTTCGACATCTACGGGACCGAGGAAGCCAGGCAACAGCCGACGCTCGACAAGGTCGCCGAGGATATCGAGGCCGCCATCCGGCGCGACTATGCCAATGGCGGGATGAGCGCCAGGAGCGCACAGACCATCTTGGCCCTCGCGCGGCAGTTGCGGGCACGGCGGGGGCGGCCTTGCCCATAGCCGCGGCGCCGCCTAACTAGACGGAAAGCCGAACCTCACCGGATTTGGGACCGCATCGTTCATGCCGACCGTTCAGATCGACGACCGCGCCGCCCTGCTGCTGAGCGGGCCGGACGCGGAATCGCTGCTGCAAAACGTGATCACCCCCGATCTCTCCGCCCTCGGCGAGGGGGAGGCGCGACCGGGAGCGCTGCTTTCTCCGCAAGGCAAGATCCTTTTCGATTTCCTTCTCATGCGCACGGGAGAGGGCGGCTTCCGCCTCGATTGCCGTGCCGGTGAAGCCCGGGACTTCCACAAGCGGATGATGCTCTACCGGCTGCGGGCGAAAGTGGATATTTCTCTTGAAGAACAATGTGTTGTCCATGCTTCATGGCAAAGCGATTCATCGGGTTCACAAACTGATTCAAGTGGCTTCGCCGATCGCCGTTTCCCTGCCGCGCTCGACGTGCGGCGCCATTACGGCGCTGCGCTGCGCGCCGATGCCGAAGTCCGGCAATGGCATTGCCTGCGGGTGGAGCACGGCGTGGCCGAGAGCGGCGACGACTATGCGCCGGGCGATGCCTTCCCCCACGACATCCTGTTTGACCAGAATGGCGGTGTGGGTCTGAGAAAGGGGTGCTTCGTGGGCCAGGAGGTGGTCTCGCGCATGCACCATCGCGGCACCGCGCGGCGGCGGCTCCTGATCGTGCGTGGCGAGGCTGCGCTGCCGGCCTCCGGCACACCGCTTTCCGCGGGCGGGCGGCCCCTCGGCACGCTCGGCACCGTGTGCGGCACGGCGGGCCTTGCCATCGTGCGCGTCGACCGGGCGGGCGAGGCATTGGCGGCGGGAGAGCCGGTGCTCGCCGGTACGGTGCCGGTAATGCTTTCCGTGCCCGCCTATGCCGGCTTCACGCTGCAAGGCGGCGGCGCGGCGGAGACGGCCTGATGGCGAAAGCCACGGCGCCGCGCGCCTGGCAGCGCATGCTTTCGGGCCGACGCCTCGACCTGCTGGACCCCTCCCCCCTCGACATCGAGATCACGGACATCGCCCACGGGCTGGCCCGCGTGGCACGCTGGAACGGGCAGACGGCCGGGGACCACGCCTTCTCCGTAGCCCAGCACTCGCTTCTGGTGGAGGAGATCTTCGGCCGGCTCGGCGGCCGGGTGTCGCCCGACCAGGCGATGACGGCCCTTCTGCACGATGCGCCGGAATATGTGATCGGCGACATGATCTCTCCCTTCAAGGCGGCGCTCGGCGATGGCTACAAGTCCGTGGAGAAGCGCCTGCAGCGCGCCATCCACCTGCGCTTTGCCCTGCCGCCGGAAGCGCCGGCCGCCCTTGTCAGGCAGATCAAGCGCGCCGACCGCATCGCCGCCTTCTTCGAGGCGACACGGCTTGCGGGCTTCGCCGAGACGGAGGCGGCGCGCTTCTTCGGCCGACCGCGCGGCTTCAACGCCGAGGCGCTGGATCTCGCCCCGCTTCCTGCGCGCCGGGCGCAGGAAGCCTTTCTCGCCCGGTATCGCGCCATCGAGGCGATGCGAGCCGGCGGCGGCTGAAAGGCGCCACTACCGCCCCTGACGCTCCAGCCGGTCGATGAACCATTGGGTCAGGCGCACCCACACCTCATCCTTCTCGCCCGCATCCTCGCAGCCATGGTCGAGATTGGGGTTGTCGTTGACCTCGATGACGTGAATGCCGTCGGGGGCCTCCTTTATGTCCACGCCATAAAGGCCGTTTCCGATACAGCGGGCGGCGCGCACGGCAATGTCCACCACCTCCGCCGGTGTCTGCTTCAATGTGAAGGAGCGGAAGCCGCCTTCGTCCGGCCTGCCGCGGCGCTCGTGATTGACGATCTGCCAGTGCTTCTTGGCCATCAGATACTGAACGGAGAAGAGCGGCTCGCCGCCGAGCACGCCGATCCGCCAGTCGAAGGCTGTGGGAAGGAACTTCTGGGCGATGAGAAGATCGGATTCCTCCAGCCAGCGCGTGGCCAGCGCCTTCAGCTCCGCCATGTTTTCTGCCTTCTTCACGCCGCGCGAAAAGGCGCTGTCCGGGATTTTCAGGACCACGGGAAAGCCCAGCCTGTCGGCGGCCGCCTCGAGATCCCCGGGGCCGGTAATCATCACCGTCGGGGGCACGGGCACGCCGTTGTGCAGCATCAACTCGTTGAGATAGACCTTGTTGGTGCAGCGGATCATCGACAACGGATCGTCGATCACCGGCATGCCCTCCTGCTGGGCGCGGCGGGCGAAGCGGTAGGTATGGTTGGAGATCGCCGTCGTCTCGCGAATGAAAAGCGCATCGTAGTTTGCCAGCTTGGCCAGGTCCCGGCGGGTGATCGGCTCCACCTCCACCCCCATCCTGCCGGCAACCCGTGCCCAATGCCGCAACGAGCCGACGGTCGAGGGCGGCAGCTCCTCTTGCGGGTCGATGAGCGTGGCAAAGCTGTAGCGCGCCGGCGCACGCGCCTTTGTGTCGCGCCATTGGCGGCTGGTATAGGTGTCGAGGCAGGCCACGAAACGGGCCTTCTGCTCCGCCTTCATGCGGGCAAGCGGCAGGAAGCCGATGCGGCGAATCTGCGCCCATTCCCCATCCTTGATCGCCACCTCCAGCGCCGGGGCGCGGAACCAGTCGAACAGCAGCCGGGCGAAACGGTCCCACGCCTGCGAGGGGCCGATGCCGAAAAAGACCGACACGGAGGCCGGCAGCGCGCCGCCCAGCGTCCTGCGGCACCGATTAAGCGCCTGTTCGAGCTCCGGCAGCGCGTTTTCGTAGAGCTTGCGGCCCGAAAGGTCGATCATGGTCTCCACGCTGGGGATGACGCGGTGTCCGCGCGAACTGGCGAGCAGCGAGGCATAGTAACCGCGGCTCTGATAGGCATAGCTGTTGGACAGGTTGATGATCTTCGGCCGTTGCCCGCGAAACAGCGCTGGATGGGCGAGGTAATCGCGGCTGGTGATGATCTTGTGCGGCGTTGCCGTCTGGTCAAGGTCGTTCTGTCTGCCCGTGAGAATGACCCAGGTCATGATTCCTTCCGCGTTTTCAGATGTTTCTCGAAGCGCAGCGCTGCCGCACCATCCGCATAGTAGCCGTTCCTGCGACCGATGGGCCGGAAACCGCAGCGTTCGTAAAGCGCGACGGCACGGGCGTTCTCCTCCCGCACTTCAAGGCGCAGAACGCGGCATCCGCGTGCCTCGGCCGTGGCTTCGGCCGCTGCGAGAAGGTGTCGGCCCAGGCCCTTGCCGGCCCGGCCGGGCGCAATGGCGATGGAATAAAGCCGCGCCACCCCGCTGCCCCTGCGGAACAGCGTGAGGGCATAGCCCCACACCGCCCCGTCCTCTCCCGCTGCCACGAGCAGACTTGCCCGGGATCCGTCGAGAAAGCGACGGAAGGAGCGGCGGGAAATGCGATCGGTCTCGAAAACCGTGTTCTCGATGAGAAGCAGCGCGTCGATGTCGCGCGGGTGCGCCGGACGAATGTCGGCAGGCATGGGCGTTTCGGTATATCCCCTAAGACAGTTTGCCCACTCATAGCATGGGTGCCGCCACCCGCCAGGGGGAAAAGCATGACCGGCCGTGCGCGCAATCTTTTGTTCACCAGTTTCGCCTAGCCCGGCCACAGGCCGAAATGCGACCGCACAGGGGATCGACACCGCGAACCGATGCCGCGCAGGCCCCGGGAAGGCATCGGAAACCACGTTCGCCCGGTTTGCTCGACCGGACATGTGCGGCCATGATCGACTTGTGTGCCATGGTTGAACGGAGATTTCTCACATGCCTCAGGAAACCACGCTCGTCCATTTGAGCGAGCTTGCCATCGACTACACGCTGTCGGTAGCGGGCGCGATCGTTCTCATTCTGGTTGGCCTTTTCGCCGCCGGCCTGCTGCAGCGATGGGTGGGCAATGCGCTGCGCCGCCTGCCCAATTTCGACGAGACGCTGGTGCGCTTTCTGTCCGGCTCTGTCCGCTATGCCGTGCTCGCCGTCGTGCTGGTGGCGGTGCTTGCCCAGTTCGGGGTGCAGACGGCCAGCATCGTCGCGGCATTGGGCGCGGTGGGCCTCGCCATCGGCCTGGCGCTCCAGGGAACGCTGCAGAACATCGCCGCGGGCATCATGCTCCTGGCGCTCAGGCCCTTCCGCGTCGGCGAATATATCGATGCCGGCGGCATTGCCGGCACCATCGAGGAGGTCGGCCTTTTCGCAACCGAGCTGAAGACCGCCGATGGCGTCTACATTCTGGCTCCCAACAGCGAATTGTGGAATCGTGCGATCACCAACTATTCGCGCAATGCGCTGCGGCGCAACGACCTGGCCATCGGCATCGGCTACAGTGACGACATCGCAATGGCGCGCAAGACCCTCCTGGATCTGGCACAGGCCGACGCGCGTGTGGTCTCCGTCCCGGAGCCCGTCACCTTCGTCGACCAGCTCGGCGACAGCGCGGTGGTTGTGACGCTGCGCTACTGGTCGGCCACCAACGATTTCTGGCAGACGCGCTTCGACTTGACCGAGGCCGCCAAGCGCGCCTTCGACGAGAAGGGCATCTCCATCCCCTTCCCGCAGCGCGACGTCCACTTCGTTCCCCAGGAAGCGCCGAAGACGCCGGCGAAAGCCTCGCGCCGTCGCGCGGCCTGACACGCGGCACCATTGACGGGCGGATGTCATGCACCCGCCCGTCATTACATCAAGATTGTTGAACAAAGTACCCCGATCTATTTGTTTGAATTATCCCGATAGCGGAGTCATCCTTCGTGCGACGGATCGTCGCCATTCCTGGCACGTTCCGGCACCGTGCAGCCCTGCTGTTTCTTCGCCACAGCGAGTGTTCACCATGGCCGAAACCACCCCTTCCCGCTCCGCCTCCCCCGCCTTTCCCTGGCTCATCATCATTTGCGGCTGCATCATCGCGGCGATGACCTTCGGCCCACGATCGGCCATGGGCTTCTTCCAGCTTCCGATGCTCGAGGAGAAGGGCTGGGACCGCACCACCTTCGGGCTGGCCATGGCCATTCAAAACCTTCTGTGGGGTGTGGGCCAGCCGGTGTTCGGGGCCATAGCGGACCGTTTCGGCACATGGCGCGTGCTGGCGCTGTCGGGGCTGCTCTATGCGGCGGGCCTCCTCCTCATGGCCACGGCCGACACGCCCTTCATGCTCCATGTCGGCGGCGGTGTGCTGGTGGGGCTCGGCGTGGCGGCGGGCTCCTTCTCCATCGTGCTGGCGGCGTTCGCCCGCAACGTGCCCGCAGAGAATCGCAGCCTCGTTTTCGGCATCGGCACGGCGGCCGGTTCGGCCGGCATGTTCCTCTTCGCGCCCATCAGCCAGGGACTGATCGACGCTTTCGGCTGGTCGGACACGCTGATCTACATGAGCGCCGCCATGCTCATCATTCCGGTTCTCGCCATTCCGCTGACCGGCAATGCCAGCAGCGCGAGGATAAGGCAGGTCGAGTTCGAGCAGTCGTTCGCAGCCGCCCTGCGCGAGGCGTTCGGCCATCGCAGCTTCGTGCTGCTCGTCTCCGGCTTTTTCGTCTGCGGCTTTCAGGTGGCCTTCATCACCGCGCATTTCCCAGCCTATATCGGCGATATCGGCATCGACGCGCGCTATGCGGTGATCGCGCTGGCGCTGATCGGCTTCTGCAACATCATCGGCTCGCTGGCTTCCGGCTTCATCGGCCAGCGCTATCCCAAGCAGATCTTTCTGGCGCTGATCTATATCGGGCGCTCCGTTGCCGTGACGGCCTTTCTGCTGCTGCCGCAGACGCCAACCAGCGTTGTCGTCTTCGCCATCGTGATGGGCCTGTTGTGGCTGTCGACGGTGCCGCCCACCAATGCGCTGGTCGCCGTCATGTTCGGGACGCGCTATCTGGGGATGCTGGGCGGCATCGTCTTCTTCTCCCACCAGGTGGGCTCCTTCCTGGGCGTGTGGCTCGGCGGCTATCTCTACGACCAGTTCGGCTCCTACGATCCGGTGTGGTGGCTGGGTGTGGCGCTCGGCATCTTCGCCGCCATCGTGCATTGGCCGATTGAGGAAAAGCCGGTCGACAGGCCGGCCATTGCGGCGGCGGAGTAGAAAGCCTACGGCGCAGCCTCCCCCAGGCCGCGGCTCAGCGCCGCGATGAAGCCCGATCGCGCCTCGGGTTCGGCGAGTCCGCGCGGCTCGTAGACGTGGCGGTGCAGGAAGAAGCCCGTAAGCGCGAAAGCCTGCTTAAGCGCTGCGGCATCGCACAGCGCTTCGGAGGGTGCGGTCAGGAAGGAAGGCAGCGGCAGAAGCCTGTCCTGCCAGGCGTCTCCTGCATCGCGGGTCACGGCCCGGCCCGTCTTGGGCGAGACATAGGCAAGCCCTTCGCGCCTTCCCGTCAGCGCGCAATGCGAAAGGTCGAGGCCGAAGCCCAGCTCTTCCAGGATGGCGAGCTCGAAACGGACCATCAGGCGCCCTGCGACCTCGGGCTCTTCGAGATGGGCAGACACGACGCCCAGCGTCTCGAAGAGACCCGGATGCGGGTCGCGCTCGGGCAGAAGCCGCAGGTGGGCAGCCAGCGTCTGGATGCCATAGACGGCAAGCGCGGAACCGAGCAGACGCGCGGCATTGAGCTCCAGCGGCTCCACCTGAAAGGTGCCGAGGTGCTCGTCGAGCCGTGCGCGCCAGACGAGCGCCACCCTGTTTCCCGCCTGAAGCACGGGTTGCAGGCGCCGCGAACGCCCGCCGCGCACCAGCCCCAGATGCCGCCCGTGGGCGGCCGTCATCGCTTCCAGTATGACGCTGGTCTCGCCGTGGCGGCGGCTGCCCAGGATGATCCCTTCGTCATGCCATTCCATGGGCGGCTTTTCTCCCTAGACCGGTTCATCGTTTCAATGAAACGCTGATCCGGTCTATCTATTTGTTTTGCCGCATTTGTGCGACGCCAGATGACTCCATCTGGCTGCAAAATGCCTTAGCCGGGAAATTCCAGCCCCATTTCCCGATAGCGCTCGGGGTCGTCCCCCCATTTCTCGCGCACCTTCACGAAAAGGAACAGGTGCACCTTCTTCTCCAGGATGGCTGCTAGCTCCTCGCGCGCAGCCTGGCCGATGGCGCGGATGGCGGCACCCTTGTGGCCGAGCACGATCTTCTTCTGGCTGTCGCGCTCGACAAAGATGACCTGTTCGATGCGCACCGAGCCGTCCTTGCGCTCCTCCCATTTCTCCGTCTCCACATGGGCGGCATAGGGCAGTTCCTGATGCAGACGCAGATAGAGCTTCTCGCGGGTGATCTCGGCAGCGAGCTGGCGCATGGGCAGATCCGAGATCTGATCCTCCGGGTAGTACCACGGCCCCTCGGGCAGGCGCGCGGCCAGATAATCCAGAATGTCCGCGCAGCCATCGCCATTGAGGGCGGAGACCATGAAGATGCGCTCGAAATCGGCGCGCCTGTTGGCCTCGTCCGCCAGCACGAGAAGCGCTTCCCGCTTCACGCGGTCGATCTTGTTGAGAATCAGAATCCGCGGCTGGCGCACCTCGGCCAGCTTGTCGAGGATCGCCTCCGGCTCGCCGCTGAAGCCGCGCTCGGCATCGACGATGAGGGCAACGATATCGGCATCGCGTGCTCCGCCCCAGGCGCTCGTCACCATCGCCCGGTCGAGGCGGCGGCGCGGGCGGAAGATGCCCGGCGTGTCGATGAAGACGATCTGCGTGCGGCCATGCATGGCGATGCCGCGCACCAGGCTGCGCGTCGTCTGCACCTTGTGGGTGACGATCGAGACCTTGGCGCCGACGAGCTGGTTGACCAGGGTCGACTTGCCTGCATTGGTGGCGCCGATCAGGGCCACGAAGCCAGAGCGGGTGGGCTCTTCGGGGGGCGGGGCAGACGTGTTCATGGGGCATTCTCCAACGCTTCCCATTGGCCCTCGCGCACCAGCACCTGCGTGGCGGCGGCCTGCTCGGCCTCGCGCTTGGAGCGGCCCGAGCCGCGGCCTTCCGCAAAGCCTGGAATGTGAACCGTCACGGTAAAGACGGGGGCATGGTCGGGGCCTTCACGCCCTTCGATCCGGTAGGCCGGGGTGGCGCCGCAGACCCGATGCGCCCATTCCTGAAGCGCCGTTTTGGGGTCGCTGCGCGCCGCCTCCGCCGCCCTGGCGCGCTCGCCCCAATGGGCGCGCACGAAGCGGCGGACGGTCGGCAAGCCGCCTTCGAGATAGAGGACGGCGATCAGTGCCTCCAAGACATCGGCGCGCATGTTGACCTGCTTGCGCGCGGCACGCGCGCGCTGGTCGCTGCCGGTGCGGATAAGCTCCGCCAGACCCAGCTCCTCGGTGATTGCGGCCAGCGTCTCGGCATTCACCAGCCCGTTGAGACGCACGGAAAGTTCGCCCTCCGGCGCATCGGGAAAGGTCTCGTAGAGCATCTCCGCAACCGCCAGCCCCAGCACCCGGTCACCCAGAAATTCCAGCCGTTGATAGTCGGCGCCGGTGCGCGCGCTCGAATGGGTGAACGCCTCATCCAGAAGTGCGGCATCGCGCAGGGCGATGCCGATCTTGCCTTCCACCGCCTCGGCCAGCCGCTCTCCCGTGGGGCGTTTCGGAGCCATGGCGCCTCTTCAGTCCACCCAGGTGAAGAGTCGCGAAAGACGAATCTCGCTGGGCCACTGCCAGATTTCCAGCGGACTGTGCCCGCCAGCTATGGAGAAGAAGATGATGTTGGCCCGGCCGACGAGGTTTTCCTCCGGCACGAAGCCCACGGTGAAGCGGCTGTCGGTGGAGTTGTCGCGGTTGTCGCCCATCATGAAATAGTGCCCCTCCGGCACGACGAACTCGCGCGTGTTGTCCCCCACCGAGTTGGACGACAGGTCCAGCGTCTCGTAGGAAACCCCGTTGGGCAGCGTCTCGCGATAGACGTCGACGGGCCGCGACATCTCCGTGATGTCAGGATCGTCGATCTGGCCGATCAGCTCGCGCCGAACAGGCGCGCCATTGATGTGGAGAACGCCGTCGCGCATCTGGATGCGGTCGCCCGGCAACCCCACCACCCGCTTGATGTAGTCAAGAGACGGATTGGGCGGAAACTTGAAGACCACCACATCGCCGCGCTCGGGCTGTCCGGCCCAGATGCGCCCCGAAAACAGCGGCGGCGAGAGGGGGAAGGAGTAGCGCGAATAGCCGTAGGCCCATTTGGTGACGAACAGATAGTCGCCCTCCAGAAGCGTCGGGCGCATTGAACCGGAAGGAATCGAGAAAGGCTGGAAAAAGAAGGTGCGGATGACGAGGGCAAGCAGCAGCGCCTGCACGATGACGCTGACGGTCTCTCCAAGCCCGCCTGATTTTTTCCTGGATCTGTCGGCCACGCTCATGTCGTCCTCGGTTTGCGCCGGGCCGAGGCTCGTGCCCGGCCCTTGTCGGCGCCTCGTCTTATCGGCTGGCGGCGCTCACGGCAATGCGCTTGCGCTTCAGTTTCATGTTGCCCGTTGTCACACATCCGGCACGGCCTCGATGATGACGAAAGCCTGGGCCAGGGGAAAGTCGTCGGTGATGGTGAGGTGGACGAGCGCCCGGTGGCCGGCCGGCACCATGGCCCGCAGCCGCGCCGCCGCGCCGCCGGTCAGCTCCATGGTCGGTTTGCCGCCCGGCAGGTTCACCACCCCCATGTCGCGCCAGAAGACACCGCGCGAAAGGCCGGTGCCGAGCGCCTTGGCGCACGCCTCCTTGGCGGCGAATCGCTTGGCATAGGAAGCCGCGCGTTCGCGCCTGCGGTCGGACTTGGCGCGTTCCACCTCGGTGAAGACGCGGCGCGTGAAGCGCTCGCCGTGCCGCTCCAGAGTCCTTTCGATGCGGCGGATGTCGATGAGGTCACTGCCGAGCCCGATAATCATGCTGCCCTATCCTGCCATGGCCTTGGCGCCGGACTGCGCCAGCGCCCGCCGGCGCGCCCGCTCCGCAAGGCGCCTGCGCCGCTGTTCCTGAAAGGCTGCCACCGTCCAGCGCGTGAGAACGTAGAAGATGAGCCCGGCGGCAATGCCGAGCGGCAGGGACCCGACGACCATGGGCTTGATGAAGGGTTCCCACAGCTTCGAGAACTCGAGCTTCCAGAGCAGATGGCCGATGTCCATCGGCCCGATGCTGCTTGGATGGCGGCCATAGAGGATGAGCTTGCCAAGCTCAAGGGTGGCGCCCCAGATGAAGGGAAAGGTGAGCGGATTGCCCACCGCGGTGCCGATGGCAGAGGCCACCAGATTGCCGCCGATCACCCAGGCGACCGCCGCCGCGATCACGAAGTGAAAGCCCAGAAAGGGCGTGAAGGAGGCGAAGGCGCCGGCGGCAATGCCCGCCGCGATGGCGTGCGGCGTGGCGCGCAGCCGCAGTGCCCGCTTCGCGAAATAGCGTGCCGAGCGCCAAAAGGAGCGCCGCGGCCACACCAGTGTCCTCACGCGCTCCCAGAAATCGGCGTTCTTTCTTCGTCTGAACAGCATTTCCCAATACCATCGGGCCCAAACGCCATGCCACCCGGACGCGAGCATAGCTGCTTCGCGTTAACGGGCGCTTCCGCGAGCCGGCAACCATCTCGGGTTCTATGTAATATCGCGCGCGGCAGGGCAACAGACGACGTGTCGCCCTTGATGCCTATCCCTATCCGTTGACACGGTGCACATCGCTCACGCAGGCCATCTCCTTGAGCTGGGAGATGAGGCGGTTGAGATGCTTCAGGTCCCACACTTCGAGATCGAAGATCATCTCGGTGAAGTCGGGTGCCGTGCGCGCCATGGAAAGCATATGAATGTTGGCATCGTTGGAGGCGATCACCTGGGCGATCTCGGCCAGCGAGCCGGGCTCGTTGATGGCGGTGACGGAAAGGCGGGCGGGGAAGCGCTCCTTCATGTTCTCGTCGATGTCCCAGCGCACGTCGATCCAGCGCTCGGGCTGATCGTCGAAGGCCGTCAGCGACGGTGACTGGATGGGATAGATCGTGATGCCAGAACCGGGCTGCAGGATGCCGACGATGCGGTCTCCGGGCACCGCGCCCTCCGGGGCGAAGCGCACCGGCAGATCGCCGGAAACGCCGCGGATGGGAAGCGCCGCATTGTCGCCGGCCTGCTCCTTGCCCTTGTCCTTGCGCCCCCTGCGCCCGGCACGCCCCGGGATCTGAAACAGCATGCCCGCGGCGTTGCGCAGGTTGAACCAGCCCTCCTCCCGCGCCGGCGGGTTCTGGGTCACGCGCTCGTCCTTGTAATCGGGGAAGACGGCGTGGACGACATCCTGGCTGGAAAGCTCGCCGCGGCCGACGGCTGCCAGCACGTCTTCCACGTCCTTGCGTGCCAGCCTGTGCAGGACGGGCTTGAGCATGTCACGGCTGAAGGTCTTGCCTGCCCTCTCGAAGGCGCGCTCCAGTATGCGGCTGCCAAGCCCAGAATATTGCTTGCGGATGGCATTTCGGGTGGCGCGGCGGATGGCCGAGCGCGCCTTGCCCGTCACCACCACCGATTCCCAGGCGGCCGGCGGCACCTGCGCCTTGGAGCGGATGATCTCCACCTCGTCGCCATTCTTGAGCTCGGTCATGAGGGGCATGATGCGACCATTGATCTTCGCACCCACGCAGGTATCGCCCACATCGGTATGGACGGCATAGGCGAAGTCGATCGGCGTTGCGCCGCGCGGCAGCGCGATCAGCCGCCCCTTGGGCGTGAAACAGAAGACCTGGTCCTGAAACAGCTCCAGCTTGGTGTTCTCGAGGAAGTCCTCGGGATTGTCGCCCTCCGACAACGCCTCGATTGTGTGGCGCAGCCACGCATAGGCTTTCGTGTCCTTGGAGATGCGGTGGGCGGGACCGTTGGGCTTGGAGCCGAAGTCCTTGTAGAGGGAATGGGCGGCCACGCCATACTCGGCCACGCGGTCCATCTCATTGGTGCGGATCTGCAGTTCGACGCGCTGGCGCGACGGCCCGACGATGGTGGTGTGGATGGAACGGTAGTCGTTCTGCTTTGGGGTCGAGATATAGTCCTTGAAGCGGCCGGGCACCATCGACCACGTGGTGTGGATGGCGCCCAGGGCCCGGTAGCAGTCCTCCACCGTGTCCACGATGACGCGAAAGCCGAAAATGTCGGAAAGCTGCTCGAAGGAGACCCCCTTCGTCTCCATCTTGCGGAAGACGGACCAGGGTTTCTTCTGCCGGCTCTTCACCGTGGCCCTGATCTCGTATTTCTCGAACAGATGCGCCAGCGCCTCCTCGATCTCCGAGATGACGCCGCGGTTGCGTTCCAGAAGGTCGGCAAGCCGCTCCGTGACGGTGTGGAAGGCTTCCGGGTTGATATAGCGGAAGGCGAGTTCCTCCAACTCCTCGCGCATGTCCTGCATGCCCATGCGCCCGGCCAGCGGCGCATAGATTTCCATCGTCTCTTCGGCGATCCGCAGCCGCTTGTGCGGCGGCACGTGGTCGAGCGTGCGCATGTTGTGCAGCCGGTCGGCCAGCTTGACCAGCAGGACGCGCACATCCTCCGAGATGGCCAGCAGCAGCTTGCGCAGATTTTCCGCCTGGGCGGCCTTTGTGGAGACCAGATCGAGCTTCTTGAGCTTGGTCAGCCCTTCGACCAGCCGGCCAATGTCCGGGCCGAACAGCTCGTCGATCTCGGCGCGCGTGGCCGTGGTGTCCTCGATCGTGTCGTGGAGGAGAGCGACCACGATGGTCGACTCGTCGAGATGCATGTCGGTGAGGATGGCCGCCACCTCCAGCGGATGCGAGAAGTACGGGTCGCCCGAGGCACGCTTCTGGTGGCCATGCTTCTGCATGGCATAGACATAGGCCTTGTTCAGAAGCGCCTCGTTGACGTCAGGCTTGTAGCGCTGCACGCGCTCCACAAGCTCGTACTGACGCATCATCGGGGCTTCTCCTCACACGCAAAAGATGCGCCGTGTGGGCCACACGGCGCATGTTGACAGGGACCGGCAGGATAGGCCCTCGCGAGCCGACGCAAAAGGGTGCGCGGCGCGCCGTGTGCGATCAGAAATCGTCGCTCTTCTCCGGCGGAACCAGCCCCTCGATGCCGGCAAGCAGCTCCTCCTCGCTCATGCGGTCGAAGGAGACCGAAGCCTCGTCCGGCGCATCGGCTTCCGGGGAATCGCCCGACTGGTCGGCGATGACGGGCAGGTCGGGCTCCGGTTCGTCCACTTCCACATGCTTCTGAAGCGAGTGGATGAGCGCTTCCTTCAGGTCGCCGGGCGACAGCGTCTCATCGGCGATCTCACGCAGAGCCACGACGGGATTCTTGTCGTTGTCGCGGTCGACGGTGATGGGCTCGCCTTGAGAAATCTGACGCGCCCGATGACCGGCCAGGAGCACGAGCTCGAAGCGATTCTCGACCTTGTCGATGCAGTCTTCAACGGTGACGCGGGCCATTGTCTGCCCCTTTCATGCACAAAACTTGTGGGAAAACCTGCGCGGTCCTTATCCATTCCAGAGAAAAAAGACAAGGGTTCGCCGCAATCATGCGCCGCGCCGCCGCCCCCCTTCCGCACGAAAGGGCGACCATCGCTCCGCGCAGCACCCGATGGATTTTCCATTTCCCTTAAATTAATTTGCATTGGCATTAATACAAGACCGCACTATGTCAGTTGGTATGTTGGACGGTTAGGCGCCGGCTGTGTAGATGGCGCCACAAGCTATTCCGCGCAGCCGATTGCCACGAAGGATATTTGCACCATGTTCGACCCCCGCGAAAAGATCGCGATGTTCATCGATGGCGCGAATCTTTACGCCACATCCCGCGCGCTCGGATTCGACATCGACTACCGCAAACTGCTCGCCAGCTTCCAGAAGAGAGCCTATCTGCTGCGCGCCTATTATTACACGGCGCTGGTGGAAGATCAGGAATATTCCTCCATCCGGCCGCTCATCGACTGGCTCGACTATAACGGCTACAAGGTGGTCACAAAGCCCGCCAAGGAGTTCACCGACTCCAGCGGACGGCGCAAGATCAAGGGCAACATGGACATCGAGCTGACCATCGACGCCCTTGAGCTGGTGGATGTGGTCGACCACTACGTGCTGTTCTCCGGCGACGGGGACTTCCGCACGCTGGTCGAGGCGCTGCAGCGCAAGGGGCGCAAGGTAAGCATCGTTTCCACCATCCAATCGCAGCCGCCGATGATCTCCGACGAGCTGCGCCGGCAGGCGGACAGCTTCATCGACCTTGCCTCCCTGCAGCAGGAGATCGGCCGCGATCCCTCCGAGCGCACGATGCGCCGTCACGATCACGACGACTTCGAATCCAACGAGGCAGGATGAACCTGCCGGCGGAACCGCCTCGGGACTGTCCGCATTGCCCGCGCCTCGCCGCCTTCATTGCCGGCTGGCGGGCGCGCGAGCCGGAATGGTTCAACGCGCCGGTGCCCACCTTCGTGCCGCCACAGGGAGACGCGGCGGTTCGGCTGCTCGTTGTTGGCCTGGCGCCGGGCCTGCGCGGCGCCAACCGCACGGGCCGTCCGTTTACCGGGGATTTCGCCGGCACACTGCTCTACAACACCCTGATTCGCTTCGGCTTTGCGCGCGGCGCCTTCGACGCGCGGCCTGACGACGGGCTGCAGCTTGTCGATGCGGCCATCACCAACGCGGTGCGCTGCGTACCGCCGGAGAACAGGCCCACGGGAAGCGAGGTGGCCACCTGCCGCAGGCACTACCTCACGCCCACCCTGGCGCGCTTCCCCAATCTCAAGGCGGTGGTGACACTGGGCACCATCGCCCACCAGGCGACGGTGCGCGCCCTCGATTGCCGCGCGCGCGAACTTCCCTTCTCCCACGGCGCAGCCCAGACCGCAGGCTCCTTGCGAATCTTCTCCAGCTATCACTGCTCGCGATACAACACGAATACGGGCCGGCTGACGGAAACGATGTTCGCAGAAGTGTTCCGCCGGGCGAGAGAGTTTTTGGGAAGCGAATAGCGAATAGGGAGGGAAAGCTGGCTCCGAGGGCCTTTGCACCTCCCTACTCGTGCTATTTTGCGCTCAGCCTCTCTCCTTCAGCAGCCGCGCCTTCTCGCGGCTCCAGTCCCGCTTCTTCACGGTTTCGCGCTTGTCGTGCAGCTTCTTGCCGCGGGCAAGCGCAATCTGAAGCTTGGCAATGCCACGCTCGTTGAAATAGAGCCGCAAGGGCACGATGGTCATGCCCTCGCGCTCCACCGCCTGGGCCAGACGGGCAAGCTCCCTGCGCGAGACGAGCAGCTTGCGGCGGCGGCGCGGCTCGTGGTTGAAGCGGTTGCCGGCAGAATATTCGGGGACATAGGAGTTGATGAGCCACAGCTCGCCGCCCTCGACGGAGGCGTAGGATTCCTGGATGTTGGCCTGACCCTCGCGCAGCGATTTCACCTCCGTGCCCGTCAGCGCAAGGCCGGCCTCCAGCGTGTCCTGAACCTCATAGGCAAAGCGCGCCTTGCGGTTCTCGGCAACCGTGCGGATGTTCGGGTTTTTCTGCTTGGCCATGGATCAGGCGTTCGCGACCTTCAGTTCAGCAGCCCGGCGTGCTTCATTGCCGCGTCGATCTTCTCCGCCGTCGCCGCTTCCACCGGCACGAGCGGCAGGCGAACGACATTCTCGACCTTGCCGAGACGCGACAGAGCGTATTTGGTGCCGCAAAGGCCCGGCTCGATGAACAGCGCCTTGTGCAGCGGCATCAAACGGTCCTGCAGCTCCAGCGCCTTTTCCCTGTCGCCCGAGAGTGTGGCCGCCTGGAAGGCGGCGCACAGGCGCGGCGCCACATTCGCGGTCACCGAGATGCAACCCACGCCGCCGTGGGCATTGAAGCCCAGCGCCGAGGCGTCTTCCCCGGAAAGCTGGATGAAGTCCTTCCCGCAGGTCATGCGCTGCTCCGACACCCTGTCGACCTTGGCGGTGGCGTCCTTGACGCCGACGATGTTCTTGAAATCGCGCACCAGGCGGCCCATCGTCTCCGGCGTCATGTCGATCACCGAGCGGGGCGGAATGTTGTAGATGATGATCGGCAGGCTGGTGGCGCGCGCCACGGCCGCGAAATGCTCGTAGAGTCCCTGCTGATTAGGCTTGTTGTAGTATGGCGTGACCACGAGAACCGCATCGGCACCCACCTTTTCCGCATGCTCGACAAAGCCGATCGCCTCGCGCGTCGAATTCGAGCCGGCCCCCGCGATGACGGGCACGCGCCCGGCCGCCGCTTCCACGCACAGCCGCACCACCTCGCGGTGCTCCTCATGGGTCAGGGTCGGGGATTCGCCGGTCGTGCCAACGGGGACCAGGCCGTTGGAGCCCTCTTCGATCTGCCAGTCCACAAGCGCGCGGAAAGCGTCTTTGTCCAGGCTTCCATCCTTGCGAAACGGCGTCACGAGCGCTGTGATGGAACCCCTGAACATTTCCCGAAACTCCTCGCATGACTTGCCCGGCCCGAACCCTTTCGGACCGCTGACGGGCGCTTCTACCCGATCATGAAGCGCGGCACCATAGTGTTGCCATGCTGCGCCCGCAAGAACCTCGAAAGGAAGGTTCTTGGCACAGGATTGCGGGCAATGAAGGCCGTGCGAATTGCGGCTGCGGCGATGGGCAGAACCGGGCTTGCGGCACTCATGCTGGGGGTTGCCGCCGCGGCTGCCTCAGCGCAAGGCGTGGAGCTTCCGCAGAACCCTCCACTGCCCTATGCACCGCCGCAGCGGGCGGGGACAATACCCCCCTTCGCGCCGGAAATGCTGCGTTCGAAGGGGCGCCTTGCGGTGCTTCAGGAGGGACTTTCGGCCCTTTCGCGGGGGGATTTGGCAGGCGCAAGGGGGGTGCGCGCGGCCCTCAAGCGGGGATCCGTCGAGCGAGATATCCTGGGCTGGGCGATCGCCCTTTCCGGCCACGCCGGGGTCGGCAGCGAGGAAATCGCGCAGATCGCGCGCACGCTTGCAGGTTGGCCCGGCATGGCGCGGCTTGCCCTTCAGCGCGAGCGGGCGCTTGCCCGCGAGAACCCGCCGGCAGAGGCGCTTGCCGATGCGTTCGCCGGCCGGCAGCCCGTCACCTTCGAGGCCACGGTCGCGCTGGCGCGCGCGCATCTGGCGCTGGGCGACCGAGAGGCCGCGCGTGCCGTTCTTTCTCCCTTCTGGCGCGAGAAGACGCTGAATGCGCGGCAGGAACTCGCCATCGTCGCGGAATTCGGCGACCTGATTCCGGCGGCGGACCATCGATACCGCATGGAGCGTATGCTCTACGAGGAACGCGTGCGCTCGGCCGAGCGGATGGCCGGTCTGGTCGGCGGTCAGGCGCTCGTGCGCGCCTGGGCGGCGGTGATCCGCAACCGACCGGAGGCGGGCGCACTCCTCGAAGCGGTGCCGGAAAGCGAACGCTCGACCGGCTACCTCTTCGCGAAGGTGCGCCAACTGCGCCGCAGCGGGCAGTTTCTCGAGGCCGCGGAGGCGATGCTCTCCGCTCCCGTGGAGCCGGACGCGCTCATCGACCCGGACGCGTGGTGGTTCGAGCGGCGGGTGCTTTCGCGCGAGCTTCTGGACATCGGGGAGGCGAGGATGGCCTATCGCGTCGCCGCCGCGCATGCGGGCGGCAGCCCCGCCAGCCAGGCGGATGCGGCCTTTCACGCCGGGTGGTATGCGCTGCGCAGCCTCGGTGATGCGAACGCCGCGGCGCACCACTTTTCCCGTATCGCGCAGATTGCCGAAGGGCCGATCTCGCGTGCCCGCGCCTTCTACTGGCTGGGGCGGGCGGTGGAAGCGGATGGGCCCGGCAAGGCGGACGCCTATTACCGCAAGGCCGCCGTCCATGGCACAACCTTCTACGGCCAGCTCGCCGCCGCGCGGCTCGGCCTGTCCTCCCTCGATACGTCCAGGCCGCAACCCTCGGAGGAGGAACGCCGGCGCTTCGGCGCGCGCAAGGCCGTGCAGGCGATCGGAAAGCTGGAGGCCATCGGCGAAAACCGCCTTGCCGCCCTCCTCTACCGGGATCTGGCGCAGGCGCTGCCGAGCGCCGGGGAACTGGCGCTTCTGGCGGGCATGGCCGAGGCACGCGGCGACCACCATCTGGCGCTGCGCATCGCCAAGACGGCCAGCGCGCGCGGACTTGAGACGGGAATGCTGACCCATCCCCTGGGCGCGATACCGGAAAGCGCCGTGCTTTCGGGCAGCGGCGAGGCTCTGGCCTACGCCATCGCCCGCCAGGAAAGCGAGTTCAATGCCGGCGCAGTCTCCGGCGCCGGTGCCCGCGGGCTTCTGCAGCTCATGCCGGCGACCGCCAGGGCCATGGCGGCAAAGACCGGCCTTGCCTATGCGCCGCCACGGCTGACGGCAGACGCCGGCTACAACGCGACGCTCGGCGCGGCCTATCTCGGCGAGCAGCTCGACCGTTTTGACGGCTCTTACATTCTCACCTTCGTCGGCTACAATGCCGGTCCGCGCCGCGCCGAGGCGTGGATCGCCCGCTATGGCGACCCGCGCGGCAGGCCGGTGGAGGAGGTGGTGGACTGGATCGAACGCATCCCCTTTACCGAGACCCGCAACTATGTGCAGCGCGTGATGGAGAGCTATCAGGTCTACAAGGCGCAGCTCGGCGCCCCCTTCGACATCGAACACGACCTGGTGATGGGGCGCTGAGGACGGTCGAAAGCAAGGGAGCGGGTTTGGGGGAAGGGTTCAACGATTTCTTCTACACATCGAGCGACGGGTTGAGGCTGCACGCACGCCTCTATGGCAGGCGCGTGGAGGGTCGGCTGCCGGTGGTCTGCCTGCCGGGGCTGACCCGCAATGTGCGCGATTTCCATGCTCTCGCCCTGGCCCTTGCGGGCAACGAGAAACGCCCGCGCCAGGTGATCGCCTTCGACTATCGCGGGCGTGGCGGCAGCGATCCCGACCCGCAGTGGCGCAACTATACGGTGGCGAGAGAGGCCGCCGACATCCGCGATGGGCTCACCGTGCTCGGAATTCCCCATGCCGCCTTCATCGGCACCTCGCGCGGCGGGCTCGTCATCATGGCGCTGACGGCGCTGCGGCCGGCGGCGCTGAAGGCGGTCGTGCTCAACGACATCGGTCCGGTGATCGAGGGCGCCGGGCTGGCGCACATCCGCAGCTATCTGGAAAATGCACCGAAACCGCAGGACTTGGCCGATGCCATCCGGGTGCTGAAGGCGGTGCACGGCGAGGCTTTCAGCGCGCTTGCCGATGCCGACTGGGAGCGACAGACACGGGCGCTTTACCGCTTCGAGGACGGGCGCCCCGTGGCCGATTTCGACCGCCGGCTTCTCAAGACGCTGAGAGGGGTCGATCTGAGCCGGCCGCTGCCGGCGCTGTGGCCGCAATTCGAGGGGCTGAAGGCAATCCCCGTGCTGGCGATCCGCGGCGCCAACTCCACCCTGCTGTCCGTGGACACACTCTCGGAAATGGCCCGGCGGCACCCGGAGATGGAGACCCTCACCGTAGAGGGCCAGGGCCATGCGCCGCTTCTGGAGACCGGCGACCTGCCCCGGCGCATCGATGCCTTCTTCACCCGCGCCGAGCGGCGGACGCTGTGATAGCCGTTCGGGAAGGCGCCGTTCGCATCACCCAACCTGCCAAGGACGAGCAAGGAAAACCCGGCGGGGGTCGCCCGCCGGGTTTCCAAGTTCTTCGGACCGTCTTCTCTTTTTAGAAGTTGCGGTCGAAGCGCAGGAAGCCGTGCCACTGATCCGGGTCGCGGCCGTCCGGCGTGTCGAACTTGGTGTAGTTGACCGCAAGCTTCGTGTTGAAGTTCTCGACGATCTCGTAGTCGAAGGTCGCACCGGCGCGGATGGCGTTCACATCGCCACCGAAGAGGGTGGTGCCGACATCGTGGCCAACCTTGCTGAAGTACTGAGCGCCGATCGACGCCTTGAAGCGCGGGTTGACCTGATAGCCGACAAGACCACCGGCACTCCACTCGGCACCGACGCGCGGATCAACCGGGTCGAGCGAGGCCAGACCAGTGCCCAGGCCGCCAAACGGGTCGACCGAGTAGAAGTTGATGCCGCTTTCGTAGGTACCGATCGCCTCGAACCAGAGCTGCTCGGTGGCGTTGACCTTCGCGATCGCCTTGGCGGCCCATTCCTCGGCCGTGGCGTCGTAGGCACCCCACACGTTGATGCTGCCCCAGCCCTGAACCACACCGATGTTGCCGACCACGTTCGGCGCGTAGTCGTAGTCTTCGTCCGCCTCTTCGAGCGCAAGAGAGACGAAGAAGCCGTTGGCCGCATCGTATGTGTAGCGGATGAAGTGGACGCGGTCGCCGCCGCCCTGGTCGAACTCGCCCGACAGGCCGGCGTCATACAGCGTGTCGCTGAGACCCATGGAAAGGCCGCCCAGCGAGATGATCGCCTGCTGCACGCGCGCGCCGGAATCGATCCCCTGCGAAAGGGCGTTGCCCTCGTTCACATTGTAGGGGAAGTCGGTATTCGGGAACTTCGTTACGGTACCACCCGTGGAATCGGCGCGGATCTCGATGAAGCCGCCGAGCGTGCCGTACTCGGTCTCCGAGCGGGCGTCGACCGTCAGCGTGGCGCGAGCCAGCTTGGCCCAGCCGCCATCGTCGAGCAGGCCGTCGAAATCGCCGCGCGCACCGATCTCGTAGCGGACATAGCCGCCGATCTTGAGGCAGGTTTCGGTGCCCGGGATGTAGAAGAAGCCGGCGCCATAGACGTCGCAGACGCGGACATATTCCATCGGCTCCGGTTCCGGAACGAAGATGGGGTCGGCCGCCTGGGCGCCCGTCGCAGCGACGGTTGCCGCCGCCGAGCCGATGAGAAGGCTCTTGATGTTCATTTTCTGACCTCCAGTCAAAAGTTCTAAATATGGGTCTGGGTATATTTGCTGAAGGACAGCGTTCCCTGCCCATCCCCACAGGTATGAAAAAGTTGCGCCCCCGGCGCTCCTTCTTCCGCAGCCGACATTACTCACGCCGCGCCGGTGATCAACCACGATTGCCCCTCTCACGGGTCGCGGCAAGCTCTATCGGCACAACCTGTTGCACAAAAGCCACGTTTGCGCAGGCTGCGGAAAGGAAACGTCAACGATTGGGGCGTGCGTCGCGAGTGGAAAACGCCGGAGAAGGCGGGTTTCCCGCGCCGGCACCCGCCAGACGGCGCGAATCGCCGCCCTCCAGCTGCCTGTGGATACCTGCATGGCAAGCAGCGACTCGCGGCGCGCCGCGGCATCCGGGTGACGCCGCGCCAGGCGAATGTGAGAAGCGTGCAACTCGTTGTTGATTGTGCCGCTGCTTTTCTTTATCCAGCACCCAGCCTTGAAGGAGAGGTGGCCGAGTGGTCGAAGGCGCTCCCCTGCTAAGGGAGTAGGCCCCAAAAGGGCCTCGTGGGTTCGAATCCCATCCTCTCCGCCACTTGCCCCCGCGAAAGCGTTCTCCCCATCCGGCTGCGGCCGGATTTTTCCGTTGTTTTCGAGGGTTATGCGGGAGAGGCTGAGCACTGGCCTCTGGGCCAAGAGGTCAGAAAGCGCTCTCTCAGGGCCGATACTCTCTGAACCTGTTGACTGCGCAGATTTGGTGAATTTTTCGCAAGGCTCTGGAAACACGTCATTATTTTGTAACGAAACCTGAACACTTTGATGTGGGTGGCATTCTCGCAGAAATGACCGGGATCGGACGTTCGCCAGCGTCCCGACGGGTGTGGAGCGCGCTGCCAGCGGTGCCGCGCCTCGCGGTGGGTTCAAATCAACATTGTTTTCTCGAACCAACGGCACTCAATTGGCCCATTGCGAAGACAGCGCTTCCGCCTGTTGCAGAACGGTCCTGATCGCAGCGTCCTGCAGGTCTGGAGGATACCCGTACTTACGCAAGATGCGTTTCACCAGAACCCGCATGCGTGCCCTTGCGGACTCGCGATGGGACCAGTCCACAGTCACGTTCGACTTGAGGCTCTCCAGAAGCTCGTGCGCGATCAGCTTGAGTGAATCGTTCCCAAGGACCTCGATCGCGCTTTCATTGGTGGCGAGAGCGTCGTAGAAGGCGATCTCTTCCTCGGTCAGGCCTTCTTCCTCGCCCCTCTTCCTGGCCTCTCGAATGTCATGCGCCAGTTCGATCAGCTCTTGGAGCACTTCGACAGTGCTGATCGCATTCGTGTGGTACCGCGCAACGGCCTGCTCCAACCGCTCAGAAAACTTCTTGCTCTCGACGACGTTTGACCGGGCGCGAGCACTGATCTCGTCGTTGAGCAGCTTCTTGAGCGCCTCAAGCGCGAGGTTCTTCTGCTCCATCTGCCGGACTTCCGCCAGAAATTCATCCGAAAGTATCGAGATATCTGGCGACTTGAGGCCGGCCGCCGA
The DNA here is from genome assembly GCF_025398255.1 of Chelativorans intermedius. Taxonomy (GTDB): domain Bacteria; phylum Pseudomonadota; class Alphaproteobacteria; order Rhizobiales; family Rhizobiaceae; genus Chelativorans; species Chelativorans intermedius. The sequence continues at coordinate 8,716 of NZ_JAODNW010000014.1, read as the reverse complement.
GAGGATATCGACGATCTCTGTTGAAACCACGGACCTATCGATGATCTGCTGAACGGCAAGGCGCTTGTCGGCCGCCGAGCCACCTGTCCCTTGCGTCGCCTTTACAAGCGCCGCCCGAACGGCCTGGAAGAAACCGACTTCATCACGAATGGTCTGGGCCTCTTCGCTGGCCGCTGCCAAGGCGAACGCTTTCGATAGCGCAAGGACGTCGTCTTGGTACCGCCGAAGAGCCTTCTTTCTTGCTTCTTCGTCTGCCTCCTTGGCGGCTGCCGCGTGCTGGCGCTCCAGGATCCAGTTCATTGCTGCGGCGAGCGTCCGGAGGCGATCTGACGGTTCCCCCTTCAAGGCTTGGCTGTAGTCGAATCCATGGAAGTGATCCCGAACGACCTCGTAACGCTTCAGCATTTCCGCCACCGCCTCGGCCTCATCGATGCCGGCCTGGCGCCGGTCGCTCTCGGAATACTGGCCCAGCGCGTTCTTCAGGCTTTGCGCGATCCCGATGTAATCCACCACGAGACCAGCGGGTTTGTCCCGGAAGACGCGGTTCACTCGAGCGATGGCCTGCATCAGCCCGTGACCCTGCATCGGCTTGTCGATGTACATTGTGTGCATCGACGGGGCGTCGAAGCCGGTCAGCCACATGTCGCGAACGATCACGAGTTTCAGCGGATCGTCCGGATCCTTGGCGCGCTTCGCGATCAGATCCCTGCGCGCCTTGTTGCCGACGTGTGGTTGCCAATCCGCCGGATCCGATGCCGACCCTGTCATCACGATCTTAATGACGCCGGCATTGTCATCGTCGGAATGCCACTCGGGACGAAGCGCAATGATCTCGTTGTAAAGCGCGACGCAGATGCGCCGGCTCATGCAGACGATCATGCCCTTGCCATCGAGCGCGGCGAGCCGCCGCTCGAAATGCTCGACGATGTCGGCCGCGACCATCTTCAGGCGCTTCTCGGCTCCAACCAGCGCCTCGACGTTTGACCATTTCTGCTTGAGCTTCTCCTGCTCAGTCAGGGCTTCGTCTTCGGTCAGCGCCTCGATCTCGGCATCGATCCTCGGCTTCTCCTCCTCGGGTAGCTCGATGCGAGCCAGGCGGCTCTCGTAGTAGATTGGCACCGTCGCGCCATCCTCGACCGCGCGGGTGATGTCGTAGATGTCGATGTAGTCGCCAAAGACGGCGGGGGTGTTCACATCGTCCTTTTCGATCGGCGTTCCGGTGAAGCCGATGAAAGACGCATTGGGCAGCGCATCTCGGAGGAGTTTCGCGAAACCATAGGTGCGCTTGCCGGTCTTCGGGTCGATCTTTGCCCGGAATCCATAATGGCTCCGGTGGGCTTCGTCGGCGATGACGATCACGTTGCGCCGGTCGGTCATCTTGCCTTCCGACAGTTTCTGCAGGGTCGTGAAGATGATCCCACCAGAGACACGGTCCAGCACCTGTTGCAGATGCTCACGGCTTTCCGCCTGTTCGGGCGTCTGGCGGATAAGGTCGCGGCACATGGAAAAGGTCTGGAACAGCTGATCGTCAAGATCGTTGCGGTCGGTCAGCACGACAATGGTCGGGTTCTCCATCTGCGGCTGCCGCACCAGCTGGCCTGCAAAGAACGCCATGAGCAGGCTCTTTCCCGAACCTTGCGTGTGCCAGATCACCCCGGCCTTGCGGTCGCCGTCGATGGCGGTTGCGCGCAGCGTGCTTTGAACCGCCTTCTTGACCGCGTGGAACTGGTGGTAGCCGGCGATGATCTTGACGATGCCCGAGCCGGTGTCGCCGAACACCGTAAAGTCGCGGATGAGCTCCAGGAAGCGCCGCTTCTCGAAGACACCCTCGATCAGCACGTCCATCTCGGGGCTGCCCTTCGGCGCCACCTCGCGCCCGTCGGTAGTGCGCCACGGCATGAAGCGCTCCTCGTTGGCTGTGAGCGACCCGACCCGCGCCAGCGTGCCGTCGGACGTCACCAACACTGCGTTGGTCCGAAAGAGCGAAGGAATCTCGGCCTTGTAGGTCTGAAGCTGATTGTAGGCGGTGGTGAGCGTTGCCGTCTCGGCGCCCGGGTTCTTGAGCTCGACCACGGCAAGCGGCAGGCCATTCACGAAGACCACCACGTCGGGCCGGCGGTTGCGGCCGCTCTCGATCACGACCATCTGGTCGACGACCAGCCAGTCGTTGGCGTCCGGCTCGTCGAAATCAACGAGGCGCACCTTGTCGCCGCGTATGGTGCCGTCCTCGGCGTGGAACTCCACGTCCATACCCTCGACAATCAGCCGGTGAAGCCTGCGGTTTTCCTCGACCAGCGAAGCGCTTTCCGACCCCAGAACCTGCTTGATGGCCTCCTCGCGCGCCTCTGGCGGAATGTGGGGGTTCAGCCGTTCGACCGCCGCTTCCAGACGTCCACGCAGGATGACATCATCATAGGCCGCTCGCTCGGGCGCCGTTCCGTCCGGGCCAATGATGGCATCGGGCGCGTTCGCATACCCAAGCTCGCCGAACCTGGCGATCAGGGCCTTTTCGATGTCGTCTTCGGTGAGGAAAGTCATGAATATTTCCGGCCTCAAATCTTAAACTTCTACTTTTCAGCGCCTCCGTATCTGGGACGGCCTCCTACCAGCGCGTCGGCTTGTGGAACTGTCCCTTCGCATCCTGCATCGTGTTGGGGAACTGTGAGTTCTTGAGGACGCCGGGTCTGATCTGCTTGATGAAATGCGCGTATGGCTTCAACGCCCGGCTCACACGCTTCTGGGGGTTGAGGATCCCGATTGTCTTTCCGAACCGGTTCCGAACAACCGAGATCGGCTCCTTCAGGTCGCTGTCGTTGCTGACGATCACCGCCACGTCGAAGGCATCGTCAAACGCGTCGACCAGCAGGTAAGTTGCGAGGTTGACGTCAGAGCCCTTTTCCTCGGTCTTCATGACCTGACGCCCGGTGTAGCGCCCGTTTTTCCAGTCGGCGGCGTCGGGCATGGTCACTTCATGGGTCAGGAAATGGCCAAGATGGATGCTGACCTGCGGAAGCGTTCGCAGGGCGCGGAAATACGTCTGCTGGCGGGTGGGCTGATCGGGGTCATGCGGCGTGCCGCTGACCTGCGCAGTGAAGTAGCGGATCGCCCGGATGTCGTTCTGCGGCAGGAGCGCGCAGCAAAGCGCATGGATATTCAACCACTTGTAGGGCGTGCGCTTGAGGCAGCCATAATAGAGGTTGTAGCCGTCGATATAGACATGGGTTCTCATGCGAACCCCCGAAAAAGCAGCAGCGGCCACTGGGGCCGCCGCGCGCCCCGGCACCGAAGCGCCGAGGGTGATATCTCCTCATATGTGGTCGATTTGACGATCCTGTCAAGTGTCATGGTGTGTAGACTGCGACGAACGCTGCCTCGTGTGTTTGTCATCACAGCGCCTCCTCCACAATCTTCTCGGCCTCGGCCACGCGGATTTCGCCGGACATAAGCCTGGGCAGAAGCAGATCGCGGGTCTGGGCGAGAGTGCGGGATTCATGGATGTTGGCGATGATACTTTCGATCATCGGCGCGACGAGGTGATTGAACGCGGCGGCAACCTCCTCTGTGCCAAGGCAGGTTTCGTAGGTGGACATCGCGTTCCAGCTCGTGCGCGGCATCTTCGTGCCTGTTGAGGCGGCATTCGTGAACTCGACGAAATCGTCGGAGGAGATGCAGGCGAGCGTGTAAGCCAACCACTCCTTCCGCTTTGGGCGAACTACCACAATGTCGGTGGAGCATATGCCATCGACTGGGGCTACGCCGACCTTGTGAAAATACGGACGGAGCTTGCCGAACAGGAACTCGCCTTTGCGGAAGGCCGACTTGTTGCTCGTCACCTTTCCGGCGCCTTCCCACTCCGAAAGGGCGATGGAGCGGCGGGGCATGTGCTCCAGCCCGATGTATGGTGTGTCTTCTGGTATTTCGCTCGGCTTGACGCCACGACGGGGCGACTCTGCCACATCCCCCAGCGTGCCCATCTCCCACCCCTCGGGCTTCCCTTCATTGTCGAGCCGGTCGGGGAAGAGGGACCAGATTTCGGGGGCGAGGTAGGGGGGGCGGCCTTGCATTTTGGCGCGGGTCGGGCCGAAATCCACGAACCAGTCGCGAAACAGCGCCCGCGCCATGGCCTCGAGCGTGGCGTTCATCTTCCGGTTCAGCTCGATCTTGTCGTCGAGGGCGGAGAGTACACCGGCAATGGCGCGCTGTTCAGGGAGGGGTGGAATGGAAAGTTTGCAGGGGTAAACGGCAGCTCGGGTTGTAGATGGAATTGGTGATCCGTCGTCGATTTCACCCAAGCGATAATGGATCATTGCGTAGTAGACCCATCGCATGTCGAGATCGCCAGACTTCAGCTTAACGTAATACGCTGTGTCGATAACGAAAAATGGATGCTTCGAATAATGAATGCCTCGGTATGCGCCCTTGCGCCCGAGAATAACCCCGGGTCCCGATGCGAGCGGTTCGTCTGTCCATCCAACAGGCCCGTTCGTGCCAAAAACCCGGTAGGGACCGGATGCCTCCTGATAGCCCCTGATTGCCTTGCCGTATTCAAGGGATATCTCGTCGCCCCACGTCGATTGTCGCCACTCACCCATGGACCACCACCCCCGCCAGCCGCTCGCGAATCCGCGCCGTCAACGCCTCGGCCTCGGCGAACTGTGCATCCAGCTGCTCCTGCAAGGACGCGAAGCGCTCGGCAAAGGGCGTCTCGTCCTCCTCGGCCGCCTCGATCCCCACATAGCGGCCGGGGGTCAGCACGTATCCGTGCTGGCGCACCTCCTCGAGGGTGGCCGCCTTGCAGAAGCCCGGCACGTCGGCATAGCCTTCGCCCTCGCGCCAGGCATGATAGGTGTCGGCGATCTTCGCGATGTCCGCGTCGGAAAACTCGCGCCGCGTGCGGTCCACCATGTGGCCCAACTTGCGCGCGTCGATGAACAGGATCTCGCCGCGCCGGTCGCGCAGCTTGCGGTCGCGCGCGATGCCGTTCGACTTGTCGCGCGCCAGGAACCACAGGCAGACCGGGATCTGGGTTGAATAGAACAGCTGCCCCGGCAGGGCGATCATGCAGTCGACGACTTCGCCCTCGATCATCGCCTTGCGGATCTCGCCCTCGCCCGACTGGGTGGAGGACATCGAGCCGTTGGCCAGCACCACGCCCGCCGTGCCGGTGGGCGAGAGGTGGTGCAGGATGTGCTGGAGCCAGGCGAAGTTGGCGTTGCCCCTGGGCGGCACGCCATATTTCCAGCGCGGATCGTCGCGCAGGCGCTCGCCGCCCCAGTCGGAGACGTTGAAGGGCGGGTTGGCGAGGATGAAGTCGGCCTTGAGGCTGGGGAACTCGTCCTTGTGGAAGGAGCCCTCGGCGTTCCAGCGGATGTCGGCGTCGATCCCGCGCACGGCAAGGTTCATCCGGCACAGCCGCCAGGTGGTGTGGTTGCTCTCCTGTCCGTAGATGGCGATGTCGCCGATGCGGCCGCCATGGGCCTCGACGAAGCGTTCGGACTGCACGAACATGCCGCCCGAGCCGCAGCAGGGGTCATAGACGCGGCCCTTGTAGGGCTGGAGCATCTCGACCATCGTTTTCACGACCGAGCGGGGGGTGTAGAACTCGCCCCCGCGCTTGCCTTCGGAGCCGGCGAACTCCTTGAGGAAGTATTCGTAGACGCGGCCGAAGAGGTCGCGCTCCTGCCCTTTCTCGGTGCGGGTGGAGATGTTGGCGATGAGGTCGATCAGCTCGCCCAGCATGATTGCCGAGAGCGCGGGGCGGGCATAGTCCTTGGGCAGCACGCCCTTGAGCGAGGGGTTGTCCTTTTCGATCGCCAGCATGGCGTCGTCGATGAGCTTGCCGATGGTGGGCTGTTTGGCGTTGGCCTGCAGGTGGGACCAGCGGGCCTCCTTCGGCACCCAGAAGATGTTGTCGGCGAGGTATTCGTCGCGGTCCTCGGCGCCCTCGGGGTATTCCGCCATCAGCTCGGCGTGCTTGGCCTCGAAGCTTTCCGAGATGTGGCGCAGGAAGATCAGGCCGAGGACGACGTGCTTGTAGTCCGATGGCTCCATGTTGCCGCGCAGCTTGTCGGCGGCCTTGAACAGCTCTGCCTCGATGCCCAAGGGGGCGTTGTTGTTCGTTGCCATCACTCCTCGCCTTCCAGTCGGGATGGGGCGACCTTGTTGCCGGTCAGCCTTTCGTATTCTTCGACGGACAGGACCACCACGACCGGGCGCCCGTGTTTCTCGACCACCACCGGCTCGGCGCGGGCGAGGTCGATCAGACGGCCGAAGTTGTACTTGGCGTCGCGGGCGGAAAGTGCGGTCATGGGTGGTCCTCCCGGCCCAAGAAGTGGCCGAAATGGCCATTGGAATCAATCGGAAATTGAAAGTTGCCGCGCTGTCGGACGTCCAGGAGAGCGGGCAAGCAGGATGGCGTTTATGGATGGACGCGTGCGAAGCTGTTTGCAAAAGGCCTGCTATTCGACCTTGTGAAAAGATGGTTGCTGTGCCTCCCACTCCACCGGAAACCCCTTCAGCAGCCGCCCCAGCGTCACTTCCGGTCCCTGTCGGCCATCCAGGATCGCCTCGACGATGACGGGGGCGAGAAGGGTGAGGCGCAGGACGCGGGTCATGTAGGACGGCGCAATGCCCTCGCGCTCGGCCAACTCATTGATGGTGTTGAACTCGCCGGATTCCAGCAGCCGCTTCCAGCGGAAGGCGCGGGCCAGCGCCTTGACCAGGGTGTTGTCGGTTCGGCGTTGCACCGGCGCGCCGTCGGGCAACTGCACCTCCTTGCGCCCGCCGCGCTTTGCGATGCGGAAAGGGACGTGCAGGGTGATGGTCTCGGGCGCGGGTTTCATGCTGCCGCTCCCGTTTCACCGGCCAGCATCTCGCGCGCGAGGCCGCTCAGCCCATCGACGCGCAGCCGGATCTCGAGCCCTTCGGCGCCGATGTCGATCCGCTCCACGAGCAGCGCCACGATGCGTGCCTGCTCGGCAGGGAAAAGCTCGTCCCATAGCGGGTCCAGCTGCTGCAGGGCCGCGCGGGCATCGGCCTCCGTGATGCCGCCCTGCTGCGCCTTCGCCGCTTTCCACGTCCCGGCCACGATCTCGGGCTGGCGGAACACCGTGCGCAGCCGGTCGATGACGGCGGCCTCGATCTCGCCGGCGGGCACGCGACCGATCGGACAGGCACCGGCGCCATGCTTCAGCACCGTCTGGCTGACATAGTAGCGGTAGAGCCGGTCGCCCTTTCGGGTGTGGGTCGGGGAGAAGGCCGCGCCGTCGGGGCCAAACAACAGCCCCTTCAGCAACGCCGGTGTTTCCGCCCGCGTGCGGGCAGCGCGCTTGCGCGGGCTTTCCTGCAAGATGGCGTGCACACGGTCCCAGGTCTCGCGGTCGATGATCGCGTCATGCTCGCCCGGATAGCTTTTGCCCTTGTGGACCGCCTCGCCGATATAGGCGCGGTTGTTCAGCATCCGGTAGAGATACTTCTTGTCGATCCGGTTGCCGCGCGGCGTGCGGATGCCGCGTTTTGCGACCTCCCGCGCCAGTTCGGTCCCCGAGCCGATCTCGAGGAAGCGAGCGAAGATCCAGCGTACGTGCTCGGCGCTCTCGTCGTCGACGACCAGCTTCCGGTTCTCAACGCGATATCCGTAGGGCGGCACCCCGCCCATCCACATCCCCTTCTTCCGGCTTGCAGCGACCTTGTCGCGGATGCGCTCGGCGGTGACCTCCCTCTCGAACTGGGCGAACGACAGCAGGATGTTCAGCGTCAGGCGGCCCATCGAGGTCGTGGTGTTGAACGACTGCGTCACCGAGACGAAGGTCACGCCGTTCCGGTCGAACACCTCGACCAGCTTGGCGAAGTCGGCGAGCGACCGGCTGAGTCGATCGATCTTGTAGACCACCACCACGTCGACGAGCCCGTCCTCGATATCCTCCAGCAGCCGCTGCAGCCCGGGGCGTTCAAGCGTGCCGCCCGAGATCCCGCCGTCATCATACTGATCGCGGACGGGCACCCAGCCCTCGGAGCGCTGGCTGGCGATGTATGCCTCGCAGGCCTCGCGTTGGGCGTGGAGGCTGTTGAACTCCTGCTCGAGTCCTTCTTCAGAGGATTTCCGGGTGTAGATCGCGCAGCGCTGTTTGCGGACGATCGGCTTGGTCATGTCCGCGCCCTCCGGTTCTTGAGCCCGAAGAAGACCCAGCCGTTCCAGCGCGTCCCGGTGATCGCCCGCGCGATGGCCGAAAGCGACTTGTACGGGCGGCCCTGCCATTCGAAGCCGTCCGCGGTGACGGTGACGACGTGCTCGACGCCCTGCCACTCACGGATCAGCCGGGTGCCGGCGATGGGCATGGCATCGGCGCGGACGCGACTCTTCTTGCGGTCGCCACCATCCAGTTCCTCGCCCAGCCGCTCCAGCCGACGGATTGTCTCGGGCTTCAGGCCACCATAGGCCAGCTCCTGGATCCGATAGGCCAGCCGGCTCTCCAGGTAGCGTCGGTTGAACGGCGGCGGCTCGCTGTCGAACAAGTCGCGCCACTGCGCCTTCAGTTCCAGCGTCGTAGCGGTCTTCAGCGCAGCCAGGCGCGCGGGGATGGGATCGTGGGTCGTCATGCGGTTCTCCGGTGAGTTGGAGTTGCATGACGGCATCGGTCGGCCGGAGAGTGTAGGCGAATTTCTCCAGTATCGTCAGAAGCTTCGTCATGTTCGCGCAGCCTCAGCCGGACCAGCC
>NZ_JAODNW010000013.1 GCF_025398255.1 Chelativorans intermedius | reverse complement strand
ACAACGAAATCCCAAACCCCAACAAACCCATAAAACAAAACCCCGCCGAAAATGACGGGGTTTGTCAGCGGTCTGAGGGCGCCTTCGGGCGCCCTTTTTCATTGCAGTGCACCATTGCAAATCACCCGCGCACGCGCCATTAGAGCCACGGGTGCGGTTTCGCAATCGCGTCCATGGCTTCAAGTTCCACCATGTCGCGGCACGTGCCGGAAACCGGGTTCCACTCTTCGGCACGCCGCTGCAACGATCCGCCCCCAGGCGCCGCAAACGAAGGGAGGTACCGCATGACCAAGACCCGCATCGAAACCGACACCTTCGGCCCGATCGACGTGCCGGCGGACCGCTATTGGGGCGCGCAGGCGCAGCGTTCGCTGGGCAATTTCAGGATCGGCTGGGAAAAGCAGCCGCTGCCCATCGTGCGGGCGCTCGGCATCGTCAAGCGGGCGGCGGCGGAGGCCAACATGGCGCTCGGCCGGCTCGATCCGGCGCTCGGCAAGGCCATCGTCGATGCCGCGCAGGAGGTGATCGACGGCAAGCTCGACGAGCACTTTCCCCTGGTTGTCTGGCAGACGGGCTCGGGCACCCAGTCCAACATGAACGCCAACGAGGTGATCGCAAATCGCGCCATCGAGATGCTGGGCGGCGAGATGGGCTCGAAAAAGCCGGTCCACCCCAACGACCATGTGAACATGAGCCAGTCGTCCAACGACACCTACCCGACGGCCATGCACATCGCCTGCGCGGAAGAGATCACCCACCGGCTCCTGCCGGCGCTCAGGAAGCTTCATGCAGCGCTGGAGGAGAAGGCAAGGGCGTGGGCGCACATCATCAAGATCGGCCGCACCCACACGCAGGATGCCACGCCGCTCACCCTCGGCCAGGAGTTTTCCGGCTATGCCGCGCAGGTGGAAAACGGCATCGCCCGCATCGAAAGCACGCTGCCGGGCCTGATGCAGCTTGCCCAGGGCGGCACGGCGGTGGGAACCGGGCTCAATGCGCCGATAGGCTTTGCCGAGAAGGTGGCGGAGCGGATTGCCGCCATCACCGGCCTGCCCTTCGTCACCGCGCCCAACAAGTTCGAGGCACTGGCCGCGCATGATGCGATGGTCTTCTCGCACGGCGCCATCAATACGGCGGCCGCCTCGCTGTTCAAGATCGCCAATGACATCCGTTTCCTGGGCTCCGGCCCACGCTCCGGCCTCGGCGAGCTGGCCCTGCCGGAAAACGAGCCCGGCTCTTCCATCATGCCGGGCAAGGTGAACCCCACCCAGTGCGAAGCGCTGACCCAGGTCTGCGTGCAGATCTTCGGCAACCATGCCGCGCTCACATTTGCGGGCAGCCAGGGCCATTTCGAGCTCAACGTCTACAATCCCGTCATGGCCTACAATTTCCTGCAGTCGGTGCGGCTGATGGCCGATGCGGCGGTTTCCTTCACCGACAATTGCGTGGCCGGCATCGAGCCGCGCGAGGACAACATCAAGGCGGGGCTCGAACGCTCGCTGATGCTAGTGACTGCACTGGCGCCCGCCATCGGCTACGACAACGCCGCCAGAATCGCCAAGGCCGCGCACAAGAACGGCACGACGCTGCGCGAGGAGGCTCTCAAGAGCGGCCTTGTCTCGGAAGAGGAGTACGACCGTCTCGTGCGGCCCGAAAAGATGATCGCTCCCTCCTGAGTCTCCTCCCGCCACGCCCCCCCGGCGGGCAGGCGCGCCGGTCGGGCATGCCATGGATTGACATGCCTCCTCTCCGGGCGAGAAGCGCGTTCGTTGCCGCTCCCGCGGCCGGCGGGGCCGAGGGCAGGAGGAAAACACTGCGTCAACAAAAGCAGGCATGGTCCAGCCGGCGCAGAGCCTGTAAGAGCCGTCAGGAACCCGACGGTGCCGGGCGGCGGCAACTGGCATTCTTGAGCGCTTCGGCGCTTGGGAGATTACCTTTCCCGCCTCGGTTCGATCGGTTTCGAGATCGGCTCCAAAGGCCGCACAGTCTTTTCAACAACGACGGATTCTCGACATGTCAAACAGCGCACTCCTTCTTCTGGGGCGTATCCTCATCGCCGCGATCTTCATCTTCGCCGGCTTCGGCAAGCTCACCAACATCGGCGGCACGGCCGGCTATTTCGGCAGCCTCGGCATCCCGATGCCGATGATCAGCGCGGTTCTGGTCGGGCTCGTGGAGCTTGTGGGCGGGCTTGCCGTGCTCGTCGGCTTCAAGACACGCATTGCCGCGCTCGTCCTGGCCGCGTTCACGCTTGCCGCCACGCTCATCGCGCATCTGGACTTCGGCGATCAGATGCAGGTCACCATGCTGCTGAAGAATCTGGCGATCATCGGCGGCTTCCTGACGCTGATCGCGCACGGCGCCGGCAGCCTTTCGCTCGACACGCGGCGCAGCTGACGCTCTCCCGCGGCCGCATCACGGGAGAGTGAAGGCGGCCGCGGGCACGCTCAAAACGCGGTGAGATGGAGCTTGCCGCATTGCAGGATGGCAAGGAAAGGGTCATCTAGGCGCCAGGGCTCGTGGTCTGACCGAAACAGATGGGTTCCATCTGTTTGGATCGCACCACCAGGACAGAACAAGGCGCGGGCATGACCATGACAGGCGAGACGACAGGGACGCAGGCACGCCGCATGCTGTGGCGCTGGGCGCCCCTTGCGCTCGTGCTCCTCGCGTTGTTCGGCGCCTATGCCATGGGCTGGCACCGCCATTTTACGCTTGCCGCACTGGCCGAAAGCCGCGTGGCGCTGAAGGCCTATGTGGCCGCTCATCCCCTGCTGGCACCGGCGCTCTTCGCGCTGTTCTACGCGGCGGCCGTGGCGATTGCCTTTCCTGCCGCCTCGCTGCTGACCGTGGCAGGCGGCTTCCTGTTCGGATGGCTGCTGGGCGGCAGCCTGGTGGTGGTGGCGGCCACAGCGGGGGCCACGGCCCTCTTCCTGGCCGCCCGCACCGCGCTCGGCGACGTGTTGAAGCGGCGGATGAGCGGCCGCGCTGCACGGCTTGCGCGCGGCTTCGAGGAGGGCGCCTTCGGCTATCTCCTGATCCTGCGCCTGGCGCCGGTCTTCCCCTTCTGGGTGGTCAACATCGCGCCCGCCTTCTTCCACGTGCGTCTCAAGACCTATGTAACTGCCACGGCGCTCGGCATTGCGCCGGCCACCTTCGCCTATGCCTATCTCGGCCACGGGCTGGAAAGCGTTCTGGTCTCGGCGGCAGCGGCGGGGCGTGAGCCCGGCATTGCCGATCTGGTGACGCCGGAGCTGACCATTGCGCTTGCCGCACTTGCCGCCGTGGCGGCAATCCCCATCATCGTCAGGAAGCTGCGCGGTGCGCGGTCCTCCTGACCGTCTCCGCCATCCAGAAGCGAGGCAAATGCGCATGGCCAAGGTGCTGAAACCGGATATCTGCGTCATCGGCGGCGGCTCCGGCGGGTTGACAGTAGCGGCCGCGGCCGCGGCCTTCGGCGTGCCCGTGGTGCTGATCGAAAGGGGCAAGATGGGGGGCGACTGCCTGAACTATGGCTGCGTGCCCTCCAAGTCGCTCATCGCGGCGGGCAAACAGGCGCACCGCCTCACCCAGGGAGCGGGCTTCGGCGTTGCAGACGTCGAGCCGCAGGTGGATTTTGCCGGGGTGATGCGGCATGTCGAGCGCACCATCGCCACCATCGCGCCCAACGATTCGGTAGAGCGCTTCACGGCGCTGGGTGTGCGGGTTCTGCAGGAGACGGCGCGCTTCAAGGATGCACGCACGGTGGTGGCCGGCGACCACGAGATCCGGGCCCGGCGCTTTGTGGTGGCCACCGGCTCCTCCCCCATGGTGCCGCCGATCCCGGGGCTGGATTCGGTGCCGTATCTCACCAACGAGACGATCTTCGCGCGCCCCCGCCTGCCCTCGCATCTTGTCATCATCGGTGCCGGGCCGGTCGGGCTGGAGCTGGCGCAGGCGCATCGGCGGCTGGGCGCGCAGGTGACCGTCATCGAGGCGGCCACGGCGCTCGCCCGGGAGGAGCCCGAGCTGGCGGCGGTGGTGCTCGAGCGGTTGCGGGCCGAGGGTGTCGAGATTCTCGAGCGCACGAAGGTGATGCGCGCCGAAAGGCACGGGCGCACCGGCGTGCGCCTGCACTTGGAGGACGCGGAAGGCACACGCACGCTCGACGGTTCCCACCTCCTGGTGGCGACCGGCAGGCGGCCCAACGTGGCGGGGCTGGGGCTGGAAGAGGCCGGCATCGCCCATGATGCAAAGGGCATCAAGGTGTCGGACAGGCTGCGCACCACCAACCGGCGGGTCTACGCCATCGGCGACGTGGCGGGCGGGCTGCAGTTCACCCATGTGGCCAATTACCATGCCGGTCTCGTCATCCGGGCCCTGCTGTTCCGCCTGCCGGCGCGGGAGAACCCGCAGCTCGTGCCACGCGCTACCTACACCGAACCCGAGCTTGCCCATATCGGGCTGACGGAGGCACAGGCGCGCGAACGGCACAGGGGTGTCACCGTGTTGCGCTGGCCCTATGCGGAGAACGACAGGGCGCTGGCCGAGCGCCGCGGCGAAGGCTTCATCAAGCTGGTGGCCGGACGCGGCGGGCGCATTCTGGGTGTGTCCATCGCCGGCGCGGGGGCGGGCGAGATGATGCATTTCTGGTCGCTCGCCATGGCCCGCCGCCTGCGCCTGCGCGACGTGGCGGGCTATGTCGCGCCCTATCCCACCCTCGGAGAGATCGGCAAGCGGGCGGCCATCGCCTACTATGCCGGGGCGGCCGGCAAGCCCATGGTGCGTGGACTGATCCGCTTTCTGCGTTTATTCGGTTAGGGGAGCGGGGTGCCGCACGGGCGCCCGTGAAGGCCCACGGGAATGGCGATGGCGGACGAAAAGCGGGAACATGGCGAGTTGCCAGGCAATGCGGGCTCGGTTCCGCTGACGCGCGGCCTGTCAACCAAGCTCCTGCTTCTCACCATCCTTTTCGTGATGGCGGCGGAGGTGCTGATCTTCATTCCCTCCGTGGCCAATTTCGGCCAGCAATGGATGCGCCAGCGGCTGCAGACGGTGGCGACCCTCGGCATCGTGCTGATGGAGGGCGACCCCAACAGCCTCAGCCGGCAGGCCAGCAACGACGTGCTGATGGCCACGGGCGCCAAGACGATTGCCGTGCGCGACGAAGGCAGCGCGCGCCTGCTCGTCGTCTCCGAGATGCCGCCGGAGGTCGACATGCACATCAATCTCGACATGGTGGGGCCCTTGCAGGCCATCGCACAGGCCTTCGACACCATGTTCTTCGGCGGCGACCGGCTGTTGCGCATCTACGGCAGCGTCGGCGAAAGCCGCAGCGAGTATGAGATCGTCGTGCCCGACAGCGCCCTGCGCTCGGCCATGCTGGTCTATGCGCGCAACGTGGCTGCACTGTCGCTGATCATCTCGCTCATCACCGCCATGCTGGTCTTCTACGCCATCAACCGCATCATGATCCGGCCCATCCGCGCCATGACGCAGTCCATGCTGGCGTTTGCCGCCGCGCCCGACGATGCCGAGCGCATCATCAGGCCGGAAGACCGGGGAGACGAGATCGGCATTGCCGAGCGCGAGCTCGCCGGCATGCAGCAGGCGCTGCACCGCGCGCTGGGCGAGCGCAAGCGGCTGGCCGATCTGGGACTGGCCGTCTCCAAGATCAATCACGACATGCGCAACATGCTGGCCTCGGCACAGCTCATGTCCGACCGGCTGGCGCGGGTGTCGGACCCCACCGTGCAGTCGCTGACCCCGCGCCTGGTGCGCACCCTCGACCGGGCGGTCGCCTATTCGGAAGGGGTCCTGGCCTATGGCCGGACGCAGGAGGCGCCGCCGCAGCGGCGGCGCCTGCGCCTCTTCCAGCTTGTCGAGGACGTGCAGGCAACGCTGGCCATCGACCCGGCGAGCGGCATCGAGTTCGTCAATGCGGTCGACCCGGAGCTGGAAGTGGAGGCCGATGCCGAGCAGCTCTTCCGCGTTCTGTCCAATCTGTGCCGCAACGCCGTGCAGGCCATGTCCGGCGACAGGGAGGCGGCACTGGTGCGCCGCCTCACCCTTTCCACGGCGCGCGAGAGGGGCGCGGTGCGGATCTTTGTCTCCGATACCGGACCCGGCCTGCCGCCACGGGCGCGCGAGAACCTGTTTGCCGCCTTCCGCGGCGCGGCCAAGAGCGGGGGCACGGGTCTGGGCCTGGCCATTGCCCAGGAACTGGTGCACGCCCATGGCGGCGAGATCACGCTTGTGGAAAGCGGCAACGGGCTCACCGTCTTCAGCATCACGCTGCCCGACGGCAGCACGCGGGAGGAGCGGACGGCCGCGGCGGGCGCCAGTCGCCAGGCCGTGCCGCACGACAGGCCAGCGCCATGAAAACGACGTCAAAGAATTGTCATTCAACGCTTGCTTTTGGCGCTCTCAATCGCTAGGTAAGCGGGCGTCCGGTCGCCGCGCCAGGCACCGGCACCTCCCGCTGCCGCAAGGCAGCCAGCGCGCCCGTAGCTCAGCTGGATAGAGCACCAGACTACGAATCTGGGGGTCAGAGGTTCGAATCCTTTCGGGCGCGCCATTTTGCTTGTTGGGTCCGTTCCAGGCACCTGATCTACACCTCATGCCGCAGACATGGTTTGCGCCTCTTCTGGAGGGGGCTGACGCGCACTGCGGGCGCGCGGACGGGGGTTGATCTTCCTCGCGCCGTTCGACGAATCCGAGGCTTCTCCGGCGGGGTGGCCTTTTGCAATCGTCGTCGAACGCCCGCGCGCCGGTGCGGCTAGACCGATCCATCTATTTGTTTTTGCTGCATTTGTGCGACGCCAGATGATTCCATCTGGCTGCAAATTGCCCTAGCCGCCGGCGAGAAGGCGCAGCGCAATGGCCCACATGACTGCGGCGATCACAGCCTCCAGAACCCGCCACGCCCGGGCCTTCGCGAAGACGGGCCGCAGCCACGTCGCGCCATAGCCCAGCAGGAAAAAGAAGAGGAAGGACGCCGAGATGGCGCCTGCCGCGAAGGCTCCCTGCTGCCCGGGGAACTGCGTCGAAATGGTGCCGAGCATCACCACCGTGTCGAGATAGACATGCGGGTTCAGCCAGGTGATGGCGAGGCAGGCCAGGACCGCCTTTGCGAGACCGCTCCGCGCCGTCTCCAAACCCATGTCCAGCGTGCGGGAGGAATGCAGGGCGGAGTGCAGGTTTCTGGCACCATACCAGAGCAGAAAGGCCGCACCGCCATACCGCATGAGCGGCTCGACCCACGGCAGCCACGCAGCGATCTGCGCGAAGCTCGTCACGCCCACGAGAATCAGCACGGCATCCGACAGCGCGCAGGTCAGGCAGATGGCCAGCAGGTGCTCGTTGCGCAGCCCCTGCCGCAACACGAAGGCATTCTGCGCGCCGATTGCAACAATCAGGCTGAGCCCCATCGTCAGGCCGGTGAAGAAGACGGAAGGATTCATGGGATGCCGCATCGTTGCCGTTCGGCTTGAACTAACAGGGGGAAGCCTGTTAGAGTAGTTAAACCATCTGATCTTGATTAAGCTATTCTAATTCATGATCGATTATCCGGCCCTGCGTGCCGTCGCAATGGTCGTCCAGACCGGCAGCTTCGAGAAAGCCGCCGCTGCGCTCAACGTGACCCCTTCGGCCGTTTCCCAGCGCGTCAAGCACCTTGAGGAGCGGCTCGGCGCGGTGCTGA
Organism: Chelativorans intermedius; assembly: GCF_025398255.1. GTDB lineage: Bacteria > Pseudomonadota > Alphaproteobacteria > Rhizobiales > Rhizobiaceae > Chelativorans > Chelativorans intermedius. Next base: position 114,848 of record NZ_JAODNW010000013.1, on the reverse strand, counting down.
TCGAGCGCGGGACTCCCTGTGTCGCGACCGAGAAGGGAGAATGGCTCTGCCGCCATATGGAGCATGTGGGCATGCTCGAACGCGAGCTGCTCGAACACCTGCCGGGCCTTTCCGGACCGGGCGAAAGCCAGCGGAGCGTGACGCTCAACATCGCGACCAATGCGGACAGCCTGGGGACATGGTTTCTCAAGGCCGTCGCGAATTTCGCAAAGCGATCGGGCTTTCTCATCGGCCTCGCGGTGGACGACCAGGAACACACGGGCGCATGGCTGCAGCGCGGCAAGGTTCTGGCAGCGGTCACGTCGCTCGGCAAGCCGGTTCAGGGCTGCCGCGCCACGCCGCTTGGCGCGCTTCGCTATCGCGCCACCGCGAGCCCGGAGTTCGTGGACCGCTTCTTCGCACACGGCGTGACGGCAGAGGCACTCGCCGCCGCCCCGGCGCTGACCTTCAACCAGAAGGATCGCCTGCAGAGCCACTGGATACGGCAGGCGCTCGGACAGGACGTGGTCTGCCCCACCCATTGGCTGCCCTCGACCCAGGCCTTTGTCGAGGCGAGCCTGCGCGGCATGGGATGGGGCATGAACCCCGCCCCGCTGGTCGATGACCACCTGGCGGGCGGGCGTCTCGTCGAACTGCTTCCCGACACACCGCTCGACGTTCCGCTGTTCTGGCAGGTCAACCGGCTGGCCGCCGATCGCCTGTCCGGCCTGACACGGGAAATCGTCTCCGCCGCCAAGCGCGCGCTGGTTCGAGCGGAGTGAACCACGTCGCGAAAAGCCCGGCGTCGCCCGCCAGAGCGGGCCCCGGCTGCGACGAATTGGCTCGGCCGGGCCATATAACCGTTTGCATAGGTTGATTACGCATATCTTGCCGCATATATAGGCGCAGATTATGCGTACATATTATGTAAACCACTGGCAAACCGAGAATGATGCTTTTGCAGACACGCCATTGTAGGGCAGGGCGCGCCGCTGCGGCTCTGCCGGAAAGGTCCGCTACCGGGCTGTAGTTCTGCAATCGTCCGGCGCAAGCGCATTCCAGCAGCGCCACCTTCATGCCTTCCACACAGACGGCAATCGCAATCGCCCTTGAAGACCAGCGCTTCAAGGGAGAAAGGACTGTTCGAGATGCTTGATCTTCTTTCCGATTTCCCTGCCGCCAGAACGGCTGGCGAGCTTCTTCTGATTGTCTTGTTCGCGTTCCTCGCGCGGCTCATCGTCAGAGGCGTGATTGCGAAGGCCGTGGCGAAGGCGACCTCGAAGATCTCCGCCTTCCATCCGAAGGACGACTTCGACAAGGCCGTTCACAAGCTGTCGAATGTCGTACCGGCGATCATCGTATACTATGGCATATCGCTCGTTTCCGGGTTGCCTTCGGAGATCTATTCCATCGTACAGAACGTTTCGTTCTCCGTCGTGATCCTCATGTTCGCGCTGGCGGCCTCCCACGTCGTCAGCGCCATCGACAGCATCTATCACCGCCGCCCCGAAGGCCGCACCCGGCCCATCAAGGGGTATCTGCAGGTGGCCAAGCTTATTGTGTACATACTGGCGGCCATCCTTATCGTCTCCACGCTTCTCGACAAGTCGCCGCTCATTCTTCTGTCCGGCGTCGGCGCGATGGCGGCGGTGCTGATCCTCGTCTTCCAGGACACGCTGCTTTCGCTCGTGGCGAGCATGCAGATTGCCTCATCCAACATGGTGCGGGTGGGCGACTGGATCGAGATGCCCCATCTCGATGCCAATGGCGAGATCGTGGAAATTTCCCTCTATACCGTGAAGGTGGAGAATTTCGACATGTCCGTGACCACGGTTCCCATCCGGAAGCTGATCACGGAACCCATGAAGAACTACCGCAACATGCTGGAGGGCGGCGGCCGCCGGATCATGCGTGCCCTGCTGATCGACCAGGAGTCGATCCGCTTCCTGACCCAGGAGGACATCGCGCGCCTGTCTTCGGTCGGCCGGCTGAGGAGCTATTTCTCCGCCAAGCAGCGGGAGATCGAAGAATGGAATGCCAAGCTGCAGCCATCATCCCGAAACCCGGTGGACATGCGCCGACTGACGAATATCGGCACCTTCCGCAAATATGCGGAAGAATACCTTCGCTCGCGCAATGACATCAATGACGGCATGTTCCTGATGGTTCGGCAGCTCAGCCCCGCGCCTCAGGGGCTCCCGCTGGAAATATACTGCTTCACGAAGTCGACGGACTGGGCAACCTATGAGCAGGTTCAGTCCGACATCTTCGATCACTTCTATGCCATCCTGCCGGAATTCGGCCTGAGGTGTTTCCAGACGCCCAGCGGCCGAAACCTCCACGAGCTTTCCCGCACCTTCAGGGCCCAGCCGGACGCTGCGGCGTCTTTCGGCGAGCCGGCTTTCTCCTGAGCGGCCCGCGACAGGCAAAGCCGACCGGCGCACACCGCCAATCCTGCAATCGCGGCCGCCGCAACGGTGGCGGCCGCCCCAACGGGTACGGAATCATGAAAAAACTCTTCGTCATAGACAAGACGGTATTCTTCGGATCCCTTGTGTTCATCTTCCTGTTCCTGTCGATAGGAATATTCTTTCCCAGCGAAGCCGAAAGAATATTCTCCGAAGTCCAGGGATACATACTCTATCATTTCGGCTGGCTGTATCTGCTCTCGGTGAGCATCATTCTCGTGTCCATGCTGCTGTTTTCGCTTGGGCGCTTCGGCCAGCTCAAGCTGGGGCCGGACGATTCCGAGCCAGACTTCGGCTATATCTCATGGATCGCCATGCTGTTTTCCGCCGGCATGGGCATCGGACTGATGTTCTACGCCGTCGGTGAGCCGCTGACGCACTTCATGATGCCACCCACCGCGCAGCCGAGAAGCGTGGAGGCGATGCGCGAGGCGATGGCCGTCACCTTCTTTCACTGGGGCATTCACGCGTGGGCCATCTATGCGGTTGTCGGCCTGTCGCTCGCCTATTTCGGCTATCGCTACAATCTGCCCCTCACCATCCGCTCCGGCCTCTATCCGCTGCTGAAGGACAGGATAAACGGTCCCATCGGCCATGCCGTGGACATCTTCGCCATTGTCGGAACCATGTTCGGCATCGCGACCTCCCTCGGCCTCGGCGTTTCGCAGATCAATGCCGGCCTCAACTATCTGTTCGGCCTTGAGTTCAGCCCGACCGTGCAAATCGCCATCATCGTGGTCGTGACGGCGATCTCCACCACCTCGGTGGTTGTGGGCATCGACCGGGGCATCAAGAAGCTGTCGGAGATCAATCTGCTCGTGGCGATCCTCCTCATGCTGTTCGTCCTCGTGGTGGGGCCGACCTCGACGCTGCTTCGCGACTTTGTCCAGAACATCGGCCTCTATCTCGACAGCGTCCTGCTCAGAACCTTCAACATCTATGCCTATGAGCCCACGCCCTGGGTGGACAACTGGACGCTGTTCTATTGGGCCTGGTGGATTTCGTGGTCGCCCTTCGTGGGCATGTTCATCGCGCGCATCTCGCGCGGCAGGACCGTGCGCGAGTTCGTGGCAGCCGTTCTGTTCGTCCCCTCCGGCTTCACCTTCTTCTGGATGACGGTCTTCGGCGACACGGCGCTGCATCTGGACGTCGACGTGGCGGGCGGCCAGCTTGCGCAGCAGGTGGTGGAGGACGTTTCCATCGGGCTCTTCCAGTTCTTCAGCTATCTGCCGCTGCCGTTCCTGACGTCGGTCGTCTCGATCATTCTCGTGGCGATCTTCTTCATCACCTCTTCCGACTCGGGCTCGCTCGTCATCGACACGATTTCCGCCGGCGGTGCGACACAGACCACGACGGTGCAGCGGGTCTTCTGGTGCTCTCTGGAGGGTGTTGTTGCCGCCTGCCTTCTGGTGGCCGGCGGACTCTCGGCGCTGCAGTCGGCAACGATTGCCAGCGCGCTGCCGTTCTCGCTGGTGCTGCTTGCGCTGACATGGGCGCTCTACTCCGGCATGCGGGCCGATCTGGCACAGCGCAATGCGCGCGCCAACGCCTCGGGCGCGCTGCGTGCGCAACCGTTCTCCGAGGTGCCCTGGCAGAAGCGGCTTTCCACCATGCTGCGCGCGCCCACATCGCGCGATGTCAACGCCTTCATCGAGCGCGTGGTCGGGCAGGCGCTGAATGACGTCGCAGAAGAGCTTGCGCGGCGCAACAGGGTGGCGCAGGTCAGGCAGGTTGCCGAGACGGGCGGTATCGAGCTCGTCGTGCCGAACGAGGGTGTCCGTGACTTCGTCTACGGCGTTCTGCCGGCAACCCGGCCCGTGGCGGCGTTCTCCTTGGTGCAGTCGGCCGAGCGCGAGGAACGCTGGGAGGCGAAGACCTATTTCTCCGACGGGAGCAAGGGATACGACCTCATGGGCATGACGAAGGAGCAGATCCTGGCCGACATTCTGTACCAGTTCGAGCGCTATCTTGCGCTGGTGCAGTTGCCGGACTCCCGTCTGGTGACGACCGCGCCCGAGCACAGCGCGGAAATCTGAAACAGCGTGCCAAGGCGCCGCCCGCCCCTCGGGCGGCGCTCACCCTTCAGCCCTTCACGCCGGAGGAGATCATCACCGCCTCGGTCACGCGCTTCTGGAAGACCAGATAAGCGACGGCAACCGGCATTGCCCCCAGCAGGGCGACCGACATGAGCCGGGCATAATAGACGCCGAAGGCGTCGTTGACCTGCGTGATGCCGACCGGAATGGTCATCATGTTCTCCGTCGTCACCACCAGAAACGGCCAGAAGAACTGGTTCCAGGCCATGATGAAGGTGATGATGGACAGCGCGGTGGTGATTCCCCAATTGAGCGGCAGGTAAACCTTGAAGAGGAGCGTGTATTCTCCGCCCCCATCCAGAACCACGGCCTCGCGCATCTCCTTTGGCACCGCATCGAAGAACTGCTTGTAGACGATGATGACCACGGGAACGATGAGCTGCGGCAGGATGATGCCGGCCCACGTATTGATGAGGCCCAGGCTGTTCATGAGAATAAACTGGGTGACCACGAGCGCCTGGCTCGGGATCATGAAGCTTGCCAGCACTATCCCGTAGAGCAGGCGCCGGCCGGGAAAGCGCATCTGCGAGATGGCGTAGGCGCACATCATGCCCGACACGATCACCAGAACGGTGATGATGGCCGACGTCACGATCGAGTTCAGATACCAGTTCAGAAGCTGCGTGTTGAAGACCACGTCGATATAGGAAGCGAGATTGAACTCGTCGGGAAGGAGGCCCGCCTCGTCGCTGACCACGCGATCCTCGCTGCGGATCGAGGTGACGAAGGCCCAGTAGAGCGGGAAGATCCACAAGACCGCTCCAGCGAAGGTGATGACGGTCAACGACCAGTTTTCGATCCGCCGGCTCCCGCTCATCTGCGCCCTCCGATCTTGAGCACCTGAAACTGCAGCACCGAAACGACCATGATGATGACGAACAGGATCAGGGCGACGGCCGAAGCATAGCCGCCATGGTTGAGCTGAAAGGCCTCTCGATAGACCATCAGCAGCAGCACATAGGAGGAATTGAAGGGACCGCCACCGCTCATCAGATAGACCTGGTCGAAAATCTTGAGCTGCAGGATGAGCTGCAGGGTCAGCACCAGGGCCGTGACCGGCCACAGGAGCGGCCAGGTGACGCGGAAGAACTGCTGCCTCTTGGTGGCCCCGTCGAGCGCTGCCGCCTCGTACAGCTCCTGCGGGATGTTTCGCAGGCCCGCAATGAAAAGCAGCACGTTGAAACCGTTCGTCCACCAGATGGTAACGACGGCGATCATGGGCATCACCCAATAGGGATTCTTGAAGACCGGCACGGGCTTGCCGGTGAAGAAGGCGAGAACGGGCTGAAGGACGCCGAACTGGAAGTCGAGCATCCAGGTCCAGATCATGGTCACCACCGAGACCGGCAGAATGTAAGGCAGGAAGAACAAGGCCAGCATGGCCGCCTGCAGGCGGCCCGACAGCCGGTTGATGGCGAGGGCGATGGCAAGCGCCAGCGCCGTCGTCGGCACGACGGTGAGGACGACGAAATAGCCGTTGTTCTTGAGCGAGGTATAGAAAAGGTTGTCGGTCAGAAGGCGCTTGTAGTTGGCAAGCCCAACCCATGTGCCCTCGCCGATGAGCGGGCCTGCCGTGAAGCTCAGCTCGACCATACGGATGGCCGGCCAGAGAAAGACCAGGCAGAACGTCGCAACGAAGGGCGCAACCAGACTGGCGGCGATGGCAACGTGCTTGCGGCGGTTGTGAAGCATGGCCACGGCGGACGACCTCTCCGATGATGGCGGCCATCGCCCGCCTGACAGCGGGCGATGGCTTGGGAGGAAGCGGCTAGCGCTGTTTCGATTCCAGATCGCTCTTGATCTGCTCGGCGGCCTGCATCGGCTCCATATAGCCGTGAATGGCCGGCGAGATGATGTTTATCGCCGCATCATAGACGGGAGAGGCAACGCCGGCGATCAGCGAGCGCGGATCGTAGGCGGCCGTTTCGGCCAGCGAGGAATAGGTGGCGTTCGGCTCCTTGCTGGCAAAAGCGTCGCTTTCGGCGACGGGCTTGTAGGCCGGGATGTGGCCGGCATCGGCCCAGTCGATGGCGTTCTTTTCCATCCAGCCGATCACCGTCATGACGGCCTTGCGCTTCTCGGGCGACATTTCCTTGCCGGTCTGCTGGGGAATCGCGAAGGCATGGCTGTCGGCCCACGTGGCCTGTTGTTCCATCAGTTTGGGTACCTGCACCGCGCCCCACTCGAAGCCGAGCTTGCCCTCCTTTTCGAGGTCGACCATCGTCGGCACCTCCCAGACGCCGTTGAGGTGAAAAGCCGCCTTGCCTGAGGTGAACAGCGCCACCGACGCCTCATACTCCGCCTGTTCGGGCTGCCAGCCGTTTTCCGTCCAGCGGGTCATGATCTCGATGGCCGTTGCTGCCTTCCCCAGACTGTCGCCGGGCAGCACCTCGCCATCGCGGATGAGATCGCCACCCTGCTGCTTGAGAAGGGTGAAAAAAACGCGATAGACGCCGCCGTCATCTCCGGTGGAATAGGAGACAGGTGCCGAGGAGCCATTCTCCTTGGCCAACGCCAAAGCGCGTTCGAAATCCTCAAGGCTGTCGATCCCCGTCAGATTGCCGTTCTCGTCCAGGAATTCGGAGCCTTCGAGATAGCTCTTGTTATAATAGAGAATGATCGAATGGATATCGAAGGGAACGGCATAAAGCTTGCCGTCCTCCCCCGAGGCGGCCTCGATGGCGCGCGGGAAGAAATCATCCCTGGAAAGCCCGGCGTTCTGAAGATCTTCCTCGGTGATCTCGCTCAGTACGCCTTCCGACAGGCCCAGCGGCATTCTCGAAAGGTGATAGGTCATGATGTCGGGCCCCTGCCCGACCGCGGCGGCCGTGCGCACCTTTGTATAATAGGGCACACCCCATTCGAGGGTCGTTCCCGTGATCTGGATGTCCGGGTGTTCCTCGTTGAAGCGGTCAATCAGCGCCTTCATGCGCACGCCATCGCCGCCGGCCAGAAAGTCCCACCAGATGACCTTTTCCTGGGCCAATGCGGGTGTGGCGGCAAGGCCGACCGCCGAAGCCATGAGCACGGTTCTCAGAAATTTCATAGTATCCTCCCTTTCCTTCACGACACATCACCGATTGCAGTCCAGCTCCCCGCGCGGATCCGGCGCAAGGACCTAGCGCAGCCTCCGGCCTTCGGGATCGAAGACCAGGACATTTTCCGGCGCCGCCCGCAGGCTCACCGTCCGATCGTTCAGATTGTCCCGCGCGCCGCGCCGCTCGACGACGATCTCCGTGCCATCGGTCGTGCGCGTGTGCAGGTAGGAAACGCCGCCCAGATCCTCCGCCATCTCGACACCGACCTTCACGCCATCCTCGCAAAGCTCCAGATGTTCCGGGCGCACGCCGACGACGACGGTCCTGCCCTCGCCCACCGCGTCCTGGCCGATGCGGGCTTCCAGCGTCTGGCCGTCGGCGTTCTCCAGCGCGATGGTGACCGTCTTGCCCCTGCGCGAGACGATGCGGCCATTGAGGAAGTTCATCGCCGGGGAGCCAATGAAACCGCCGACGAAACGATTGTCAGGGTCGTCATAGAGCTCGATGGGCCCGCCGGACTGCTGGACCTCTCCGTCACGCAGCACGAATATCTTGTCGGCCAGTGTCATGGCTTCCACCTGGTCGTGGGTGACATAGATCATGGTTGCGCCGATGCGCCGGTGAAGGCGTGCGAGCTCCAGGCGCATCTGAACGCGCAGCTCCGCGTCGAGATTGGACAACGGCTCGTCGAAGAGAAACACCTTCGGCTGGCGTACGATGGCGCGGCCAATGGCCACGCGCTGGCGCTGCCCGCCGGAAAGCTGCGAGGGTTTCTTGTGCAGATGATCCTCGAGCTTGAGAATGCGCGCAGCCTCCCCAACCATCTGGTGTGTCTTCTCCCTTGAGGCGCGCGCCAGCCGCAGGCTGAAAGCCATGTTCTCGAAGACGTTCAGATGCGGATAGAGCGCGTAGGACTGAAAGACCATGGCAACGCCGCGCCTTGCCGGCTCGACATGGGTGACATCCTCACCCTCAATGGCGATGGAACCGCTGGTGGTCTCTTCCAGCCCGGCGATCATGCGCAGGAGGGTGGACTTGCCACAGCCCGAAGGGCCAACGAAGACGCCGAATTCGCCCTTCTTGATCTCAAGCGAAACGTTCTTGATGACCTCGACGGTGCCGAAGGACTTGCGCACATTTCTCAGGGTGACGCCGGTCATGGCTCAGACCCGCATGCGGACCATGTGATAGGACAGGGGCGCCAGCCGCCCGACGAGCCGGGCATCCTCCACGCCGAGACCGCTGCCCTGCCGGGGCGCCACCCGGTCCGGCGCCTCCGGGCCGTTGGTCTCCTCCAGCCGACCATGCCCTTCGATCACGCGGTGCTCGACGAGCTGCGCGGCATCGAAACCGGCCAGGGCCGCGTCCAGCTCCAGCGTCTCGTCAAGGTGACGGTTGAGGATGAAGAGGGTGAGCGTCTTTGCTGCCGGATCGTGAACCGCCGCCATGTCGAGGAAGTTCACGTCGTCGGCCGCCTCACAATCATAACGTGGGCTGTCCACGCTCACCCGAAGCGCCTGCCCCCGGCCATAAAGGGAAGCGAACTGATAGGGGTAGTAGATGGTCTGCCGCCAGGCCGGACCGCCGCGCTCGGCGCGGATGGGGGCGATCACATTGACGAGCTGGGCGATGCAGGCAATCCGCACCCGGTCGCTGCGCCGGATGAACTCGTTCAGAAGGCCGGCGACGAAGAGGGCATCCTCGACATTGTAATCCTCTTCCAGAAGGTCCGGCGCCTCCGGCCAGTCCCACTCCTTGACGCGGCGCGAGTCCTCCTGCCGCCGATGATACCAGACGTTCCATTCGTCGAAGCAGATATGGACATCATGGCGGGAGCGCTTCTTCGCCTTGACGTAGTCGATCACCCCGGCAATCGACTGGATGTAGCGCCCCGTCTCCTCGATCTTGCCGAAATAATTCAGCGTGTCCTTGCGGTTGTTCCCGAAATATTTGTGCAGCGAGATATAGTGGACGTTATCGTAGCACTCCTCCAGCACGACACGTTCCCATTCCGGATAGGTCGGCATGGTGTCGTTGGAGCTGCCGCAGACGATCAGCTCGGCATCCGGGGTGAGCCCGCGCAGCGCCTTTGCCGTCTCGTCGGCGAGACGGCCATACTCCTTGGCTTCCTTGTGGCCGATCTGCCAGGGCCCGTCCATCTCGTTGCCCAGACACCACATCTTGACGCCGTAGGGCTTTTCGACCCCGTGGCTACGGCGCAGATCCGACCAGTAGCTGCCGGAAGGATGGTTGACATATTCAACGAAGTTGCGTGCCTCCTCGAGGCCCCGGGTGCCCAGATTGACCGCCAGCATCATCTCGATGCCGGCACGGCCGGCCCAGGTGGCGAACTCGTTGATGCCGACCTGATTCGTCTCCTTCGAACGCCAGGCAAGATCGAGCCGGACAGGCCGGCTTTCCTTGGGGCCCACGCCGTCTTCCCACTTGTAGGCGGAGACGAAGTTTCCGCCCGGATAGCGAATGGCCGGGATCTGCAGATCGCGGACGAGCTTGAGGACATCCTCGCGGAAGCCGTCCCGATCGGCGGCCGGATGGCCAGGCTCGTAGATGCCGCTGTAGATGGCGCGGCCCATATGCTCGATGAAGGCTGAATACAGCCGGTCATCAATATTGCTGATCCGAAAATCACGGTGGATCGCAGCGCGCGCCCTCATGAAGCCCCTCTATATCCTGATTTCTGATACAAATCGTATTTATCCAGTATAATTGACCGAACGGCCCCGGGGCGTCAAGCCACCTTGAGAAGAGCAGGATAAGTTCGCTCAATACTTTGTTTTATATATATTTTTCACCCGAAGGGCCTGCGTTGGGCATGCATCAGCGCTTCGTACGCAGGCGCATCACGATGTCCTGATCGTAGTTGCCAAAACCGCGACCAAAGATATTGACGCCCCCGGGGTGTCTGGCATCAGGTTTCACCTCGATCCTGAGACGGATCGAGCGATGACGGTCGAGGTCCAACGCGTCGATGCTCACGTCGGAGATTTTCATCCCGTCAACGAAGCTTCCGCCCCGATTGACGCTCCAGCTCTTGAGCATCCCGTATTGGGAGCCGGCCAGCTTCCACCAGCCCGGCGTGTAGACGCCCCGCTTGTCGCCAAAATCTCCCGGCGAGGTCCAGATGCCGAGCTCTACGCCATTGACCGAGACGGTGATGTCGGAGGGCCATTCGGAAGCGGTGCCCGGCACCTCCGAGCTCAGCTCCATGGAAAACTCGACACTTTCGACCTGCGAGCCGTTGAGCTTGGCGTTGTTGGGAAACTGATACTCGACAAAACCGCTCGTGAACCACAGGAGGGCCGCCTTCATACGGTCCGGATTGAGGAAATTGTCAGGTACATCAAGAAGTCCGATGATCCCCTCGGGCGAGCAGATGCCGCAGGGCGCAGTGACCGCGCAGTTCGTGTAGAGCCCGAGCGGCATGGAGATCTGAATCTCGTCCGGGCTCAGCGCCCTTTGCTGGTTCTTGAAGACCACCAGGATCTCGTCATAGACCGGATGACAGACCTTCTGGCTGCCCTTGGTTGCCCGCCGGGCTTCGCTGCGCAGCAGACCGGCCTCCTCAAGGATCTGGATATTCGACGAAATCGAGGATTGCGGCAGGCCGAGCACGCGCGCGATCTCGTTGACGTTCATGCCGCCACGTTCGTGCAGCAATCGCAGAATGCCAATCCGCACTGAAGAGGCCAGGCTCTTCAGCACGCCGATATCCTCTTGCGGATCGAGGACGAGAAAGTTCTGGGTCATGAGGGCTCCCGGAGCTCGATGCCCATCGATTTATATCCAATTTTCTGATATTCATAGCCCTTACGGAGAAATATCCCGCACCTGTTTCAGATTTTCCGATGAGCATGTCCCGGCGCTGCCATGGCCGGGAGCACCCGGCCGTGATTGCAGGCTCCGTTTTGCGGACGGGCAGGCGGGGCGGAATCAAACCGGCCAGTAATGGCTGTCGGGAAGCGGGCGCGGCCCGAAGATGGCCTGACCGATACGCACCACCGTCGCCCCCTCCTCGATCGCGCATTCGAAATCGCCGGACATGCCCATGGAGAGCTCGGCCAGAGAGACGCCCGCCGGGGCATCCTGGCGCAGCGCGTCGCGCAGCTCCCGCAGCCGCCGGAAGCAGGTGCGCACCCGCGCATGATCGGCGGAGAGGACGGCAAGCGTCATCAGACCGCGCACCCTCAGGGCGGAGAAGCACGGAAGGTGTTTCAGAAAGCCGCGCACCTCCTGCGGAGGAAGGCCGTATTTGCTTTCCTCGCCGGAGGTGTTGACCTGCACGAGCACGTCAAGCCCCCTGCCCTCGATCTGCAGCCGGCGCTCCAGCGCCTCGGCGAGCTTCAGGCTGTCGAGCGCCTGGAACTCCGAGGCGAAGCGGGCGACATATTTCGCCTTGTTGGTCTGAAGGTGTCCGATGACCGACCATCGGACGGCAAGGTCGGAAAGGGCCTCCGCCTTGCTGCGGGCTTCCTGCACCTTGTTCTCGCCGAACATCCGGCAACCGGCCGCATGGGCGAGGCGAATGCGGGCCGGGGAAACCGTCTTCGTCACCGGCAGAAGCCTGATGTCGGCCGCGGCGCGCCCGGCGCGGGCACCGGCGGCGGCGATCCTGGCCTGGACGGCAGCCAGATTGTGCCGGATCGCTGCCGCCTCGGGCGTGTCCCGGGCGCTCACGGCGCAAGCCCGCGAAGCCATGCCGCGCAGACGGCCCGTGCCTTGCGGGCAAGGGCGGCGCCATGGCGCTGCGCCTCGGCGCGCAGGGCGGCAATGTCAATCCCCGCGGCGGAGAGCTCCACCGTGTGGCCGATGAGCCAGCGCTCGAACCCCGGTCCGCCCGCCTCGGGGTGGAACTGGAAGCCGATGATGTTCGGCCCGATCGCGAATGCCTGATTCGCGCAGGTCTCGGTCGAGGCCAGGCGCACGGCACCGGCCGGCAGGTCGAAAGTATCGCCATGCCAGTGCAGGGTCAGCGGCTCCTCGGCAAAGGCCGAGAGGCAGGAAAGCCTGCCCTCCTCGGTGAGCGCGATGGGAGCGAACCCGATCTCCTTCGCCGGGCCGGGAAACACGCGTGCGCCGGCGGCACGCGCGATGAGCTGCGCCCCCAGGCAGATGCCCATGGTGGGCAGGTTGGCCTCCAGCCGGGCCCGGATGAGGTCGGCCTCCCCGCGGAGGAAAGGATATCGCTCATCCTCACAGGCGCCCACCGGACCGCCCAGCACGACCAGCAGGTCGGCCCCCTGCCGGCGCAGCGTTGCCCAATCGTCCACGCCTACGTCGTGATAACGAATGGCGTAGCCGGCAGCCTGGATCGCCGGCGCAAAGGCGCCGAGATCCTCGAAACCGACATGCCGTATCGCCACCGCCGTCCTTTCCATGGTCTGCCTCCCTACTCGGCCACGCCGGGAAGGGAAAGGCCGCCGGCCGCCTCGAAGACGTCGGTGACGCAGAGAAGCGGGCTGTGGATGCTGGCATTGACCCGCAGCGCGGCCGTCACCGCGTCGAAGCGGACACCCTTCAGCTCGGTCTCGGGATCGAACGGCACGCGCACGCTCAACCGGTCTTCCTCAAACCGTGGATGCCAGCCGGGGCTGTCGATGAGGATGGGCAGATCGGGCCAGGTCTTCGGAAGTCTGGGCGAGGCCCCTTCCGGGATGTCGCGGACCTTCAGCGCCCCCGCCCCGCAGGCATCATCCTCGACGAGCACGACCCAGTGGGAATGCCAGTGCTGGCCGTCATTGCCCGCATCGCCGTCCCCATCCTCATCGAAGAGCGGCGTGTCGTCGAAATCCGGGTGCGCGGTGACCGCAAATGCCAGGATGCCGGCCTCGCGATCGAAGCCGACGACGGAGGGATCGAAGGAGGTGGGCCAGACGTAGGACCAGACGGGCGCGCCGCCGAGCTGGCCTGCCGGTTGCGGCCTTTGCGCGCCCGCCTCGCCTTCGGTCTGCATGGAGAAGACGAGGCTGCTGCCGTCGATGGCGATGCCTGCCCGCCGGATGTCGAAGGCGGCGGGCTCCGCCGATGCCGGGCCCTCGATCTCGCCAGCCTGTGCACAAACGCCAAGGGAGAGGGTCGTAAGCAGGCCGGCCGCGGAAAGAAAGGATAAGGTTCGGGACATGGGACGGCTCCTTCTTGCCATTATAGTATCGAGTCGATACTTTATGGCTAGCAATGGGATACCGGCGGCGTCAACAGAAAAATAGCGAGTCGCTACAATGAAAGAGCAGACATCCCTGAAGGCGGCGAATCTGATCGAGAGGATCGGCCGGCTGATCCATGCCGAGGAGCAGAAGGGCGCCCTCAATCCGGCGCAATGGGGGGCCATGCGCTATCTCGAAAGGGCAAATCGGTTCTCCCGCACGCCGGCGGCGCTCGCCGACTATCTGTGCTCCACGCGCGGGACCGTTTCGCAAACGCTGATTGCCCTCGAAAGGAAGGGCTATGTCGCGCGCAGGCCGAGCACGCGGGACCGCCGTTCGGTGACGCTGGAGCTCACCGAGGCAGGACATGCACGGCTTGCCCAGGATCCGCTGCACACATTCGCCACCCATATCGAGGCGGTGGGCGCCGAAGACGAACTGGAGAGGGCCTTGTCGGCCGTTCTCGGCGAGGCGATCGTGAAGAACGGCTCGAAAAGCTTCGGCGCGTGTGCAACGTGCCGGTTCTTCCGCCGGAACGCAAACGCAGGCGACAGGCAGGCCCCGCACAGATGCGGCCTGCTCGACGTGGCGCTGTCGGGGGAGGACGCGCGCCGGATCTGCGTCGAGCACGAGGTCTGAGCGCCCGCGGCGAGCGACGGACAGGAGTTGACGTGCCGCGCTGGCCGGGCCACCTTCCGCCCGGCGAGTTTCGAGCCAAGATCAGGAGCTTTGCATCTTGAACCCGATGCCGGAGAACGCCGCGGACAGGCCCCCTTCCCCCCGACGAAGCGGCGACGGCGACAATGTCGCGGTGGACCTTACAGCCGTCGTGGTTGCGGTGACCGGCAACCAGCCCTGCGTGCTGACCGTGGAGGAGGCGACCGCCCTGCCCTCCGGCCCTTTCGAGCACCGGCACCGTTCCCTGCAGGCGGGGCTGAGGCGCTGGGTCGAGCAGCAGACCGGCCACCGGCTCGGCTATACCGAACAGCTCTACACCTTTGCCGACCGCGACCGCATCGCCGGCGGGCGGGCCATCTCCATCAGCTATCTGGGGCTGACCTGCAAGGAGGAGCGCGAGGGCAGCAGAGACCCGGCTTGGCGAAGCTGGTACGACTATTTCCCCTGGGAAGACCACCGCGCCGGCACGCCGTCTCTCCTGCCAGGGCTTCTGGAGCCGCGCCTGCAGGCATGGGCGGAGGAGGCCGAGGATACGGAGACCCGCGACGAGCGGCGGCTGCGCGCCGCCATCACCTTCGGCTTCGACGGCCGGCCCTGGAACGAGGAGCTGGTGCTGCAGCGCTACGAACTGCTCTACGAGGCCATGCTGGTGGAGGAGGCGATGCGCGACCGGGCCGGGGGCGGTCCGGCCCTGGCACCAGGACGGGCAATGATCGCCGATCACCGCCGCATCCTGGCAACGGGCATTGCCCGCTTGCGCACCAAGATCAAGTACCGCCCCATGGTCTTCGAGCTCATGCCGCCGGCCTTCACGCTGCTGCAATTGCAACTGACCGTGGAGGCGCTGGCCGGGCGGCTCGTCCACAAGCAGAATTTCCGCCGCCTGATCGAGCAGCAGGAACTGGTGGAGGAGACGGGCGAGATGAGCACGCAGACGCGAGGCCGACCGGCCAAGCTGTTCCGCTTCCGCCAGGCGGTGCTGATGGAGCGGACTGTCGCAGGGACGCGATTGCCGCTGATGAGGTCTTGACTCTTGTTATGCTCAATGTCAGCATATCATGATTATACTCATAATGAGCATAATGGAGCCGGTCATGCATCATCCCTCAAGCCAGATGGCATCGCTGTACGAACGGGTGCGCGATGTCATCCCGTCCATCGAGTGGCCGGCCTTCGCCGGTGACATCAGCGCCATCCTCGAACTGAAGCGGAAGCGCAACGCCGTCATCCTGGCGCACAACTACCAGACGCCGGAAATCTTTCACTGCGTGGCAGACATCGTGGGCGACAGCCTGGCGTTGGCGCGCAGGGCAATGGAGACCGAGGCCGAGGTGATCGTGCTCGCCGGTGTCCATTTCATGGCCGAGACGGCCAAGCTGCTCAACCCCGAAAAGACGGTGCTCATCCCCGACCTGGAGGCCGGCTGCTCGCTGGCCGAGTCCATCACTGCGGAGGATGTGCGCCTGCTGCGCCAGCGCTATCCCGGCGTGCCGATCGTCACCTATGTCAACACCTCGGCGGCCGTAAAGGCGGAATCCGACATCTGCTGCACCTCCGGCAACGCCCGGCAGGTGGTGGAATCGCTGGGGGCGGAGCGCGTCATCATGCTGCCCGACGAATATCTGGCCCGTAACATTGCCGCCGAGACGAAGGTGGAGATCATCGCCTGGAAAGGCCATTGCGAGGTGCACGAGCGGTTCACCGCCGAAGACATTCGCGCCTTGCGCGAGGCGCATCCGGGTGTCACCGTGCTTGCCCATCCCGAGTGCCCGCCGGAGGTGGTGGCCGAGGCCGATTTCTCGGGCTCCACGGCTGCCATGTCCGACTATGTGAGCCGCGAGCAGCCCCGCCGCGTCGTGCTGATGACCGAGTGCTCGATGAGCGACAATGTGGCGGTCGCGCATCCCGGCATCGACTTCATCCGCCCCTGCAATCTGTGCCCGCACATGAAGCGCATAACGCTTGGCAACATCCGCACCGCGCTGGAGGAAAACCGGCACGTCGTGACCGTGGATGCGGAGGTGGCGGAGCGCGCACGCCGCGCCGTCGAGCGGATGCTGGCCGTATGAACGCCGGCGCCGTAGCGCCCGGTCGGCCCGTCATCATCGGCGGCGGGCTTGCCGGGCTCATGACGGCGCTGCACCTGGCGCCGGAGCCCGTCGTCCTTCTCAGCAAGGCGCCGGCGGGCGAGGCGTGCTCCAGCGTTCTGGCCCAGGGCGGCTTGGCGGCGAGCCTCGGCGAGGACGACGACGCGGCGCTGCATTGCGCCGACACCATCAAGGCCGGAGACGGCCTGTGCGAAAGCGACGTCGTCACCCATGTGACGCAAGCCGCCGCCCAGGCCGTGGAGGCGCTGATGCGCCATGGCGTGCGCTTCGACCGGGCGGCGGACGGGCGGCTTCTCATGGGATTGGAGGCAGCGCACAGCCGCCGCCGCATCCTGCACGCGGCGGGCGACGGCACGGGCCGGGCGCTCGTGCATGCCCTTCTTGAAGCGGTGCGCCGCACGCCCTCCATCGCGCTGCTGGAGAATGTGGAAGCGCGGCGCCTCGTCACCCATGACGGCGCGGTGGCCGGGGTTCTGGCGCTCGGAGAGGCCGGCCCCGTCTTCTTTCCAACGGCGCGCGTCGTCGTTGCCACCGGGGGCATCGGCGGGCTGTTCGACGACACGACAAACCCGTCAGGCTCCTTCGGTCAGGGCCTCGCGCTGGCCGCGCGCGCCGGCGCCGCGCTCTGCGACCTCGAATTCATCCAGTTCCATCCCACCGCACTCGACACGCCGGCGCGGCCGATGCAACTCGTCAGCGAAGCGGTGCGCGGGGAAGGCGCGATCCTGATCGACGAAACAGGCCGGCGGTTCATGGCCGGGGTGGAAGGCGGAGAGCTCAGCCCCCGCGACGTGGTGGCCCGCGCCGTCGCACGGCATCTCGCCGAAGGGCACCGCGTCTATCTCGACGCGCGCGAAAGGCCCGGCGCCGCCTTCGCCGCCCGTTTTCCGGCCATCGCCGCCTTCTGCCATGCGGCCGGCATAGACCCGGCGCGCCAGCCCATCCCCGTGCGGCCGGCAGCGCACTACCACATGGGCGGCATCGGCGTGGATCTCTGCGGGCGCAGCTCGCTGCCAGGGCTCTGGGCCTGCGGTGAAGCCGCGTGTACAGGCCTTCACGGTGCCAACAGGCTTGCCAGCAACTCGCTGCTCGAAGCTGCGGTCTTTGCCCGCAATGTCGCCGAGAGCATAGCCGGAAGCGAGGCCCGCCTGCCCCGCACGCCCGCGCCCGGGATGGGCCGCCCGGCGCCGGCCGAGCCGGCCTCCGTGCGTCCGATCGTCTCCCGCGCGCTCGGGCTGGTGCGTGATGGCGAGGCGCTGCGGGCAGCCGTTGCCGCACTCCTGCCCCTGGCCGAGGGCGAGGGGCAGGCGTCGGACCCCGCCATCGTCGCGCTGATGAGCGCCGTTGCCGCGCTCGAACGGCGCGAAAGCCGCGGCGCGCATTTTCGCAGCGACTTCCCTCACAAGGCGGCGGTCGCCCGCCATTCCCGCCTGACATGGGACGAGGCGCGCGCCATCGCCCGAGAGCTGGCCTGCGCGCCGGCCTGACCCAGCCAGAGGTGCCCGAGATGAGCTTTCTTCCGCCGCTTCCCACCATCCTGATCGAGCCCGTCGTGCGCACCGCCCTTCTGGAAGACCTGGGCCGGGCGGGCGACCTGACGAGCGATGCCGTCGTTCCGCCACAGCTCAGGGCCTCCATGACGCTCTCCGCCCGGCAGGCGGGCGTGATTGCCGGCCTGGATGCCGCCGCGCTCGCCTTCCGGCTGGTCGATCCGTCCATCGGCATGGAGGTCGTCAGGCCAGACGGTGCCCGCGTTGCAGCCGGAGAGGTGGTGGCCACCGTGGCAGGCCCCGCGCGCGGGCTCTTGGCCGGCGAGCGCACGGCGCTCAACCTGCTGTGCCACCTGAGCGGCATTGCCACCGCCACACGCGCCATCGTGGAAGCCGTCGAGGGGCAGCGCGCCCGCATCGTTTGCACACGCAAGACGACGCCCGGCCTGCGCGCCCTTGAAAAATACGCCGTGCGCGCGGGCGGCGGCGCCAATCACCGCTTCGGTCTGGATGACGCGATCCTCATCAAGGACAACCACATCGCGCTGGCCGGCGGCATCAAGCCGGCGGTCGAGCGGGCGCGCCGCCATGCCGGCCACATGGTCAAGATCGAGGTGGAGGTGGACACGCTGCCCCAGCTCGAGGAGGCGCTCGCCATCGGCGTGGATGCCGTGCTGCTCGACAACATGTCCACCGAGACACTTTCGCGCGCCGTCGCCATGGTGGGCGGCCGCGCCGTGACGGAAGCCTCCGGCCGCATCACGCCGCAGACCGCACCCGCCGTGGCGGCAACCGGCGTCGATCTGATCTCGGTGGGCTGGCTGACCCACAGCGCGCCCATCCTCGACATCGGCCTGGACTTCGCCGCCGCCGGATAGGGCTGCTCCACGAGAACGTTGACGCTGACACCGCGGACGGCGGCGTCGACGGGGCCCCTGCCGACCACATCCCGGCTGCACCCCGGCTCGATTTCCACCAAGCCATGCCAGGCCCGGCCACGCGGATCTGCCGCTCGCCACTGCCCGCGGCCGGCCTGCGCCCATCCTCAACCTGAAGAAGAGTGAAAGGATGCCAAAAGGCTCTTGGCATTCCTGCAACGCTTTCATATTCCTTCTCAAATTGATCACGAAATGGTTGTATTCAAAAACAGGTTCAGGAAAGCGTCGCGGCAGCCCTTCCGCCTCGCACGGAGATTGGGAACACAATGAAGAAAACGATCGCACGGCTTGCCCTCGGGGCGGCCTGCTTGCTCATTGCAGGTTGCGGAGGGGGCGGAGGCGGGGACGGTTCCACGTCGCAGGACAATGCGCAGCCGAAACCGGCCGACTATCCGGTGCTCGACGGGGCGGAGGCGACCACCTATGCCAAGGACCCGGAGTTCAGGGCAATCGACCTGTTTACCCATGAGGAGAAGGCGTTGCGCCAGAACCTCGGGCTGCCTGCCCTGTGCGCCGGCATCAGCAATCCCGATTGCGCCAGCGCATCCACCTATGCCCTGCAGAACATTCACCACGCCCATACGGCAACGCTTGCCGACGGCACGAAGCTGCGCGGCAAGGGCACGCTGATTGCCGTGATGGACAACGGTTTTCTGCGCGGCCACCAGGAGTTTGCCGGCAAGACGATCCACAGCTTTGCGGGCGAGGTCAGGGCCTTCGCGGTGAAGGACCACGGCACGGCCGTGGCCGGCATCGCGGCCGGCAACGCCGATGGCAAGGGAACCATGGGTGTGGCGCCGGAAGCCGACCTGCACCTCACATCCTGGCATTTCGCCAACAAGAGCGGTTCCTTCCTGTCGCATGTGGCCGCCGGCACCGATGACGCGGCATCCCATGGCGCGGTGGTCCAGAACAACTCCTGGGGCCTGGCAACCGAAACCCCTGCCGACGAGGAGCTGGCGGCCTTCAGGGCCTCCAGCGCAAACAGCTACGCGGACTATCTGGCAGGCGGGCGCAGCAGCCTGAAGAAGGACTGGCAGCGGCTCTTCGACGCCTATGACCGCTTCCAGAAGACGGGTGTCATCGTCTTTGCCAATTCCAACGACGAGAATCTGGGCGCTGCCGGAGACGGAAGGGCAGACGCCTCGTCGCTCGCCGCGCTGCCCCTTTTCGTGCCGGAGCTCGCCGAGGCCTGGCTGGTCGTCGGCAATGCGCTTTTCACCGTCGACGAAAGCGACGGCAGCATTCTCGATGCGGACCTCATCTCGGCGCCGTGCGGCTCGGCCGCCGCATTCTGCCTGACCAGCGACGGCTCCGTCTACGCACCGACGGCGGAAAGCAAAACGTCCTACGACCTTGCGACGGGCGTGTCCTTCGCCGCGCCACAGGTGTCGGGGCAAATCGCGCTGCTGGCGCAGGCCTTCCCCAACCTCTCGCCCGCCGAATGGACGGTGCGCCTTCTGGCTTCCGCCCGTACGGACTGGGAAGGCTTCCAGCGTACGATTTCCGGCACGAGGATCTTCGGCTCCGGCGTCAGCCACCCCTATTCCCGCCTCTACGGGCATGGCGTGCCGGATATGAAGGCAGCGCTTTCCCCCATTGGCGGGCTGTCCATTGCCAGCGGGGCGAACGTCTTTTCCGGGCGGAGAACAAGCCTCGAGGGCGGTGTCAATACTGCCGGTCCGGTGATCGGCAATGCCCTTGCCAAGGCAATGGCCGAGCGCCGCATCATGCTGGTCGACGCGCTGGGAACGGATTTCTATCTGCCGGGCCGGGCGCTCGGCGCCGGCGGCAGCCCGTCTTCGAGCCCGGCAGACCCGGACCGGTTTGCCCGCAATGTCGAGGAAATCTCGGAAAGCTTCTCCTTCGCGGAGATTCCTTCCCGCTCCCGGCCCGCGCTCGAAAGCGCGGCAATGCCGAAGCTCTTCTTCTCGCAGGCGCATGGCGACCTCGGTGGCGAGAACGCCTTCTTCCGCCTGTTGCCGCTCGCCGATGGCGGGTTTCTGCAGATGGCCGGCCAGATGACGCAGGCGGACGATGCCGCCAGCAGCGCCTTCTCCCTTTCGCGCCTGATGGGCAACGAGCGCTTCGCCACGGAGGTCACCCTTTCCTTCAGCCACAGTCAGAACCGCTTCTTTGGCCACGCGGCCCGCGGGCCGTTCGTCCCCTCCAGCGATACGGGAACCGTGGCCACCGGCTTCAGCATCGGCACCGCCCTGTCGCCGGGCTGGTCAGTCGGCGCCTATGCCGAGTTCGGCAGCGGCTTCGCGGGGAACGATCCCGACGCGCTGGTGAATTATGGCGCCTTTGCCTATGCAAGCGGCGGGCTGTCCGCCCGGCGGCATGGCGTGCTGAACGGGGGTGACACGCTCGACCTTTATGCGGGCATACGTCCGACGGCGGTCGCCGGCGAGGCGGACCTGCGCCTGCCCGTGGGCCGCGACGCGGATGGCACCATTCACTACGAAAGGATCGCCGTCGATCTTGCGGAAGCCGATCTTCCGCTGCGCATCGGGTTCGTCTATCGCAACCGCTTCGAAAGCGGCTTCGACATGGCTTTCGGCCTCAACACGGATTTCGTGGCCAGCGAAGACCCCAATCCCGTCCTTTCCGTCTTGCTGGGGCTGAAAAAGTCGTTCTAGACGGGTTCATCGTTTCAATGAAACGCTGATCCGGTCCATCTGTTTGTTTCTGCGGCATTTGTGCGACGCCAGATGATTCCATCTGGCTGCAAAATGCTGTAGGGTCGCGGACGGCGTTTCCCGATCACAACCGGGGCTCCCGGTGCGGTGTCGGCAACCGGGCTGCGCTTTTCGGCGCGCCGCTTCAGGCGTCGGCCTCGCGCGGGCGTTTCACCCGTTGCGCCGCTTCGAGCACCAGGGGCCTGAGCCCCTCGCCCCCCCGCGCGACGATCTCGAAGAGATGGCGGCGCATGCGCGGCTCCCAGAACTTGTTGATGTGATCGGCCACGCCCGAGACGGCCTCTTCGTGCGGCATCGCCTCGAAGAACCGGGCAATCTGGTTGGCCATGTAGACGAGCTTTTCCTCGCCGGTCTTGTAGCCTGCCTCATGCGACATGTCGGGCCGCTCCGTCTCTTATGCGTTGGGGATGGGTAAAGATGTCGAACTCGTCGCCGCGCACCAGGGCCACGAGCGTGGCACCGCAGGTCTGCGCCGTGCGCACGGCAAGCGCGGTCGGCGCGGAGACGGCGATGATAACCGGCGCGCCGATGGCTGCCGCCTTCTGCACCATCTCCACGGAAACCCGGCTGGTGATGACCACCGCGCCGTCTGCTCCGGCAATCCCCGCTCTGGCGAGCGCGCCGGCCAGCTTGTCGAGCGCGTTGTGGCGGCCGACATCCTCGCGCGCGGCGACGATGCCCTTGCCGGGCACATAAAGACCAGCGGCATGGACGGCGCCGGTCTGCCTGTGCAGCGCCTGACGCTCGCCCAAGCGCTGCACGGCCTCAACCACATCGCCGGCGGCAAGCCCGAGCGACGCCCTGACGGGCGGCACGGCGCGCATCGCCTCCTCGATGGATTCGATGCCGCAAAGCCCGCAGCCGACGGGCCCGGCAAGGCGGCGGCGACGCGCCTCGAAACGCCGATTGGCAGCATCCGCAAGACGGATCTGCACGTCGAAGCCCGGCCCGACATCCTCTATGGCAATGGAGTCGATCTCCCGCGGCGACGACACGATGCCTTCGGTAAGGCTGAAACCGAGGGCGAAATCTTCCAGATCGGCGGGTGTGGCCATCATCACCGCATGGGTGGTGCCGCCGTAGGAGAGCGCCACGGCCGCCTCCTCCGGCACGGTGCGCCGCGCGGTGTGGGTGCCCCCGGCGCGGCGGGCAATGCGCGAGACGTGGGCGAGCGCAGCGGACATGCGCCTACTCAGCCGCCTCCACATGCACGATGCGGCGGCTCCTGCGCGACAGCGCCTCGTAATCCTCCTGCCACTCGGTCGGCCCGTTGGAGGGCGTCACCTGCACCGCCGTAACCTTGTATTCCGGGCAATTGGTGGCCCAGTCGGAATATTCGGTGGTGACCACGTTGGCCTGGGTCGCCGGGTGGTGGAAGGTGGTATAGACGACGCCGGGCGCCACGCGCTCGGTGATCTTCGCGCGCAAGGTTGTCTCGCCGGCGCGGCTTGCAAGCTTCACCCAGTCGCCATCGCGAATGCCACGATTCTCGGCGTCGAAGGGGTGGATCTCCAGCCGGTCCTCCTCGTGCCAGACGACATTTGCCGTGCGCCGCGTCTGTGCGCCGACATTGTACTGCGAGAGGACGCGGCCGGTGGTGAGAAGCAGCGGGAAGCGCGGGCCTGTCTTCTCGTCCGTGGCCACATAGGCAGTGCGGATGAACTTGCCCTTGCCGCGTACGAAGCCGCCCACATGCATGACGGGCGTGCCTGTCGGCGCCTTCTCGTTGCACGGCCATTGCACGGAGCCCTCGCGGTCCAGAAGCTCATAGCTGACCCCGGCGAAGCTCGGCGTTGTGGCGGCGATCTCGGCCATGATCTCGCTGGGGTGGGCATAGTTCCAGTCAAGGCCCAGCGACTGGGCGAGCTTCTGGGTCACTTCCCAGTCGGCATAGCCGTTCTTCGGCTCCATCACCTTGCGCACGCGGTTGATGCGCCGCTCGGCATTGGTGAATGTGCCGTCCTTCTCCAGGAAGGTGGAACCGGGCAGGAAGACGTGGGCATAGTTGGCCGTCTCGTTGAGGAAGAGGTCGTGCACGACCACACACTCCATGGCCGCAAGGCCGTCGGCCACGTGACGGGTGTTGGGGTCGGACTGCAAAATGTCCTCGCCCTGGATGTAGAGCCCCTTGAAGGAGCCTTCCAGCGCCGCATCCAGCATATTGGGAATGCGCAGGCCCGGCTCGTCGTCGAGCTTGACGCCCCACAGCGCCTCGTAGATGGCGCGCGTGGCATCCTCGGAGATGTGGCGGTAGCCCGGCAGCTCATGCGGGAAAGAGCCCATGTCGCAGGAGCCCTGGACATTGTTCTGGCCCCTGAGCGGGTTCACGCCGACGCCGGGGCGGCCGATGTTGCCCGTGGCCATGGCAAGGTTGGCGATGGCCATCACCGTGGTGGAGCCCTGGCTGTGCTCGGTGACGCCAAGGCCGTAGTAGATCGCGGCATTGCCGCCGGTGGCGTAGAGCCGGGCCGCCCCGCGGATGGTCTCGGCCGGCACGCCGGAGACCTGTTCGACCGCCTCGGGGCTGTTCTCGGGCTCCAGCACGAACTGCGCCCAGTCCTGGAACTCGTCCCAGTCGCAGCGCTCGCGGATGAAGGCTTCGTCGAACAGCCCCTCCGAAACGATGACATGGGCGAGCGCGTTGAGAACAGCGGCGTTCGTGCCCGGCTTCAGGGGCAGATGGAAGGCCGCTTCCACATGCGGCGAGCGCACGAGGTCGATGCGCCGCGGGTCGAGAACGATGAGCTTCGCACCCTGGCGCAGCCGCTTCTTGAGACGCGAGGCGAAAACCGGATGGCCGTCGGTGGGGTTGGCGCCGATCACCATCACCACGTCCGCCTGCTCGACCGAATCGAAATCCTGCGTGCCCGCCGAGGTGCCGAAAGTGGTCTTCAGCCCATAGCCGGTGGGCGAATGGCAGACGCGCGCGCAGGTGTCCACATTGTTGTTGCGAAAACCCTGGCGCACCAGCTTCTGGACGAGATAGGTCTCCTCGTTGGTGCAGCGCGAGGAGGTGATGCCGCCGACGGCACTCCTGCCATACTGGTACTGGATGCGGCGGAACTCGTTCGCCACGTGCCGGAACGCCTCCTCCCATGTGACCTCGCGCCACGGATCGGTGATCTTCTCGCGCACCATGGGGCGCAGGATGCGGTCCTTGTGGATGGCATAGCCATAGGCGAAGCGGCCCTTCACGCAGGAATGGCCGCGATTGGCCTTGCCTGCCTTGTAGGGCACCATGCGCACCACATCCTCGCCCTTCATCTCGGCGATGAAGGAACAGCCGACGCCGCAATAGGCGCAGGTGGTGACGGCCGACCACTCCGGCATCCCCTTCTCGATCACCGATTTCTCGCGCAGCGCGCCGGTGGGACACGCCTGCACGCAGGCGCCGCAGGACACGCATTCCGACTCCAGGAACGGCTCGTGCATGCCGGCGGCGATGCGGCTTTCGAAGCCGCGGCCTTCGACGGTGAGCGCGAAGGTGCCCTGGCTCTCCTCGCAGGCGCGCACGCACAGCGAGCAGACGATGCACTGCGAGGGATCGTAGGCGAAGTAGGGGTTGGAGAGGTCCATCTCCACAAAATGCGGATTGGCCTTTCCTTCGCGGGCCGGCCAGATGTGGTTCTCGCCTTCGCGGCCGTAGCGAACCTCCTTCAGGCCGACCGTCCTTGCCATGCGTGCCATCTCGCAGTCGCCGGCGGCACAGGCCGGGCAGTCCTCGGGATGGTCGGACATGTAGAGCTCCATCACGCCGCGGCGGATGGTCTGCAGGCGCTCGGTCCCTGTGGACACCTTCATGCCGTCGGCCGCTGGCGTGGTGCAGGAGGCCGGCGTGCCGCCACGCCCCTCGATCTCCACCAGGCAAAGCCGGCAGGAGCCGAAGGCCTTCACCATGTCGTTGGCGCAGAGCTTCGGCACCTCGATGCCGGCTTCACGCGCCGCACGCATCACGGACGTGCCCTCGGGCACCGTGATCTCGCGCCCGTCGATGGTGAGGGTGACCGTCTTGTCCGACCTGGCGGCCGGGGTGCCGTAGTCGATCTCCTTGACGAATGACATGGGTTTCTCCTACTCCGCTGCCTCCCGCACGGGGTGCGGACGGAAATCTTCCGGGAAATGCCTGAGCGCGCTGAGGACCGGATAGGGCGTGAAGCCCCCCAGCGCGCAGAGCGAGCCGAACTTCATGGTGTTGCAGAGATCGGTGACGATCTCGATCTGGCGCTCGGGCTCGATGTTGTTCTTCAGCCTATCGAGCACCTCGACGCCGCGTGTCGAGCCTACCCGGCAGGGCGTGCACTTGCCGCAGCTTTCGACCGCACAGAACTCCATCGCAAACCGCGCCTGTTTCAGCATGTCCACCGTATCGTCGAAGACGACGATGCCGGCATGGCCGATGAGCCCGTCCTTCTCGGCGAATGCTTCGTAGTCGAAGGGCGTGTCGAACAGGGCCGGCGGGAAATAGGCGCCAAGCGGCCCGCCCACCTGTACCGCCCGCACCGGACGGCCGCTGGCGGTGCCGCCGCCGATATCCTCCACGAGCTCGCCGAGTGTGAGGCCGAAGGCCGCCTCGAACAGGCCGCCGCGCTTCACATTGCCGGCCAGCTGGATGGGAATGGTGCCGCGCGAGCGGCCCATGCCGAAATCGCGGTAGAAGGCGCCGCCCCTGTCCAGGATGACGGGAACGGTGGCGAGCGAAATCACGTTGTTGACGACGGTGGGCCTGCCGAAGAGGCCCTCGATGGCGGGAAGCGGCGGCTTGGCGCGCACCTGCCCGCGCTTGCCTTGGAGGCTGTCGAGAAGCGCGGTCTCCTCGCCGCATACATAGGCGCCGGCGCCGACGCGCACTTCGATGTCGAAGGCGTATTGCGAGCCGAGAACGCTGCCGCCCAGAACGCCCGCCTGCCGGGCCGCCGCGATCGCCTCTTCGAGGATGCGGTGGGTGACGGGATATTCCGAGCGCAGATAGATGTAGCCCCGGGTGGCGCCGACCGCGATGCCGGCGATGACCATCCCCTCGATGAGGACGAAGGGGTCGCCCTCCATGATCATGCGGTCGGAGAACGTGCCGGAGTCGCCCTCGTCGGCATTGCAGACGATGTATTTCTGCCCCGGCGGCTGGTCTTGCACCGTCTTCCACTTGATGCCCGTGGGAAAGCCCGCGCCGCCGCGCCCCCGCAGGCCCGACTCCGTCACTTCCCCGATGATCTCCTGCGGCGTCATCGACAGGGCGTTTCTGAGGCCCTTCAGCCCTTCATGCGCCTCGTAGTCGCTGAGCGAAACCGGATCGGTGATGCCGCAGCGCGCGAAGGTGAGCCGCGTCTGGCGCTTGAGGAAGGGGATTTCCTCCGGCCTTCCGAGAAAGAGCGGGTGCGCGCCTCCCGAAAGGAAATCGCCGTCGAAGAGGGATGGGACATCCGATGGCTTCACCGGCCCATAGGCCAGGCGCCCTTTCTCGGTCTCCACCTCCACCATGGGCTCCAGCCAGTACAGCCCGCGCGAGCCGTTGCGCACGATGCGCACCTGCCGGCCGCGCGCCTGCGCCTCCTCCCCGATGGCGCGGGCGACCCTGTCCGCGCCGAGCGCCAGCGCGCCGGAATCGCGGGGGATGTAGATCGTCACCGTCATGCCCGCACCTCCCGAGCGATTTCCTCGGCCCTTTCCTCGTCGAGCCGGCCGATCAGCTCGCCGTCGAGCATTGCGGAGGGGGCGCAGGCGCAGAGCCCCAGGCAATAGACGGGCTCCAGCGTCACAGAGCCGTCCGCCGCCGTCTCGCCGAACCTCACACCGAGCAGCTTCTGCAGTTTCTCGGCCACCGCCTCGCCGCCCGTCGCCTGGCAGGCCTCGGCGCGGCACAGCTTCAGCACATGCCGGCCCGGCGGGTTCTGGCGATAGTCGTGATAGAAAGAGACGACGCCATAGACCTCGGCGCGCGTCAGGTTCAGCGCTTCGGCGATGGCGGGCAGAACCTCGCGCGGCACATAGCCGAACTCCCGCAGAATGCCGTTCAGGATCGGCAGAAGCGGGCCTTCCTCGTGTTTCCACCGCTCGATGATCGGCGCCACGGCGGAAACCATCTCGGTACTTGCCTGCTGCATGAGCAGCGCCCTCCCTGATGCACGTCACAGTGGAGGAAAAACGGTTTCCAAACCACGGATCAATATAGCATATTCGTTGGACGATAGAAAATTTCTATCATGCGCGCGCCAGCGCCTCCGCGACAAGCCGCGCCTGATAGAGCAGCGCCGAGACCATGGGCGTGTGCGGCTCCCGCTCCACGGCCACGACGCCGACGCTGTGGCTGGCATCCGGCTCGACGATCGGAATGGCGCGTATCGGCTCGGAAAAGCCCAGCACCTCGGCCAGGTTGAGCGGCATGATCGAGGCCCATTTGCCGGTGCGGATGTGGGAGAAGAGCAGGATCATGGAGTTGGATTCCAGCGTCGGATGGGCGCGTGCGCCGGCCTCCTCCAGATGCCGGTTGATGATGCGGCGGTTCTGCATGTCCGGCGTGAGCAGGCACAGCGGCAGTTCCGCCACCTCCGCCCAGGTCACCTGCCTGCGGTCGGAAAAGCGGTTTCCGGCCGCGGTGATGAGCTGGTAGCGCTCGGCGTAGAGCGGCACGGTGGCGACGCGCCCCAGGGGTTCGTTGTCGAGATAGGTGATGCCAATGTCGATCTCGAAATTCTCCAACAACGCCAGCACTTCGAGCGAGGTGCAGGAGACGACCGAGAAGGTCACGTCCGGGTGCTTCTCGCGGAACGGCGTCGTCAGTTCCGGCACCATGGCGAGCGCGGTGGGAATGGCGGCGATGCGCACGCGGCCGGCCAGACCGCGGCGCGCGGCGCGCATCTCCTCGCGCATGGTGCGCGCGTCCCCGACGATGCGCCGCGCCCATTCGAGCACCCGCTGGCCCTCCGCCGTCAGCCCCTGGAAGCGCGAGCCGCGCTGCACCAGCATCACGCCCAGTTGATCCTCCAGCTGCTTGATGGCGGCCGAAAGCGTGGGCTGGGTGATGCCCAGCTCCTCCGCGGCCCGGCCGAAATGCCGCTCCCTTGCGAGCGCGATGAAGAACTCCAGCTTGTCGATCATGGCCCAATGTCCACCGCGTTTTTGTACCAGCCTACATCATTGCATCGCCATCGGTCGCCGTGCTTTCCTGATTGCGCACACGAAGCGTGTGCGATGGAGGGGAAAGCGATGCTGACCTTGATTGGCGTCTTCGCCATCTTCATTCCCGCCCTCATCCTGCCGGGGCCGGACTTCGTGGCCGTGGTGCGCGCGTCCATGACCGGCGGCACGCTTTCGGGATTGAAGACGACGCTCGGCGTCTCGCTGTGCCTCGGCCTCTATGCGACCCTGAGCCTGCTCGGGCTTTCCGCCCTCCTCATGGAGTTTCAGTGGCTCGCCTGGGCGATCCGCGTTCTCGGCGGATGTTATCTCATCTATCTCGGCATCCGACTGGTGTTTGCCAGGCCGGAGCAGCTGGCGGCAAGCCACGCCGAGGCAAGCCGAATGAACAACCCGTTCATCTTCGGATTTCTCGTCACCCTGACGAACCCTAAGGCCATCGTACTTTTCGCCAGCATCTTCGCCGCCTCGGTGACGGGCGAGACGCCGGCCTGGGTGCTGGCGGCCATGGTGGGGCTCGTCGTGGCGAGCGCCTTCGTCTGGTACTCGCTCGTCAGCCTCTTCATGTCCTCGCAGCTTGTCCTCAGGCGCTTTGCCGACGCGCGGCATCGGGTGGAGCGGGCGGCGGGGGTCTGTTTCGTGGCGATCGGCGGGCGCATCCTTGCCGACAGCCGCAACCCCGTGACCGCCTGACATGCGCCGCCCGGCGCTTGGTATTTGCCCCGAACATGACTATCTGGCAGGGGAATGCGAACAATGAGCGAGCCGCAATGAGCGCAGTCACCCGCCAAACCGTCATCGACAGGCTCAGCACCATCAAGGGGCCGGATCTGGAAGGCGACATCGTTTCGCTTGGCCTCGTTTCGGAGATCTTCATCGCCGACGGCAAGGTGTTCTTCTCGATCACCGTGCCGGCCGAGCGGGCAAGGGAGCTCGAACCGTTGCGGCTTGCGGCGGAGCGCGCGGTGAAATCCATCCCCGGCGTCAGGGATGCCATGGTGGCGCTGACGGCGGAACGGCAGGGCGGGGGAATGGGCGCTGCCCCGCCCCCACCGCGCCCTCAGCCGCAGCCTGCCGGCCGCAGGCCGGCACCGCAGGGCGGGCCGCCGGCGAAAGCCGGCGTGCCGGGCATCGAGGCCATCATCGCCGTGGCCAGCGGCAAGGGCGGCGTGGGCAAGTCCACCACCGCCGTCAACCTTGCGCTGGGCCTCAAGGCGCTCGGGCTCAGGGTCGGCATCCTCGACGCCGACATCTACGGGCCCTCCATGCCCCGTCTCCTGGGGCTCAGGGGCAAGCCGGAAACGGCGGACGGCAAGACGCTGAAGCCCCTTGAGGCGTACGGCGTGCCTGTCATGTCCATCGGCTTTCTCGTCGAGGAGGAGACCCCGATGATCTGGCGCGGGCCGATGGTCATGTCGGCGCTGCGCCAGATGCTGCGCGACGTGGCATGGCCGGCGCTCGACATTCTGGTGGTGGACATGCCGCCGGGCACCGGCGACGCCCAGCTCACCATGGCCCAGCAGGTGCCGCTTGCCGGTGCCGTCATCGTCTCCACACCGCAGGATCTCGCCCTTATCGACGCCCGCAGGGGGCTCAACATGTTCCGCCGCGTCGAGGTGCCCGTGCTGGGCATCGTCGAGAACATGAGCTACTTCCTGGCGCCCGACACGGGCAAGCGCTACGACATCTTCGGCAATGGCGGCGCGAAGGCGGAGGCGGAGCGGCTGGGCGTGCCCTTCCTTGGCGAGGTGCCGCTGACCATGGATGTGCGCGAAACCTCCGACGCCGGCACGCCGGTGGTCGTCTCCGACCCGGACGGCGCGCAGGCCCGAACCTATCGCGCCATTGCGGAGAAGGTGCTGGCGGAGATGAAGGCCCGCAAGGCCGAGCCCGCGCCGTCCATCGTCTTCGAGTAGCCGCCAGCGGGCCACCGCTTCAGCCCATCCGCTCCAGATAGCTGAGCGGGTCGGGTTGCGTGCCTCTGGCGATGACGTCGATGCGCGCAATCGCGCGGTCGCGGGAAACCTGCAGATGGCGTTGCAGCGCCGTCGCGGCCGCAGCGGCCTGGCCAGCCAGCAGCGCATCGACCACCTCCAGATGCTCGGGCAGGAAGGGCTCCGTCCTGAACAGGCGCGCCGTCCATCGGTACAGGAACCGGTGGGCGATGAGCAGCGACTGGGGCTGCGTGATGGCCTGCATGAGCGTGTGGTTCTCGCAGCGCGCCAGAAGGGCGACATGCAGGTCGTGCTCCAGCCGGTCCAGCGTGGCGCCGCTCACCTCCGGCGCGGCCATGGCCGCCTCCAGCGCCTGCCGGCACCGCTGGAGCAGATCGCGGGGCAGGTTGGGCGCGGCCTTGGCGAGCGCCACGGGCTCCAGGATCCAGCGCAGTTCGTAGAGCTCTCCCACATGGTCCGCCGTCAGGGCAGGCGCATACCAGCGCGCGCGATCATCCTTGCGCACGAGACCGCGCTGCTGCAGGCGGGCCAGCACATCGCGGGCAACAGTGCGGCTGACGCGGTAGTGACGGGCAAGCTCGGCCTCGTTCACACGCCAGGTGGCAAAGGAGATCCGGGCGATGATCTCGCTTTCCACCTCGCCATAGATCCGCTCCCAGCTTGGCAGCGAAACCAGCTTGGGCACGTCCTCAAGGGTTGTACCGGCAGGCGGTGGCTGTTGCGAGGGTCGCGCGGGCTGATGCGACCCGCCGCCCGCCACCACATAGCCGCGCGAGGCCGAACGGGTGAGCAGCCCTGCCTCGGCGAGCTCGGCCAGGGCGCGGCGGGCGGGGGCCCTGCTGACGCCGAAACGCGCGGCGACCGCCGTCTCCGTGAGCGTGGCCGGCGGCGCCAGCACACCCTGCCGGATCTGCGCCGACAGAATCTCGAAAACGCGGTGATAGAGCCGGGGCGAGGAACCGATGCGCAGGTCCCGCCTGCCAGCCTTTTCGCCCTGCCGCTTCCCGCCTTCCACGCGATCCTCGCTCCCTCCGCCGCGGCGACGACTTTAGCGGCCCGGCCGGTGCCAAGGCAATCCGCGCGGCGGTGTTCCCGCTCATGACGAAATCGAGCTTGCCAAGCACCGGCAGTTTTGTCTAGTGTACGCATTATACAGTCTAGTGTAGACAGAAGACACAAAGCGCGCCGGGAGGAGGAGCCCATGGGAAAGCGCCTGCAGGGCAAACGCGCCTTCGTGACGGGAGCCGGGCAAGGCATCGGCCGCGCGGTGGCGCTTGCCTTTGCCGAGGAGGGCGCGAGCGTGATTGCAGCCAGCCGTACCCGCGCCAAGATGGAAGACCTTCCCCGCCTGCAGCCTGCCATAGAGCCCGTCGGCCTTGACGTGACCGATGGGGCGGCGGTGCGCGACGTCGTCGCCGCTGCCGGGCGCGTCGACATCCTCTTCAACTGTGCCGGCTGGGTGCACAACGGCACGATCCTGGAAACCAGCGAAGAAGAATGGGCGAGAAGCCTCGACCAGAACGTCACCTCGATGTTCCACACCATCCGCGCCGTCCTGCCGGGGATGATCGAGCGCGGTTCAGGCTCCATCGTCAATGTTGCCTCGGTCGCCTCCAGCATCACCGGCGTGCCGAGCCGCGCGGCCTACGGCGCCAGCAAGGCCGCCGTGATCGGCCTTACCAAGGCGGTGGCGCGCGACGTGATCCACAGCGGCGTGCGCTGCAATGCGCTGTGCCCCGGCACCACCCACTCTCCCTCGCTGGAATCCCGCATCCAGGCGAGCGGCGACCCGGAGGCCACCCGCCGCCAGTTCGTCCAGCGCCAGCCCATGGGCCGGCTGGGCACGGTGGAGGAGATGGCGGCTGGCGCGCTCTATCTGGCAAGCGACGAGTCGGCCTTCACCACCGGAACGGTGCTCGTCGTCGACGGGGGACAGACGCTGTGATGGCTGCCGCGCCCGCAACGCCCGCAACCGACCGCCGTGTGGCGGCGCAACGGCTTGGGGCCTTCTGCCTTGCCGTGCTTGGCGCGGCGGGCGCCGACGCCGCGACGGCGCGCGCGGCCACCGACGCGATGATGCACGGCTCGTGCCTCGGCATCGACAGCCACGGCGTGCGGCTGCTTGACCATTATGTGCGGGCGCTGGAGGGCGGGCGCGTCAATCCCCGCCCCTCGGTGCGCATCGTTTCCGGCTTCGGTGCCGTTGCGGCCCTCGATGCCGATGACGGCCACGGTGCGCTGGCCACATTCGAGGCCATGCGGCATGCCATGGAACTTTGCGGGCGTTTCGGCATCGGCGCGGTCGCCATCCGCAACAGCTCGCATTTCGGCCCGGCCGGCGCCTTCGCGCTGCGGGCCGCGGAGGCCGGCATGATCGGCCTTGCCGTCTGCAATTCCGACAGTTTTGTGCGGCTGCACGGGGGTGCCGTGCGTTTTCACGGCACCAACCCCATCGCCTGCGCCGTGCCGGTGCCGCAGGGGCGGCCATGGCTGCTTGACATGGCAACGAGCGCCATCCCCTACAACCGCATCCAGCTCTACAAGAGCCTGGGCGAGCCTCTGCCGCCGGCTGTGGCCTCCGACGCCAGTGGCTTTGACACGCGTGACCCGCACGAGGCGGAGATGCTCGCGCCCCTCGGCGGCGCCTTCGGCTTCAAGGGCGCGGGACTTGCCGGCCTCGTCGAGATCCTGAGCGCCGTGCTCTCGGGCATGAAGCTCAGCTTCGACATCGCGCCGATGGCGGGGCCGGATTTCTCCACGCCGCGCAAGCTCGGCGCTTTCGTGATGGCGCTGAAACCGTCGGCCTTTCTCGACGAAGCCGCCTTCCGCGCGGGAATGGAGCGCTATCTCGATGCATTGCGGCGCGCGCCGGCACGCCCGGGCGAGGCCGTGATGGCACCGGGCGACAGGGAATGGGCCGAGGCCGACAGGCGCGCGACGGCGGGCATACCCATCGACCCCGCCACGCAGACGGCCTTTCGCGCCCTTGCGGCACGATTCGGGATCAAGCCGCCATTCGGGGAGGATGGCGGATAACGCCCGCCAACAGGCGCGCAAACGAGAGGAGGAGAAGATGAAGGGAATGAAGCTCGCCGCGGCGGCATTGGCCGCAAGCCTTCTGGCCGGCACCTCGGTGCTGGCGCAGGAATACACGCTGCGCTTCAACCACGTTCTGGGGCCCAGCGAGCCTTTCCACGAAGGCTTTCTGAAATGGGCCGAGCGGGTGGCCGAGCGCACCAACGGCAATCTGCAGATCGAGGTCTTCCACAGCGCCCAGCTCGGCGTCGAGGAGGACATCATCGAGCAGATCCGCCAGGGCGCCAATATCGGCCAGAACACGGATGCGGCGCGGCTCGGCAACTACGTGCCCGGCATCGCGGTGGTCAACGGACCCTATTTCGTCTCGACCATCGAGGAAGCCTACGCCCTGGCCGATTCGCCCACAATGCAGGGATGGCAGACCGAGCTTGCCGAGCAGCACGGGCTGAAGGTGGTGTGCTTCGATTGGGTGCAGGGCTTCCGCCACTTCTTCACCAACAAGCCGATCCGCACGCCGGAGGATCTCGCGGGCCTGCGCATCCGCACCCCGCCGGCACCGATCTGGCAGGAGTCCATCCGCGCGCTGGGGGCGGAGCCGACGGCGATGAACTTCACCGACATCTATCCCGGCCTGCAGCAGCGGGCGGTGGACGGCGCCGAGCTCGTCTATCCCAACATCACCGCCGCAAACCTCAACGAGGTGTTGGACTACGCCAACGAGACCGCGCATATTCTGCTGGTGAACTTCCAGGTGGTCTCCTCGCAATGGTTCGACAACCTTCCGCAGGACTACCAGACGGCGCTGGTGGAGGAATGCCGGGCTGCCGGCCAGGAGACCTCCGAGGTCATCCGCCAGGCCACGGAAGAGGCCAAGGCGACCCTCGTCGAACAGGGCATGACGGTGATCGAGGATGTCGACATGGATGCCTTCCGCGCCGCCGGCGAGAAGGCCTATGAGGTGCTCGGCATTCTCGATGCCAAGAACAAGGTCCATGCGGAAATCGGCAAATAGGCCGAACGGGTTGGGCGGGGGCGAACCGGCGAGGACCAGTCCGATGCCTCGAATCCATCGATTCATGCTGAGGCTGGAAGCGGTCCTCGCCGGTACGTTTCTCGTGCTGATGGTGGTGCTGATCTTCACGGGCGGCGTGGCGCGCATGATGCACCATCCGCTCAACTGGACCATCGATCTGGCCACCTGCTTCTTCGCATGGGGCTGCTTCCTGTGCGCCGACATCGCCTGGCGCAACGACGCGCTGATTGCCATCGACGTCATCCCGCGGCGGCTGCCAGACGGGCCGAGGCGCGCCGTCGGCTACTTCAATCTCGCCGTCATCGCCGTCTTCCTGGTCTATGTCATCTACGCCGGCGCCTGGCTTTCCTGGGTGTCGCGGGCCCGCAGCTTTCAGGGCATTCCCGGTGTGAGCTATTCCTGGGTGACGATGAGCATCGTGGTGGGCGGCCTGCTGCTGCTTCTCACCACGCTGCTCAAGCTCGCGCGGGCGCTGCGCGCCGATGGTTATCTGGCGCCGCGAAGGACGGAGTGAGCCGATGCTGCTCGTCGTCGTCGCCTTCGCCATCCTCCTCGCGCTCGGCATGCCGGTGGCCTTCGCCATCGCCATTTCCGGCGCGCTGTTCTTCCTTCAGCACCCGGAGCTTCCGTTCACCATTCCCGTGCAGGTGACGGTGTCGCAGACGCAGAACTTCGCACTGCTCGCCGTCCCTCTGTTCATCATTGCCGGCAACATCATGAACCGCTCGGGCATTACCGGACGGCTGCTCGATCTCGCCTCGGTGCTCACCGGCCGGCTCAAGGGCGGGCTGGCGCAGGTCTCCCTCGCCCTTTCGGCGCTGATGGGCGGCGTTTCCGGCTCTGCGATCGCGGATGCTGCCATGCAGGCGCGCATGCTGGGCCGGCCGATGGTCGAGCGCGGCTTCACGCCCGGCTTTGCCGCCGGCGCCCTCGCCTATGGCGCCGTGCTCACGCCGATCATTCCGCCCGGCATCGGCATGATCCTCTATGGAACCATCGGACAGGTGTCGATCGGGCGGCTCTTCGCCGCCGGTTTCGTGCCGGCGCTGCTGTTGTGGGCCGGCCTGTCCTTCGCCGTCTGGCTGACGGCACGGCGGCGCGGCTATCTGCCCGAACGCGACAGGCGACCGACATTGAAGGAGGGGGCCCTGGCCCTGCGGGGCGGCATATGGGCGCTCCTGTTTCCCGTTTTTCTTCTGTTCGGGCTGCGCATGGGCGTTTTCACCCCGTCCGAGATCGGCGCCTTCGCCGTTTTCTACGGCGCCGTCATCGGCGTGTTCGTCTATCGCGAGCTGAAGACGAAAGGCGCCCTTGAAGCACTCGAAGCGAGCCTGACCGATGTCGGCTCGGTGATGTTCCTGATCGCCCTTTCGGCGATCTTCAGCTACGGCATCGTTCTGGAACGCGTGCCGGAGACCGTCTCCGGGTGGATTCTCGGCGTCACGGAGAACCTCGCCGGGGTGATGGTGCTGGTGGCGACCTTCGTGCTCGTGGTGGGCTTCTTCGTCGATGCCACCGTGCTCATCATCATGCTCACGCCGATCTTCCTGCCCCTGGTGCGCCAGCTCGGCGGCGACCCGGTGCATTTCGGCATCGTCTTCATCGTCGCAGCCACGATCGGCAACTTCACGCCGCCGGTCGGGGCGGCCATGTATGCGGTGTGCTCCATCCTCAAGGTTCCGGTTGGCGAATACACGCGCGAATCCGCACCGCTGCTGCTGGCCGTCACAGTGGTGACGCTGATGCTGATCTTCATCCCGCAGGCGGTGCTGTTCGTGCCGAACCTCATCTTCAACCGCTGAAGCGGCTGCCGGGAAGCAGGCGATCCCGTTTCTGGCATGAACGCCTGGCAGGTGCGAACCGTAAGGCAGGGGACCCGGCCGCGAGGGGGACGCGTCGGCCTGGACCGGTTCATCGTTTCATTGAAACGCTGATCCGGTTCATCTATCTGTTTTTGCTGCATTTGTGCGACGCCAGATAGTTCATCTGGCTGCAAAATGCCTTAGGCGCCCTGCGCCTCGTTCGCCCCGCTTACCCGCGCGTTGAAATCGGAAAAGAACTGGCTGGCCAGCTTCTTGGACGTGGACTGGATGAGGCGGCTGCCGAGTTGCGCCATCTTGCCGCCCACATCGGCCTTTGCCTGGTAGGTGAGGATGGTGGCCTGCGGTCCGTCTTCCTTGAGCGAGACGTCGGCTCCCCCCTTGGCGAAGCCGGCCACGCCGCCCTTGCCCTCCCCGCTGATGGTGTAGGAATAGGGCGGGTTGAGATTGGTAAGCTCCACGGCGCCCTTGAAGCGCGCCTTGATCGGCCCGACCTTGAGCGAGACGGTGGCGGCGAACTCGGTGTCCGACGTCTTCTCCAGTTCCTCGCAGCCGGGGATGCAGTCCTTCAGCACTTCCGGGTCGTTCAGCGCCCTCCACACCGCTTCCACCGGCGCCTCGATGCGTTCCTCGCCCTCGATGATCATGGCCATGGCATGTCCCTCCGCTTGGCGTTTGTCCTTGGCTATCGCAGCCGGGCCGCCTTGTCCATCCGGCGGCCTTGCCGCCTGCCCTGCGATGCAATATCCGTGAGAGCGGCAACCGACAGAGGCTTGGACATGACTCAAGGCAGCCGCAAGACCCGGCTTCGTTCGCAGCAATGGTTCGACAACCCGGACAATCCGGGCATGACCGCGCTCTACATCGAACGCTACCTCAACTACGGGCTGACACGTGCGGAGCTGCAATCCGGCAAGCCACTGATCGGCATCGCGCAGACCGGCTCCGATCTCTCGCCCTGCAACCGCCACCACATGGAGCTTGCCAAGCGCCTGCGCGCCGGCATCGAAGCAGCCGGCGGCATTCCCTTCGAGTTTCCCTGCCATCCGATCCAGGAGACGGGCAAGCGCCCAACCGCTGCGCTCGATCGCAACCTTGCCTATCTGTCGCTGGTGGAAGCGCTCTATGGCTATCCGCTCGACGGCGTGGTGCTGACGATCGGCTGCGACAAGACCACGCCGGCGCTTCTGATGGCCGCGGCCACGGTGAACATTCCAGCCATCGCCTTTTCCGTGGGACCGATGCTCAACGGCTGGTATCGCGGGAAGCGCGTGGGCTCGGGCACCATCATATGGGAGGCGCGCGAACGGCTGGCGGCGGGCGAGATCGACTATGACGAGTTCATGGAACTGGCCGCCTCTTCCGCCCCTTCCGTCGGCTACTGCAACACGATGGGCACGGCCTCGACCATGAACGCGCTGGCGGAGGCGCTCGGCATGCAGCTTCCTGGCGCCGCGGCAATCCCCGCGCCCTACCGCGAGCGCGGGCAGATGGCCTATGAGACCGGGCAGCGCATCGTCGCCATGGTGGAGGAAGACCTGAAGCCCGCCGACATCATGACCCGCGAAGCCTTCGAGAACGCCATCGTCGTCAACTCGGCGCTGGGCGGCTCCACCAATGCGCCGATCCATCTCAACGCCGTGGCGCGCCATCTCGGCGTGCCGCTCGACAATGACGACTGGCAGCGCATCGGCCATCACGTTCCCCTGCTCGTCAACATGCAGCCGGCGGGCGAATATCTGGGCGAGGATTTTCATCGCGCCGGCGGCGTGCCGGCGGTGGTGGCCGAGCTCATGAAGGCCGGGCTTCTGCCACACCCCGATGCGAAGACGGCCAACGGCCGCAGCATCGGCGAGAACTGCCGCGAGGCGGAGAACCGCGACCCCCGGGTCATCCGCGCCGCCGGCGAGCCGCTCAGGGAGAATGCGGGCTTCATCAATCTGAAGGGCAATCTCTTCGACAGCGCCATCATGAAGACCAGCGTGATCTCGCAGGAATTCCGCCAGCGCTATCTTGAAAATCCGGGCGATCCGATGGCCTTCGAGGGCCGTGCCATCGTCTTCGACGGGCCGGAGGACTACCACGAACGCATCGACGATCCGGCGCTCGCCATCGACGAGAACTGCATCCTGGTCATGCGCGGCGCCGGCCCTGTCGGCTATCCGGGGGCCGCGGAGGTCGTCAACATGCGGCCGCCGGACTACCTCATCAAGAGGGGCGTTCACGCGCTGCCCTGCATCGGCGATGGCCGCCAGTCGGGCACTTCCGCCTCGCCTTCCATCCTCAACGCCTCGCCGGAAGCCGCGGTGGGCGGCGGGCTGGCGCTGCTGAGGACCGGAGACCGCATCCGCATCGACCTCGACAAGGGCCGTGCCGACATGCTGGTGAGCGAGGACGAACTGGAAGCGCGCCGCAAGGCGCTGGCAGAGGCCGGAGGCTACGCCATCCCCGACCATCAGACGCCCTGGCAGGAAATCCAGCGCGCGATGGTGGATCAGCTCGCACAGGGCATGGTGCTGAAGCCGGCCACCGCCTACCGCCGCATCGCGCAGGAAAAGGGCCTGCCGCGCGACAACCATTGAGGCGCAGGGGCCACGCCCCCGCGCACGAATGGGGGCAGGCTATCCCGCCTGCACCTGCTCGACGTGCTGCACCTCGGGAATGAAATGGTGCAGCAGGTTCTGGATGCCGTGCTTCAGCGTGGCCGTGGAGGAAGGACAGCCGGCGCAGGCGCCACGCATGTTCAGAAAGACGGTGCCGTTCTGATAGCCATGGAAGGTGATGTCGCCACCATCCTGGGCGACGGCGGGGCGAACCCGCGTCTCCAGAAGCTCCTTGATGGTGGCCACGATCTCCGCATCCGCCTCATCGTAGAACTCGCCGCCCTGGGCACTCTCCCCACCGCCCGCAGGCGAGGCCATGACCGGCTGACCGGACATGAAATGCTCCATGATGGTGCCCAGAATGGCAGGCTTCAGGTGCTGCCAGTCCGCCCCCTCCTTGGTGACGGTGATGAAGTCGTAGCCGAAGAAGACACCCGTTACGCCCGGCACGTCGAAAAGCCGGGCCGCCAGCGGCGAAGCGGTGCGCGCGCTCTCGGCTTCGCGGAAATCCGCCGTGCCCTCTTCGAGCACCACCCGGCCCGGCAGAAACTTCAAGGTGGCGGGATTGGGGGTCGCTTCCGTCTGGATGAACATCGGCGGGGTCTCCGTAAAGCCGTTTTTTTGGAATTGTTCTAAAAATAGGCCGAACGCCGGCCCGATTCAAGCCGCATATGGGGTCGGTCGGCCGCTCACGCCAGGCTTTCGATCTCCTCGTCCGTCAGGCTGTGCGGCACGACGGTGACGGGGATGGGAAAGGCGGCTCCCTTGCCGGCGATGGAAGAGACCAGCGGACCCGGCCCCTCCTTCGCGTTACCGGCGGCCAGCACGAGGATGGCAATGTCCTGGTCTTCCTCGATCAGCTTGTGAATCTCCTCCGCCGGCTTGCCTTCCCGAATCACAAGCTCCGGCTCGATGCCGATGCTCTCGCGGATTTTCGTGGCATGGGCGTTGAGCGCGGCATTGGCTGCATCCATCGCCTCCTCGCGCATGATCTGCTCCACGCCCAGCCAGTGCTGGAAGTCGCCAGGCTCGACGACGAAGAGCAGGACGAGCGACCCCTTGGTGGCGTGGGCCCGGCGGGCGGCATAGGCGACGGCGCGCTCACACTCCGGCGTGCCGTCGACGATGGCAAGAAACTTGCGCTTGTGGCCGGCTTCGCGGCTCAGGCGTTTGGAGACCATGCATGCCCCTTCTCTTGCACGGGCGGCGCCTGCCCGCCCTTCGCGCAATCTGCCATTCGCGAAGGCACGCGGCAAGCGGCACGTGGTTGCGGCGGCTAATCGGTCAGCAGGCCGACGATCTCGTGCACCTTCTTCATCGTCGCTTCGGCAAGGGCGCCGGCACGTTCTCCGCCATCGCGCAGGACGCTGTCCACATAGGCCGGATCGGCGCTGATGCGGCGCATCTCGGCGTTGATCGGCGCCAGCTTCTCCACCGCCAGCTCGGCAAGCGCCGGCTTGAACTCGGAGAACTGGCGCCCGCCGAACTCCGCGACCACCTGCTCGCGCGCCACACCGGCAAGCGCGGCATAGATGCCGATCAGGTTCTCCGCCTCGGGGCGGCCGGCCAGCCCCTCAAGGTCGCCCGGCAGCGGCTCGGGATCGGTCTTGGCCTTGCGGATCTTCCTGGCGATGGTGTCGGCGTCGTCGGACAGATTGATGCGCGAAAGATCGGACGGATCGGATTTCGACATCTTCTTGGTGCCGTCGCGCAGGCTCATCACGCGTGTGGCCGGCCCCTCGATCAGCGGCTCGGTGAGCGGGAAGAAGCCGTTGACGCGCTCCTCGCCCACCTTCATCTCCACGCCATAGCCCAGGGCGGCGATGCGCTCGGAGAAGTCGTTGTTGAACTTCTGGGCGATGTCGCGCGTCAGCTCCAGATGCTGCTTCTGATCCTCGCCCACCGGCACATGGGTGGCGCGGTAGAGCAGGATGTCGGCGGCCATGAGGCTGGGATAGGCGAGCAGGCCGAGCGAGGCGTTCTCGCGGTCCTTGCCTGCCTTGTCCTTGAACTGCGTCATCCGGTTCATCCAGCCGATGCGGGCGACGCAGTTGAAGATCCAGGCAAGCTCCGCGTGCTGGGGCACACGCGCCTGGTTGAAGATGATGTTGCGCTTCGGGTCCAGCCCGCTGGCGAGATAGGCCGCGGCAATCGCCCGCGTCTGGTCGGCAAGGTCGTCATGGACCAGCGTGGCGGTCAGCGAATGCATGTCCACCACGCAGTAGATGCACTCATAGACGTCCTGCAGCGCGACGAACTTCTGCAGGGCGCCGAGATAGTTGCCGAGGTGGAGGTTGCCGGTCGGCTGCACCCCGGAGAAGACGAGTTGCCTGAACTCACTCATCCGTGAACCCGCTCATGGGAGATTCCAAAAAATGCGAATGGCGCTGGCGCGCGCGTGGGGCTTATGGACGAGGCGGCGCACGCAATCAAGCCCTGCGACGCGCAATCGCCCGCTTCAGCTCCGTCCGGTCGACGGCGCCGGTCAGCACCGCAAGAAGGAAATAGACGACCGCCGCCACCGCGATGACGAGCAGGACCGCAGCAGCGCGCGCGGGCAGGCCCCCGCCTTCCAGCGGGACGACCAGGGCCTGGTCGAGCCCATAGGCCACCGCTCCCATCGCGAGGCTGGAAAGAAGCACCATGGCAACGCGGCGTATGGTGACGGCGGAAGGGCGGAAGTGGTTGCGCCGCCACAGCGTGGCTGCCAGCAGCACGACATTGACCCATGAGGACAGCGCGGTGGCGAATGCGATGGCCACATGGCCCAAGACGGGGAAAAGGGCGAGGCTCAGGACGACATTGACGACGACGGTGACGAGCGAGAACCACATGGGCGTGCGCATGTCCTCGCGGGCGAAGAAGCTGGGCTGGAAGACCTTGACAAGCACATAGGCGGGCAGACCGGAGGCGAAGGCGGCAAGCGCCGCCGCGGTCATCTGCGTGTCGAGGGCGGTGAAGGCGCCGCGCTCATAGAGCAGGGACACGATGGGCGCGGGCATCACCATCAGCCCCACCGCCGCCGGCACGGTGAGCCCAAGGGCGAATTCAAGCGAACGGTTCTGCAGGTGGCGGGCCTCGGCAAGATCGCCGGCCTTCAGCGCGCGCGCGAGCTCCGGCAGGAGCACAACGCCGATCGCGACACCGATGACGCCCAGGGGAAGCTGGTTGATGCGATCGGCGAAATTCAACAGGGCGATGGCCTTGTCCTGGGCGGAGGCAATGATCTGCCCGATGAGCAGGTTGACCTGCATGATGCCGCCCGTCACCAGGGCCGGCACCATGAGAACCATGAGACGGCGCACCGCGGGCGTGAGCCGCGGGGCGCGCAGGCGCAGCGAAAAGCCGGCGCGGCGGACGGCGAAGACGAGAATGAGGAGCTGGCCGACGCCGGAGGCCAACACGCCCCAGGCGAGCCAGAGGCCGGTGAGACGCGGGGACAGCCCCATGGACAGCGCCAGGCCCAGAACGCCGATCAGGATGACGTTGAGCAGCACCGGCGCC
Organism: Chelativorans intermedius; assembly: GCF_025398255.1. Lineage (GTDB taxonomy): Bacteria > Pseudomonadota > Alphaproteobacteria > Rhizobiales > Rhizobiaceae > Chelativorans > Chelativorans intermedius. The sequence continues at coordinate 72,105 of NZ_JAODNW010000013.1, read as the reverse complement.
AGCGCGGCCAGGAAGAACCTGCGCATGGCGTTCATGACGCCGGACAACATCGCCACCAGCGACATGAACAGGAGATAGGGGAACATGACGCGCGTCATGATCACGGTCAGGTCGAACTTCTCCGGCGAGTCGGAGAAGCCGGGCGCCACCACGGTGCCCACCAGAAAGGGCATGAAGATCATGGCCAGCGCCGAAAGCGCCAGAAGCACGGTCAGGAGAACGGCCAGGACGTCCTCGCCGAACCGTCTCGCCGCCTCCATGCCGCCGCCTTCCAGCTCCTTGGAGAAAAGCGGAATGAAGGCGGTGTTGAAGGCCCCCTCGGCAAACAGCCGGCGGAAGAGATTGGGAAAGCGGAAGGCCGCGTAGAAGGCATCCGTCACCGGCCCGGCGCCGAGGGCCGCCGCCACCAGTGCCTCGCGGGCAAAGCCCAGCACACGGCTGGCCATGGTGGCGCTGCCCACACTGGCGAACTTTGCAACGAGGCTCACCGCTCGTCCCCCGCTTGCATCACGCCACGGCCTGCCTGGCGCGCGAGCGGCTTCCGCGTTTCGACGTCCCCTTCTCCAGAACCTCCAGAAGCTCCCGGCGGATCGCCTCCAGCCGGTCGGGGCTCTCGATCTTGGCGCCCGTCAGGTCGGTCACGTAGAAGGTGTCGATCACCTTCTCGCCGAAGGTCGTGATGTGGGCCGAGGCGATGTCGAGCGACAGGTCGGAAAGCGCCCCCGTCACCTCCGACAGGAGGCCGGGGCGGTCGAGGCACTCCACCTCGACCACCGAGAAGCGGTTGGAAAGCGTGTTGCGCACCTCCGCGCGCGGCTCGATGCGGAACGCTTTCGCCCCGCGGCGCGGCTTGGCACGCTTTTCCAGAACGTCGGGCAGATAGTCGCGGCCCGACAGCACATCCTCGATGAGGCGCCCCACCCGCTGGGCGCGGCGGCGCTCATCCTCGTCGAACTCGAACTCGCGGCCGATGAGGATGGTGTCGAGCGCCCGCCCGTCGGTGGTGGTGAAGACCTGCGCATCGACGATGTTGGCGCCCGCCGCGGCACAGGCGCCGGCGATGACGGAGAGAAGCCGGGGATGGTCGGGCGCCAGCACCGTGATCTCGGTCACCGCCTCGAAGCTGTGCGGCTTGACCATCGTGGACAGCGCCCGCGACTGCCGGTCTGCATCGCGGATGAACTCCGTGTGGCGCAGCTTGTCCTCCTCGTCGACGGCCAGGAGATAGTTTTCGTAGTGCAGCGCCGCATAGTGGCGGATCTCCGCCTCCTCCCAGCCGGCCTCGCGCAGCCCCTCGGCAAGCCGGGCGCGCGCCGCCTCCGCCCTGGAAGCGCGCGATGCCTCCGAGAAACCGCCGGTGAGCAGCAGCTCCGTCTCGTAATAGAGCGTGCGCAGGAGCTGCCCCTTCCAGCCGTTCCACACACCCGGGCCGACGCCGCGAATGTCGCAGACCGTGATGACGAGCAGGAGCTTCAGCCGCTCCACCGATTGCACGATGTCGGCAAAATCCTGAATGGTCTTGCGGTCGTTCAGGTCCCGCATCTGCGCCGTCATCGACATGGTGAGATGATGCTCGATCAGCCAGGCGATCGTCTCCGTCTCGGCCTTGTCGAAACCCATGTGCGGGCACAGGCGCCGGGCGATGCGGGCGCCGGCGACGGAGTGATCCTCCGGCCGGCCCTTGGCGATGTCATGGAACAGCAGCGTCGTATAAAGCACGGCGCGCCAGGGCTTGAGCGACGGCATCAGCGCATGGGCGAGCGGATGGGTCTTCTCCCCCTCCCCGCGCTCGATCTCCGCCAGCACGCCGAGGCAGCGGATCAGGTGCTCGTCCACCGTGTAGTGGTGGTACATGGAGAACTGCATCATCGCCACGATCTTGTTGAAATCGGGGATGAGCTTGCCGAGCACGCCAGCCTCGTTCATGCGGCGCATGTTGAGCTCCGGGTCGCGTCTGGAGGTCAGAAGATCCATGAAAAGGCGATTGGCCTCTCGGTCGCGGCGCAGGTTGCGGTCGATGAGCCTGAGCGAGCGGGTGAGCAGCTTGAGCGCATCGGGGTGGTATTCCAGCCCGTGGCGATCGGCAAACCAGAACAGCCGCAGCATGTTGACGGGATCGCGCTCGAAAACGCCCTCATCGGCGATGTTGATGCGGTGGTTGTCGATGATGAAGTCGCTGGTTCCGGGCAGCTTGCGCTTGCGCCGCTGGAAGGTCAGGAAAATGCGGTTGAAGCCGGGCACATGCTTGGCCTGCTCCTCCTCCAGCGCCGCACAAAAGATGCGGGTCAGGTCCCCCACCGTCTTGGCGGTCAGGAAGTAGTGCTTCATGAACCGTTCGACGGCGGAAAGGCCGGGATGGCTGGTGTAGCCCAGCCGCTCGGCGATCTCGCGCTGGATGTCGAAGTGCAGCCGCTCCTCCGGCTTGCCGGTCAGGAAATGCATGTGGCAGCGCACCGCCCAAAGGAAGTCTTCCGCCTTGCGGAACTGGAGGTATTCGCGACGGGTGAAGACGCCCTTTTCGACCAGCTCCTCGGAGGTGCGCACGCGGTAATAGTACTTGCCGATCCAGAACAGCGTGTGGAGATCCCGCAGGCCGCCCTTGCCGTCCTTCACATTGGGCTCGACCAGATAGCGGCTTTCGCCGGCCTTGGCGTGGCGGGCATCGCGCTCGGCAAGCTTGGCCTGGATGTATTCGGCGCCGGTGTCCTTGACGATCTCGCGGTCGAAGCGCGTCAGAAGCTCGTCATAGAGCGCGCGGTCGCCGCAGATGTATCGGGCTTCAAGCACCGCGGTGCGGATGGTGATGTCGGTGCGCGCATGGCGGATGCACTCGTCCACATTGCGCGTGGCATGGCCCACCTTCAGCCCCATGTCCCACAGCATATAGAGCATGTATTCGGCCACCTGCTCGCCCCAGGGCGTCTGCTTGTAGGGAAGCAGGACGAGCAGATCGACATCGGAGCCCGGCGCCAGGGTGCCGCGGCCATAACCGCCCACCGCCACGATGGCCATGCGCTCGGCCGCCGAACGGTTCTCGGCCGGATAGACATGGGCAGCGGCGAAATCGTGCAGGGCGTGAACGATCCTGTCCATGAGGTGGGAAAGGCGTGTCGCGCAGGCGGTGCCGCCGCCATCCTCGGCCAGCATGGCTCCGGCGGTCTTGCGCCCCTCCGCAAGGTGCGCCTTCAGCAGCTTCATGACGCGGTTGCGCGTCTCGGGCGATGCCGGCTCGCCCTCGGCGGCGATGGCCTCCAGCGCCTGCTGCAGGGCAGCGCTGTCGATGATCTGGTCGAGTTTGAGGGGGACCTTCGCCATCCGCTCTCCGTGGGCCGCCGGTGGAACATCCGTTCGCCCGAATGGCGGGCACCACCGTTTGCCCGTGTCTATAGCGTGATTGCCGTGGCAGTAAAATGGCCGTCTCAGCCGCCGGCGTCGAGCGTCTTGAGCCGGTAGAGCGCTTCCAGCGCCTCGCGCGGCGTCATCTCGTCGGGATTGAGCGCGTCGAGCGCCTGGCGCAGGCGATCGTCCTGCCTGCCTCTGGCCGGCTCCTGGCGCGCGGCCGCGCTGAAAAGCGGCAGATCGTCGACCAGCCTCTCGGCCTTGCCGCCCGTCTCGCTCTCCTCCAGCCGGTGCAGCACCTCCCTGGCGCGCTCGACCACCGCCGCCGGCAGGCCGGCAAGACGCGCCACCTGCACGCCATAGGAGCGATCGGCCGCCCCGCGCGCCACCTCGTGCAGGAAGATGACCTCGCCTTCGAACTCCTTGACCCGCATCGTGACGTTGGCAAGGCGCGGCAGCTTCTCGGTGAGCGCCGTCAACTCGTGGAAATGGGTGGCGAACAGCGCACGGCAGCGGTTCTTCTCGTGCAGATACTCCACCGCCGCCCAGGCGATGGAAAGCCCGTCGAAGGTGGCCGTTCCCCGGCCGATCTCGTCGAGGATGACGAGCGAGCGTTCGCCTGCCTGATTGAGGATGGCCGCCGTCTCCACCATCTCCACCATGAAGGTGGAGCGGCCGCGCGCCAGGTCGTCAGAGGCGCCGACGCGCGAGAACAGCCGATCGATCACGCCGATGCGCGCCTTTTCTGCCGGTACGAACGAACCCATCTGCGCGAGGATCGCAATCAGCGCGTTCTGGCGAAGAAAGGTGGACTTGCCGCCCATATTCGGACCGGTGAGAAGCCAGATGGCGCCGGTCTTCTCGCCCTCTTTCGGCGAGAGGTCGCAATCGTTGGCGACGAAGGGCTCGCCGAGCTGGCGGCGCAGCGCCTGCTCCACCACCGGGTGGCGCCCGCCCCGGATGGAGAAGTCCAGGCTGTCGTCCACCACCGGGCGGCAGTAGGCTTCGCTTTCGGCCAGAACCGCCAGCGCCGAGGAAACGTCCAGCACGGCGAGCGCGGCGGCAGCGGCGCGGATGGCCTCGGAGGCCGAGACCGCCTCGCCCACCAGCCGATCGAAGACAGAAAGCTCGATGGCGAGCGCCCGCTCGGCGGCGTTGGCGATCTTGCTTTCCAGCTCCGCCAGCTCCGTCGTCGTGAAGCGCATGGCGTTGGCCATGGTCTGGCGGTGGATGAAGCGCGCCTTGGCCGCCTCCGTGCCGGTGAGCAGATGGGCATTGCCCGCCGTGACCTCGATATAGTAGCCGAGCACGTTGTTGTGGCGGATCTTGAGCGAGCGGATGCCGGTCTCCTCCACCAGATCGCGCTCCATGGCGGCGATGACGCGGCGCGATTCGTCGCGCAGACCCCGCATCTCGTCGAGCTCCGCCTCATAGCCTGAACGCACGAAGCCGCCATCGCGCTTCAACAGGGGCAGATCGTCGGCAAGCGCCCTTTCCAGATGCGCGGCAAGGGCCTGGGGGAGAGCGGCGAGCTGCGCGCGGGCCCGGGCAATCTCGTCCGGCAGGTCCCTGCCCTCCAGCAGGCCAGCCACCGCGAAGGCGGCGTTCAGCCCGCCGGCAAGGGCGCCCAGATCGCGCGGGCCGCCGCGATTGAGCGCCAGGCGGGAAAGCGCGCGCGCCATGTCCGGCACGCCCTTCAGATGCTCGCGCAGCTGCTCGCGCAGCACGCTCTCCTCGACAAGGAAGGAGACGGAGTCGAGCCGCCCGGCAATGGCCTTCGGATCGGTGAGCGGCGACATCAGACGCTCGGCGAGCAGCCGCCCGCCCGCGCCCGTCACCGTGCGGTCGATGGCCTTGAGCAGGCTGCCCTCGCGCGCACCCGAAAGGGTGCGCGTCAGCTCCAGATTGGCGCGGGTGGAGGGGTCTATGAAGAGGCTGGTGCCTTCCTCGTCGCGCTCGGGCGGGGCGAGCGGCGGACGTTCGCGAACCTGCGTCTTCTCCACATAGGCCACGGCGCCGGCAATGGCGGAAAGCTCCGCACGCGAGAAGCGGCCGAAGCCGTCCAGCGTGGCGACGCCATAGAAGCGGGACAGACGTGCCACCGCACTTGCGGAATCGAAGAAGCTCGGCGGTTGCGGGTTGGCGGTGCGGCCCAGCGTGTCGAAGACCGGGCGCAGCGCCTCGTCGCGATAGACGGGTTCGGCGACGATCAGCTCGCGCGGGTCGACGCGCAGGATGTCGGCAAGCAGCCGTTCGGGCGTCGTGGCGGCGACGCGGAAGGTGCCGGTGGAAATGTCGATCCAGGCGAGCGCCATGGCCTCCTCGCCGCGCACGCGGCCGAGCGCCATCAGATAATTGGCCTGCGCGGGATCGAGCAGCTTCTCCTCGGTCACCGTGCCCGGTGTGACGAGGCGCACCACGTCGCGGCGCACCACCGCCTTGTAACCGCGTTTCCTGGCCTCGGCCGGGTCCTCCAGCTGCTCGCACACGGCAACCCGATGGCCGAGCGCGATCAGCTTCTGCAGGTAATCGTCGGCCGAATGCACCGGCACGCCGCACATCGGAATGTCCTCGCCCTGATGCTTGCCGCGCTTTGTGAGCGCGATGCCCAGCGCCCGGCTCGCCACCTCCGCATCCTCGAAGAACAGCTCGTAGAAGTCGCCCATGCGGTAGAAGAGCAGCGAATCGGGGTTGGCCGCCTTGATCTCGATATATTGCTGCATCATCGGCGTGGCGCTGGCGGCAGGCGCGCGCGCCGCTGTGGCCTCATTCCGGCGAATCGGCGTCTCGTCGTTCAAGAAGCGCCCCTTGCAAAAACGCGGTTCCGGCTCTGCTTGGCCATTTACCTAACCCAAGTGTAGCCTTATGCACGCGTGATCGGCAAAACTCCACAGGAAGCCGAGCGGGAGTGAGCGGAGGAAGACGCCCAGATGGACAGGACCGACAGACAAAGCCCCCTGGTGAGCCCACAGGAAGCGCTGGATTTCCACGCCTCGGGCAGGCCCGGCAAGCTGGAGATCAACCCGACCAAGCCGATGGCCACCCAGCGCGACCTTTCGCTCGCCTATTCGCCGGGCGTGGCCGTGCCGGTGAAGGCGATTGCCGAAGATCCGAGTCGGGCCTTCGACTACACCACACGCGGCAATCTGGTGGCCGTGATCTCCAACGGCACGGCCATTCTGGGGCTCGGCAATCTGGGCGCACTTGCCTCCAAGCCGGTGATGGAGGGCAAGGCGGTTCTGTTCAAGCGCTTTGCCGATGTCGATTCCATCGACCTGGAGGTGGACACGGAGGACCCCGAGGCGTTCGTCAACTGCGTGCGGCTCCTCGGCCCTTCCTTCGGCGGCATCAACCTGGAAGACATCAAGGCGCCCGAGTGCTTCATCATCGAAAGCCGGCTGCGCGAGATGATGGACATCCCGGTCTTCCACGACGACCAGCACGGCACCGCCATCATCGCCATTGCCGGCCTCATCAATGCGCTAGACCTGACGGGCCGCGACATCAAGACGGCCAAGCTGGTGTGCAATGGGGCGGGCGCTGCCGGCATCGCCTGCATCGAACTTGCCAAGTCGATCGGTCTGCGCCCCGAGAACGTCATTCTCTGCGACACCAAGGGCGTGGTCTACAAGGGCCGCAAGGAAGGCATGAACCAGTGGAAGTCAGCGCACGCGGTGGACACCGACAAGCGCACGCTGGCGGAAGCGCTGGAGGGAGCGGACATCTTCTTCGGCCTGTCGGCCAAGGGCGCGCTGACGCCGGCCATGGTGAAATCCATGGCCAAGAATCCCATCATCTTCGCCATGGCCAACCCGGACCCCGAAATCACGCCGGAGGAGGTGGCCGAGATCCGAACGGACGCCATCATGGCCACCGGCCGCTCGGACTATCCAAACCAGGTCAACAACGTCCTGGGCTTTCCCTACATCTTCCGCGGCGCGCTGGATGTGCGGGCCACCACCATCAACGATGCGATGAAGGTGGCCGCCGCCGAGGCGCTGGCCGCCCTTGCCCGCCAGGACGTACCGGACGACGTGGCCGCCGCATACCGGGGCAACCGGCCGAGATACGGGCCGGACTACATCATCCCCGTACCCTTCGATCCCCGCCTCATCTCGGCGGTGCCGGTGGCCGTGGCCAAGGCGGCGATGGATACGGGCGTGGCGCGCCGGCCCATTCTCAATCTCGAGAAATATGCCAACGAGCTGTCCGCGCGTCGCGATCCCATTGCCTCCACGCTGCAGCGCATTCATGACCGCGTGCGCCGGCAGCCCAAGCGCGTGGTCTTCGCCGAGGGCGAGGAGGAGCAGGTGATGCGCGCCGCCATCTCCTACGTGAACCAAAAGCTGGGTACCGCCATCCTGCTCGGCCGCGAAGAGCAGATTCGCGAGACGGCGCGCAATGCCGGCGTGGATCTCGCCCGCCCCGGCATCGAGATCATCAATGCCCGGCTGTCGCGGCGCAACGGCATCTATGCCGACTATCTCTACGAGCGCCTGCAGCGCAAGGGCTACCTCTTCCGCGACTGCCAGCGGCTCATCAACAACGACCGCAACCACTTCGCCGCCTGCATGCTGGCGCTCGGCGACGCGGATGCCGTGGTGACCGGCGTGACGCGCAACTATTCCACCGCGCTGGCCGACATCCGCCGCATCATCGACGCCAGGCCAGGCCATCGTGTGATCGGCGTCTCCATCGCGCTGTGCCGCGGACGCACCGTGCTGGTGGCCGACACGGCGGTGCACGACATGCCCACCTCGGAAGAGCTGGCCGATATCGCCGAGGAGGCGGCGGGCATGGCACGGCGCATGGGATACGAACCGCGGGTGGCGATGCTCGCCTATTCCACCTTCGGTCATCCGCCCGGCGAGCGCTCGGCCAAGGTGCAGGAGGCAGTGAAGATCCTCGACAAGCGGCGCGTTGACTTCGAATATGACGGCGAAATGGCGGCGGATGTGGCGCTCAACCCGCAGCTCATGCAGCAATATCCGTTCTGCCGCCTCTCCGGGCCGGCCAACGTGCTGGTGATGCCGGCCTTCCACTCCGCATCGATCTCCACCAAGATGCTGCAGGAGCTCGGCGGCTCCACGGTGATCGGGCCGCTTCTGGTCGGCCTCAACAAGCCGGTGCAGATCGTGTCGCTGAACGCCAAGGATTCCGACATCGCCAACATGGCGGCCATCGCGGCCTACAACGCGGGGCAGTAGGCCCCGCCGGTGCCGTGGCCGCCCGCCATCGGCAGGCGGCCACGCGCGTCGATCATCCGCCGTTCGCCGCCTGCACGGCGCGCTTCGCCATGACGACGATGAGGTTTGCGCGGTACTCCGCCGAGGCATGGATGTCGGACATCAGGCCGTCGGCGGGAACGGTCGTGCCGTCGAGGGCGGAAGCCTCGAAGGCGCCGACAAGCGCCTTCTCGATCGCCTCGGCGCGGAAGACGCCGTTCTCACCCGCACCCGTGACGGCGGCACGCACGCCATCGGCGTGCTTCGCCACGAAGACGCCGGTGAGCGCATAGCGCGAGGCCGGATTGGGAAACTTGGCGTAGCCCGCCTTCTCCGGCACGGCGAAGGAGATGGCGGTGACGATCTCGTCATCCTCCAGCGCCGTCTCGAACAGATCGACGAAGAAGTCGTCGGCCGCGATCTCGCGCTTGTTGGTGTGCACGGTGGCTGCGAGCGCCAGAACGGCGGCCGGATAGTCGGCCGCCGGATCGTTGTTGGCAATGGAGCCGCCGAGCGTGCCCATGTGGCGCACATGCGGGTCGCCGATATGGGCGGCAAGGTGGCACAGCGCCGGGCACGCCTTGGCAAGCGCGGCATCCCGCGCCACCTCGGCATGGGTGGTGCCGGCGCCGATCTTCACCGTGTTGCCGGCGACCTCGATGCCCTTGAGCTCGCCGATGTGGCGCAGGTCGATGAGATCGGAGGGTGCTGCCAGCCGCTGCTTCATGGTGGGGATGAGCGTCTGGCCGCCGGCTACGAACTTGCCGTCTTCGGCCTCCTTCAGCATCTTCACCGCCTCGGAGATGGAGGAAGCGCGGTGGTAGGTGGTCTGGTGCATGGGATTCTCCTCTTTCTGGAGAGCGAACAGGGATCAGCGAACAGAGGCTGGTTTCCCGCCCCGGACTTCTTCGCTTCCCCGTTCGCCACTCATTGTTCGCTCTTCGCTCACTTCATCGCCGCCCACACCTTCTGCGGTGTTGCCGGCATGTCCAGCGCGTTGGTGCCGATGGCATCGGTGATCGCATTGATGATGGCCGGCGGCGAGCCGATGGCCCCGGCCTCCCCGCAGCCCTTCACGCCCAGCGGATTGCCGGGACATGGCGTGTTGGTGGTAGACACCTTGAAGGACGGCAGGTCGCCCGCCCGCGGCATGGTGTAGTCCATGTAGGAGGCGGTGACGAGCTGGCCCGAGGCGGGGTCGTAATGGCAGCCTTCCAGAAGCGCCTGGCCGATTCCCTGTGCCAGGCCGCCATGCACCTGACCTTCGACGATCAACGGGTTGATGATGTTCCCGAAATCGTCCGCCGCCACGAACTGCACGATGTCCGTGTGGCCCGTTTCCGGGTCCACCTCCACCTCGGCAATGTAGCAGCCGGCCGGAAAGGTGAAGTTGGTGGGATCGTAGAAGGAGGTCTCCTTGAGGCCCGGTTCCATGCCTTCGGGAAGGTTGTGCGCCGTATAGGCGGCGAGCGCCACCTGGGCCCAGGGCAGGCTCTTGTCCGTGCCCGCCACCTTGGCCTCGCCGTTCTCGATGACGATGTCGCCCTCGTCGGCCTCCAGCAGGTGGGCGGCGATCTTCTTGGCCTTCGCCTCCACCTTGTCGAGCGCCTTGACGATGGCCGAGGCGCCGACGGCGCCGGAACGCGAGCCATAGGTGCCCATGCCCATCTGCACCTTGTCGGTGTCGCCATGGACGATGGAGACCTGATCGAGCGGCACGCCGAAGCGCGAGGCGACGACCTGCGCGAAGGTGGTCTCGTGTCCCTGGCCGTGGCTGTGCGAGCCGGTCAGCACCTCGATGGTGCCGGCCGCGTTCACCCTCACCTCCGCCGACTCCCAAAGGCCGACGCCGGCTCCCAGCGAACCGACGGCCTGGGAGGGGGCGATGCCGCAGGCTTCGATGTAGCAGCTCATGCCGATGCCGCGCAGCTTGCCGCGCTTCTTCGCCTCCTCGCGGCGGGCGGGGAAGCCGTCATAGTCGGCCGCGCGCATGGCCGCATCCAGCGAGGCCTCGTAGTCGCCGGCGTCGTAGTTCATGATGACCGGCGTCTGGTAGGGAAACTCGCGGATGAAATTCCTGCGGCGCAGCTCGGCCGGCGAGATGCCCAGCTCGCGCGCCGCCGTCTCCACCGTGCGCTCCAGAACATAGGTGGCCTCCGGCCGACCGGCACCGCGATAGGCATCCACCGGCGCGGTGTTGGTGTAGACCGCACGCACGTTGCAGTGGATCTTCGGGATGACATACTGGCCCGAAAGCAGCGTGGCATAGAGATAGGTGGGGACCGCGGAGGAGAAGAGCGACATGTAGGCGCCGAAATTGGCAATGGTGTCCACCTTGAGTGCCACCATGCGGTTGTCCGCGTCGAAGCCGAGGGCGACCTCCGTGTGGTGGTCGCGGCCATGCGCATCGCACATGAAGCTCTCGGTGCGGTCCGCCGTCCATTTCACCGGCACGCCGGTGCGCTTCGACGCCCACAGGCAGACGATCTCCTCCGGGTAGATATAGATCTTGGAGCCGAAACCGCCCCCGACATCCGGGGCGATCACCCGCAGCTTGTTCTCCGGTGCCACGTTGTAGAACGCGCTCATCACGAGGCGGGCGACATGCGGGTTCTGGCTGGTCGTCCACAGCGTGAAGTGGTCCTCGGCCATGTCGTAGTGGCCGAGCGCGGCGCGCGGCTCCATGGCATTGGGCACCAGGCGGTTGTTGACCAGCTTCAGGCGCGTCACATGCGCCGCCTTTGCGAGCGCTTCGTCGACGGCGGCCGCCTCGCCGATCTCCCAGTCGTAGATGAGGTTTCCCTCCGCCTCGGGGTGAAGCTGCGGGGCGCCTGCGTCCAGCGCCCTGGCCGCGTCGGTGACGGCGGGCATCTCCTCATAGCTTACCTCCACCGCCTCGGCGGCGTCGCGCGCCTGGTTGCGCGTCTCCGCCACGACGATGGCCACCGCCTCGCCCACATAGCGCACCCGGTCGACGGCGAGCGGCGACCAGGCGCCCATCTTCATCGGCGAGCCATCCTTGGAATGGATCATCCAGCCGCAGATCAGGTTGCCGATGCCGTCGGCCTTCAATTCCGGCCCGGTCAGCACGTCGATGACGCCGGGCATGGCCTTGGCCGCCGTCGCGTCGATGCCCTTGATGGCCGCGTGCGCATGCGGGCTGCGCACGAACACGGCGTGCTTCATGCCCGGCACCACCATGTCGTCCACATAGCGGCCGAGCCCGGTGATGAACCGCTTATCCTCCTTGCGCGCCACCCGCGCGCCGATGCCTTCGATGCCCATGGTTTCCTCCTCCGTCGGGGCTGGCGAGTAGGGAGATAGCCAATAGCGAGAAGGGGGAGTATGCTCGACCCCTGTTCACCACTCCCTATTCGCTGTTTGCTTTCATGCCGCCTTTACCGCCTTGCCGCCCATCGCTTCCGCGGCGGCCAGCACGGCCTTGACGATGTTGTGATAGCCGGTGCAGCGGCAAAGATTGCCCTCCAGCTCGGCACGCACGGTCTTCTCGTCCAGCCCCTCGGGATGCCGGTTGATCATGTCCACCGCAGCCATGATCATGCCCGGCGTGCAGAAGCCGCATTGCAGGCCGTGATGCTCCCTGAAGGCGGCCTGCACGGGGTGCAGCTCCGCGCCCTGCGCGAGCCCCTCGATGGTCGTCACCTCCGAGCCCGAGGCCTGGGCGGCGAGCATGGTGCAGGACTTCACCGCCTTGCCGTCGAGATGGACGACGCAGGCGCCGCACTGGGAGGTGTCGCAGCCCACATGGGTGCCGGTCAGACCCAGATTTTCGCGCAGGAAGTGAACCAGCAAGGTCCGGTCCTCCACCGTCCCTGTCACCTTGCGTCCGTTCACCGTCATGGAAATTTCCGCCATTGGGTCCCTCCTCAGGTCGCTCGTTGCCGCGATTGCTTTGCCCGCCGATGCGGCGGGCCATGGCACAGCTTAGCGCAGGCGGCCCGAGAGTCCATGTATCATTTGGAACAAGACGCGGACCGGCCACGCGCGACGCAACATCTCTTGATCTTCACCGACGATGCGGGTATCAGGCGTCACGCAAGGGCGGCAGCACGCTGCAGGCCCGCGCCGCATTAGCTCAGTTGGTAGAGCAACGCATTCGTAATGCGTGGGTCGCTGGTTCGAGTCCGGCATGCGGCACCATTTTGTTCTTCCATTCACGCTTCTCTCGATTCCCGGCTGCGGACCCGGGGCGGCTGCAGTTCGGTGGCGGCCGGTGCCCCCGTTTGGGGCGGGAGATGGGGACGCGGCGATTTTCGCTCTTCACGGCGGGCGGGGGTGGCTGCGATAACACCGCCGACGGCCGGCTGGCGGCGGAAGGAATGTGCGGGAAGCGAGCATGACCCGAACCGTGATCGTGGGGGGAAGCCACGCGGCGATCGCCGCCGCGGCGGCGTTGCGCCGACATGCGCCCGAGATGGAGATCGCCATCGTCTCGGACGAGGCGACGCTGCCCTATCAGAGGCCACCCCTCTCCAAGGAGTACATGTCGGGCACCATGGCGCTGGAGCGGCTGTGGCTGCGCCCGCGCGAATGGTATGAGGAGCGGCGCATCCGGCTGCACCTCGGCGCCGCCGCAACCGCCATCGACCGGGCAGGAAAGAGACTCGCCCTCGGCAACGGCGACGTGCTTGGCTATGACGCGCTGCTGCTTGCAACGGGCGCGCGGGCGCGGCGCCTGCCCGCCGCGATGGGCGGGGAGCTTCCCAATGTCCGCGTCATGCGCACGCTGGCCGACGCGCAATGGCTGATGCGCGAGATGACGGCGGGGCGCCGTCTGGTGGTGATCGGCGGGGGCTATGTCGGCCTGGAGGCGGCGGCCGAAGCGGCCAAGAAGGGCCTCGACGTCACGGTCGTCGAGGCGGCGGAGCGCATTCTCAAGCGCGTGGCATGCGCCGAGACGGCGGATGCGCTGCGCACGCTCCACGCCGCACACGGCGTCAGGATCCTCGAGAACACGCGGCCGCAGCGCTTCGTGGAAAGGCAGGGGCATGCCTGCGCGGTGCGGCTTGACGACGGCAGGGAACTGCCGCTCGACCTGGCGGTCGTGGGCATCGGCATCGAGCCCGATGTGGCGCTTGCCGAAGCCGCCGGCCTGGAAGTGGCGGACGGCATCGTGGTGGATGCACACTGCCGCACCAGCGATCCTGCCATCTTCGCGGCCGGCGACTGCGCCCTCTTTCCCTTTCAGGGGGCGCCCACCCGGCTCGAATCGGTGCAGAATGCGCAGGATCAGGCCGCGGCGGCGGCCGCCAACATCGCCGGCACGCCCACGGCCTACACTCCGCACCCCTGGTTCTGGTCGGACCAGTACGACGTGAAGCTGCAGATCGCCGGATACCACAGGGGCTACGACAGCGTCGTCACGCGGGCGGGCAAGCGGGAAGGTTCCGTCTCCTTCTTCTATTTCCGGCAGGGGCGGCTGATTGCCGTCGACAGCCTCAATGACGGGGCGACCTACGCGATGGCGCGCAAGCTGCTGGAAGCGCAGGCGACGGTGACGCGCGCCGAGCTCGACGATCCCGCCTTCGACCTGCGCGAACGCGCGAAGGCCCTCTCGCATCCGCGCCCGGCCGCCGAATAGGCCACCTGCGGCTGACGAGGGCACCCCATGAAAGGGTTGGCGCCCTCCGGCAGCCACGCCCCGGGCTGGTGCCCCTTTTGCGAACAAGGCAATGGCGCCGAATCGTCCTGCGATGTATACATGCTGCAGGGAATGCGGATGGAACGGCCTTGGAAAAGTCTTCGAGCAAGACCCACACGATGCGGGCGATGATCGAGCTGCGGCAGCGGATCTTTGACGGCAGCCTGGCCGGCGGCACCCGCCTGTTCGAGGTGCCGCTGGCGGAGGAGCTGGGAATTTCGCGCACGCCCGTGCGCGAGGCGATGTCGCGACTTGCCGAGGAGGGACTTCTCGACCGTGCGCCGGGCGGTGGGTTCCTGGTGCGCAGCTTCCGTTTCAAGGACGTCGTCGATGCCATCGAACTGCGCGGCGTTCTGGAGGGAACCGCGGCGCGGCTGGCGGCCGAGCGGGGCGCCGAACCGGCGGCCCTCAAGCGTATCCACAAGACGCTTCAGGCGCTCGACCGCTGCTTCGGCACGGAGCCGGGCGACGTGGACCTCGACGGCTATCGGGAGTTCAACGGGCGCTTCCATCAGGAGCTTGCCGCGCTCTCCGGCAGCGAGGTGGTGCAGCGCGAGATCGAGCGGGTCAACCGGCTGCCCTTCGCCTCGCCCACCGCGTTCCTGCCCGACAGGGTCTACAATCCGAACTTCCGCACCTCGCTGATCGCAAACCAGGCGCAGCACAGGGCGATCGTCGCAGCCATCGAAGCGCGCGAGGGGGCGCGGGCCGAAGCGCTGGCACGCGAGCACGCGCGGGCGGCGCGCACCAATCTCGAATATTTCGTCACGGAGCACGGCGGCCTTGCCGGGCGCGTGCCGGGCCTGGCGCTGGTGCTGAACTGAGCAGCCCGCTGCCGCAGCGCCATCCCCGCAGCCAGCGGCAGACCTCCTCCCATCCCGAGAAAAGCGGCAGGCGCCCGCCTGCCATCCGGCCGGTACCGCGCGCCCTGGCCGGATGGCTCTTGCAATTCCCGGCCGGCTGACACAAGAATGTATACACAATCTGCTCACAGAGGGAGGACGCCCCATGGCCAGGAAGCCCAGCCTGCAAGGGATCATCGAGGAAGCAGGGAATATCGTGCCGGTGCTACGCAACTCCAGAATCGGCATGTATGTATACCCCGTTGTCGCCTCCGAGTTCACCAACTGGCGTGACGAGCAGCGCGCCTGGCGGGAATCGGCCGTGCTGTTCGACCAGTCGCACCACATGGACGAGCTGATCGTCGAAGGCCCGGATGCGGCGCGATTTCTGGAGGGGCTTGCGATCAACAGTTTCTCCAACTTCTCCACCAACAGGGCCAAGCACTTCGTGCCCGTCTCGCCGGAAGGTTACGTGATTGGCGACATGATCATTTTCCGCGAGGAGGAGAACAGGTTCGTGCTGGTGGGCCGCGCGCCGACCGCCAACTGGGTGCAGTACAACGCCTCGCTCGGTAAGCACGAGGTGGCGGTGACGCGCGATCCGCGCTCGCCCTCCCGGCCCGACGGCAAGGCGGTGACGCGCGTTCACTACCGCTTCCAGATCCAGGGCCCGGACGCGCCCAAGGTTCTGGAACGGATGCATGGCGGACCTCTGCCGCAGATCAAGTTCTTCCACGTCGACTGGATCAATGTCGCCGGGCGGCGGGTGCGCGCGCTGCGCCATGGCATGGCCGGCGCGCCGGGGCTTGAGATCTGGGGCCCCTACGAGGAGAAGGACGACGTGCGCGCAGCCATCCTCGAGGCGGCGGACGCGGCCGGCGTCGACCTGCACCAGGTGGGGGCGCGTGCCTATTCCACCAACACGGTCGAATCGGGATGGATTCCCTCGCCCCTGCCGGCCATCTATACGGGCGAGGCGTTGCGCCCCTATCGCGAGTGGCTGCCGGCGGACAGCTATGAGGCAACCTGCTCCATCGGCGGCAGCTTCGTCTCCGACGACATCCGCGACTATTACACCACCCCCTTCGAGCTGGGTTACGGCATCTATATCAAGTTCGACCATGATTTCGTGGGCCGCGCGGCGCTCGAAAAGATGAAGGACACGCCACACCGCAGGAAGGTCACCTTCGAGTGGAACGCCGAGGACATTCTCAAGGTCATGGCGTCCTGCCTGAAGCCCGGCGAGACGAATGCCAAGTGGATCGACTTCCCGCAGCCCAACTATTCGTCCTCCGGCTTCGACCGGGTAATGCTGGGCGAGCGTGTGGTGGGGCTCTCGATGTTCAACGGCTACAGCTTCAACGAACGCTGCATGCTCTCGCTCGGTATCGTCGATCCCGACATCAAGGAGGGCGACGTGCTTACGCTGGTGTGGGGCGAACCCGACGGCGGCAGCGCGAAGACCTCCACGGAACGGCACAGGCAGGCGGAAATCCGCGTGCGCGTCTCGCCGATCCCCTATTCGCGCATGGCGCGCGAGAACTACGCGGAAAGCTGGCGCACCAGGCAGCACGGCTGACAGAGGCCCGCCGCCTCACGGCGGGCAGAACAGCGCACCATATATACCCATTCCTTCTTCTGAAGGAGCCCGTATCTTTTGCGTGAAGGGGCATGAAGGTATTTTTCTCATCACGTCTATAGGTAAATCTTATGGTCTGAATGCAGAACCAATTCGCTCCTCGCGCTGCGATGCACTAGTCTTCCCGTCCGGCCCTTGGGCCTATCGGTATCGGGGCCGGCAAGAAGCAATGAGGGAGGAGCAGCGATGTTGAACACACCCCTATCCGGCGCCGTGACGCGCCTTGCCGCCGCCGGGCTTGCCACCGTGCTGACTACGGGTCCGCTGGTGGCAGAGACCCTGAAGCTGGCGCATTTCGTCTCGCCCACCCATGTCGTCAATTCCTCGGTGGTCGATCCGCTGGTCAAGGGCGTGGCCGAGGATACCGACGGCGCCCTGACCATCGAGGTCTATCCGGGCGGCGAGCTCGGTGCCGGGCCGATGGAGCAGTATGTGCGGGCACTGCAGGGCGTGGCGGACATCACATGGGGCCTGCAGGGATACACCTCCTCGCAGTTTCCCAAGACCATGATCGTGGAGATGCCAGGTGCGATCCCCGAGGGCATGAGCGGCTATGAGATGCTTTGGAATGCCTACGAGACGCATCTGAAGGACGAATATCCGGGCACCAAGCCGCTCGCCCTTTGGGTTTCCGAGCCGAATATCATCATCACCAAGGGCCGCGAGATCCGCACGCCCGCCGACATCAAGGGCCTGAAGATCCGCGTGTCGGGCGCCATCGCCGGCGCGGTGGTCGAGGCGCTGGGCGCCACGCCGGTGCAGATGCCGGCGGGGGAGATCTACAACTCGCTGCAGACCGGGCTGATCGACGGGCTGATCACCGGCGCCAGTGCGGTCGCCGATTTCAAGCTCGACGAGGTGGCCGACAGCTACACCATCGGGCCGCCGCTCGGCCACATCTCTTTCTATCTCGTGATGAACCAGGCGCGATACGACGCCTTGCCCGAGGAGTTCCGGTCGGCGATCGACGCGCACAGCGGCATCGGCCTGTCGAGGAGCGGGGAGGAGGCGTGGAATGCGCGCGCCACCGAGACGGTAGAGAAGCTGCGCGAGACCGGCGACAACACGGTCATCGAGTTGACGGAGGAGGAGGTCCAGGCATTCGCCGAGCTGACCCTTCCGGTCACCGACCGGCTCATTGCCGAGATGGGCGCCGAAGAGGTGCTGGCTGCCATGCGCGGAGAGTAGTGCGCCATGCTCGCGAGGCTGCGCTGGCTTGCCGACAGGCTGATCGGACTGGCCGCCACCATCGGCGCGCTGGGGCTTGTCGTCGAGGTCGCGGTGATCCTGGCAGACGTCACCGGCCGTTATTTCGGACGGCCGCTGGCGGGCGCACGCGACGTTTCTGAAATGGCCATGGTCGTCCTCGTCTTCGGCGCCATGGCGCTGTGCGACCGGCTGGGCGGCCACATCGCCGTGGACATCTTCGAGACGCGCTTTCCCCTCTGGCTCAGGCGGGCCGGCGATGTCGCCAGCGCCATTCTCGGCATGTGCCTCTTCCTGGGCATTGCCTGGACCGTCTACGAGTCCTCGAAGCTGTCGCAGTTGCTCAACCTGTCGACCAACGTCATCAACCTTCCCAAGGTCTACTTCCAGTGGGCGTTGTCCGGGTTCAGCGTCATCGCTGCCCTCGGCATGGCGCTGCGCGCCGTGGAACTGCTGGTGGCCGGGCGTGACATTCGCGAGGAACCCGCATGAGCCCCATGGCAATCGGCGGGCTGGGCATGCTCGTCCTGCTCGCGCTGCTCATGCTGCGCGTGCCGGTGGCCTTTGCGATGTTTGCGGTCGGCTTCGTCGGTATCGCCATCCTCAATGGCCTGCCGGCGGCCATGAGCCTGCTCGCATCGGAGACCTTCACCCTTTCCTCCTCGGCGGAGCTGGTGGTGGTGCCACTGTTCATCCTGATGGGCAATGTCGCCTCTGCGACGGGCATGAGCAGCCGGCTCTACGACGCGGCCTATGCCGTCATCGGCCCGATCCGCGGCGGGCTGGCCTCGGCTACGGTCATCGGCTGTGGCGGCTTCGCCGCGCTTTCCGGCTCCTCGGTCGCCTCGGCGCTCACCATGGGCAAGGTCTCGCTGGCCGAGATGAAGCGCTTCGGCTACGATCCGCGCCTGTCCACCGGCGCCGTCGCGGCGGGCGGCACGCTCGGCATCCTGATCCCGCCATCCACGGGCTTCGTCATCTATGCCATCCTGACCGACCAGTCGATCGGGCGTCTCTTCCTTGCGGGGGTCCTGCCGGGCCTGCTGCTGCTCAGCCTGTTCGTGCTTCTCATCAGCTTCCTGTGCTGGCTGCGCCCGCAGCTCGGCCCGGCTGGCCCGCGCACGTCGCTCCGGGCCAAATTCGCGGCGCTGGCAGGGGCAGCGCCGGTGCTGGGCGTCATCCTGCTCACCATCGGCGGCATCTATGGCGGCATCTTCTCGCCCGTCGAGGCGGCTGCCGTCGGCGCCGGGCTGATGATCTTCCTGGGGGCGCTGATGCGAAGGCTCACCGCCGCGCTCCTGTGGCAGGCGCTCAAGGACTCCGTGGTCACGACGGCGACCGTCATGCTGATCCTGATCGCCGCGCACCTGCTCAACCCCTTTCTGGCGCTCAGCCAGATTCCGCAGGCCGTCGGAGCGCTGCTGACGGGCCTGGAGATCTCCAACCTGTCGATTCTGGCAATCATCCTCGCCAGCTATCTCTTCCTCGGCTGCTTCATCGAGGGGTTTGCGATGCTGGTGCTGACGATGCCGATCTTCTTTCCGCTCGTCACGTCGCTTGGCTTCGACCCGATCTGGTTCGGCGTGCTCGTGGTCGTGACGCTGGAGATGGGGCTCATCTCGCCGCCGGTGGGCGTCAATGTCTTCATCGTGAAGCTGGTGGCACAGGACGTTCCGCTCGCCAAGATCTTCCAGGGCGTGCTGCCCTTCTGGGGAGCCATGCTGGTGGCGCTCATCCTGCTCGTCAGCTTTCCGCAAATCGCCCTCTTCCTGCCCGACACGATGATCCGCTGAGGCGAGGCATTGCAAAGGAGAATGAAAGTGAAGGAACCCTGCTTCGATGTCGCGCATCTCGGCCATGTCGAGCTCCTGACGAACCGCTTCGAGGAAAGCCTCGACTTCTTCGTGCGCGTCTACGGGCTCACAGAAAGCGGGCGCGACGAAAACTCCGTCTATCTGCGCGCCTGGGACGACTACGAATTCCATACGCTGAAGCTGACGCGCTCGCAGACGACCGGCATGGGGCACTGCGCATACCGTACCTCGTCGCAGGCCGCGCTCGATCGGCGCGTGAAGGTGATCGAGGAGATGGGGCTCGGCATCGGCTGGACGGATGGCGATCTCGGCCACGGGCCGTCCTATCGCTTCAGGAGCCCGGACGGACACGTCTTCGAGCTCTATTGGGAGACGAGAAAATATGTCGCGCCGGAAGGCGAGAAGCCAGCGCTCAAGAACATCGCCCAGCGCTTTCACGGGCGCGGAGCGGCGCCGCGACGGATCGACCACTTCAACCTGCTGGCCTCGGACGTGTCGAAGATGCGCGACTTCATGGTCGAAGCCCTGGGCAGCCGCGTCACCGAGATGATCCGGCTCGACAACGGGCGCCTTGGCGGCTGCTGGTTCACCGTCAACAACAAGGGCTATGACATGGCCTGCACGGAGGACCATTCCGGCGCCCGAGGCCGCTTCCATCACGTCACCTACGCCGCCGATCACCGCGACGAGATTCTGCGGGCGGCCGACATCTTCCTCGAAAACGGAGTCTTCATCGAGACCGGCCCCCACAAGCACGCCATTCAGGGCACGTTCTTCCTCTATGTCTACGAACCGGCCGGGAACCGGGTGGAGGTCGCCAATGCCGGGGCGCGGCTGGTGCTCGATCCCGACTGGCAACCCGTCGTCTGGACGGAGGCCGAACGCAGACGCGGCCAGGCCTGGGGGCTGAAGACCATCGAATCCTTCCACACACACGGCACACCGCCGATCGAGACCCCGGCGGGAAAGGACTAGGAGCTTGACATGAGAAATACTGCATTGGTCGTGAGCGCCCATTCGGCGGATTTTGTTTGGCGTTGCGGGGGTGCGATCGCGCTTCATGGGCGTCGCGGTTTTGATGTGACGATTGTTTGCCTTTCGTATGGGGAGCGTGGAGAGAGCGCGCGCCTTTGGAAGGAGGAGGGGATGACGCTGGATCGCGTGAAGGCGTCGCGTCGTCGGGAGGCGGAGAAGGCGGCGGCGGCGCTTGCGGCGCACGACATTCGGTTTTTCGACCTTGGCGACTATCCGCTGGAGCTGGATCGGGAGGCGAAGTACCGGCTTGTCGAGGTGATCCGCCAGGTGCAGCCTGCCTTCATGCTTTCGCACTCGCTGGAGGACCCCTACAACACCGACCACCCCTATGCGACGCGGGTGGCGCTGGAGTGCCGGATGATCGCCCAGGCCTGGGGTCACAATCCGGGCGAGACGGTTCTGGGGGCGCCGCAGCTTTACCTCTTCGAGCCGCACCAGAGCGAGCAATGCGGCTGGAAGCCGGACACCCTGCTCGACATCACCGAGGTGTGGGAGCAGAAGCGTGCGGCCATTGAGTGCATGGAGGGCCAGCAGCACCTTTGGGACTACTACACCCGCGTGGCGGAGAACCGGGCCAACCAGTTCCGCCGCAATTCCGGCGGCCAGGCGGGGGGACGGGAGGCGCGCTATGCGGAGGCCTTCCAGGCGGTGTTTCCCAGAACGGTGGATGGGCTGTGATGGGCGTGGTGGTGCAGAAGATCGCGCGCGCCGACCCGCAAGTGGTGGCGGGCCTGGGCGAATGCGGGGTGGCCACGGTGCACGAGGCGCAGGGGCGCAAGGGGCTTCTTGCCGCCCACATGCGGCCGATCTTCGCCGGCGCGCGGCTGGCCGGCTCGGCGGTCACCATCTCCGCGCCGCCGGGCGACAACTGGATGCTGCATGTGGCCATCGAGCAGGTGCGGCCGGGCGACGTGCTGGTGCTGGCGCCCACCAGCCCCTGCCAGGACGGCTATTTCGGGGACCTGCTGGCCACCTCGGCCATGGCGCGCGGCTGCCGCGGCCTCGTCATCGAGGCGGGGGTGCGCGACGTGGCCGCGCTGACGCGGATGGGCTTTCCCGTCTGGGCAAAGGCGATCTTCGCGCAGGGCACGGTGAAGGAGACCTTGGGCTCGGTCAATGTGCCGGTGGTGTGCGCCGGCGCGCTCGTCCATCCGGGCGACGTCATCGTCGCCGACGACGACGGCGTGTGCGTGGTGCCCCGCCAGGACGCCGAAACCGTGCTCGATGCCGCCCGACGCCGAAACGCCGCAGAAGAGCAAAAACGCCAAAGGCTCGCAAACGGCGAACTCGGCCTCGACATCTACGACATGCGACAGAAACTCAAAAACAAAGGCCTCACATATGTCTGAAAAAATCCCGGCCTTCTGGATGCGGGGCGGCACCTCAAAGGGCGGCTATTTCCTGGCTTCGGACCTGCCCTCCGACCCGGCAGCGCGCGATGCGCTTCTGCT
Organism: Chelativorans intermedius; assembly: GCF_025398255.1. Taxonomy (GTDB): domain Bacteria; phylum Pseudomonadota; class Alphaproteobacteria; order Rhizobiales; family Rhizobiaceae; genus Chelativorans; species Chelativorans intermedius. Next base: position 49,892 of record NZ_JAODNW010000013.1, on the reverse strand, counting down.
GCGCATCATGGGCTCACCCGATCCGCGCCAGATCGATGGTCTTGGCGGGGCCGACCCGCTCACCTCCAAGGTGGCAGTGGTCAGGCCCTCGCGACGCCCCGGCGTGGACGTGGACTACCTCTTCCTGCAGGTCTTCGTCGATCAGGCCATCGTCACCGACGCGCAGAACTGTGGCAATATCCTGGCCGGCGTCGGCCCCTTCGCCATCGAGCGCGGCCTCGTGGAGGCGCGGGAGGGGACCACGGACGTGCGCATCCACATGGAGAACACGGGCCAGACGGCGGTGGCGACGGTCTGCACGCCGGGCCGCCGGGTCACCTATGAAGGGGCAGCCCGCATCGACGGCGTGCCGGGCACGGCCGCTCCCATCCCCATCGCGTTCGAGGACACCGCCGGCTCCTCCTGCGGCGCGCTCCTGCCCACCGGCAACGCGGTGGACGTGATCGACGGGGTGGAGGCCACCCTGATCGACAACGGCATGCCCTGCGTTATCCTGCGCGCGGCCGACCTCGGCATAACCGGCGAGGAGACGCGGGAGGCGCTGGATGCCGACGAAGGCCTGCGCGGCAGGCTGGAGGCGATCCGCCTCAAGGCCGGGCCGATGATGAATCTCGGCGACGTTTCGCGCAAGTCGGTACCAAAGATGACGATGATCGCCCCACCACGCCATGGCGGTGCCATCGCCACGCGCACCTTCATCCCGCATCGCTGTCACGCCTCGATCGGCGTGCTCGGTGCGGTCAGCGTGGCGACCGCCTGCCTTATCGAAGGCAGTCCCGCCGCGGCCATGGCCAGCACCGGTCAGGGCCGCGAACGCACCCTCTCCATCGAGCATCCCAGCGGCGAGATGACGGTGATTGCCACGCTCGACGCGCAGGGCGCCATCAAGCGCGCCGCCGTCCTGCGCACCGCACGAAAGCTGTTCGAGGGGCATGTCTTCGCCTGAGAGCATGACGAACCGCGTCCTCCCCCTCCGCTGTACGAACCGGCCAGGCGTTGCCGCGGTGCATCCGGTCGAGGACGACCGCACGGGCGGTGTCCTGCGGTGCTGCGCCCTCCCGGCGGGCCGTCCAGCCCGTGGGGAATGCCGTGCACAGGCCAATCGCCGCAGGAGAATGGTGTTTTCCCGATGAACGTCCTTCCTTCGCAAAAACCGCAGAGCATCGCCTTCCTTGGCTTCGGAGAGGCTGCGCGCGCCTTTCAGGAAAGCCTCGCCACGCACGATCCAGCCCTTTCCTTCCGTGCCTATGACATTCTGCTCGACGAGCCCGGCAGCGCCGGCGAGATGCGCTCGGCGATGCACCGGCGCGGGGTCGAGGTGGCCGAGAATCCGGCGGCGCTGGCAAAGGCGGATTGGATCATCAGCGCGGTAACGGCGGACCAGAGCCTGGCAGCGGTGCAGCGGCTTGCCCCGTACCTGCGCCCAGCGCGGCTGCTCATCGACGTCAACTCGGTCTCGCCGGGGCGCAAGCGCGCGGCAGCGGCGCTCGTCGAGGCGCAGGGGGCGCACTATCTCGACATGGCGATCATGGCGCCGGTGCACCCGCGCAAGCATCGCACGCCCGTGCTCATCGCCGGCCCTGCGGCAGAACGGCTCGTCCCGGCGCTCGACAATCTCGGCTTCAGCCACGAGGTGGCGGGGGCGGAGACCGGGGCGGCGACGGCCGTCAAGATGGCACGCTCGCTGTTCGTGAAGGGGCTGGAGGCGATCACCATCGAGGCACTTCTGGCTGCCGAAGCGTCGGGTTGCCTTGAAAGCGTGACGCACTCGCTGGCGCGCGATTTCGCGGGCCTCGGCTGGCCAGACTTCGCGGCCTACGAGTTCGAGCGCGCACTGCGCCACGGGCGGCGGCGCGCTGCGGAAATGCGCGAGTGTGCCGCCACAGTGCGCGAACTGGGCCTGCACGGCAGGCTCGCTGAGGAAATCGCCGAGGTGGAGGAGCGGATGGGCCGCGCACAGGTGCCGCCGCCGCGGGCGCAGGCGCTTGCCGAGGATCTCGGCGCCGTGCTGCGCGCACGGCTGGCGCAGCGGGAACCAGGAAACGGAGGAGGTTCGCAATGAGCTACAGCTCGCTCGAAGAGAAGCTGCAGGCACTCGGCAACCCGGCACTGATGCTGCAGAACGCGCCAGCGGGGCGCTATGTCTATCCCATTGCGCCCGAGTTCACCAACTGGATCGAGGAGCAGCGTGCCTGGCGCGAGACGGCCGTGCTCTTCGACCAGTCCTTTCACATGACGGATCTGTACGTAAAAGGGCCGGATGTGGTGCGCCTGCTGTCGCATCTTGGCATCAACAGCTTCCAGAATTTCGGCCGCAACAAGGCCAAGCAGTTCGTCTGCTGCAATCATGACGGCTATGTTATCGGCGATGTGATCCTGTTCGGCCTGGAAGACGACCTGGTCAGCCTTGTCGGCCGCCCGCCCGTGCCAAACTGGGTGCAGTTCCATGCCGAGACCGGCGGCTACGATGTGACCGTGGAGCGCGACGAGCGCACCGCCGACGAGCCTGGCAAGCCCCGCAAGACCTACCGCTACGAGGTTCAGGGGCCGAATGCGATGAAGATACTGGAAGCGGTGAACGAGGGCGGGCCGCTGACCACCCGGTTCTTCCACATGGGCGAGATCACGATTGCCGGCTGCCGGGCGCGCACGCTGGCCCACGGCATGGGTGGCGCGCCAGGGCTGGAGTTGTGGGGACCGGCCGAGGAGGGGCCGAAGGTCAAGGCCGCCCTCATCGAGGCGGGCCAGGAACACGGCCTGCGGCAGGCCGGCGCCCGGGCCTACTCGACAGTGGCCATGGAGTCGGGTTGGATCCCCTCCCCTCTGCCGGCCATCTATACGGGCGAGAAGATGAGACCCTATCGCGAATGGCTGCCGGCAACCAGCTTCGAGGCCGTGTGTTCCATTGGCGGCAGCTTCCAGTCCGAGAACGTGGAAGACTATTACCTGACGCCGTGGGACCTAGACTATGGCCGAATGATCCGCTTCGACCACGATTTCATCGGCCGCGAGGCGCTGGAGAGAATGGCCGGCGGGCCGCATCGCCGCAAGGTCACCCTCGTGTGGGACAAGCAGGACGTGCTGAAGGTTTATGCCGGGCTGATGGAGGAGGGCGAGATGATGCCCAAGCTGATGGAGATGCCCGCCGCCCACTACGCCGCCCACCCCTATGACAGGGTGGTGCGCGACGGACGCACCGTGGGCATCTCGACCTATCCTGTATACACCGCCAACGAACGCGCCTGGATTTCGCTTGCCACGGTCGAGGAGAAGCTTTCGCAGCCCGGAACACATCTCACCGTGATCTGGGGAGAGGCGGAGGGTGGCACCCGCAAGCCCGCCGTCGAACGGCACCGGCAGACGGAGATCGGCGCCACCGTGCATCCCTGGCCCATTCACGAGGCTTCGCGCCGCACCTACCGCGCGCGGAAGTAACAAAGCCGGGGGGCGGCCGGCGCCGGCGGGATCGCAGCGCGAAAGCCCGCCGGCGCCGGTCATGTGCCGCCTCCTGCCCGGCACCCCTTTACCCTGCAAGCCATCCTCTCGCCGCCCTGCAGCAGCGGGGACGCTGGTGGCGCGCCGATCCTTCCAGGCCCCCTCCCCGCACGGTCTTCGCCGGTGGGGCGCAGCCTTTCGTCGGCAAGTGGGTTTTCCGTCACGTGCTCATAATGTATACATTAATGAATGCAAGGAGGAGAACCACCGTGACCCTGCTGAACTTCCCGAACCGACGTGCCGGCAACGAAAACCCCATCCATTCCGGGCTTTGCGAGCTTCTTTCCGGATATTCGATCGAGGTCGTACCCCGCACTGCCGCAAAGGTGAAGTCCTTTTCTACCCTGCTTCCCAGAGGCACTCTCGTATACATAGCGCATATTGAGGGCACGCCGATCGACGCGATGGTGACGACAGCGCGACGGCTGGCAGAAGAGGGCTTCGCGGTCATGCCGCATTTCCCGGCCCGCCTCATCGAGGACCGGCGCATGCTGGAAACCTGGATCGGCCGCTACAGGGAGGAGGCCGGCGTCGAAAGGGCGCTGGTGCTGGCGGGCGGCAGAAGGCGCCCGGTGGGTGCGTTCGACAGCTCGATGGCGCTTCTGGAGACCGGGCTGTTCGACAGGTTCGGCTTCTCCCACCTGCATGTGGCCGGCCATCCTGAAGGCAGCCGTGACATCGACCCCGACGGCTCGACCCGGCGGGCCGACGAGGCACTGCGCTGGAAACAGCACTTTGCGCAGCGGCACAGCGACGCCAGGATGGCCATCGTCACGCAGTTTCTCTTCGATGCCGCACCGCTGATCGCCTGGAGCGAGAGGCTCGCGCGCATGGGGATCACCCTGCCCATCCACGTGGGCGTTGCGGGCCCGGCCAAGCTGCAGACGCTTATGAAATACGCCCTGGCCTGTGGCGTGGGGCCGTCGCTTAGGGTACTTCAGAAGCGGGCCATGGATGTCCGCAAACTGATGCTTCCCTATGAACCGACCGTCATGCTTTCCGAGCTTGCAGCATACCGGGCCACCCGGCCGGACAGCCTTTTCGAGCAGGTTCACATCTTCCCCCTCGGGGGTGTGCGCGCGGCGGCGGAATGGGCCAATGCCTACGCCGCGCGCCAGCGCGAACCGGGTGCCGCATAGGCGCATGCGCCGGCGGCGGCGGGAGGTGGCGCGGTGAGCTATCCCAATCTGCGCCACATAAGGCTGTTCTGTGCCTGCGTTCAGCTCGGCTCGATGAGCCGCGCTGCCGAGCAGATCGGCGTCACGCAACCGGCAGCCTCGCAGGGGCTTGCGCGGATGGAGGCCATCTTCGGCGCACCGCTCATCGACACGAGGAGCGGCACTGCCCGCGCCACGCCCGAAGGCCGGATCGTGCATGCCCGTGCCCAGCGGGCGCTGGAGCTGATCCGCACGGGAGTTGCGCGCCTGCGCGGCCCGGGAGGCGGACAGGCGGCGGAGACGCGGCTGACCCTGCCGCATCTGCGCGCTCTCGCCGCCTTTGCCGAAGGCGGCAGCTTCAGCGCGGCTGCCCGCATCCTCAGGCAATCCGAACCTGCCGTGCACCGTACGGCGCGCGATGCCGAAGCCACCTTGCGCACACCGCTCTTCGAGGGTTCGGGCCGGGCCATCCGGCTTTCCAGTGCCGGGCTTTCAGCGGCGCGCTGGTCACGCCTGGCACTCAACGAACTGGACAACGCCGCAGCCGAGATCCGCGAGCTGCGCGGCCGCTTCGAGGGCCATGTGGCGCTCGGCACCCTGCCGCTGGCGCGTACCGGCATCGTGCCACGGGCGATCACGGCCGTCGGTGCGCGCCACGCACTCGCCAGTTTCTCGATCGCCGAGGGCCGCTACGAGGCGCTGCTGCGCGACCTGGAGATGGGTCGCATCGACATTCTGGTGGGGGCGCTGCGCCCCCATCTGGCATCGAGCACGCTGGAACAGGAGGAGCTGTTCACCTATCGCCTGTCGGTGGTGGCGCGGGCCGGCCACCCGCTCGCCGGGCGCCGCAATCTGGATGTTTCCGACCTTGCGGAGTACCCGTGGGTCATGGCGCGGGAGGGCACGCCCTCGCGCGCGGTCTTCACCGCGCTTGCCAGCCGCTTTCCACCGGGAAAGCCCGCCTTGCGCAGCGTGGAGACAGGTTCCCTCGGCGTGGCGCGCGGCATCCTGATGGAATCGGATCATCTGGCGCTCTTCTCCCCCCTCCAGATCGACTATGAGATGCAGGCCGGCTTCCTCTCGCCGCTCGACTTCGAGGTGGACGATCCGGGCCTCGCGATCGGCATCACCACCCGCAAGCGCTGGCTTCCGACCGCCCTGCAGCGCGAGTTTATCGACACCCTGCGCACGGTGGCGCGGGCGGCCGCACACCCGCAGACCCCCCAAGGGCCTGCCAACACCACCCCAGACCTCTGACGACCGCGCGCCTTCGCCACGCCCTCCTCACGCCCGCTCGACGACCGCAACGAACGCATAGACAAATATAGTATTTGTCTAGTTTTTACTTCTGAAAATCACCGCATAGAGTGAAATAATGGTGTCACACAAGCAGTGTATTATTCGTATCACTGCCAGTGATAACTATAAATATAAAAAATGAGAATAATAAACTCCGAAGAATGAAGATAGACGCACCGGGAGAGATGTCTATGCTTGAGATACGGGGGATAACGAAGAAGTTCGGCGACATATTGGCGGTCGATGACGTCTCTCTTCGCATTGAGCCGGGGCAGATGGTGGGCATCATCGGCCGCTCTGGGGCCGGCAAGTCCACCCTGCTGCGCCTCATCAACCGGCTGATCGACCCCTCGGCGGGCAAGATCAGCTTCTGCGGCTGCGAGATCACCCATCTGAGGGGCCGCGAGCTGCGCCTGTGGCGCGCTTCCTGCGCCATGATCTTCCAGCAATTCAACCTCGTGGAGCGCATGGATGTGCTGACCAACGTCCTGATCGGGCGGGTTGCCCATCAGGGGTTCCTGTCGTCCATGGTGCTTCATTTCAGCGAGCTGGACCGAGCGCGCGCCGTTCGCGCACTCGAACGGGTCGATCTCCTCCCCCAGGCCCTGCAGCGGGCGGGCACGCTCTCCGGCGGCCAGCAGCAACGCGTGGCCATTGCCAAGGCACTGGTGCAGAACCCGAAGATTCTCCTGGCGGACGAGCCCATCGCCTCGCTCGATCCGGCCAATGCCGCGCGGGTGATGGAAACGCTCAAGGCGATCAACCGGGAGGACGGGATCACCGTTCTGGTCAACCTGCACACACTCGACACAGCCCGCTCCTATTGCGAGCGCATCGTGGCCATGCGTGAAGGCAAGGTCCATTTCGACGGGGCTGCCGAAGAACTCACCCAAGCGCGGGTACGCGAGATCTACGGCACGGATGGCCTTGAGGCCGAGGTGGATGAACGCGTCACCTCCACCGCCATCCCCCTCAGCCGCCCGCGGCAACCGGCCCGCACCGAGGCGGCCTGAGCGCACTCGTCCCGTTTCAAGTGCCCGGTCCGGGCCGAACACAGGAGAGAGAGATGAAACGCAAACACATTGCCATCGCCGCTGGTCTTGTGGCTGGTCTTGCCTGCACGGGCGCGGTCGCGCAGGAATGGAAGGAAAGCTACAAGGTTCTGCGGTTCGGCGTGCTGTCGGGCGAGAACGAGAAGGACCGCATCGCGCGCTACACCGCGTTCGAGACCTATCTGGAGAAGGAGCTCGGCGTGGAGATCGAGATCTTCACCGCAGGCTCCTATGACGGCGTCATTCAGGCGCTGGCGGCCGACCAGATCGAATTCGCCTTCCTCGGCTCCTCCTCTTATGCCGCCGCCTATACGGAGACGAATGGCGGTGTCGTGCCGCTCGTCACGAAGCAACAGCAGGACGGCTCCACCGGCTACTACTCGATCATCGTGGTGCGCTGCGATTCCGGTTACGAAACGCTCGACGACCTCCGGGGCAAGGTGCTCGCCTTCGCCGATCCCGACTCTACCTCCGGCTATGCGGTGCCGTTCTTCAACCTTGTCAAGCAGGGCTATGATCCGCAGACCCACTTCAGCGCCGTACCCTTCTCCGGCGCCCATGAAAGCGGCGTTCTGGGGGTGGTCAACGGGCAATACGACGCCGCCGCCACCTATCAGAACAACGAGGTCAACGGCATTCCCCAGCGCATGGTGGCCAAGGGCATGATCGAGGAGGGTGCCGTCTGCCCCATCTGGCAGTCGCCGGAGATCACCTCCGGCCCCTTCACCGCGCGGGCCAACCTGCCCGAGGCGCTGATCGAGGATATGAAGAAGGCGGTGCTTGCCGTGCCGGAGAAGGACCCGGAAGCCTTCCGCCAGATGGATGGCGGCGAGACGTCGACCGGCAGAGGCTATGTCGAGGTGGACCATCCGCGCTACGAATGGATCATCGAGATGCGCGACTGGCTGAAGCAGCAGCGCCGTTCGGGCTGAGCCGTTTCGGCCACCGATGGCTGCCGGGCAGCGGCCTGGCGGCCATCTTCCAAGCGCACTGCCCCAGTCGAGCGATGCCATGTCGAGCACCGACATATCCCCAGCCAGCCATCAGTTCGAGGCCGACTATGCCGCCCACCGCCGCCGCGCGCGCCGCGTGCAGGCAGTCTCGGTGCTTGCCTTCGCCGTCGCCTTCCTGGCAACGGCCCGTATGGGCGGCTTCTTCGACGTGAGCGAGGTGACGCTGCCCTCCGGCGAGCGCGTGACCGCCTGGCGCCTGTGGGCCGGCCTGCCGCGCCTCGGCGAATATCTGTACAAAACGCTGCCCGTGCTGCGCTGGGACAGCCTGGGCACCGATCTGGCCGACTGGTTCTGGCGCTGGCAGACCTGGCTGCGGCTGCTTCTCGAAACCATCCTCATTGCCTACATGGCCACGGCTCTGGGCGTCGTCGGGGCCTTCATCCTCAGCTTTCCCGCCTCACGCAACCTGGCGCCCAGCCGTCTGGTGCTCAATCTTACGCGGCGCTATCTGGAAATCGTGCGCACAGTGCCGGAGCTGGTGTGGGCGCTCATCTTCGTCTTCTGCTTCGGCGTGGGGCCGCTTGCCGGCGTTCTGGCCATCGGCCTGCACACCACCGGCGCGCTCGGCAAGCTCTACTCGGAGGCCAACGAGAACATCGACATGCGCCCCGTGGAGGGCGTGAAGGCCAGCGGTGGCGACTGGTTCCGGCAGATCCGCTACGGCGTGGTGCCGCAGGTCATTCCCAATGTCATCAGCTACACGCTGCTGCGTTTCGAGATCAATGTGCGCGCCTCCTCCATCATCGGTTTCGTCGGCGCCGGCGGGCTGGGCCAGGAGATCCGGGTGGCCATGTCCCTGCAGGAATACACCGATCTCTCGGCGCTCTTCCTCATCATCTTCGCCACGGTCATCGTCATGGATTTTCTGAGCGAGAAGCTGCGCCACCGTATCATCGGCATCAGCGGAAAGGGCCTGTGACATGGGCCGGACGCACGAGGCTATCATCGCCCGGGCGCGCAGTCAGGTTCCGGCAGCCTTCGCCACGCCACCCGGCGTGCGCATCAGGCGCGGCGGGCTGATCCTGCTTCTGGCGGGTCTCACGGGCTGGTGCCTGTTCGCCTTCGACTTCTCGCCAGGGCGCATCGTCGAGGGGCTTGCCCGGCTCGGACGCATTCTCGCCTTCATGTTCCCGCCGCATCTGTGGCAGAGCTGGCAGGAGTGGGCGGAAATCCTCAAAGGTCTCGGCGAGACCGTTTCCATGGCCTTCCTGGGCACGGTGCTGGGCGCGACGGTGGCCCTTCCGCTGGCATTTCTAGGTGCCAGGAACATCATGCCCTTCGGCTGGCTGCGGCATGGCGTGCGCCGCGGCTTCGACGCGTTGCGGGCGGTGGAGCAGATCATCCTGGCGCTGATCTTCATCCGCGCATTCGGACTGGGGCCGCTTGCGGGCATCCTTGCCATCGCCGTCTCGGAGGTCGGCACCTGCGCGAAGCTTTTCTCCGAGGCCATCGAGAACACATCGAAGAAGCCGGTGGAGGGCGTGCGCGCCTCCGGCAGCGGGCCGCTGCAGACTATCCGCTACGCGATCATGCCGCAGGCCATGCCAGTGATCCTGTCGATCATTCTCTACAATTTCGAATCGAATACCCGTTCCGGCACCATCCTCGGCATCGTCGGGGCGGGTGGCATCGGCTTTCTGCTGGCCGACCGCATCAACGCCTATCGCTGGCCGGAAGCCTGGTCCATCATCATTCTCATCATCCTCACCGTCTACGTGATCGACGGCATATCCGCGCGGCTGCGCATGAGGATCATCGGCAGGATGGAGAACGTGCAGTGAGCAGGACCGTGAACGGCAGCCCGGAAGCAACGGCGAGGCTGGGCGAAAGTCCGAGCATCCACGAAAGCGCCCACGTCATCGACTGCACGCTCGGCGCATGGACGGAGGTGGGCGCCGGCACCACGATGCTGCACTCCTCGATGGGCGACTATTCCTACATCGTCGAGGACTGCCACGTTGTGTGGACCAGCATCGGCAAGTTCTGCTCCATCGCCCGGGGCGCGCGCATCAATCCGGGCAATCACCCCACCTGGCGGGCCAGCCAGCACCACTGGACCTACCGCGCCGCCGCCTATGGCCTGGGCGAGGACGATGCCGCCTTCTTCGACTGGCGCCGCGACCACCGGGTGACCATCGGCCACGATGTGTGGATCGGCCATGGCGTCACCATCCTTCCGGGCGTCACCATCGGCACGGGTGCTGTGGTCGGCGCCGGCGCCGTCGTCTCGCGGGACGTGGCCAACTACACGATCGTCGCCGGCGTGCCGGCGCGGCCGATCCGCCGGCGCTTCACGCAGTCCCAGGAGCAGGCGCTGCTCGACATCGCCTATTGGGACTGGCCGCGCGACAGGCTGGCGGCGGCTCTTTGCGATTTCAGGACGCTCGACGTGGCGGCGTTCATCGAGAAATATCGCTAGACGGTTCGTCGTTTCATTGAAACGCCGATCCGGTCCATCTATTTGTTTTCGCTGCATTTGTGCGGCGCCAGATGATTCCATCTGGTTGCAAAATGCCCCAGGGCCGCAGCCATAACCGTGGCTCCGGGCACAGCGGGTGCGGCGCTCAGGCCCGAAACAGCATCAGTGCACGCGCCGGCCACCGCGCCACACCGAGCGGACGACGGGAAAGCCGCCGACCAGACGCACCTGCACGAGATCGGCCCTCAGCCCGGCCAGGATCCGTCCCCTGTCTTCGAGGCCGCAAGCGCGGGCCGGCGCCTGCGTGACCATCCGCACCGCCTGCGGCAGGCTGATGCCCGGCACCCGACCCGAGGCAAGCAGGAACACGCAGTCGAGCAGCGAACGCGGCACATAGTCGGAGGCGAGAATGTCAACCAGCCCTTCGGCCAGAAGATCGCGCACGGCGACATTGCCCGATTGCGATCCCCCGCGCAGCATGTTGGGCGCGCCGGCCACGATGCGCATGCCCGCCGCCCGCGCTTCGCGCGCCGCCTCCAGGCTGACCGGAAACTCGGCCACGCCGACTCCTTCCCTCAGCGCCAGGTGAATGTGCGCGCGCGTCGCATCGTCATGGCTGAACAGCGGCAGCCTGCGGCCTTGCGCAAGAGCCACCACGGCGCGGCGCACCTCTGGCGAGGCGGCCTCCAGCTCTTCGACCAGCGCCTGCGTCTCGCGCTCCACGACGGCGCGGGCCTTGCCGGTTTCCGCCATGCGGCGCAGCACATAGTTGTTCAGGTCGCGGCTCTGGCGCTTGCCCGGCACATGCTCCATGACCGAGACCACGCGCACGATGTCGCGCCCGACATTGGCGCCGAGCAGGGCCGGCGTTTCCGGGTCGGTGATCTCGCAGCGCAGATGCACCAGATGCTCGGCCCTGAGCATGGCGTTGGCGCCGGCCACCTCCAGCGCGTCGAGCATCGGCGCCAGGACCTCGCGGCGTTCGGGATTGCGCACCGTCGCCCCGACGCACAGCGAATCGAACACCGTCGTGACGCCGCCGCCAATGACCTGCGCATCGTGCGCCATGACCGCCCGCATTACGTCCCAGCGCACATGGGCGCGCGGGAAGACGTGCTTTTCCAGGTGATCGGTATGCACGTCGATCAGGCCGGGGAGGAGATAGTCGCCTTCGAGGTCGATGGCGCCGGGCACGTTCGTGCGGCCCTCGTCCACGCTGCGGATGCAGCCGGCGGCGACCTGCACCGCGCCGGCGATCACCGCATGGTCGAGCACGATCCGCCCGCCGGCCAGAACCATCTCCCCGTTCACGCCGCGTTTCTCCGAAAGCTTGCGACCTCGAACAGCCGGTCCGCCACCTGGCCGCGCACCTGCTCGTCGTGGAAGATACCGACGACAGCCGCGCCGCGCGCCTTGGCCTGGAGGATAAGCTCCACCACCACCTGCCGGTTCGCGGCATCGAGGGAGGCCGTGGGCTCGTCGAGTAGCAGGATCGGATAGTCGAGCACGAAGCCGCGGGCGACGTTCACCCGCTGCTGCTCGCCGCCGGAGAAGGTGGCCGGCGCCAGGCTCCAGAGCCTTTCTGGAATGTTGAGCCGGGCAAGCAGGGCGCGCGCCCGCGCCTCGGCATCCGGCAGGCCGGCCGTCCTTGCGGGCTCGGCCACCACATCCAGCGCCGGCACGCGCGGAATGACGCGCAGGAACTGGCTTACATAGCCCACGCTGCGGCGCCGCACCTCCACGATCTCGCGCGGTTCGGCGCGTGTGAGGTCGACATGGCGGCCGTCGTGCAGCACCCGCACATGGCCGGCGGAGGGCTTGTAATTGGCGTAGAGCGCGCGCAGCAGCGTCGACTTGCCGGCGCCGGAAGGCCCGTGCAGGCACACGCATTCCCCGCCCCTCACCTCAAGGTCGAGCCCCTCGAAGACGGCAATGCGCGCGCCGCCTTGGGTGTGCAGCACGAATTCCTTGGAAAGGCCGGAAACGGCAATGAGCGCTGTCATGGCTAGACCTGCAGAACCGAGGAGACGAGAAGCTGGGTGTAGGGGTGGTGCGGATCGTCCAGAACCTGGTCCGTCAGCCCCTCTTCCACCACCCGGCCGCGGCGCATGACCATCAGCCGGTCGGCAAGAAGGCGCACCACCGCCAGGTCGTGCGTCACGACGACGGCGGCGATGCCCATCTCGCGCACCAGCCCGCGCAGCAGATCGAGCAGACGCGCCTGCACCGAGACGTCGAGGCCGCCCGTCGGTTCGTCCATGAAGACCAGTCGCGGCCGCGTCACCAGGTTGCGCGCGATCTGCAGGCGCTGCTGCATGCCGCCAGAGAAGTGCTTCGGCCGGTCGTCGATGCGCCCGCCGTCGAGTTCGACCCTGGACAGCCAGTCGAGCGCCTCGCCGCGGATGGCCCCATAGTGGCGGGCACCGACGGCCATCAGCCGCTCGCCGACATTGCCGCCGGCCGAGACATCCATGCGCAGGCCGTCGCGCGGGTTCTGGTGCACGAGGCCCCAGTCCGTACGCATCAGCCGGCGCCGCTGCGGCTCGGGGAGGCAGAAGACATCGCGCAGTCCCTCGCCACCGACATCGTATTCCACCGTGCCGGCATCCGGTTCGAGCTGCGCGCACAGCAGGTTGAGGAGCGTCGACTTGCCGGAGCCCGACTCGCCGACGATGCCGATCACCTCGCCCGGATAAAGCGTGAAGGAGACATCCACGCATCCCACCGTCTCGCCATAGGATTTCGACAGGCCGCAGACCCGCAGCAGCGGGCGCACAGCGGCCCGTGGCGCGGTGACCGCCTCAAGCGCGCTCATGGCTGTCCTCCTGCTTGCCGGCGGAGGGGGCCAGGGCGCGCGCGACGGAGCCCTCCGCCATGGCGCCCGAATGGCCCGCCGCGCGCCGCGTGGCGCAATAGTGGGTGTCGGAGCAGACGAACATGCGCCCGCCGCTATCGTCCAGCACCACCTCGTCGAGATAGCTTTCGCGCGACCCGCACAGCGCGCAGGCATGCGGCCAGCGCTGCACCTCGAAGGGATGATCCTCGAAATCGAGGCTCTCGACGCGCGTATAGGGCGGAATGGCGTAGATGCGCTTCTCCCGCCCGGCGCCGAACAGCTGGATGGCCGGGTTGTTCCGCATCTTCGGATTGTCGAACTTGGGAATCGGCGTGGGCGACATCAGGTAACGGCCATTGACCATCACCGGATAGCTGTAGGTGGTGGCGATGTGGCCGAAGCGGGCAATATCCTCGTAGAGGCGCACATGCATCAGGCCGTATTCGCCGAAGCCGTGCATCTTGCGCGTCTCCGTCTCGCGCGGCTCCAGCTTGCGCAGGGGTTCGGGCTGCGGCACCTGATAGACGAGAATCTGCCCCTCCCTGAGCGGCACCTCGGGAATGCGGTGGCGGGTCTGGATGATGTCAGCCTGTTCGGTCGCCTCCGTGGTGTTCACGCCCGTCACGCGCTGGAAGAAGCGGCGGATGGAGACCGCGTTGGTGGTGTCGTCCGCCCCCTGGTCGATCACCTTCAGCGTGTCGGAAGGGCCGATGACGCTTGCCGTCACCTGCATGCCGCCGGTGCCCCAGCCGTAGGCGAGCGGCATCTCGCGGCCGCCGAAGGGCACCTGATAGCCGGGCACGGCCAGCGCCTTGAGAAGGGCGCGGCGGATCATGCGCTTGGTCTGCTCGTCGAGATAGGCGAAATTATAGGCCTCGTCCCAGGCCGGGCGTGCGGCGCTCATCACTCGGCTGCCTCCTTCCTGTGGCGTTCTTCATGCTCGCGCCGCAGCTTGCGGATCAGGTTCAGTTCGGCCTGGAAATCGACATAGTGCGGCAGCTTCAGATGCGAGACGAAGCCCGATGCCTCCACATTGTCGGCGTGGTAGAGCACGAACTCCTCGTCCTGCGCGGGATAGGCCGCCGTCTCGCCGAGCTCGCGCGCCCTCAGCGCCCGGTCGACCAGCGCCATGGCCATCACCTTGCGCTCGTTGTGGCCGAAGGCGAGGCCATAGCCGCGGGTGAACTGCGGCGGGGTGTCCTTCGAGCCCGTGAACTGGTTGATCATCTGGCACTCGGTGACCACCACATCGCCGATGTCGATGGCAAAACCCAGCTCCTCCGGCACGATCTCGACGCTCACCTCGCCCATGCGGATCTCGCCCGCAAAGGGATGGTTGCCACCATAGCCGCGCTGCACCGAGTAGCCGAGCGCCAGGAGGAAGCCCTCGTCGCCGCGCGCCAGGTTCTGCAGTCGCTGGTCGCGCCCGGCGGGAAAGGACATGGGCTCGCGCGTCAGGTCGAACACGGCTGCTTCCTGTCCATCGGTGTGCTCCCTCTCGACGAGCCCCTCCTCGTCCAGAATCTCGGCCACCCGCGGCATGTGCGGGTCCAGCGGCTCCTCCGCCTCCGCCGCCTCCGGCGTGCCGACGCCCGTCTCGGCGGCCAGCGCGAAATCGAGCAGGCGATGCGTATAATCATAGGTGGGACCGAGAACCTGCCCGCCGGGAATGTCCTTGTAGGCGGCGGAGATGCGCCGGCGAACCAGCATCCTGGCCGTGTCCACCGGCTGCGCATTGGCAAAGCGGGGCAATGTGGTGCGATAGGCGCGCAGGAGGAAGATCGCCTCCACCAGGTCGCCCTGCGCCTGCTTGATTGCCAGCGCGGCAAGCCCCCGGTCGTAGATGGAGCCTTCGGCCATCACCCGGTCCACGGCAAGCCCGAGCTGCTCGGCGATCTGCTCAGCGGAGATCTCCGGCACGTCGGGGTTGCCGCGCCGGGTCTCGGCGATCAGCCTGTGGGAATTGAGAATGGCTTTCTCGCCGCCCTTGACCGCGACATACATGGCTCAGCCCTCCGCCTCGATGCCGCGCGGCAGGCCGATCAGCGCCTGCCCGGCGGTGAAGATGATGTCGACGCCGAGCGGATAGAGCGCATGATTGTCCGCCCATTGCGTCCAGAACCCCTCCGGCAGCCCGGCGATGGAGACGGCGCGCGCTCCGTCGATCCCCGGCCCGCGCCATGTCACCGCCGGTCCCGCGGCGAGCGAAGGCACCTGCACGATGAGGGTGGCGGAGCGGTCTGGATAGCGGTCCTCTCCGATGGCGAAGCGGTCGAGCGGGGGCATCTGCATGGCATCGGCAATCAGCGCGAAACGCGCCCTGCCCTCCTCCGCCACCAGCGGCGCGCCAGTGTGAAAACGCAGATAGTCCGGCACGCCCCCGGCCGCCGCCGCCGCATCGAGCCATACCGGCGTCTCGAAGTCGAACAGCGTCAACGCCACGGCAGCACTTGCCGGGCCGAGGGGGTGCGGCGGGTCGAGCCGCGTGCTCAGCATTCCGGGGCGCCCGGCATAGGCAAGCGCGTTGAGCAGAGTGCGAAAGGTTGTCTGCGCCTCGAAGACGGGATCGGCAAAGCCGGGCTTCAGGCCCGCCGCCTCCATGGTGGTGGCGTGCTCGCTCATTGCGGATTGTCTCCCCTTACCAGGGTGAAGAAATCGACCTTGGTGGCCGCCGCCTTGCGGCTGACGCGCCGGCGCTGCTCGGCCACCCGCCGGGCGATCGGGGCGATCACCGTCTCCTGTAGTCGGGCGGCCTCGCCACCCTGCATCAACGCGTCGAACAGGGCGGCCAGTTCCGCCTTGCGCTTGTCGCGGCCCGCTGCATAGCAGTGGCCCACGCGCCCGTCCTCAAGCCGCACCGTGCAGCGCGTCACCGTCATTTCGCCGAAGTTGAAGGGGCTGCCGGTGCCGCCGGCCCGGCCACGCACCATCACCAGCCCGATCTCGGGCTGCCGTAGGAACGCATAGGGAGGGCGGGCTCCGAGCCCCTGCCATGCCGCCTCCAGTTCGTGCCTGGTGGCGCGGGCGAGAACGGCCATCCAGCGCGCCCGCTCGGCATTCGGATCGGCTGGCCCCTTGGGTTGCGCGGTCATCGTGTCAACCTATTCATATAAACGTCTAGACCTTTTTTGCCGCAGAGCTTATAGTCTGCTGCCGAACGCGTTCCTTATGCCTTCGCTTCGTGACGCGGATGTGACGGACAGGCAGCCCCGGCCGCAGGAGCAGTGAGATGACAGCACGCCCCGAAGGTTCACCCCTCTGGCGGTTCATTGCCGATTCCGTCGGCCGCGAAATCGCGCAGCGGGTCTATGCGCCGGGCGACCGGCTGCCCACGGAGACGGAACTTGCGCAACGTTTCGGCGTCAACCGCCACACGGTGCGCCGCGCCGTCGCCTCGCTGCAGGACCAGGGGTTGGTTCGCATCGAGCAGGGGCGCGGCACCTTCGTTCAGGAGGATGTGGTCGACTATCCCTTGAGTCGGCGCACGCGCTTTTCCGAGATCGTCCAGCGCCAGGCGAAGAGTCCTTCCGGCCACTGCCTGCGCATCGCCACGGTGCCCGCCGACGCGCAGATGGCCGAGGCGCTCTCCCTCGCGCCGGGTGCGCCGGTGGCACTGATCGAGACGGTGGGCATGGTCGACGACCATCCCGTCAGCCTCGCCGCCCACCACTTCCCGCTCGAACGCTTTCCCCACCTTTTCGAGGCCTACGAGGCGGAGCGCAAGATCACGCCGATGTTCCGCCGGTTGGGCGTGGAGGACTATTTGCGCAGGTCCACCAAGATCACCGCCCGCATGCCCGATGCCTATGAGGTGCGCCACCTGCGGCTGGCCCGCACGGCACCGGTGCTGTGCCTGGAAGCGGTGAATGTGGACGGAAAGGGCATGCCCATCGAATACGGGCTGACGCGCTTTGCCGCCAGCCGGGTGCAGGTCCTCGTCGACACACTGCCGGCCTGAGCGCTGAAGGCGCCCAGGCCGGTTTGCGCGGGCGGCAGGCGCCCGGCGCCGCGGATTGCCATTGCCTGTGCGGCTCCGGGTCCTAGACCGGCTCATCGTTTCAATGAAACGCTGATCCGGTCCATCTATTTGTTTTTGCCGCATTTGTGCGACGCCAGATGGAATCATCTGGCTGCAAAATGCTGTAGTGTGTTGCGGCGTGCAAGCCGCCTCCCGCCCTAGAGACGATCGAGCGCTAGCAGGCTCTCATCGCCGAGCCAGGCTTCCTCGAAGGCCTGTCTGGCCAGCGGCGCTGCCTCGGGACGCGCGGCGGTGTAGGCCCTCCAAAGCCCCCACAGCGCCCAGCCATTGCGGGGAAGCTGCTCCAGTGCCTGCTCGAAGGCGGCGATGGCCTCGAGCCCGCGTCCCTGCTGGAGAAGCACGGCGCCGAGCGTCTGGCGCACCGGGTAGTACCAGTACGGCGGTTCCATGTAGGGTATCCCGTCCTCGAGCGCGATCGCTTCGCGCAGATGGTGCTCGGCGGCGGCAAGGTCTCCCCGCGCCTGCTCGATCCGGGCCTCGACCACATGCTTGGCAATGGCCAGAACGTCGCGCGCCGGCAGGTACTGTGCCTCCAGGTCGCTCATGTCGGCCTCCGCGATCAGCCGCTCGATGGCCTCGACCTCGCCGGCGGCATGTTCGAGCTCGCCCCGTCGGGCGAAGGCGACGCCGCGCGCATAGTGCCAGAAGCCCCTGACGAAGGGGAAACGCCCGCCCGGGTCGTCGATGGCCAGGATGGTCTCGGCATCGCTGAACTGCGCATGGGCGGTGTAGGGCGCGGTCTTGATGGCCTGCACCCACGCCAAATCCTGCGAGACGCGATCGGAGGTGATGTCGGCCAGCTTCCCGGCGGCCGAAATCACATCCTCCTTCACACCCGCCATCTGGGCCGAAACCATGAGATAGTGGACATTGTGCGGGTAGTAGGCGAAGCGATAGAGGTCGCTGGCCGCTTCTCCCGCCTGTTCGAGAAACGCCTCGTCGGCGGCGATGGCCTCGCGGTTGACCACGATGGAATCGTGGAAACGGCCGATCCGGGCGTAGATGTGCGCTGGCATGTGAACCAGATGGCCCGCCGCCGGCGCCGCGCCGCGAAGACGATCGGCCACCGCCTCTGCCATGCCGGGCTGCGCCGACGCCTCCATCGCATGGATGTAGAGATGGGCCGCGCCGGCGTGTTCCGGGTCGAGCGCCAGCGCCTTTTCCAGCGTTGCCACGATGGCCGCGCCATGGCCATTCGGCGTCTTGCCGTCCGCCTCCCAGTAGTCCCACGGCTGCAGGTTCATGAGCGCGTCCGCATAAAGGGTGAGAACGTTCGCATCGTCGGGATAGGCCTGCGCGACAGCGTGCATCGCCTCCGCCCAGGCCTGGTCGAGGGCGCTGCGGTCATCCGTCGCCTCGGCGGCATAGCGCTCGGCCAGGGCGTCGATCAGTGCCCGTTCCTTTGCCGAGACCCCCGCCTTCAGCGCCGCCGCGCGGCGGATCGCCTCGTGGGCCGGGCGCACGGCTTCGGCGCGCATCGCATCGTTGATGTTGGGGCCCAGCACGAAAGCCTCGCCCCAGAAGCACATGGCGCAATCGGGATCGAGCCGCTGGGCTTCACGGAAGGAACGCCGCGCCTCGGCATGGTTGAAGGCCCAGGCCAGCCGCCAGCCCTGGTCGAAATAGGCTTGCGCCTGCCGGCTCGCCGTCGTGACCGGCAGCGACAGGGTGCCCAGCCCCTCATAGAGCGGCGGCCTGCCCCGTGCCGCGTCGACGGCCAGCGTGGTGGCGTGGTCGAGGCCGGGCCGGAACAGCTCCTTGCCGCGCTCGTCATCGCCATGGGCCATTGCGCCCGTGGCCAGCAGGGTCCCCGCCAGCAGCGCGGCGGCCAGGCGGCCGGCACGCCTTCCATGGCGGCTGCCTGCCTTCTTTCGGCTTTCGATGTTTTCATCCGTCATGTCTTTTCCTTTCCTTTCCCGTTCGGCGAACCGTTTGCCGGTCCGCAAATGTCGCGCACCAGGAGAAGCGCATCTCCCTGTGCGTAGTGCAGCGTGGGGTGGGGGACGACCGCCCGCCGGGCGATCTCGCGGAAGCCGCGCCTGCGATAGAAGGACAGCGCGCCCTCATTGCGCTCGAAGCAGATGAGCGACACGCGCGGCAGGGCCCGGGCAAGCGCCAGCGCCTCGGCGCAATCCATCAGCGCGCTGCCCACCCCCTGCGAGCGGTAGCGGGCATAGACGGCGAGCCCGGAGATATAGAGCGAACCGGGATCCTCGAGCTTCGCATAGGGCCTGAGAACCGGATCCTCCTCCACCTCCCCCGCCGGGCGGGCGGACATGGGGAAGGCATGGACCATGCCGGCGATCCTGCCGTCCAGCGTGGCCAGCAGGCAGTTCTCGTAGGAGAAGTCGACACCCGTGCGGGCATAGCGCGCCGCGCCCACATCCTCCAGCGACTGTCCGGGCCCGGCCATGCGCCCCCAGATATAGGCGGCCAGTCCGTCCGAGGAGATCAGGAACAGACGGGCGATCTCGCCCGCCTCCTCCCGCCGTGCCCAGCGGATGTCGAGGGCGGTGCCGTCCGGCCTTTTCACGCAGGACATTTTCCCGTTTCCGCTTTTCACGCCGCTGCCTTGCAGGCGTGGCAGATCTGCTCGATGTGCCGGTGATCGGTGCCGCAGCACCCGCCGAGCACGTTGATGTGCGGGAAGCGGGCGCGCAGCGCGCGATAATCGGCCCCCAGCGCGACCGGATCGCCGTCGTCGAGCTCCTCCGCCTCGTCCAGCTCGGCATGGCTGAGTCTGGAGGCGTTGCAGCGCAGCCCCTTCAGCCGCTGGATCCATGCCTCGCTTTCGAGCACGCCCTCGAAATGCGAAGGGTGGGCGCAGTTGATCATGTAGTAGGCCGGCCCCTTGCCCGTGGCTTCGTCCACGGCACCGATGGCCTCCTTCAGGCTCTGCCCGGTGGGCAGGTTGCCGTCCGTCTCCACGGTGAAGGAGATGACCACCGGCATGCCCTCCGCCTGGGCGGCGCGCGTGATACCGATGGCCTCGGGCACGTTGGTCATGGTTATGGCCGTGACCAGATCGGCTTCGGTTTCGGCAAAGATGCGTGCCTGGCGGCTGTGGTAGTCCTGCGCCTCCTCGGCGCTCATCACCCGGCCGGGATCGTAGCCGTCTCCGCGCGGGCCAATGCAGCCGCTGATCACCATGGGCGAGCGGGCGGTCTCGAACTCCTCGCGCAGCGCATGCATGAGGCCGATGGCCCTGCGGTTGACGTCGTCGAGCTGTGCCGGCGAATAGCCGAGTTTTTCGCCCCAGTCGGGGCTCGACCGCCAGGTGGCGCTTTCCAGGATGAAGCCCATGCCGTTGTCGCGGGCGATCCTGGCATGGCGCGTGAAATAGCGGCGCAGAGCCTCGGTGCCCTCGGCATCCCTCAGAAGGTGGAAAGCGGCAAAATGGGGCAACTCCTGCCCGTCATGGAAAATGAGCGTGGTTTCGATGCCCGCATCGGTGAGAAAGACACCGCCGTCAAGTTGCGGTAGTCTGTGTCTGTACTTGGCCATTTTGCGTCTCCTCTGCTATGAAGCAGGCAGGCCGCTGGCGGGAAGCGAAACGTTCGGAAAAAGCCCGCGCAACCGGCTGCCCTTCACGCTTCGAGGCGTAAGGAGACGCCTCACGATGTGAGGCGGGAGGTTTTTGCTTAGGAAAAGGCGATGCGCAGCTCCGGGCCGGTGATTGCCGTTCTGCCGTTCAAGGTCGATGCCGGAACGCAGGCCGACGGCATCATCGCACATGGCATCGTGGAGGATCTGTCGGGCGAGCTTTCACGCTTCCCCGCGCTTGAGGTCATCGCGCCCATGTCGGGCCTTGCGGTGGGCGACCTCGCCGAGACCGAGGCCGCCGGGCGGCTCGGCGCAACGCATGTGCTGCGCGGGCGCCTCGGCGTGGATGGCGAGCGGCTGCGCCTGTCCGCCACCCTGGTGGACGGACACAGCGGCGCGCAGCTGTGGAACGAGCGCATGGAGGCGACGGGCGGCGCTGTCTTCGACCTGCAGGAGGAGCTGGTGGCGCGCGTGGCGGCGACGCTCTCTGCACGGCTGGAGGGCGACCTGCTGCGCCGGGCGCGCGCCAAGCCCACCGAGTCGCTGACCGCCTACGAATTGACGCTCAGGGGGCTGGCGATGCTGCGCCAGGGCACCTTCGAGGCCGATGAGGCGGCGCGCGCGCTGTTCGCCCGTGCATTGGAGATCGACCCCCACTATGCGCGCGCCCATGGCGGGCTGTCCCTCTCGTGGTTCAACGAATGGAGCTGCCAGTTCTGGGACCGCTTCGAGGAGAACGGCAGGCTCGCCTTCGAACACGCGCACCGTGCGCTCGAGCTCGACGACAGCGATGCAATGCTGCATCTGATCATCGGGCGGATCCTGCTCTACCGGCGCGAGTTCGAGCGCGCGGCCTGGTATCTCGACCGCGCGCTGGCGCTGTGCCCGAACGATGCGGAGCTTCTGATCCAGCTCGTCCTGTCGGAGGTCTATCTCGGGCGGGCGGAGACGGCCATCGCGCATGCGCAGAAGGCCATGCGCCTCAACCCCTACCATCCCAACCACTATTTCGCCTATGCCGCCTTCCCGCACTTCGTGCGCCGCGATTTCGCAAGGGCGCTGGAAACCGCCGACAAGGCGGCGGGCGTGCCCATCATCGACATCCCTGCCTACTCGGCCATCGCCTGCGCCCATACCGGCCGCTGGGATGAGGCGCGCCATCTCTTCGCGCTCTTCAACGAGGAATTCCGCAAGCGGATCACCCGTGGCCGCGCACCCGCCCCCGGCGAAGGCTGCCGCTGGGTGCTCGACGTCAACCCGTTCCGCCGCCAGCAGGACATCGACCTTGTCGTCGAGGGCTTCCGCATGCTGGGCGATGAAGGGGTCGTCTCCGCCCCGGGCGCGACCGTGCATGCGGCGCCCGCCGCAGCGGCGGATGCCTCGCCCGCAGCACAGGTGCTGCGGCGCGACGGCCATGGCTGGAGGGTCTGCTTTGGCGGCGAGTGGAAGACCATCGCCGACCTGAAGGGAGTTCGGGACATACTGCGTCTTCTGGCGCGGCCCGGAGAGGCCTTTCACTGCCTCGATCTGGCCGCGAGGCAGGAGGGTGCGTCCACGGGTGAGGCCGTGCTTGACGAGCGCGCGCGCCATGCCGTCAAGACGCGCATACGCGACCTGCAGGAGGAGCTGGCGGAGGCGGAGGAGAGGAACGATACAGGCCGCGCGGAAACGCTGCGCGCGGAGCTGGACCGTCTCGTCGAGGAACTTTCAAGAGCGCTGGGGCTCGGAGGGCGGGGGCGCCGGATGGGCGACCTCGCCGAACGGGCGCGCTCGGCTGTCACCTGGCGCATTCGCCATGCCATCCGCATCATCGCTAAGGCACATCCCAGCCTCGGCCGCCACCTTGCCAACTCGATCAGGACAGGCACCTTCTGCAGCTACCAGCCGGAAAGGCCGTGCCGCTGGGAGATCGTCGAATGAGCGGCCGACGCGAAGGCGCTCTCAGGCACCGTCCTTGAGGACGTTGAGCCGCTTCTCGTCCCAGCTGATCCAGAGCTGCTCCTGCGACAGGCTCTCCCGGTCCGCCCCATCGACATAGGCCTTGATGAGCGCGTCGTCGCGCTCGCCGACGCGGATGTCGAGCGCCGTTCGGCTGCCCTTGAAGAGCCGGCTGACGATGCGCCCGGGGATTGCGTTGGCGGCGGCTGGCCGTTCGGCATGGCATTGCACGCTCTCCAGTCGCAGCGAGGCCATCACCGGCTCGCCGGGCGCCGGGCGATGGCCGGTGGCGCAGCCGCGCAGCTCCATGCCGTTCCAGTCGATGACGATGGCATCGGCATCCGCGCCGCGCACGGTGCCGCGCAGCAGATTCGTCTCGCCGATGAACTCGGCCACGAAACGGCTGACGGGGCGGAAGTAGAGATCCTCCGGCGTGCCCGCCTGCTCCACCCTGCCGGCATTCATCACCACGATGCGGTCGGACATGGTCAGCGCCTCGTCCTGATCGTGGGTGACGAAGAAGAAGGTCTTGCCGGTGCGCTTCTGGATCTCCTTCAGCTCCACCTGCACCTGCGCACGCAGCTTGGCGTCGAGCGCACCCAGCGGCTCGTCGAGCAGCAGAAGCTTGGGATCGGGCGCCAGCGCACGGGCCAGGGCCACGCGCTGGCGCTGGCCGCCGGAAAGCTGCTCGGGCGTGCGGTCACCGAAGCCTGAAAGCTGCAGAAAGTCGAGCAGCTCGCCGGTGCGCCGGTCGATCTCGGCGCGCGTCTTTCCCTTCAGCTCCAGCCCGAAGGCGATGTTCTGGCTCACCGTCATGTGCGGAAACAGCGCATAGTCCTGGAAGACCATGTTCACGTCCCGCCGGTTGGGCGGGCGCCCGGTCACGTCCTCCCCGGCCAGCACGATGCGCCCTTCGTCCGGCGTCTCGAAGCCGCCCAGCATGCGCAGCGTCGTCGACTTGCCGCAGCCGGAAGGGCCCAGAAAGGTGACGAACTCGCCGGCCATGATCTCCATGTCCAGCCGGTCCACGGCAACCGTCTTTCCGAAACGCTTGGTAATCTTGTCGAGGTGAACGATGGTATCCCTTTGGCCGGTCATGTCAGACACCCTTGTTGAGCCGCCGCATGGAACGCTCGGCCCATAGGCCCAGCACCGCGGTCAGGATGAGAACGATGGTGGAGATGGCATTGATCTCCGGCGACATGCCCGAGCGCAGCATGGCGAAGATGAGGACCGGCAGTGTCGGCTGGTAGCCGCCGAGGAAGAAGGCGCGCACGAAGTCGTCGAAGGACAACAGCATGCAGAAGATGCCCGCGCCGATGAGCGCCGGTTTCAGATAGGGCAGCGTGACGCGGAAGAAGGCGACAAGGGCGTCGGCCCCGAGGTCGCGCGCCGCCTCCACATGGCTCCTGGGCTGCGTGGAAAGCCGCGCCATGACCACCAGCGCCACGAAGGGCACGTTGTGCACCGTGTGGCCCAGAATGATGGCCAGCATGCCGGGCTCGATGGAAAGGAGCCGCGCGAAGATGCGCAGCGAGATGGCCGAGATGATGCCGGGAATCACCGCCGGCAGACAGGTAAGCGCGAAGACGATCAGCTTGCCGCGGAACCTGGCTGGCCCCAGGAAGACGGCGACCCAGGTGCCGATGACCAGCGACAGCAGCGTCGAGGAGATGGCGATCGCCATGGAATAGGCGAAGACGGTGAGCACCTGCGCATTCTGGAAGACGCCGAGATACCATTCCGTCGTCCAGGCATTGATGGGAAAGCCGATGAAGCGCGAATCCTTGAAGCCCATCATCACCATGAGGACAAGCGGCACGAACAGATAGACCACGAACGCCCAGTAGAGGACCGACATCAGGATGCGGGTGTGCCGGGTCATTGCATCATTCCCTTTCCGTCGCGGCCCATCAGCTTCAGGAACAGGCCGGTAATGGCGAGCGTGGCAATCAGCATGATCGAGGAGAAGGCGGCGCCCGTCGGCCACTCGTCGCCGGCGACATGGAAGAAGCCCGCGATGGTCTCGGCAAAGACGGTGGTGTTCGGCCCCCCGAGAAGCACCGGGGTGGCGTAGTAGCCGGTGGATATGAGAAAGACCAGGGTGCAGCCGGAGGCGATGCCCTCTCTGGAAAGCGGCAGCGTGATGCGCCAGAACCGCGTCCAGGCGCCGGCGCCGAGATCGGCAGCCGCCTCCAGATAGTTGCGCGGGATCTTCTCCAGCGCCGAGTAGAGCGGCAGAAGCATGTAGAGCGCGGTGAGGTAGATGATGCCCATGCCGAGCGAGAAGCTGGTGTACATGAAAGGGACCGGCCGCTCGATGAGCCCCAGCCACTTGAGGATGAGGTTCACCGCGCCATTGTTGCCGAGCAGGATCATGATCGCATAGGTGCGCACGATCTCGCCCACCCAGAAGGGAATGAGCAGGAGAAGCAGGAGCAGGAGCTGGTTCCTGCGGCTGACATGCTTGGCCAGGAAATAGGCCACCGGATAGGTGATGAGCAGCGTCGACAGGGTGAGCACCGTGGCAAAGGCCAGTGTGCGGAAGAAGGGGATGATGAAGATTCGCTCGCGGAAGAAAATCGCCCAGTTGTCGAGCGTGAATTGCGGCTCCTGGCCGACCGAGGGCGGATAGGAGTCGAGGAAGCTGATCCAGAACATCTGCAGGATCGGCCCGAGATGGGCGAAGAAGACCCAGAAGAGCGGGAAGCTCGCCAACAGCACGAACTGCCGGCGCGGCGTCTTGAACAGCGTCTCGGTAACCGTCCCGTAAAGGCCGTTGGTCATGAGCGCGCCCCAGAGGCTGCGCTTGCCGGCGCTGCGTGCCGTGCCGAACTTGGCCTTGTCTGCATCCACGTGGGTCATGTCCTGCCGATCATCCGTCTGCCGCGCCATGCCTCATGGCCACTGGCCGGCCCCTGAAACTGCCAGAATGGAAATCCGGCGCCTGCGCCCGGAGCCCCGGGCGCAGGACAAGCGGACGCTGCCGCTGGCCTCGCCGGTCAGGCCGCCTTGATCTCCTCGACCGCCGGATCGACGAGCTTGTACTTCATCTCGTTCGCCTCGGCGCGGAAGAACTGCAGGCCCTGCAGCTCCTCCTCGGTGAAGGAGGCCGCCTTGCGCTCCAGCTCCGTCAGGTGCTGATCGGCACCCTTGAAGGTGGAGATGAAGCCGGAGGAACGGGTCATCTCCGCGCCCACCTCCGCATTCGCCAGCAGCGCGTCGAGCAGCATGTAGGCGTTGTCGGGATTGGGGCCGTTGTTGGTGACGTTGAAGGTATAGACGAAGCCGTAGCTGCCCTCTCTGGGAATCGTCATGTCCACGGGGAAGCCGTCCATGATGAGCCGGGAGATCGGCCCGTTCCAGGCATGGGCCAGCACCACGTCCTGATTCACGAACATCTGCTGGATCTCGGCACCCGAGTCGTAGAACTTCCGCACCATAGACTTGTGCTCGATCAGGAAGTCGCGCACCTCCTTGACGATCGCCGCAGCCTTCTCTGGATCGTCCATATAGGCGATCATGTTTCCGTCATAGCCCTTGTAGAGCATCATGACGGACATCATGTCCTGGATGATGTAGGCGGTCTGACCCTCGTATTTCGGGTCGAACATCACATCCCAGCTCTTGACTTCGTCCTCGCCCACGACCTCGGTGTTGTAGGCCATCACCTCGGCGCCGGAGAGGATGGGCGCGCCCCATTTGTTGCCGTTGATGGTGGCCCAGTCGCTCTCCGAGTAGACGGGGTTGATGTTGCCCCAGTTCTTCAGGCGATCCGTATCGAGCGGCGCGAGGAGCTGCGAATCGATGAACTGCAGGAAGCGGTGGCCGGCAACGGTGACGATGTCGGCGGTCGGATTGGGCGCCTCGGCGGCGAGCAGGTTGAACTGCTTGCCCTGATCGTCGACCAGGCGGATGTTGACCTGGATGCCCGTCTCCTTTTCGAACTCCGCCTTGAAGTCGTCCGGGATGAAGTTGGCGTAGGTCCACACGTTCACGGCGCCGGAGGCGCGCGCGGCGGTGGAACGCAGATAGGCCGGCAAGGCGAGCGCTGCAGCGCCGGCGGCCCCCGTCTTGATGAAACCTCTGCGGCTGGTGGTGAGCTTGCTCATGACAAGATTCCCTCTTCTGGTTGGTGTCGGTTCTCCCACGGCGTCATCCGTGCTTTTGTGACAGGGCTCTTTCCGGCCCCTTTCATCGCATTCCCGACGGCGCGTGTCATGGGGCCGAAGCCTTCTGCCCCGCCGGCGCAAAGCCTGTCCGCGACAGCGCCTGAAGCTCGGACAGCGTCATCCCGTCGAGCGCCAGGGCGTCCAGAAGGCTGTTCTCCTTCGCGAAGTCGCGGCCGTAAAGGGCGGAAAAGAGGTCCACCCCGGCGCGGTGCAGTCTCGCTTCGCGGCCGGTCATCTCGCCGAGCTTCACCGTCACGAGCAGGCCATAGGGCACATCCTCGGTCACGTAGCGGCTGTCGGCGGTCGCCGGTCCCGTGCCGCCGCGGCCCTGCCGGTGCATCTCCTGGTTCATGTTGGACACGGTGTCCTGGGGCACATGGAAGGACAGGTGGAAATGCTCGAAGATGGTGCGCACGGACAGGCCCAGTGCCTCGGCTATGGCCAGGCGCTCGCGGTCGAGCGCTTCGAGAAGCCGCCCGACATTGGGCGTAACGTTGTAGCCCTGGCTCCAGGTCTCGCCATGCTCCATGCGGGTCATGTTGCACAGGGCGATGCCCATGTGGTTCTGCGGGTTCAGATTGCTGAGCGAGATGGCCAGCAGGCCCTCGCGCTGCACGAAGCGGTCGCCGAACAGGCGCCGGCACAGATCCAGCCCCTCGCCGGCACGCGCCTCGGGCAGGGTGCACATGTCGATCTTGCTGCGCACGGTGTTGACATTCACCGCGACATGGCTCGGCTGCCGCCCCGTCACCGCCGTCGTGCCCCAGGCGACGATGGGCGTGGCAACGCCGCGACCGGCGAGCAGACGCGAGAGATAGAGCGCGCCGAAGGAAGCGTGGGAGGAGATGATGACGGGCTGGTCGGAGCGGATGTGCGGCGCGATGGCGTCGAACACCGCCTTGTGCCCATAGCCGGGAACGGCAACCAGCAGAACGTCGGCCGCCTGCACCAGTGCTTCGGCGCTCTCGGCAACGTCCGGGCGGAACGCGCCTTCCACGGCGCCGGTGGCCGTCAGCGGCTCGCCCGCCGCCAGCCGCCGGGTGCGCGCGCCCGAGGGGGACCACAGCATGGGCCTGTGGCCTGCCGCTTCCAGAAAGGCCGCCGTGCCGAAGGCAATGGCGCCGGCGCCCGCTATTCCCACTTTCAACTGAGCCCCCGCCAATCCGCCGTCTCCTATTCAGGGTCTTCCCTGGCGACCGGGTCGCCCAGCACATGCATCAGCCGGTTCGCCCATCCGAAAAGCGCTGCCGACAGGATGAGATCGAGGATCTCGCCATCGTCCAACCCGGCATCGCGCAGGGCCTGCATGTCCGCCTCATCCGCCTCGCTCGGCGCCTTCGACAGCTTCACCGCGAAACGGAAGATGGCAGCCTGCCGCGCGTCGAGCCTTGCCGCCTCGCCGTCGCGGAAGATGCGCTCCATCACGCGCTCGTCCTTGGTGAGCTGGTTGAAGCGGCTGGCGTGCACCGCCGCGCAGTAGACGCAGCGATTGACCACCGAGGCGCCGACCGCCCCCAGCTCCCGCTCGGCCCGGCTCAGTCCGCCGCGATTATACATGATCGCGTTGAAGAGCGGGGTGCGAACCTTCAGCGTCTCGACGTCATTGGCGAGCACCAGCACGTAGTCCGACACCTTGGTGTTGGACGGCGTGACCTTCAACGCGTCGAGCTGCTCGGGCGTGGCCTCGGCCAGATCGACCGGCCTGACGCGCGGCCGCCAATCGGGAATCTGCGTGGTGAATGCATGGATGATGCCGCTCATGCGCTCGCCCTCATCAGTCTCAGTCCTGCGATGACGCGGATCTGATAGGCCAGAAACGCGTTGAGCTCGGCCAGGCGCACGATGTCTGGATCGGACAGCCCCGCCGCCTGCAGCGCCTCGATGTCCGCCGCCACCGTGTCGCGCGGCCTCATGGAAACCAGGTCCGTAAAGGCGAGGATGGCGGCGATGCGCCCCGCATCATCCCCCTTGAAGGCAGGGTCGGCCACCGCCACCTCCGCCTCGCTGCCTTCCGCCTCCGCCATGAGGGCCAGATAGTGGGCGGCGAGCGCCTCTTCGCCATTCAAGCGGGCGACGCGCGCGGCAAGAGCCGCGCGCAGGGCGTGGGACAGGCCCCCGGGATCGGCGGGCTTGAGCGCGGCATCATGGGTGGCCTCGGTCATCGCCATCACGTCGGCGCGGCCCTGCAGCGCCGCGCCCAACGGCCCCGAAGGGGCGATGCCGGCCAGCCGTTCCACGATGTTCTCGCTCATTTCGCGTTCAAGCTCCCGTTGGTGAGGGCGGGCGCGGACGGCACCTGCGCCTCGTCCTCGATGTCGGATTCCGTCCACTCGTCGCCCAGAAGCTCGGGCTTGGCATAGTCGAGCATGCCCTGCCAATGGGTTTCAACGTCCTCGCGGTAGAGCGTGGCGGCAATCTCGCGCGCCAGCCACGAAGCGCCTTCGCTGATGCCGGGAATGTCGCCGGAAACCTTGCCGAGGCTCGCCGAGGCCCCGTAGTTGAAGCAATAGACGTTGGAAAGCCACGGCGCACGCCCGGGCGTGCGCTCCTGAAACGTGAAATCGGGGTTGAGATAGGGAAAATTGCCCAGGTCGCGGTTCTCCTCGCCGGGCGGCGGGGTATAGCGGTCGCGCCACAGCAGGATCTCGCCAGCCGCATCGCCAAGCTCGGTGCGCGCCGCAGGCTCCACCGTGAAGCCCGTGCCGAGAATGACGAAATCCGTGCGCAGCCGCTTGCCCGCCGTGGTTTCGATCCTCACCTCGCCATCCTCGAAGGCCATCCGGCGGATGCCCTGGCCGAAATGGAAATAGGCATTGCGGTGGCGGCTGACACGCAGTGTGGAGCCGCGCGGCGCCGGCGTCTGGGTAGCGAAGGAATATTGCATGAAGCGCCAGCGCCACTCGTCGGGCAGGCGCGCATAGCCGGCGGTGAAACCGAAGGAGCCGATGCCCATCATCTTGTTGATGGTCGGCATTTCCTTGCGGCGGATGAGATGGCGCACCTCCCTGGCACCCGCCTCCAGCGCCTCGGCGGCATTGTCGACGGCGGAAGCGCCCACCCCGATGACGGCGACGCGCTTGCCCTTCAGCACCGCAAAGTCGATGTCGTCGGAAGAATGCGCCCAGACATGGCGCGGCAGCCCCTCCACGAATCCCGGAATGTTGGGCTGGCCCAGCCCGTCGCGCCCGGTGGCCATGACGAACTTGCGGGTCAGGATCGAGCTTTCCCTGGCGCCGCAGCCGGCGAGCGCGAGCCGCAGATAGGGGCCCTCGGGCCGCACCTGCCTGACCTCGACCTCGTTCTCGACCGGGATGTCGAGCACCTTGCGATACCAGACGAGATATTCCATCCACATGGGCCGCGGGATCTTGTCCAGCGCCTCCCATGCCGCCTCGCCATAGAGCGCGGTGAACCAGGCGCGGAAGGTGAGCGAGGCATGGCCATAGGCAGGCCCGGTGAGCTGCTTGGGCGAGCGCAGCGTCTCCATGCGCGCATAGGTCAGCCACGGCCCTTCGCGGCCGACGGGGCTGCGGTCGAGAATGCGCATGTTGCGCATGCCGCCGCTCCACAGGGCGAAATAGGCGAGAAGCCCCACCATGCCGCCGCCGATGATGACGACGTCATGGACATGCTCGCCCTCATGCTCGCGCGGCGGCACCCAGTTTGCCGGCGGCAGGCAGAGATAGGCCAGATCCTGCCGGACACGCTCTTCCAGTTCGGCAAGCCGCCGGCGGCCCGTCTCCATATCTATCTTCCCGGATATATGCATCTGCGTCTATCTTCGCCTTCTAGCCCGTCCTGAAAAGGAATTTCCAACCCTTTCTGCCGCCCTCCCTCACATTATCCTTCTCATCCGCCCGCCTCGCGGTGGTGTGGCCTGCCTTTCAGCCGGCCATTCGCCTGCCCGGCCCTTGGGCCGAGGCTTCGTGTTTAAACCGTGCCGTCGCCGCGTCAAAGGTGTAGGCATCGCAATGGTGTTCCGCCTCGCGCGCCAGGCGGTCCACGGCGGCGATCACCCTTTGCGCCTTATCGTCGCTCATCAGATAGCTCAGATTGAGCCGCACCCAACCCGGCTTCTCGATCTCGCGGCCGGCGCGGATTGCCGCCAGCAGGGCGTTTGAACGCCCCTCCCCGATGTCCAGCAGGCGATGGGCGTAGGGTCCGGCGCAGGCGCAGCCGCCGCGGGCCTGGATTCCTTCCATGTCGCTCAGCATGCGGGTGAAGAGCTGGTGGTGCAGGTGCGTGCCGTCGGTCCGCCGCACGCGGAAGGAAAAGATCGGCAGCGCCGGCGCGTGACGGTTTCCCAGAAGCTCGATATGCGGGTTGTGCGCCCACACCGAGAGCGCCCGCGCGCGAAGCTCGCCATTGCGCCGGTCGATGAAGTCCTGGCCCAGCGCTTCCTTCACGAGAAGCACCAGCGCGGCGCGGATGTCGCCCAGGACGTTGGGCGTTCCCGCTTCCTCCCGCGCCGACAGCGAGCGCGTGTAGTCGTGCGTCCACGGGGAAACGAAGGTGACGGTGCCGCCTCCGGGCATGGTGGGCCGGCGGGCGCGCGCGATGGCATCGCGCATCACCAGCACGCCGGAGGCGCCCGGCCCGCCGGGAAACTTGTGCGGCGAGAAGACGATGGCATCCTTCGCGCAGTCCATGCCCGGGCGCATGTCCATCGCCAGATAGGGCGCGCCGCCGGCATAGTCCCAGATGGCGAGCGCGCCGTGGGCCCTCAGCAGCCGCGTGACGCGATCGGTGTCGGTCAGGATGCCCGTCACGTTCGAGGCGGCGGAAAAGGCGCCCACCTTCAACCCCGCATCGGCGTGACGCGCGAGCGCATCGGCCAGCGCATCGAGATCGGGGCCGCCCTCCGCGGCTTCCGGTATCTCCACGACCTCCGCGCCGCTTTCGCGCCACGGCAGGATGTTGGAATGGTGCTCGTAGGGTCCGGTGAAGACCACGGGGCGCCGGCCGGCAGCCGCAAGCTCGGGAAGCTCCAGCAGCCGCACCAGCCTGTTGATGCCGGCGGTAGCACCCGAGCCCGTGAAGACGACGCTGGTCCCGGCGTCCGCGTTCACCAGGCGGTGGATGGCGCGACGCGCCTCCTCGCGCAGGCGCGTCGAGAAGGCGCCGCAATAGGATGCCTCAGTGTGGCTGTTGGCATAGTAGGGCAGAACCTCGTCGCGCACGAAATCCTCGATCTGGGCGAGCGCGCGGCCCGAGGCCACA
The DNA here is from genome assembly GCF_025398255.1 of Chelativorans intermedius. Classification (GTDB taxonomy): domain Bacteria; phylum Pseudomonadota; class Alphaproteobacteria; order Rhizobiales; family Rhizobiaceae; genus Chelativorans; species Chelativorans intermedius. Next base: position 17,709 of record NZ_JAODNW010000013.1, on the reverse strand, counting down.
TAGTCGGCATAGATGAGAGGCTTGGGGCCGAACGGACCCTCGATGTGCGCGCTTTCGCCGATCAGCCCGGCGCGCAGACGGGCCGGCAGATCGTCGCCCCGCAGATTCTCGACAAAACGCTCAAGCCCCGACATGCTCCCCCTTTCCGCATGGCCTGCCGTGGTCGGCTTGCTGAAAGTCTTGCACGATGCGGAGCGATCATTTTCACAAATGACATTGCAGAATGAACGGATTTTCGATCATATGATCGCATGAAGGGCAAGGAAGTAGATCAGATTGACAGACGCATCCTGCGCGCGCTGCAACGCGACGCCGGCCTCTCCCAGCGCGACCTGGCGGAGAAGGTGGGCCTGTCGCAGAATGCCTGCTGGCGCCGGCTGCGGGCGCTGGAAGATCACGGCATCATCCGCGGGCGCACGCTGCAGCTCGACCGCGGCAAGCTCGGCCTCGGGCTCGTCGTCTTCGTGCTGGTCAAGACACGCCACCACTCGGCGGCCTGGTTGCAGACCTTCCGCCAGCACGTTTCCGGCATTCCCGAGGTGGTGGACTTCTTCCGCATCGGCGGCGATTACGACTACATGCTGCGCATCGTCACCACCGACATGGCCAGCTACGACTCGGTCTATCAGCGCCTCATCCAGAAGGTGGAGCTGGAATCGGTGACCTCCTATTTCGCCATGGAGGCGATAGAGGAGCGCCGCCCGCTGCCCATCTGACGGCCGTGTGCCGTCAGCGAGCGTCGCCGTCGCCCCTCAGGAGCTCCAGGATCTCGCGCTTCATGGCGATGAAGGCGGGCTCCATGACGAGGTCCATCGCGCGCGGCCGCTCGAAATCGACGGAAATCTCCTTGCGGATGAGGCCCGGCCGTCCCGACATGACGAACACGCGATCGGCCAGCAGGATCGCTTCGTCAATGTCGTGGGTGACGAACAGCACCGTCTTCTTCTGGTGGTCCCAGACGCGCAGCAGAAGCTGCTGCATGGCATGGCGCGTCTGGCTGTCGAGGGCGCCGAAGGGCTCGTCCATCAACAAGACGTCGGGGTCGTTGGCCAGTGCGCGCGCGATGGCGACACGCTGTTTCATGCCACCCGAGAGCTGCGCGGGGTAGTGGTCGCGAAAGGCCGTAAGCCCCACCTCCTCCAGATAGTGATCGACGATGCGCCGCCGCTCGGCTGCCGCGATGCCCTTGCGCTTCGGCCCGTATTCGACGTTCTGCGCCACTGTCAGCCAGGGAAACAGCGTGTAGGCCTGGAACACCATGCCGCGATCGGCGCCCGGCTCGCTGACCGCGCGCCCGGCGACGCGGATGGTGCCGCCGGTGCGCTCCTGCAAGCCGGCGATCAGGTAAAGCAGGCTGGACTTGCCGCACCCCGAAGGCCCGACGATGACGCAGAATTCCTTGGGCCTGACGGCGAGCGACAGGTCGCTCAGCGCCAGCACCGCATTCTGGCCGCGGCCGTAGCGCAGGCTCACATCCTCCACGGCGATGTCGGAATCGGGGGTGGCGACGGACGGGGTGTTCTGCATCGACACTGCCTCAGCTCGCCCATGGTGCCGCGAGGCGGCGCAGCACGCGGAATGACTGGTCGGTCAACAGGCCCAGAACGCCGATCATGGCGATGGCCATGAAGATTACGTCCACCTGGAAGCCGCGCATCGCCTTCAGCGAGATGTAGCCGAGGCCGGAGCGTGCCGCCACCAGCTCGGCGACCACGAGATAGGTCCAGGCCCAGCCCATCGTCACGCGCAGGATGTCGAGCACGTTGGGCAGGGTGGCGGGAAAGACGATGTGGCGCACGGTTTCCACGCGCCGCGTGCCCAGCGTATAGGCGGCGTTGACCAGGTCGCGCGGCACCGAGCGCGCAGCGTCGGCGATCATCACGAGCTGCTGGAAAAAGATGCCGAAGATGATGACGGCCACGCGCTGCTCGATGCCGATGCCGATCCAGAGGATGAACAGAGGCACGAAGGACGTGACCGGCAGGTAGCGGATGAAATTGACCAGTGGATCGAGGAATGCCTGGACGATGCGGTAGGTGCCCATGGTCAGCCCCAGTGGAACGGCGACCAGGGAGGAAACGACGAAACCAATCAGCACAACCTTCACGCTGGCCAGCGTGTGCTCCCACAGCTCGCCGCTTTGCGCGAGGGCCACGGTCGTCTCGACCACCTGTGACGGCTTGGGCAGGAAGATCGGCTCGACGAGCCCGTTGTGGGTGACGGCGATCCAGATGCCGAGGATGGCAACCCATATGGCGATGCCGAGCGCCGCTGCCAGGGCCGGCGGGATGGGGCCGAAGGGGGTAAAGAGGGTTCTTGTGAGGGACTTCTGTCTCACATGGTTCTCCGTCAGGGCCGGCCTGGCCTGCGGCGTGGCGGCTGCGCGCGCGTCGGGCCGACCCTGGCCGTCCTTGCCGTGGCCCCGCTCACTCTTCGAGGAAGGAAGCGTCGACGAGATCGTCATAGCCAAGCTCCATCTGCAGCTTGCCGAAGCTGCCCCAAATCTCGTTGCCGAGCTTGATGAGCTTTCCGGCCTCACCCTCGTCGCCACCGGCGAAGAATGCCGCGTTGCGCTCCCTGCCGTAGAAGTTCACGCCGGCGGCAGAGGCTGCGAACTCATCGGGATCGGAGAGCCATCCGCCCACGCCGGCGGCCATCACCTCATAGGCTTTCTGCGGGTTTTCACGGATGAGGTCGTTGGCCTTGTTGAGCCCCTTGACAAGCGCCTTCACATCGTCTGGCTGGCTTGCGATGACACCGCATTCCAGGGCCACGACATCGACAATGACGCCCGGCGTCTGCGAGGAGTCGACCAGCACCCTACCCTTGTTGGCTTTTCTGGCGAAGGTGAGATGCGGCTCCCAGGTGACGGCAACGGGAATGCGCCCGGCCATGAAGGCGGCGGCTGCATCGTCCGCCGTCATGTTGGTGATCTCCACATCCGCCTCCGTCATGCCGTTCTCTTTCAACAGCACGTTGAACCAGAACTGCGAGACGGAGCCCTCGTTGAGCCCCACCTCCATGCCCTTCAGGTCGACAAAGGAATCGAGATCCTCGGGCACCAGAACCCCATCGCCGCCATGGCTGTCGTCGAGCGCGTAGACGGATTTGAAGCAGAAGTCCTCCGAGCGGTACTTCATGATCTCGTCGACGGTCGAGGCCGTGCCCTGCAGCTCGCCCGCCGCCATCGCGGCCATGTAAAGCGCCGCCTCCTCGATGATCTCAAGCTCCACATCGAGCCCGTTCTCCTCGAAATAGCCCATGTCGCGGGCCAGGAAAAGCGGGCCGTAGCCGACCCATGTGGTCATGCCGAGCTTGAGCGTGCCGGCCTCAGCCACGGGCAGCGCGGCAAGTGCCATCCCCGCCGCCAGCGCGGTGGTGCGCAGACAGGATGCAATCCTGAAACTCATCATCGTTCCCCTTCTTGTTCGCTTGCCGGCGCGCGGCGCCGGAGCTCCGCCCCGCTGCCACGCCAGGCCAGCACGACCGCAGGGTTGGGGAAAGGAAAGCACGGTTCATTCGTCACAAAAACAATCATTTTTAATCGTTCTGCTTAGGCAAAAGCTAAGCAGTCGCCCTGCCGCGGCACGGCTGCTCACCGTCTCTTCTTCTGTTCCAGGGCCGGGGCGACCATGCCGGGAATATATGCCTCGGAGATGAAGGAGCGGGCATGGTTCATGAAGGCGTTGAGAAGCTGCGAACGGCGCGCCTCGCGCAGGGTGACGAGACCGATCGTCATCGGCCGGTGCTCGCCGGAAAGCCGCACGCGCACCACGCGCCGCCCGTCCAGCGCCACGTCGGAGCGCGGCGTGACATTGGCAAGCGTGTAGCCATAGCCGTTGGCGACCATGGTGCGGATCAGGTCGGGCTGTTCGAGGCGGAAGGCGATGTTGGGCTGCAGCCCCTCCCTCATGAACAGCGCCATGAAATACTCGCGACTCAAGGGCAGATCGAGCAGGATGAGCGGATGCTCGGCCAGCTCTGACAAGGAAATGGCGGGCTCACGGGCCAGCGCATGGCCCTCGCCCACGAGGGCGTGCACGGCAAGGCTCACCAAGGGCGTGAACTCTATGTCCTGCGGGATCTGCAGGTCGTAGGAAATCGCCACGTCGATCATCGCGCGGCGCAGGCCGAACAGCAAAGTCTCCTGATGGTCGGCATGCGGGCGCACCCTGGTCTTCGGAAAGGCCGACATGAAGGAGATGGCAAGCTCCGGCAGGATCATCGGCGCAAGAGTGGTCAGGCAGCCGACATTGAGCTGCCCGCGCACCTCGCCGCTGGCTTCGGACGCCACGGCGTAGAGCGATTCCGCCTGCTCGACGAGGCGTTTGGCCTCCATCAGAAGCAGCCGGCCCACTGGCGTGAGCGAGAGGCCCTGGGCATGATGACGGATGAAGAGCTGGACGTCGAGTTCCTGCTCGAGCTGCGAAATCGCCGTGGAGATGGAGGGCTGCGAGATGTTGATGCGCTCGGACGCCTGAGTGATGCTGCCGGTCTCGCCGGCCGCGATGAAATATTCAAGCTGTCTGAGCGTGAAGCGCATGCCCTGTCTCCGGTTGCGGAATCAGGACATCAGTATTTGATCCAGGTCGTTTTCAGTCCACTGAATTTCTCCAATGCGTGGAGCGAGAGATCCCGGCCGAAGCCGGACTGCTTGAACCCGCCGAACGGCGTCATGGGGGAGAGCGCGTCCACCGTGTTGACCGAGACGGTGCCGACGCGCAGCCGCTCCGAAAGCCGGTGGGCACGCGACAGGCTGGAGGTCCACAGGGAGGCGGCCAGCCCATAGGGCGTGTCGTTGGCCAGCGCCACCGCCTCTTCCTCCGTCTCAAAGGTGGAGACAGCCAGCACCGGGCCGAAGATCTCCTCGCGGGCCAGCCGGTCGTCGGCCGCCACATCGGCGAAGATGGTGGGCTCCACGAAGCAGCCCTTCCCGTCCACCGTCGCGCGGTTGCCGCCCGTCACCAGGCGGGCGGTGCTCCTGCCCGCCTCGATGAAGGAAAGGATGCGCCGCGTCTGGGCCTCGTCAACGATCGCCCCCATGGTGGAGGCCGGGTCGAGAGGATTGCCGGGGCGATAGCGCGCCGCCCGCTCTGCCAGTTTTTCAAGGAAGGTCCCGGCGATCGGCTTTTCCACATAGAGCCTGGAGTTGGCCGAGCAGACCTCCCCCTGGTTGAAGAAGATGCCGAAGGCGGCCATGTCGGCGGCAGCATCGAGGTCGGCGCAGTCGGCGAAGACGAGGTTGGGGCTCTTGCCGCCGCATTCGAGCCACACCTGCTTCATGTTCGACTGGCCGGCATAGGTGAGGAAATGCTTGCCCACCTCCGTGGAGCCGGTGAAGGCGATGCAGTCCACGTCCGGGTGCAGCCCCAGCGCCCTGCCCGCCACTTCGCCGAATCCCGGCACGACGTTCAGCACACCTTCCGGCAGGCCGGCCTCCAGGGCCAGCTCGGCAAGGCGCAGGGCCGAAAGCGGTGACTGCTCGGCCGGCTTCAGCACCACGGAGTTGCCCATGGCCAGCGCCGGTGCGCACTTCCACGTCGCCATGTCGAGGGGGAAGTTCCACGGCACCACCGCCCCCACCACGCCGAGCGGCGCACGCCGCACCAGTGCCAAGTCGCCGGGGCCGGTAGGCGCCACCTCGTCATAGAGCTTGTCGATGGCCTCGCCATACCACTGGAAGATCGCCGCCGCGCCAGGCACGTCCACCGTCGCGGCATCCATCACCAGCTTGCCCATGTCGAGGCTGTCGAGCAGGGCCAGCTCGGTGAGATTTGCACGGATGAGCTCGGCAAGACGCAGAAGTACCGCCTTGCGCTCAGCCGGCGGCCTTGCCGCCCAGCGCCCATCCTCGAAGGCCGCCCGCGCCGATGTCACCGCACGGTCCACATCCTCGGCGCCGCAGGCGGCAACCTTCGTCAGCAGGTCGCCCGTGGCAGGATTGATGCAGTCGAAGGTGGCGCCGGAAAGCGCCGGCACGGGCCGGCCGTCGATAAAGGCATCGCTGCGCGGGCGGATGCGACCCGCCTCTCCGCTCCAGTCGTGTCTGGCAAGTTCGGCCACGGTCATCCTCCTCCCTCAAAGATCGCCCGGCACGCCGTAGCTGGGTGCTGCGGCGGGGTTGAGCGCGCGTTTCACATAATCGTCGACCTGCGGCTTGTAGCGGGTCCAAAGATCGTTCAGCGCGCCGATGGGATCCTCCTCGTGCCAGTCGACGCGCAGGTCGACCACGGGCCAGCTCACCCGATCGACGATCACCATGCCGGCCGAATGCACCGGCCCGGCCTCTCCGCCGGCAGCCAGCGCCGCCTCCATGGCGGCAAGCAGCCGGTCGCCCAGCTCGCCCCGCGCCGCCTCGAAGGCGCGCACCATCGCCGCCGGAACGGTCTCGTTCGACAGCAGATTGCCGGCGGCGACGCAATTGTCGCCTTCGCACGTGCCATGGGTGCCAAGCGCGCCTTCGCCCGAAAAGACGGCGGTACCGCCCGCCCGGTCGACGATGGCAAGCTGCCGGTAGGCCGCGAAGGAATAGCCGTCGAGAAGGGCCGCCAGCGTCTCCCTCGCCGTGCGCCCCTCGGCCAGAAGCGCAAGCCCTTTGTGGCCGAGTGCGGGATCGGTGACGTTCTGGCTGGCGACGACGCCGGCCCCCGCCCGGGCATGGGCGCAGCGCGCGGCCACGGCGGGCGAGGAGGAGGAAATGGCAATGCCCATCCGGCCGCTTTGTGTGCAACGCGCGGAAATGGAAAAGGTCATGGCTCAACCTTCCTCGGGAATGACGGCGATGGCGTCGATCTCCACCAGCCATTCGGGTCGCGCAAGGGCCGAGACGACGATGCCGGTCGAAACGGGAAAGACGCCTTTCAGCCATTTTCCGACCACGCGATAGACGGCCTCGCGGTAGCGCGGATCGACGATGTAGATCGTGATCTTGGTGATGTGGGAGAGCTGCGAGCCCGCCTCTTCCAGAAGCATCTTGATGTTGGCCATGGCCTTCTCCGCCTGACCGGCGGCATCGCCGATGGCGACGCTTTCGCTCGTATCGAGGTCCTGGCCGATCTGCCCACGTACGAAGACCATGGTACCCCTGGCGACCACGGTCTGGCACAGGTCGTTGTCGAGGTTCTGCTCGGGATAGGTATCCTTCGTGTTGAAGGGGCGGATGCGGGTGTGGGTCATCGGGCTTTCCTCGTTCCCGTTGTTGCAGGAGGCAGGGCCCCGCGCGCGGGCCTTGACGTCTTCAGCGGGCGCTGCGCCGGCCGCGCGCGCCCCGCGCGTCCCTCGCCGGTCATGCGTCCTCCGTCTCGCGTTGCGTGTCGGACGCATAGGCCAGGTAGCCGCGCTGCTTGGAAATGTGGTCGGCCACATATTTGGCGTCGTGCCACACCCCCCAGATGAAGGAGGAGCCGCGGCCCGACTGCCACGGCAACCCGAGGAAATAGACCCCTGGCTGCGAGGAAACGCCCCGGTGGTGGCGGGGTGCGCCTTTCTCGTCGAAAGCATCGACCTTCAGCCAGCCATAGTCGAGCGCAAAGCCCGTTGCCCAGATGATCGCGGCGATGCCGGCTTCCTTCAGATCCAGCGCCAGGATCGGGTCGGTCACACAGTCCGGGTCGGGCGGGATACGCCGGGCCTCTGGCTCCTCCGGCAGATCGAGGCCGTTGCTCGCGACATAGGCATCAGCCTCGTCGAGCAGCGAAAGATAGTTGGCATCGCCCTTTGCGAGATTGTCCCTCAGGTCGGGCGCGAAGGTCATGACGCCCCGACCGAACCCTTCCGCCCTGCCCAGCAGCGTCATACCCCTTTGGGCCAACCGCCGGAAATCGACAGTATCGCCCCCATGGGCGCCGCTGACCGCGATCGTGACGTGCTCGGCTCCAGGCATCGGCCCGGCGTCCCACTTGTTGAGAACCCCGAGCCACCAGACGAAATCGCGGCCGCGATAGCGGCGCGGCGGCCGCTCGTGCGGGCCAACGGAAAGATGGACGCGCCGGCCCGCACGCAGCAGTTCGTCCGCGATCTGCACGCCGGACGAGCCGGCGCCGACCACCAGAATTGTCCCCTGCGGCAGTTGCGCGGGATTGCGGTAGGCACTCGAATGAAGCTGCAGGACACCGGCATCCTCCGGCACGATGGGAGGGATGACCGGGCGCTGAAAGGGGCCGGTGGCCGCGACCACATATTCAGCTTCGAGCTGGCCCTGCGAGGTCTCGACGCGAAAGCCGGAGCGGCCCGCAATCCTGCGCACCTCCCGTACTTCGACACCGCAGCGGATCGGGGCGCCGATCTTCTCGGCATAGGCGGCGAAGTAGTCGGCGACCTTGTCCTTGGGCACGAAGGCATCGGGGTCGATGCCGGAAAATTCCATCCCAGGGAAGCGGTCGTGCCAGGCCGGGCCATTGGCAACGAGCGAGTCCCAGCGCGCCGTGCGCCAGCGTTCGGCAATGCGGTGCCGCTCGAGAACGAGGTGCGGCACGCCGCATCTTTTCAGGTGCTCGCTCATCGCCACGCCGGCCTGGCCGCCGCCGACGACAAGCACCTCTGTTTTCTCGACTGACATCTGGCGTTCCCTCTCTGGCATTGCGATTTGCGGTTCCTCACGGGCGATGGAGCCGCTGGAGTCGACCCCGATCGCTCCGGCGCGGGCCGCCGGTCGCCGGGCTCCCGCAAGTGCCGGCAGAACCCTGCCCGCCCCGCTGGCCGCCATTGTTGGCAGCACCCGCAGCTTCCGGAAATTATTTCTTTCGGAAAGTTCGCTTCGGCTTTCTTGAAACAGCGATCAGCCGAGATCCTGCACCAGCCGGCTCAGCATGGCGCGGCACGCCTCGATCTGCTGCCGCGAAACATATTCGTCGGCCTTGTGCCCCTGGTCCATGGAACCGGGACCGCAGACCACCACCGGAACCGCCAGCGCCTCGGCGAACAGCCCGCCTTCCGTGCCGAATGCGAGCTTGCGTTCGCCCGGCCTGCCGCTCAAGGCGGCGGCGCGCTCGACCACCTGCCGGTGCGCACCGCCCTCCAGGCCCGGATAGGCGTTGACCACCTCGATGCGGATGCCGCTTGCGGGAAAGCGTTGGCGGCCGGCAGCGCCGATCCGCTCCGCCTCTGCGGACAGCCGCTCCATCAGCCTGCCCGGATCGTCCGCCGTCACATTGCGGATCTCGAAGTCGACCACGCAGCGCTCGGGCACGATGTTGAGCGCCGTCCCGCCGGCGATCACGCCGGCATGAAGCGTCGTATAGGGGATGTCATAGGCCGCGTCACGCGCCCCGCCTTGCGCGATCTCCTCCTGAAGGGCGCGAAGCGCCGCGACGAAATCGCAGGCGAGGTGAATGGCGTTGAGTCCCGTGGGCGCCAGCGCGGAATGGGCCGCACAGCCGCTGCAGGTGGCACGGGCGGCGAGCTTTCCCTTGTGGCCCGTGGCCACGGTCATCCCGGTCGGCTCTCCCACCAGCACCCAATCCGGCTTCAGCCCCGCACGGGCCAGTGCCTCCAGCATGGGGCGTACGCCCACACAGCCGATCTCCTCGTCATAGGACAGCGCCAGATGGAGAGGCCGGCGCAGTCGGCGCCGGCCGGCGGAAAGCATCGCCTCGATGGCGCAGGCGACGAAGCCCTTCATGTCCGCGGTTCCCCGGCCATAAAGCCGGCCCTGTCGCTCCCTCAGGCGGAAGGGGTCGCTCGACCAGCTCTGCCCGTCGACCGGCACCACGTCGGTGTGCCCCGAAAGCACAACGCCGCCGGGGCCGTCCGGCCCCACCGTCGCAAAGAGCGAGGCGCGGTCGCCCTCCTTGGCCGGGTAGAGCGTGTAAGCGATGCCTGCCTCGTCGAGAAGTGCCGCCACATGGCGGATGAGGGCCATGTTGCCGTCACGGCTGACCGAGGCGAAGCCGATCAGCCGATCCAGAATGGCAAGCGCATCGCCGCCGTCCCGCCCGACGCCGCTCATCGTCCACCGGCCTTCAGATGTCGGCCGTGGTGGCCAGGTAGCTCTTGGCGATCTTTGCGGAGCGGATGTCCCAGACGACCGCCGTGCCCTTTGCGATAATCCAGGAATCGCCGGGGCCGTAGAGCTCCGTGCGGCCGCTCGCCTCATCGGTGATCGCCAGCTCGCCGTCGAGCAGCGTGGCATGCTCGTGGAATGGATAGACAACGCGGTACTTTCCCTTCGTCGCGCTGTAGAGCCCGCCGAAGACCGGCGCATCGAGGGCGCCGAACAGCAGCTTGCCGGCGACCTTGATCGGTCCTTCGAGCGTCGTCGCGCCAATGTCCTCCGGCGATCCCCAGTCCTCGAGAGCGGGGCGGTCCATGGTCAGGGTGAAAGGCAGCATGGGTGTGGTCCTTCTCATTGGTCGAGCGGCAGCAGCTCGGTGATCTCGCGCCGGAAGGGCAGCGCCCCCTCCGGCAGGGGCTTGGTGTCCAACTCCTCGGCATAGCGCCTGCCGGCATAGGTGGCGTGGGCGATGGTGGCGGGCGCCTGCGCGTCGCCGATGACGCTGACGCTCTCGATGCCGGCATCGGCCCATTCCTCCCGCCGCTCCTTGAGGGCCAGAAAGAGCGCCTCATTGGGCAGCCGGGCAGTAACGAGCAGCACCGCGTCAGCGGCGAGGCGCTCCCGCCGGCCGGTAAAGACGCAGGAAACGATGGCCTCTCCCTCGTCCACCGCATCGAGCGCAGTGAAGGGGCGGATCGTCACCCCCTTCTCGAGCAGCCGCTTCTGGATGAAGTGCTGCTCCATCGTGTTGCGCGTCCAGGTCGATGCCTCTGAGGCGGGGGTGACATAGACGGTCTCGCAGCCGCGCTCGGCCATCACCTCGGCCATGACGCCGCCCATATAGTAGTGGTCGTCGTCGAAGACGACGACGCGCCCGCCTTCGGGCCCCTTCCCCTCCATGACATCACTTGGAGAGAAGATGCGCGCGCCCTCAGCCATCGAGATCGGCATGGTGTGGAGATGGCCCACGCCGTCGGCCCGCCAGGTGGCGCCCGTGGCGATGGCGACGCGCGGAATGCCGAAGGAAAGGATGTCGTCGGCCGTCAGCCGGCTGTCGAAATAGGTCTCCACATTGGGAAGCTGCTGAAGCTGCATCCTGCGATAGTCGACCACACGCACCCAGGCGGACAGGCCAGGCAGCCGCGCCTCCTTGAGTACGCGGCCACCCAGTTCCGTGCCGGCCTCGGCGAGCGTCACGTCGTAGCCGCGTTTGCCGAGCGCCTGTGCAGCCTCCAGGCCGGCAGGCCCTGCCCCGACGACGAGCACCGGCTTGTCGCTTGCCTTGCGGCGGATCTTCTCCGGGTGCCAGCCCTTGCGCCATTCCTCGGCCATGGTCGGGTTCTGCGTGCAGCGGATGGGCGACATGGTGAAATCGCCGGAGACGCAGATGTTGCAGCCGATGCATTCGCGGATGTCGTCGAAGCGACCTTCCTCGATCTTCCTGGGCAGGAAGGGGTCGGCGATGGAAGGGCGCGCGGCGCCGATCATGTCCATGATGCCTTTGTTGACGAGGCTGACCATGCGGTCGACGGAGGTGTATCGCCCCACCCCCACCACCGGCCTGGAGGTGAGCCGCCGGACCCCGGCGATAAAGGGCTCCTGCGCCCCCTCTTCGGCAAAGCGGGAGGTGCGGCTGTCGTTCTCCCATCCGGCGAGCGTCACATCCCACAGGTCCGGCAGATCGGCCATCAGGCCGATCATGTCCTCCACCTCTTCCTTGTAGAGGCCGCCCTCGCCCAGAAGCTCGTCGACGGAGATGCGCACCGGCACGGCGCAGGTGTCGCCCACGGCTTCCTTCGTCTCCTCGGTGATCTCGCGCAGCAGCCGCACCCGGTTCTCGATCGGGCCTCCATATTCGTCCGTCCGCTGGTTGTAGCGGCGCGACAGGAAGTGATGCAGAAAGCCCAGCGCGTGGGCGGCGTAGACATAGATGAGGTCGAAGCCGGCGCGCCTCGCCCGCTTCACCGCCGCCAGGTGCCATTTGCGGATGTTGCGGATGTCCTCCCCGTCCATGCGCCGCGCCTGCACCGGATCGTAGGTGAAGGTGGCAACCGGCAGATGGGCAGGGCCCATCGGCACCTCCCGCGAATAGAGGTTTGGCCCGTTCATGCCGTTATAGGCCAGTTCGATGCCGGCCAGGCTGCCATGCTCGTGGATCTTGTCGGCCATGCGTGCAAGTGCCGGGATGTCGCGGTCGTCCCACAGGCGCAGCTCGATGAAAGGTGTGATCTCCGACGTGTGATGAAACTCCACCTGTTCGGTGCAGACCACGGCCCAGCCGCCCTCCGCCTTCACGCCGCGCATATGGGCGAGCGCCGTGGGGTCGCGATAGCCCATGCCATTGCAATGCGGCACTTGGTAGAAACGGTTGCGCGCCGTCACCGGGCCAATCTTCACAGGCTCGAAGAGCACGTCGTAGCGCGCCGGTCGCTCGCGCTTCTCTCCCCAGGACACCATGTCTTCCATGCTTGCACCCCATATGAGGCGTGCGAGGAAATCACAGGCACGGCATCAGATAAAGCAAGCAAATTCGCTGCCTTGATTTGGAAAATCAGAAGCAGGAACGCTGCCTATCCCCGGGCGGCACGCGCCGCCATCGCCTGAACCAGGGCACGGTGGTCCGGCAGATCGCCTTTTGCGAAATGTGCGATGCGTTGAATTTCCGCGAATTCCCGCTGCGCCTCGACCACCCGGTCGTAAAGGGTGCGCCTGGCCGACAGGTCGGTACGGAACTCCATGCCGTAGAGAACGTATTGCCAGCTCGACGGCAGGAACATCTCGAAGTCGGCAATGAAGTCCGTGGAATGAGGTGGCCGATGCCGCCACATCGCCAGCTTGTCCCGCAGGCTTGCGGGGATGCTCTCGGGGTCGGCGTTGTCGATCCAGTATTGCGAGTCGCGCCGGCGGGTGAGGCAGTAGTGCATCTTGATGAAATCGAAAATCGTCTCGTAGCGGGCGACGACGACACGGTTGAACACGCGCGCCACAGGCTCGAAGTCTTCGACGACCGCGGGAAACAGATTGGCGAGCAGATAGTTCGCCAGCTCGATGAGGGCGATTCCGGTCGATTCCAACGGCTCCACGAACCCGCCGGCAAGGCCGACGGCCACGCAGTTCCTGCACCATGGTTCCCTGCGGTAGCCGGCCTCGAACTTGATGAGCCTGGCCGGCAGCCCCTCGGCCACGCGTCCGAGATGGTTGCGCAGCACCTCTTCGGCGCGCTCCTCGCTTGTGTGGCGGCTGGAAAACACATAGCCGACGCCGCGACGGTCCTGCAGGCCGATATCCCAGGTCCAGCCCGCCTCGTGAGCGGTGGCGATGGTGTAGGGGGGAATCGGCGCGTCGGCACGCTCGTAGGGCACCTGCATGGCCCAGGCGCGATCGTTGAAGAGGATGTCGCGGGCGCTGTGCCAGGGCACGCCCAGCGCCCGCCCGCACAGGAGGCTTCGGAAACCGCTGCAATCCACATAGAGATCGGCCCGCAGGGGGCCCTTCTCGCGGGTGTGCAGGCAGGCAATCGCCCCGGTCTCGTCGAGCTCGACGCGCTCGATGGTTGCCGCATGGCGCACAACCCCGAGCCTCTTGCAGCCGTGCGCGGCCAGAAGGGCCGCAAAGCGGGCGGCGTCCAGATGATAGGCGTGGTTCAGTGGTGCATGCCAAGGCGCATCGGACAGGCGCTTGGGGCCGCGCCCGGCATCGACCACCTGACTCTGGATCGTCACCGCCTCGGCGAAGGAAAGGCCGATGGGACCGTGGTCAAGCAGCCAGTACGGCAGGAGGTCCGGCTTGCCAGGACTGTGGCTCGGCAGGGCGAAGGGATGGAAATAGTGCCCTCGCTCGCCGCCTCCGGGCGTGCGCACCCAACGGTCGAAGCGGATTCCCTGCTTGAAGGTGGCATTGGCGCCCGCGATGAACTGGTCCTCGTCCAGCCCGATTGTCGCCAGGGTCTGGCGGATCGTCGCGAAAGTGGCCTCGCCAACCCCGACGATGCTGATGTCGGGGGATTCGACAAGCTCGACCTGGATCCCGCCGGGCCGTGCGGCGGCCAGCTGGCTTGCCAGATAGGTGGCGGTGAGCCATCCGGCCGTGCCGCCGCCGACCACGAGAACCTTGCGTACCGGCCGCATGCCGCCCTCCCTCTGCGCAACCCGTTCCTTGAGGATTTCAGGGTGCCGGCTGCTCTATCGGGCAGCCCGGGTCAGTGCCACGGCCCGATCGAGCGCCGCGCTGAACCCCTTGAGCGAAACCTGAAGGTCGACCGGCTGTCCGTTCTGGCTTTCCCTGGCCTGCAGGTGCAGCGTGCTGCCGGCCTTCAGGGCGGCGACCATGTTCTCTCCGAAGCTGACCGGAACCGAGCATCCCACAGGCAGGCAGGTCCTGAAGGCCAGCGGCTGGCTTGGATCGCCGTCATCCACCTTGAGGCTCACGCCATCCGCCAATGAAAGCCCGAACGGCAGGAAGAGGCTGCCGCGAGCGGTTCTGCCGCCTTCCTGCGGGACGAGCTCCACCGAGAGCAGGCGCTGGCTTTGCTGCATCAGCAGTTGCGAGAAGACGCAGACCGGCGCCTTTTCTTCCTCCGGCTGGCCACAGATCACCTGCCAGTCGCCGTGGGTTTCCTGAAGCGAGGAGGCGCCGCCCGGCAAGGCGGAAGCCGCCGGCTGCTGGGCCGCCGCCGAGCCCACTCCCGCCAGCACGGCAAGGCACAGGAGGGCGGGGGAAGTCCATCGACAAAGCTTTTTCATCTCATCCTCGATTGCTGTTTCCCGCGTTCGGGTGCGCGCTCGATTCCTGCCCCCATTGCGGTCTCACTCCGCCTTCTTCAGCCGGGCGACCGAGACGACGATGCACCGTCCGCCGGCCGAGACGAGCAGGGCCTGGCCTGCCTTGCCGCCCAGCTCATACAGCGGCACGTCGGAAAGCGTCTCGCGCAATGTGCTTCCGGCCGGCAGGCTCGCCGCCACCTGCTCGCACGACCGTTCGAAGGGTACAATGCGCACCATGTTGCCTTCGCAGGCTCTTTCGTTGGGCGCGGCGAAGATGATGCCCGCCGCCTGCGTCCTGCTTTGCCCGCCCTCATAGGAAAGGCCGACCAGCGACTGCACCGAGTGAGCGTCGGGCTCGGGGTTCAGCCACTCCGTGTTCATGGCGTATCTGGCGCCGGCCGTCAGCGCCAAGCCGAGATCGGCAAAGACGTTGCGGCAGGTGGAGATGCCAGCCTGTCTGGCCACGGTGTGGAACGGCGTCTGTGCCTCGCCTTCCTCAGCCTTCTGCGCAGGCGTCTCGGCCCTGCCCCATCGGGCTGCGAGCGAGGCCGGATCGACGCCCAGATAAAGGGCTGATCCGACGCCTCCGGCCAGCACGACGATCGCAAGGGCTGCAAGAGCGCCCAATTTCCAGGGCCGCCTTCTGCCTCCGGCATCTTCCGGCCGCGGCGCCGGGTCGGCCGGCGCTGCTTCTGTCTGGCGAGCCATGATACGGTCGCGGATGGACCGCAGCTTCTCCGGTGCGGGACTTTCTTTCATCAATCGATCGCCGACAGCGCGGTGGCAAGCCCCTTGAGGGGTGCTTCGATATGGACACTGGCGCCGGCGGGCGCGGGATAGGCGATATGCACGCTGGCCTCCTTGCCGATCTCTTCACGCAGGATCGGACCGACCGGCACATAGCCCACGCACACGGCCTCGTTGCAGCCTTCGAGGCGGATCTTGACGGGCTTTTCCCTGCCCGGGAAAGAGAGGGAAATCTCGCCGTCCCCTCCCACCTCCGGTGGCGTGCGCAGGATCATGAACGGTCTTCCATCCGCGTCCGCTGCCATGGACCAGCTAAAGACCATCTCCCCGTTATTGTCGACAAACGACTGACTTATATTGCAAATCTTCTGCATTTCCTGAAGGTTTTCGTCGCAGATCAGCTCCCAGTTCTCGAAGGGCTGGATCACACGACGGTATTTTCCAAGCTCTATTCCCTGGGGCACCACCACCTCTGAAGGCTTTATGAAGACATCCCGCCCAGGAGCCTCCTGGCCGGCGGCGGGAAAGCCACCGGCCAGGAGTAGGCAAGCCAATGCCAAGTGGGGGGCGGGAGCTCTGGCTTGCCTAATCATGGTCCTCAGTTCAACGTCACGCTCAGGCCGGCACCAACACCCCAGTGCCCGCCGGCCGTGGTGCCCGTCAGATTGGCGCGCACCCGGCCGTTCTCGCTGGTGTAGCCCGCACCGAAGGCGAAGGCCCCGGCGCTGCGCCAGTAGCCGGCGCCGACCGCCACGCTCAGCTTGCCCGGCGTATCGTCGAAGCGCAGGGACGAGGCTGCAAGACCGATCGCCGCCGCCTGCCTGGCCTCCTTGCGGACCTCACCGTAATTGAGGTTGATCTGGCTCAACCGCTCGTCGGTATAGGCCTTGGCATCGGACAGCGTCTTCTCCGACACCGCGTCCGTGTAGGCATTGGACTGTTCCACCGCCCATGTGGTTCGCGTGTCGGTGTAGCTGTTCGCCTGGTTCAAGGTGTTTTCCATGCCCTCGTCGAGCTGGCGCACATTCACCGCGTCGGTTTGGGCCACGCCGGCGGCCACATTCGCAAGCACCACCGGCGCGTTGGGATCGCCACCCATCAGCGTCACCTTGTTCGCCTTGGTGCCGTCGGTGTTGCGGTCGTACCGAACGGCGAACTCGTTCAGATCGCCCACCCCGCTCTCCAGGTCCTCGATGGCCTGATTGGTGGCGTGGAGCTGGCTGCCGTTCACGGCATCCGTCGAGTCGGCGCTGATGCGGCCGGCCGCGACATTGGTGATGGTGCGCTCGGCGTCCGCGGTGCCGACCGACACGGTGCCGACCGGCGCCGTACCGGCGAAGGCATAGTCCTTGCCGTTGATGGTCGTGCCGGCCGTGCCGACCGCAGCCTCCGTCGTCGAGCCCGCGCCCAGCGCGACGCTGTTGGCCTCGCTGGCCGAAGCGCCCTGGCCGAGGGCGATCGAGCCCGCACCGGCCGCCATGGCTCCGTTGCCCATGGCGACACTGCTTTCGCCATCGGCCACCGCGGCTGGCCCCACCGCCACGCTATCCGTGCCGTTGGCCTGGCTGTCGGCGAGCGAGGAGTTGCCGCGGAAGTACTTGATGCCGGTGCCGTTGTTGATGTTGTTGACGGTGGTGGAGATGCTCGTCAAGCTGCCATCCACCGCCGCGAACGCATCGGATACCGTGCCGTAGCTTCCGCCCTGTACGGTGTAGCTCGGCCCCGCGATGGTGCCATCGGCATTCACGCTGGCGCCGCCGCCCAGATGATCGGCAACGCTCTGCGAGACGCCGTAGAGCTGCCCGCCGTTCACCGCGTCGGTCGAGGCCGCGCTCACCGTGCCCGCGGCAAGGCTCGTCACCTTCGTGCCGTTCATGGCAAGCCCCGTGGCGCTGAACACCTGCCCGCCCGAAAGCGTCACGCTGTCCAGCATGAGGTCCATGGCCGTTGCGATGGTGATGTCCGTACCGCTGCGCGTGATGGCAATGTTCTGGCCATCGAGGAACTGCACCGTGCCTCCCGGCGCGACATTGCTCGCCGCATCGCCATTGGCCTGCAGGTTCCAGCCGGCAGAAGCCGTGGCACCCACCGCCGTCAGCGCGTCCTGCACGTTGGTGTAGGTCGTGCCGTCGACGTCCAGGCCCGCCGTCAGCGTCTGCGTCGCCCCGTCATAGACCGACGTGCCGCCCAGCGCCGTTGCCGCCGAGC
>NZ_JAODNW010000012.1 GCF_025398255.1 Chelativorans intermedius | reverse complement strand
ACTGCTTTCGCCATCGGCCACCGCGGCTGGCCCCACCGCCACGCTATCCGTGCCGTTGGCCTGGCTGTCGGCGAGCGAGGAGTTGCCGCGGAAGTACTTGATGCCGGTGCCGTTGTTGATGTTGTTGACGGTGGTGGAGATGCTCGTCAAGCTGCCATCCACCGCCGCGAACGCATCGGATACCGTGCCGTAGCTTCCGCCCTGTACGGTGTAGCTCGGCCCCGCGATGGTGCCATCGGCATTCACGCTGGCGCCGCCGCCCAGATGATCGGCAACGCTCTGCGAGACGCCGTAGAGCTGCCCGCCGTTCACCGCGTCGGTCGAGGCCGCGCTCACCGTGCCCGCGGCAAGGCTCGTCACCTTCGTGCCGTTCATGGCAAGCCCCGTGGCGCTGAACACCTGCCCGCCCGAAAGCGTCACGCTGTCCAGCATGAGGTCCATGGCCGTTGCGATGGTGATGTCCGTACCGCTGCGCGTGATGGCAATGTTCTGGCCATCGAGGAACTGCACCGTGCCTCCCGGCGCGACATTGCTCGCCGCATCGCCATTGGCCTGCAGGTTCCAGCCGGCAGAAGCCGTGGCACCCACCGCCGTCAGCGCGTCCTGCACGTTGGTGTAGGTCGTGCCGTCGACGTCCAGGCCCGCCGTCAGCGTCTGCGTCGCCCCGTCATAGACCGACGTGCCGCCCAGCGCCGTTGCCGCCGAGCCGCCCAGCGTGTTGAGCTGGTCGAGGTTCACCGCGTCCGTGCCGTTGACGCCCGGGCCCACATTGGTGATCGCAAGGCCACCGGCATCGACGCCCGCCACCGTCACGCTCGGGCCGCCCGTGATCGTCAGGCCCGTCGCCGTCAGCGAGGTCGTGTCCGTGCCGTCGTCCACCGTCAGGCCGCTGGTGTCGAGCAGGCTCGCGCCCACCGTGACCGAGTTGCCGACCGTCAGGTCGCTCGCCAGATCGAAGGTCACGTCGTTGGCCGCCGCCGTCTTCGACACCACGATGTTGCCGTCGGCGTTGTTCAGGTCCACCGCGTTGCCGGTCGCGCTGTCGACCCCGACATTGGTGACGTTGAGACCCTCTGCCGAGATATCCCAGCCGGTGCCGGCCATGGTGCGCACCTGGCGGAGCTGAGCGACGTTCACCGCGTCGGTGTCCGCCGTGCCGGCAGCAACGCCGGTGATCTGGCGCGTCACGCCGCCTGCCGCGTCGCCCACGCTCACGGCGGAGGCGGTGCTGAGCCAGGTGGCGCTCGTGTCTGTCGATGCCGCATCGGTGACCGGGTCATAGCCGGCAACCCCGGCGCCGATGGCGGCAATCGAGCCGGAGCCGATCGCCACGCCGCCATCCACCGTCACATCCGCCCCGTTGCCGAGGATGAAGGCATCCGCCGCATCGAGATTGTTGTCGTTGCCCACCACCCGGCTGCCGGTGGCCGTGGCGGCGAGAATATTGTTGTTGCCGAAGGCCCCGGCATTATCGGCGTCGATGGTGTTGTCGTTGCCGAGCGCATAGGAGCCCGCGCCATTGATCACGTTCGGATCGCCGATGGCACCCGAATTGTTGCCATTGACGATGTTGCCGGTGCCGATGCTGATCGACTGCAGGCCGTTGGCCTCCGCGCCGGAACCGATGGCGATCGACTGCAGGTTGGTGGCCCTGGATCTCAGTCCGATGGCGATGGCCTCCGCCGCCGTGGATGTGGCCAGTGAGCCAAGGGCTATGCTGGAGATGTCAGCCGCTTCGGAACCGATGCCGAAGGCGATGCTCGCCCGGCCGGATGCCAGCGCCGCGACGCCGAAAGCCATGGCGCCCCCCTCCGTCGCCGTCGCGTTGGCGCCGAACGCGGTCGAATAGTTGCCGGTTGCCCAGGAGCCGCAGCCGGTTGCGAAGGAATAGGTGCCGAAGGCCCTGGGCTGGGCATTTGTTCGGCCACCGGTCAACGCCCCCATATAGCCGACATTTCCGGTGGTATATCCATCGCCCGTCCAGGTCACCTGCGCCGTAGAGGTTCCGTAGGGGTTATACGCACCGAATGCCTGGTTGGTTGCAAATCTCTCATACTCCTGCTCGGCCGTAATTCCGCCAACCACACCGCCCCGGCCGACCACGGCATCGGCGCCGCAGTAGTCGTCGTCACCCGCCAGCACAATGCTTCCGTGGGAACCAAACGCATAGGAAACCCCCGCCCCGTTGGTGCTGTTTTCGGTCGCGCCCCTGATCGCAAGATTTGCGGCATGTGCCGGCGACGCTTCCATCATGAGTGCGACCAGAGCCACGGAGACCGCGCCGCCCACACCCAGCGCTCCGAGTCCAAGCCGCTTGCGCCCCATGCCGAGCGCGCGATGTGCCTGACGCAGCACCGCCATCAGCCGACGGCGCAGGGAGCGATGCAGCCCCGCCCCGCACACCCAGTTCCGTGTAAAAGCCTCAGCCTTGGGAGCACCGAGATCATGTTGCCTGTCAGTCGTCATTCCTTGCCAACCTTCTCTCTAAAGCCCCCCGGCAATTTCCACGAATGCGCCCCGCCATCGGCCGGCGCGCCTTCCATCTCCCGCAGCCGCTCGCCATTGCGCAGGCCGAGTTGCTCGACCGCCTCGAACGCTTTCAGCACCCAGGGCTGCGGTTCCTGCGGCACGTCCTCCAGGGCGCGCCTCACGCGCTCAGCCGAGAAGCGGAGCGCGAGCAGCCGCCGGCACATGTCGAGATGCCGGCCCGGATCGCTCTTGCCGTAGAACGGCGTCGTCAGGCCGAGTGCGAAGCACGCCGCGAGATGGTCGAACTCTTTGGGCAGAAGCCGGTCTGCGTAGCGTTCCTCAAGAGTCTGCAGAAAGGACAGAAACGCCGTCTCCAGCGCCGCCGATGTGTCGCGGCGGCCGGCATCAGCCCCCTTCCGCTCCACGGGCGGAGTTTCCGCGGGCCCGTAGCGCCGCTCGCCGCCGGAAAGATCGACCACGGTCGTCATCGGCTTCTTCCCGCGGCCGCCAAGGATGGAAGTGGAAAGAGGGATATCGAACCCGCGGCACAGGTGCGCTCAAACGCGGCGAACAATGGCGTGTTGCCGGCCACCCCACCGCCACGCCCAAGCCCGGCCCGAGCACCTCTCCGCCGCAAAAACCCGAAAGCGGGCATCGTCCCCTCATTTGTTTATAGCAAACAATATGTGTACGGTGCCAAACACTTATCTGTTTGTCAATGTCATATTCAATTAGAGTAAACAAAGGGAAATTTTTGGTGTTCTGCGCCTTCCCGCCGATCTGAACGCCGTTTCCCGAGGGCGTTTACAGGTAATCAAGGCGAATCGGGAAGCGAATCACGTCGCACGGGCAAGTACGACCGAAGGAACCGAAGAACACGCCCGGCACATTTGTCGCATCGGCCGGGGCTCGACTTATCGTCCGTGGGGCGGCATTGTTGCCGAAGGCTTTTCGGAAGCCACGAAGCGGCGATGGAGGCATTCGATGGAGTTCGACCCGGTCCTTCTGGCGCGCATTCAGTTCGCCTTCACGGTTTCCTTCCACATCATCTTTCCCGCCTTCACCATCGGGCTTTCCGCCTTCATTGCGGTTCTGCTTGTGATGTGGCGGTTCACGCAGAACGACAAGTTCCATCGCATCGCCCGCTTCTGGACGAAGATCTTCGCCGTGTCCTTTGCCATGGGCGTGGTCTCCGGCATCGTGCTTTCCTATCAGTTCGGCACGAATTGGAGCCGTTTCTCCGAGTTCACGGGCAATGTCATCGGCCCGCTCATCGGCTATGAGGTGCTGACGGCCTTCTATCTGGAGGCCACTTTCCTCGGCATCCTCCTGTTCGGGTGGAACCGTTTCCCGCCCTGGCTCATCACGCTTTCGGCGGTGCTGGTGGCGCTCGGCACGGCGACCAGCGCCTTCTGGATCCTCTCGGCCAACAGCTGGATGCAGACGCCGGCAGGCCACGAGATCCGCGACGGCATTGCCTATCCGGTCGACTGGCTGGCCATCATCTTCAACCCCAGCTTCCCCTATCGGCTCGCGCACATGGTGAACGCGGCCTATCTGACCACGGCAGCAGTGGTGCTGGCGGTGGGCGCGCGCTATCTGCTGGCCAGGCGGCACGAGGAGGAGTCGCGCACCATGCTGCGCATGGCTGTCGGCATGATCGCCGTGGCCGCGCCACTGCAGCTCGTCATCGGCGACATGCACGGCCTCAACACGCTGGAGCACCAGCCGCTGAAGGTCGCCGCCATGGAGGGCCACTGGCACGGCGACGAGCCAGGAGACCTGGTGCTGTTCGCCATTCCCGACGCGCAGGCGCGGGAGAACCGCTTCGAGATCGCGGTGCCCTATCTGGGCTCGCTGATCCTCACCCACAGCCTGGATGGCACCTATCCCGGCATCGCCGATTTTCCCCAGGAAGACTGGCCGCCCCTTCTCAGCGTGTTTTTCAATTTCCGCCTCATGGTGGGCATCGGCCTGCTTCTGATCGCCGTCGGCTTCTGGGGGCTCTGTCTTTGGTGGCGGGGGCGGCTGTTCACCAGCCGCTGGTTCCTCGTCTCCTCCTCCTATATGTGGCCGCTCGGTTTCATCGCCATTCTGGCAGGCTGGTTCGTCACGGAGCAGGGCCGCCAGCCCTGGCTGGTCCATGGGCTCATGCGCACCGCCGAGGGCATCTCACCGGTGCCCGGCGCCAGTGTCGCCGGCACGCTGGTGCTGTTCCTGTTCATCTATGGCGTCGTCTTCTCCATGGGCATCTACTACATCAACAGGCTGATTGCCGCTGGGCCGATGGAGGCGCGCGCCGAGCCCTCCGCCGGCGTGCCGAACCGGCCGCTGTCGGCCGCCGAGGACGCGGCGCGCGCGGCCACCGGCCGCCCGTTGAGCGAAGCGGAGGGCTAGCACCATGGAATGGTATCTCCCCGTCATCTGGGCCGGCCTCATCGGCACCGCCGTCGCCATGTATGTCATCCTCGACGGCTTCGACCTCGGCATCGGCATCCTCTTCCCCTTCGCCCGCAAGGAGGAGGACCGAGACGTGATGATGAACTCCGTCGCCCCCTTCTGGGACGGCAACGAGACCTGGCTGATCCTGGGCGGCGGCGGGCTGTGGGTCGCCTTCCCGCAGGCCTATGCCATCATCATGCCGGCCTTCTATCTGCCGGTCATCGGCATGCTTCTGGCGCTCGTCCTGCGCGGCGTGTCCTTCGAGTTCCGCTGGGTGGCCAAGCCCTCGCACCGCATCTGGGACATCGCCTTTGCCGGCGGTTCCATCGTCGCCGCCTTCCTTCAGGGTGTCATTCTGGGCGGTCTCGTGCAGGGTGTGACGGTCGTCGACGGGCAGTATGCCGGCGGTGCCATGGACTGGCTCACGCCCTTCTCCCTCTTCACCGGGCTCGCCGTGGTGGCGGGCTACGGGCTCCTGGGCGCCACCTGGCTCGTCATGCGCACGGAAGGCCCGGCGCAGGCGCTCGGCCGGCGCTTCGCGCCGCTGCTGCTTGGCGCGGTGCTCGCCGCCATGGCCGTCATCAGCCTGTGGACGCCGCTGACGGTGGAGCGCATCGCCCTGCGCTGGTTCAGCCTGCCCAACCTCTTCTTCCTGTGGCCGGTGCCGCTCGCCGCGGCCTTGGTCGGCTATCTGGTGTGGCGCTGGCTCGCCGCCGGGCGCGAGGGCCTGCCCTTCGTGGGCTCCATTCTCCTGTTCCTGCTGGGCTATGCGGGCCTCGTCATCTCCACGGTGCCCTATCTGGTCCCCCCGCATCTCACCTTCTGGGACACCGCGGCCGCCCCCGCCTCGCAGATCTTCCTGCTGCTCGGCACCCTGTTCCTGCTGCCCATGGTGCTGGGCTACACGGCCTTCGTCTACTGGGTCTTCCGCGGCAAGGTGCGCCCCGGCGAGGGCTATCACTGAGGCTTCCGGCGCGCCCGCGGACCGCGGGCGCGCGCTCCTTGCTCCCAGCGACAAGACAATTGACGGGCCTTTTCGCACATGAAATTGTACACGTGTGCAAGAAAGGAGGAAGCGCCAAAGAAAAAAACAATGCACACGTGCACAATTGTCATCTGACTGTTGGAAAAGGGCTTTAGGGAGGAAGCCGATGGCCTGGCGGAATCGCCGTGATCGGCCCTGGTCGTCGCCCTTCATTCCGACGGAAACGCAAGGAGGAACGTGAGAGATGACACCCCGTCTATCGAAAACCGCGGCCGCCGCCCTGGTGCTGGCCATGGGCGCCGGTGGCGCATCCGCGCAGAACGTCACCATCAGCGTGTGGGCCGGCGGCAGCGGCCCCAACGACAATTACCGGGTCGATGCCATCGAGATGGCCGCAGACATCCTGGAACGGGAGGCGGCGATCCGCGGCGAAACGCTTGAGATCACCGTCGACAAGAAGCTCGACAGCACATGGGACGACTTCAAGCAGGCGGTCACGCTCGCTGCCGAAGCCGGCAATGCCCCGCACATCCTCGTCACCGGGCACGAGGACATCGCGCCCTGGGCCCAGTCGGGTCTCATCGTGCCGGTGGAAGACTATCTGAACCTCGACGCCTGGCCCATCAACGACATCTACGACAATCTGATGGAGATCGCCTCCTATGGCGGCATCCAGTATGGCCTGCCGCAGGACGCCGAATCGCGCCCCTTCTTCTTCTGGAAGGAGCATATGAGGGCCATCGGCTACACCGACGCCGATCTCGACGCGCTGCCCGGCCGCGTGGAAGCGGGTGAATACACCCTCGACAACGTGCTGGAAGACGCCAGGAAGATGGTCGATCAGGGCGTGGTGGAGGCCGGCTACGGCTTCTATCCCCGCCCCTCCAACGGCCCGGACTACTGGCAGTTCTACACCAGCTTCGGCGGCGTGATGGAGGAAGACGGCAAGCTCGTCTTCGACCGCGCGGCGATGCAGCGCTTCTACCAGTTCTTCGTCGATGCGGTGGAGGCCGGTGTGACGCGCAAGAACCACATCGGCACGCCGTGGGACCAGTGGTATGCGGAAGTGGCCAGCGGCAAGGCCGGCCTGTGGCACGGCGGCACCTGGCACTATGCCCGCTACACCAATCAGGAAGGGCTTGAGGATTTCTTCGGTTCCATCGCCTTCTCGCTCATTCCGGCCGGCGAGGGCGGCAAGCCCAACACGCTCACCCACCCGCTCGTCTATGTGCTGACGGCGCAGGACAACGAGGACGAGGTGGCGATTGCCGCCGAGCTGGTGAAGATCGCCTCGGAACCGCGCATCAACACGCTGCACGCCATCAAGTCGGCGCATCTGGGCATCGCCCATCAGCAGTCCAACATCGACCTCTATGCCAACGACCGCTGGGCGCGCGAGGCGACGGAGCGGCTGCTGCCCTTCGCCAACGCCATGCCCAACAACACCGACTTCGGCACCTACTGGAATGCCATGTGGAGCGGGCTGGAAGCGGCCTGGACCGGGCAGAAGACGCCGGAGCAGGCGGTGGCCGATGTCGAGGCGGAGCTGAAGAACAGCCTCGGCGAAGCGATCGTCATCCGCTGACATGACCGCCTCCCGCGACATCGCGCGGGACGGCCCGGCGCCCGTCACGGCCCGGGCCGTTTCCGCCCGGGGCCTTGCAAGCTGGCTCAACAGCTCGAAGGGCCTCGGCCTCGTGCTGCTTGCGCCGGCCATGGTGCTGGTCGTGCTGTTCTTCCTCGTGCCGGTGGTGGTCACAGGGCTCATCGCCTTCACCAACATGAGCACGGCCACCGGGATCACCGGCGGCGCCTATCAGGTCTCGCCCTCTGCGCTGCGCGTACTGACGGACCAGCATGGCATGGGCGCGCTGGCCGAGAGGCTTGGCCAGCCCACCTACACGGTGGACGAGCAGGGCCTTGCCACGCTTGAGGAGATGGGCATCGAGCCCGGCATCGTCGCCGGCCTGAGGGAGCGCCATCTCGGCGAGACCTACAGCTCGCGCCGCGAGTTCGAGCGCGCCATCCGCGCCCTGCCGGAACGGCCGGCCACGCGCACCGTCAAGCGCATCTCCGCCGCCTTCAGCCGCTCGCTGGCCAACGAGCGCTTTGCGAGCGCCGGGGCGCTCATCGCGGCTGCCGAGGCGGTCGAGCCCGATCTCGACGCGGCGGAGAAGCAGGCGCTCGTGGAGGCCACCTATACGGGCTGGACCTGGACATCCGAGAATTTCCGCCGCCTCGCCACCTCGCGCGACACGGAACGCGTGTTCTTCAACACGCTGTTCTTCGTGGCCACGACGCTCGTGCTCTTCAACACGGGCTATGCGATGGTGCTGGCGATCGCCACCCACTACATCCCCGAGCGGGCAGCCGGCATCTTCCGCATCATCTGGTTCCTGCCGCGCATCTCGCCGGTGGTCATCTATGTGCTTTTGTGGAAGTGGCTGGCCTGGGACACCGGCTTCCTGAGCGCGCTGTTGAGCAATTTCGGGGTCCGGCCGCGCAACTGGATGCTCGATTCGGCAACCAACGCCTGGGTTTTCGTCATCCTCATCAACGGTTTCGTCGGCGCCTCCATGGGCATGGTCATCTTCGCCTCGGCGATCAAGGCCATCCCGCAATCCCTCTTCCATGCGGCGGCCGTCGACGGCGCCTATCGCTGGCAGCAGATCCGCCACATCATCCTGCCGCACCTCAAGTGGCCGATCCTGTTCGTCACCTGCTACCAGACGCTGTCGCTCTTGACCTCCATCGACCAGACCCTGCTTTCCACCGATGGCGGGCCGGGCGGGGCCACCGAGATCTGGTCGCTGTGGATCTACCACACCGCGCTCAACAACTATGCCGGCAACCTGCAATACGGCTATGGCGCGGCCATGGCGCTGGTGCTCGTCGTCATCGGCATCACGCTGTCGCTCCTCTATCTGCGCCTGTTCAACTACAACGCGCTGATCATCAAGCCGCGCATCGAGCATTGAGGCCGCCATGACCGGACACCTGAGAAGCTGGCCCATCGTCCTGGCGCTGTCGGTCGCCAGCGCGCCGCTGGTGCTGATGTATGTCTATCTGTTCGTCGACACCGTCACCAATGCGCCGCCGGGCTCTTTCGTCCCCAACGAGTTCACGCTGGAGCACTGGTCCTTCCTGTGGCACACGCCGCGCGGGCGGCCGAGCATCTGGCGGGTCACCCTCAACTCGCTCCTCTTCGCCACCTCGACGGCGGCCCTGGTGGTGGTCATCTCCTCCATGGCGGGCTACGTGCTGTCGCGGCTCAACGTGCCGGCGCGCGGCTTCTTCCTTGCCGGCGTGATGGTGCTGCATGCCTTCCCCGCCATCACCCTCATCGTCGCCATCTTCCTCGTTCTGCAGGTCGTGGGGCTCTACAACACGCTCATCGGCGTCATCCTGGTCAAGGCGGCCATCGACATGCCGCTCGGCATCTGGCTCATGAAGGGCTTCTACGACACCGTGCCCTGGGAGATCGAGATGGCCGGCATCCAGGACGGGGCGAGCCGCTTCACCGTGTGGCGCAAGCTTGTCCTGCCGCAGGTCAAGCCCGGCATCTTCGCGCTGGCGCTCTTCGCCTTCCTGCTCGGCTGGGGAGAGTTCATCCTGCCGCAGGTGCTGGCGCCGGGCGGCGACGTGCAGGTGCTGTCGGTCTACCTGGCGTCGCTCATCGCCGACGACAACAATTTCGACATGGCGCTCTTCAAGTCGGTCGGGCTGTTCTACATGGCGCCGGTCCTGATCCTGTTCTTCTTCTTCCAGGGCCATCTCATGAACATCTACGGCGGAGGCACGAAGGGCTGATGCGTATCCTGCTCGACAAGTTCTCCAAGTCCTTCGGCGATGTGCGCGTCATCGAGGACATGACGCTGGAGGTCAATGACGGCGAGATGCTGGCGCTGCTCGGGCCGTCCGGCTGCGGCAAGTCCACCACGCTGTTCGCCATCTGCGGCATTCACAAGGTCTCGGGCGGGCGCATCTTCTTCGGCGAGCGCGACATGACCGACGTTCCCTCGCAGGAGCGCAATGTCGGCGTGGTCTTCCAGTCCTACGCCCTCTACCCGCACATGACGGTGGCGGAGAACATCGCCTTCCCCCTGCGCATCCGCAAGCTGCCGGAGGCCGAGGTGAAGCGCCAGATGGAGGAGATGGCCCGCCTCGTCCATATCGAGGAGCTGCTCGGCCGCCGCCCGGCGGAGCTTTCGGGCGGCCAGCAGCAACGTGTGGCACTGGCCCGCGCGCTGGTGCGCCGACCCAACGTGCTGCTGCTCGACGAGCCGCTCGCCAATCTCGACGCCAAGCTGAGGCTGGAGATGCGCTCCGAGATCCGCCGCATCCAGCTTGAGACCGGCATCACCGCCATCCTGGTCACGCACGACCAGGTGGAGGCGATGAGCATGTGCGATCGCATCGCCATCATGAATGCGGGGCGAATCATCCAGATCGCCACCCCGCAGGAGATGTACCGCAACCCGCGCACAGCCTTCGTCGCCGGCTTCCTCGGCAACCCGCCCATCGCCTTTCTCGACGCGGTGGCGCGCGACGGCTGGCTCGCCGTCGAGGATGCGGACATCCGCCTGCCCGTGCCTCCCGGCACCCGCACGCCGCCCGACGGCACGCCGGTGGTTCTCGGCATCCGCCCGGAGACCCTGGGCCGCGAGGGCGATGCCCCCATCCGCGGGCGCGTCACCTTCGTCGAAACCCAGGGGCGCGAGAACCTCTACGACATCACCCTTGCGAATGGCAGCGTCCTGCGCTCCATTCAACGCGTGAGCGACGATGTTTCCCTGAACGACGAGGTGGAGTGGCGCGTGCGCAGCGACCAGATCTTCGTGTTCTCGCAGAATGGAGAGCGGCTTTGAGCGATGCCGGTGTCGCCGCCTTCGCGCGCCGCTTCGGCTGGCCGGCGGCTTGTGCCATGCCGCTGGTCATCGGCCATCGCGGTGCCTGCGGGCACGTGCGGGAGAACACGCTCGAATCCTTCGCGCGGGCGTCCGACCTCGGGGCCGAGATGTGGGAGCTCGATGTCCGGGCCACGCGCGACGGGGTGTGCGTGGTCAGCCATGACGACCATCTGGAACGCGTCTTCGGCGTCGATGCCCGCATTTCGCAGCTCACGGCGGCAGAGCTTGCGCGCCTTCCCGGCGCGGCAGTGCCCACCTTCGCCGAGGTGGCTGCGCTGGCGCGGGCGCGCGGGGCCGGGCTCTATGTGGAGATCAAGGCGGCAGAGGCGGCGCCGCTTGCCTGGCATCACCTGCGGGCCCAGGGCCAGCGCTTCGCCGCGATAGGCTCCTTCGACAGGGCGCCGGTGCGTGCCCTGCGGGAGGAGGGGTGCGACTATCCCCTCGCCGTCCTGGTGCGCCTGGGCGAGGAGCCGCTTGCGGCGGCGCAGGAAGCCGGCGCCGACATCGTCCATCTGTGCTGGGAGCGTGGCGGCACGCGCCCGCAGGACCTTCTTACCGCCGACCTTGTCCGCTCCATCCTGGCGGGCGGCTGGCAGATCGTTTTGTGGCACGAGGAGCGGCCGGACGTCATCGCCGACCTTGTGACGAGGCCCGTGCTCGGCATCTGTTCCGATCTGCCGGAGCGCATCGCCGCGGCGCGCAGCAAGGCTGTCCAGCCATGAGCGGCCAGGAAAAGCCCGGCCGCAAGCCCACCTCCTTCGACGTGGCGCGCCGCGCCGGCGTCTCGCGGGCGGCCGTCTCGCGCACGTTCACGCCGAATGCCAGCGTGTCGCCCGAAACGCGCGAAAAGGTGGTGAAGGCCGCCAAGGAGCTCGGCTATCGGGTCAACTATCTGGCGCGCGGCCTGATCAACCGGCGCTCCGATTTCGTTGGCGTCGTCGCCGCCGGCATGGACAATCCCTTTCGCGCCATGCAGATCGAGCAGATCACCAAGAAGCTGGTGCGGCGCAATTTCCGCCCCATCCTGCTGCCTGCCGACCATGGCGAAAGTGCCGATCACGTGATGGACCAGCTTCTGCACTACAACGTCTCCGGCGTGCTGGTCACTTCGGATGCGCCGCCCACGGCGCTGTGCGCGGAGTTTGCCGCCGCGGGCGTGCCCATCGTTCTCATCAACAAGGCCGACGCCATTCCCGCCGTCGATCGCGTGGTCTGCGACACCGATACCGCCGGCCGGCTCGCCGCCACCACGCTTCTGGAGGCCGGGGCGCGCCATCTGGCGGTGGTGAGCGCGTCGGCCATCTCCTACACGGCGCGGCGCCGGCAACAGGCGTTCCTTGCCTGCTGCCATGCGCTGGAGGCGGATGTGCGCGTCATCCCGGTGGCGGTCAACGACTATGCCAACGGCCTTGCCGCCGCAGAGCGGCTGGACGGCGTGGACGGCGTCTTCTGCGTCAACGACTACATGGCCTGCGGCCTGATCGACGGGCTGCGGCGGCGCGGCGTCGCGGTTCCGCACAGCGTGCGCGTTATCGGCCACGACGACGTGCCGCAGGCCGCATGGGGCAGCTACGAGCTGACGACGATGCGCCAGCCCTGCGACCTGCAGGCCGACCAGGCCATCGACCTTCTGACAAGCCGCATGGCCGAGCCGGAGATGGCGGAGCGGGTGGAGCTCACACCGGTGACACTGGTGCGGCGCGCCACCGCCTGAAAGGAGACGACGTGACGGGTACGAGCAACAACGGACTTGCCGAGCGCCTGGCCTTCGCCCGCACGCTGGCCGAGAAGGCCGGCCGCGAGATCGAGGCGTTTCACGAGGAGGCGCGCGCCGCCGTCACGCGCAAGGGATTGCAGGATTTCGTGACCGCCGCCGACCGCCATGGCGAGGCGCTCATTCGGGACGCGCTGAAGGCGGCCTTCCCCGAAGACGGCTTCGTGGGCGAGGAAACGGGCGGCGAGCCCGAGGGGGAAGGCTTCTGGGTGGTCGATCCCATCGACGGCACCACCAACTATATCCGCGGCCTGCGTCACTGGGGCGTCTCCATCGCCTTCGTGCGCGGCGGGCGCGTGGAGATCGGCTGCATCTATGATGCGACCACGGGCGGCGTCTGCACGGCGGTGCGCGGCGGCGGCGCCTTCTGCGGGGAGCGGCGGCTTGCCGTTTCCACGCGCAGCGACCCAGGAGAGGCGCTCGCCATCCTCGGCTGCTCGCGGCGCACCAGCTTCGAGGATTATCAGGCCGTCGCGAGACGGCTCAACGATCTGGGCATGGACTACCGCCGGCTGGGCTCCGCCGCCATCGGCCTGGTGCGCGTGGCAAGCGGCGTGGCCGACCTCTATTTCGAGGCGCACCTCAATTCCTGGGACATCATGGCCGGATGCCTGATCGCCAGCGAGGCGGGCGCGACGGTGGCCATGCCGCCGCTGGAGACCATGCTGGCGCGCGGCGGCCCGCTGGCCGCCTATGCGCCGAGCCTCGGCGACAGCCTCTCCTTTCTGCATCCGCTGACGCGGGCCTGAGCCTCAATCTGCCTGTCCGGCGCTGCGCCGGATGTGGGCGCGTTGGAGGGCCAGCGCCTCGTCGGTCGTCACCTGGTCGGCGCCCAGCGCCAGCAGGCGCGAGAAGTCCCGCCATTCCGCATCGGTGAAACCGGCTTCCGGCCGGGCGGGGTTGAACGTCCAGACATCCACCTTCGCTGCGTGCGCGTGGCAGATGCGGATGAGGTCGATGCCGTCATCGTCGGCAGCCAGCACGAGCTTCCAGGACAGATAGACCACATGCGGGCGCAGGGGGCCGCGCAGCTCGCTTTCGAGCTGGCCCGCCAGCGCCTCCTTGCGGCCGGCGCGATAGAGGTCGAGCAGACGGAAGGACGGTTCCAGCCCGCGCCGCATGTCCGGCAGGCGCTCGGCAATGGCGAGGGTAAGCTCGGTGCTGTCGCCGCTGACGATGAGATTTTGCTGATGTTCGGCGAAGAGACCGGCAAGCCGCGCCACCCCCCGCTCGCCCGCCTGCGCGAAATCATCCTTCATGTCGAGCTGCAGAAGGGCCTGCGGGTGGGCGCTGGCCAGACGGGCGGCCAGATCCTCGGCCAGCAGCACGCGCCGTCCTCCCCCGGCATAATGCAGCCTGCCGATCGCGGCACCCGTGCAGGCAGCCACTCTGCCGGTGCCGTCCGTCTCGCGGTCCAGCGTCTCGTCGTGAAGGACGGCAAAGCCGCCGTCGCCGAGCACGCGCAGATCAACCTCCATGGAGGCACCGCGCTTCAACCCCTCGTCCAACACCGCTTCGTCGAACAGCGGGTCGCTGCGGCTTCGGCGCAGGCGGTGCCACTTGAGCGGGATGCGCTTGCCGTCGAAGACGATGGCGAGACCGGAGCGGTCGTCAAGGATCGTGTCATGCATCGGGGAGGCGTCCTGAAAACGGTGCGGCAATCGTGGGGCATGGCGCGTCACGATGCAAGTCCCGCCATGCCCGACGCAAAGGCCGGCCCAAGGCAAGTGGCGCCATGGCGCAGGGCCGCTGGACGCGCCCCGTTTCCCGAGTTCCTTGACAAGGGCCAGACGGCGAGAGCCGGGCGTGGTGAGGATGGCGCTCGGGCTGTTGTCAAGCGAACCAGTGCTTCGTGCGGTTTGCGAAGGCGACGAGGGAGAGCATCACCGGCACCTCGACCAGAACGCCCACCACCGTGGCAAGCGCCGCGCCGGAGGTGAGGCCGAACAGGCTTATGGCGACGGCGACGGCCAGCTCGAAGAAGTTGGACGTACCGATGAGCGCGCAGGGTGCGGCGACATTGAAGGGCACCTTCCAAGCCCGTGCGGCCGCATAGGCCAGGAAGAAGATGCCGTAGGACTGGATGAGAAGCGGGACGGCGATGAGCAGGATGAGGAACGGACGCTCGACGATCACATTGCCCTGGAAACCGAAAAGAAGGACGACGGTGACCAGAAGTCCGATGATGGAGACCGGCTTCAGCGCGGCGGTGAACGCGCCCACCGCTTCCTGCGCCTTCGCGCCGGGGCCGGCGCGTGCCGTCAGCCAGCGCCGCGTCAGCACCCCGGCAACCAGCGGGATGACGACATAGAGGCCGGTGGCCAGAAGCAGCGTCTCCCATGGCACGGCGATGTCGGTCACGCCCAGCAGGAAGGCCACGATCGGCGCGAAGGCGAAGATCATCACCACGTCGTTCACCGACACCTGCACCAGCGTATAGGTCGCGTCGCCACGGGTGAGCTGGCTCCATACGAAAACCATGGCGGTGCAAGGCGCTGCCCCCAGAAGGATCAGGCCGGCGATGTATTGCTGCGCGTCCGCAGGCTCGATCCACGGCGCGAAGACATGCTGGAAGAACAGCACCCCGAGCGCAGCCATGGTGAAGGGTTTCACCAGCCAGTTCACCGCCAGCGTGAGCACCAGCCCCTTGGGCCGGTCGCCGATGCGGCCGAGGCTGGCAAAATCGACGTTCACCATCATGGGGAAAACCATCGCCCAGATGAGCACGGCCACCACGAGATTGACCGAGGCATATTCAAAGCGCGCCAGCAGGCCGAAAAGGCCGGGCAGGAGGTTGCCGAGCACGATGCCGGCAAGGATGCACAGCGCCACCCAGAGCGAGAGATATTTCTCGAACGGGCCGATATTGCCGGCGGCGGCCCGCCGGTCGAGCACGTGTTCGCTCATCGCGCACTCCCTGTCGGTCTGTCGGTTCAGCCCGCCGTGTCCGGGTCGCGGCCGATCGCATCGAGCCGCTTCTGCAGCGCCAGGCGGTCGAGCGAGGCGAGCGGCAGGCTGGTGAAGATGGATATGCGGTTGCTGAGCATACGGTAGGCGTCGGCAAAGGCATAGTGCTTCTCCGCCTCCGTGCCCTCCACCGCCGCCGGGTCCGGCACGCCCCAATGCGCCGTCATGGGCTGTCCGGGCCAGACGGGGCAGGTCTCGGCGGCGGCGTTGTCGCAGACGGTAAAGACGAAATCCATCTTCGGCGCATCGGGACCGGCAAATTCGTCCCAGCTCTTGGAGCGGGCGAAGGCGGTGTCGTGGTTCATCCTGTCAAGGAGTGCCAGCGCATAGGGGTGCACCTCTCCCTTCGGCTGGGAGCCGGCCGAGAAGGCACGGAAGCGGCCGGCGCCCAGGCGGTTGAGGATCGCCTCGGCGAGAATGGAGCGGGCGGAATTGCCCGTGCACAGAAAAAGCACATTGAAGACGGGGGTGCTCATGGCAGGCTCCTCTCAGCAGCGCTTGCAGGTCACGGCGTCGATGACGGGACGGCACAGCTCCGGCGCGCCGTTGCAGCAATCCTCCATCAGATAAGCCAGGAGATCGCGAAAGCCCGTCATGTCGGCACGGTAGCGCACGGTGCGGCCGTGGCGTTCGGTGCGCACGAGGCCAGCCTGGGACAGAACCTTCAGATGCGCCGAGGTGGTGTTCTGCACGGCGCCGAGACGCTGGGCGACTTCGCCGGCAGGAATGCCATCCGGCCCTGCCTTCAC
This sequence comes from Chelativorans intermedius, assembly GCF_025398255.1. Taxonomy (GTDB): domain Bacteria; phylum Pseudomonadota; class Alphaproteobacteria; order Rhizobiales; family Rhizobiaceae; genus Chelativorans; species Chelativorans intermedius. The sequence continues at coordinate 6,745 of NZ_JAODNW010000012.1, read as the reverse complement.
GAGCAGGCGAAAGGCTTCCAGCCGTGTCTCCTGGCCGAGCGCGGCAAGCGCGGAAAGGGCAGATTTTTTATCCATATATCCAAGAATCCAGATTTCTTTTCTTCGGTTAGCATCACCCACCGGCCGGCGCAAGCCTGGTTTACGCGATGACGCATCGCACGGCGCCAACAGCGCTGCGCTATTTCCCCATAAGCAGGCAGGAGCGATAGGACACGGGCAGAAGCTCGCAGCCGCCGGACGGACGCGATGCCCGGCAGGCCGGGCGAGACACGGGCTTCATCCATTGCCGCCGATCTTTTCCCGGCGCCCCGGCGGCAAGCCCATGCCGGTCCATCGCCCCCCGGACCGGTCTGGCCCAAGGCCCTGTCTGCCGCTCTTGCCCCAAGATAAAGCAGCAGGCAGGGCCTTGGGTGCCCGCGCCTTTGCAAAGCGCGGACGCACCATTATCATTATCGCCGGTTCGGAAAATGGTGCTGCCGGAGAGGATTGAACTCTCGACCTCTCCCTTACCAAGGGAGTGCTCTACCACTGAGCTACGGCAGCGCTTCGGACGGGCGGCGTTCTGCCATATCGATTGGCCGAGCGCAAGCGCTACCTCCATGCTAAGAATGCGCACACAATGCAAGGGGCCTTGGACAGTTTTCGGAGGCAGGCATGAGCGAAGGGCAAAGGACGGCTGGAGCCAGGAGCGAGCGCGAGAAGCGGCTGGCAGCGGAGCTGCGCGCCAATCTGGCGCGGCGCAAGGCGCAGGCGCGTTCGCGCCGGGCCGGCAAGGCGGATGAGCGCCGGGAGGGCATTCCCGCCGCAGGCAAGGACAGGCAGGCGTGAGGAGGGGACCGCGCCAGCCCGCCCTGCCGGCGCTGCATCGCCTTGAACCTGCCGCAGCCTTGCTCTAGGACAGGTCGGACCCGCGACACAGGAGCCGGTAAGACCCGGGAAAGAGACGCCCATGGACAGCATACGCATTCGGGGGGGCAATGCGCTCCGCGGCACGATCCCGGTTTCGGGCGCCAAGAACGCCGCCCTGCCGCTGATGATCGCCTCGTTGCTCACCGACGACACGCTGACGCTGGAGAACGTGCCGCATCTGGCGGATGTGGAACAGCTCATCCGTATTCTCGGCAATCACGGGGTCGACTATTCCGTCAACGGGCGGCGCGAGAACCAGGACAAGGGCTATTCGCGCACCATCCATTTCACCGCCCGCAGCATCGTCGACACCACCGCGCCCTACGAGCTCGTCTCCCGGATGCGGGCGAGCTTCTGGGTCATCGGGCCGCTTCTGGCCCGCATGGGCGAGGCGCGGGTGTCGCTGCCCGGCGGCTGCGCCATCGGCACCCGGCCGGTCGACCTCTTCATCGACGGCCTGCGGGCGCTGGGCGCGGAAATCGACATCGAGGGCGGCTATGCCGTGGCGAAGGCCCGGAACGGCCTTTCCGGCGCGCGATACCGCTTTCCCAAGGTTTCGGTGGGTGCCACCCACGTGCTGATGATGGCGGCGACGCTGGCCAGAGGCGAGACGGTGCTGGAGAACGCGGCGCGCGAGCCGGAAATCGTCAATCTCGCCGAGTGCCTGAACGCCATGGGCGCGAGGATCGCCGGCGCGGGCACGCCGACCATCACCATCGAAGGCGTGACCTCGCTTTCCGGCGCCCGCCACCGGATCATCCCCGACCGCATCGAGACGGGCACCTACGCGCTGGCCGTGGCCATGACCGGCGGCGACGTGCTGCTGGAGGGTGCGCGCGCCGACCTTCTGGAATCGGCGCTGGAGACCATCGCCAGGACCGGCGCGGAGATCGAGCGCACCAACAGCGGCATCCGCGTCAGGCGCAACGGTGCCGGCATCGCGCCGGTGGACGTGACGACAGAGCCCTTCCCCGGCTTCCCCACGGATCTGCAGGCGCAGTTCATGGCGCTGATGACCCGCGCCAGGGGCCGGTCGCGAATCACCGAGACCATCTTCGAGAACCGTTTCATGCACGTGCAGGAGCTTGCGCGACTCGGCGCCAACATCTCGCTTTCCGGCCAGACGGCCATCGTGGACGGGGTGGAGCGGCTGAAGGGCGCACCCGTGATGGCGACGGATCTGCGCGCCTCCGTCTCGCTGGTGATCGCCGGGCTTGCCGCCGAGGGCGAGACGCAGGTCAACCGTGTCTATCACCTCGACCGCGGCTTCGAGCGGCTGGAGGAGAAGCTTTCGGGCTGCGGCGCGGATATCGAACGTCTCTCCGCCTGAGGCGCGGATGCCCGCCGGTGGCCCGTCTGGCGCAGATAAGGTGATCGCAGCGATGGATCCGTTGAAGCTGGTGGCCCTCGACGAGGAGGATCTGAAGATCGTCTCGGCGCATGTGCAGGACGCGGTCATGAAGGTGGGCGATCTGGTCTTCCAGAAGCGGGAGAAGCGTTTCGCCCTCGGCATGAACCGCTTTGCCTGGGAGAAGGAGAAGGGCGGCCTGTTCGCCCGCCGGCATCACGAGCGGCGGCGCAGCGTGCTGCATTTCGACCGCGTGCTCGCCGTGCGCACCGCCGGCATCGACAAGACGAAGCCTGAGGAGGTGCTGTCGCTTCTGGCCGTCAACTTCCTGCCGGGTGCCGCACCCTCCGGCACGGTGGAGCTCATCTTTTCCGGCGGCGCGGCCATCCATCTGGAGGTCGAGTGCATCGAAGCGCGGCTGAGCGACCTGGGCGCGGCGTGGGAAACGCCGCTGCGCCCACGCCACGGCGCATGAGGGGGCGGCCAGTGACGATCAGACTTTCCACCGAGGATACCGATTTCGAGGCCCGCTTCTCCGCGTTCCTCGCCACCAAGCGCGAGACCTCGCAGGAGGTCGATGCCGCGGTGCGCGAGATCATCGCCCGCGTGCGCGAGGCAGGCGATGCCGCGGTTGCGGAATATACGCGCCGCTTTGACCGGTTCGACCCTGCGCAGACCGGCCTGCGCGTGGAACGTGCCGAGATCGAGGCGGCCTATGAGGCCGTCGAGGCCGACACGCTGGCGGCCCTCAGGCTTGCCCGGGAGCGTATCGAGGCCCACCATCGCCGGCAGATGCCCGAGAGCCGGCGCTATCGCGACGCGCTGGGCGTGGAGCTGGGCTGGCGCTGGACGCCGCTTGCGGCCGTCGGGCTCTATGTGCCGGGCGGGCTTGCCAGCTATCCGAGCTCGGTACTGATGAACGCCGTGCCGGCGCGCGTGGCGGGGGTCGAGCGCCTGGCCATGGCCGTGCCCGCTCCCCAGGGCAGGCTCAACCCGCTGGTGCTGGTGGCCGCCGACCTGGCCGGCGTGACGGAGATCCTGCGCATCGGCGGCGCCCAGGCGATCGCCGCGCTTGCCTATGGCACCCAGACCATCGCCCCCGTCGACAAGATCGTGGGACCGGGAAACGCCTATGTGGCGGCGGCCAAGCGGCAGGTTTTCGGCCAGGTGGGCATCGACATGATCGCCGGCCCTTCGGAGGTGCTGGTGGTGGCCGACGGCGACAACGATCCCGACTGGATCGCCGCCGACCTCCTGGCCCAGGCCGAGCACGACACGGCCGCGCAGTCCATCCTGATGACCGACGACGCGGCATTTGCCGATGCGGTGACGGCGGCCGTCGAACGGCAGTTGAAGACGCTCTCACGCGGCGAGATCGCCGCGGCAAGCTGGCGCGATTTCGGCGCCGTCATCCTGTTGCGCGATCTCGATGAGGCACCGCCCCTGATCGACCGCATCGCGCCCGAGCACCTGGAGCTGGCGACGCAGGAGGCAGAGAGCCTGCTGGAGCGCACACGCAACGCCGGCGCCGTGTTCCTGGGCCGGCACACCCCGGAGGTGATCGGCGACTATGTCGGCGGCTCCAACCATGTGTTGCCGACGGCCCGCTCGGCGCGCTTCTCTTCCGGGCTTTCGGTGCTCGACTTCCTGAAGCGCATGTCGGTGCTGCGGCTGGGGCCCGACGAACTGCGCGTGCTGGGGCCGGCGGCCGTGGCGCTGGCGCAGGCCGAAGGGCTGGAGGCGCATGGCCGCTCGGTCTCCATAAGGCTCAATCTCTAGGGCCGGTGGATATGGGAGAGCATTTGCCCGGCAATGCGCGTCTGGTCGATGTGGAGCTTGACGAGACGGTGGGCCGGGCGCCGCCCGACATCGAGCATGAGCGCGCCGTCGCCATCTTCGATCTGGTGGAGGAGAACCGTTTCCACCCTGTGGGCGACGAGGCCGGCGGTCCATACCGGCTGAAGATCTCGCTGGTCGATTCGCGCCTCGTTCTCAAGGTGACGCGCGAAAGCGGCGAGGAGGTCGTCACCCACATCCTCTCGCTGACACCTTTCCGGCGCATCGTGAAGGATTATTTCCTCGTCTGCGAGAGCTACTATCAGGCCATCCGCTCGGCCAGCCCGAGCCAGATCGAGGCGATCGACATGGGCCGGCGGGGACTGCACAACGAGGGCTCGCAGACGCTGATGGACCGCCTGGCCGGCAAGATCGAGATGGATTTCGACACCGCCCGGCGGTTGTTCACGCTGGTCTGCGTTCTGCACTGGCGGGGATGACGGCGATGCCCCAGCGCGAGCAGGAACCGGCGCAGGACAGGCCCGAGAAGGGGCGCCGCGCCGCGCCGGGTGCGGTCTTGTTCCTGTGCGGGCGCAACTCCATCCGCTCGCCCATGGCGGAGCTGCTGGCGCGCCGGGTGCTGCCGAAATCGACCTTCGTCGCCTCTGCCGGCGTGCGCTCGGGCGAGCGGGACCCCTTTGTCGATGCCGTGCTGGCCGAGGAGAATCTGACGCTCGGCGAGTGGCGGCCGCGGGCGCTGGAAGAGCTTGAGGACAGCTATTTCGACCTCATTGTCACGCTGGCGCCGGAGGCCCACCACGCCGCGCTGGAGCTGACACGCTCGATGGCGGTGGATGTGGAATACTGGCCCACCCTCGATCCGTCGGCCGTGGAAGGCACCCGCGAGCAGATTCTCGCCGCCTATCGGGAGGTGCGCGACGGCCTGTCCGAGCGCATTGCCGCGCGCTTCGGCGCAGGCGCCCAACAGCAGAAACGCTGAACAAGCTTGCGCGAGTGCAGGCGATTGGGCTAGGTTCCGCGCAATTTCGGCCGGCGCGGCCGCCAAGGGCCGGGCGCGGCCATTCCCATGTCAGAGAAGGTATCGGATGCCGAAGGAAGAAGTCCTCGAATTTCCGGGCGTGGTCACCGAGCTGCTGCCCAACGCCATGTTCCGGGTGAAGCTGGAAAACGATCACGAAATCATCGCCCATACGGCCGGCCGTATGCGCAAGAACCGGATTCGCGTGCTGACCGGCGACAAGGTGCTTGTGGAGATGACCCCCTACGACCTGACCAAGGGTCGTATCACCTACCGCTTCAAGTAGCCCCCGCGGCGGCGGAGGCAGGGGTGCGATGAGCGCGCTGAAAAAACTCGTCCTGGCCTCCGGCTCGCCGCGGCGCGTGGAGCTTCTGCAGCAGGCCGGCCTGGAGCCGGACCGCCTTCTTCCTGCCGAGATCGACGAGACACCGCTGAAGGCCGAGCATCCGCGCTCGCTGGCCAAGCGCCTTGCCCGCGCCAAGGCAGAACGGGCCTGGGAACGGCTGAAAAAGGAAGGCGAGGCGGAGGAGGCCTTTCTGCTGGCCGCCGACACGGTGGTCGCGGTGGGCAGGCGCATCCTGCCGAAAGCCGAGAGCGTGGACGAGGCGGCCAACTGCTTGCGCCTTCTGTCCGGCCGTTCGCACCGGGTCTATACCGGTGTCTGCCTGTTCACGCCCGCGGGCAAGCTGCGCCACAGGCTGGTGGAGACCAGGGTGCGTTTCAAGCGGCTGTCGCGCGACGAGCTCGAAAGCTATCTCGCCTCCGGCGAATGGCGCGGCAAGGCCGGCGGCTATGCCATTCAGGGGCTGGCCGGCACCTTCGTCGTCAAGCTCGTCGGCTCCTACACCAATGTGGTGGGACTGCCGCTCCACGAAACGGTGAACCTGTTGACGGCCGACGGCTACAAGGTGCATTTCAACTGGCTGTCGGGAACACGTGTGTGAACGATGGCCGGCAGCGAGGCGCCTGACAAGATCACTCCCCTGAGGCCAAAACGCCCCTGCCCGGAGTGCGGCAAGCCCTCGGCGCGCGCTTTCTATCCCTTCTGTTCCAGGCGGTGCAAGGATATCGACCTCAACCGCTGGCTCTCCGGCGCCTATGCCATCCCCGGCCCGCCCATCGAGGAAGACGAGGACGGGCGCTCCTCGGAATAGCTTCAAGCACACAAGATTTTTTCCATCTCCCTACTATCGCCACGTTTCGCGGCGAAGGCCGGTAGCGGCTTATGTAGCCGACAAACAACTGTTAACTTTTTGATAATCATAGAGGTTTTTCATGCCTTCCAAGTTTACCACGGCTGTCTCCGTTCTCGCTCTTCTCGGCCTTGCCGCCTGCAGCGAGGAGGAGACGAAGGTCTCCGAAGCGACAAGCGTTCAGGCCGTCCAGACCGTACAGGAGACCGTGAAAGCCAAGGCGGCGACCGACAAGGACGCCGCCGAGAAGGCTGAAGAGACGGCGGACAAGGGGACGGGCGGCGCAGAAGATGCGCAGGCCGGGGCCACGGAACAGGAAGCCGGAGAGCCCATCGACGCTGCCGAGGAGGCCGTCGAGGAAGCCGCCGATGGCGCCGCGGAAGCCGCCAGCTCGACCGTCGAGGCCGCAGAACAGAAGGCCGAAGAGCATATCGACGCCGCCGAGGATGCGGTCGAAGAGACCACCAACGGCGCCGCGGA
>NZ_JAODNW010000011.1 GCF_025398255.1 Chelativorans intermedius | reverse complement strand
GTCGAGGCCGCAGAACAGAAGGCCGAAGAGCATATCGACGCCGCCGAGGATGCGGTCGAAGAGACCACCAACGGCGCCGCGGATGCCATCGGCTCGACGGTCGAAGCGGTGAAGCAGGAGGCCGGACAGCGAATCGATGCGGCCAAGGAGGCGGTCGAGGAAACCACTGGCGGCGGTGTGGAGGCCGTCGATTCGGCGGTGGAGGCGGCCAAGGAAAAGGTCGGCAACCAACTCGACGCGCTGAAGGACAAGGTCAACCGCGCCATCGGCAACACGCCGGACCAGGCCCCGGACGCAGCCGGTGGGGGAGAGGCGGCCACGAAGGCCGTGGAAGAGAACGCGCTGCCCGACGGCAACTGACGCCGCCGCACCGCGATTGCCTGGCGCCTCCCTCCGGCCGTTTGCCGCCCGCGGGAGGCGCCACAAAAAAAGCCCGGTTCACAAGGAACCGGGCAATGTGCAGGCATGCCGGGGGGATACCGGCGCGATGGGAGTGAATGCCTGCATGGGAGAAGGTTGCAGCGCTAGGAGCGACGGCGATGCAGCATCTCGCGGCGGGCCCGCTCGCGGGCGATCTGCTGCAGGCGACGGGTCGGATCGTCATAGATCGGTACCTGGTAGGCCCTGGCGATGTCCTCCGGCTCCAGCCCGATGTCGCGCAGTTCCCAGTCGCTCATCTCGCGCAGCTGCCGCATGGCGCGACGGTTGGCCCACAAACGCCATGCCTGCACGCCCATGCGCACGAGACGCGTGGCAAATCCCAGCCTGGCGGTGTCGGCAATCGGCAGAACGGTCTCTTGCACACGCATGGGAAGCTCCCTGGCACCCGGTAGAAATCTCCATCACGCGACACGGCCGATTTCGGCAGACGGCAAACGCTCGCGCGGCAAAACCTGCCGCGGCGGCGCCGTCAGCGCGTCGTGTGGAACGGTCACTTTGTCGCATGGGTGCATTGATTAGTCGAACGAATGTTTTTAATCTTTTCGATCAAACTTGCTGATAAAAGAAGACCGTCCCATGGCCGCGCCTCTCGATCTCGATCAACTCACCACCTTCGTGGCGATTGCCGACACGGGCAGCTTCACCCGCGCGGCGGAGGAAGTGCACCGCACCCAGTCCGCCGTATCCATGCAGATGCGGCGGCTTGAAGAGCGCATCGGCAAGCCGCTGTTCGAGAAGGAGGGACGCATCAACCGGCTGACCGAGGAAGGGGAGCGGCTGCTCGTCTATGCCCGGCAGATGCTGCGGCTCAACCGCGAGACGCTGGCTGCCTTCGACGACAGAAGTCTGGAAGGCCACATCCGCATCGGCATGCCGGACGACTATGCCGAGCGGTTCCTGCCGGAGATCGTGGCCCGCTTCTCGCGCTCCAATCCGCGGGTGGAGCTTTCCGTCCTGTGCGAGCCGACGTCCAACCTCGTCCACCACGTGCGCAACGGCCATCTCGACATCGCGCTGCTGACCGATGAAGAAAGCTCGGAGGTGGTGCGGCGGGAGCCGATCCTGTGGGTGGGCTCGGCCAATCACTCCGCCCATGAGCGCGAGGTGCTGCCCATGGCCTTCGGCCGGCCCAGCTGCTCCTGGCGGCGGGCGGCCTGTGCGGCGCTTGAGGCGATGGGGCGCGAATACCGGATCCTGTTCACCAGCTTCTCGGCAACGGCCATCGCGGCAGCGGTGCTCTCGGGCGCCGCCATCTCGGTGCTGCCGGAATGCGCGTTGCGGCCAGGCATGCGCGTGCTGGGAGAGAGCGACGGCTTCCCGCTGCTACCCGATTGCCGCATCGGCATCCTGCGCGGGCGCACCAGCCAGAGCCAGTCCGAGATTGCCGAGGCGCTGACCCGCCACATTGCCGAAAGCCTCGACAACATCTCCGTGCCGCTGGCCGTGGAGGAGCACCAGGGTTTCGATTTTGCCACCCTGCCGCACCGCATAAGGCGCGGCAAGCGGCTGCGGCCGAGCCAGGTGCTGCCGGGGTGGTGAGGCAGGCGGGGACAATGCCGGCGAAACCGCGGCTTGACCGCGCCGGCGCGGACCGGCTCAATCCGTCCCATGAATGAGGATGGGAAAACCGATTCGCTCGGCAATGTCGCCGAGTTCTCGGTCAGCGAGATTTCGCAGGCGCTCAAGCGAACCGTCGAGGATGCCTTCGGCCATGTACGCGTGCGCGGGGAGGTGTCGGGCTATCGCGGGCCGCATGCTTCCGGCCATTGCTATTTCGCCCTCAAGGACGAAAGGGCGCGCCTCGAGGCGGTGATCTGGCGCGGCACCTTCTCCAAGCTGCGTTTCCAGCCGCAGGAGGGGCTGGAGGTGGTGGCGACGGGCAAGCTTTCCACCTATCCGGGCTCTTCCAAATATCAGATCATCATCGACGCCATCGAGCCCGCAGGCGCCGGCGCGCTGATGGCGCTGCTGGAGGAGCGCAAGCGCAAACTGGCGGCGGAGGGACTGTTTGCCCAGGAGCGCAAGCGGCCCCTGCCCTTCATGCCGCGCGTCATCGGCGTCGTCACCTCCCCCACGGGCGCGGTCATCCGCGACATCATCCACCGCATCACCGACCGTTTTCCCGTGCATGTGCTCGTCTGGCCGGTGCGCGTGCAGGGCGAGACGACGGGGGACGAGGTCTCGGCTGCGGTGGCGGGCTTCAACGCGCTGGAACGGGACGGCCCCATCCCCCGGCCGGACCTTCTCATCGTCGCGCGCGGCGGCGGCAGCCTGGAGGATCTTTGGGGCTTCAACGACGAGGCGGTGGTGCGCGCGGTGGCCGCCTCGCAGATTCCCGTCATCTCCGCGGTGGGCCACGAGACGGACTGGACGCTGATCGACCTTGCCGCCGACCGGCGCGCCCCCACCCCCACGGGAGCTGCGGAAATGGCGGTGCCGGTGAAGGCGGAGCTGGAGGCCGATCTTGCCCGCCTGGCCGCGCGGCTCAAGGCCGCCATCTCGCGCGATGTGGAGCGGCGGCGCCAGGGGCTCAGGGCCGTGGCGCGCGCGCTGCCCTCGCCGGACCAGCTCTTCGCGCTGCCGCGACGCCGCTTCGACGAGGCGGCGGGCCGGCTGGCACGGGCGCTCGAAACGGCGACCCGCGGCAAGCGCCTGCGGCTGGAGGGCGCGCGCCTGTCGATCGCCGCGCTCGACCGGCGGCTGGCCGAGGCACGGCGGCGCACCGCCCAGGCCGAGGCGCGCCTGCCGGCCGTCTATCGAGGGCTGGTGCGCAATCGGCGCACCCGCTTCGACCGCGATGCCGCCCGCATCACCCCGCGCAGCAGCCTGGAGCGGATCGAGCGCCTGAAGGAGCGGCTTGCCACCGCCGCCGCGCGCGCCGACCGGGCCGCCCACCGGCGGCTGGAACGTGCAAGGGCCGCCTACGAGCAGGCCGCCCGGCTGGCCGAATCGCTTTCCTACAGGAAGGTTCTGGAGCGTGGCTTCGCACTGGTGCGCGACGCGGAGAAGCGCCCGGTCAAGAGCGCACATGCGCTGCGCGCCGGCCAGGAACTGCACCTGCAGTTTGCCGACGGCGAGGCCGCTGCCGTTGCCACCGGCACGCCACCGGGCGCCCCGCGCCCACGCAAGACGGCGAAAGGCGGCACAAGGCAGGGGTCGCTGTTCTAGTAAAGGGAAGGCCGGGTCGCAGACCGCGAGAAACGGACCGCGTGAGAATGGTACGGTTGGGTGGATTCGAACCACCGACCTCAGGAGCCACAATCCTGCGCTCTAACCAACTGAGCTACAACCGCATGCCAGCGAATGCTGCGTCATTACGGGCAAACAGGCGCTTTTTCAAGAGGCCCGCAATGAATGCGCGGCATTCTTTTCGCCGGTGCGGGGATCATGAGAAAAAGAAAAGACCGGGGGAGGAACCCGGTCTTTTCATATCAGGGCCGGAGGGAGGAGGAGGAGGAAACGACCGGCCCTCGTTCTTGCGAACGGGCCGCATATAGGCCCGCCCGCCGGATTCTTTAAGCGCGACCGTTCGCCTCAGGCAGCGGCCTGCTTCAGCACCTTCTCGAAGGCGTCCTTGACCGGCTTCGTCACCTCGGTGGCCGCCTTCTGGGACAGCGCCTGGAACTCCTTGGCCTGGTCGGCGGCAAACTCCATCTGCTTGCGCAGGAAGGAGCTCTGCAGCTCGATCACCTCGGAGAAGGAAGAGGCACCCACCAGCGCCTCGAACTGGGCGAAATTCGCCTCGGCGCCGGTGCGCATGGCGGCGATGGACTTCAGAACCCACTCGTCGCCGACCGACTTGGCCTTCTCGAAGGAAGCCTCGAACGCCTTGCGCGCATCTTCGGCGCCGGTCTTCATCTTCTCATAGGTCTCGCGGGTCTGCTCGGCGCTCTTCTCGGCAAAGGAGCGAAGCTGCTCGGTCGCCTGGGAAGCGTCGAAAGCGGAAAATTCGGTGCCTTCCGGCTTGTTGCTGGTCTTGCTCATGGGGTCAGTCCTTCTGTCTCGTGCGTTCTCTGCGGCGGTCTTCAAACTGAAGCTGAACGGAATATAGCAAGTTTTTTGTGCATTGCAATATTTATTTTGCAGCGCAGCAATCCGGTCGCCTTGCGGATTAACCAATGGGCAAATTGAAGCCGCCGAGATTGGAGGGGTTTGTGGACGGGCGCCCGCCATGCCCTTATTACTAACGGGCGGTTAATCTCACGGTTCACCAGAAGGATGGTTCTGTCCGGATGGCCTCGGCGTATTCGTTCCTCGACATAGCGGTTCTCGACGCGGTGCGCGAACGCTTCGCCGCCGGCGATGCGCTGGCCGTTCTGTCGGTCTCTCTCGACGAGATCCTGTGGGCCAACGGGGCGGGGGCGGCATGGCTCGGCCATGCCGACATCGAGGAGGCGATCGGCAGCGCGCCGCGCCTGTCACCCGTCGCCGTGCGGCAGATTGCGGCCTTGCCGGGCTTTCCCGAGATCGGGCGCGACAGGCCTCTCTCCCTCAGGCTGGCCGGGGGGATCAGAAGCCGCCTCGTCACGTTGCAGGCAAGCGGGCTGACACTGCCAGGCGGCGAAAAGGCGCTTGTGCTTGCCCTGCCCATGCACGATGGCGACGGAGAGGCGGAGGCGGCGCGCGCAGCGCGCATCGTCTCCGGCTTCGACGAGCCCGGCCACTTTGCGGCGCTTATCGACGCGCAGGGCGGTGTCATGGCCGCCTCCGAAGGCTTCGAGGTTCTGGGCATCGCCCCGGAAACGCTGCGCAGCCTCGTGGATGCGGTGCGCGCGCAGGAGGACCGGCTGGTCAAGAAACCGATCCATGGCGCACGTCGTTTCCCTGCCGGGATCGCCCGCCTTGCCGATGAGCCGGCGCTGCATCTGCTGGTGGTCGTCGACGAGGAAGGCGATGGCGCGACCGCCGGCGACGCGCACGCCGCCCCGCTGCCGATGACGCCGGAAGCAGAGCAGGAGCCCGAGGGGAAGGGCACGCATGGCGCGGCCCGCGGCACGCCGGGGCGGGAGGTGACGGGCGAGCGCACGGTGCGCTTCGCCTGGCGCACGGATGCGCAGGGCCGCTTCTCCGCCATTTCCGAGGAGTTCGCCGCCGCCGTCGGCGAAGTTGCGGCGGATGTCATCGGCCGCAGCTTTGCGGAAGTGGCGGCAGCCTTCCGTCTCGACCAGGACGGGGCCATTGTCCGCCTTCTGGAAAGGCGCGACACGTGGTCCGGCCGCACGGTATGGTGGCCGGTGGCCGGGACGGCGCTGAAGGTGCCTGTGGACCTTGCCGCCCTGCCCGCCTATGGGCGCGAGCGCGGCTTCGAGGGGTTTCGCGGTTTCGGCATCGTCCGGCTGGGAGAGGAGGAGCCGGACCCCGAGCGGATCGGCCTGGCACTCGTTTCCGCGCCGCATGGCACGGAGGAGGACGCGGACGAGGAGGCCGCAGCGCGCGAAGAGCCGCAGCCGAGCGCCGCCGATGCGCACCCTTTCAAGGGAGAGGCGCCAGCAATCCATGTCACCGAGACGCCGCAGCGGCGCGAGACGGACAAGGTGATCCGCCTCGCCGAGCACAGGGAGAACGCGCGGGAGAACGGCGGGCTTTCGCCGGCAGAACGGAATGCGTTTCGCGAAATCGGCGAGCGGCTGCGCCTGGCCAACGAGGCAGCGGCACGCGCAGCAGAGACTAGCCGTGCGGCGGAGGCGCAAGAGGCCACCCCGCAGCCGGAGGAAGACAGCGCGCCACCGGCTCGGCCCGATCTGGACGAGGCGGCCGGGGAACCGGCAGGCGGCACGCGGGCGGCGGGCGGCATCCTGCCCTCCGCCTTCTTCCTGCCCCCGCCCCCCGCGCCGCAGGAAGGGGTGTCTGCGGCGGGCCTTCTTTCCCCTCTCCCGCTTCCCGTTCTCATCCACTCGGGCGACCGGCTTCACTATGCCAATCGGGCCTTCTTCGACCTGACCGGCTATGACAACCTCGAAGCGCTGGAACAGGCCGGCGGTCTTGGCGCGCTGTTCGACGAGCCGCAGCAGGACGCCACGCAGGACGAGCCCGGCCGTACCCTGCGCCTCCTCACCGCCGACGGCGTGCAGACGGCGGTGGAGGCACACCTGAAATCCGTACCCTGGGAGGGCAGGAAGGCGCTGATGATGGCGCTTCGCCCGGTCGCGGCGGAAAAGGCAGCGCAAGAGGCGGAAGGCCGCCGCGAGGATGCCACGCCCCCCGCCCCTGCTCCCGCCGAGACCGGGGAGCTCGAAACGCGCCTTGCCGAGATGCGCGCCATCATCGACACGGCTACGGACGGCATCGTGATCATTGCCAATGACGGCACCATCCGCTCCATAAGCCGGCCGGCAGAGGCGCTTTTCGGCTTCGACGCGGAGCACGTGACGGGCAAGCCCTTTACCTCGCTTTTCGCGATCGAGAGCCAGCGCACGGTTGCCGACTATCTGGCCTCTCTGGCCGACAATGGCGTGGCCAGCGTGCTGAACGACGGGCGCCAGGTGATCGGGCGCGAAGCGCAGGGCCGCTTCATCCCGCTGTTCATCACCATCGGCCGCCTGCCCAACAGGAACGGCTACTGCGCGGTGCTGCGCGACATCACCCACTGGAAGCGCGCCGAGGAAGAACTGACCCAGGCACGCGCGCAGGCCGAGCGCGCCTCCTCTCAGAAGAGCGAGTTCCTGGCGCGCGTGAGCCACGAGATCCGCACGCCGCTCAACGCCATCATCGGCTTTTCGGAGCTGATGATCGACGAGAAGTTCGGCCCCATCGGCAACGAGCGCTATCGCGACTATCTGCGCGACATCAACCGCTCGGGCAATCACGTGCTCGACCTGGTGAACGACCTGCTCGACATCTCCAAGATCGAGGCTGGCCAGCAGGAAATGCGCTACGAGGCGGTCTCCCTCAACGAGACGCTGGGGCAGACGGTGGCCATGATGCAGCCGCAGGCCAACAGCGAGCGCGTCATCATCCGCTCCAGCTTCGCCTCGCGCCTGCCCGACGTGGTGGCCGATCTGCGAAGCGTGCGCCAGATCGCCCTCAACCTGTTGTCCAACGCGGTGCGCTACACGCCGGCCGGCGGCCAGGTGATCGTTTCCACGGCTTACGCGCCGGACGGCTCGGTGGTCATGCGCGTGCGCGACACGGGGGTGGGCATGAGCGCTGCCGAGCTGGACGAGGCGCTGAAACCCTTCAAGCAAATCAACGCGCTGCGCCGCCGGCGCGGCGACGGCACCGGGCTCGGCCTGCCGCTCACCCGGGCGATGGTGGAGGCCAATCGTGCGCAATTCTCCATCAGCTCCACCCCTGGCGAAGGCACGCTGGTGGAGGTGACGTTTCCGCCGACGCGCGTTCTGGCCGACTGAGGGCGCGGGCACGCCGGGATAAGTTGACTCCAGTAGTTTAGAATAATTCTAAAGTACTGATTTTATTGGCGTTCTCTTGACCCGCGCGCCACTTTCCCTCATTAGGAGGCCGCGAAGTGGACCCTTCGCTTATGAGCAACCTTGCCTGGGGCCTTGCCCCCCAGCGGTCAGGAGAACGACGATGTTTGAGACTTCCTCGAAGCTGAGAGCCGGCCTTGCCGCCCTCTCCATCGCCGCCGGCGCGTCATTGCTGCCGTTTCAGGCGCAAGCCGAAGGAACGGTGAATGTCTATACTTACCGGCAACCCTTCCTCATCGAGCCGCTTCTGGAAGCCTTTACCGAGAAGACGGGCATCGAGACGGAGGTTCTGTTCCTCGACAAGGGGCTGGAGGACCGCATTGCCGCGGAAGGCGAGAATTCGCCGGCCGACGTCATTCTGACCGTCGACATCGGTCGCCTGGTCAACGCCAAGGAGAAGGGCGTCACCCAGCCGGTCGACAATGCCGTCATCAACGAGAACATCCCCGCGCAATACCGCGACCCGGAAGGCCACTGGATCGGCCTGACCACCCGCGGGCGCGTCGTCTATGCCTCCAAGGACCGTGTCGAGCAGGACACGATCACCTATGAGGAACTGGCCGATCCCAAGTGGAAGGGCAAGATCTGCATGCGCAGCGGCCAGCACATGTACAACATCGCGCTCTTCGCCTCGATGATCGCCCATCACGGCGAGGAAAAGGCCGAGGAGTGGATGAAGGGGCTCAAAGCCAATCTGGCCCGCAAGCCCGGCGGCAACGACCGCGCCCAGGCGCAGGCCATCTATGCCGGCGAGTGCGATCTCGGCATCGGCAACACCTACTATGTCGGCCTCATGATGAACAACGAGAAGGAGCCGGAGCAGAAGGACTGGGCCGCTGCCATCAAGGTGCTCTTCCCCAACTCCGAGGATCGCGGCACCCATGTGAACATCTCCGGCATGGCGCTCGCCAAGCACGCGCCCAACAGGGAGAACGCCATCAAGCTGATGGAGTTCCTGTCCGGCCCGGAGGCGCAGGCGCTCTATGCCGAGCGCAACTATGAGTATCCGGTGCTGCCCGGCGCAGAGGTCTCCGAGACGGTGAAGTCCTTCGGCGAGATCAAGCCGGACACGCTGCCGCTGGCGGAGATCGCCAAGTACCGCAAGGCGGCCTCCGAGATGGTCGACCGGGTGGGCCTTGAAGACGGGCCCGGAAGCTGAGGCCCGGCCCACGGTTCAGAAAGGAAGCCGGACCGGCAGCGGTCCGGCTTTCGCATTTGACCGGCACCGCCTGCGATGAGCAGCTTCACACTCAAGGCACCCCTTTCCCAGCCGACCCCGCGCGCCGGGCGGACGCGCCGTCAGCGCCACCCGCTGGCACTCGCCGTGGCCATGCTGACGGCGGCCATCGCGCTGCTGCCCATCCTCGCCGTCATCGTCATGGCATTTTCCGGCTCGGGGGCGGACTGGCCGCATCTGGCGCGCTACGTGCTGCCGCAGGCGGTGGGCACGACGCTCTTTCTCCTCCTCCTCGTGGCGCTCGGCAGCGGCGCAATGGGGGTGGGCTGTGCCTGGCTGGTGGTGGCCTATGAGTTTCCGCTTCGCCGCACCTTCTCCTGGGCGCTCGTCCTGCCGCTGGCGGTGCCTCCCTATCTGGCGGCCTATGCCTTTGCCGAGTTCTTTCACTATGTGGGGCCGGTGCAAGGCGCCATCCGGGCGCTCTTCGGCTTCACGCGACCCGGCGATTACTGGTTTCCCGAAATCCGCTCCACGCCCGGCGCGGCGGTGGTGCTTTCCTGCGTGACCTTTCCCTATGTCTATCTGACGACACGAATCGTCTTCCTGATGCAGGGGCGAAACATCGCCGATGTTGCGCGCACGCTGGGCGCCGCGCCGGCGCGCGTCTTCTGGCGCGTTCTCCTGCCCGTGGCGCGGCCGGCCATCGTTGCCGGCATTGCCCTGGTGCTGATGGAGACGGTCAACGACTTCGGCGCCGTGCAGCATCTCGGCGTGCCGACGCTCACCCTGTCCATCTACGCCACCTGGCTCAACCGCGGCAGTCTGGAAGGGGCGGCACAAATCGCCGTCGTCATGCTGTTCATCGTGCTTGCGCTTCTGACGGCGGAGCAGTGGGCACGGCGCAAGCAGCGCTTCCATGCCGCGCGGGCCAGCCAGATGAAGGCACGCCCGCCGCGCATTGCCCTGAAGGGCTGGCGGGCGGGCACGGCCTTTACGGCCGTCCTTCTTCCCATCCTGGCGGGTTTCGGCATCCCGCTTGCCATCTTCGGCCGCTATGCGCTCAACAGGCTGGAGCAGTTTTCCAGGCCGGCGCTGGTCGAGGCGCTGGCGACCAGCCTGGTCACGGCGCTGGCGACGGCGGCCCTTGCCGTGGCGGTCGCCCTCGTTCTTCTCTATGCGGCGCGTCTGGTGCGCACCCGGCGCATGATGCTTTTGGTGCGCTTTGCCACCATCGGCTATGCCATGCCCGGCACCATCCTGGCGCTCGGCCTTCTGATCTCGCTGGCGCGGTTCGACAATTTCGTCGACGGGCTGGCGCGCACCCATCTCGGCTTCTCCACCGGGCTGCTGCTCACCGGTTCGGCGGCCGCGGTCGTGATGGCCTGCACCATCCGCTTTCTGGCGCTCGCCGAGGGGGCGGTGCAGTCCGGGCTGGAGAAGCTGCCCCCCAATCTCGACGAGGCAGCGCGCAGCCTCGGCCGCTCGGCGCCGGCCAGCGCGGCGACCGTGCTCCTGCCGCTGTTGAGGCCCGCCATCCTGACGGCCGGCATCCTGGTCTTCGTGGATACGGTCAAGGAGCTTTCGGCAACCATCCTGCTGCGCCCCTTCGGGTTCAACACGCTGGCGACCCATGTCTACGAGCAGGCTTCGCGCGGAGCCGCGGAAGACGGCGCAGTGGCCGCCCTTCTCATCATCGCGACCGCCATCGTGCCGGTCATCCTGCTCTCCCGGCCCCTGATGCGCGACCGCGACGCCTGAAAGAAAAGGCGCCCCGAAGCGGGACGCCACAAGTCGAATTCCGTGCTGTCAAAACGGGGCCTGGCGAACTCTCCAGCCGCAACGCACGACCGGTTCGTCAAGTTGGCCCGACTATCGCGGTGCATTCCTTAACAAGGCCTTACCGGCACCCATAAAGTTTTAACCGAGTGTGCCAAGGCTGGCATCTCGGTAAATTTTGCCGCAAGGTTCCGTTAACTCTTCAGCTCGGGCAGATCGCGGAACAGCTCCAGCGCCTCCGGATTGGCCAGCGCCTCCTTGTTCTTCACCTCCCGGCCATGCACCACGTCGCGCACGGCAAGCTCGGTGATCTTGCCGGACTTGGTGCGCGGAATGTCCTTGACGGCAACGATCCTGGCTGGCACGTGGCGCGGGCTGGCGCCGGTCCTGATGCGCTCACGGATCCTCTTTTCGAGTGCCGCGTCGAGCGCCACTCCTTCCGCCAGCCGCACGAACAGCACGACGCGCACGTCGCCTTCCCAATCCTGGCCGATGCACAGCGCCTCCAGAATCTCGGGAAGCTGCTCCACCTGGTTGTAGATCTCCGCCGTGCCGATGCGCACGCCGCCGGGATTGAGCGTAGCGTCGGAACGGCCGTGGATGACGATGCCGCCATGGGCTGTCCACTCGGCAAAATCGCCATGGCACCAGACATTCTCGAAGCGGTCGAAATAGGCGCTTCGATACTTCTCTCCGTCCGGATCGTTCCAGAAGCCGATGGGCATGGACGGGAAGGGGCGCGTGCACACCAGCTCGCCCTTGCCGCGTTTGAGCGGCCGGCCTTCCTCGTCCCAAACCTCGACCGCCATGCCGAGGCCGGGACCCTGGATCTCGCCCTCCCAGACCGGCATGATCGGCACGCCCAGCACGAAACAGGAAACGATGTCCGTGCCGCCGGAGATGGAGGCCAGATGCAGGTCCTGCTTGATGGCGCGGTAGACGAAGGCGAAGTTTTCCGGCGCCAGCGGCGAGCCGGTGGAAGACATGACGCGCAGGCTCGAAAGATCGTGCGTCCCGGCGGGTTCGAGTCCGGCCTTGCGCACGGCGTCGATATATTTTGCCGAGGTGCCGAAATAGGTCATCCTCTCGGCCTGCGCGAAGTCGAACAGCGCGTTGCCATCGGGATGGAAGGGCGAGCCGTCATAAAGCAGAAGAGTCGCACGGGAGGCGAGGCCGGAGACCAGCCAGTTCCACATCATCCAGCCGCAGGTGGTGAAGTAGAAGAAACGGTCGCCCGCGCGGAGGCCGGCGTGCAGGCGATGCTCCTTCAGGTGCTGGATGAGCGTGCCGCCGGCCGAGTGGACGATGCATTTGGGAATGCCCGTCGTGCCGGAAGAGAAGAGGATGTAGAGCGGATGGGAGAAGGGCAACCGCTCGAAGGAAAGCGGCTGCGGGGCGTAGGGTCGCAGCGCATCTTCAAGCGCCTCGGCCCCCTCGATGGCCCGCGCCGCCGGCCGCGCCCTGCCCAGATAGTCGACAATCAGCGTCCTGCGCAGGCTGGGCAGCGCGGCGGCGATCTCCGCCGCCTTCTCCGTGACCTCGAAACTCCTGCCGTTGTACCAGTAGCCGTCGGGCGCCAGGAAGAGCACCGGCTCGATCTGGCCGAAACGGTCGAGCACGCCGCGCACGCCGAAATCGGGCGAGCAGGACGACCACACCGCCCCGATGGAGGTGGCAGCCAGCATGGCGGCCACCGTCTCGGGCATGTTGGGCATCATGGCGGCGATGCGGTCGCCAGGCTGCACGCCGTGCGCCCTGAAAAGCTGTTGCAGGCGCGAGACCAGGGCATGCAGGTCATCCCAGCTCAGCCGGCGTTCCACCCTGTCTTCACCGCGGAAGACGATGGCATCGCCGGGTCCGGACGCCTGCAGCAGGTTCTCGGCGAAGTTGAGCCGCGCATCGGGGAAAAACCTGGCTCCGGGCATCTTTTCGCCATCGAGCAGCACCCGCGTCCCGCGCTCGCCCACGATGCCGCAGAAGTCCCACACCAGCGCCCAGAAGGCTTCCCTCTCCTCCACGGACCAGCGGTGAAGCGCATGGTAATCCGCAATCGGGCGGCCCGCCTTCCCGGCCGCTGCCTCCATGAAGGCCGTCATCGGGGCGTGCGCCACCTGCTCTTCAGACGGTGTCCAAAGGGGTTTTTCCTGGCTCATGGCGATCCTCCTCGTCGTGCCGCTTATGCCTTCCACGCATTGGCAGGGCAAGTATGGTGGCTAAACTCTGCCACAAAGGCTTGAAATAGAAGACCCTTGGTATAAACCCTGCCCAGGGGGCTGCAGGGGCCGCAATCGAGGGTTCGGCCCACGGGCGAGGAGACATGCCGGTTTCTTTGGCGAGAAAAAGCATCTGGGCTGCCGGCGTCGTCGTCATCGTGGCAACGCTCTTCGTGATCGGGCTGCCCTTCGTCGCCTACACGCAAATCGTGCGCGACGGCATTGCCTACCAGCTCGGGGCCTGGAGCGGCTATCGGGTGCAGCTCAACGACACGCCCGACATCCGCGTGTGGCCGTTTCGCGCGATTCTGCACGACGTGACGTTCTCCGACTGGGGCGAGACCAACCCGGACCCGGTGATCGAGGCCGACCGCATCGAGATCGATCTTTCGGCGCTGGCGGCGCTGAGGGGCGAGGTCGTCTTCACCAAGATGCGGCTCATCCGCCCGGTGCTGCGCCTGCACGGAACGGAGGGCGAGCTCAGCCTCACGCCGCCGCAAAGCTGGGGCCGGCTGTCCCGCTCGGTGGCGGCGGCGCGCGAGCTGGTGGCGGCGACACCGGCGCAGCCGGATATCGGTGCCCTGCCCTCCGATGCCTTCGGAGAGGTGGAGTTCGTCAACGCGCGCATCGCCACGCGCGCCGGCGAGCGCAGCGTGGACATCGTCACCAGCCTGAACGGGCGGCTCAACTGGCCGGCGCTGAACCGCCAGGCTTCGATCTCGGCCCGGGGCATCTGGCATGGCGAGAACGTGGCGCTCGAAGCGTCGAGCACGCAGCCGCTGATCCTGCTCGGCGGCGGAGTGGCGCCGGTCAGGGTCTCGCTGCAGTCCGAGCCCGCCAGCGTTGCCTTCACCGGCACGGCCGATTTCTCCGGCCGGAACTTCGTCGACGGCCAGCTCGACTTTTCCGCCCCTTCGCTCAATCGGTTGGTGGAATGGACGCATGCCGTGCGAATGCCGGGAACACGCGTCGGGCCCGTGACCGTGACGGCACGCGTGACGGGCGACATGAGCCGGCTGACCTTCGAGAACACCACACTGGCCGTCGACGGGAGCACGGGCAAGGGCCTTCTCAACATGAATCTGGAGCCCGACCGGCCGAGCATCGCGGGAACGCTGGCCTTTGATACGCTCAACCTGCGTGCGCTGCTGGACACCTTCAGCCCCTTCTCGCCCAGCATCGAGCCCGGCCGCGCCACGCCGCCGTCGATGAACCCGAGGGGATACGATTTCGATCTGCGCTTCTCCGCCACCAAGGCAAGCTTCGATTCCGCGCAGCTTTCCAGGGTGGCCGCAGCGGTAAAGGTGAAGGACGGGCTGTCCACCTTCGACATCTCCGATGCCGCCGCCTTCGGCGGCGCGATCCAGCTCGGCGTTCGTACCGACAGGACGGGCGCGAACGAAATCGTCGAAATCCGCATGCTGTGCAAGGAAATCGACATCGCCCAGCTTGCCCGAACCTTCGGCGTCGAGCGGCTCGTCCCGCAGGCGCGCGGCTCGCTCTCGGTGATGGTCAAGGGCAGCGGCGACAACCTGGATGCCGTTCTCGAAACGGCGGACGGCAGCATCTCGGCCGCCTTCGGCGCCGGCAGCGTGCCGGGCCTCAGCCTGGAAGCCTTTCTGCAGCGCAGCGCGGAAGGAGACTTCTTCCCCCTTTCGGCACTCAGCGAAGGGGCGCTGCCCATCGAGGGAGCGCAGATCGAGGCCAAGCTGTCCAAGGGTGTGGCGGCAATCGACAAGGCGGAACTGCGCTCCGGCCAGCACCTGATCGCGCTCGACGGGCTGGTGCCCTTTGCGGGCCGCGGACTGGCGCTCTACGGCACCGTGACCGCGCCCGAGGGGGCCGATGCGCGGCTGAAATCGCCGCTCCGTTTCTTCGTCGGCGGGTCGTGGAGCGCGCCCTTCATCGCTTCCTTCCTGCCGCCCGCCGCGGAAGGGCAATAGCGCGCCCACGGACGCCGGCCGAAACTCGGGCATCGCCGCGCGGGCTCTATGCGCTCGCGACGAGGGCCATGTCCTCTCTCCTGCGCAGAACCTCCCGCCGCTTGTTGACCAGCGCGGCGGCGATGACGCCAACGGTGACGATGGCGATCAGAACCGTGCACACGGCATTGATCTCGGGCGTGACGCCAAGGCGCACCTGGCTGTAGATCTTCATCGGCAGGGTGGTGGCCCCCGGGCCGGAGGTGAAGCTGGCGATGACCAGATCGTCGAGAGATAGGGTGAAGGCCAGCATCCAGCCGGCGACCACGGAGGGCAGGATGACCGGCAGCGTGACCTGGAAAAATGCCTTGACGGGCGTTGCCCCCAGGTCCAGCGCCGCTTCCTCGAGCGAACGGTCGAAGGTGATGAGACGCGACTGCACCACCACGGCCACGAAGCACATGGAAAAGGTGATATGGGCGATGGTGACGGTGGCAAAGCCGCGGTCGAAATTGATGGCCACGAACAGCAGCAGAAGCGACAGGCCGGTGATGACCTCGGGCATCACCAGCGGTGCAAAGACCATGCCGGAAAACAGCAGCCGCCCCCGGAAGCGGGTGTAGCGGGTCAGGGCCACGGCCGCCATTGTGCCGAGCACGGTGGCGACGGTGGCCGAAAGGAAGGCCACCCTGGCCGTCACCCAGGCCGCATCCATGAGCCCGCGATTGCCGAGCATCGCGACATACCACCTGGTCGAGAAGCCGGCCCACACGGTGACGAGGCGCGATTCGTTGAAGGAGTAGATGATGAGCAGGACAATGGGCAGATAGAGAAAGGCAAAGCCCAGGACGAGGGAGGCAATGTTGAAACGTCCCCAGGTGCCGGCCATCTCAGCCCTCCCGCTCTCTGGCGCGCGCCTGGGCGCGCTGGAAATAGACGATGGGCAGAACGAGGATCAACAGCAGGACGATGGCCACGGCGGAGGAAACCGGCCAGTCGCGATTGGAAAAGAACTCGTTCCACAATGTCCTGCCGATCATCAGCGTGCGCGAACCGCCCAGCAGGTCGGGAATGACGAACTCGCCGACGGCGGGAATGAAGACGAGCATGCAGCCCGCCACGACGCCGGGGAAGGAAAGCGGAAAGGTGATCTTCCAGAAGGCGGCAAGCGGCGGGCAGCCGAGATCCTGTGCGGCCTCGATGAGCGAATGGTCCATCTTCTCCAGCGTCGCGTAGAGCGGCAGCACCATGAAGGGCAGATAGGAATAGACAATGCCGATATAGACGGCCTTGGTGGTGTTGAGGATGATGAGCGGCTCGTCGATGACGCCCAGGAACAGGAGAAACTGGTTGAGAAGCCCCTCGGGCTTCAAGATGCCGATCCAGGCGTAGACGCGGATGAGGAAGCTGGTCCAAAAGGGCAGGATGACCATCATCAGCAGCAGCGGGCGCAGCCGCTCCGGCGCGCGCGCCATGCCATAGGCGATGGGATAGCCGACAAGCAGGGTAAGCAGGGTGGAGACGGCCGCGATGACGACGCTCGACACATAGGCGTTCACGTAGAGCGCGTCCTGGAGCAGCCACAGATAGTTGTCGAAGGAGAGCTGGCGCAGCTTCCCGAAAAGGCCGGAAAGGCCATCCTCCAGGCCGAACACAGGCTGATAGGGCGGCATGGCGATCGTCGGCTGCGACAGCGAGATCTTGAAGACGATGAAGAAGGGAACGAGGAAGAAGAAGAGCAGCCACAGATAGGGAACGGCAATGACCAGGCGGCTGCCGATGGAGGAGAGAAGCCGCCTCATGCCGCCCTCACCGCGTGAGCACCACGCCGGCGTCGGGCAGGAAGGACACCCAGGCACGCTCGTGCCAGGTCAGTGCGTCTTCCACGCTGCGCCGGCTGTTGATGGTGCTTGCCTTGACGATGCGCCCGTCGGCGAGCTTCACGTTGTAGACCGTCATGTCGCCCAGATAGGCGATGTCCCAGACCTCGCCTTCGAGCGCGTTTTCCACCTCCGACGGGCGCTCGCGCGTTATCCGCAGCTTCTCCGGGCGCACGGCCAGCCAGACGGTATCGCCGGGCGAGGCGTCGCCGGAATCGGCGACCAGGAACTGGGCGCCGCTCCTGTCGCGCAGGCGCGCGGCGCTGCCCGCCTCGACCACCGTGCCCTCGAACATGTTCACGGAGCCCACGAACTCGGCGACGAAGCGGCAGGAAGGCGCCTCGTAGACCTCCGCCGGCGTGGCCACCTGCAGCACCTTGCCCTTGTCCATGATGGCGATGCGGTCGGCCATGGTCATCGCCTCCTCCTGGTCATGGGTGACGATGATGAAGGTGAGCCCCAGCTCGTATTGCAGGTCCACCAGCTCGAACTGCGTCTCCTCCCGCAGCTTCTTGTCGAGCGCCCCCAGGGGCTCGTCGAGAAGCAGCACCTTCGGCCGCTTGGCAAGCGAGCGGGCGAGCGCGACCCGCTGGCGCTGACCGCCGGAGAGCTGATGCGGCTTGCGCCTTGCGAACTGCTCGAGCTTCACCAGCTTCAGCATCTGGGCGACGCGCTCGGCAATCTCGGCCTTGGGCATGCCGTCCTGCTTCAGCCCGAACGCGATGTTGGCCTCCACCGTCATGTGCGGAAACAGGGCGTAGGACTGGAACATCATGTTGACGGGCCGGCGATAGGGCGGAATGCCCTTCAGGTCCTGCCCGTCAAGGAAGATGCGCCCGGAGGTGGGCTGCTCGAAACCGCCGAGCATGCGCAGCAAGGTGGTCTTGCCACAGCCGGAAGCGCCCAGAAGGGCGAAGAACTCCCGCTCGTAGACGGTCAGCGAGAGGTCGTCGACGGCGGTAAAGTCGCCGAAACGCTTGGTGACGTTCTCGAAACGGATATAGGGCCTGGCCGTCGGATCGGCCCAGGGGGCGAACGTCCTGCGCGTGCTGCCGAGCGATGCCATGCCGCCTCCGCCTGATGCGCGCCTGCAGAAACCGCCGCCGCCCCCGACGGCAGCCGAACCCTACTGCCCGGTGACCACCCTGGTCCACAGCCGCGTGACGAGACGCTGGGTGCGGGGGTCATATGGCAACGTGGTGTAGAGCTTGTCGAGCACCGCCTGATCCGGGTAGACGGCCGGATCGCCGATCACCTCCTCGTCCAGGAACTCCTGCGAAGCCTTGTTGCCATTGGCATAGAAGACGTAGTTGGACGCCTTGGCGATCACTTCCGGGCGCAGGATGTAGTCGATGAATGCGTGTGCCTCCTCCACATGCGGCGCATCTGCCGGGATCGCCATCTGGTCGAACCACATCTGCGCCCCCTCCTTCGGGATGACATAGGCGATCTCGACCCCCTGGCCGGCCTCTGCGGCGCGGTCGCGGGCCTGGAAGATGTCGCCGGACCAGCCGACGGCAAGGCAGATGTCGCCATTGGCGAGGGCATTGATGTATTCGGAGGAGTGGAACTTGCGGATGTGGGGCCGGATCGAGGTCAACAGCGCCTCGGCTTGCTCCAGCTCAGCGGGGTCGCGGCTGTCGGGATCGAGCCCCAGATAGTTCAGCGCCGCACGCACCGTCTCGGCCGGTGCATTGAGCATGTGGACACCGCAATCCGCCAGCTTGGAGATGATCTCGGGATCGAAGACGACATCCCAGGAATCGACCGTCTCGGTGCCGAGGATCTCCTTGATCTTGCCCACGTTGTAGCCGATGCCCGTGGTGCCCCACATGTAGTTGACCGAATAGGCGTTGCCGGGATCGTATTTCTCCGTGCGCTCGAGAATGACATCCCACAGATTGCCGATGTTGGTGAGCCTGGACTTGTCGAGCTTCTGGAAGACGCCGGCTTGGATCTGACGGCCGAGAAACTCCGCCGAGGGGACGACCACATCGTAGCCCGTGCCGCCGGCAAGCAGCTTGGTCTCAAGGATCTCGTTGGAATCGAAGACGTCGTAGACGACCTTGATGCCCGTCTCGGCGGTAAATTCCTCAAGGATCGACTCGTCGATGTAGTCGGACCAGTTGTAGACGTTGACGACGCGCTCCTGGGAAAGGGCGGCCGTGGCAAACACCGCGGCGGCAAGGGAAGCGGCGGAAAGCAGAGCGGCTCTTTGCATGTGAAGCGGACTCCCGTTTCTCGGCGTTCTGGCGCCTGTCTTCCCCCGTGGGGCCGACCGGCTTTTTGAGGCAAGCCTATTTTCGTTTTGGCGGTGCGACAAGCGGGAAATTTCCCTCTCCTGCGCGGCAACGATGTTTCCACCGTCGCCGCCGACGGTGCATGTCCGAACTGTTCATCGCCGGCGCTTTTGCTAAAGATGCCAGGCATGGAGGAGACGAGCGATGAAGGCTGCCTGGTATGAGAAGAACGGGCCGGCGCGCGCCGTTCTGGAGGTGGGCGAGATGGAGACGCCGGAGCCCGGCCCCGGCGAGGTGCGCGTGCGGCTCTACGCTTCCGGCGTCAATCCTTCCGATGTGAAAAGCCGCAGAAACCGCACACCGATCGCCCCGCGCATCATCCCGCACAGCGACGGCGCCGGCGAGATCGACGCCGTTGGCCGGGAGGTGCCGCACGGCCGGGTGGGCGAGCGGGTGTGGGTGTGGAACGGGCAGTGGAAACGCCCGTTCGGCACGGCAGCGCAGTTCATCTGCGTACCTGCCGCGCAGGCGGTGCCACTGCCCGCCGGCATCGACTATGCCACGGGCGCCTGTCTCGGCATTCCGGCGCTCACCGCCATTCACGCCGTGCGCCAGATGGGCGCCATCGGCGGCAGGACGCTGCTCGTCACCGGCGCGGGATCCTGTGTCGCCTACTATGCCGTGCAGATGGCGAAGGCCGCCGGTGCGCGCGTGCTGGGCACGGCATCCGCACCCCGCGCCGCGCTGGCGCGCGAGGCGGGGGCGGATTTCGTGATCGACTACAAGGCCAAGGACGTGGCCAGGGTGGTGAAGGACCTGACACGCGGCAAGGGCGTGGACGGCATCATCGACATGGATTTCTCCTCCACCACCAGCCTGTTGCGCGAGGGCATCGTTGCGCCGCACGGCAGGATCGTGTGCTACGGCTCCAACGTCGCCGGCGACAGCCCGCTGCCCTTTCCCGCCATGCTGTGGAACAGCCTGACGCTGCAGTTCTTCCTCGTCTACGAACTGCTGCCCGGGGAGCGCAGCGAGGCCATCGCTCAATTGACGCAGATGCTGAAGGACGGCGCCCTGCGCCACATGGTGGGCGCCCGTTTCCGCCTCGAGGAGATTGCCGAGGCCCATGAGGCGGTGGAAGAAGGCGCAATGCTGGGCAATGTCGTCATCGACGTAGTTTGAAAAACCTGCCGAAGCGCCGCAGGGCCCGCATGGTCGGGCTTGGCCTGTAGAGGTCCACGAAGTCCTCGCCCCCCGGCCGATGCTCCCGTTTTTCGATTGCGAGGACGTGATGGCAGAGGATCAGTCCGCTCAAATGATCCATGGGTTTCTCTCCGTGTTTTTCACGAGCGGACAATAGGGCGCGGGAAATGCCTTTGTGAGACCAAGACTTTGCACTATGTTTTTCGATAATGAAAAATGTGAGCTGGGATGATCTGCGCCTTTTCATCGGCGTGGCGCGGGGCGGCGGGCTTTCGGCCGCGGCGGCGGAAGCGGGGCTGAGCCCGGCCACCGTGGGCCGGCGCATGCTGGCGCTGGAGGAGGCGGTGGGCCGGCCGCTGTTCGTGCGGCGGCAGACGGGATATGCGCTGACGCCCGATGGGCAGGCCCTCTATCGGCGTGCGCAGGCCATGGAGGCGGCGGCGCGACCCGTCGAGGCGTGGCTGGCGGCGGAGGGGTCGCACCCAGTGGTGCGCATTTCCGCGGGCTCTTGGACGGCGAATTTCTTCGCCGAGAACTTTTCGCGCCTGTGGACCGCGCAGGACAATTTCCGCATCGCCTTCAAGACGACGGAGGCGCGGCTCGATCTCGCCCACCGCGAAGCCGAGATCGGCATACGCAACCGCATTCCAGACAGCCCCAATCTGGCGGCACGACGCACGGTGGAGGTGGCCTTCGCGCCCTTCCGCGCCCGCAACCATCCGCCCGGCGATGGCTGGGTGGCAATCGCGCCCGAGGATGCGTCCACCCATTCGGCACGCTGGGTGAATGCGCAGGCCGGCATCGCCATCATGGCCTGGGCCAACACGCCGCGCACGCTCTACGACCTCGTGCGCGCCGGCGTCGGCAAGACCGTGCTGCCATGCTTTGCCGGCGACCGCGACCCGCTTCTGGAACGCGCCGGCCCCGAAATTGTGGAGCTGCGCGAGCATCAGTGGATCGTCATGCACAATGACGACCGCCACCGCCCGGAGGTGCGCGCGGTGATCGAGCGCATTGCCCGCCTGGTCGCCGACCATGCGCCGCTGTTCGCCGGCGAGCGGCCGCTGGGCGCCGGCTGAGCGGCGCGGACGGCCCCTTCCCGCCGGGCTGTCGAGGCGGCTTACTGGAAATCGAAGGCGCTGAGCCCGGTCACCATCTCGTCCAGCCCCAGGGGCCGCGTTACCGGCGGCTCGGCGCGGGCCAGGCAGCCGGAGCGCTCACACAGGCGGCAGGCGGGGCCGACGGGAACCGGGGCCTGGGCAGCGGATGCGGGAAGTGCCGCGCCATAGACAAGCCGGTCTGCATAGGCCAGGTCGCACCCGAGGAGAATGGCGGTGCGGCGCGGGCGCTCGCCAAAGGCGGCCTGCGGCCCCTCCAGCGTGCGCGCCAGGGTGAGAAAGGCTTCGCCGTCGGGCATGGCCACCGCCTCCACCAGCAGATGGCCCGGCTGGGCGAAGGCAGCGTGATGGACGAGTTTCGGGCAGCCGCCGCCGAAACGGCTCGCCGGAAAGCCCTCTGCCCCGCAGCGGCGCAGCCGGTTGCCGGCGCCGTCCACCTCCACGAGGAAGAAGGGAATGCCCGAGGCTTCCTGCCCGGCAAGCGTGGTCAGCCGCGTGGCCGCCTGCTCGAAGGAGACGCGAAAGCGCGCCGCCAGCACGGCAATGTCGTAGCGGCTGCGCTCGGCCGCCGAAAGGAAGGCCCGATAAGGCATCATCAGCGCATGGGCGGCATAGCGGCCCAGCTCGAAGCGGGCCAGCCGCTGCGCCTCGCCGGAGGTGAGCTTCAGCGCCTCGACCTGTCCCGCTATCGCCACCCGCATGCGGATGAGGCATGCCTCCATGGCAATCTCGCGCAGCCGGTCGGCCGCCGACAGGCGCTCGGAGACGAACAGGCGCTGCGAATGCCGGTCGTAGCGGCGTCGCCAGTTGGGCATGGTGTCGGCCGGCAAGACGCGCACGGCAATGCCCTGCTCGTCCTTCAGCCACGCCTTGAGCGCGCCGGCCAGATCCTCGCCGGGCGAGAGAAGCCGGTGGAAGGCTTCCGCCTCCGCCTCCAGCGCGGGAAAGTGGTGAGGATGGCGCTCGAAGGTCTCGCGCACCTCATCGACGGGCAGGCGGGCGGCCGAAAGCGCGGTGGCGCGGCCCTCGCGCGCCAGCATCTCCGAGAGATCCGACAATCTGGCGGCCTGCTCGCGATAGGCACGGTAGAGCTTGGCAAGGGCTGCGGCGGCGTTCGGCGCGGCCTCCGCCACCTCCACCAGCTCGTGTTCGCCCGGCAGCTCACCGGCAAGCAGCGGATCGGAAAACACCTCCCTCAAGGCGGCCAGCGACGGGCCGCTTCCACCCTGCAGTTCCTCCGCCTCCACCTTGTAGACGGAGACCAGCTTCAGGATGAGCTGCGCGGTGAGCGGGCGCTGGTTGCGCTCGATAAGGTTGAGATAGGAGGGCGAAATGCCCAGCGCCTCTGCCATCGCCGTCTGGGTGAGACCCTTGGCAGTGCGGATGCGCCGGATGCGCGCGCCGGCGAAAATCTTCTGCTGGGCCATGGCTGCAAGCCCTCCTTCACAATCCTTTACATCATGGCGCCTGTGCACCACTGCTGTTTACATTTTTTACAAATTTACTGCACCGGCTGTGAAAGGCAAGACAACTCCACCCTTTTTCCGGGTTTTCCAATGGCATTGAGGCTTTCATTCTGTGCAGTGCAGCGTAAATTCTGTCATATCTGGCGTCGATGATGCCACATCGAACTTCGACACACCGCACGAAGGAGCTTTCCATGACGGATTTTTACAACCTCGTCCCCAGCGCACCTCAGGGCCGCTTCGACGGGATCGAACGGCCCTATACGGCCGAGGATGTGCGCCGGCTGCGCGGCTCCCTTCCCATCCGCTACACGCTGGCAGAGGAGGGCGCCAACCGGCTGTGGCGGCTGCTCCACGAGGAGGACTTCGTCAATGCGCTCGGTGCCGTCACCGGCAATCAGGCGATGCAGATGGTGCGCGCCGGGCTGAAGGCCATCTATCTTTCCGGCTGGCAGGTGGCTGCGGATGCGAACACCGCCTCCGCCATGTATCCCGACCAGTCGCTCTATCCGGCCAATGCGGGGCCGGAGCTTGCCCGGCGGATCAACCGCACGCTACAGCGCGCCGACCAGATCGAAACGGCCGAAGGCAACGGCCTTTCGGTGGAGACCTGGTTTGCCCCCATCGTCGCCGATGCGGAGGCCGGTTTCGGCGGCCCGCTCAACGCCTTCGAGATCATGAAGGCCTATATCGAGGCGGGGGCGGCGGGTGTCCACTTCGAGGATCAGCTCGCCTCGGAAAAGAAGTGCGGGCACCTGGGCGGCAAGGTGCTGATCCCGACCGGCCAGCACATCCGCAACCTCACCGCAGCCCGGCTGGCCGCCGACGTGATGGGAGTGCCCACGCTCGTCATCTGCCGCACGGATGCGGAAGCGGCGAAGCTGCTGACATCCGACATCGACGAGCGCGACCGGCCCTTCGTCGACCATGAGGCCGGGCGGACGGTGGAAGGCTTCTACCGCGTGCGCAACGGCCTGGAGCCCTGCATCGCGCGCGCCATCGCCTATGCTCCCCATTGCGACCTGCTGTGGTGCGAAACCTCGAAGCCCGATCTCGACCAGGCCCGGCGCTTCGCCGAAGCGGTGCACAAGCACCATCCGGGCAAGCTGCTCGCCTACAACTGCTCGCCTTCCTTCAACTGGAAGAAGAACCTGGACGAGGCGACGATCGCCCGCTTCCAGCGCGAGCTGGGCGCCATGGGCTACAAGTTCCAGTTCATCACGCTGGCCGGTTTCCACCAGCTCAACCACGGGATGTTCGAGCTGGCGCGCGGCTATCGCGAGCGGCAGATGGCCGCCTACAGCGAGCTGCAGCAGGCGGAGTTCGCCTCGGAGGCCCACGGCTACACCGCCACCAAGCACCAGCGCGAGGTTGGCACCGGCTATTTCGATGCCGTGTCCATGGCGATCACCGGCGGCCAGTCCTCCACCACCGCCATGGGCGAGTCCACCGAGCAGGACCAGTTCCGCCCGGCTGCCGAATAGCGCGAAAGGAGAAGCGACATGACACCGAACACCCGCGTCAAGGAACGTGCAGACGAGCAGGCAAGCAGCATGAGCGGCGAGCAGCAGGCATTGGTCCGCATGATCGCCAACGATCTGCACCGCCTCAACCAGTCGGTGATGAGGGCCGTGGAGGCCGGCATTTCCGTGGAACTGGTCCGCTCGGCCCGCCACCATGGCGGCGACGGCAACTGGGGCGACCTTCTGGTTCCCGTCATCGTCACCAACCGGCTGGCGCGCGACTGACCCCTTCCCTGCCCCCGGCGCGACCGCACGCGCGCCCCGCATGGCGAGCCATGCGGGGCGCGTGTCATTTGGCGGTGGATGACTTGCCTTATACGTCTATTCACGAACAGTTATGGGTATTGACAATACCGAAAGGATCGCGAGTATGCCGCACGCATCCTCAACCGGACATTGAGCCAACGCCACCCGCTGGTGCCCATGACGAACACTGGAAAATACACGCATGACGGCACGGAAAACCCTGGACACACCCCTTCAGAAAGTCCCAATGCGCGGGAGAGCAGGCTGGTTCTCGTGGTGTCCGCCTCGCCGGTCAATCGCATCGTCATCTCCAGCACGCTCCAGCGCATCTATCTCAAGCCCCGCGCGGTGGGGCCGGACGCGGCCCTGACGGCACTGCGGGAATGCCGGCCGTTGATGGCGATTGTCGACGGCGCGCTGGCGGATGTCCGTCTGGCACCCTTCCTGAGCGAACTGGCGACGCGGCGGCGCAGCAGCGGCGAGGGACTTCCACGGACGGTGCTGATCGCCGATCCGTCCCAGAAAGACCGTCCTGCCCGCCCGGAAATCATTGACGTTGTGGCGGCCAAGCCCATCACCCCGGATGCGCTTCAACCCATCGTGGAAAGGCTGCTGGCCGACGACGGCTGATGCCCGGGCCTGCGGTCTGCAGCCACCTTCGGGCCGCTCCTACACGGCGCCCTACTGCTCGGATCGGGCGAGGTGGCCCAGGGGCAGGGGCGCACGGTCCTTTACGGTCTGGATGGCGAAGTTGGAACGGATGTCGCTGACGGCCGGCAGTTTCAACAGCGTGTCGAGCAGCAACCGCTCATAGGCTGCCAGATCAGGCACCACCACCTGAAGCAGGAAATCCGCCTCGCCGGAGACCAGGTGGCAGGAGACGACCTCCGGCAGGGCGCGCACCGCCTCGCGGAAAGCGGTTGCCTCCTCCTCGTGATGGCGCTCCACCTTCACGCCCACGAACACCGTGAGCCCGAGCCCGATGCCTGCCCTGTCGAGAGCCGCGTGATAGCCGGCGATCACGCCGGCCTCCTCCAGAAGCCGCACGCGACGCAAACATGGCGAGGGTGACAGGCCCACGGCCTCGGCCAACTCGACATTGGACAGCCTGCCGTTGCGCTGAAGGGCAGAGAGTATCCTGCGATCGATTGCATCGAGATCTCTTCTTGGCATCATGAAACCCAGTTCATCACATTCATGGCATGATATGCCACAAGCATCCCCTCTATGAAGCATGTTCGCAAGGACATGCGCCGCCCCTCCCGGCTAATTTCGGCGTCACCATTTCCTTGCGGAGATCGCAGATGTCCGAGTTCCCCCTCTTCATGGGCGCGCTGGTGATTGCCTATCTGGTGCCCGGGCCCGACATGATCCTTCTGCTGCAGACCGGCGCGCTGCATGGGCGCCGTCATGCGCTTGCCACGGCCGCCGGGCTTGCCATGGCCAGGGCCGCGCATGTGGCGCTCGCCGCGTTGGGCCTTGCGGCACTCATGAGAACCTCGCCAGCCGTCTTCGAAGGCGTGCGCCTTGCCGGCGCGGCCTACCTCGCCTGGCTGGGGTTCAGCCTCCTGCGCGCGCCATCGCTCGTGCCGCCCGCCGAGGCATCTGCCGCGCAGCGCCCGGCAGACGGGCTGCGGCGCGCTGCGGTCCGCGGCCTCTTCACCAACCTGCTGAATCCGAAAGCGCTTCTTTTCTGCTCCGTGCTGCTGCCGCAATTCGTCCACCCGGAAGGCGGGCCGCTTGCCCTGCAGTTCCTTCTGCTCGGTGCCGTGCTCGTGGGAACGGGCGTTGCCTTCGACATCCAGTATGCCCTTGCCGGCCACGGCCTCGGCGCCTTCCTCGCCCGGCGCCCGGTGTGGCAACGCCTGCAACGCTGGCTGTTCGGCTCGCTGCTCATCGGCTTCGGGCTCAGGCTCGTCGCGGCAGAGCGACCGCTTTAGAAACGGCCTTCCCGGTCCGAAAAATTAAACCACTCGGTTGACTTGCGGGCGGAAGGGCTTATACTCAACCACATGGTTGAGAAACAGTCTGCCGCACTCGATGGCGTCTTCCATGCGCTCTCCTGCGGCACGCGTCGTGCCATGCTGCACGCGCTGAGCGAGGGAGAGCTGAGCGTCAGCGCGCTGGCCAAGCCCTTTTCCATGTCGCTGGCCGGGGCATCCAAACATGTCAAAGTGCTGGAGGCGGCGGGCCTTGTGCGCCGGCGGGTCGAGGGGCGCACGCACTATTGCCGGCTGGAGGCGGCGCGGCTGGCCGAGGCGGAGGCGTGGTTGCGCCATTACGAACGCTTCTGGACGAAGCGCCTCGACACGCTGGAGGCGCTGCTGACGGCCGAGGACGAGGTCGCCGGCCAGAAGGAGGCTGTGCGAGAGAGAAAGCCATGATTGCGGCGGCTCCCATCCCGCAGGACGGGCGGACCGGCGTGCGATGAAGGGATGGCGGATGAGCAGCGCCTGCTTCCGGTTCATCCTGCAGGCGATCGAAACATCAGGAGGAGACTCATGAACCTGCCAGACCCGGACGCCCATGGCGTTGCAACGGCCCCCGACACGGTGCGCTTCGAGCGGCTTCTTCCCGGCCCCATCGAGCGTGTCTGGGCCTATCTCACCGAGCCGGAGAAGCGTCGGCAATGGTTGGCCGGCGGCGAGATGGAGCTCAGGCAGGGCGGGCAGGCCAATCTCCTTTTCAGGCACAGCGACTTCACCGACGAGCCGGCGCCGGAGAAATATGCGGAGATGAATGCCAAAGGCTATCCCTCGGTCCACCGCATCATCGACATAGATCCACCGCGCATGCTGGCCATGACCTGGCCGGGCGAAGAGGAACAGGAAAGCGAGGTCGTGTTCGAGCTGTTTCCCGAGGGGGAGAAGGTTCTTCTCGTGGTCACGCATCGCAGGCTCGCCAACCGCGGCGAGATGACCAATGTGGCCGGCGGATGGCACGCCCATCTGGATGTTCTCGCCACGGTGCTGCAGGGCGGCGGAAAGAGGCGCTTCTGGTCGCGGTTCGAGACGCTGGCGGCAGAGTATGAGAGACGGTTCGGCGGCGCGTGACGGGCACTGCCCACCGGGAAGAGGAGGATTGCCATGAGACCGAAGTTCGAGGGCGGCCGCAACATCGCCATGAAAGTGCCGCCGCACCATTTCGATGCCACGGTGCGTTTCTACCGCGACGTGCTGGGGCTCGAGACGATCGAAAGCCTGGCGCCCGACATCGTCTTCGTCTTCGGCGCCAACAGGCTCTGGATCGACCGCGTGCCCGGCATGAGCCAGACGGAAATCTGGCTGGAGGTGGCGACAGAGGACAGGGAGGCCGCTGCCGAACATCTGGCGCGCGAAGGCGTTTCCCGGCGGGACGAGATCGAGCCGCTGCCGGAAGGCTTCCCCGGCTTCTGGGTGGCCGGGCCCGGCGACATCATCCACCTGATCCATGAACAGGGCGCCTGAAAGGGCTCGCGCCATGGCAACCGGAATCAGGCCCTGCCCCTTCGGCGTCTCCTGGCAGATGAGCTTGCCACCGGGGTGAGGGAAGGCGAGTCAGGCCAGGCGCCTCGCGATCAGCGCTGCCAGCCGCGCCGCCACCTCCTCCTTGCTCATTTCCGGCCACGCCTCAACGCCGTCCGCGCTGACGAGATGGACACGGTTGCGCGCCCCGCCCATCACCCCGGAAGGGCCGACGCCGCTGTCATGGGAGACGTCGTTTGCCACGATGATGTCGGCCCCCTTCCTTGCGAGCTTGGCGCGGGCATGCTCCACCACATCCGCCGTCTCCGCCGCAAAGCCCACGACGAGACGCGGGCGCTTCTCGTGGTGGCCGACCGCGGCCAGAATGTCCGGGTTTTCGGTCAGCGCCAGGGTCGGCGCGGCCTTGTCCTTCTGCTTCTTGATCTTCTCCGCCCTCTCGGCCTGCGGCCGCCAGTCGGCCACCGCCGCCACGAAGACGCCGGCATCGGCAGGCAGCAGCGCCTCCACTGCCGCGTGCATCTGCCGGGCGCTTTCCACATGCAGGGTGGTCACGCCCGGCGGGTCGGAGATTGCCACGGGACCGGAGACCAGATGCACATCGGCCCCCAGCCTTGCCAGCGCAGCGGCGATGGCATGGCCCTGCCGCCCGGAGGAGCGGTTGGCAATGTAGCGCACGGGGTCTATGGCCTCGTGGGTCGGCCCCGAGGTCACCACGATCCGCCGCCCGGCGAGCGGCCCCGCGGGGGCGGCAAGCGCCTCTTCCACCGCGGCCACGATCTCCAGCGGCTCGGCCATGCGCCCCTCGCCTGCCTCGCCGGTTTCGGCCATCTCGCCGCTGTTGGGGCCGACGAAGCGCACGCCGTCGCCGGCCAGCGTCTCGCGGTTGCGCCGGGTGGCGGGATGCGCCCACATGCGCGGGTTCATGGCCGGCGCCATCAGCACCGGCCTGTCGGTGGCCAGCAGCACGGCAGAGGCAAGGTCTCCGGCAAGCCCCTGGGCGGCCTTGGCCATCAGGTCTGCGGTGGCCGGCGCGACGACCACCAGATCGGCCTCGCGCGCCAGGCGGATATGGCCGACATCCTGCTCGTCCTGCCGGTCGAAAAGATCGGTAAACACATGCTCGGCCGTGAGCGCCCCAACGGCAAGTGGCGTGATGAACGCCTGCGCGGCACTGGTCATGATACAGCGCACCGCAGCCCCCCGCTCGCGCAGGCGGCGGATCAGGTCCAGACACTTGTAGGCCGCGATGCCGCCGCCGATGATGAGGAGAACGCGCTTACCGGCAAGCTGCATCGCTTCCCCCGTCCTGAGACGCATATCCACCGGCCCGGTTCATGGGCGGGCCGCCCGTCGCTTTCTTGTCCAATCTCGCCACGGCACTCTCCTTGTGCCGGCGACTATAGGCCGGGCCGGCAAAGGCAGCAATGCGGCCAAACCCAAGGGGCGGCAGGCCCGGCCTGGGCACCGCCAGCCCCCAAGTTGGGGAAAACCGGAAAAAAGCGATTCGGGGCGCTAGCCGGACTCTTGTCACCGAGTCAACCGATAATGTAGCTTGTGTTTGAAAGACTACATTTCGTGCGGCGATCAGTTTTCGTGAGTATATGTGGTGTCTGTCTGGCAAACTCCAGGCGGAAACCCATTCGGATTCCGCACATGCGAACAGGAGCATGTCCCGATGAGCTGGACAGACGAGCGCGTCGATATGTTGAAGAAGCTTTGGGCCGAAGGTCTGAGCGCCAGTCAGATCGCGGCGCAGCTGGGCGGGGTTAGCCGCAACGCGGTCATCGGCAAGGTGCACAGGCTGAAGCTGTCGAGCCGCGGGCGCGCGCCCGCAGCGCCGGCGCGGCAGAAGAAGAACACGCAGACCACCGGAAATGCCGGCGCCGCCGGCACTGCTGCTAGCCGCCGCCAGCGCAGCGCGCGGCCGGTCACCGCTTCCGTCGGCGCGACGGCGCTCAAGGTGCAGTTCGAGGAGGATGCCGTCGCCTACCAGCAGGTTCGCCCCGTGGAGGATGTGGTGGTGCCGATCGCGCGCAATCTCAAGCTGGTGGAACTGACGGAGCGCACCTGCAAATGGCCGAATGGCGACCCGCTTTCGGAGGATTTCAGCTTCTGCGGCGCCGACGCGGGCGACAACGGGCCTTATTGCACCTTTCATTCGAGGCTTGCCTATCAGCCGGCGGCCGAGCGCCGCCGCAACCGTTAGGGGCTGTCAGGGCGGGGTGACCGCAGGGGTGGGGAAAGCTGGGGCGACCTCGGTCGCCCCTCAGACCGCTGACAAACCCCTGGCTTTGGCCGGGGGTTTTTGATTCACTGGGTCATGTTGAAGCGACCCGCCCC
>NZ_JAODNW010000103.1 GCF_025398255.1 Chelativorans intermedius | reverse complement strand
TCGGGTAAGCGCGCGGCGCAAGTTGAAGCCCGCAACGGCAGGACAGCGCTGGTCTTCGAGGACAAGGTCGTGCCGGAGTTTGCGCAGTTCGTATCTGCGAAGCTCGATGACCTTTATCGAGAATTCAGTTCACAAAAGAAGGAGGGATCAGACTAGCCAAACCGGTCGCCGCAGCGCGGCCACCCGAAAAACGGCAAAGAAAAAGGCCACCGAAATCGCTTCCGGAAGCCTCTTCTCAGTGTAAGCAGCTAGAGAATCGCATTTCCGGGAATCGCAGTCAAGGCTCTTTTGAGCTGTCAAGCGCCGATTCGGCGAGCAGTTTTCTATTGCCTAGCGATAGGTGAAGAAAAATGCAGACGCATACCCCAACGACGCCCTTTGGGCGGCGAACGATGTCGCTTGGCATGATGGCAAGCCAGGCTGTGGCAAAGACCGTGCCGGAAGGTGCGCAGGTCCAGAAATGGAAGGTGTTCCACACGATCCGGGAAGCGCGCGACCTGATCGGCGCCACGGACCGCTCGCTGGCCATTCTCAATGCCCTGCT
>NZ_JAODNW010000102.1 GCF_025398255.1 Chelativorans intermedius | reverse complement strand
GCGCTTCAGGGTTATCGAGTGCTGGCCATCGACCTGGATCCGCAGGCCAGCTTGTCTGCGCTGCTCGGGGTACTCCCGGAAATGCACGTCGGGCACAATGAAACGCTCTACGCCGCGATACGGTATGATGAAGACAGGCGGTCACTCCGCGAGGTGATCCGCGAGACCTACTTCGACGGGCTTCATCTCGTGCCCGGCAATCTTGAACTCATGGAGTTCGAGCATACGACCCCGAAGGCGTTGGCTGACGGAAGCCGTTCCGAGGATGACACCCTCTTCTTCGCGCGGGTGGCCGGCGCGCTGGATGATGTCGCCGACGACTACGATGTCGTCGTGATAGACTGCCCTCCCCAGCTTGGATTTCTGACGCTTAGCGGTCTTTGCGCGGCGACTTCGATGATCGTGACAGTGCATCCGCAGATGCTCGATGTATCCTCCATGAGCCAGTTCTTGCTCATGACCCGCGATCTGCTCGGTGTGGTACGCGACGCCGGTGGCGCCCTGAAGTTCGATTTTGTTCGATATCTGCTCACTCGCTACGAGCCGCAGGACGCGCCGCAAACCAAGGTCGTGGCGTTGCTTCGGAATCTTTTTGAGGATCACGTTCTGACTAACCCAATGGTGAAATCAGCCGC
>NZ_JAODNW010000101.1 GCF_025398255.1 Chelativorans intermedius | reverse complement strand
CTGGACCGGTTTTGCGCGACCCTGGACGCCGACGACGAGATCGCGGTGGAGGCAACGGGCAATTCGGCCTGGTTCCGCGACGAGGTGGCGCCCTGCGTCGGCCGGGTGGTGGTGGTCAATCCGCGGCAGTTCCAGGTGATCCGCAAGTCGGTCAGAAAGACCGACCGCAACGACGCCCGCGCCCTGGCGCTGTTCCTGTCCAAGGACATGCTGCCCGAGACGCGGCTGAAGTCGAAGGCGGAGAACGAACTGGGCTCGCTGGTCCACACCCGCGACCTGCTGGTCAAGCAGCGGACCCGGCTGCTCAACAAGATCCACGCCCTGTTCAACCGCCACGGGGTCAAGCTGAAGAAGGAAGGGCTGGCCAGCAAACGCCGCCTGCTGGGGCTGGAGATCGGGCGGTTCTCGGCGCTGGAGCAGGTCGAGCTTCGGGTGGTGCGCGATCAGGCGCTGAGCCTCACCGCCGCCATCGCCGAGCTGGACGCCGAGATCGGGACCGCCGCCCAGGCCCTCGACGGTTTTGACAGCCTGGTCAGCATCAAGGGCATCGGGCCGCGCGCGGCGGCGGTGTTCCTGTCGGGCATCGGCAAGGTGGACGACTTCGAGAGCGCCGACAAGCTGGCCGCCTATCTCGGCATCGTGCCCC
>NZ_JAODNW010000100.1 GCF_025398255.1 Chelativorans intermedius | reverse complement strand
CACGCGGCCTCGGCGAGCGGCAGGTGGCGTAGATGGACGGGAAGCTTTTCCGAGATCTGCACGTCGGTCAGATGATCCAGCAGCGCGAAGCTGCTTCCATGCCTGCCATAGACGATGATGGTGCGCTGGCCCCGATGCTCGGGGCGGAAACCCGCCCCGGCATAGCCGCGATACCGGTCCTCGGTGGCGCTCCAGATGTGCTCGATGCGCTCCTCGCGGGTCATC
This sequence comes from Chelativorans intermedius, assembly GCF_025398255.1. Lineage (GTDB taxonomy): Bacteria > Pseudomonadota > Alphaproteobacteria > Rhizobiales > Rhizobiaceae > Chelativorans > Chelativorans intermedius. Next base: position 458 of record NZ_JAODNW010000100.1, on the reverse strand, counting down.
GCCTTGACCGGGCGGCGCTCCCGCTCGACGATCGCGTCGCGCATCTCGACGGGCGAACCCGGCCGGGCGAGATCGCAATAGGCATGGAAGTAGCGGTCCGCCTCATTGATGCGCAGCGCATAGAACACGCTGGTGATGCTGCCGGTCAGGAATTCGCCCAGGGCGAACATTTCTCCGCGCATCCAGAGCGGCGGCAGGATATCGAGCATGTAATCGTGTTCGGGTCGGGCGATTTCGAACCATTCGCCCGCGAACAGGGCGCCGTCGTCGTTCTGCCAGCGGTTGGGGCGCTGGGCGTGGCGATCGAACAGACGGAACATCTGCCGGCGATCGGCAATCCCGAAATAGACCTTGCGAATGGGAGAGAGGGTCATGGGTGGGCTCCTATGATGCTTGTCCAGCGGAAAGTGGTCTTTCCGCGAAGGTGTATGTTGTGAAGTCCTCGAAGACCCACTTGT
>NZ_JAODNW010000010.1 GCF_025398255.1 Chelativorans intermedius | reverse complement strand
GGGTTGAGTTCCGCGACGGCCTCCGCCAACTTCAAGTCGCCGCCTGATCAAGCGTCACCAACTTTCGCCCATATCTCAATCCGCGCTTTCATACATTGGAAAATGTGAGTTGACGCGATATATTAAAGTGTGAATAAAGCGTCATGCTTTTTAGTTCGATTTGTCGAGACTAACGCATGCCGTTTTTGAATGCCGGTCGATGTAGAAACTGCGGCGCGGAATCATTGGAGACATTGGGGCAAGGTAATGGACATGGACGGGACACAGACAAAAAAAGACGAAATGCTTATCGAGCTGACGGCGGACGTTGTGGCCGCCTATGTCAGCAATAATCCTGTGCCTGCTTCGGAGCTTCCCAATCTGATCGCAGACGTCCATGCGGCATTGGGCAGGGTCAACCAGGCGACAGCGGAGCCGGCGCCGGCGGAAAAGCCCAAACCGGCGGTAAACCCCAAGCGTTCGGTCCATGACGACTACATCATCTGTCTCGAAGACGGTAAGAAGTTCAAGTCGCTGAAGCGCCATCTGATGACCCATTACGGGCTGACGCCGGAGCAGTACCGCGAGAAGTGGGGCCTCGACCCCAACTATCCGATGGTGGCGCCGAATTACGCCGCCGCGCGCTCGCAGCTCGCCAAGAAGATGGGTCTTGGCCGCAAGAAGAAATAGGGTTTCGCGCATCAGCGGGGATGCGCTTTGTGATCGGGCGGCGCTTGCAGGCGCCGCCTTTTTCGTGCCCCGGTGGGCATGGACCGGCGGCGGGCGGGACGCTGCTTGCGCACCTTCGGCGCCGCCTCCCCTTTCAGCCGATCATAGGCCTGGCTGAGCGCGATGTGGCGGTTGAGATCGTAGCTCCAGTGGCGGCGCATCCCCTTCAGCCGCTCGCGCTCGATCAGGCGGGCGAGCCGCATCAGGATCGCCCGCCTTTCCTCGCCCGTCGTCTTCAGCGCGGCCTCGAGGTCGATGCCCGAGACGAGAAAGAACGCCGCCATCTGCCGCGCCTCCCGGACCTGCCGCTCCTTGGCGCGGCGAAAGGCGCTGGCCTCCTCGCGAAATGCTGTCATGGACGCAACCTCCTGCTGTTCTTGAGCCCAGTGTGCGGCCAGCAGGAGGGACGGGGATAAACCGGCGGCAATTTCCACCGTCGCGAAGAAAAATGTCGTTTCTCAACAAAGGGATAGGGTTTCATCCCCGGATTTTGAGTTCTCTTTTTGTTCCCTCTTCGGCGACAGGACGATATAAGGAATATATTCCTTATTCTGATTGGAGGATCTGGTTCCGTGCCTTTGACCGCCGCGATCGCCATGCAGCAGGAAGACGAGGGGGAGGATATCGGGGCGCTCGGCCAGCCCGCCTATGCGCCGAGATTGAGCCCGGTGAGCGAGGAACGCGTTGCCGACATCTGCGAATGCATGATGGACATCGTGGCAGCACTTTTCGGTGTCAGTGGGCGCGAGCTGCGACAGCCGGGCCGCAGCCCCGCCGAGGTGGCGCGGGTGCGGCAGATCGGCATGTACGTCACCCATGTGGTTCTCGGGCTCAGCATGACGGATGTCGGCCGCGGCTTCAGGCGCGACCGCAAGACGGTGGTCCATGCCTGCCACCTGATCGAAGACATGCGGGACGACGAGGATTTCGACAGCATCGTGCATATGGTCGAGCGCGTCGCCGCCGCCGCCTTCCGCCAGACGCAGGTGCTTCCATGAAGCGGGCGGAAAGCGGTGCGGCGCGCGCGCGCAAGGAGCGCGAAAGGGTGGTGCGGTTTCTCGCGGCGGGGCCGGCGGCGGTCCGCCCGGCGGCGAAGGCGGACACGATGCTTCTCGAAGCGGGAGAGCGCGGCGCCGTCTCGGCCCGCAGCGAGACGCTTGCCGCGCTGGCGCGCGAGGGTGTGATCGCCCGGCAGGGAGCGCTGCTGGCGCTTTCCCCGGAGGGTCGGGCGCTGGCACGGCGCACGGAGTCCCCTGCCGAGCCCTTCCGCGCCCAGCACATGGAACGGGAGACACGCAGGCTTTCCACCGCGACGGGCGAGACCACGGTTGAGGCCAATCTTTGCGAGTCCCCGCTGGCCCAGCTCGCTCGGCGGCGGACGAGGAACGGCGCCCCCTTTCTCGCACCGGACGAGGTGCGGGCGGGCGAGCGCCTGCGGGCCGACTACACCCGCGCCCGCATCATGCCGCGCCTCGGGGCCAACTGGGACGCCGCCGTGGCCAGCCGCCGCCGGGGCAGCGGCGAAAACGGCGTGGCGGAGCTTACCGAGGCCGCCCTCTCGGCCCGGCAGCGCGTGGAGCGCGCCCTCGATGCGGTGGGGCCCGAGCTTGCCGGCATACTGGTGGATGTGTGCTGTTTCCTGAAAGGGCTGGAGCAGGTGGAGGCCGAGCGCGGCTGGCCGGTGCGTTCGGCAAAGGTGGTGCTTAAGACGGCGCTGGGCGCGCTCAGCCGCCACTACGAGCCGCCGCCCATCCGCCGGCGCGCTATTCTGCACTGGGGTGCAGAAGACTACCGGCCAAAGTTGCGGACATGAGGTGCCGAAGGCCGTTTTACCCTTGAAGAAGACGGCAAGGCCCTGTTCAGTCCTTGGGCAACGCGACAAGACAGAAATACAGAAGAAGAGCCGATCGACCATGCGACACGAGAAGATCGCCGCCTTCCCCTCCGCGCCCGCGCCACGCCCCGAGAAGCGGCCGCAGGAGGACACCCGCCACGGCATCACGCGCATCGATGAATATGCCTGGCTGCGCGCCGAAAACTGGCAGGAGGTGCTGAAGGACCCCGCGCAGCTTGCGCCCGACATCCGTGCCCATCTGGAGGCGGAGAACGCCTATCACAAGCAGCTCATGGCCGGCACCGAGGCGTTGCAGGAGGCGCTGTTTGCCGAGATGAAGGGCCGCATCAAGGAGGACGATTCCTCCGTTCCCATGAAGGACGGGCCCTATGCCTATGGCAGCGCGTGGCGCGAGGGCGGCGAATATCCCCGCTTCTTCCGCACGCCGCGCGAGGGCGGCGCGGAAGAGGTGCTGCTCGACGGCGACAGGGAGGCGGAGGGCAAGTCCTACTTCCATATCGGCGGCGTCGACCATTCGCCCGACCATACGCGTCTCGTCTGGGGCGCGGACGAGAAGGGCTCCGAGTTCTATACCCTGCGCGTGCGCGACATCGCGTCCGGACGGGACCTTGCCGACCAAGTGGAGAACACGGGCGGCAGCGGCGTCTTCAACGCCGACGGCAGCGGCTTCTTCTACACGCTGCTCGACGAAAACCACCGCCCATCCAAGCTCTTCTTCCATCCGCTCGGCGCGGCGGAAGAAGACCGCCTGATCTACGAGGAGCCCGATCCGGGCTTCTTCATGAGCGTGTCGGGCAGCCGCCTGAACGACTGGATCCTCATATGCTCGCACAACCACGAGACCAGCGAGTACCGCATCCTGCCGGCCGATGACTCTCATGCCGAGCCACGGCTGGTGGCGGCGCGCGAAACGGGCCTGCAATACGACCTGGAGCCTGCGGGGGAGGAGTTCTTCATCCTCACCAATGCCGACGGCGCCAAGGACTTCAAGATCATGACGGCGCCTGCCGCCGACCCTTCGCGCGAGAACTGGCGCGAGGTGGTGGCGCATGAGCCGGGACGGCTGATCCTGTCGATCCTCGCCTTCAAGGATCATCTCGTGCGGCTGGAGCGCAAGGACGGCCTGCCGCGCATCGTCGTGCGCGAGCGGGCCGGCGGCGCAGAGCATGTCATCGCCTTCGAGGAGGAAGCCTATTCGCTGGGACTCGCCGGCGCCCTCGAATACGACACCGACACCTTCCGTTTCACCTACTCCTCCATGACGACCCCGACGCAGGAGTTCGACTATGACATGCGCACGCGTCGGCGCACCCTCCTGAAAACCCAGGAAGTGCCCTCCGGCCACACGCCGCAGGATTATGTGACGCGGCGGCTCATGGCTCCGGCGCCGGATGGAGAGCTCGTGCCGATCTCGCTCGTCCACCGCCGTGGACTGAAGCTCGATGGCTCGGCTCCCTGCCTGCTCTATGGCTACGGCGCCTACGGCATCACCATTCCCGCCGCCTTTCGCACCAACTGCCTGTCGCTGGTCGATCGCGGCTTCGTCTATGCCATCGCCCATGTGCGCGGCGGCAAGGACAAGGGCTATCGCTGGTACGAGGAAGGCAAGCGCGAGAAGAAGCCGAACACCTTCACCGACTTCATCGCCTGTGCCCGCCATCTGGTGGCGGAGGGGTACACCAGCCACGACCGGCTGGTGGCGGAGGGCGGCTCGGCCGGCGGCATGCTGATGGGGGCCATCGCCAATATGGCGCCGCAGGACTTCCGTGCCATCGTGGCGGGTGTGCCCTTCGTGGATGTGCTCAACACCATGCTCGACGACACGCTGCCGCTCACCCCGCCGGAATGGCCCGAATGGGGCAACCCCATCGCCAGCAACGAGGACTTCGAGGTCATCGCCGCCTATTCCCCCTACGACAATGTGCGCCCGCAGCCCTATCCGGCCATCCTGGCGCTGGCGGGCCTGACCGACCCGCGCGTGACCTATTGGGAGCCTGCAAAATGGGTGGCGCGCCTGCGCGACCACAACACGGGCGACAACCCCATCATGCTGAAGATCAACCTCGACGCCGGACATGCCGGCGCCTCGGGCCGTTTCTCGCGGCTGGAAGAGGTGGCTTTCAGCTATGCCTTCATGCTGAAGGCGGTGGGCATGGCCGCGTAGGCGCGGCAGACCGGGGCCGGCATCCCGCCAGCCCCGGCGGTGTGCTACCGGTCTGCCGAAGGGATCGCCTTCAAATAGGCGGCAATCGCCTGCCGGTCCTCGTCGGGCAGCCGCGCCAGGTTCTCCTGAACCGCAACCATGGCGCCGCCCACGGAATCAAAGTCGGGCGTGAAGCCGGTCTCGAAATAGTAGACAATGTCGGCGGGAGACCATGCGCCCAGGCCATCGGCGCTCGGCGTGATGTCGGGCACGGTGCCCTCGCCTTCGAGCGACGGAGCGCCGGCCAGCCAGCGTCCGGTATCGAGGCCGCCGTCAAGGGAGCGCGGCGTGTGACACTCGCCGCAATGGCCGGGGCCTTCCACCAGATAGCGCCCGCGCAACACCTCCTCCGGCGCACCGGCGGGAAACTCGACCACGGGCGCCGCATCCAGATGGAGCCTCTTCCACAGCCCGATGCCGCGCCGCACCGTATAGGGAAAGGAAAGGGTGTGGCCGTCCGCGCGCCCGGCAACGGGCGGCAACGTCTTCAGATAGGCGAAGAGATCGGCCACATCCTGCACTTCCATGCGCGCATAGGAGGTGTAGGGGAAGGCCGGATAATAGTGCGCGCCTTGGGGTGAGATGCCGCGCATCACGGCATTGGCGAAATCGGCCACGTCCCAGCCGCCGATGCCGTCCTCGACGTGCGGAGAGATGTTGGGTGCCACGAAGGTGCCGAACGGTGTCTTGAGCGCGTGACCGCCGGCAAGCGAAAGCCGCGCCCCGCCCTCGGCGCCCGGCGGAGCATGGCAGGAGGCGCACCCGGCGAGATGGAAGATCCGCTCGCCATTCTGCGCATCGCCTGGCTGCAACCCGTCCAGCAGTGCCGGATCGAGCGGTTGCGGACGGGTTACAAGCCAGAACAGCCCGCCGCCGGCAGCGGCGAGCAGCACGGCGCCCAGAAGCAGCCTGCGCAGCATGGGCCGTCAGTTGTTGCGCACGCGGAAGTTTTCGTGGCAGCTACGGCAGTTGGAAAGAACCGGCGTGATGGCCTGCTGGAACGCTTCGAGGCTTGCCGGCCCCTCGCGCCCGGAAGCCTGCACCGCAGCGGCCGCGTCGGCCTGGAACTTGCCAAGCGCCTGCTGGAAGCCCTCCGGATTGTCCCAGATCGCCGGTGCGGCGGTGGTTTCGCCCTCGTCCGACCCCTCGGGGAAATAGTCGCCAAACGCCTTTGCGGTGGCGTTCAGAGAGGCAATCGCCGCCTTTGCAACGGCGGGGTTGTAGTCCAGCTCGCCCTTGAGCATGGCGCCGGCGACAGCGGCCGAGGCGGCGTTGGACTGCATCTGCGCCTTGCGCACGGCAACAGGGTCTTCCGCCGCCGTGGCGACCGCCGTGGCAAGGAAGGCGGAAAGGATGGAAGCCGAAATCACCTGTCTTTTCATCTGCACTCTCCGATTCAAATCGCCCCGAGCAACCATAGTGGCCGTGGTGCATCCTGCGCTCAAATCTGCAGCGCGTGCGATCACGCTTTCGTGAATCATCGAACTCTTCCACAGGCGAAAAGAAAACCCGGCGGTGAGGCCGGGTTTCCACGAAGCAAGCTTGGGTGCGTGTGCTCAGGTCGCCTTCTCGTAGAGCTCCAGCACGTAGTCCCAGTTGATGAGGTTGTCGACGAACGCCTCCAGATATTTCGGCCGCGCGTTGCGATAGTCGATGTAATAGGAGTGCTCCCACACATCGACGCCGAGAATGGGCGTTGCGCCGTGAACCAGCGGGTTCTCGCCGTTCGGCGTCTTCATGATCTCCAGCTTGCCGTTCTTCACGGCCACCCATGCCCAGCCGGAGCCGAACTGGGTGACACCGGCATTGATGAAGTCGGCGCGGAACTTGTCATAGCCGCCCAGATCGCTGTCGATGGCCTTCTGCAGGGCGCCGGGCAGGCTCTTGCCGCCGCCGCCTTCCTTCATCCAGTTCCAGAAGTGGATGTGATTGTAGTGCTGGCCGGCATTGTTGAAGAGGGTCTGGTGCTTGCCGTAGGACTGCTTGACCACCTCCTCAAGCGAAAGGTTCTCCATGCCGGCCTCGGCGGCAAGCTTGTTGCCGGTGTCGACATAGGCCTTGTGATGCTTGTCGTGATGGTATTCGAGCGTCTCGCGCGACATGTAGGGCTGCAGAGCCTCGTAATCGTAGGGCAGGTCTGGCAGTTCAAAGGCCATGTTCGGTCTCCCTCGTAACAGCGGTTGAAAATTCTGCGACTTGCAGATGGGGTCGGGCGCCCGTCTTGACAACTCTCCGCCCGCGCAAGTGTTCCTATCAGCTCAGGCGGCGGGCGTCGAATGCGCCCATTCCCAATAGAGATCGCGCGCCTTCTTGGCCACCGGCCCCGGCTGGAGTGCGCGATCCTCGATGCGGGTGACGGGCACCACCTTGGAGTGGTTGCCGGTGGAGAAGATCTCGTCCGCGTCGAGAAAGTCCTGCACGCTCAGGCTCTTTTCCACCACGGGCATGCCGGCGTCGGACAGGAGCTTCATCACGCGGGCGCGCGTGATGCCGGAAAGGAAGGTGCCGTTGGGGGCCGGGGTGAACACCTGACCGTCCCTGACCATGAAGATGTTGGAGGTGCCGGTCTCGGCGACATTGCCCAGCATGTCGAGGACGAGCGCATTGTCGAATCCGCGCGCCTTGGCATCGAGAATGGCCCGGCCGTTGTTGGGATAGAGGCAGCCCGCCTTGGCGTTGGTGGGCATCGTCTCGTAGGTCGGGCGGCGAAAACGCGAAACGCCGATGGAGAAACCACTGGGCGAAATCATCGGTGCCTCGTAGAGGCACAGGCAGAAGCGCGTGGAGGCGGGATCGGCCGGCACGCTCATATAGCCGCCATGCTCTGCCCAATACATGGGCCGGATGTAGACGGCCGTCTTGCCGTCGAACTTCTTCAGCCCCTCCCAGGTGAGCGCGACGATCTCTTCCGCCGGCTTCATCGCATCGAGGCCGAGCGCCCGCGCCGAGGCATTGACGCGCTCGCAATGGCGGTCGAGGTCGGGGGCCACACCCTCGAACCAGCGTGCCCCGTCGAAAACGGAGGAGCCCAGCCACATGGCATGGGTGCGCGGCCCGGCGATGGCCACATTGCCCTCATGCCACTCTCCATCCAGAAAGGTCCAGGTGGTGGTTTGCGCCTCCGGCAGGGCGTTCATGGCGTTTCGCCTCCTTGGTTCGTGTCCTTGTGCGGCAAGGGATAGCGCCTGCCACCGCACCGTCAATTGTCACATCTGCCCAAACGTCGGTCCAGCCGTTCTTGACCGGAGCGCGCACTTGCGGTCAAGTGCAGATATTCCCAAGGGCTTGAGCATGCGGTTTTCAGCTTTCGTTTTCGACGCTTACGGCACGCTTTTCGACGTGCACGCGGCGGTGCGCAAATATGCCGGCGAAATCGGGCCGGAAGGCCGGCGCCTTTCGGAGATCTGGCGCGCCAAACAGCTCGAATATTCCTGGGTCGGCACGCTGATGGGCGAGCATGTCGATTTCTGGACCCTGACCGAGCGCGCGCTGGATTACGCCTTTCGCAAGGTGCCTTCCGCCGACAGGAGCCTGCGGGAGGGACTGCTGGAGGCCTATTGGCATCTCGACTGCTACCCGGAAGTGCCCGGCGTGCTCAGGGCGCTCAAGGGTGCCGGGGCGCGCCTGGCCATCCTGTCCAACGGCTCCAGGGCGATGCTGGAAGCGGCGGTGCGCTCGGCGGCGCTGGAAACGGTTCTCGACGACATCTTCTCCGCCGATCAGGCGCAGAAGTTCAAGACCGACCCTGCCGTCTACGATCTGGTCACCACGTCCTGGCGTCTCTATCCCGACGCCGTTTCCTTCCAGTCGTCGAACCGATGGGACATCGCGGGCGCCGCGCGCTGCGGTTTTCGCACGGTGTGGATCAACCGCACGCAGGAGCCGGACGAATATGCCGACCACCAGCCCGACCTCATCCTGCCCTCGCTCGACGGCCTCATCACGGCAAGTTGATGAGACCGTGCCCGCCGCCTCATGTTGCACTGAAGCAACAAACGCGGGCAATGCGACCGGGCAGCGCGATCTTCACCTTGCCGCCCGATTCTTTCGCTTAAGAAGCAGGTGAATCGCATTGTTGCGTTCTCTTGGCGGGCGCTGTCCATGACGGGCGGGTCCGCCCTGCATTTGTCTGAATTCTTTTTTGAACGAACATGAAGAGAGACATGTCCAGCTTCGACGCCCCCTCTCCCGGCCTTTCGCGCCGCAGGTTCCTTTCCGCGGCGGCGGCCGGCGCGGCAGCCGCTGCCCTCTCCGGCTGCGTCTCCGTGCCCAACACCTCCACGCGGACGGTCTATGTCCCCACGACGCCGCGGCTGGCGCCCGGCCAGTCCTCCTATCGCGTCATGTATGGGGCGCTGGTCGACAACGGGTTCGAGATTCCTTCCGTACCCATCGACAGGATGGACCCGCGCATGCTGCGCCAGGAAGTGGACGACCCGACGGGCGAGAGGCCCGGCACCATCGTCGTCGATACCTCGCAGCATTTTCTCTATCTGGTGAATGAAGGCGGCCGGGCGCTGCGCTACGGCGTGGGCCTGGGCCGCGCCGGCTTCGAATGGTCCGGCCGGGCGCAGGTCGAGAGGAAAGCCGTCTGGCCGAAATGGCACCCGCCGGCGGAGATGATCAAGCGCCAGCCGGAGCTGGAGAAATATCGCACCACCTTCAACAAGAAGACCGGCGAGTGGGAGGGCGGCATGGAAGGCGGGATCATGAACCCGCTGGGTGCGCGCGCGCTCTATCTCTATCAGAACGGCAAGGATACGCTCTACCGCATCCACGGCTCGCCGGAATGGTGGACCATCGGCAAGTCCGTCTCCTCGGGCTGCGTGCGTATGCTCAATCAGGACGCGATAGACCTCTACAACCGCGTTCCGGAAGGCACGCCGGTGCTCGTCACGCACGGGCTCTATTCAGCCTGAGCCCTTAGACCGGTTCATCGTTTCAATGAAACGCTGACCCGGTCCATCTGTTTGTTTTGCCGCATTTTTGCGACGCCAGATGATTCGATCTGGCTGCAAAATGCTGTAGCGCGCGCTCCCTCCGTGAGCGGCGGGCGGGCCGCTCAACGCCTTCTCAGGCTGCCCAGGATTCCGCGAACGAGCTCGCGGCCGAGCGTCGTGCCGATGGAGCGGACGACCGACTTGATGGCGGCCTCCGTGACCGACTGGCGCTGGCGGGAGCTGCGCGCCGTGCCGGAACGGGAGCCACCAAGGCCCGGCAAGGACCAGCCCCCCTTGTCTTCGCGCGCTTCAGGCTCCCGATCGGTCCTGACGGCGCTTTCGGCGGCATGTTTCTGCAGCAGCTCGAAGGCCGACTCCCGGTCCACCGCCGTATCGTACTGGCCCGCCACCGGGCTCTCGCGCATGACCGCCTGCCGCTCCGCCTCGCTGATCGGCCCGATGCGCGAGGACGGCGGACGAATGAGGGTGCGCTGGACGATGGAGGGCACGGCCTTGGCCTCCAGCGTGGAGACCAGCGCCTCGCCCACCCCCAGCCTGGTGATGGTCTCGAAGCAGTCGAAGTCCGGGTTGGGGCGGAAGGTGTCGGCCGCCGTCTTCACGGCCTTCTGCTCGCGCGGCGAGTAGGCGCGCAGTGCGTGCTGAACACGATTGCCGAGCTGTGCGAGCACGCCGTCCGGCACGTCCAGCGGGTTCTGGGTGACGAAATAGACACCCACACCCTTCGAGCGGATGAGGCGCACCACCTGCTCCACCCGCTCGATCAGCGCCTTGGGCGCCTCGTCGAAGAGAAGGTGCGCCTCGTCGAAGAAGAAGACGAGGCGGGGTTTTTCCGGGTCGCCCACCTCCGGCAGCTCCTCGAACAGCTCGGAGAGCAGCCACAGCAGGAAGGTGGCATAGAGGCGCGGGTTCATCATCAGCCTGTCGGCGGCAAGCACGCTCACATAGCCGCGCCCGTCGCGCGTGGTGCGCATCAGATCGGCGATGCGCAATGCCGGCTCGCCGAAGAAGTGCTCGCCGCCCTGCTGTTCGAGCACCAGGAGCGAGCGCTGAATGGCGCCGACCGACTGCCTGGAAACATTGCCGTAGCGCGCGCCGATCTCCCCGGCACGCTCGGCAATGTTGGTCAACAGCGCTTGCAGGTCCTTGAGGTCGAGCAGCAGAAGCCCTTCCTCGTCGGCGATGCGGAAGGCGATGTTCATCACACCCTCCTGTGCCTCCGACAGGTTCATGAGGCGCGACAGGAGAAGCGGCCCCATCTCCGAGATGGTGGCTCGGATGGGGTGTCCCTTCTCGCCGAACAGATCCCAGAAGATCACCGGCGTCTCGCGGAAGACGTAGGGTTCGAGCCGGATCGCCTCGGCGCGCTTCAGCAGAAAGTCCTTCTCCTCGCCCTTCACCGCGATGCCGGAAAGATCTCCCTTGATGTCGGCGCAGAAGACGGGAACCCCGGCATTGGAGAAGCCTTCGGCCAGGATCTGCAGCGAGACCGTCTTGCCCGTTCCCGTGGCGCCGGTGACGAGGCCATGCCGGTTGGCATATTTGAGGAGCAGATGTTCGGCCTTCTGGTAGCTGTCGTCGGCATGCCGGCTGGCGCCAAGGAAGATGCTGTCTTCGCCGCTCATCGGGCCTTTTCTCCTCTTGTCCTGCGCGCCGCAGCCGGCAACGCTCCATTCTGGTATAATGGGCGGGGTGCGATGCCACAATTCCCGCCGGCCGGCTTGTTGCGCCCAGTCCACGGACATTGGCGAAAAGCGGCGGCGCGGCGACGGGCGCATTGCGGCGGGCGAGCGGTCATCCTAAACTCGCTTCATCTTGGCGCCCCGTGATTAGGAAGGGACAGGGGAGGAACATGGATCGCACGATCCTGGCACAGGCGAACTTTCCAAAGGTGGACCGCAAGCAGTGGCTGGAGCTGGTCGCCCGCTCGCTCGGCAAGGATACGGACTATGAATCCCTCATCCGCCACAGCGACGACGGAATCGGCATCGAACCGCTCTACGAACGGGCCGCCGATGCGCACGCCCTGCCCCGCATGCGGCCCGAAGCGCCGTGGACGCTGGTGCAGCGCATGGACGATCCCGACCCCGTGCGGGCAAACGCGCAGGCGAAGGAAGACCTGGAACAGGGGGCCGCGGGCCTTTCGGTGATCTTTGCCGGCGCGCCCAATGCCTTCGGCTACGGCCTGCCGGCCAGCATGGAAGCGCTGGAGATCGCGCTCGCCGATCTGCCGCTGCGCAACGTGCATCTGCGCATCGACGTGCACCCCAACAGCCGTGCCTCGATCGACTGGCTGGTGGAGGTGCTGCGCCGCATGCGCGCCGACCCTGCCCGCCTCAGCCTTTCTTTCGGCATCGACCCGGCCTCGCTGTTTGCCGGCACGGGCCGGCTGCGCATGTCGATCGAGGCGCTGGAGGCTTCGATGCCGCAGTCGCTGGCCGGTTTCTTCGCCATGGCGCTGCCCGGCATCCTGCTGGAGGCGGATGGCCGCGTCTTCCACAATGCCGGGGCGACGGAGGCGCAGGAGCTGGGCATCATGCTCGCCTCCGCCGTCTCGCATCTGCGCATGTTCGAGGAGGCGCGGCAGCCCCTGATCTATGCCGCGCCCCATATCGGCTTTGCGCTTTCGGTGGACCAGGACCAGTTTCTCGCGACCGCCAAGATCCGGGCGCTGCGCAGGTTGTGGGCGCGCATGCTGGAGGCCTGCGCCATCGACCCGGTGCCGGTGGCCATCCATGCGGAAACCTCGTACCGCATGATGACGGCGCGCGATCCCGAAACCAACATCCTGCGCACCACCATCGCCGCCTTTGCCGCGGCAACAGGCGGGGCCGATTCCATCTCCGTGCTGCCGCACACCATCACGCATGGTCTGCCGGATGCCTTTGCCCGCCGGCTGGCCCGCAACACGCAGCTCATTCTGGAAAAGGAATGCCATCTCGACTTCGTGGCAGACCCTGCGGCCGGGGCAGGCGGCATCGAGGCGCTGACCGAGGGGCTGTGCGAGAAGGCGTGGGAGGAATTCCGCCAGATCGAGAAGGAAGGCGGCGTTCTGCGCAGCCTCGCCGCCGGGCACATCCAGAAACGTGTGGCCGCCGCGCGCATGGAGCGGCTCGGCAAGATCCGCGAGGGCGAGCGCAAGATCATCGGCACCACGGTCTACACCATGGACCGCGAGCGCCCCGTCACCACCCTCGCCGCCGAACGGCAGCCCATGCCGCGCGACGGCGCCGTGGCCTGCGATCCGCTTCCTGCCTCTCGCCTCGACGAGGGGCTTGGAGGGGGCGAATGATCCCCGATTTCACCCGCCTCGCCTGGTCGGCACCGGCGAAGGCGGGCGGCGAGCGCCCCGAAGGCCGGCGCGAGACGCCGGAGGGAATCGCCATCCGCCGCAGCTATGGCGAGCAGGATCTCAGGGGCCTGCCCTTCCTTGAGACCTATCCGGGCCTGCCGCCCTTCATCCGCGGTCCCTATCCCACCATGTATGCCCAGCGCCCGTGGACGATCCGCCAATATGCGGGATTCTCCACGGCGGAGGAGTCGAACGCCTTCTACCGCCGCAACCTGGCAGCGGGCCAGAAGGGCCTCTCCGTCGCCTTCGACCTGGCCACGCATCGCGGCTACGACAGCGATCATCCGCGGGTGGCCGGCGATGTCGGCATGGCGGGGGTGGCGATCGATTCCATCCTCGACATGCGCCAGCTCTTCGAGGGCATCCCGCTCGACAAGATGAGCGTTTCCATGACCATGAATGGCGCCGTGCTGCCCATCATGGCCCTCTACATCGTTGCGGCCGAGGAGCAGGGGGTCGCCCAGAAGGACCTTGCCGGCACCATCCAGAACGACATCCTGAAGGAGTTCATGGTCCGCAACACCTATATCTATCCGCCGAAACCCTCCATGCGGATCATCTCCGACATCTTCGCCTATACGGCTGAGCACATGCCGAAGTTCAACTCCATCTCGATCTCCGGCTATCACATGCAGGAGGCGGGAGCGACGGCGGATCTGGAGCTGGCCTACACGCTGGCCGACGGCATCGAATATGCCCGCGCCGGCCTCAAGGCCGGGCTTGCCATCGACCGTTTCGCGCCGCGCCTTTCCTTCTTCTTCGGAATCGGCAAGGACTTTTTCATGGAGGTGGCGAAGCTGCGCGCGGCGCGGCTGCTGTGGGCCGCCCTCGTCAAACGAAGCTTCTCACCGCAGGACACGCGCTCCCTCGCGCTCAGGACCCATTGCCAGACATCCGGCTGGTCGCTCACTGCCCAGGACCCCTACAACAACATCGTGCGCACCATGGTGGAGGCGATGGCCGCCACCCAGGGTCACACCCAGTCACTGCATACCAATGCCTTCGACGAGGCGCTGGCGCTGCCGACGGACCACTCTGCCCGCATCGCCCGCAACACGCAGCTCGTTCTGCAGGCGGAATCCGGCACCACGCGCATCATCGACCCCTGGGGCGGCTCGGCCTTCGTCGAGCGGCTGACCCACGATCTTGCCGCCCGCGCCCTTTCCCACATCGAGGAGGTGGAGGGCATGGGCGGCATGGCGGCCGCGCTGGAGAAGGGCGTGCCCAAGCTGCGCATCGAGGAAGCGGCCGCGCGCGCCCAGGCGCGCATCGATTCGGGCGCGCAGACGATCGTCGGCGTCAACCAGTTCCGCCCGGAGGCGGAGCGGGAGGTGGAAATCCTCAAGATCGACAACTCGCAGGTGCGCGCCCGCCAGCTCGCCAAGCTGCAGCAACTGAAGGGCACGCGTGACGTGGCCGCGGTGGAAAGTGCGCTCGGTGCGCTGACCGAGGCAGCGAGGAAGGGCGACAATCTTCTTGCCTTCGCCATCCGCGCGGCGCGCGCCCACGCCACGGTCGGCGAGATCTCCGCGGCACTGGAAAAGGTCTTCGGCCGCCATGTGGCAGAGACGCGCACCATCTCCGGCGTCTACCGCAGGGAGGTGGGCGAAGACCCGGCCGTGGCACGGGCGGAGGAGAAGATTGCCGCCTTCCGCAAGCGCAGCGGGGCGGCGCCGCGCATCCTTGTCGCCAAGATCGGCCAGGATGGCCACGACCGCGGCCAGAAGGTGATCGCCACGGCCTTCGGCGATCTGGGTTTCGAGGTGACGGTCGGCGCCATGTTTCAGACGCCCGATGAGGTGGCCCGGCAGGCCGTGGAGAAGGACGTGCATGTCGTTGGCGTCTCCTCGCTTGCCGCCGGTCATCTCACCCTCATTCCCGAGCTGAAGGAAGCGCTCGAAAAGCGCGGGCGCGGCGACATCCTCATCGTTGCCGGCGGCGTCATTCCGCCGGGCGACCACGAGGCCGTGCGCCAGGCGGGTGCGGCCGAGATCTTTCCACCCGGAACCGTTCTGGCGGAAGCGGCAGAGCGGCTTGTCGACACACTCCTTGAACGGCTCTGAAACCTTTTGGCACCTATCCTTGCGAAACCGCAAGCGGGGGTGGGCCGGTATGGCCAAACGAGGAGTTTGCCATGATTCAGGTGTATTGCATCGAGGATGATCATCTTCGCCAGGTCGACCTGCAGCCGACGGATTCGCTGCCCGACAATGCGCTCTGGATCGACCTGCTCAACCCCACTCCCGAGGAAGACCAGGCCGTGGAGGGCTGGACGGGCGCGGCCATTCCCACCACCGAGGACATGGTCGAGATCGAGGAGTCGAGCCGCTTCTACACCGAAGGCGGGGTGAAATACCTCACCGTGCCGCTGCTTCATGCCGTGGGCAAGGAACAGCGGAGAATCGCGCCCGTTTCCTTCATCCTCACCGGCCGACGGCTTGTCACCGTACGCTACAGCGAGCCGAAGGCCATCGCGCTCTATGCTGGCCGTGCCTGCAAGCCCGGCAGCGGGCTCCTCGCGCCCGGCAGCGGCGGGCTCTCGGTCATGCTGGGCATCGTCGAGGCGGCGACGGACCGGCTGGCCGACATACTGGAAGGCGTGACGGAAGAGATCGAGACCGCCTCGCAGGCCATCTTTCACCGGCAGGGCGCCGACCGCCCGATGAGCACCAAGGAGTTCCGCCGGCTGCTGACGCGCATCGGCGGCCAGGGCACCTTTCTTTCCAAGGTGCGCGAGAGCCTGTCGGGCATCAGCCGGCTGCTCGCCTATGTCCGCGCCGCGGTGGAAAGCGGGGAGTCGCGCCGGGAATCACGGGTGTGGATCAAATCGCTGGAGCGCGATATGCAATCCTTGGAAAACTATGTCGACTTCCTGTCGAACAAGACCACCTTCCTGCTCGATACGATCGTCGGGCTGATCTCGGTGGAGCAGAACGCCATCATCAAGATCTTTTCCGTCGCCGCCGTGGGGCTGATGCCACCCACGCTCATCGCTTCCATCTACGGCATGAACTTCCATTTCATGCCGGAACTCGACGAGACGTGGGGCTATCCGGCGGCGCTGCTTGCCATGGTGGTGTCGGCCATTCTGCCGCTGTTCTACTTCCGCCGGAAGGGGTGGCTGTAGACGCGGCGGCCACGCGCAGCCCACGAAGCCGGGCCGCCCGGCGGACGAGCAAGACAGGATTGCCGCAACCCGCGAGTGCGCGGCCACCTCGAACCTGAGAAGAGCGGCTACAGCATTTTGCAGCCAGATGGAATCATCTGGCGTCGCGCAAATGCGGCAAAACAGACAGATGGACCGGATCAGCGTTTCATTGAAACGATGAACCGGTCTAGCGCAGCATCTGCTTGACGATGCCGCTGGCCTTGCCGAGGTCCATGCGGCCGGGGAACTTCTCCTTCAACGCGTTCATGCAGCGTCGCATGTCGCGCAGGCCGTCTGCGCCCACCTCGTGGACCACCTCGGCGCAAACCTGGCGCATGTCGTCCTCGTTCAGCGGGCGGGGCAGGAACTCGGAGATGATCCCGATCTCCTCGCGCTCCTGCTCGGCAAGCTCGAGGCGGTTGCCCTCCTCGAAGCCCTTGGCCGATTCCTGCCGCTGCCTTACCATTCGCGTCAGGATTTCCATGATGTCGTCATCGCTTACCGGATCCTTGCCGGCCCCGCGATTGGCGATGTCGCGATCCTTGATGGCCGTCTGGATCAGGCGCAGCGTCGCGACACGTCGTTTGTCCTGCTTCTCAACGGCGTCTTTCAGCGCCTGGGCGATTTTCTCGCGCATGGCATTCATCTCCCGTCGCAATGGCGACCATAACGCTGACCGCCCTGCGACGCAAAGGGTTTTCTGTTTTCGTAAGCCACTGGAATTCTTGCGTTAATTCTTTGCAAGCCATTTTCTCGCGGCGATTGACCGCGTGCTGGCCATCCTCTATTGTCCGCGCCCGCATGGGCCCGCATCGTGTTTGCCCGGTTTGCGGTTTCGCACCGTCTCCCGGTCTGTCGTGCCGGGCCATATGACCCAGTGCGGGCAATATTTCAAGGCCAGCCTATAAGATGGAGATTTGAGATGGCGACGACAAGCGCCCCCTGGAGCGAAACCAAGCCAACGGCGCTCCTGGTGCTGGCCGACGGCACGGTGGTCGAGGGCATGGGGCTGGGTGCGAGCGGCAAGGCGGTGGGCGAGGTCTGCTTCAACACCGCACTCACGGGCTACCAGGAAATTCTCACCGATCCCTCCTATGCCGGCCAGATCGTCACCTTCACCTTTCCGCATATCGGCAATGTGGGGGCGAATGACGAGGACATCGAGGACCTGCACCCCGCCCAGCGCGCCGGTGCGGTGGGCGCCATCTTCCGCGCCGATGTCACCGGGCCGTCCAACTACCGCGCGGGCGAGCATCTGGATGCGTGGCTGAAGCGGCGCGGCATCGTGGCGCTTTCGGGTATGGACACACGGGCGCTGACCACGCTTCTGCGCGAGAAGGGCGCTGCCAACGCGGTCATCGCCCACGCGCCGGATGGACAGTTCGACATCGAGACGCTGAAGGCCGAAGCCAGGGCATGGAGCGGTCTCGTCGGGCTGGACCTGGCCAAGCAGGTGACCTCCGGCCAGTCCTCCACCTGGAAGGAGACGCCGTGGGTGTGGGACGAGGGTTTCGGCACCGCCGACGAAACCGGGATGCACATCGTCGCCGTCGATTATGGCGTGAAGCGCAACATCCTGCGACTGCTTGCAAGCCTGGGCGCGGAGGTGACGGTGGTGCCGGCCACCAGCACGGCGGAGGACATTCTGGCCATGAAGCCGGACGGCATCTTCCTCTCCAACGGGCCGGGCGACCCCGCGGCGACGGGCGAATATGCGGTGCCGATGATCCGCGAGCTTCTGAAGCACGACATCCCGATCTTCGGCATCTGCCTCGGGCATCAGATGCTGGCGCTGGCGCTTGGCGCCAGAACGGTGAAGATGCACCAGGGCCACCATGGAGCCAACCATCCGGTCAAGGATCACACCACCGGCAAGGTGGAGATCGTGTCGATGAATCACGGCTTCGCGGTGGATGGAAAGAGCCTGCCGGACGGCGTGGAGGAGACGCACGTCTCCCTCTTCGACGGCTCCAATTGCGGGATTGCGCTGAAGGGCCGGCCGGTCTTCTCCGTCCAGCACCACCCGGAAGCCTCTCCCGGGCCGCAGGACTCGCACTATCTCTTCCGCCGGTTTGCCAATCTCATCCGCGAGCGGCGGGGAGAGCCGGCACTGGCAGAACGCTGAAGGCGCACGCTCAGGGCTTCAGATCGGACCGTTGAAGGTATCGCAGGCGCTCAGCCGGCCGGTTTCGAGGCCGCGGGCAAACCAGTACTTGCGCTGCTCGGACGTGCCGTGGTTGAAGCTTTCGGGCACCACATAGCCCTGGGTGCGCCGCTGCAGCGTATCGTCGCCGATCTGATGGGCCGCGTTCAGCGCCTCCTCGATATCGCCTTCCTCGAGCAGCCCCTTCTGCGCCGTATGGTGCGCCCAGATGCCGGCGAAGCAATCGGCCTGCAGCTCCACGCGTATGGACATGGCGTTGGCCTCGGCCTGGCTCATGCTGCGCCGCATCTCGTTGAAACGCGGCAGCACGCCGATGACGTTCTGCACGTGATGGCCCACCTCGTGGGCGACCACATAGGCGCGGGCGAAATCGCCGGCGGCGCCGAAACGGCGCGCAAGCTGATCGAAGAAATCGAGATCGAGATAGACCTTGCTGTCGGTCGGGCAATAGAAGGGTCCCACCGCGGAGGAGGCAAAGCCGCAGGCCGAGCCAATGTGCCCGGCGAACAGGACAAGCGCAGGCTCGGGATAGGTGGCGCCCTGCGCCGAGAAAAGGTCGTGCCAGACGTCCTCGGTCTCGGCCAGGACCACGCGGACGAACTGGCTCATCTCGTCATTGGCGGCGCTGCGCTGGACGGCACCGCCGCCCGCAGCAGGATTCTCGGCCAGCATCTCCATAGGGTCGATGCCGACGGCACGCAGGCCGAAGAACAGGATGACGAGAATGACGATGGTGGACAGGCCACCCTTTCCGCCACCTGCCCGGCCGATGGGCAGGCGGATTCGCCCGCCTGGGAAGGGCCGGCCGGCGGTGCGCCCGCGGCGATCCTCGACATTGGTGCTCTGACGGCGCCCTCTCCAGCGCATGACTGCTTCTCCTGCCTTCGCCCCCCACTTTTTTTGGACGTTAGCCGAACCGGATCATCGAGTCATGTCCGCCGGGCGCTGCGGGGCAAGCGGGCCGGCAGGCCGCAGGCCACCCACCTCGATGCCGCGCCAGTTCTTCAGCGTCGGCTCGGCCATGGCCGCAAGCGCGGTGCGCAGGCGATCTCCCTCGGGCAGAAGCCGGGCAAGGGTAGCGGCGATCATCACCTCGGCCGCCCGCCCCGCACCGTCATCGCATTTGATGGCAATGCCGAGGCCCAACTCGGGAATGGCGGCGCAAAAGACACCTTCCGCGCCGCCCTTGGTGAAGAGTCGGCCGCCGCCTGCCTGCATCATCGCCGTGTCGGCGCAGCCGGTGCCGGCCACATAGAACGGTTCGGCCGTGCAGGCGGCGAAGAGGCGCTTCGCAGCGGCGGCGCGGGCCGCAGAAAGGCCGGCGCCGGACGCCATGCGCGCGAAACCCCGCGCCAGCGCCATCAGCGGCACCGCATAGGTGGGGATGGAACAGCCATCCGTGCCGCAGGCATCGACGGCATGGACGGCGCCCGTCACCCCTTCCAGCGCCTCGCGCACCATGTCCTGGAGCGGGTGGCCCTGGCCCACATAGCCGCGATGGTCGATGCCAGCCTGAACGCAGGTACACAGAAAGCCCGAATGCTTGCCCGAACAGTTGTTGTGCAGCGCCCCCGGTGAGCCGCCCTGGCGGGCGAGCGCGATCGTCGCCTCATGGCTGGTGGGCCAGTGGGCGCCGCATTCGAGGGCGGTTTCGTCGAGGCCGACGCGGGCGAGCATGGCGCGCGCCAGCTCCACATGCGCCGGCTCGCCGGTGTGCGAGGCGCAGGCAAGCGCGATCTCGCGATTGCCGAAACGCAAGGCATCGGCGGTGCCGCTTTCGATGAGCGGCAGAGCCTGGATGGCCTTTACCGCCGAGCGGGGAAAGACGGGCCTTTCCACCTCTCCGAGGGAAAGCACCGTGCCGCCATCGGCATCGACCACCGCGACAGCGCCGCGATGGCGGCTTTCCACGACGCCGCCGCGCAGCGCCTCGACCAGAATGGGATTTGCCATGCTCTCACCACGATTGCAGGGATCATTTTGCTGTATGCCGCTACAGGCATGGGGTAAAGAACGGGTGCCGTGCGGAAAATCAAGCGTCTTGCGATCCTTGTTCTCTTCCTTTTCCTTCTGCCTGCGGGTGTCTTCGCCGGCTGGTGGGCGGTGAAGGAACGCCCCTCTTCCTGGCGCACGGCGGACTGGAGCGCCTCCGGCCTGCTGCCACCTGCCAAGGAAGACCCGCAAGCGGCCATCTATGTGCTGGCGGCACGCACCGGCGGCATGAAGGGCGCTTTGTCCGTGCATAGCTGGATCGTGCTCAAGCCGCAGGGCGGCGCCTATGAACGCTACGAGAAGGTGGGCTGGGGCCGGCCGGTGCGCCGCAACGCCCATCCGCCCGACGGGCTGTGGTATTCCAACCCGCCCTTTGTGGTGAAGGCTGTGACGGGCGCGCAGGCCGAACGGCTGATGCCGCAGGTGCGCGCGGCCATCGAGCGCTATCCGTGGTCCCGGCCCGGCGACTACGTGATCTGGCCGGGTCCGAACTCAAACTCCTTCGTCGCGCATGTGCTGAACGCCGTGCCCGCACTCGGCGCCTCCTTGCCGCCCCACGCCATCGGCCGCGACTATCGCCCGGGCCTTCTGGTGTTCGAGCACGATGCGGACTGGACGGACTACCGCCTCTCCCTGGGCGGCTATGCGGGGCTTGCGCTGGGACGCGACACGGGGCTGGAGATCAACTTTCTGGGGCTTGTGGCCGGCATCGACATTCTGCGCCCGGCGCTCAAGCTTCCCGGCTTCGGCCGCATCGCGCCATGGGGAACGGCATCGGCTCAGTCGGGGCGCGAGAGATCGGCCACGCAGAAGCCGCCATCCACCACCAGTGTATGGCCGGTGACGAAGCCCGCCTCCTCCGAAAGCAGATAGGCAACCGCCGCGGCGATGTCTCCCGGCTCGGCGGCGCGGCGCTGGGGCGTTGCCGCGAGCCAGGCGCGCCGGCGCTCCATATCCTCGTCGAACGCGGATGGCGAGGTCTCCACCAGGCCGGCGGCCACGCAATTGACGCGCACGCCGCGCGCGGCAAGCTCCAGCGCCATGACCTCGCTCATCAGCTTCACGCCGGCCTTCGAGGCACCATAGGCGGCATTGCCGCCATTGGCGCGCAGGCCGCTGACGGAGGCGAGATTGACGATCGACAGCCCCTCGCCCATGCGCGCAAGCGCCGCCTGGGAGGCAACCAGCGTGCCAACCAGATTGATGTCGAGAAGCTGCCGGAACAGCTCGGCACTCGTCTCCTCGAAGGGTGTTTCGCGGCGGATGCCGGCGCAGTTGACGAGGGCGGAAAGCAGCCCGTGCGCGTCCACCGCCGCATCGAAGGCTTCGGCCACCTCGTCCTCGTCGGTAACGTCGGCGGCGAGAAAGACGGCCTCCTCGCCGGCAAGCCGGTCCTCCGCCTCGGCAAGCGCAGCGCGATCGGAATCGATGAGCGCCACATACCAGCCATCGTCGAGAAGGCGCTCGGCCACGGCAAGGCCAACGCCGGAGGCACCGCCGGTGACGACGGCCGTCCTGTTCATCCTTCCCTCCGCCCGACGGGGCGGGTGCATGACACTGAC
Organism: Chelativorans intermedius; assembly: GCF_025398255.1. Classification (GTDB taxonomy): domain Bacteria; phylum Pseudomonadota; class Alphaproteobacteria; order Rhizobiales; family Rhizobiaceae; genus Chelativorans; species Chelativorans intermedius. Next base: position 200,513 of record NZ_JAODNW010000010.1, on the reverse strand, counting down.
GCCATGGCCGATTCCCTGTGCGGCTTTCATTGATAACACATCGCGATGGCGCGGTCGCGGGTCTCGCACCTTGCCTTTGCACGTCCGCTCCCTGCGGAGCCTGTCACTTTTTTCTTGATTGATCAATCAATCAATAATAAACCATCCCCATGCCCAGGATCGGAATGGAACCCCTGCGCCGCCGCGCGCTCATTGATGCCGCCATCGACGCCATCGGCGAGCGCGGCTCGCTCGAAGTCACCATGGCCGAGATTGCCGGCCGCGCCGGCGTCTCCCCTGCCCTGGCGCATCACTATTTCGGCGCCAAGGAGGATCTGCTCCTTGCCACCATGCGCCACATCCTGGCCGAGCTGGGGCGGGACCTGGGCGAGGCGGTGACGGGGCTTGAGGGGCTTGCGCGGGTGCGCGCCATCATCGCCGTCAACTTTTCACAGAAGCAGTTCCGGCCGGAGATCATCGCCGCATGGCTGGCCTTCTATGTGGCTGCACAGCGCACGCCGGCGCTCAGGCGCCTTCTGCGCGTCTATGCGCGGCGGCTGCATTCCAACCTCGTCTTCGCGCTCAGGCCGTTGCTGGAGCGGGACGAGGCAGAGCGCACCGCCGAAGGAATCGCGGCGATGATCGACGGGCTTTACATCCGCCGCGCGCTCAAGGACGGCCCGCCGGACGCCGCATCGGCAATCGCGCTGGTGGAGGATTATGTCGCGCTGCGTACAGGAGGTCTGCGTCATGGCTGAGGCCGATTACGTGATCGTCGGGGCGGGCTCGGCAGGCTCGGCGCTCGCCTACCGCCTGTCGGAGGACGGCAGGCATTCGGTGATCGTCATCGAATATGGCGGCAGCGACGCCGGCCCCTTCATCCAGATGCCGGCTGCCCTCTCCTTCCCCATGAACATGGCGCGCTATGACTGGGGCTACACAACGGAGCCGGAGCCGCATCTGGGCGGGCGGCGGCTGGCCACACCGCGCGGCAAGGTGATCGGCGGCTCCTCCTCCATCAATGGCATGGTCTATGTGCGCGGCCATGCGCGCGACTTTGACCATTGGGCCGAGGCCGGCGCCAGGGGATGGTCCTTTGCGGAGGTGCTGCCCTATTTCAAGCGCATGGAGAACGCCAAGGCCGGCGAGGACGGCTGGCGTGGCCGGGAAGGCCCCCTGCATGTGCAGCGCGGACCGCGCCGCAATCCGTTGTACGATGCCTTCATCGAGGCGGGCCGCCAGGCGGGGTTCGAGCTGACCGACGACTACAACGGCGCCAAGCAGGAAGGCTTTGCAGCCATGGAGCAGACCATTCACAACGGCCGCCGGTGGTCTGCCGCCAATGCCTATCTGAAACCGGCGCTGAGGCGGCAGAACGTGAGTCTTGTCAGGGGCTTCGCGCGCCGCGTTGTGATAGAGAATCAACGCGCCGTGGGCGTGGAGATCGAAGCTCACAAGACGATTCAAGTCGTTAAGGCGCGGCGTGAAGTGATCGTCGCCGCATCGGCCATCAACGCACCCAAGCTGCTCAAGCTGTCCGGCATCGGGCCGGCGCAGGAGCTGCGCCGCCATGGCATCGCTGTGGTGGCGGACAGGCCGGGCGTCGGCGAGAACCTGCAGGACCATCTGGAACTCTATATCCAGCAGGAGTGCCTGCAGCCGATTACGCTGCATTCCAGCCTGGGGCTGCTGTCGAAGGCGCTGATCGGCGCCCAGTGGCTGTTCTTCAAGAGCGGGCTTGGCGCTTCCAACCATTTCGAGGCGGCGGCCTTCGTGCGCTCGCGCGCGGGGGTGGAATATCCCGACATCCAGTATCACTTCCTGCCTGCCGCCATCCGCTATGACGGAAAGGCGGCAGCGAAGACGCACGGTTTCCAGGCCCATGTGGGACCGATGCGCTCGAAGTCGCGCGGCAATGTCACCCTTGCCTCCCCCGATCCGTGGGCCGCGCCGAAAATCCGCTTCAATTACATGGCGCATGAGGAAGACTGGGCCGATTTCCGCCATTGCATCCGGCTGACGCGCGAGATTTTCTCGCAGCCGGCCTTCGCGCCCTATCGCGGCCGCGAGATCGCGCCGGGCGAGGAGGCGACCAGCGACGAGGCGCTCGACGACTTCATCCGCGAGCACGTGGAAAGCGCCTATCACCCCTGCGGCACCTGCCGCATGGGCGCGCCGGACGACCCCATGAGCGTGGTCGACCCGGAACTGAGGGTGATCGGTGTCGAGGGCCTCAGGGTAGCCTGTTCCTCCGTTTTCCCGCGCATCACCAACGGCAACCTCAATGCCCCTTCCATCATGGTGGGCGAGAAGGCGGCCGACCACATTCTCGGCAGACCGCTGCTGCCGCCGTCCAATCAGGAGCCGTGGATCAATCCGCGCTGGCAGGTTTCGGACCGCTGACCGCGCCTTCGGACGCATTCGCGTCGGAAAAGACTGCCATCCTCCGGGATCATGCGTCACGCCAAGGAAGACAACCCCATGCACGCCCAGCCCAAAGCATCGCACTACATCAACGGCGCCTTCGTGGAGGACGAAAGGGGGGCTGCCCTCGATGTCGTCTATCCGGCGACGGCCGAGACGATCGCGCGGCTGCATCTGGCCACGCCCAACATCGTGGAGCTCGCCGTCGAGGCCGCGCGTGCGGCACAGCCGGCCTGGGCGCAGATGAAACCCATGGAGCGCGGGCGTATTCTGCGCAAGGCGGCAGAGCTTGTGCGCGCGCGCAATGCGGAGCTGGCACGGCTTGAGACACTGGACACCGGCAAGGCACTTCAGGAGACGCTGGTGGCCGACCCGGCCTCGGCCGCGGATGCGCTGGAGTTCTTCGGCTGTGCCATCGCCGTCTACAATGGCGAGCATATCGAGCTAGGCGGTCCCTTCGGCTACACGCGGCGCGAGCCGCTCGGCGTGACCGTGGGCATCGGGGCGTGGAACTATCCCATCCAGATCGCCGCATGGAAGGCCGCCCCGGCGCTTGCCGCCGGCAATGCCATGATCTTCAAGCCGTCGGAAAACACGCCGCTCACCGCGCTGGCGCTTGCCGAAATCCTCACCGAGGCCGGCCTGCCCGCCGGGCTCTTCAATGTCGTGCAGGGTGCAGGCGAGGTGGGCGCGGCACTCGTCGGCCATCCGGGGGTTGCCAAGGTCTCGCTCACCGGCTCGGTCGAAACGGGCAAGAAGGTGATGGGCCTTGCCGGCAGCCAGATGAAGCACGCCACGATGGAACTCGGCGGCAAGTCGCCCATCCTCGTCTTCGACGATGCGGACGTGGAAAATGCCGTCGGCGGCGCGATGCTGGGAAATTTCTACTCCACCGGGCAGATCTGCTCCAACGGCACCCGCGTGTTCGTGCAGAAGGGCATCTACGCGCGCTTCCTGGAGCGCCTTACCGCGCGCACCCGCGCCATCCGGCTGGGCGATCCGCTCGACCCGGAGACGCATCTGGGCCCACTCATCTCCGCCGCGCAGCGCGAGCGGGTTCTCTCCTATATCGAGGCGGGCCGGCAGGAGGGCGCGCACCTGCACCTTGGCGGTGGTGTGCCCAGCCTCCAGGGACTCGAGAAGGGTTTCTTCGTCGAGCCCACCATCTTTACCGAGGTGCGCGACGACATGCGCATTGCGCGTGAGGAGATCTTCGGGCCCGTGATGTGCGTCTTCTCCTTCGAGACGGAGGAAGAGGCCATCGCGCGCGCCAACGACACGGAGTTCGGCCTGGCTGCCGGCGTGTTTACCCGCGACTTGGCGAGGGCCCATCGCGTGGTCGGCCGGCTGCAGGCGGGAAGCTGCTGGATCAACGCCTACAATCTGACGCCGGTGGAGCTTCCCTTTGGCGGCGTCAAGAACTCGGGCATCGGCCGGGAGAATGCCCTCACCGCCCTCGACCACTATTCGCAGATCAAGGCTGTCTATGTGGAAACCGGCGACGTGGAGAGCCCCTATTGAGGCCGGGCTGCAGATGGCGATCACTGGCAAAGCCCTGGAAACCGGGCGGCCAACGCGACAGAGCCGGAGCGGGACGCCGGATTGATCCAGCGCCCCATTTCCCTGGAAGATCAGATTGGCCCGGAGCGTGCGTGAACAGCGTGTCCGGGTCTTTCTGATTCCAAGGGTGACATGCAGTGGAAGAATCCACATGGCAGTCACTTCCGGTTGGAGAGCGAAGCCGTCGCCACGGTCGGGGTGGCCCATCCTCCCCGAACGCGCCGGCCGGCGCGGCGCTGCCGCTTCCGCCCCCTATGCGCCTGCGGGCCTGCGACCCGCGAAGCGCAATCTTGGCGGTGGAGATGGAGAGTGCCGGCTTATCCGGTGGGCGAAAGCATTTCGGCTTGCAGAGGAAGGGCGTGGCCGCTATAAGCCCGCCGTCGGGTCGCGGAGTGTAGCGCAGTCTGGTAGCGCACCTCGTTCGGGACGAGGGGGTCGCAGGTTCGAATCCTGCCACTCCGACCAATTTTACCGAATTTTTACCGAAGCCCTCACAGATCATGCGCAATCTTCCCTCGATTGCATGTGAGGCTTTCATGACGAAAAAGCTCGCGACCTTCTGCCTGCTGGGAGCTATGATGGCTGCCGTGGCCGGCTGCTCCACCACGGAGAAGACGATTGCCGGCGCGGCTGCCGGCGGTGTGGGCGGCGCGGTGGCCGGCAACGCGATCGGCGGCAGCGGCGGCGCGCTGGTGGGCGGCATTGCCGGGGCCGCCGCAGGTGGCCTGATCGCTCGGCGCCTTTGACGCATCAGGAGGCGCGCCGCGCCTCCTTCCCATGCTTACGGATGTCGCCGAGTCGCAGGGCCTCGGCCCTGGCCATCATCAACGGGCCCACCCCCTTGGGATCATCGGCGACGACGGGTTCGCTCAGATAATAACCGGGCGTGCCGTTCCGATAGCTGCCTGATGGACCGCCGAGCCCGGCCACCTGGCAGATGCCACCGAAGCGCAGCCTGCCATGCCGATCCGCTTGCAGGGCGCGATGCGAAAGGGCTGCGAGGCTTTCCCGACCGATGGCTGCGGCTGTGTCGAGCAACCCCAGGCGACCGGCCTTCATGAAGGCGTAGGCCAGCATCGCCGTGGCCGAGCTCTCGGCGTAGTTGCCGGAAAGGTTCGGCTGGTCGATCACCTGCAGCCACATGCCCTCCCGCGTGCGAAAAGCAGCGATGCGCTGGAGCAGGGCTGTGGTCTGCCGCGCCACGCCCGACTCCTCCGCGCGCGCTGGGCCGATCAGGTCCGCAATGTCGACCAGCGCCATGGCGAGCCAGCCGAGCGCGCGCGCCCAATGGGCGGGCGAGCGGCCGGTGCGGGGATCGGCCCATCGCTGGCGGCGGCTTTCGTCGTAGCCGTGGACAGGCAGCCCGGTGGCTTCCTCGTGGGTGAGGACGAGCGCCGTGCGAAGCTGGATCAGCGCATCCTCGACGAGCGCCGCCCGGCCCGTCATACGGGCATATTCGATCTGGAAAGGAAGACCCATGTAGAGGCCATCGAGCCATACCTGCCAGGGATAGATCTTCTTGTGCCAATAGACGCCGGAGCGGGTTCTGGGATGGGCGGCAAGCTGCCTTGCAAGCAGCCGGGCGCCGGCGGCATATCTCTCCTCGCCGGTCAGACCGTGAAGATAGATGAGTGCGCGACCGGAAAGCACATGGTCGATGTTGAACTCCTCGACCGAATAGCCCGACAGCTCTCCACCGGCCGAGACCTGCGCGTCGACCAGGCGCTGCAGATGGGCAAGCCAGCGCCTCTCGCCGGTGGCCGCATGGAGCTGCGCAAGCCCGCGATAGATGCAGCCATCCTCATAGCACCAGGCGCCGCCCTTGTAGGGCGCATAGGCCGCAGCATAGCTGTCGAAATACTCCATCATGCCCCTACCCTCCCGAAGGCCGGAGGGGCCGTCCCCGCCCCTGCGCGGCGAAATGCGCCGGCGGGCGGAAGAATGGGCACATGGGGAGCGGTATGGCGCTGAATCATCGGCAACCAATCGGAAAATTACAGGCAGAAAAGGAAGGCGGCGGCGCAGGCCGCCGCCACGGGCGGGATCAGAAGCCGGCCAATACGTCGTTCACGCCGTCGACAATCTCCTGCGCCGCTTCGGCCGCCGAGATCTGGCCATAGGCCACGGCCTCAAGCGTGTCGGCAAAAATCTCGCGCACGTCAGGATGCTCGTTGAAGGGAGAGACCGTGGGACCCTCGGCTTCCATCACGATCTTGTGCGCCTGCAACAGATTGGGATCGATCGCGCCGCTTTCGGCCAGCGTCTGCGCGGCAATACGGCTTGCCGGAATACCGCGCGTGTCGCCCAGGGCGTTGATGCCCTCGGGCTCGTTCAACAGGCAGTTGACGATCTGGGCCGCAGCGCGCGGGTTCTCGCTGTTGCGCGAGATGGAGAAAAGCATGGAGGGCTTGCGGTAGACGCCCTGCGTCACCGCGCCGTCGACGGTCAGGATATCCACGGGAACGAGCGAACCTTCGGCAATGGGATCGTTGAACTTCTTGTAGGTCGAATCCCATTCATAGGAACCGGCGATCTTTCCTTCCGACCAGGCGGGAAGCTCGAAAAGGCTCACATTGCCGCCGGCCGCGACCGTCTTCCAACCGCGGATGACGCCCTTTTCCGCAAGATTCTGGTTGAACTCGATGCCCTTCTGCAGCTCCTCCGGCGTCCAGGCGACGGTGTTGGTCTCGGGATCGACCAGGTCCTTGCCCGTCATCTGTGTCGTCACCAGCGAGACATTGAGGATCGCGCCCAGCCCGTCTCCGCCCTGCGCATCGAAGGGATAATAGTCCTCGCCGAGCTTTTCCTTGAAGACGGCGGCGGCGGCAATCAGCTCGCCCCAGTCGGAAGGCAACGGCAGGCCGGCCTTGTCGAAGGTGGCCTTGTTGAAGAAGAAGACGCGGCCGGTGGTGGAGACCGGTAGACCGTTGAGCCTGCCGTTTACCGTGGCGCTGTCGAGCTGGGCCTTCGACCACTGGCTCAGGTCGATGATGTCCGCAAATGCCTTGAGATCGGCGAAACCGTCGCCTTCCAGCGAGAACAACGGCAGCCAAGGCCAGTTGATTTGCATGATGTCGGCCTCGGTGCCACCGGCGAGTTGGGTGGCCACCTTCTCCTGATGGCCCGACCAGCCGGTAAACTCGGGCTGGATCGTGTGGCCGTGCTTCTCGCCGCAGGCCTTGAGTGCGGCCTGCGTGGCCGCGTGGCGGCTGTCGCCTCCCCACCAGGACATGCGCAGATCTGCCGCCGCAGCGGCGCCCGTGCCGCAGGCCAGGACCACGGCCAGCGCTGTCATCATCCGTTTCATTTCAGTCCTCCCGTTTTTCCTTCGGTTTCAGGCGTTGCCCGCGAGGGAGACGTTCCTTTCCGTCTCCCGATCGAAGATGTGAACAGCCGTCTCGCGCGGGGCGAGGCGGATGCGGTCGTCGCGGATGTCTTCAGGGCGGTACTGCTCGGAGGGCACGACGACGACGAGCCGGATGCCGGCGATGTCGACATGAAGGTAGACCTCGTGGCCCATGAACTCGATGTGAGAGACATGTCCCTCCAGCGCATTGGCCTCATCGGGCGCGGCGATGCGCAGGTGCTGCGGGCGCACGCCGAAGAGAACGGTTCTCCGGCCGTGCGTCTCGAGTCGGGCGCCAAGCGCCTCTCCGAAGGCCAGCGTCTGGCCGGCAACGCACAGATTGATGCCGCCATCGACACCCAGAGTGCCCTCGATCAGGTTCATCTCCGGCGAGCCTATGAAGCCGGCGACAAAGGCATTCGCCGGCCGGTTGTAAAGCGTGACGGGATCGGCCACCTGCATGATGCGGCCGTCCTTCATCACACAGATTCGGTCGCCCATCGTCATGGCTTCCGTCTGGTCATGGGTGACATAGACCACGGTGGAGGACTGGCCTTCGCGCTTCAGCCGCTTGTGAAGGTCGGTGATGCGCACGCGCATGGAAGCACGCAGCTTGGCATCGAGATTGGACAGCGGCTCGTCGAAGAGGAAAACATCCGGCTTCTTGATGAGCGCGCGGCCCACCGCCACGCGCTGCGCCTGGCCGCCCGAAAGCTGCTTGGGCAAACGCTCAAGAAGCGGGTCGATTTCCAGAATGCGCGCCACAGCGCGCGTCGCTTCCTCGATTTCCGGCTTCGGCCTGCGCTTCAGCTTCAGCCCGAAGGCCAGATTGTTGCGCACCTTCATGTGGGGGTAGAGCGCATAGTTCTGAAACACCATGGAGACGCCGCGCTGGCCGGGCGGCAGGTTGTTGACGATGCGCTCGCCGATGCGGATTTCGCCGCCGGTGACGGTTTCGAGCCCCGCGATCATCCTGAGGGTGGTCGACTTGGCGCAGCCGGAAGGGCCGACCAGCACCATGAACTCGCCGTCCGCCACGTCCAGGCTGATGCCATGGACCGCCTTGAAGGCATTGCCATAGACCTTTTCGAGATTCCTGATCTGCAAGCGGGCCATGCGCCTAACCTTTCAATCCACCGGTGGAAATGCCCTCGATGAAATATTTCTGGGCCAGGAAGAACACGGTGAGCGCGGGCACAAGCGCCAGCACCGACATCGCCAGGATGCGGTTCCACTGAAAGGCTTCCGTGGTGTCGATGGACAGCTTGAGCGCCAGGGAAACAGGATACTTCTCGACCGAGGAAAGATAGATGAGCGGTCCCAGAAAGTCGTTCATGGTCCACATGAACTGGAACAGGCACACCGAGATGAGTGCCGGCGCCAGCATCGGCACGACGATGAACACCAGTGTCTGCCAGGTGTTGGCACCGTCGACGCGCGCCGCCTCCTCCATGTCGCGCGGGATGGCGCGCAGGAACTGGATGAGCATGAAAACGAAGAAGGCGTCGCCCGCGAAGGCCGAAGGCACCCAGAGCGGCAGGAACGTGTCCAGCCAGCCGAGATCGCGGAACAGCAGGTATTGCGGGATGCGTGTGACCACATTGGGCAGCAGCAGCGTGGCAATCACCGTGGCGAAGAGGATGCGTTTGCCCGGAAATTCGAAGCGCGCAAAGCCATAGGCCACCGCCGTGCAGGAAATCGCCGTGCCGATCACCTTCGGCAGGATGATCAGGAAGGTGTTCCAGAAGAAGGTAGCGAAGGTGTAGGGCGTCGAGGTCTGCCAGCCCTTGATATATCCGTCCAGGGTCGGCTCCTCGGGAATGAAGCCGGGATTGGCGAAGATCTCCGCGTTCTCCTTGAAGGAGGCGCCGATGAGCCAGATGAGCGGATAGAGCATCAAGAACCCGACGCCGGCGAGGATGGCGTAGCGCACCGCCGAGGAGACCGCGTGCTTGCGGCGGCCCTCGGCCAGGGTGCGCGCCCTCTCCCGCTCGATCTCGGCTTCGCTGGGCGTGGTGGTGTGAACCGTGAACTGCTCTGCCATGGTCAGCTCCGCTTGTCGCCCGCGTAGTAGACCCAGTGCCGCGACGACCAGAAGGCGATCAGTGTCAGCACCATGATGATGACGAAGAGCACCCAGGCGATGGCCGAGGCATAGCCCATGTCGAACTTCTTGAAGGCCTCCTCGTAGATGTAGAGCGGCAGCAGATAGGTGGATTTCAGCGGCCCGCCCTCCGTGATGACATAGGGGCCGTTGAACTCCTGAAAGGCCTGGACCATCTGCATGATGAGGTTGAAGAAGATGACCGGCGTGATCAGCGGCAGCGTTATGTGAAAGAAGGTGTGCCACTTGCCCGCGCCATCGATGGCCGCCGCCTCGTAGAGCGTCTTGTCGATGCTCTGAAGTGCGGCCAGGAAGATGACCATCGCCGAGCCGAACTGCCACAGACGCAGGAGCGTGATCGTGAAGAGGGCATTGCTCGGATCGCCGAACCAGTTGACCGGCTCGCCGCCAAAGGCCGTGATGAGCATGTTCACGAGCCCGGCATCGGCAAAGATGTAGCGCCACAGCACCGCAACGGCGATCGAGCCGCCGAGTATGGACGGCACATAATAGGCGGTGCGGAAGAGATTGATGAACTTCAGGCGGTAGTTGAGGATGTAGGCGATGAAAAGCGCAAAGGCGAGCTTCAAGGGCACAGTCATGAACACATAGAGCAGCGTCACCGTCAGCGACTTGCGGAAGGTCCGGTCGCGCGTGAACAGCTCGACATAGTTGTCGATTCCCGCCCAGCGTGGCGGACGCATCAGATTGTAGTCGGTGAAGCTCAGATAGAGAGAGGCAACGAACGGGATCGCCGTGAAGACGAAAAGCCCGGCGATATAGGGTGCCACATAGGCCAGCCCCAGATATCTGCTCTCGCCGCCCATCATCGCGCCCCCTTTCGGCGAAGCCGGCCAAAAGTGGAGCGAGCAGCCCCCCTGCCATATGCGAAATCATACATGCTTTTGCAAAGGACGGCGCCGCACAACGGAGCTGGCGGAGCAAACTCCGCCGGCGGCACCGTCATCTCCTCCCAGAATGACCAGATTTTGCGCTTGCCGCATCAAACGGGGCCAGTATCCTACCGCGAAGGCCGGTTTGAAATTGACAAATCTGGAAAAAATGATGGATAAAAATGAAGGTGGCGTGCTGGCGGGGATTCCCGAGAGCGCCCTGAAGCTCACGCTGACGCGCTCGACCATCAAGATGCAACACTCGCGCACATGGCGCGTCGACAAGTCCAACAGCGTGCACGACCTCATCATCTGCCTGACGGGCAGCGGCAGCTATGTGGTGGACGACGAGGCGCACACGCTCACGCCAGGCGATGCCATGCTGATACCGGCAGGCAGTCGCTTCGTGGGCTGGCATGCCTCCGGAGAAGCCTATACGGGCGTGGCGCAGCATTTCACACTTGACCTGTTCGGCAAGCACGACCTGATCGCGCAGATGCGCATTCGCCGGACGGTGCGCTTTTCGCGCTGGGAGCTGATCGAGCCGCTGGTGCACCATTATCGCGACATCGCGCCCGCTTCGTCGACGACGCTCACCCAGCACCACCTGTTCATGTTCATTCTGATTGCATTTCTGGAGGACGCCTTTATTGCCTGGAACGCACCGCCGGTCAGCGCCGTGGGCAATGCGGAGGGAATCTCGCTTGCCATCATGCTGGCGGCGACACGGATCACCGCGGACCCGCTGGACGGGGAAATCGCCGAGCGGGTGGTCACGGACGCGCCCTACAACCCAGACTATTTCAAGCGCGAGTTCCGAAGGCAGATCGGCTGGACACCGCGAAAGTTCCAGGAATTCAAGCGTATGGAACGGGCGATGAATCTGCTGGCCAGCGGCAATTCGGTAAGCGAGACCGCAGCCCTGGTGGGCTATTCCGATGCCTACTATTTTTCCCGCATGTTCAAGCGCCACATCGGCACGAGCCCCGCCGGCTACAAGCTGGCGGTCAGGGAAAGCCAGGACGGCAAGTTCCCACGCGGGGAGGAGGACGGCCAGGTGATCTACCCGCTGGTGGAACGGGTGGAATAGCCCTGGCCCCTCACCGCGCGAGCCAGCCCCCGTCCACCGGCAGCACCGCGCCGTGAACATAGCGCGCCGCGTCGGAGGCGAGGAACACCGCAGCACCGCCGAGATCGGAAGGCTCGCCCCAGCGGCCGGCCGGAATGCGCTCAAGGATGGCGCGATAGCGCGCCTCGTCCTCGCGCAGCGCCGTGGTGTTGGCCGTGGCGATGTAACCCGGCGCAATCGCGTTCACGTTGATGCCGTGCGCCGCCCACTCGCAGGCCAGAAGGCGCGTCAGGCCGAGGACGCCGTGCTTCGACGCCGTATAGGAGGCGACGCGGATGCCCCCCTGGAAGGAAAGGACCGAAGCGATGTTGACGATGCGCCCGCCGCGACCGCGCTCCAGCGCGGCGCGGCCGAAGGCCTGGCTCAACAGGAAGACGGCCTTGAGGTTGACGTCGATCACCGCATCCCAGTCGCTTTCGGGAAAATCCACCGCATCGGCACGGCGGATGATGCCGGCATTGTTGACCAGGATGTCGAGCCCCTCCCCGCGCCGCGCCTTGCCTTCCAGCAGGCCGGCGGCCGCCCTGGGATCGGAAAGGTCCATCTTCAGCGGCTCGGCGCTGCCACCAGCGGCCCGGATACGCTCCAGCGTTTCGTCCATGGACGAGCGGCCGGCGCAGACGACGTGCGCACCGGCCGCTGCCAGCGCCTCCGCGATGCCCTGGCCGATGCCCGTATTGGCACCCGTCACCAACGCGCGGCGGCCCGACAGGTCGAAGGACGTCATTTCATCTCTCCGATTTCGACCATCTCCACATCCTTGTAGTCGATATTATCGCCGGCCATAGCCCAGATGAAGCTGTAGGAGGCGGTGCCGGCGCCGGCATGGATCGACCAGCTCGGCGCGATCACCGCCTGATGGTTGGCCACGACGAGATGCCGGGTTTCCTGCGGCTCGCCCATGAAATGGAAGACGCGATGCCCCTCGGCCAGGTCGCGGTAGAAATAGACCTCCGAGCGGCGATCGTGCAGGTGGGCGGGCATGGTGTTCCAGACGGAACCCTTGCCAAGCCGCGTCATGCCCATGACGAGCTGGCAGGTCTCCACAACCGCGGGGTGAATGAACTGATAGATGACGCGCTCGTTGGAGCTTTCGGTGCTGCCAAGCGCCACCTGCGCGGCATCTTCGATGCGGATATGGCGCGTGGGACAGGCGCGATGGGCTGGCGCGGAGACGAGGTAGAAGCGTGCCCCCTCACCGGAGAAGGAAAGCGGGCCGGCGCCCATGCCGACATAGAGCATGTCGCCATCGGCCATGGCGTGTGCCTGGCCCGCAGCGCGCACCTCACCGGCACCCTGCACACAGGCAATGCCCACCTCGCGGCGGTCGAGCAGGCTTTCCGTGCCCGTCTGCGGCACGTGCGAGATCTCGACGGTCGCACCTACCGGCGCGACGCCGCCGACGATCATGCGGTCGTGGTGGGAATAGACGAGGCGCGCCTCGCCGCGGCGGAACAGATCCTCAATGAGGAAATGCTCGCGCAGCTGCGCGCTCGTCATGGTTCTTGCAAAATCCGGGTGAACCGGATGGCGGGTCTGCGTCGTCATCGTGAACGCTCCTCGTGCCCTGGGTTTGCCGCTTGTGCCCGGCGCCGGCGCAGGCGCCGGCTATTCCTCCCGGATCGGTTCGGCCACGAACAGGCCGCCCTGATAGAGCGCCTCCACCGAGTCCTTCGCCGGCGGCGGGGCCTTCGCACAGACCTCTTCGCGATAGACGGCCGAATTGTCCTTCGGCCGCCAGCCGAGATAGCCGACATGGCTGTTGTCCCACCAGCGGTCGTCGTTGTCGGAAATGCCGTAGATGACCGGGCAGCCAAGGCGCGGCACGGCGAAGACGCGCTCGACCAGGGAGACGAAATCGTCGGGGCTGAGCCAGGTGGCGAGCATGCGCCGGTCGACGGGCCTGGGAAAACATGAGCCGATGCGCACGATCGCCGTCTCGATGCCGAAGCGGTGATGGTACATCCGCGCCAGCCCCTCGGCGAAATGCTTGGACAGGCCGTAGAGCGTGTCGGGCATGGGCACCGCCGTGTGGTCCAGATACTGGTCCTGGCGGTAGAGGCCGACCACATGGTTGGAGCTGGCAAGGAAGATGCGGTTGCAGCCATGCCTGCGCGCCGCCTCGTAGACATGAAAGACGCCATGGATGTTGGCGTTGGCGATGACGGAGAACCTGTCCTCCACCGACTGGCCGCCCAGGTGCACGATGCCGTCGCAGCCCTCGACGAGGCTCTCCACCGCGCGCTTGTCGCCGAGGTCGCATTGCACCACCTCCTCCCCGGCACCGGCGGGGCCGAGATCGGCAATGTCGGAGACGCGCAGGGTTTCGGCGAGATGGGCAAGGCGCTGGCGCGCCATCCTGCCCAGTCCGCCGCCGGCGCCGGTGATGAGAAGTCGCTTCAGCATGGGCACTCTCATTGCAGCATGTTCGGAAGGGTCATGGATATGGCGGGAACATACGTCGTCAACAGCAGGGCGACCAGGATGGCCAGATAGAAGGGCCAGATGGTCCTCACCGCGTCCTGGATCTTGACCCCGCCCACCACGCAGCCCACGAACAGGCAGGCGCCCACCGGCGGCGTGCACAGGCCGAGGCCCAAATTCATCATCATGATGATGCCGAACTGCACCGGATCGACACCGATGGAGACAGCGACGGGCAGGAAGATGGGCGTGCAGATGAGAATGAGCGCCGCCATGTCCATGATCATGCCCAGGGCCAGCAGGATGAGGTTGAGCATGAGCAGGATGACGATCGGATTGTCGGAGACGAATGTGAGCGCGCCGGCGAGCAGCTCGGGCACGCGGTAGAGCGTGAGCAGATAGGCGAATGCGGAAGCGCAACCGACCAGGATCATCACCAGCGAGGTGGTGACGACCGATTTCAGCACCGCCTTCTTGAAGTTCTCCCATGTCAGCTCGCGGTAGACGAGCGCCGTGACGGCGATGGCATAGATGGCGCCGAAGGCGCCCGACTCGGTGACGGTCATGACGCCCGAGAGCACGCCGCCAACGATGATGACGGCCGTAAAAAGCCCGGGAATGGCATAGACGAAGCTGGAGGCCAGAACCGCCCAGCCGGGAAACTCCTCCCCGCCATAGCCGCGCCGCACGGCCACCAGATAGGCGGCAATGGCCAGGCAAAGGCACATGAGGATGCCCGGCACGATGCCTGCGATGAAAAGCTTGGAGATCGAAACGCCGCCGGCGGCCACCGCAAACAGGATCATGTTGTGGCTGGGCGGGATGACGATGCCGGCGATGGAGGAGGTGACGGTTACGTTCACATTGTAGTCGGGCGCATAGCCCTTCTCCTTCATCACCGGCATGAGAATGGAGCCCAGGGCGGACGTATCGGCCACCGCCGAGCCCGAAATGCCGCCGAAGAGCATCGAGGAGGCGACGTTGACGACCCCCAGCCCGCCGCGCATGGCGCCGACGGCCGCGGCCGCCAGGCGCACGAGCCGGGCGGCGATGCCGCCCTGCATCATCAATTCGCCGGCGAAGATGAAGAAGGGGATCGCCAGAAGCGAGAAGACCGAGATGCCGGAAAGGATGCGCTGGAAGGCCACGAACAGCGGCAGCCCCTCGTAGAGAAAGCCGGCGACCGCCGCCGCCCCCAGGGCGAAAGCCACCGGCACGCCGGCGATCATCAGGCCGAAGAAGAGGCCGAAGAGGATGAGAAGACCCATAAAGGTGCGCCCTTTCTAGACCGGCTCATCGTTTCATTGAAACGCTGATCCGGTCCATCTATCTGTTTTTGCTACATTTTTGCGACGCCAGATGATTCCATCTGGCTGCAAAATGCCCTAGCGTCCGGGCGCACGCAGGCGCCGGTAGAGGCCAGCGGAGACGAAGAGAACCATCAGCACGCCACAGATGATGAGCGGCGCGGCACGCCAGCTTTCCGACAGGCCGAGCAGGGGCACCTTGCGGTTCAGGTTCGTGGCCACCAGATGCCACCCCTGCCAGGCCATGAAGGCGCCGAAGGCGATGAGGGCCACGTCGCTTATCAGATGCAGCGCCGCGCGCGGTCCCTCCGGCATGGCCTCGCGGATGAAGTCGATGCTCAGATGCGTGCCGCGGTGCACACCCACCGCCGCGCCCAGGAAGGTGATGTAGAGGACGAGGATGAGGGCCGCCTGCTCGACCCAGGTGGGCGTGCTGTTGAGCACGTAGCGGCCGAAGACCAGCCAGCCGAAGATGGCAATCAGCACGACGAGAAGCACGCCGGCGACGCGCAGGCACAGATCGGACAGACCGTCGAGGAGCCGCTCCGCCGTGGCCGGCGTGCCGGCCCGCTCATCCTCTTCCTGCATGATGCGCCCCTTGAACCATGCGCGGGGGGCCGGCATCGCCGCGCCGGCCCCAAGACGCCGCCTGCCCTATTTCGTCTCGCGGATGGCCATAATCAGCGGCTCCAGATCGGGATTCTCCTGGACGAAGGTCTCATAGAGCGGCTGCATCGCCGCCTGGAACATCGCCTTGTCCTCGACCTCGTTGACGATCACGCCCGCCGCCTCGACCTTCTCGCGGCTTGCCTTGGAGCGTTCTGCCCAGAGCTGGCGCTGCGTCTCGGCGGCCCTGACGGCGGCCTGGCGCACGATCTCCTGATCCTGAGGCGTCAGCTCGTCCCAGCTTGCCTTTGCGATGCACAGACATTCGGGAATGATGAGATGGTCGGTGATGGAGTAGTATTTCGCCGCCTCGTAGTGGTTGCTCGACTCGAAGGAGGGATAGTTGTTCTCCGCCCCGTCGATGACGCCCGTCTTCAGCGACTGGAAGACCTCGCCATAGGCCATGGGCGTGGCGTTGCCGCCCAGCGCGTCGACCATCTGCACGTAGAGATCGTTGTTCATCACGCGGATCTTCAGCCCCTCCACATCCTGCGGCGTCTTGATGGGCTTCTTGGTGTTGTAGAAGCTGCGCGAGCCCGAATCGAACCACGAAAGGGCCACCAGCCCGTATTCGGAAAGCGCGTCGGAAAAGCGCTGGCCGATCTCGCCGTCCATCACCTTGTGCATGTGCTCCACGCTGTCGAACAGAAAGGGCAACGACAGCACATTGGTGGCCGGCACGATCGGCCCCATCGGGCCCATGTTGAAGTTGGCGAAGTCAAGCGCGCCGTTGCGCGTCTGCTCGATGGCATCCGGCTGGGCACCCAGAACGCCGCCATTGTAGACGGTGGGATTGATGCGCCCTTCCGTCTTCTCGGCCACCTCCTCGGCGAACTGTTCCATGGCCACGGTGTTGGGATAGCCTTCCGGGTGAATGTTCCAGCCGCGCCAATCGACGGCGGCAGCGGTGCCGGCAAAGGCGAAAAGGGCCGCACCGGCGAGCGCAGCGCGCAGGGATGTCCTGATGTGCATGGTGTTTCCTCCCAGTCGGAATATTTGTCATATATCCTTTTTGTCTTATAATATCTCTTCAGATGCTGCGTCAATATGCATCGGACAGGCCGCGCGTTGACAGGCACGCACGCCGGCGTGCAATCATGCTGCGGCTTGGAAGGGAGAGGTTGGGGATGGCCGAGGAAGCTGCCGAACACCGGCGCGAAGGGCGTGTCAGCCTTGTCAGCAAGGTCAGCGACGACCTGCGCCGCCGCATCGTCGAGGGGGAGCTGTCCGTGGGCGAGAAACTGCCCAGCGAGGCCGAGCTGACGCGCCACTATGCCGTCAGCCGCACTGTGGTGCGCGAGGCGATTGCCGCGCTGCGCTACGAGAACATGGTGGAGCCGCGGCAGGGCGCTGGCGTCTTCGTGCGCAACAACCGGCCGGCCGGCGGCTCGCCCTTCCCGCTTGCGGATACGGCGCGCATCTCCTCCATCATCGAAATCCTGGAGTTGCGCGCAGCCGTCGAGATAGAGGCGGCGGCGCTTGCCGCTCAGCGGCGCTCGCCCGCGCAGGAAGAGGCGATCATGGAGCGCTATGACGACATCAATGCCCTGATCGCCGAGGGGCGGCCCACGCTGGAGGCCGACCGCGCCTTCCATCTGGCCATCGCGGACGCCACGAACAATCCGCGTTTCCGCGAGTTTCTGGAGCTCCTCGGGCCCAGCGCCATCCCCCGCGCCATGCTGCAGCCGGGCCGCGAGACGGCGACGAAGGAATATCTCCTGCAGATCCAGGAGGAGCACCGGCGAATCGCCGAGGCCGTCTCCGCGCGCGACGAGGACGCAGCCCGCCAGGCCATGCGTGTGCATCTGATCGGCAGCCAGCAGCGCTATCGGGCGCGGCTCCGCCCGCAGGGGTGACGGCACCTGCCGCCTGTGCAATACATCATACATCTGTTGACAGATATATGATAAGCCGTATCATCCACGCGAGATCCGCAGCACAGGAACATACAAGACCATGGACCCCCTTGAGCTGAAGTCGGCGCTTGCCGCCGGCCTTCTGTCCTTTCCCGTGACGGCGTTCGATGCCGATGGCGACTTCAACGGCCGTCCCTATCGGGAGCACGTCTCCTGGCTTTCGGGCTTCGGGGCGAGCGTGCTTTTTGCCGCCGGCGGCACCGGGGAATTCTTTTCGCTGGCGCCCGAGGAGGTGCCGACCGTGGTCCGCGCGGCCAAGCAGGCGGCGGGTGAGACGCCCATCGTTTCCGGCTGCGGCTACGGCACGCGCATGGCGGTGGAGATCGCCAGGGCGGCGGAGGCTGCAGGCGCCGACGGCATCCTGCTGTTGCCGCACTATCTGATCGAGGCCGGCCAGGAGGGGCTTTACAGCCACGTGAAGGCGGTGTGCGAGGCCGTGTCCATCGGCGTCGTGGTCTACAACCGCAACAACTCCATTCTCAAGCCCGACACGCTGGCGCGGCTGTGCGAGGAATGCCCCAATCTCGTCGGCTTCAAGGACGGTTCGGGCGACATCGGGCTCGTTCGCGAGATCACGGCGAAGATGGGCGACAGGCTCAGCTATCTGGGCGGCATGCCGACGGCCGAGCTCTTCGCCGAAGCCTATCTGGGCGCCGGCTTTTCCACCTATTCCTCGGCGGTCTTCAACTTCGTGCCCGCGCTGGCGCAGGAGTTCTACGCCGCGCTGCGCGCCGGCGAGCGCGGGACGACCCTTCGCATCCTCAACGAGTTCTTCTATCCTTTCATGGCGATCCGCGACCGCGGGGCGGGCTATGCCGTTTCGGCGATCAAGGCCGGCGTGCGCATCATGGGCTTCGCGGCTGGGCCCGTGCGCCCGCCCCTGACCGATCTGACGGCGGAGGAGACGGCCATGCTGGAGGCGCTGGTGGCGCGCTACAAGCCATGAAGATTGCAGACGTCCGCACCCATGTTCTGGAGCACCGGCTGGACCGCGCCTTCCAGAGCGCTTCCATGCGTTTCGACCGGCGCCAGCACTGCCTTGTGGAGATTGTCTGCGAGGACGGCACCACGGGCTGGGGCGAATGCCTCGGCCCGGCGCTTCCCAATGCGGCGGTGGTGCGGGCCTATGCACAGGCGCTGATCGGCCGCAATCCGCTGGAGACGGAAAAGATCTGGCTGGAGCTTTACAACCTGCTGCGCGACCAGGGCCAGCGAGGGCTGACCGTGACCGCCCTTTCCGGCATCGACATCGCCCTGTGGGACATCAAGGGCAAGCGCTTCGGCGTGCCCATATCTCTTCTGCTCGGCGGGCGCTTCCGCGAGAGCGTGCGAGCCTATGCCACCGGCTCCTTTCGCCTGGAGGGCGTGGACCGGGTGGAAAGCGTGGCGCGCGAGGTGGCCGGATACCGCGAGGAAGGCTTCCACGCGGTCAAGATCAAGATCGGCTTCGGGGTCGAGGAAGACCTGAAGGTGATCGAGGCGGTGCGCGCCGCCATCGGGCCGGACATGCGCCTGATGATCGACGCCAATCACGGCTACGACGTGCTGGAGGCGGTGGAGCTGGGCAGGCGCGCCGCGCCCTACGGCATCGACTGGTTCGAGGAGCCGGTGCTGCCCGAGCAGCTCGACGCCTATCGCGCCGTGCGCGCCGGCCAGCCGATCCCGGTGGCCGGCGGCGAGACGTGGCACGGCCGCTATGGCATGGCCGAGCCCATCGCCAGCCGCGCTGTCGACATCGTGCAGCCGGACATCTGCGGCACCGGCGGCTTCACGGAGATGCGCCGCATCGCCGATCTGGCCGCCATGCACGGCGTGCGGCTCGTCCCCCACGTGTGGGGGACGGCGGTGCAGATTGCGGCCAGCCTTCAGTTCATGGCCGCGCTTGCCCCCAATCCGCCGCGGCCCGAACCCATGGAGCCCATCCTGGAATTCGACCGCACGGAGAACCCCTTCCGGCAGGCCGTGGTCAAGACGCCGCTGGAACACGAAAACGGTGTCGTGCGCATCCCCGACGGCCCCGGTCTCGGCATCGAGATCGAGCGGGCGACGCTCGCGCAGTTCGCGCTGAAAGAGGCTTGAGGTGATCAAACGGAAGCTGTCGGGCGCAAGACCCCGGACGCCGATGCCGACCGGCGCCACCGATACGCAGATGCACATGTATCTGCCAGGCTTTCCCGCCCTGCCCGGCGGGCCGGACCTGCCGGAGGGCTTGCCCGGCCCCGACGCCTATCGCAAGGTGATGGCGTGGCTCGGCATCGAGCGCGTGGTCATCACCCAGGGCAACGCCCACCAGGCCGACAATGCCAATCTCCTGGCCTGCCTTGCGGAAATGGGGTCTGTGGCGCGTGGCGTGGCGGTGATTACAGGCCAGACACCGGACGCGGAGATGGAACGGCTCGCCGCTGCCGGCGTGCGGGGCGCGCGCATCATGGATCTGCCAGGCGGCGCGGTGGGGCTGGAGGCGCTGGAGGCCGTGGAAGCCCGTGCCCGCGCCTTCGGCTGGTGCCTTGCCGTGCAGTTCGACGGCAGCCGCCTGCTCGACCACCTGCCGCGGCTCGAAAGGCTCCAGAGCCGCTTCATCATCGACCACCACGGCAAGTTCTTCTCCGGCGTCGCCCCGTCATCGCCCGAGATTGCGGCGCTGAAACGCCTGATCGACCGGGGCAACTGCTGGTTCAAGTTCGCCGGCTGCTACGAGTCCTCGCGCGCGGGCCCGCCGCACTACGAGGACATCGCCGCCGTGGCGCGGGAAATGGCGGCCCACGCGCCCGAGCGCATCATCTGGGGCACCAACTGGCCGCACAACCTCGTCAGACGCACCGCCGACTACCCGGACGATGCCGTGCTCCTCGACACGGTGCTCGGCTGGGTGCCGCGGGAGCACCACCAGAGGGTTCTGGTGGACAACCCGGCCGAGCTGTTCGGTTTCTGAACCTCGCGGGCTCAGGCAGGCGCCGGCTGGCGCGCCGCGCCGTTCAGGAACTCCAGCACCATGGCTGCCGTCCAGGTGAACCGGTTGCCGCCGCAGGGCTCGCCCGTCATGGGATCGTAATATTCGGCAAAGCCACCTTTCTCGATGAGCTCCAGGCTGGAAGCGCGGATCGCCTCGGCCACCCGATCCATGCCGGCGGCCACAAGCCCGTCGGCAATCAGATAGTTGACGATGAGCCAGGCCGGCCCGCGCCAGTAGCGCTTGGCATCGAAACGCGGGTCGGCCGGATCATGGCTCGGCACCACAAAGCGGCAACGCGCGCCAAGCGCCTCGATGCGGCTGCCCAGCGCGCGGGCGCGCACCTCGGGAATCGCGGCAAGCAGCGGGATGAGCCCGCCCACGGACGGGCTGTCGATAAGCGCGTCCGTCGTGCGGTCGAGGCACAGATACTGGCCATGGGCTTCGCTCCACAGCCTTTCCAGCGCCTTCAGCCCCTTCTCGGCGCGCGCCCGGTTGGCGCGGGCGATCGCGTCCATCCCGAGTTCCTCCGCCAGCGCGGCAAGATCGGCACAGGAGCGGATAAGGATGGCATTGAAGCCCGGATCGACGACGCGGAAGGGCGAAACATCGTGCAGCAGCTCGTTGTCCCAGCCGTGGTGGCGGAAATGTTCGAGCAGCCAGAGATAGCGGTCATACTGCTCCTTGGTCGGCCGGTGGGCGGGGTCAGCGTGCTCCACATCGCGCCGCCGGTAGGGGGCAATGCCCTCATGCGGCACACGGCGGAAGGGCTCGTCCCAATCGACCGCGTTGTCGCGCCCCGACTCCCAGGGGTGGATGATGGCCACCAGCCCCTCGCGGCGTGGGTCGCGCGCGGTGTAGAGGAAGGCGTGCCAGCGGTCGATCTTCTTCACCAGAGCGGCCGCGCGCCGGGCACTTTCCGCCTTGTCGGCCGAGCGCTCATGGATGCGCCGGGCGGCAAAGCCCGCCACCGGCGGCTGGGTGATGCCCGAGGTGGGCACCGGACGCTCGGTCTGCCACACCTCCGGTCCGGGGAAATAGCCCTCGTCCTCCTGGTGGAAGACGATGTGCGGCACCATGCCGTCCGGCCACTGGTGGGCGAACAGGGTCTCCATCTCCCGCCAGGCCCGGTCCTCGTCGAAGGAGGCAAAGCCCAGTGCGGTCAGGCAGGAGTCCCAGTTCCACTGAAAGGGATAGAGGCCCTTGGTGGGCACCGTATAGGCGCCGCGGTCGTTCTCACGCAGGATTTGCGCCGCCTGACTGGCAAGGCGCGCGCGGTGTTCTCGATTCATGTCACGCTCTATCGATGGGGTTGCAGGGATTCTTCGCTTTCGGGGTCGAACCAGCGGATGCGCTGCGGCATGGGCGCCAGCTTGACCGTGTCGCCGCGCCTGAGCCGTATATCGCTGTCCAGCACGGCGCGGAAGAGATGGCCTTCCACCTCGCAGGTGGCCAGCACATGCGGGCCCAGCGGCTCGACGACGCGCACCTTGGCCGGCAGGCCGTCCTCCGCCGGATGCAGGTCCTCGGGTCGGATCGCGAAGGCGATTTCCTCGCGCTCGGCCTGCGGGCCGTCGAAGCGCACCCCCGCCACCTGCCAGGAGCCGTTGTCGGCCTTCCTGGCGGGCAGGAAGTTCATCGGCGGATTGCCGATGAAGGAGCCGACGAAGCGCGCCGCCGGGTTGCGGTACACCTCGATGGGCTCCGCAGCCTGCACGATCCTGCCCTGGTTCATCACGGCAATGCGGTCTGCCAGGCTCATCGCCTCCACCTGATCGTGGGTCACATAGATGGTCGTGGTCTTGCTTTCGGCCAGCACGCCCTTCAGCTCGGCACGCATTTCGAGCCGGAGCAAGGCATCGAGATTGGACAGCGGCTCATCCATCAGGATCACGTCCGGCTCCATGGCCAGCGCCCGGGCCACGGCCACGCGCTGGCGCTGGCCGCCCGAAAGCTGGCCGGAGTAGCGCTTGAGAAGCTGGCCGATATGCATGAGCTCCGCCGTGCGCGTGACGCGACGGTCGATCTCGGCCTGCGGCAGCTTCTGCATCCTCAGCCCGAAGGCGATGTTCTCGAACACGGTGAGGTGGGGAAAGATCGCGTAGTTCTGAAACACCATGGCGATGCCGCGCTGGCGGGGCGGCAGATGGTCGACGCGCCGCCCGCCGATCCACACCTCGCCCTGGCTCGGCGTCTCCAGCCCCGCGATGATGCGCAGGAGCGTGGTCTTTCCGCAGCCGGAGGCGCCGAGCAGCACCATGAACTCCTGATCCTCGACGGTAAGGTCGATGGAGTGGAGGGCGGTGAAGTCGCCGAAGCGCTTGGCGACGTTTCTGATGGAGATTTCGGCCATGGTTTCAAGCTCCCCTATCGGTTGGCGATGCCCCACATGGCGAAGAGATATTTGCGCACGGCGAAGATGAAGATCAGCGCCGGCACGACGAGGACGGCGCCGCCGGCAAACTTCAGGTGGAGCGGCGAGACATCGAGATTCTGCAGGAGGAACGCGGTCAGCGTGCGGTTCTCGATGGTCAGCACGGCAGCGGCGAACACCTCGTTCCAGGAAATGACGAAGGCGAAGACGGCCGATGCGGCGATGCCCGGAAGAACGAGCGGCAGCACCACCTTGTAGAACGCCTGCAGCCGCGTGCAGCCGAGCGTCCAGGCCGCTTCTTCCAGCTCCACGGGGATGCCGGAAAAAAGCGAGAAGGTGATGAGCACGGCAAAGGGCAGCGCCAGCGTGGTGTGCACGATCGCCAGGCCGATGGCCGTGTCGTCGAGCCCGGTGCGGATGAACATGACCGCCAGCGGCAGGGCAAGCAGCGGCAGGGGGAAGGCACGGGTCATCAGCACCATGATGCGGAAGGTGCCCTTGCCCCGAAACTCGAAGCGTGACAGCGCGTAGCCCGCCGGCGCGCCCAGCCCGATGGCCAGCACCATGGTGATGCCGGCCACCAGAATGGAGTTGAAGAGCGCCCTGAGAACGCCGCCGAACTGCAGGAAGAAGGTGATGCTGCCCATCTCGAAGCCGGGCACGAAGCTCTTGGGGAAGGCGTTCACCTGATCGGGCGAGGACAGCGCGTTGACCGTCAGCAGATAGATGGGTGCGAGCACCCAGGCGCACAGCAACACGATCGTGGCAGCGAAGAGAAGCCGCGCCGGCCTGCGGATGTCGGCCGCCGTCGCGGCGGCGGTTGCGGTGGCGGTGGTCATATCCGAGCCTCCTTGGGTACGCGCAGCGTGCGCAGGAAGACCAGAGTGAAGGCGATGGAGATGGCGAGGATGACCAGCGCATAGGCCGCCGCCACATGCCTGTCCTGCAGATCGAACTGCCAGACATAGGTCTCGCCCATCAGCACCGGCAGGTTCGTGCCGCCGAGGGCCGCCACCACCGCAAACACCTCGAAGGCGAGGATGGTGCGCAGGATGAGCGCGGTCTGGATGCTGGGCCGCAGCAGCGGCAGGGTGATGCGCACGAAGCGCTTCCACGGGCCGGCGCCGAAAACCTCCGCAGCCTCGTAATACTCCTTCGGGATCAGCCCCATGCCGGCCACCAGGATGACGAGCACGATGGCCGTCGCGCGCCACAGCTCGGCCAGCACGACGGCGATGAAGATGGTTGCCTTGTCCTGATAGCCGAGCCAGGTGGTCGGCTGGTCGATCAGGCCGAGGCTCGAGAGGATGCTGTTCAGGAAACCCGTCTGCTCGAAGATGGCGAGCCAGATGATGCCGGCGGCCAGATCCGAGATGCCGAGCGGGATCGTCCAGATGTAGAGGATGACGTCGCGGCCCGCCCCCATGCGGGTGACCAGCGTCGCCATCAACAATGCCAGCGCAAGCTGCAGTGGCACCACCGCCATCGCCAGAAGGATGGTATTCCAGAAGGCGGTGGAGAACTTCCAGTGGTCGGCCATGGTGCGGAAGTGCTCGAGCGTGAAGCTGCCATCCTGCGAGACCGCCTGCCAGGCGACCAGCAGAAAAGGATAGATGAAGAACACGCACAGGAAGAGCGTGGCCGGCAGAAGCAGCAGATAGGGCAGCGAGCGCTGTTCCATTCCTCGGTCCCTTGTCTCAGGTCCCAGCGCTGGGGCGGGCACCGGCCCCTGCTGCCACCGTCATCTCAAGGCGTCGGCGGCAGCAGGCGGGGTGCGCTCACCTCCGGGACATCGGTGCAAACCCCGCCCGACCTGCAGCCGGGCGGGAGGCTTCAGAAGCCTTATTCGACCGGGCAGGCACCCTCGGAAGGCTCGTCGGGCGCCCAGCAGGGCGCGCCCGCCTCCTCCATGATGGCGCGCAGCGCCTCGGCCTGATCGTCGAGCACGGCGCGCACATCCTGGCCCGCCAGCACGATGCGCTCGAACGTGTCGTTATAGACCTGGTTGAACTTGCCGCCGAGGTCGCCCAGCCCCATGGGGAGCAGGCCGGGATTGGCATCCTCGGCCCCCGACATGGCCGCAATGGCGGCGCCCGAGATCCTGACGGCCGCCGGCATGTCGTCCGGCAGTTCGACATCGACGACGGGGAAGAAGTTGGTGGCCCTCAGCGTGGCGATCTGCGTCTCGGGCTTCAGCATGTAGGCGGCGAGCGCCTTCGCCTTTTCCATGTCCGGCGCCGTCTCGGGCACGGCCACACCGGCCACCACCGGCATGAAGCCGCGCCCCGTCGGGCCGGCAGGCGCCGGGAAGGCGACGAAGTCGTCCGGCCGTTGGTTGAAGGCTTCGGCCAGCCGTGCCGTGTGGTCGAAGGCCACCCACACCTCCTCGGTCAGAAGCTGCTCCTGCATGAAGGCGAAGCTGGTGGAAGCGGGGTTGGTGTAGGCCCACAGCTCCTTGAACTTGTTCCAGGCTTCCTCCGCCTCTGCAGAGCGGAACTTGGTGACCATGGAGTCGGTGTAGGAGGGATAGAGATAGCCCTGGAAGAAGCGGTGCTTGAGCCCCTTCGGCCCGGCAGGAAAGCCGAACTTCGGCCCGCCGGTCTCCTCGGCAAGCGTCTTCATCCAGGCGATCAGCTCGTCATAGGTGAGCGCGTTGATGTCGGCGCCCTCGGGCAGATAGTCGAGCGCCTTGCGGTTGGCCGCCATGATGTAGGTGGCCTGCATCCAGGGCAGATATTTCTGCTCGTCGGTGCCGAGACGGCCAAGCTGCTGAAAGGTGTCGTTCACGGACACGCCGCCCAGATCGACATCGGACAGATCGACGAGATTGTCCGCCAGGGTGGTGAAATCGCCGTGCAGGCCGCCCAGAAGACCGATCGTGCCCTGCCCGGCCTCCAGCTCCGCCTGGATGCGGGTGAGCCACGGGCCGGTATCGCTCGCCTGGTAGTCGACCGACTCCGAGAAGCCCGAAAGCACCTGCTCACGCATGGCCTGCGTCTCCTCCACCGGCTTGGCCTGAGTGGACCAGAACAGGATGTCGGCCTGTGCGCTTCCTGCCATCGCGGCAAGCGTGCCGCCTGCAAGCAGCGCGCTTGCCAGCCTCTTCATCGTGGGTTTCTTCATCGTCTCTCTCCCTTTCTAGACTTGCCTGATGCGCGGGCGGCCGCCTGCCGGCGACGGTGCCGGCCCATGGCTGCCGCGCTCTATGAAGCGGGGCACCTTGAGACTCGACAGCGGCCCGCTTCGCCCGTCCTCGATCAGACGGGTCAACATGTCGGCGATCTCGCGCCCGCTCTCGCGCGTCGCCTGGTCGAAGGTCGTCAGGCCGGGCGAGGAAAAGCCCGCCGCGGGAACGTTGTCGAAACCGACGACCGAAAGATCCTCCGGCACGCGAAGGCCCATGGCCTGTGCCTCGCGCATCGTCATCAGCGCCAGCTCGTCGAACAGGCCGATCACCGCCGTGGGACGCTCCGGCGCAGACAGCATGCGGCGGATGGCGGCGCGATGCGCGTCGTCGTCAAAGCGCGGCGACCGCGCAATCGCCAGCCGCACCGTGGGGTCGCCGATCTCGGCTATGCCCGCTTCGAGCCCCGATTCGCGGTGGCGGCGGAAGGTCATGCTGTCGCTGATCGTCACGAGACCGAAATGCCGGTGGCCCAGCGAATAAAGACAACGGAATGCCTGCAGGAAGGCTGCCTCGCCGCTGGTGTCGAGCCAGCTATAGGGCGCATCCTCGTCGGAAAGCCGCCCGTGCAGGACGAAGGGAAAGCGCTTCTCCATCAGGAAGGCGACGCGCTCGTCCTTCTCCGCGATGCGCGTCAGCACCACGCCGTCGACACGGCCGGAATGAACGAGGCGCTCCAGAACCTCAAGCTCCGACTGGCCGGCCGACGCGGTGGCGATCATCAGGTCCACACCCTTGGCCACCAGCCCCTCGCCCAGCCCGGTCACGAACTGGCCAAGGAAGGAATCGACGAAGTTCGGCCCGCGAATGGGCAGAACCAGCCCGACGAAACCGCTCTTGCCGGAGACCAGCATGCGGCCGGCCATGTTGGGCACGTATCCCATCTCGCGGGCCTTCTCGGCCACGCGGCGGCGGGTCTCCACGGCAATGTCCTCATAGCCGCCCAGCGCGCGCGACACCGTGGCGACCGAAAGGTCGAGCGCGGCTGCCAGCTCCTTGAGCGTGCTCCTGCGACGCAAACATTCCTCCCCGATTGGCCGTTTCCAGGCCAAAACGTTTTAGATCTTGTTCGATCGTCTTCTAAAACGTTTTAGGAATGTGCCGCAAAAACCAAACGACGTCAACAGCGCCGTTCCCGTTTCGCAAAGCAAGATCAGCCGCCGAACACGGCGTCGTAAGCGGCAACCGCGGCGCGGGCCCTTGTGGCGACTTCGGCGGCATCCGCGGCCGGCCTGTAGAGGCTCGACCCGAGGCCGAAGGTGCGCACGCCTACGGCTGCATAGGCGACGAAATCGCGCTCGGAAACGCCGCCAACCGCGCCCACCGGCACCCCGTCGGGCAATACGGCCATGATGGCCTTGATGCCCTTGGGGCCGAGCACGGAGGCGGGAAAGAACTTGAGCGCGGAGGCCCCGGCCGATACGGCGGCAAGCGCCTCGGTGGGCGAGAAGACGCCGGGCATGGTGATCATGCCGTGCCGGCCGGCGCGGGCGATCACCGCCGGATCGACATTGGGGCTGACCAGCAGATTGCCCCCGGCATCGTTCAGGCGATCCACCTCCTCCACAGAAAGCACGGTGCCCGCACCAATGAGCACGCCCTCGGGCGCCAGCCGGCGCGCCGCCTCGATGGAACGGAAGGGATCGGGCGAATTGAGCGGCACCTCGATGGCCTCAAAACCCGCCTCGACCAGGGCGCCGACGATGGCCGGCGCCTCCTCGGGCCTCAGTCCGCGCAGAATGGCCACCAGATCGCGGGTAAGCTTCGGCCAGGCGATGCGATTCATGCTGTTCTCCTTTCCGGCCACAGCGCCGTTGCGGCGTTGAACAGGCCCCGGCGCACCAGGCTTTCGCCATCCATGGTGCGGCAGGCGATCCCGGCCGCAGCAAGCGCGGCCTCGTAGGCCGCGCCCTGGACACCGCCGCCCACCAGCACGACGGCCGTCTCATCCCCGATCATGCCGCGGGCGGCGGCAATCTCCGCCCCGACGAGAAGGCCCGAAAGGCGCGCCCGCGGGTCCGCCGGCGCCCTGCCCAGCAGGCTGGCGGCACGGATCGAGAAGAGCTTTCCGGTCAGTCCCGCGCCGTCGGCCTGGAGCTCCTCCACGGCGGCGCGGAAATCGGGGGAATGCGGGCTGCCGCCGTCCTGTCCCAGCATGTCGCGCAGGATGGAATGCTCGCTCATCAGGGCGAAAAGCTCGCCGGTCATGAAGGTGGTAAAGGCGAGAAGCCGGCCATCCTCGACACGCACCCACTTGGAATGGGTGCCCGGCATGCAGAACAGGCCGGAGCGCTGGCCCTGCGCCACGGCGCCGGCAAGTTGCGTTTCCTCGCCGCGCATCACGTCTTCCCTGCCCGCCTCGCGCTGACAGACACCGGGCAGAATGCGCACGTCGCGCCCTGCCCCTTCGACGCGCACTGCATGGGCATGGAGCGTGTCGAGCGCGGCGGGCGTGTCGCGATAGGCCGCCTCACGCCAGGCACCGCGGGCGCCGGCCATGCCGGCGACCACCACCGGCAGGTCGGGCGCCGCACCCAGTGCCGAAAGATGCGCCTCCATCACCGCCTCGAAGCGGTCGGGCAGGCAGGCGCGCATCCCCTCCCCGCTGGAGCGGGCCGCCAGCACGCCGCCATGGCCATCCAGAAGCCACAGGCGCATGTTGGTTGTGCCCCAGTCGATGGCGGCGCAGAAGGCGGGCGCGGCCATCGGCGCTCAGCCCTTCAGGTCTTCCGGCAGAAGGGCGGCCGGCATGTCCTGATAGGCGACGGGGCGCAGGAAGCGGCGGATGGCCAGGGTGCCCACCGAGGTGGTGGAGGCATTGGTGCTGGCCGGATAGGGCCCGCCATGCATCATGGCGTCGCTCACCTCCACGCCGGTGGGGAAGCCGTTGGCAATCAGCCGGCCGGCCTTGCGCGAAAGGATGGGCATGAGCGAGGCGGCGAGCGCCGTGTCGGCCTCCTCCATGTGCAGCGTGCAGGTGAGCTGACCTTCCATGCCGTGGGCGATCTGGCGCATCTCCTCCTCGTCCTTTGCGCGCACCACGAGGCCGAAGGGGCCGAAGACCTCCTCATGGAGGGCAGGATTGGCGCGCCACTCCTCGCCGGTGGTCTCCAGCAGAACCGGTCCGGCGTTGCGGCCTTCCGCCTTCGCCGCCAGGCGGGCGCGGGCGCAGTTGAGACCGAGCGCACGGTCGCGCCCCTTGCGATAGGCCTCGGCAATGCCCGCCGTCAGCATGGGCTGTTCGGCGACCTTTTCAAGCGCGGCCTGGGCCGCCTCCAGAAACGCATCGACATTCGGGCCATCGAGCGCCACCGCCACGCCGGGATTGGTGCAGAACTGTCCGACCCCCATGGTGAGCGAGGCAGCCCAGCCCTCGCCGATCTTCGCCGCCCGCGCGGCAAGGGCCGCTGGCAACAGGAACACCGGATTGACCGAGCCGAGCTCGCCATAGAAGGGGATGGGTTCCGGGCGGCCGGCGGCCAGGTTGAAGAGCGCGCGCCCGCCGCCCAGCGAGCCGGTGAAGCCCACGGCCTTGACGAGCGGATGTGTGACAAGCGCCTCGCCCGCCTCCCGCAGGTTGCTCTGGATGAGGGAGAAGACGCCAGGGTGCTGGCCGGTCTTCTCGATGGCGGCAAGGATCGCCTCGGCCACGATCTCGCCGGTGCCGGGGTGGGCCTGATGGCCCTTGACGATGACCGGACAGCCGGCGGCCAGTGCCGAAGCCGTGTCGCCGCCCGCCGTGGAGAAGGCGAGCGGGAAGTTGGAAGCGCCGAACACACCCACCGGGCCGACGGGAAGCTGCATCAGCTTCAGGTCCGGCTTCGGCAGGGGCTGGCGCTGCGGGTCGGCGGGATCATGGCGGCGGTCGAGATACGCGCCCTTTTCGATGTGCCGGGCAAACAGGCGAAGCTGGCCGGTGGTGCGGCCGCGCTCGGCGTTGATGCGCGCTTCCGGCAGGCCGGTCTCGCGCGTGGCTATGTCCGCGATGGTCTCGGCGCGCGCCTCGATCTCGTCTGCAATGGCATTCAGGAAGGCGGCGCGGCTCTCGCGGCTCGAATAGCCGTAAGCCCAGAAGGCTTCCTCCGCGGCCTGCGCCGCCCTGTCCACCTCCGCCGCCGTGCCGACCGAGAACTGGTGGGCGGGCCCGGTGACGGGATCGGAAGAGAAGGTGCTTTCGCTCGCCACCCACGCGCCGGCGATCAGGTGCTTTCCGTGCGGCTTGAAATCGTGCGACATGTCCCGTTCCTTCCGTGAGAGAGCGTTCTGGCGAGATGGCCCCTATCTATTCGTGAAAAGGCGCGACGTCGACCTGGCGGCCGACAAGAAATGCGTCCGCCACGAGCTTGAGCGGCGCAACATCGACATCGCTTTCGCCCTTTTCCACGAGGGCCGCGAAGTGCTGATAGATGCCGTCATATTCGGCCTCCAGCCCGCCCTGGCGCTCGTCGCCATCGACCGACATGCGACTGCCGCCATCGGCCAGCACCAGGGCGCCCGCATCGGTGTCGATGCGGATTTCCCAGGTCTGCGGTCCTTCCTGCCGCCAGTCGAAGACCGCCTCGACGGCAAAGCCCGCAAGGCTTTCCATCGACAAGGCGACACCGATGGGCATGCGGCGGTTTTCCGGCACCTCCAGCGTGGCGCGCGTGACGAAGACCGGCGGCACGATGGCCGTAAGGATGGACAGCGCGTTGATGCCCGGATCGAAGACGCCGAAGCCGCCGGCCTCCCAGATCCATGCCTGCCCGGGATGCCACCGGCGCACATCCTCCTTCCAGACGATCTCGACATGGCGGATGGTCTTGCCGGCAAGCCAGCGGCGGGCGGGCTCGACAGCGGGCGCAAAGCGCGAGTGCCATGTGGCGAACAGCGTCACGCCGTTCTGCCGCGCCAGCTCCGCCAGCGCCTCCACCTCGCCCACCGTGGCGCCGGGCGGCTTTTCCAGAAGCACGTGGCGGCCGGCGCGGATGGCCGCCACGGCCATGGCATAGCGCGGCGCCGGGGGGACGCACAGCGCCACCGCCGGCACATCCTCCCGCGCCTTCAGGAAGGCGTCGAGGTCGGTGAAATTGTCGACGCCCTCCACCGTTCCGTGACGGCTGACGGCGGCCGCCAGTTCGAAGGCGGAGGAGCGGGCGATGGACGGCAGATGCTGATCTCGCGCGATCTTGCCGATGCCGGCGACGGCAATCTTCATCGTGTTCATGGAATGCCTCTCTCCTCGTGCGGTGAAGCGGCCTTT
Source organism: Chelativorans intermedius (assembly GCF_025398255.1). Classification (GTDB taxonomy): domain Bacteria; phylum Pseudomonadota; class Alphaproteobacteria; order Rhizobiales; family Rhizobiaceae; genus Chelativorans; species Chelativorans intermedius. Next base: position 169,015 of record NZ_JAODNW010000010.1, on the reverse strand, counting down.
GCGCTAATGCGAATCCCGCGGCACCGGATGACCCCGGCAGCCTTTCAGGAAATCGAAATCGACGCCCTGATCGGCGCCGAGGACGTGATCGTGGAACAGCCGCGCATAGCCGCTCTCCGGGCGTTGCACCGCCGGTTTCCACGCCGCCAGCCGCCGTTCGAGCTCTGCCTCCGGGATGTCGAGATGCAGGCGGCGGGCCGGCACGTCGATCTCGATCATGTCGCCATCCCGCACCACCGCGAGAGGCCCGCCCTCGGCCGCCTCGGGCGTGGTGTGCAGGACGACGGTGCCATAGGCCGTGCCTGACATGCGGGCGTCGGAAATGCGCACCATGTCCGTCACCCCCTTGCGCAGGACCTTGGGCGGCAGGCCCATATTGCCCACCTCCGCCATGCCGGGATAGCCCTTCGGACCGCAGTTCTTCAGCACGAGCACGCAGGTCTCGTCCACGTCCAGCGCCTCGTCGCCGATCCTCGCCTTGTAGTCGTCGATATCCTCGAAAACCACGGCACGCCCGCGATGGCGCATGAGGTGCGGCGAGGCGGCGGACGGCTTCAGCACCGCCCCCCGCGGCGCCAGATTGCCGCGCAGAACGGCAATGCCGCCCTGTGCCGTCAATGCCCTCTCGACGGGGCGGATCACATCCTCGTTCCAGTTGCGGACATCCTTCACCTCGTCCCAGATCGGGCCGCCGGAGACGGTCAGCGCGTCGCGGTGCAGCTTGCCCCCCTCGCCCAGCATCCTGATGACCACGGGAAGCCCGCCGGCGTAGAAAAACTCCTCCATCAGATATTTGCCCGAAGGCATCAGGTTGACGATGGTGGGGATGTCCCGACCCAGCCTGTCCCAGTCGTCGAGGGACAGGTCGACGCCGACGCGCCCGGCAATGGCGAGCAGGTGAATCACCGCATTGGTGGATCCGCCAATGGCGCCGTTGACGCGGATGGCGTTTTCAAACGCCTTGCGGGTGAGAATGTGGGAGGGTCGCAGGTCCTGCTTCACCATCTCGACGATGCGCCGGCCCGACAGATGGGCCATCACGCGCCGGCGGCTGTCGACGGCGGGAATGGCGGCGTTGCCGGAAAGCGCCATGCCGAGCGCTTCGGCCATGGAGGCCATGGTGGAGGCCGTGCCCATGGTGTTGCAGGAGCCGGGCGAGCGGCTCATGGCCTGCTCGGCCTCCAGAAAGTCTTCGCGGCTCATGGTGCCGGCCTTCACGGCTTCCGACATCTGCCACAGCGCGGTGCCGGAGCCCACCCGCTCGCCGCGGAACCAGCCGTTGAGCATGGGGCCGCCGGAGACGAGGATGGCCGGCAGGTCGGCGCTGGCCGCCCCCATCAGCAGGGCCGGCGTTGTCTTGTCGCAGCCGGCGAGCAGCACCACCCCGTCGAGCGGATTGCCGCGCAGCGCCTCCTCCACATCCATGGCAGCAAGGTTTCGGAACATCATGGCGGTCGGGCGCAGCGCGCTCTCGCCGGTGGAGAAGACCGGGAACTCCAGCGGCAGCCCGCCCGCCTCGTAGATGCCGTGCTTCACGCGCTCGGCAAGGTCGCGCAGATGCGCGTTGCAGGGCGTGAGCTGCGACCAGGTGTTGCAGATGCCGATCACCGGGCGCCCGTCGAAGAGATCGGCCGGAAGGCCCTGGTTCTTCATCCAGGAGCGATGGTAGATGTGGTCGCGCGATGTGCCGCCGAACCACTCCTGCGAGCGCAGCTTGCGCGGCCAGGACTTGGGTGTGAATGCGTTCATGCGTTCAGGTTTCCTTTCGGATCCGGCCTTCCGGCCGGCTTTCTTCGTCGGGCCGCAGGCCGGTGCGGGGCGAGGACCATCCGGCCTGGCGGCGGCCGGCCGATCCCGTTCTCAAAGCGCCGTCACGGTCGTGTCGCGCCTTTCCTCCCGCGCCAGCGGGTTCCTCAGCGGCAGGCCGAAACCGGCGGCTTCGATCTCGAAGACATCGCCCTCGCGGCACGAGATGCCGTCGGCGAAGGAAAGCGTGGCCGTGCCGAACATGTGCACGTGCAGGTCGCCAGGCTGGCAGAACAGGCCGTATTTGAAGTGATGATGTTCGAGATTGGCAATCGTGTGGGACATGTTGTCCTCGCCGGAGAGGAACGGCTTTTCCCAGATCACCCGGCCCTGGCGCAGGATGCGCGAGGTGCCGCGAATGTCGGCCGGCAGATCGCCCACCAGAAGCTCCGGCCCGAAGGAGGCGGGACGCAGCTTCGAGTGGGCGAGATAGAGATAGTTGATCCGCTCCGTCACGTGGTCGGAGAACTCGTTGGCGAGCGCGAACCCGATGCGATGGGGCTTTCCGCTCCGGCCGATCAGATAGAGGCCGGCAATCTCCGGCTCCTCTCCGCCGTCGAGCGCGAAGGAGGGCGAGGCGAGCGGCTCGCCCGGCGCGACGGCGCCCACGCCCGTGCCCTTGTAGAACCATTCGGGCTGAACCCCCTCCTGGCCGGGCTCAGGCCTGCCGCCCTCGATGCCCATTTTGAACATCTTCATGGAATCGGTCATGCCGGCGGTGTCCGCCTCGGCATGCATGGCATCGCGCGCGGAAGCGGACCCCAGATGGGTGAGGCCCGTTCCCGTCAGGAACATGTGCGCGGGGTCGGGATGGCGCACCGGCACGTCGAGCTCGCCCGAAGCGGCGAGCGCGGCAAGATCCACCGCCTCGCCGAACCCGTGGTCGGCCACGACATCGGCCAGCTTGCGCGCCCCTTCGACGGCTTCCACGGCCAGCGCATAGACAGTCTGCGCGCCGGCGACCAGCCGCGCATCGTCGCCCCGGCGGCAGATCACCCCGCCTTTCTTCAACTGCGACAGGTGCATCGCCTCCTCCTCAGCTCGACTTGTTCTTGTTGTAGACATCGAAGATCACGGCGGCGAGCAGCACAAGCCCCTTGATAACCTGCTGATAGTCTATGCCGATGCCGAGGATCGACATGCCGTTGTTCATCACGCCCATGATGAAGGCGCCGACCACGGCACCGACGATCTTGCCGACACCGCCGGACATCGACGCCCCGCCGATGAAGACGGCGGCAATCACGTCGAGCTCGAAGGCAACGCCCGCCTTCGGCGTGGCCGTGTTGAGACGGGCAGCGAAGATGAGGCCGGCAAGCGCGGCCAGCATGCCCATATTGGCGAAGGTGAGGAAGGTGAGGCGCTCCGTCTGGATACCGGACAGCTTGGCCGCCTTCTCGTTGCCACCCAGCGCATAGATGCGCCGGCCAAGCGTCGTGGAATTGGTGATGAAGGTGTAGATGGCCGTCAGCACCGCCATCGTGATCAGCACGTTGGGAAACCCGCGATAGGTGGCCAGCATGTAGGACAGGAAGACGATGGCCGCCGCGATCAGGCCGTTCTTCGCCACGAAGAAGGCGAAGGGCTCGTCCTCGATGCCGTACTGGACGTGGCGGCGCCGGTTGCGCATGGCGAGAAAGACGATGGCCGCCGCCGTCGCCGCCCCCAGGAGGATGGCCGTGATGTTGGGCCTGTCCGGCCCGAACAGGTCCGGCACGAAGCCGGTGCTGAGCAGCTGGAAGCTGCGCGGGAACGGACCCACGGACTGCCCCTGCAGCACCCACAGGGTGAGCCCGCGAAAGACCAGCATTCCGGCAAGCGTGACGATGAAGGAAGGAATGCGCCAATAGGCGATCCAATAGCCCTGCGCCGCGCCGATGGCGATGCCGAGCACCAGGCAGGCGGGAATGACGAAGAGCGCAGGCAGCTCGTAATGCACCAGCATGACCGCCGCCACGGCGCCGATGAAACCGACGACCGACCCGACCGACAGGTCGATGTGGCCGGCCACGATGACCAGCAGCATGCCCAGCGCCATGATGACGATGTAGCTGTTCTGCAGGATCAGGTTCGTCAGGTTGACCGGCCGCATCAGCGTGCCGTCGGTGACGATCTGAAAGAAAACCATGATGACGACCAGCGCGAGCAGCATGCCATACTCGCGCAGATGCCCCCTGAAATGGCCGCCGATCGAGAGCGCGGCTCCCTCGCCTCGGGCCTCGCCGGCCTTCTTGTCGCGCGCGGAGAGTTCAGACATTTTCCTTGGACCTCACGATCATCGACATGATCTTCTCCTGGCTTGCCTCGTCGCGGGAAAGCTCGCCCTGTATGGCACCTTCGTTCATGACATAGATTCGGTCGCACATGCCGAGCAGCTCCGGCATCTCTGAAGAGATCATGATGACGCCCTTCCCCTCGTCCGCCAGCTCGTTCATGATGTTGTAGATCTCGAATTTCGCACCGACGTCGATGCCCCGCGTCGGCTCGTCGAGGATCAGCACCTCGGGCTCGGTGAACAGCCACTTGGCGAGAACCACCTTCTGCTGATTGCCGCCCGAAAGGTTCATGACCTTCTGGAAGACGGTGGGCGTGCGCACCCCGAGCCGCCTGCGATAGCCCTCGGCCACCTGGCGTTCCTCGGCATCGTTGATCACGCCGCTTCTGGAGACGCGCGCAAGGTTGGCCAGGGTCGTGTTGCGCAGCACGTCCTCTTCCAGAATGAGGCCCAGCGCCTTGCGATCCTCCGTCACATAGGCGATGCCCGCATCGATGGCGCGGCCGACGGTGGACACGTCGATCTCCTGGCCGCGCAGCCTGACCGTGCCGGAAATGTTGCGGCCATAGCTTCTGCCGAACAGGCTCATGGCCAGCTCGGTGCGCCCGGAACCCATCAACCCGGCGATGCCGACGATCTCTCCGGCTGCCACCTTGAGCGAGGCATTGCGGATCACCTGGCGGTCCGCGTGGAGGGGATGCCAGACGTTCCAGTCCTTCACCTCCAGGAGCGTTTCGCCGATGCGCGGTGTGCGCTCGGGATAGCGATGGGCCATGTCGCGGCCCACCATGTCGCGGATGATGCGCTCCTCGCTGATGGCTTCGCTGTGGCAGTCGAGGGTGGAGACCGTGCGGCCATCGCGCAGCACGGTGATGGAATCGGCGACCCGGCTCACCTCGTTGAGCTTGTGCGAGATGAGGATGGAGGAGATGCCCTGCGCCTTGAACTCGAGCAGCAGGTCGAGAAGCTTCTGGCTGTCGTTTTCCTGCAGCGCGGCGGTCGGCTCGTCCAGGATCAGGAGTTTCACCTCCTTCGACAGCGCCTTGGCGATCTCCACAAGCTGCTGCTTGCCCACCCCCAGCGTGTCCACCAGGGCGGAGGGCCTTTCGTCGAGCCCCACCTTCCTCAGCAGCTTTTCCGTGCGCGCATTGGTCTCCGGCCAGTCGATCACCCCGCCACGCACGATCTCGTTGCCGAGGAAGATGTTCTCGGCGATCGACAGCAGCGGCACCAGCGCCAGCTCCTGGTGAATGATGATGATGCCGACACGCTCGCTGTCGGCAATGCCGGAGAAGGCAACGGGCTTGCCCTCGAAGGTGATCTCGCCCTCGTAGGAGCCATGCGGATAGACCCCGCTCAGGACCTTCATCAGCGTGGATTTGCCGGCGCCGTTCTCGCCCACCAGGGCATGAATCTCGCCGCGCGCCACCTTCAGGTTCACATCATCCAGAGCCTTCACGCCGGGAAAGCTCTTGGTGATGCCGCGCATCTCCAGAATCGATTCCATGGGATCGTTCTTTGCCGCAGCGGCCCGCCCGCAGGCAGCGGGCGGGCCGGACCGCGCTTTCTTTGCTCAGTTGATCTGGTCTTCGGTGTAGTAGCCGGAGCCGATCAGTACGTCTTTCCAGTTGTCGGCATCGACGAGCACGGGCTCCAGCAGATAGGAGGGCACCACCTTGACGCCGTTGTTATAGGTCTCCGTGTCGTTGATCTCCGGCTCGCCGCCCTGGAGCAGGGCATCCACCATGCCCACGGTGACACGGGCGAGCTCGCGCGTGTCCTTGAAGATGGTGGAATACTGCTCGCCGGCAAGGATCGACTTGACCGAGGGAATCTCGGCGTCCTGTCCGGTGACGATGGGCATCTTGAGGTCGCCGGAGCCATAGCCCACGCCCTTCAGGGACGACAGGATGCCGATGGACAGGCCGTCATAGGGCGAAAGGACGCCGTGCACCTGCCTGTCGGTGTAGAAGGCGGACAAAAGGTTGTCCATACGCGCCTGGGCCACCGCGCCGTCCCAGCGCAGCGTGCCCACCGTGTCCATGCCCATCTGCTCGGAGGGAATGACGATGTCGCCGGCGTCGATCAGCGGCTGCAGCACCGACATGGCGCCGTCATAGAAGAAATAGGCGTTGTTGTCGTCCGGCGAACCGCCGAACAGCTCGACATTCCAGGGCTTCTGGTCGGGGAAGCGCTCCTTCAGCCCTTCCACGAGCGAGGTGCCTTGCTGCACGCCCACCTGAAAATTGTCGAAGGTGGCATAGTAGTCGACATGCGCGCTGTCGCGAATCAGGCGGTCATAGGCGATGACCTTGATGCCGGCGGCATTGGCGTTTTCCAGCGCGTTGGAAAGCGTGGTGCCGTCGATGGCCGCGATGACCAGCACGTCGACGCCCTTGGTGATCATGTTCTCGATCTGGGCGAGCTGGTTGGGAATGTCATCCTCGGCATATTGCAGGTCGGTGGTGTAACCGGCGGCCTCGAACTGCTCGACCATCGAGTTGCCGTCCGAGATCCAGCGCGCCGACGATTTGGTGGGCATGGCGATGCCCACATAGCCCTTCTCCTGGGCTGTGGCGGTGCCGGTGAAGACGCTTGCCCCGAGCGCCAGCGCGGCGACGAGAGACGTTATCCTTTTCATTGAAATCCTCCCCAAGGCCAAAGGGCCCGGCCCGATGCCCGCGCACCCGGCCGCACCCGATGGTGGTGTTTTCACAACGAGCGGATCCCCTGATCCGGCGCGCAAACTATGGGAGGACCATATACCAATCAAATGCATTTTCTGTTTATACTCATACCAGAAATGATATATCTCTCCCATGCCCGCCCATTCCCGCACCCCGTTGAAGCTTGCTCATTTCCGCCTGATCGCGGCAATTGCCGAACAGGGACAGCTCAGCCCCGCCGCGGCCGCCCTATCCATGACGCAACCGGCCGCCTCGCGCATGCTCGCGCAGATCGAGGCGATCGTTGGCGCGCCCCTGTTCGAGCGGCACGCACGCGGCATGGAACCCACCGCCGTGGGGCACATGCTGGTGCGCCGTGCCGAGACCTTGCTGACGACGCTGCGCCAGGCGGTGCGGGAGGTGGAGGATTTCAAGGGTGGGCGCAGCGGGCAGGTGCGCGTGGGCGCCGTCACCGGCGCGGCGGTGGGCTACGTGATACCGGCCATCCAGAAGCTGAAGGCGGCCGCTCCCGATGCGGAGGTGCATATCGACGTGGCGCCGAGCGACGAGCTGGTGCGCGACCTTCTGGCCGGTCATTTCGACTTCGTGCTCGGCCGCGTGCCGCCGCCTCACGACCCCGCCGATTTCATCGTCGCGCGGGGGCGGGAGGAACTGGTCGATCTCGTGGTGCGCCGCGGCCATCCCCTGGCCGGACGCAAGGCCGTGCGTCTGGCGGAGCTGACGGGCTTCGAATGGATCATGCAGTCGCGCGGTGCGCCGGTGCGGCTGGCGGTGGAGCAGGCGTTTCTCGAAGCCGGCGCGGCGCTGCCGCGCGACGTCATCAACACCACGTCGCTGCTGGCGATGATCGCGCATCTGGTAACGAGCGATGCCATCGCGCCCCTGTCGCGCGAGGTGTCGGACCTGCTGGGCGGCGACGACGGCAGGCCGGCGCTTTGCGTGCTGGCGCTGCGCGAGACGATCGTCGTGTCGCCCTATCACCTTCTCACGCTCAGGGACCGCCCGCTCTCGCCGCTTGCCGAGCGGCTGCGCATGCTGGTCGCAACGGAGCTGGCGCGGCAGGGCTGACGCGCCGGGAGGGGCCGGCTCAGGCGGCCAGCGCCTCGGCCGGCGGCTCCTTCGCACCCGTCATGAAGGCCACGGCGTCGGACATGGTGTAGTCCTTGGGATTGATGACGCACAGGCGCCGGCCGAGCCGGTGGATATGGATGCGGTCGGCCACCTCGAAGACGTGCGGCATGTTGTGCGAAATCAGCACGATGGGAAGGCCACGGGCGCGCACGTCCTGGATCAGGTCGAGCACGCGCCGCGACTCCTTCACCCCCAGGGCGGCCGTCGGCTCGTCCATGAACACGACCTTGGAGCCGAAGGCCACGGCGCGCGCCACGGCCACGCCCTGGCGCTGGCCGCCGGAGAGCGTTTCCACCGCCTGGTTGATGTTCTGGATCGTCAGGAGCCCGAGCTCGGCGAGCTTGCGGCGCGCCTGCCGCTCCATCTCGGCATGATCCAGCATCTTGAAGACCCGCCCGAGAAGGCCGGGCTTGCGGATCTCGCGGCCCATGAACATGTTGTCCGTGATCGACAGGGCCGGCGAGAGGGCCAGTGTCTGATAGACCGTCTCTATGCCGGCCTGCCGGGCAGCCAGGGGCGAGGCGAAGTTCACGGGCCTGCCGTTCAGCGTGATCTCGCCGCTGTCGACCTGGATGGCGCCCGACAGGGCCTTGATGAGCGTCGACTTGCCGGCGCCGTTGTCGCCGATCACCGCCAGAACCTCGCCGGGATAGAGGTCGAAATCCGCCCTGTCGAGCGCCACCACATGGCCGTAGCGCTTGACGAGGTTGCGTGCCTTGAGGATCGGTTCCGCCGTCATGCCGATACCTTTCTGATCCACTGGTCGATAGCCACCGCCAGGATGATGAGCCAGCCCGTGGCGAAGAGCTGCCACAGCACCTCCACGCCGGCCAGCCTGAGACCGGAATTGAAGACGCCGACGATGAGGGCTCCCAGCATCGGCCCGAGGATGGAGCCGCGGCCGCCGAACAGCGAGATGCCGCCGATCACCACCGCGGTGATGGATTGCAGATTGGCCTCGAAGAAGGAGGTGGGCGAGACCGAGCCGACGCGGCCGATCGAGGACCAGGCGGCAAGTGCCACGATGAACCCGGCCACCATATAGACCGAGACGAGAACCCGGTCGGTGCGGATGCCGGCGAGTTCGGCCGCCTCCTTGTCGTCGCCCACAGCATAGACGCGCCGCCCCCAGGCCGTGTATTGCAGCACGTACCAGAGGACGAGGAAGACGACGATCATCAGCACCACGCCCCATGTGAGCACGGCACCGCCGATCTCGAAACGCTCGCCGAAGAGCTTCAGCAGCGGCGCCTCGGCATCCAGCGTCTGCGAGCGGATGGTCTCACGGCCCGAGAAATAGTAGTTGAGCGCGAGGAACACGTTCCACGTGCCCAGCGTGGTGATGAAGGGAGGCAGGCGCACCAGCGTCACCAGAAGGCCGTTGATGGCGCCGGTGATCAACCCGCAGACCATGCCCACGAGAATGGCAAGCGGCACCGGCACGCCGAAATCCACCGACAGCCGGCCCATGATGACCGATATCATGACCATGACGGCGGCCACCGACAGGTCGATGCCGGCAGTCAGGATGACGAGGCTCTGCGCCGCCGCCAGCGTGCCGACGATCGCCACCTGCTGCATGATGAGAGACAGGTTGAAGGCCGAGAAGAAGTTGGGCGCGATCAGCCCGAACACCGCCGCCGACAGCACCAGCACGATGAACGGGACCATCGTCGGATTGGCGTGAAGAAAGCGCTGCAAGACGGCCAGCGGCCCGCGCGAGACGGGCTCGAACTGGGCAAACTGCTCGCCCGCGCCCTCTTCCTTGCTCAAGTCGGTCATCAAGATCCTCCCAGGCTTCGACAGGGCGGCCGCACGGACCGCCCTGCCCGGTCAAACGGCTGCGGCCGCGCTCAGCCCCAGCAGCGCTCCAGCCCTTCCTCGACGGAGATGGAGGGCACACCTTCGACCGGGTCATCCGTCACGAGGTTGACACCGGTGTTGAAGAAATCAAGGCCCTCGCTGGGCTCGGGCAGCGTGCCGTCCTCGGCATAGCGGGCGATCGCCTCGATGCCCATCGAGGCCATGAGCAGCGGATATTGCTGCGAGGTGGCTCCGATGATGCCCTCGGCGACGTTCTGCACGCCCGGGCAGCCGCCGTCGACCGAGACGATCAGCACGTCGTCGGCCTTGCCGAACGCCTGCAGCGCTTCATAGGCGCCGGCGGCGGCCGGCTCGTTGATCGTGTAGACGACATTCAGGTTGGGATCGACCTGCAGCAGGTTTTCCATCGCCCTGCGGCCGCCCTCCTCGTTGCCGTTGGTCGCCTCGTGGCCGACGATGCGCGGATCGTCCTCATCGCCCCAGCGGTTGGGGTTCTTCACGTCGATGCCGAAGCCGGTCATGAAGCCCTGGTCGCGCAGCACACCGACGGAGGGCTGACTTTCGTTGAGGTCGAGGAAGGCGATGCGCGCATTCTCCGCCGCATCGCCCAGCTTCGCCTTCGCCCAGGCGCCGATCAGCCGCCCGGCCTCGAAATTGTCGGTGGCGAAGGTGGCATCGGCCGCGTCGATGGGCTCCATAGGCGTGTCGAGCGAGATCACCAGAATGCCGGCCTCGCGCGCAGCGCGGGTGATCGGCACGATGGCCTTGGTGTCGGACGGCGTGATGAGAATGCCATCGACACCGGCGGCGATGCAGGTCTCCATCGCCTGCTGCTGGGTTTCATGGTCGCCGTCCACGCGGCCTGCATAGGTGGACAGCTCCACGCCCAGCTCCTCGGCCTTCTGGGTGGCGCCCTCCTTCATCTTCACGAAGAAGGGGTTGATGTCGGTCTTGGTGATGAGGCAGGCGCTCACCTTGTCATCCTGCGCGGCGGCGGGCTGGGCAAGGCCCAGAAAGCCCGCACCGGCAAGGGCGAGCGCAGTGGTCTTCAGTAGCGCGTTCTTGGTCACGGTATCCTCCCGAGAGACAGATCGGCGCCTGGAGGCGCCCGACTCCGTGGCGGCGCGATGTGCCGTCACGTGACGGTCAGAAAACAAAAGCCGGAGGGGTGTGTCAATAGATAAATCACATTTATTTATTTATTGACATGACGAGCGCACCGCCGCATCTTGCGCCCGGAAGAGAAGCGGGAGGAAGGTTGAGCGGCTTGGACGGCGGTCTTGCACGGCAGAACGACGGCGCGGCAGCGCCGCGCCGCGGCCTGGGCACCAACCAGAGCGGCATGCGCGACTACAACCAGCGCCTGGTGCTGTCGCTCTTGCGCCGGCATGGCAGCCTGGCGAAAACGGAGATTGCCCGCATGACCGGGCTTTCCGCGCAGACCGTCTCCGTCATCATGCGCGAGCTGGAGGCTGACGCGCTCCTGGTGCGCGGCGATCCGCAACGCGGCAAGGTTGGCCAGCCCTCCATCCCCATGAGCCTCAACCCGGAAGGCGCCTTCTTCCTGGGGCTGAAGATCGGCCGGCGCAGCTCGGAGATGGCGCTCATCGACTTTCGCGGCGCCATAAGGCGCATGTGCCAGCACTCCTATGCCTATCCCACGCCCGAGGACACGATCGCGTTTGTGACGAAGGATCTGGCGACGCTGGAGAAGACCCTCGACAGGCGCAGGTGGGCGCGTGTTGCAGGGCTCGGCATTGCCATGCCCTTCGAGCTGTGGAGCTGGGCCGACGCGGCAGGCGCGCCGCCGGGCGCCATGGATGGATGGCGCCACACGGACATTCGCGCCGCCCTTGCCGAGCGCTGCCCCTTCCCGGTCTATCTTCAGAACGACGCCACCGCCGCCTGCGGGGCCGAGCTTGTTTTCGGCCATCCGCCGGCGCAGGGCGATTTCATCTATTTCTATGTCGGCGCCTTTGTCGGCGGCGGCATCGCACTTGGGGGCCGGCTGTTTTCCGGCAGCACCGGAAATGCCGGCGCCCTCGGCTCGATGCCGGTGCCCGACCCCGCCGGCACCATGCGGCAGCTCATCGACGTCGCCTCCATCAGCGTCCTGGAAAAGACGCTGGTGGCGCGCGGCCTGGATGCGACGGGGCTGTGGACCTCGCCCGACGATTGGGGGGAGCTGGGCGAGGATCTGGAGCGCTGGGTGGACGGGGCCGCCCACGGCCTGGCTCACGCCATTCTGGCCGCCACAGCCGTCATCGACTTCCAGAGCGCGATCATCGACGGCTGGCTGCCGCTTGCCGTGCGCGCCGCCCTGGTGGCGCGCACGGCACACCATCTCTCGCAGCTCGATTCGGAGGGCCTTACCCTGCCCGCGGTGCGCGAGGGCACGGTGGGCCGCCACGCCCGGGCGCTGGGCGGCGCCAGCCTGCCGCTGGCCGAGCGCTTCCTGGTCGGCGCGCAATCTGCTTTATGAGCCCCATTGCCTGATTCCAAGGAGGAACGACAATGATCCTGTGCTGCGGCGAAGCGCTCATCGACATGCTCCCGCGCGAAACCGCGGCGGGGGAAAGCGCCTTTGCCCCCCATGTCGGCGGCTCGGTCTTCAACAGCGCGCTGGCGCTCGGGCGGCTGGGTGTGCCCGTCTCCTTCTTCTCCGGCCTTTCCGACGATCTGTTCGGCGTCCGCCTGCAGGCCGCGCTCAGAGAGAGCCGCGTCGATCTCTCCTACGCCAAGATCTCCAGCCGCCCCACCACCCTTGCCTTCGTCAGGCTGGAGGATGGCCAGGCGAGCTACTTCTTCTATGACGAGAACTCGGCAGGCCGCATGCTGGCTGCGAACGACCTGCCGGCGCTCAAGGGCGAGGTGGAAGCGCTTCTGTTCGGCGGCATCAGCCTGGCGGCAGAGCCCTGCGGCAGCACCTACGAGGCGCTGATGCGGCGCGAAAGTGCCGCCCGGGTGATCATGCTCGATCCCAACATCCGTCCCGCTTTCATCCGCGAGGCCGAGGCGCACCGCGCGCGCATGCAGCGCATGATGGCCATGGCCGACATCGTGAAAGTCTCCGAAGAGGATCTCGCCTGGCTCGGCGGGCCGGCTTCCCAGGAGGCCGCCGTGCGGGCGCTGCTGCAAGCGGGCACGAAGCTTGTCATCGTGACGGGCGGCGCCAGGGGGGCGACCGCCTTCTGGCAGGGCGGAAGGGTGCACATGGAAGCCGCGCCCGTGACGGTGGTCGATACGGTGGGGGCGGGAGATGCCTTCAATGCCGGCGTCCTTGCGGCGCTGCGCGAAGCCGGCGCGCTTGCCAAGGAAGCGCTCGCCAGCCCGTCAGAAACAGTGGTGCGGGAGGCGCTCTCCTTCGCTGCCCGCGTGGCGGCCTTCACCGTCTCGCGCGCCGGCGCCAACCCGCCCTGGCGTGAGGAGCTTTAACGGGGTGCGGCGGCATCGCGCGGCACCGGCCTAAGCCGGCCTGCCCTCGGCGATGAAGAAGGGATTGGCGAAGGCGTCCAGCCCGTGGCCGCCCTTGGGCCCATAGGTAAGCGGCGCGCCGTCCAGCGTCAGCGTGCGCCCGCCTGCAGCGCGCAGAACGGCGTCGCCCGCTGCGGTGTCCCACTGCATGGTGCGCCCGAAGCGCGGATAGACATCGGCTTCGCCTCGGGCGAGGATGCAGAACTTCAGTGACGAACCGATGGAGACCGTCTCCGCCCCCGGATGGCGGGCGATGAAGGCTTCCGTCTCCGGGGTGGAGTGAGAGCGGCTGGCAACAATGGCCGGCGGCGTGCGCAGCGGGCGGGCGGCGATCTCGTGCCGTTCGGCAAGCGACGCACCGTCGGGCGTGTGCGCCTCGAAGGCGTGCCCCGGACGGCCCGAATAGAGGAGCCGGCGCGCCGGCGCATGGACGACGCCCAGCACCGGCGCCCCCTTCCTGACGAGCGCGATGTTTACCGTGAAGTCGGCGCGGCGGTTGATGAACTCGCGCGTGCCGTCCAGCGGATCGACGAGAATGAAGTCGTCCTCGCCGCACGCCGGCAGATGGCCGGCCGAGGCCGCTTCCTCCGAAACGCAGGGCAGGCCGGGAAGGCGGGCGCGCAGGCCGTCCAGAATGATCTTCTCGCCGTCGCGGTCGGCCGCCGTCACCGGCGAAGCATCGGCCTTCTCCTCGACACGGACGCCTGCCTCATAGTGCCGCATGATGGCCCGGCCGGCGGCCAGTGCCAGCTCCTCGAACAGCGCCAGCAGGGCCGCATCGTCCTGCGGGTGGTGCGTCTCGGCGGTCAGCAATAGCCGCGCTCCCTGAGCCAGGCTTCCAATTCGTCTGCCAGCTCCTCGGGCTCGCGGCCCGCCGTCTTCAGGTGGACATCTGCCAGCTCGGGCTCCTCATAGGGCGAATCGACGCCGGTGAAGTTCTTGATCTCGCCCTTGAGCGCGCGCGCATAAAGGCCCTTGGGGTCTCGCCTGGCGCATTCCTCGAAGGGGGTATCCACGAACACCTCGATGAACTCGCCCTCGTCCATCAGGTCGCGCGCCATGCGGCGCTCGGCGCGGAACGGAGAAATGAAGGAGACGAGCACGATGAGACCGGCATCGGCCATCAGCCTCGCCACCTCGGCCACGCGGCGGATGTTTTCCACCCGGTCTTCCTCGGTGAAGCCGAGATCGCGGTTGAGGCCATGGCGCACATTGTCGCCGTCGAGGATGTAGGTGTGGCGGCCCGCGGCGTGCAGCTTCCTTTCCAGAAGGTTGGCGATGGTCGACTTGCCGGAGCCCGAAAGTCCGGTGAACCACAGGACGGCCGGCTTCTGGTGCTTGAGCTCGGCGCGCGACGCCTTGGTCACGTCCAGAGCCTGCCAATGGATGTTGGCCGCCCGGCGCAGCGGATAGAGGATCATCCCGGCGCCCACCGTGGCGTTGGTCAGCCGGTCGATCAGCACGAAGGCGCCGGTGGTGCGATTGTCCTCGAAGGAATCGAAGGCAATCGGCGCCTGGAGCGAGAAGTTGCACACGCCGACTTCGTTGAGCTCCAGGCACTTGGCCGCCTCGTGGGCGAAATTGTGGATGTTCACGCGGTGCTTCAGGTGGCTGACCGTCGCGTTCACCTGGTCCGTCTCGGTGCGCAGCAGATACATGCGGCCGGGCAGCAGCGGATGCTCGTCGAACCAGACGACATTGGCGGCAAGCTGGTCGGCCACATACGGGCGTGCATCCGGCGCCACCAGCATGTTGCCGCGCGAAACCTCGATCTCGTCCGCGAGCAGCAGCGTCACCGCCTCGCCCTCGAAGGCCCGCTCGCGATCGCCGTCATGGGTGACGATGCGCTTGATGCGCGAACGCTTCCCCGACTTGGCCACCACCACGTCCTCGCCCACCCCGATGGAGCCGGAGGCGACCGTTCCCGCAAAGCCGCGGAAGTCGAGATTGGGCCGGTTGACATATTGCACGGGGAAGCGGAAGGGCCGCTCGGCCAGTCCCTCCTCCACGTCCACCGTCTCCAGATGGTCGAGCAGCGAGGGGCCGGAATACCACGGCGTGTTTTCCGATGCCCGGGTGACGTTGTCGCCATAGCGCGCCGACATGGGAATGGGCACCACGGAGACAAAGCCCAGATCCTTGGAAAACGCCTCGTAGTCGGCAACGATCTTCGCGAAGACGGCCTCGTCGAAGCCCACAAGGTCGATCTTGTTGACCGCCAGCACGATGTGGCGGATGCCCAGAAGCGAGGCGATGATGGAGTGGCGTCGCGTCTGCGGCAGCACGCCCTGGCGCGCGTCGATCAGCACCACGGCGAGATCGGCCGTCGAGGCGCCGGTGGCCATGTTGCGCGTATATTGCTCGTGGCCGGGCGTGTCTGCGACGATGAACTTGCGCTTCGGTGTCGAGAAGAAGCGATAGGCGACGTCGATGGTGATCCCCTGCTCGCGCTCGGCCTCCAGCCCGTCCACCAGCAGGGCGAAGTCGATCTCCTCACCCGCCGTGCCGTGCTTCTTCGAATCCTGCTCGAGAGCGGCAAGCTGATCCTCGAAGATCAGCTTTGTGTCATAGAGAAGCCGGCCGATCAGCGTCGACTTCCCATCGTCCACCGAACCGCAGGTCAGGAAGCGCAGAAGCGTCTTGTTCTCCTGGCTTGCCAGGTAGTTGCGGATGTCGGCGATGTCGGGCTCGGGAAGCGCGGAGCCTTTTTCCTGCAGCATCAGAAATACCCTTCCCGCTTCTTCTTTTCCATGGATCCCGCTTCGTCGCGGTCGATGAGACGGCCCTGGCGTTCGGACGTGCGGGCCGTCAGCATTTCCGCCACCACCTCCTCCAGCGTCTGCGCCGTCGACTCGATGGCCCCGGTCAGCGGATAGCAGCCCAGGGTGCGGAAGCGCACCATGCGCTCCTCCACCTTCTCTCCGGGCTGCAGCTTCAACCTGTCGTCATCCACCATGATGAGCATGCCGTCCCGCTCCACCACGGGCCGCTTCCTGGCAAAGTAGAGCGGCACGATGGGGATGTTCTCCTGCAGAATGTACTGCCAGATGTCGAGCTCGGTCCAGTTGGACAGCGGGAAGACGCGGATCGACTCGCCCTTGGCGACACGCGTGTTGTAGATCTTCCACATCTCCGGGCGCTGGTTCTTGGGGTCCCAGGCATGGGTGGCGGTGCGGAAGGAGAAGATGCGCTCCTTGGCGCGGCTCTTCTCCTCGTCGCGGCGCGCCCCGCCGAAAGCGGCATCGAAGCCGTACTTGTCGAGCGCCTGGCGCAGCGCCACAGTCTTCATGATGTGGGTGTGCGTGTTGGAGCCGTGGTCGATCGGGTTGATGCCGTCGCGCACGCCCTCCTCGTTGATGTGCACCAGCAGGTCGAAACCCAGCTCCGCGGCCATGCGGTCGCGAAACGCGATCATCTCGCGGAACTTCCAGGTGGTGTCCACATGCAGGAAGGGGAAAGGCGGCTTGGCCGGATAGAAGGCCTTCATGGCCAGATGCAAAAGAACCGAGGAGTCCTTGCCGATCGAGTAGAGCATGACCGGCTTGGCGAAGGTCGCCGCGACCTCGCGCATGATGTGGATCGATTCGGCCTCCAGGCGCTGGAGATGGGTAAGCGGTGCCGGCATCTGTCGCTACAACCTCGTCCTCAT
Source organism: Chelativorans intermedius (assembly GCF_025398255.1). Taxonomy (GTDB): domain Bacteria; phylum Pseudomonadota; class Alphaproteobacteria; order Rhizobiales; family Rhizobiaceae; genus Chelativorans; species Chelativorans intermedius. The sequence goes on along the minus strand of NZ_JAODNW010000010.1, from coordinate 152,169 downwards.
GTCGGGCGCCGCCTGTTTCGCAGCGCCGGAAACCGCGTCGGGATAGCACGCCCGTCTCAAGCCTCTCAAGGCGCACCAACCCAATGGGCAGGTTCTCATGGCCTTCCTTTTGCGCCGATCGGGCCGAATGCGGAATGTTCTTCCCGACGGGCCCATCACGGGTCGACCTACCCCTCCGCCACGGCGCGGCGGACGATCCGGGCGATACGCTCCTGATCGTCCCGCGCAAGATAGGGATGCATCGGCAGGCAGAGGATCCGCTCCGGCAGGCTCTCCGAAACCGGCAGTCCCTTCGGCGTGCGCGGATAAGCCGCATATGCCTGCTGCAGGTGCAGCGGCTTCTCGTAATAGACGACGGAGGGAATTCCCTCTTCCTGCAGGCGTGCGCGCACCCTGTCGCGCGCCGGGGTCTCGATGGCATATTGCGCCCAGGCCGAACGATTGCCTGCCGGCACGACGGGCACCTTCACCGCATCGGCAAGAAGTTCGTTGTAGCGCGCGGCAACCTCCTGACGCAGCTCCATCTCCTCCGGCAGGATGGCGAGCTTTTCGAGCAGCACCGCCGCCTGCAGCGTGTCGAGACGCGAGTTGAGCCCGAGGCGCACATTGTCGTACTGGCTGGCACCCTTGCCGTGGAAGGCGATGGAGCGCAGAATCTCCACCAGTTCCCCGTCATTGGTGAACATGGCGCCGCCGTCGCCATAGCAGCCAAGCGGCTTGGCCGGATAGAAGCTGGTGCCCGCGACATCGCCGAAGGCGCCGCACATGGTGTTGCCCTGCGCGCCCCCCGTGGCCTGGGCGGCATCCTCGATGACACGCAGGCCCTCCCGCACGGCGATCTCGGCAAGCCCGCGATAGTCGGCCGCCAGGCCGAACAGGTCCACCGGGATGACGGCCCGCGGCGTCAGCCCGCCCTGCGCGCGCACGTGGGAGATCGCGGCCGCCAGGCTTTCCGGGTCGATGTTGTAGGTATCCGGGTCGACATCCACGAAAACGGGCGTGGCTCCGGCAAGCGCCACCACCTCCGCGGTGGCGGCGAAGGTAAAGCTCGGGCAGAAGACGGCATCCCCCGGCCCGATCCCGAAGGCCATCAACGGGATGAGCAGGGCGTCGGTGCCGCTGGCGCATGCCACGGCGTGTCTGACGCCGATATAGGCGGCGATCTTTTCCTCGAACTCGGCGACCTCCGGCCCGAGGATATAGCGGCCTTCCGCCAGCACCTTGGCCAGCCTCTTCTCCAGCCCCGGCTGGATGCGTGCGCGCTGCGCGCCGAGATCGATGAACTGCATGTACCCTGCCTTGCGCCCCCGGCGCGGAATCCATTTCCAAACCGCCCGGTGAATAGGCACATAACGGATATTTCGCAACAGAAAGCCGCATTCACTCTGGCGCAGCCGCTGTTACACGCGGTGAGCCGGCGGCAGCGGCCTTTCCTTTGCGTTGCGCGATCGGCGCCCAGCGCCTAACTAGGTGGCGACGAAACGAGGAGAGGACGAGCATGAGCGCACCATTCAAGGCCTATGACGTTCGCGGCCAGATCCCCGGCGAGATCAACGCCGTCTTCGCATATCGCTTCGCCCAGGCGGTGAAGAAGACGCTGGCGCCGGGATCGGTGGTGGTGGGGCACGACATGCGCCTCGACAGCCCTGCGCTGGCCGGTGCGCTCATCCAGGGCCTGCTCGACAGCGGAGTAGACGTGCTGCCCGTCGGCCAGTGCGGCACCGAGGAGGTCTATTTCCACACCGCCCGCAGCGGGGCCGATGCCGGCCTGATGGTGACGGCAAGCCACAACCCGCCGGACTACAACGGCATCAAGATGGTGCTGAAGGGCGCCGCGGCGGCCACGCCCGACAATGCCTTCAACGCCATAGAGGCCGTGATGCGCAGCGGCGAGCCGCTGGCGGCGGTGGATCGCTACGGCGCGCGCGGCACGCTGCATCCCGTCTGCGACCGCCGGGCCTACATCGAGCGGCTGCTCGAAGAGGTGGCCGGCGAGAAGCTCACGCCGTTCAAGATCGTCTGCCATGCCGGCAATGGCTGCGCGGGGCCCATCATAGACCTTCTGGAAGAGCACCTGCCCTTCACCTTCATCAAGATCGACCACGAGCCCGATCCGAGGCTGCCCAACGGCGTGCCCAACCCTCTCCTGCCCGAGAAGCGCGAGAAGGCGAGCAAGGCGGTGGTCGAGCACGGGGCCGATCTGGCCATCGCCTGGGACGGCGATTTCGACCGCTGCTTTCTCTACGACCACAAGGGCCGCTTCGTGGAGGGCTACTATCTTGTCGGCATGATCGCCCAGCGCATGCTGAAAAAGGCGCCGGGCAGCACCGTCCTCTACGACCCGAGGCTGACCTGGAACACCATCGACGTGGTGGAAAGCGCCGGCGGCGTGGCCAAGCCTTGCCGCACCGGCCACGCCTATTTCAAGCGCATGATGCGCGAGGAAAACGCCATCTATGGCGGCGAGATGAGCGCGCACCACTATTTCCGCGATTTCGCCTATTGCGATTCGGGCATGCTCGCCTGGCTCGCCGTGGTGTGCGAGCTTTCGGCCAGCGGGCAGAGCCTGGCGGAAACGCTGGAGGAGCGCATCGCCAAGTTCCCCTGCTCGGGCGAGATCAACTTCACGGTCGCAGATGCAGGGAGCGTGCAGGAAAGGGTAGCCGCCCACTACGCCCCCGCCAATCCGAAGCTTGAGACCATCGACGGCCTCGGCATGGTGTTCGATGACTGGCGCTTCAACCTGCGCGCCTCCAACACCGAGCCGCTGCTGCGCCTCAACGTGGAGACGCGCGGCGACAGGGCGCTGCTTGAAAAGAAGGTGGCAGAGCTGAAGGGCCTCATCACCGGCTGAGGCCAGACCTTCAGCCGCTGCGATACGGGAATGAGCCGCGAGGGACTCTACAAAGCGCTTTCCGAGGATGGGAAGCCCAGCTTTGCCACGATTGTAAAAGTCGCTCACGCGCTGGGATTGCGTTTGGGCTTCAAGCCGGCCGCGTAATCGCGCCTGAGTGCTTCTGGCGCAAAGGCTGGCTGGGGTTCCTGGAAGTATTTAGAACTTTGTGCGTGTCGCCTCCAGCGGAGGTCAAGGTGCTCATGGAGGATGCGGAGGCGCTTGAGATGGTTTCGGCGTAAGGCTGGAAATTGACATATGCAAGGCATATGTTATGATGCTGCCATCATCATGGAGGTCCGCCATGCCACGCCCAGACATCACGCGAAAAGTGTCCATCTTTCGCAACAACCGCAACCAGGCGATCCGCCTGCCCAAGGACTTTGAGTTCCAGGGAGTGACGGAACTGACCATCGAGCGGCAGGGCGATACGATCCTGCTGCGCCCCGTCCGTCCGGACTGGCTGTCCTTCATGGATGAAGCCAGCGCGGACACAGATTTCCTGCGCGAGCGGCCCGACCTCATTGAAGAGGGACGGTTTTCCCTTGATGAAAACGGGGAGCACTGATGCCAGGCGTCTATATGCTCGACACCAATATCTGCTCGTTCATCATGCGCGAGCGCCCCGCTTCCGTGCTTGAGCGGCTGCAAGCGGTCGTGGACGGCCAGCACCAGATCGTTATTTCGGTCATCACCTATTATGAAATGCTGCTGGGCACGGTCGGCCGCAACGCCTCGCCCCGTCATGCGCGACTGGTGGATGCCTTCGTCTCCCGTCTCTCCACCATTCTGCCATGGGACGCGGTCGCGGCAGAGAATGCCACGCGGATCAAGCGGGACCTGGCGTCCAGGGGAACGCCCATTGGCGGCAATGACACGATGATCGCCGGGCATGCGCTGGCCGCCGAATGCGTGCTGGTGACGAACAACACGCGCGAGTTTGAGAGGGTAAACGGGCTGCGCTTCGAAGATTGGGTAGGGCGAAACTAGGTCGCCCTTGATTGTAATCAATAGGCGATCGAGATACGGTGATTACGCCGTGTCGCTACGGTGCTATCCGTACTAACATATGGAAAATGGGCAATGGGGGGCGAGAACGCCAGAATTCGCCTGAAATTGGGGGCGATAGAAATCGAGTATTAGAGCCTGAATCATAAAGACGGCTTGGATTTCATGATCTTGCGAGCCGCCGCGTGAGCAGGCGGATGCTGGCAATGAGGATCCAGGCCTCGGCGGACGCGATCGTCCTTTCGAAATCCCTTGCCAGTCGGCGACAGCGACCGAGCCAAGCGAATGTCCGTTCCACCACCCATCGGCGCGGCAGCACCTGGAAGCCTCTTGCGCCATCGGACCTTCTGACGATCTCCAGCGCGAAGTTCCCGATCCTTTTCAGCGCGCCCTTCAGCTTTGGGCCTGCATAGCCGCCATCGGCGAAGACATGGCGCAGCCACGGCCAGCGCTTCACGATGGACTTGAGCACCTGCGCGGCGCCGTCGCGATCCTGGACCGCAGCACTGTGCACGACGAGGCCGACCAGCAACCCGCTGGTGTCGGTCACGATGTGGCGCTTGCGGCCATTGATCTTTTTGCCGGCGTCGAAGCCCCGGATACCGCCGCTTTCGGTGGTCTTAACGGATTGGCTGTCGATGACGCCGGCGGACGGGCTTGCCTCCCGACCCTCTTGCTCCCGCGCCGTCATGACGAGGGTATTGTTAATGGCCCGAAGCACACCCATGTCGCGCCAGGCGTAGAAATAGTTCTGCACCGTGGTGAAGAGTGGAAAGTCCTTCGGGAGCATGCGCCACTGGCACCCCGTCGAAGCCATGTAGAGGATCGCATTCACCACCTCGCGCAGGTTTGCCACGCGCGGTCGCCCGACCGGCTTCGGTCCAGGCAGCAGCGGGGCTATCAGCGCCCATTCCTCGTCGCCCAGGTCACTTGCGTAGCGTGCGCCTCCACGGGCATAGTCGCGACGGGTGATATCAGTCCACGGCATCGTGCTCTCCATCGAATCTTCGCAAATCCGACGGAATCACAACCTGCTGATATCACTCAATTCTTTCTAGGTCAGGCACTTAGTAGGCGTATTTGATCGTAGGCTGGCTGGGGCGGCAGGATTCGAACCTGCGAATGGCGGTACCAAAAACCGCTGCCTTACCGCTTGGCTACGCCCCATCGCGCCGCGGCCTGCGCGGACGCAGCCCATATAGAGACAGAGACCGGACAAGGCAACGGCGAATGCAATTCTGTTACATCGCAGAACAATTTATCATCGGCCTCCAGCCTTGATGTTCGACCTTTGCCACATTTGCTGCTAGGAAAGCAGGCAAGCTGTTGATTGCCTCGACCGGGGGATGTACGAGCGGTCTTGAGGGGCGTGAACGTGGTATCGTAAACCATGACGTTGACCGGCATCCGCGACTGGATCCAGGCGCGCTCGCGTCGCACGAAGAGAGCCGCGCTTGTGGCCATCGACGTTTTTGCGCTGATGCTCATCATATGGCTGGCCTTCTGCTTCCGGTTCGAGCGGATCTTCGTTCCCAACCGCGAGCAGATGCTGTTCATGCTTGCTGGGCCGGCCATTGCGGTGCCGATCTTCGTCCGCATGGGGCTCTACCGCGCGGTCCTGCGCTATCTGCGCGAGCGGGCGATCTGGACGATCGTCCAGGCGGTCACGATCTCCACGCTGATCTGGGTGAGCCTCGTCTTCCTCACCCTCTCCTATGGCGCGGAGGGCATTCCGCGCACCATTGCCGTGCTTTACTGGGTGGGCGGCATTACCGCCGTGACGGGCACCCGATTCGGCGCCAAGTGGCTGCTCGGGCGCGGCCGGCCGCGCGCCAAGGAGAAGCGCAGGGTGCTGATCTACGGCGCGGGCGAGGCCGCCGCGCAGCTCGCCGAGGCGCTGCACGCCGCCGGTGAATGCCGGGTCATGGCCTTCATCAGCGATGATATCAGCCTGCACGACATGGATATTCTCGGCATCCGGGTCTATTCCTCGGCTGGCTTCGAGCAGCTCATCCCCAATATGGGCATCGAGGAGGTCATCATCGCCGCCTCCTCCGCCAGCCCGCGCAAGAGGCGCGAGCTGGTGGCCAATCTCGGCCGGCTGCCCGTCAAGATCCGCGTGCTGCCGCCAATCGCCGATCTTGCCGCCGGCAAGTATCTCGTCAGCTATGTGCGTGACATCGACATCGACGACCTTCTGGGCCGCCCGCCAGTGCCGGCGGACCCGGCGCTGCTCAAGACCCCGGTCGAAGACCGCGTCATCATGGTCACCGGGGCGGCCGGCTCCATCGGCTCGGCGCTGTGCCGCACCATCGCCCAGGCCAGGCCGAAGAAGATGGTGCTTCTGGAGTTCAACGAGTTTGGCCTCTATCAGATCGAGCGCGAGCTCCGCCGCTATGGCGATTTTCCCATCGTGCCGGTGCTCGGCTCCATCACCGACCGGCGCCTGGTGCGCCGCGTGCTGGCCGAGCAGGCGGTGGAGACCGTCTATCACTGCGCTGCCTACAAGCATGTGCCGCTGGTCGAGGAAAACGCGCTGGAAGGCGTGCGAAACAACGTGTTCGGCACGCTTGCCCTGGTGGAGGAAGCGTGCGCGGGTGCGGTGGAGAACTTCGTCCTCATCTCTTCCGACAAGGCGGTGCGGCCGAAGAGCGTGATGGGCGCCACCAAGCGCTGGGCGGAGCTGATCGTGCGCCATTACGGCCGCGAGGCCGCGCAGGCCGGCAGGGGCCGCGTCTTCGCCTGCGTGCGATTCGGCAATGTGATCGGCTCCAGCGGCTCGGTCGTGCCCCTCTTCAAGGAGCAGATCGCCGCCGGCGGGCCGGTGACGCTGACGCACGAGGAAATGACGCGCTACTTCATGTCGGTGCGCGAGGCAGCGGAACTTATCGTGCAGGCTGGCGCGCTTTCCGAATCGGGCGACATCCTGCTGCTCGACATGGGCGAGCCGGTGAAGATCCGCGACCTGGCGGAGGACATGATCATGCTCGCCGGCCTCACCGTGCGCAACGAGGACAATCCCGATGGGGACATCGAGATCGTCACCATCGGCATGCGGCCCATGGAAAAGCTGAAGGAGGAGCTATTCTACGACCCCTCCGGCGTGACCACGACGCGGCATCCGAAAATCCTGCGCGCCAAGCCGCTGAACGGCAGCGCCGACAAGGTGCCGGCCATGCTGGCGGAATTGGAGGCGGCGCTCGAGAGCGATGACGAGCGGGCGGTCCGCCGCGTGCTCTTCCGCCATCTGGAGGAAAAGGCCGCAAGAGCCGCCGCGATGCCTGGGGGGAAACCGCCTGCCAAGGCCGGCGAGGGCCTTCGGCATACGGCATGAGCGGAAGGGCGGATTTGGCGCGGCCTATCCGCGGGGACCCCGTCATGCAGGCATGCAGGCCGCCGCAGCGCGGCAAGCGCGCGCTCGACCTTGCCATCGCGCTGCCGCTTGCCCTCCTCCTTTGGCCTGTGGTGCTCGTCGCGGCCGTCGCGGTGCGGGCCACCTCCCCCGGCCCGGCGGTGTATGTGCAGACACGCCTCGGCCGCGACATGGTGCCCTTCCGCTGCTACAAGCTTCGCACCATGCGCGCCGACACCCCCTCCGTGCCCACCCACGAGGCGCACGCGGAGGCGATCACCCCGGTCGGCCGGTTTCTGCGCAGGAGCAAGATCGACGAGCTGCCGCAGCTGTGGAACGTGCTGCGGGGGGAAATGTCACTGGTCGGCCCGCGGCCCTGCCTGCCGCAGCAGGAAGAACTGATCGCCCACCGCAAGCGGCACGGCGTGTTTGCCGCGCTCCCCGGGATCACCGGCCTGGCGCAGGTGCGCGGGATCGACATGTCGCGGCCGCAACTGTGCGCCGAAACGGACGCGGAATATCTTGAAACCTGGTCCCTGCGCGCGGATATCGGGCTTCTGTGGCGCACGCTCCGGCGTTCATAGCCGGTTGCGCTTCGCCAGCGCACGCTCCCAGGCAAGTGCGTGGGCGACGATCCTTTCGAGATCGTCATGGACGGGCTTCCAACCGAGCTCCGCGAAGCAGCGCTCGGGGCTTGCCACGATGGCCACCGCGTCGCCGGGCCGCCTGCCGCTTCTGACCACCTCGAAATCCTTGCCCGAGACGCGCTTGACCGCCTCGATGACCTCAAGCACAGAATGCCCGCGACCATAGCCGCAATTGGCCACCAGGTTTCCGCCGCCGCGGCGCAGGCGCTCAAGCGCCAGATAATGCGCGTTCACCAGGTCGGAGACATGGATATAGTCGCGCACGCAGGTGCCGTCGCGCGTCGGATAGTCGTCGCCATAGATCTCCATGCGCGGGCGCTTGCCGGTGGCCGTCTCGCACGCCACCTTGATGAGATGCGTGGCACCACGCGTGGACTGTCCGGTGCGCAGCTTCGGGTCGGCACCCGAGACATTGAAGTAGCGCAGCGCCGTAAAGCTGAGATCATGGGCAGCGGCGGCGTCGCGCAGCATCAGTTCCGTCATCAGCTTGGAGGTGCCGTAGGGCGATTCGGGGGCCGGCGGCTCCTCCTCCGTCACCGGGTTGCGCTGCGGGCTGCCGTAGACGGCGGCCGTGGAGGAGAAGATGAAATGCCGGACACCGCAGCGCACGGCGCTCTCGATGAGCGCGCGCGACTTCACCGTATTATTGAGATAGTAGCCGAGCGGATCGGAGACCGACTCGGGCACGATGATGGAGCCCGCGAAATGGATCACGGCGTCAACGCCGCGCCGCTTCATCGTCTGCTCTACCAGCTTCTGGTCGCCGATGTCGCCAACCACCAGCTCGGCGGCCTGCGGCACCGCCCAGTCGAAGCCGGTCGACAGGCGGTCGATCACCACCACATCCTCGCCATGGTCGATGAGTTCCCAGACCATGTGGCTGCCGATATAGCCGGCACCCCCTGTCACCAGTACCGTCAACACGTGCCTCCTTCGCCTCGTGAAAAGGGCCATGGACGCTGCCGCCCATGGCCCTGAAGCCGTGTGCGTTGGCCGCTCCTCAACCGCGGCCGATGCCAAGCGCGCGCAGCGCCGCCCAGCCGGCCGGCACCAGACAGGCTGCCAGCACTGCCTTGACGAGGTCGGGCAGGACGAAGGGCGCGACGCCGAACTGCCAGGCACCCGCCGCGCCAATCAGGGTGGAAAGCCAGGCAAAGCCGAGCGCCAGGATTGCCGCCTGGGCAGCGATCATCACCGCACCGAGCTTGACGGCATGGCGGTCCCAGCCGCGGTCCGCCGCGTGGCCGACCATGGCCGCGGCAGCGACGAAGCCGACGAGATAGCCGCCGGTCGGCCCCATCATATAGGCAAGGCCGATGCCCTTTTCCGGCGTGCTCTGGAACACGGGAAAGCCCATGGCGCCCTCGGCGAGATAGAGCAGCAGGGTGGCCACGCCGAGCCGGAAGCCGAAGGCTGCGGCTATCAGCAGAATCGCCAGATTCTGCAGCGAAAGATCCACCGGGCCGAGCACCACCTTCGTCTTGGCAGCAAGCGTCAGCACCAGCGTGCCGGCAAGGGCGAGCAGCACCTGCGCTGCCAGGCGCGCCGCGCCCGACTCGGGCAGGGCGAGGAAGATGAGCGGTCGAGAAGCAATCGCCTGCGACATGGGGCCTCCGCGAGTTCGATTTTGATGCCTTTGTGCGTTCTTCTATATTCGCTTCCATGGTAAGCGGCAACACGCTCCGCCGCACGCTTCACCGATCGGGACAGGACGAGCATGGCCGTGCAATTCGACAGGCGCTTCACACCCCACTATGGCGCGGCCGTCGAGGTGGCGCCCGGCGTGCGGCGCGTGACGGCGCACAACCCAAGCGCCTTCACCTTCCATGGCACCAACACCTATATCGTGGGCGAGAAGGAGCTTGCCGTCATTGACCCGGGCCCTGAAGACGAGGCGCATTTCAGGGCGCTTCTCGACGCCATCGACGGACGGCCGGTGAGCCATGTCTTCGTCAGCCATACGCATCGCGACCACTCGCCGCTGGCGCCGCGCCTGGCGCAGGCCACGGGCGCCAGGACCGCCGCCGAGGGGCCGCACCGGCCGGCGCGGGACCTCAGGATCGGCGAGACCAACCCGCTGGACGCCAGCGCCGACACCGCCTTCGTGCCGGACATCGCGCTGCGCGAGGGAGAACTGGTCGAGGGCGAGGGCTGGGCGATTCGTGCCGTCCACACCCCCGGCCACACGGCCAATCATTGCGCCTTCGCGCTGGAGGGGGAAGGAATCCTCTTCTCCGCCGATCACGTGATGGCCTGGTCCACCACCATCGTGGCGCCGCCAGACGGGGCGATGGCGGATTTCATGGCCTCGCTCGACAAGCTGATGACCCGCGACGACAGGCTGCTCCTGCCCGGCCATGGTGGGCCGGTGACGCGGCCCAGGGAGTTTCTGCGCGGGCTCAAGACGCATCGCAGAATGCGCGAGCGGGCAATTCTTGAGCGGCTTGCCGCCGGCGACCGCACCATTGGCGAGATCGTCGCCGCCATCTACCGCGATACCGATCCGCGGCTGCATGGAGCGGCGGCGCTGTCGGTTCTCGCCCATCTGGAGGATCTGGTCTCCCGCGGGCGCGCCACCGCCGAAGGCGTGCCTTCCATCGACGCGGTGTTCCGCCCGGCATGAGGCTTCAAAGATCGCCCAACGCCTCGATGCGCCGGTCGAGATCCTCCAGAAAACGCCTGATTCGCTCGGCATTGTCGCCCAGGTCGTGGCGGCCGTAGCGGGAGACGGAACGCATGTCGACATAGGTGGCGTTGTCGCGCTCCTCCACGCGGATGGCGACATCGGATGCAAAGCCCAGCAGAAAGGAGCGCGCCACCGCCTCGACTGTGACGTCCGCCGCGCCCTCGCGCCGTGGCACCGGAGCGTGCCGTCGCCAGCGGCGTGCCGCCACCAGCGCCTCCACCGCCTCCACCACCGTCTCCATGGCATATTCGTAGCGCCGGCCGTGCAGGGCCGGATAGGCCAGGGCCTGAAGCTGCGCATCTTCCCCGCCGATCGGCGCGATACGGTTCATGGGCGCGGTGCGCAGGGCAGCAGCGCGCAGAAGCCGGGGCGGCCGCTCCAGATCGGTGGAAATGTCGGTAAGCGGCGGATGGACGGCGAAACGATAGGCCGAGACGGCAAAGGGCGAAAGCACCAGCGCCGACAGGAGAAGCCCCGCGCCCGCCGCCTTCAGGCCGGCAAGTCCATGCTCCCACATCTGCACGAAGCCGCAGACAGCCAGCAGGAGGCCGAAAACCGCCAGCCCGCCCGACAGCCCGAGCAGCCAGAGGAACGGCACGGTCTCCACCAGCCCGAAGCGGTGGGCGAGAGCGGAGACGACGAACAGCATGGCGGAAAAGGCGCCAAGCGCGCGCGACCAGCGCGCCGCCGGCGAGAAGCGCGGTTGCGGAAATGCTGCCATGGACAGGCCGTGCCCGGTTTTGCCTCGCGTCCTCATATCGGCTCGCGCACGATTGGTCAAAAGATGAGCACAAAGCCATGGCACATCCCGTTCTCGGAAGCAGATGTGGAGAAGGGCCGCCGCCCCGAGGGGACGCTGGACCGAATCGTCCATGGCGGATAACGATTCTGGTGGTGGAACCTTTCTCAGCATCCACGCGTTCATCTCTTTGCTGGGCCGGGGGGACGTTATGGTGGATCATGGACACGCAGGCCGGACGAGATTCCAGCACTCCCTCCCCTGCCCTTGAGATCGTCGAACTGGAGCTGGCGCTGCGCCATCAGGATTTCCTGCAGACCGGCTTCGAGGGTGCCGTGCGCAAGGCGCTGGAGCGCATCGGCGGGACGATGCTTTTCAGAATGCGGATGAACGGAATGGCCGGCTGCGACTGGCTGGCGGCGGTCGTGCTGGAGGCGGGCGGCGAGCGCCGGATCGCGCTCGTGGCCCAGCCGGCCGAAGGCGGGGCCCTGCGGGTGGAGGACGCGGCGGCCAGCACGTTGCCGGTGGCGCGCATCGCAGAAGCCTATGCCGACATCATGGGCCGGCTGGAGGCCCGCCCGGCACGGGGTGGCACACGGCCGTTCGAGGCCGAGGGCGGATCATAGCGCCTGGGTGCGGCAGGCGGCCTGCGCCGCCGCCAGGCGCGCGATGGGCACGCGGAAGGGCGAACAGGACACATAGTCGAGCCCCACCGCCTCGCAGAAGGCGATGGAGGCGGGATCTCCGCCGTGTTCGCCGCAGATGCCGAGCTTCAGGCCCTGGCGCCTTGCCCTGCCCTGCTGTGCGGCCATGCGCACCAGCGTGCCCACGCCCTCCACGTCGAGGCTGACGAACGGATCCGCCTCGATGATGCCCTTCTTGCGATAGGTTTCCAGAAACCGTGCCGCGTCGTCGCGCGAGATGCCGAAGGTGGTCTGGGTGAGATCGTTGGTGCCGAAGGAGAAAAACTCCGCCTCGCCGGCGATTTCTCCGGCACTGAGGGCGGCACGCGGCAGCTCGATCATGGTTCCCACCAGATAGTCGATCTGCGCGCCGGCCTCTTCGAGCACCGTCTTCGCTACCTTCTCGATCAGCCCCTTGACGAAGGAAAGCTCGGCAGCCATGCCGACCAGCGGCACCATGATCTCCGGCACCACGGGCGCGCCCGTGCGCTTCGCCGCGTCGAGGGCCGCCTCGAAGATGGCGCGTGCCTGCATCTCGGCAATCTCGGGGTAGGACACGGCAAGCCGGCAACCGCGGTGGCCGAGCATGGGGTTGAACTCGTGCAGCTCCTCGGTGCGGGCGCGCAGCCGCTCGGCATCGACGCCCATGGCGGCGGCCACCTCGCCGATCTCCTCTTCCGTCTTGGGCAGGAACTCGTGCAGCGGCGGATCGAGCAGGCGGATGGTGACGGGCAGTCCCGCCATGATCTCGAAGAGTTCCACGAAGTCGGCCCGCTGCATGGGCAGCAGCTTGGCGAGCGCGGCCCGGCGCTCCTGCTGCGTGTCGGAGAGAATCATCTCGCGCATGGCCAGGATGCGCGCCTCGTCGAAGAACATGTGCTCGGTGCGGCAAAGCCCGATTCCCTCCGCGCCGAAAGCACGCGCGGTGCGCGCATCCGCCGGTGTCTCGGCATTGGCGCGCACCTTCATGCGCCGGGCGGCGTCGGCCCATTCCATGATCGCCGAGAAATCGCCCGAAAGCTCCGGCTGTCGCATGGGCACGGCCCCTGCCAGCACCTGCCCTGTCGAGCCGTCGATGGTGATGAGATCGCCTTTGCGGAAGGTGCGGCCAAGCGCCGTCATCGTGCCGCTTCGCGCATCGACGCGCAGGGTGCCGGCGCCGCACACACACGGCTTGCCCATGCCGCGGGCCACCACCGCGGCGTGGCTGGTCATGCCGCCACGGGTGGTGAGGATGCCTTCGGCTGCGTGCATGCCGTGGATGTCCTCCGGGCTCGTCTCGACGCGCACCAGGATCACCTTCTCGCCGCGCGCCTTCATCTCCTCCGCCTCTTCGGGCGTAAAGACGACGGTGCCCGTCGCCGCCCCCGGCGAGGCAGGCAGACCGATGGCGATCACGTCGCGGGCGGCATCCGGGTCAATGGTGGGGTGGAGAAGCTGGTCGAGCGAGGCAGGGTCGATGCGGCAAACGGCCTCCTGGCGCGAGATGAGGCCCTCATTGGCCATGTCCACGGCGATCTTCAGCGCCGCCCGCGCCGTGCGCTTGCCGGCCCGCGTCTGCAGCATCCACAGCTTGCCGCGCTCGATGGTGAACTCCAGGTCCTGCATGTCCCGGTAGTGCCCCTCCAGCTTCTGCGCAATTTCCACGAAGGCTGCGAAGGCCTCCGGCAGAAGCTTCTCCAACGATGGGCGGTCGGAACCGGCTTCCAGACGTGCCGCCTCCGTCAGGCTCTGCGGGGTGCGGATGCCGGCCACCACATCCTCGCCCTGCGCATTCAGGAGAAATTCTCCGTAGAGCGCCTTCTCGCCGGTCGAGGGATTGCGCGTGAAGGCGACGCCGGTGGCCGAGCTCTCGCCCATGTTGCCGAACACCATGGCCTGCACGTTGACCGCCGTGCCCCATTCCTCCGGTATGTCGTGCAGGCGGCGATAGGTGACGGCGCGCGGGTTCATCCAGCTCGAAAACACCGCGCCGATGGCACCCCACAGCTGGCGGCGCGGGTCCTGTGGGAAGGGCTCGCCCAGCTCGGCCTCCAGCCGCTCCTTGTAGACCGCGATGACCGCGCGCCACTCTTCTGCGGCAAACTGCGTGTCGACGTCATAGCCGCGCCGCGCCTTCTCGTCGGCGAGAATCTCCTCGAAGACCTCATGATCAAGGCCCAGCACGACATCGGAATACATCTGGATGAAGCGGCGGTAGCTGTCATAGGCAAACCGGGGATCGCCCGAATCGGCGGCCAGCGCCTCCACCGTCTCGTCGTTGAGGCCGAGATTGAGCACCGTGTCCATCATGCCAGGCATGGAGGCGCGCGAACCGGACCGCACGGAGACGAGAAGCGGCCGCGCCGGATCCCCGAAGCGGCGCCCGGCAATGCGCCCCACCTCATCGAGCGCAGCGTCCACCTGGGCTTCGAGCTCCGGCGGGTAGGTGCGGCCGTTGGCGTAGTAGTGGGTGCAGACCTCGGTAGTGATCGTGAAGCCTGGCGGCACCGGCAGGCCAAGGCTGCACATCTCCGCCAGATTCGCGCCCTTGCCGCCCAGAAGATCGCGCTGCGCGGCGCGCCCCTCCGCCCGGCCGTCACCGAAACTGTAGACCCACTTGACCATGCCATCCCCTCCGCATCGTTGCCGCACCGCTGCATCGGCCGTCAGGCAGCGATAAGGAGAGGCGCGCGCAATGGCAAGTGTGGCGACGTCCGACGGGCAAACTCAATCGATTTGGGTGGACAGATGGCGCTTGACGTCCGGCCGGTGGTACGGCACTATGAGAACATATCAGGAACACGTGAGGTCGTCATGCGCGAGACAGGAAAGCTCGACTATCTCGAAATGCCCGCCGGCGGCGGCACGCTGGACAGCGTGAAGGCATTCTATGCGAACGTCTTCTCGTGGTCGTTCACGGACTATGGCCCCGGCTATTCGGCCTTCAGCGAGGGGCTCGACGGGGGTTTCGACGGCAGCCCGGCGGAGGGTGCGTCCAAGCCGCTGCCCGTTCTTTATTCGCATGCGCTGGAGGAGACGATGCAGCGCGTCGAGGAGGCGGGCGGGCGCATCGTACGGCCCATCTTCTCCTTCCCCGGCGGCAGGCGCTTTCATTTCACCGATCCCGCGGGCAACGAGCTGGCGGTGTGGAGCGAGACCTGAAAAGCGGGATTTTCTAGCTGGCCTCGCGCATCTGCTCGGCCGTCTGCAGGTCAACCGAGACCAGCTGGCTTACCCCCTGCTCGGCCATGGTGACGCCGAACAGCCGGTTCATGCGCGCCATGGTGATGGGATTGTGGGTGATGATGATGAAGCGGGTGTCCGTGGATGCCGCCATCTCGTCCATCAGGTTGCAGAAGCGCTCGACATTGTGGTCGTCGAGGGGGGCGTCCACCTCGTCGAGCACGCAGATGGGCGCGGGATTGGTAAGGAACACGGCGAAGATCAGGGCCGTTGCCGTCAGCGCCTGCTCGCCGCCGGAAAGAAGCGTCATGGTTTGCGGCCTCTTCCCCGGCGGACGGGCGAGGATCTCCAGCCCCGCTTCCAGCGGGTCGTCGGACTCGACGAGCTGCAGCTCCGCCGTGCCGCCGCCGAAGAGATGGGTAAACAGGCGCTGGAAGTGGCCGTTCACCACGTCGAAGGCAGCAAGCAGGCGCTCGCGGCCCTCGCGGTTGAGGTTCTGGATGGCGTGGCGCAGCTTGCGGATTGCCTCGATCACGTCCTCGCGATCGGCAATCAGGGCCTCCAGCCGCTCCGACAGCTCCGCCTGTTCTTCCTCCGCGCGCAGATTGACGGCGCCCAGCCGTTCGCGCTCGATCTTCAGCCGTTCCAGGCGGCGCTCCACCTCGCCCACCTCGGGCAGGGGCTCTTCCGGCGAGAGCTCCGCCTGGCGGATCACCAGATGCGGTGCGACGTTGAGCGCCTGCTGGATGCGCGCCTCGGCATCGCGGCGCCGCTCCTCGGCCGCCGCCTCGCGCTCCTCGGCGCGGGCGCGGGCCTCGCGCGCCGCCGACAGCGCCTGGATGGCCTCGTTGGCCTGGCGGTCGAGGGCGGCCTGTTCGTTCTCCGCTTCCTGAAGCCGGTCGGCGGCACTCTTGCGCTCGGCCTCGGCCGCAGCAATCCTCGACAGAAGCTCGCGCCCGCGCGCCTCGATCTCGTCCGGCGCGTCGGCAATCTTCTCCATCTCGCCGGCGGCCTCGGCCCGCCGCTCGGCCAAGGCCGCGATGTGCCGGTCGGCATTTTCCGCGCGCGCGGTCCAGCTCTTTCGCTCGCCGGCAATGGCCGCAAGCCGGCGCTGGCGCGCCTCTGCCTCGCGTTTCAGCCCGTCATGGGCCGCACGCGCCTCTGCGGCCCGCGCGCGGGCGGCGGACACCTCGCTTGCCGCCCTGTCCAGGCGTGCCTGCAACTGGGTGAGATCCGGCGCGGCGGCGAAGGCGGCTTCGGCGTCCGCCACCGCCTTCAGCGCCTCCTCATGGTCCTCGGCCAGCCGGCGACGTGAATCCTCAAGCGCCGAGCGACGGCTCGCCAGCTCCCCGGCGGCCTTTTCCGCGCCCGCCAGCGCGTCGCGCGCGGCGCCCGCGGCCTGGCTCGCCTCGCGCAGGCGGGCGCGTGCCTGGCGCTCCGCCTCGACCGCGTTCGCTACGGCCCCTTCCGCCTCGGCGAGCGCTGCCTCGGCGGCGTGCACGGCCGCACGCGCGGCCACCGCCTCGTTCTCCAGCTCGGCCAGCCGGTTCTTCTGCGCCAGCCGCTGCGCGGCGGCGGTCGGCGCGTCGGCGCTCGCCCGGTAGCCGTCCCAGCGCCACAGTGCGCCCTCGGCGCTTACCAGGCGCTGGCCCGTCTTCAACTGTTTCTGCAGGCGCAGCCCGTCGGCGGGCGCCACGATGCCGATCTGGCGCAGCCGCCGGGCAAGCTCCGGCGGCGCGGCCACCACCTCGGCCAACGGCCGGGCACCCTCGGGCAGCGGCGGATCCCCCTCCGCCGATATGGGCTCGCCCCAATGGGCCGGGGCGGCACTGTCGAGCGGCACATCGAGATCCTCGCCGAGTGCCGCGCCCAGCGCGGTCTCGAAGCCGCGCTCCACACGCACCTGCTCCAGAACGGCGGGGAAGCGGTCGTCGCCGGCCGCATTCAGCACCTTGGCGAGCGTGGCGGCCTCGGTCTCGATGCGAGCGAGCTCCGCGCGCGCCTCGTTCACCGGCTGGCGTGCCGCGTTCTCCGCGGCACGAGCGGCGCTCACCGCCTCTTCCGCCGCGGCAACGGCCTTTTCGGCTTCGTCCTGGGCGGCAAGGGCGTGTTCCAGCGCGCGGCGCTTTTCCGCCGGGTCGGGCAGCGCGCCGATGCGCTCGGCAATGCCGGCGAGATCGCGGTCGGCGGTCTCAAGCTGGCGGGCCAGCCGGTCGCGGCGGGCGGCGGCATCGCGCATGGCGCGTTCGGCCTGGGCGCGGGCGGCGCTCGCCTCGGCCTTCTCGGCGGTGAGGGCCGTCAGCTCGGCCTCGCGTTCGGAAAGGGCCGCCTCGATCTTTTCCAGGGCGACGCGCGCCTCCGCCTCGCGCCCCTCGGCGCCGGCCTCCGCCTGCTTCAGCGCGGCCTCCTCCTCCTCAAGCCGCTGCAGGGTTTCGGCGTTGTCGCGCACCATCTGCTCTTCGCGGGCAATGTCGGCATCAAGCTGCTGGATGCGCTTGGCCAGTTCCCGCGCCCGCTCGCGCACGCGCCTTGCCTCCTCCTCGATCTGCGTGCGTGCAATGGTCAGCCGCTGCAGCGCGGCCGCCGCCGCCGCCTCGGCCTCGCGCAGTTCCGGCAGGCGTCTGGCCGCAATAGCCTGGGCCTTCGCCGCTTCCATCTGCCGGCTGGCGCGCTCGGCCACCAGCGCCGTGGCCTCGGCCAGCGCCGACTTCGCCTCCGCCTCCTGCGCCTTTGCCTGCGTCCAATGCAGATGCAGCAGAATCGCCTCTGCCTTGCGGATCTCGGCCGAAAGCTTCTTGAAGCGCGACGCCTGGCGCGCCTGGCGCTTCAGGCTCTCGATCTGCGTCCCAAGCTCGCCCACCACATCGTCGAGCCGCTCCAGGTTCTGCTCGGCGGCGCGCAGCCGCAGCTCCGCCTCGTGGCGGCGCGAATGCAGGCCGGAGATGCCTGCCGCCTCCTCCAGAAGCGCGCGGCGGGCCTGCGGCTTGGCCTGGATCAACTCGCCGATGCGCCCCTGGCCGACCATGGAGGGCGAGCGGGCGCCCGTCGACTGGTCGGCGAAGAGAAGCTGCACATCGCGGGCGCGCGCCTCCTTGCCGTTGATGCGATAGACCGAACCCGCCTCGCGCTCGATGCGGCGGGAGACCTGCAGCTCGTCGGCATCGTTGAAGGCAGCCGGCGCGCTGCGGTCGGAATTGTCGAGAAAGAGCGTCACCTCCGCGGTGTTGCGCGCCGGCCGGGTGGCCGAACCGGAGAAGATGACATCGTCCATGCCGGAAGCGCGCATGTTCTTGTAGGAGCTCTCGCCCATCACCCAGCGCAGGGCCTCGACAAGGTTCGACTTGCCGCAGCCATTGGGGCCGACGACGCCCGTCAGCCCCCGCTCGATGACGAACTCGCTGGGCTCGACGAAGGATTTGAAGCCCAGGAGGCGAAGCTTGGTGAATTTCATGCGCGCGCACCCCGGCGCGCGCTCCGGCCTTCGCCGGCGCGTCTGGCGTCCGCGTCAGAGCAGGGGATCAATGATCGCCGAAAGCTGCTCAATCGTCATTGCTCCCGTATACTTCTTCCCGTTGATGAAGAAGGTGGGCGTCGCATCGACACCAAATTCCTGTGCGCCGCGCGCGCGCACCGCTCTCACATCATCCAGAAGCTTCTGGTTCGTCAAGCAAGCCTCGAAGGACTCCTGTGAAAAACCGGCCAGTTTCGCGATGTTGAGGAGCGCGCTGCGCGCATCCTGAACGGGCGCCCAATTGCCCTGCTGCTTGAACAGCACGTCGATCATGGCGAAATACTTGTCATCCGCGCAGCGCGCCAGCATGAAGCCCGCCTCCGCCCGCGGGTCGAACGGAAACTCGCGCAGGATGAGGCGCACCTTGCCGGTGTCGATGTATTTTTCCTTGAGCGCCGGATAGGTGCGCACATGAAAATAGGCGCAGTGGCTGCACGTCATCGACGCATATTCGA
Source organism: Chelativorans intermedius (assembly GCF_025398255.1). Lineage (GTDB taxonomy): Bacteria > Pseudomonadota > Alphaproteobacteria > Rhizobiales > Rhizobiaceae > Chelativorans > Chelativorans intermedius. Next base: position 133,030 of record NZ_JAODNW010000010.1, on the reverse strand, counting down.
CGATGGTGACGGGTGCGTCCTGCGCGCCTACCGTCTTCTCGGGCAGAGCGCCGGGGGCGAGGAGCTTGTCCATGTCGACGCTGCCGCTGGGACGGGGGGCGTTCACGGCGCCCGTGGTGATCGGCGACACGCCCTGTGCGTCGGCCTCGCCCTCGCCGCTGTCGCTGCACGCGCCGAGCAGGGCAGCCGCCGGAAGGGCGGCCAGCGAAACGAGAATGCGCCTGCGCGCGATCGGTCCAGTCATACGAATCACCCAAGCTTGTCCAGAATCCTATCGAAGGCCGAGAAAATAGCGACCATTTGGTGTGGAATAAGGCAAGTTGCGGCCGGCGCCAAACGCGAATTGCACGCGAAGGCTCACGAATCCGCGAGCCGCCTCTTGCGCGCGGCCAGCACGTTCTCGCCCAACCGCTGCAGGCTGGCGCGCAGGCCCTCGTCCTCGATGGCCTGGGTCAGCCCGGCCAGCCGCTGCCGCTCGGGCGGCGAAAGGGGTGGCGGCGGCGTGCGCCTTTGCCTGGGCTGGGCGGAAAGCGGCTTCTGCACGATCTTCACCCGCCCGATGGCCGCAAAGCCCAGAAAGGAGTTGGCGCGGGCGATGATTTCGCCTGTCTCGTGCTGCACGTGAAGAGCGGCCGGGCCCTCGCAGGCGATGACCAGGGTGGCCGGCTTGAAGGGATCGTCCTCGCTGAAGCGGCGCGGCCAGGCGATCCGCTCCGGGCGGGTGCAGCCTGCCAGCCGCTCGCCCACGATCTCCGGCCAGCACTGGACGAGGTCCATCGAAAGCCCCGCGCGGCGGCGCAGCACCGGGTCGAGCAGCGCCGTGGCCAGATCGCTGACCGGAACGGGATTGTGCCAGCGGCCTTTCCCTGTCATGTGCTTGTCCTCGTTCATGGCTGGAACCTAGCGCAAAACGACGGCGGATGACACAGGCATTGGCGGCAGACGAGGAAGATGACTGGCAGAGGGAGACCCTCGCGGATGCCCTTCTTGCCTGGTACGACCGGCATCACCGCCACCTGCCCTGGCGCCTGCCGCCGCAGGCCACCCGGCAGGGGCACCGCCCGGACCCCTATCGCGTCTGGCTGTCGGAAATCATGCTGCAGCAGACCACCGTAGGCGCGGTAAAGCCCTATTACGAGCGTTTCCTTGAGCGCTGGCCCACGGTGGAGGCGCTGGCGCGGGCCGACCTGCAGGAAGTGATGAAGGCATGGGCCGGCCTCGGCTACTACTCGCGGGCGCGCAATCTGAAGAAGTGCGCCGAGGAGGTGGCTCACCGCCATGGCGGCGTCTTTCCGGACACGGAGGCCGGGCTGAAGGCGCTGCCGGGCATTGGCGACTATACGGCGGCGGCGGTGGCGGCCATCGCCTTTGGGCGCCGAGCGGCCGTGGTGGACGGCAATGTGGAACGCGTGGTCACGCGCCTTCGGGCCATCGAGACGCCGCTGCCGGCAGCCAAGCCACAGGTCAGGAAGGCCGTGGCGGCGCTGGTACCGGCGGAAAGACCGGGCGACTTCGCCCAGGCGATGATGGACCTCGGCGCCACCATCTGCACGCCACGCCGGCCCTCCTGTATTCTCTGCCCGCTGCAGGCCTTCTGCGCGGCGCGCGGCGCAGCGGCGCAGGAGCGCTTTCCCGTGAAGGCATCGAAGGCGGCCAAGCCGTCGCGGCGGGGTGCTGCCTTCGTGGCGGTACGGGCGGACGGCGCGGTGCTGCTGCGCCGCCGGCCGGAGAGCGGCTTGCTGGGCGGCATGAGCGAGGTGCCGACGAGCGGCTGGAGCGCAGGCAGCGACGGCGAAGATGGCCCCTCCGCAGCGCCCTTTCCCGCCCCATGGGAGCCCTGCGGCACCGTCACCCACACCTTCACCCATTTCACGCTCGCCCTTTCGGTCTACCGGGCGCGCGTGGCGGATATGCCCGCCCCGGCCGGTTCCTGGTGGTGCGCACCCGGCCTGCTGGCCGGCGAGGCGCTGCCGACTGTCATGAAAAAGGTCGTCGAAGCGGCTATACCCGGCGCCACGAAAGCAAGGAGGCCCACAGGCACATGAGCGAAATCCGCCACATCGTGTTCGACATCGGCAAGGTTCTCATCCACTACGACCCGGAAATCCCCTACGCCCGGCTCATCCCCGACGAGGCGCAGCGGCGCTGGTTTCTCGAAAATGTCTGCAGCAACGAATGGAACCTGGAGCAGGATCGCGGCCGCACCTGGGAGGAGGCGGAGGCCGAGCTCATCGCGCGGCACCCGGAACAGGAGCCTTATATCCGCGCCTTCCGCCGCCACTGGCACGAGATGGTCCCACACGCCTATGAGGATACGGTGGCGATCCTCGAGGGACTGCTGGCGGCCGGCCACGACGTCACCATGCTCACCAATTTCGCCGCCGACACCTTTGCCGAGGCGAAGGAGCGCTTCCCCTTCCTCAAGTGGCCGCGGGGCGTGACGGTCTCCGGCGAAATCGGGCTCATCAAGCCGGATCCTGCCATCTACGCTCACCACGCGGAGCGCTTCGGCCTTGAACCGGCGGCCACGTTGTTCATCGACGACAGCGAGAAGAACGTCGAAGGCGCCAGGGAGGCCGGCTGGCAGGCGGTGCAGTTCACCGCTGCCGACAGGCTGCGCCAGGACCTAGACCGGTTCATCGTTTCAATGAAACGCTGATCCGGTCCATCTATTTGTTTTTGCGGCATTTGTGCGACGCCAGATGATTCCGTCTGGCTGCAAAATGCCTGTCTTATGACTCTAGGCCCCCACCGCCTGCAGGTTCTGGCGCGCACGCTGGCGCAACTCGTCGATGGGTTTCAGCGCGCCTTCCTGCTCGAAGTGCCAGAACGTCCAGCCGTTGCAGGCTTCCAGCCCCTGCACGCGCGCGCCGAGGCGGTGGATGGAGCCCGCCTCATGGCCGATGGCGATGGTGCCGTCGGCGCGAACGCTCGCCGTCCAGCGCTTCTTGCGGTCGAAGAGCTGCGTGCCGGGCTTCACCAGGCCGGTGTCAACCAGGCTGCCAAAGGCGATGCGCGGCTCGGCGCGCTTGCCGGTCATGAGTGCCAGATCCTCCTCGCCGAGCGGCTCCACCGCGGCGATGCGCTCGCGCGCCGTCTCGATATAGCCGGCGTCGCGCTCGATGCCGACGAAATGGCGGCCCAGCCGCTTGGCCACCGCGCCCGTGGTGCCGGAGCCGAAGAAGGGATCGAGAACCACATCGCCGGGCCGCGACGTGGCAAGCAGCACACGCGCGAGAAGCGCCTCGGGCTTCTGGGTGGGGTGCGCCTTGGCGCCGTCGGCATTCTTCAGCCGCTCCCTGCCCGTGCAGATGGGAAACAGCCAGTCGGAGCGCATCTGCACATCCTCGTTGGCCGCCTTCATGGCTTCGTAGTTGAAGGTGTAGCCGCGTGCATCGCGGTCGCGCGACGCCCAGATCATGGTCTCGTGAGCGTTCTGGAAACGGCGGCCGCGAAAGTTCGGCATCGGGTTGGTCTTGCGCCAGACGATGTCGTTGAGCACCCAGAAGCCCAGATCCTGCATGATGGCGCCGACGCGGAAGATGTTGTGATAGGAGCCGATCACCCAAATGGTGGCATTGGGCTTCATCACGCGGCGGGCGGCCAGCAGCCAGGCACGGGTGAAGGCGTCATAGGCGGCGAAGCTGTCGAAACGGTCCCATTCGTCGTCCACGGCGTCGACCAGCGACTGGTCCGGCCGGTGCAGCGCCCCTTCGAGCTGCAGGTTGTAGGGCGGGTCGGCGAAGATCAGGTCGACGGATTTCTCCGGCAGCTTCTCCATCGCCGCGATGCAGTCACCCCTGACGATCGTGTCCACCCATTCGGCCCTGGCGGAAGACGAGGACAGATCCTCCAGACGACGCACCGCTGACATACACACACCTCAACTTGGAACTGTTAACCTGCGGTTATGGTTACCGGGCTGGGTAAATATTCCGTAAGGGCCGGGCAAATTCGGCGCGGCTGTTGCAACCGCGCCCCCATAGGGGCTATCAGCCAGCGTTGATCCGCCCTTGAGCCTCACCCGGAAATGGATGCGCCCAATGCCCGCCCCGGACCTCATCATCTTCGACTGTGACGGCGTTCTGGTCGATTCGGAGATTGTCGCCGCCCGCGTCGAGGCGGAACTCCTGCGCGAGGCGGGATACGAGATCTCCCCGGAAGAGATCGCCCAGCGCTATTCCGGCCTCACCTTCCGCGACATTCTCATGTCCATCGAGAAGGAGGCGCAGATGCTGTTCAAGGCGTCCGTGATCGACCATGCGGAAGCACGCACCGACGAGCGGCTGCGCAAGGAGGTGAAGGCCATCGACGGCGTGGCAAGGGCGGTCGGCGCGCTCAGGACAAGGAAATGCATCTGCTCCAATTCGAGCGGCGAGCGCATCTCGGCGATGCTGGAGAGAACCGGCCTTGCCCCGCTCTTCGAGGGAGTGATCTTCTCCTCGCTCGAAACGCCGAGCAGGCGGCCCAAGCCGGCGCCCGACGTCTTCCTGCACGCGGCCGGTCAGATGGGTGCGGACCCTGCCCGCACCTTCGTCATCGAGGATTCCGTGCACGGCATCGCCGGCGCGCGGGCGGCCGGGATGCGCGTCATCGGCTTCACCGGCGCCTCCCACAGCCATCCGAACCACGCCAACATGCTGATGGAGGCAGGCGCAGAGACCACCATTCACCGCATGGCCGACCTGAACCGCACCATCGCGGCCCTGTCGGAGTGGTCCGAGGAGGTTTAGACCGGTTCATCGTTTCAATGAAACGCTGAACCGGCCCATCTATTTGTTTTTGCTTCATTTGCGCGACGCCAGATGATTCCATCTGGCTGCAAAATGCTGTAGTGGTGCGATCCCAACAGATGGGTACCATCCGTTTCGGTCAGACCACTACCGCCGATGGCAGCGGGCAAAGGCGGCCTATTGCCCGCTGCCCGGTCCCTCGTCATAGCCGACCAGCAGGCGGACCGCCTGGTCCACGCCGCCGGGGATGACCACGTTGGGATCGGTGAACAGGAACTGCGTGGCGCCCGCGGTGTCCTCCACCGCCACGGAATGGCGGAAGAGCTGCGAATAGAGCACCTCCTCGCCGCGCACAGCCACCACCCGGATGGGCATGGTGATGGTGCCGGTGCGCCCCTTCGGCCCCGGAACGATCTTGCCGGCAACCGCAACCGTCATGGTCGTGGCGTCCGGGCCATACCTGCAGGCACGCGTGACGTCGGCGATCGAAGCCTGGTAGATCACGCTGTCGGGGTTGCCTTCCTCGCCGCGCGCATAGGTGCGGAAATAGGCCGTGCCTTCGCGCAGGGTGACCGGCGGGCAGAAGGCCCGCAGCTCGCTCTCGCGGATCGCGTTCTCCTGCGCATCGCCCTCGACCGCGGGCGCGGGCGCGGAGCCGGCAAGGCCGGGGCCGCCCCCCTGCTGGCAGCCTGCCAGAGACGCCGAAGCGAGGAGAATGAAGACGGTGGCGCTGCGCCACTTGAACACTGCTCTACCCATGAACTCACACTTCCCCTTGGCAAGGTCGCTGTTCTATACCAACCGCGCGAGAGAATTTCGACTGCCGGAGAGACTTTTCTCCCGCGCTTTGTGGCTGCTTATGAATCTGGAGCCGAAGGATGGACTATGTGAGTACGCGCGGCGAGGCGCCGGTGCTGGGCTTTTCGGACGCGCTGCTGCAGGGGCTTGCCCGCGACGGAGGGCTCTATCTGCCCCGTGAATGGCCGCGGCTTTCGGCCGAGGAGATGCGCGCCCTGCGCGGCCTGCCCTATGCCGAGGCGGCCTTCCGGCTCATCCGGCCTTTCGTGGGCGGCGAGATCGCCGATGGTCCGCTCAGGCGCATCGTCGAGGAGAGCTACGCCACCTTCCGCCACGCCGCCGTGTGCCCGCTGGTGCAGACGGGGCCCGGAGAGTTCGTTCTGGAGCTTTTCCACGGCCCGACGCTGGCCTTCAAGGACGTGGCCATGCAGCTTCTCGCCCGGCTGATGGACCATGTGCTGGCCGAGCGCGGCGCGCGCGTCACCATTGCAGGCGCCACCTCGGGCGACACCGGAGGCGCGGCCATCGACGCCTTTGCCGGGGCACGGCGCTGCGACGTCTTCATCCTCTTTCCGCACGGGCGCGTCTCGCCCGTGCAGCAGCGGCAGATGACCACCTCGGGCGCGGCCAACGTGCAGGCGATTGCCATCGAAGGCAATTTCGACGACTGCCAGGCCCTCGTCAAAGCCATGTTCAACGATCACGCCTTCCGCGACCGCGTCGGGCTTTCGGGCGTCAATTCCATCAACTGGGCGCGCATCATGGCCCAGATCGTCTACTACTTCACCGCCGCCGTCTCGCTCGGCGCGCCGGACAGGGCGGTCTCCTTCACCGTGCCGACAGGCAATTTCGGCGACATCCTGGCCGGCTATGCAGCAAAGCGCATGGGCCTGCCGATCGGCCGGCTGGTGATCGCCACCAACGAGAACGACATTCTGGCGCGCGCCCTTTCAAGCGGCGAGTATGCCACGCGCGCGGTCGTCGCCACCACATCGCCCTCCATGGACATTCAGGTATCCTCGAATTTCGAGCGGCTCCTCTTCGAGGCCTCGGGCCGTGACGCGGCACAAGTGCGCGGCTACATGGAAAGCCTGCGCCAGTCCGGCAGCTTCGTCATCGCCGCGCCGACGCTTTTGCGGATCCGCTCCGACTTCGCGGCCGGGCGCGCCAGCATGGAGGAGACCGCCGCCACCATTCGCGAAACCCTTGCCCGCAGCGGCTATCTGGCAGATCCGCACACGGCGACGGCAATGAAGGTGGCGCGCGAGAAGGCCGTGGCGGGCGAGATCATGGTGGTGCTTTCGACGGCCCATCCGGCAAAGTTCCCGCAGGCCGTCGGCGAAGCCTGCGGTGTCACACCGTCGCTGCCGTCATGGCTTGACGGGCTCATGGAGAAGGATGAAGTCTATACCGTTCTTCCCACCGACCTAAAAATGGTGGAAGATCACATAAACCGTCACACGAGGGCGGAAGGCTAGGGAGTGCGTTTGATGGGAGTAGAAGTAAGCCGTCTGTCGAATGGCCTGACAGTGGCGACCGAGACCCTTCCGCATCTTGAATCGGTTGCCTTGGGCATTTGGGTGAAATCGGGCTCGCGCAACGAGCGGGAGGACGAGCACGGCATTGCGCACCTCCTGGAGCACATGGCCTTCAAGGGCACCTCCCGGCGCAGCGCCCTGCAGATCGCCACCGACATCGAGGATGTGGGCGGCGAGATCAACGCCGCCACCAGCGTGGAGACCACCGCCTTCTATGCGCGCGTGCTCAATGACGACCTGCCGCTGGCCATCGACATTCTCGCCGACATCCTCACCGATCCCAAGTTCGACCCGGCGGAGCTGGAGCGCGAACAGCACGTCATCCTGCAGGAGATCGGCGCCGCCCACGACACGCCGGACGATGCCGTCTTCGACCGTTTCACCGAGACCGCCTTCCGCCATCAGGCGCTCGGCCGTTCCATCCTCGGTACGCCGGAGACGGTGAAATCCTTCACCTCGCCGCAGCTCCACCGCTTTCTGGAGCGCCAATATGGGGCGGAGCGCATGGTGGTGGTGGCCGCCGGCGGCGTCAGCCACGAGGATTTCGTGCGCCAGGTCGAAGAGCGGCTGGGCACGTTCCGCGAGAAGGCGGAGGCCGTGGTACCGCAATACGCCCACTATGTGGGCGGCGACTATCGCGAGCACCGTGACCTGATGGACGCCCAGATCATCCTCGGCTTCGAGGGCCGTGCCTACCATGTGCGCGACTTCTATGCCTCCCAGGTCCTGTCGATGATCCTGGGGGGCGGCATGTCGTCGCGGCTTTTCCAGGAGGTGCGCGAGCGGCGCGGCCTGTGCTACGCCGTCTATGCCTTCCACTGGGGCTTCTCCGACACCGGCATTTTCGGCGTGCACGCGGCCACCGGGCGCGAGGACATCGAGGAGCTGATCCCCGTCATCCTCGACGAGCTGCAGAAGGCCGGCGAACGCATCGAGCAGGCGGAGCTCGACCGGGCGCGGGCGCAATACCGCGCCGGGCTGATGATGTCGCGCGAAAGCCCGGCAAGCCGCGCCTCGCAGATCGCCCGTCAGCTCCTGCTCTACGGGCGGCCCATCGAGACGGAGGAGCTGATGGACCGGCTCGCCGGCCTGACCGTCGAGCGCCTGGCCGATCTTTCGGCGCGGCTGTTCAGCTCCAAGCCGACGGTCGCCGCCATCGGTCCGGTGGGCAGCCTCGCCCCCTTCGAGTCGATCCGCGACACGCTGGCGGCCTCCCACCCCATGCCGCGCAAGCTGGCGGTGTGAGCGCAGACGGAACCCATGTTCCAGACGCCCTTCTTCCGGCGCGACCTTCCGGCACTGGAGGGCGAGACGATCCGCCTGCGTCCGCCGCTTTCACAGGACCATGCCGAATGGGCGGCGCTGCGCGAGGAGAGCCGGGCCTTTCTGGAGCCGTGGGAGCCGCGATGGGCACCGGACGAATTGTCGCGCCGCGCCTTCCGCGAGCGGCTGAAGCGCTATCACGACGAATACGACCAGGGCACCGGCATTTCCTTCTTCCTGTTCGAGCAGGCAGGCGGGCGGCTGGTGGGCGGCCTGTCCCTGACGAACATCCGCCGCGGCGTGGCCCAGTCGGCGCATGTCGGCTACTGGCTGGGCGAGCGCTTTGCCGGCCGCGGGCTGATGCTGGAGGCGCTGAGGCTGGTTATCCCCTTCGCTTTCGACACGCTGCGCTTGCACCGCCTGGAGGCGGCCTGTATCCCCAAAAACACGCGCTCGATGCGGCTACTTGAAAAAGCCGGATTTCAGCGCGAAGGGCTTTTGCGATCCTACCTGCGCATCAACGGCGTATGGCAGGACCATTATCTCTACGCCCTCATCGCGGGGGAGCATCAGGTCTATTCGAGGCGAGGCTGATCCTTGTTGCGCTCAATCCCAGCCGCATATCGCGCAGCGGCGCTGCTCATGGTCCTGTTCCTTGCCGTCGCCGCAGGGCCCGCGGCGGCGGTGGAGCCGATCAAGATCTCGCGTGACGACGTGGCGCTCGACCTGTCGCGCGCCGTCGAAATCTATCGCGATCAGGGGCCGAACTTCCAGGTCTCGACCGCGCCGGGGGCCGACGGGATCGTGCGGCGCATCGAGGTGGAAGCGCAGGATGCGCGCTCGACTGGCGACTGGGCCGTCTTCGCGCTGGCCAACACCACGGATGAACAGCTCGACCGGCTGATCGTCGCGCCGCATTTCCGGCTGGTCGGGTCCGGCCTCGTCTGGCCCGATCTCGGCTCGCGGCGCATCGCCGCCATCACGCCAAGCGAAGGGTTTGCGCTCGACCGTCAGGAAAGCGGCGACGCCGACGAGTTTCTCGTCACTCTCAACCCCGGCACGGTGGTCACATTCGTGGCCGAGCTTTCCTCGCGCAACCTGCCGCAGGTCTATCTGTGGGACCCGGCCGCCTACAAGGATACGGTCAACTCCTACACGCTGTTCCGCGGCATCGTCATCGGCATTGCCGGGCTGCTCGCCCTGTTCCTCACCATCCTGTTCGTGGTCAAGGGCACCTCCATGTTCCCCGCCACGGCGGCGCTGGCCTGGGCGACGCTCGCCTATATCTCCATCGACTTCGGCTTCCTGACGCGCCTCATCGACATCTCGCCGGGCAGCGAGCAGCTCTGGCGCGCCGGCACCGAGATCGCGCTCGCCGCCACGCTGGTGGTCTTCCTGTTCGCCTATCTCAACCTCAACCGCTGGCACGAGCATTTCAGCTATGGTGCGCTGGCGTGGATCCTGGGCCTTGCCCTCATTGCCGGCGTGGCCTGGATAGACCCGGCCATGGCCGCTGGCATCGCGCGCATCTCCTTTGCCGCCACGGCGGTGGCCGGGCTCGGGCTCATCGTCTATCTGGGCATGCAGGGCTATGACCGCGCCATCATGCTGGTGCCGAGCTGGCTGATGGTCCTCGTATGGCTGGCCGGCGCCTGGATGGCGGTGACGGGCCGGATCGACAACGACATCGTGCAGCCGGCCATCGGCGGCGGCCTCGTTCTCATCGTGCTGCTCATCGGCTTCACCGTCATGCAGCACGCCTTTGCCGGCGGGGCGCTGTTCCAGGGCCTGTTCTCCGACATGGAACGCCAGGCGCTCGCCGTCACCGGCGCCGGCGATACCGTCTGGGACTGGGACGTGCTGCGCGACCGCGTGGTCACCAGGCCCGATGTCAGCCGCCAGCTCGGCCTGCCGGCCGACAGCCTGCACGGGCCGGCGCGAAGCTGGCTGCCGCTGCTGCATGCCGACGACCGCGACACCTTCCGCACCACCATGGATGTCGTGCTGGAAAACCGGCGCGGACGCATCGCCCAGAGCTTCCGCCTGCGCGGCGCCGATGGGCACTATCACTGGTTCACCCTGCGCGCCCGCCCCGTGGTCGGCTCGGACGGCGAGGTGATCCGCTGCGTGGGCACGATGGTGGATGTCACGGAGCAGAAAAAGGCCGAAGAGCGACTTCTCCACGATGCCGTGCACGACAATCTCACCGGCCTGCCGAACCGCGAGCTGTTCATCAACCGTCTCGACGCGACCATTGCCATGGCGGGGGCAGAACGCAGCATCCGCCCCACCGTGCTGGTGATCGACATCGACCGCTTCAAGCAGGTCAATGACGAGCTGGGCATCTCGGCGGGCGACACCATCCTGCTCACCATCGCCCGCCGCCTGCACCGGCTGCTGAAGCCCGGCGACGCGCTGTCGCGCATTGCCGGCGATCAATTCGCCATGATGCTGCTGTCGGAGCGCGAACCGGCCCACATCGCCTCGGTCGCCGATGCGGTGCGCCAGGCGATCCGCGCTCCCGTCACCTTCGCGCGCCGCGAGATCGTGCTTACCCCCTCCATCGGGCTCGTCTCGTGGACAGCGGCGCAGGCTTCCGCCGAGGAGATGCTGAAGGATGCCGAGCTTGCCATGTACCAGGCCAAGCGCTTCGGCGGCGATCGCATCGAGCCCTTCCGGCCCGCCTTCCGCACCATCGGCACCGACAGGCTGCAGATGGAGTCGGACCTGCGCCGCGCCGTGGAGCGCAAGGAACTGAGCCTTGCCTACCAGCCCATCGTGCGGCTGGAGGACGGCAGCATCGCCGGTTTCGAGGCGCTTTTGCGCTGGGAGCACCCGCGCCGCGGCACCATCCCGCCGGCCGATTTCATCCCGGTGGCCGAAAGCTCCGGCCTCATCGTGCAGCTTGGCCTGTTCGCCATGCAGCAGGCGGCGGAAGACCTGCACCGCTGGCAGAAGCAGCTTGGCGACCTGCCGCTGTTCATGTCGGTCAACCTGTCGAGCCGCCAGCTCATCCGCCGCGATCTGGTGGGCGATGTGCGCTCCGTCATCGCCCGCGCCAACATCAAGCCGCGCTGCTTCCGCCTGGAGCTCACCGAATCCCTGGTGATGGACAATCCCGAGCAGTCGGCCCATGTGCTCGGCAAACTGAAGAAGCTCGGCATCGGCCTGTCGCTCGACGATTTCGGCACAGGCTATTCGTCGCTGGCCTATCTCACCCGCTTCCCCTTCGACACCATCAAGATCGACCGCAGCTTTGTCGACGACCACAGCTCGAAGGGCCGCGCGCTGCTGCGCTCCATGGTGCTGATGGCGCACGATCTCGGCCTTTCGGTGGTTGCCGAGGGGGTTTCGGGCGAACAGGAAGCGGAGATGCTGCGCCAGACGGGTTGCGAATATGCCCAGAGTTTCCACTTCGGCGCGCCGGCGGACGCCGAGACCAGCCTCGCTCTCCTTCAGGAACAGTACCCCGGCCCCGTGGCGAGCTGAACCTCGCGCCCCCGCCCTTGACTCATATATATCCCGTCGGTTATCGGTCCGATCAATAACCAGAGAGTTATTGGTCGAGATGCCGCAGCCGCCCCACGACATCCTTTTCAGGACGCTTGCCGACCCGACACGCCGGGCCATCTTTGAGCGGTTGTGCCGCGAGGGCAACCAGACCGTTGCAGCGCTCACGGCCAGGGCGGGCGTCTCGCAGCCCGCTGTCTCGAAGCATCTGAGGGTTCTCAAGCAGGCTGGGCTCGTGCGCGATCGCCATCAGGGCCGGCAGACCCACTACAGCGCACAAGTCGACGCTTTATCGCCACTCATCGACTGGACGAAGCAGATGACCGGCTTCTGGCATGGGCGCCTCGACGCCCTCGAAGAGCTGCTCGACAGGATGGACCAATGAGCGACAGCGACGCCGAAACACTCTCCATCGTCGTCGAGCGGGAAATATCGCACCCGCCGGAAAAGATCTGGCGCGCGCTCACAGAGCCGCATTTCCTGGAGGAATGGTTCATGAAGATGCAGGACGACTTCGAGCCGGCGCCGGGCCATCGTTTCCGCGTCACCGCGGATTGGGGTGTCGTCCATTGCCAGGTCCGCGCGGCCGAGCCGAACAGAAGGCTCACCTATAGCTGGGATACGAAGGACCTGGTCAGCACCGTCACCTGGACGCTTACTCCGACGGAGAAGGGTACCCTCCTGCGCATGGAGCAGACGGGCTTCCGCGCCGACCAGCAGCCCTATTATCGAGGCGCCACGGCGGCATGGCCGCGCTTGCTCGCCGCGCTGGAGGAGGCGCTGGAGCGGATGGCTTGAACCGGACCGCACGAAACCGAGGCAGGGAGATGGCGCCATGAGAGACGAGGGAATGCCGGGCGCAGAGCCGCCATCGCGGCTGATCGACGCCAGAATCGCGGCGCTGGGCGACTGGCGGGGAGAGACCCTTGCCAGGGTGCGCGCGCTCATCCGGCAGACCGATCCCGCTGTGGTCGAAGAAGTGAAGTGGCGAAAGCCCTCGAACGGCATGCTCGGAGTTCCGGTATGGTCGCATGGCGGGATCATCTGCACAGGGGAGGTCTATCGGGACAAGGTGAAGCTGACCTTTGCCAAGGGCGCGGCACTGGCAGACCCCAGCGGCCTCTTCAATGCCGGCCTTGAGGGCAATGTGCGGCGCGCCATCGACATCCGCGAAGGCGAGGAGATCGACGGGGAGGCACTGAAGGCGCTCATCCGCGCCGCCGTGGCGCTCAACGTATCTACGGCGGCAAAACGGCGAACCCAACCAGCCCCGGCCCGCACATAGGAGAAAATCTCATGAACTGGAGCCACTGGATCCGTCAATCCCACCGCTGGCTTGCGCTCGCCTTTACGGCAGGCTTCATCGTCAACGCCTTTGTGGCGATGCGCGGGGCAGAAGCGGCCTTTTGGGTGTATCTCCTGGTACTGGTTCCGCTGTTCCTGCTTCTGCCGACGGGCCTCTACCTGTTCGTGCTGCCCCTTGCCGTCCGGTGGCGGCGGCGCGGGGAGGTATAGCCCGATGGCGGACAAGACGATTCTGCTTTCCGGTGGCAACCCGCAGATTCCAAAGGGCGACGGTGATGCTCCGGTGCAGGCCTATATCGCGGCTATGCCGGGCTGGAAGAGCGACGTCGGACGCCGCCTCGATGCACTCATCGTGCGCACCGTGCCCGAGGTGCGCAAGGCCGTCAAATGGAACTCGCCGCTCTATGGCATGGAGGGTCAGGGATGGTTTCTGGGCATCCATTGCTATACGCGCTATGTGAAGGTGGCTTTCTTCCGCGGCGCGTCGCTGCAGCCCCCGCTCCCTGTCGGCTCCAAGGACAAGTTCACGCGCTATGTCCACATCCATGAGAGCGAGGGGCTCGACGAGGCGCTGTTTGCCTCCTGGGTACGTCAGGCAGCCGCCCTGCCCGGTTGGATTCCCTGACTTTTGGCGGGGCGTGTAGTCTTGCCGCCGCGTCCTCTGGGGGCCGCAGGGCGTGCCGCGCGGCTCCGCCGGGCTTCAGGCGTGGCCGGCCACGGTGCTCAGATGCGCCAGGTCAACGCCGATCGAGGCCAGAATCCGGTCATAGAGGGTCTCGATGTCGTGCTCGAAGAGAAGTTCCGGCGTGGCAGGGCATGCAAGCCAGCCATTCTCGGCGATCTCCATCTCGAGCTGGCCGGCGCCCCAGCCGGAATAGCCGAGCGCCATCAAGGCGTGGCGTGGACCCTTGCCGACGGAAATGGCGCGCAGAATGTCCATGGTCGCCGTCAGGCACACCTGCTCGGAGACGGGCATGGACGAGTCCACCATATAGTCGCCCGAGTGCAGCACGAAGCCGCGGCTGCGGTCGACCGGGCCGCCATTGCGCACCGGCATCTGGCGGGCACGGGCGGGAAGCCGGATCGACTGGCTGCGGTCGAGCAGGCCGAGCTCCACCAGCACATCGGTAAAGCCGAGCTGCTGGGTCCGGTTGATGATCAGGCCCATGGCCCCGTCCTCGCTGTGCGCGCACAGATAGATGACGGAACGCGCAAAACGCTCGTCGCGCATGCCCGGCATGGCGATCAGGAAATGGTTCTGCAGCGTGCCCTGCACCGCCGCCTTGCTGGTGCCCGTCTCACCGTTCATGAAACCAGCCTACCGCGTTTTGACGGCGCTTGAAAGACGCCATCCATGCCTGCCTCACGTGAAAATGATGGGACTTGCTGTCGCAACGGCGTTGCCAGCATCGCGCGCAGACGGCACATTCCGCGCATGACTCGCCTTCCTGTTCTTCTCGCCCTTCTCGCCCTCCTTCCCGCCGCGGCGCGGCCGGCGGCAGCCGCCTCCAGCCCCTGGTTCGAAAGCGAGGGCGGGGCCGTCCGCATCGTCACCTCCGGCCTTGCCGATGCGCAGGGATATGTGCGCGGCGCCCTCGACATCCGTCTGAAACCCGGCTGGAAGACCTACTGGCGCGAGCCTGGCGAGGCGGGTGTGCCGCCGCACATCACGCTGTGGCAGACATCCGATCTCGCCGAGGCGGAAATCCTCTTCCCAACGCCCGAGCGCATCAGCCAGGACGGCGCCACATGGGCGGGGTACCGCCAGAGCGTCTCCCTGCCCGTCCTCTTCAAGGCGCGCGCGCCGGGGGCGGCGGGCATTCTGGAGGGAAGCGTCTTTCTGGGCATCTGCGAGACGATCTGCATCCCGGTCGACGCGACGTTCTCCTTCGATACCGGTGCCGACCCGGACAACCCCGCCGATGCCATTGCGGTGAATGCCGCCTTTGCCGCGCTGCCCGCTCCGCCCCGGCCCGGCTTCAGGGTGGCGGAAACGCGCCGCGAGGGGCGGAAGCTTCTCCTCGAAGCCGAGCTGCCGGAGGGCGCGGGCCCGGCAGTGCTCTTCCTTGCCGGGCCGTCCGGCGCGCGCCTTTCCATGCCCGTCCTGCAGGCCCGCGACGGCACGAAGGCCGTCTTTGCGGCCGAGCTCCTCGCCGCGCCGGAGGAAGCCGGCCCCCTCCACTACACGCTGGTCGCCGGCACGCGCGCCGTCGGCGGCACCATTGCCCTGCCCTGAAGAGGAGCCGGACGGGCCTTGCGCACAGGCTGCTTGACCGCCCCTGTTCCCGCCTTTCACTGCCCCCGCGATTCCGGCTCGCGCGGGAGGGCATGACACTTCGTTCAACCTCACCCAGGAGACTCTGAATGACGATTTCCATCGGCGACAGGCTGCCCGACACGACGATCAAGAAAGCCTCCCCGAAAGGGGCGGAGGACATCGCCACCGGCGATTTCTTCGCCGGCCGACGCATCGTCCTGATCGGCGTTCCCGGCGCCTTCACGCCCACCTGCAGCAACGATCACGTGCCCGGTTTCATCGAGAATTACGATGCCCTGCGCACCCGCGGCATCGACGCCGTGGCCGTGCTGTCGGTCAACGACCATCACGTGATGGCCGCCTGGGCGCGATTCCTCGGCGCGGAAGACAGGCTCGTCTTCCTGGCCGACGGCAATGGCAGCTTCACCCGCGCGCTGGGGCTCGACATCGACCTGTCGAAGGCAGGTCTGGGCACGCGCTGCCGGCGGTTCTCCATGCTGGTGGACAATGGAATCGTGAGAGAACTCAACATCGAAGAGAAACCCGGCCAGGCGGTGACCAGCGGCGCAGCCCGCATCCTCGAACAGGTCGAGTTCCAGGAGAGCTAGCCCGGCGATCCGGCGCTTGGGCGCCGCTTCTCAGGAGGCGGCGGGCGGCGTCTCGGGCGCCTTCCGCCGCTTCTTCTTGAACGGCTCCATGCCGGCGCGGGCCAGCGCGTCGGCGCGCTCGTTCTCGGCATGGCCCGCATGGCCCTTCACCCAGTGCCAGCGCACCGCGTGACGGCGGGTCGCCTCGTCGAGCGCCTGCCACAGCTCGGCATTCTTCACCGGCTTCTTCGCGGCCGTCTTCCAGCCGTTCCTCTTCCAACCCTCGATCCAGCCCGAAATGCCGTCGCGCACATAGCTGCTGTCGGTGTAGAGATCCACCTGGCACGGCTCCTTCAGCGCGTTGAGCGCCTCGGTGGCCGCTTTCAGCTCCATGCGGTTGTTGGTGGTGAGCGCCTCGCCGCCCGAAAGCTCCTTCTCCACGCCGTTGTAGCGCAGGATGGCGCCCCACCCGCCCGGACCCGGATTGCCCGAGCAGGCACCGTCGGTGAAGATCTCGACCTTTTTCACGCCAGATCGACCCCATATTCGCCAGGGCCTGTAATCCGGCGATGGAAGCGCAGGCGGCGGACATACTCCATGGGATCGCGCTTGTTGACCAACGCGCCGTCGGGAATGGTCAGCCAGTCGTAAAGACGGGTCAGCATGAAGCGCAGCGCCGAACCGCGCGCCAGAAGCGGCAGCGCCGCCACCTCCCCGGGCTTGAGCGGGCGCACGCTCTGATAGCCGGCCAGCAGGGCCGCCCCCTTGGTGACGTTGTAGGAAATATCCTTCTCGAAACACCAGGCATTGAGGCAGGTGGCAATGTCATAGGCCAGAAGATCGTTGCAGGCGAAATAGAAGTCGATGAGGCCGGAGACCCTGCCCCCCAGGAAGAAGACGTTGTCGGGAAAGAGATCGGCGTGGATGACCCCGACGGGCAGGTGCTGCGGCCAGCGGTCGACGGCGGCCAGATCCGCCTCCACCTCCCGTGCCAGTCCGGGCTCCACCTCGTCGGCGCGCGCCTTGCACAGCTCCCAGAGGCGCAGCCACTGGGCGGGAGACAGCGCGTTGGCCCGCGTCATGGGAAAATCCGCCGCCGCCGCGTGCAGCTCCGCCAGGGCGCGGCCCACCTCTCGGCAGTGCTGCGGCGTGGGCTTGCGCACCCACATGCCCTCCAGAAAGGTGATGAGGGCCGCCGGGCGCCCGGCCAAGGTGCCGATGGTCTCTCCATCCTGCCGGCGCACCGGCAGCGGGCAGGAAACGCCCTTCTTCGCCAGGTGCTCCATCAGCCCGAGAAAGAAGGGCAGATCCGCCGCCTCCACACGCCGCTCGTAGAGGGTGAGAATGAAGGCGCCCTCGGAGGTGTGCAGCAGATAGTTGGAGTTCTCCGTGCCCTCGGCGATGCCCTTGTAGGAGAGCAGCCGGCCCACCGGGTAGTCGCGCAGGAAGGCGCCGAGCTCTTCCTCGGAAATATCGGTATAGACCGCCATGTCAGCCTGCGCCGTTCACGAAGGCCATGTCGGCGCGCGTCAGCTCGACATCGCGCAGGGCGCGCATCACGGGAAACACCTCGTTTTCCTCCGCCGTGACGGCAAGCTCGATGGACACCTGATAGCGGGCCGCGAAGGCGTCGATGATCTCCTCCACCAGCACTTCCGGCGCCGAGGCGCCGGCAGAGAGGCCCAGCACGGCGATCTCGCCGATCTCGTCCCACGGCAGATCGGCCGCGCGCTGCACCAGCAGGGCGCGGCGCGCCCCTGACCTTTCGGCCACTTCGACAAGGCGGCGGGAGTTCGACGAGTTGGGCGCGCCGACGATCAGAAACAGGTCGGCGCCGGGCGCCGCCTTCCTCACCGCGTCCTGGCGGTTGGTCGTGGCATAGCAGATCGATTCGGCCGCCGGCGCCTGAAGATCGGGAAACCGCGCCTCAAGCACGCGGATGATCTCGGCGGTATCCTCCACGGAAAGCGTGGTCTGCGTCACATAGCCGAGAGGTGCCCCGTCGGGCGGGCGAAAGCTCTCGGCATCCTCGACCGTCTCGATGAGCGAGATCGTGCCTTCCGGCAGTTGCCCCATGGTGCCGATCACCTCCGGGTGGCCGGCATGCCCGACAAGCAGCACATGGCGGCCATGCCTCTGGTGGCGCATGGCCTGCTTGTGCACCTTCGAGACCAGCGGACAGGTGGCATCGAGATAGAAGAGGTCGCGCGCCTGCGCCTGCGCCGGCACCGACTTCGGCACGCCATGGGCGGAGAAGACCACCGGCCTGTCGCGATGCGCGTCGGGAATCTCGTCGAGTTCCTCGATGAAGACGGCGCCGCGCTCTCTCAGCCCTTCCACGACATAGCGGTTGTGAACGATCTCATGGCGCACATAGACCGGCGGGCCATACTTCTTCAAAGCCGCCACCACGATCTGAATGGCCCGGTCGACGCCGGCGCAGAAGCCGCGGGGCCCGCACAGCCTTACGGTGAGCGCCTGCTTGTGTCCGTTCGTCGCCATCGTATCGAAAACTCCTGTCCGGCGGGGCGGAGGGTGGGTCGAGCCTGCCTGCCTGTCAAGTGCGTCCCGTGTGGCGCCGGCGCAAGAACCAGTAGCCCACCACGCAGACCAGCGCAAAGGCCAGGCCATACCAGGTGATGGCATATTGCAGATGGTTGTTGGGCAGGTTGATGCGGGTGACACCCCCAACCGGAAGGCCGCCCGGATTGGGCTTGTCGTCGGCATCCACATAGAAGGGGTAGACCTCCCTCTCGCTCAGGCCGGCCGAGCGCGCCATGGCGTCCAGATCCTTCCAGTAGAAGATGTTTTGCACGGGGTCGTTGTCGGGCACCAGAAAGGACGGCTTTTCCTGGGGGGCCGTGCGCGCCAGACCGCCGATCTGCACCGTTCCCGGCACCTGTCCCTCGACACGGGTCTCGGGATCCTTGCGGTCGTAGGGTACGAAGCCGCGATTGACGAAGATGTAGCTGCCGTCGGCAAGCCGCAGCGGCGTGTGCACGAAGAAGCCGGAACGGCCATGCCACGTGGCGAGATAGTGCCGCTCGCCCTCATGCAGGAAGGCGCCGGCAAGCTCGACCGGGCGATAGTCGATGTCGCCGCCGCCCGCCTCGATGCGCGCCACCGTCTCCAGAGGCACGGGCGCGGCCGCGATGCGCTCCTCGATGCGCGCGATCAGCGCCTCCTTCCACTGCAGGCGCTTGACCTGCCATGTGCCGAGCACCAGCAGCAGCACCAGCACAGGAACACTGAATGCCAGCAGCAGAAAGCCCGTGCGCGGGCCGGTCCGGTGTTCTGCCAGACTCATCGTGTCTCGTCCAATCGCCCCTCGGCGGCCTTGTTGCGATATTGCAGGGCGATGAGCAGGCCCTTGATGAGCCGCAAAGCGCCCATCGAGAGCACCAGCGTCAGGGGAACCCACAGCACGAAATGCAGCCACAGGGGCGCGTTGGTCGTCACCTCCAGCCACAGCGCGAGGCCAACGACGATGAAGCCGATGACAAGAATGGCGAAAACCGCCGGCCCGTCGCCTGAATCGGCGAAACCGTAGTCGAGCCCGCAATTGGCGCAGCGTCGCCCCAGCCGCAGGAACCCGGCAAAAAGCCGGCCTTCGCCGCAGCGCGGGCAGCGGCCGGAGAGCCCGGCCCGGACGGGGTCGACCGGCGGCCAGATGGCCTTGTCTTCGTTCATGGCGTGGCGTCCCGTTCCCGAAAAAAGTCGAGGGGCAGCCGCGCGCCCGCGGCCGCCCCGATGTGCACGGCTCCAGCCCTCCCCGTCAATGGGCGATCGTCGCGCCGGCCGACCCCCAGACATAGACGAAGGCAAAGAGGAACAGCCAGACGACGTCCACGAAATGCCAGTACCAGGCCGCGGCCTCGAAGCCGAAATGCTGTTGCGGGGTAAAGTGGCCGGCCATGGCGCGCAACAGGCACACCGCCAGGAAGATGGTACCCACGATGACGTGGAAGCCATGGAAGCCGGTGGCCATGAAGAAGGTGGCGCCATAGATGGAATCGCGGAAGGCGAAGGGCGCGTGCAGATACTCGTAGGCCTGCACGCAGGTAAAGAACATGCCGAGCGCCACCGTGAGCGCCAGACCGGCGATCAGGCCCTTGCGGTCATTCTCCAGAAGCGCGTGGTGTGCCCAGGTGACGGTGGTGCCGGACAGCAGCAGGATGATCGTGTTGTAGAGAGGCAGGTGGAAGGGGTCGAGCACCTCCACGCCCTCGGGCGGCCATACGCCGCCGGTGAACTGCGCGCGGGCCACCTGCGCCGCCTCGTCAGGGAACAGGGCAGCGTCGAAGAAGGCCCAGAACCACGCCACGAAGAACATCAGCTCCGAGGCGATGAACATGATCATGCCGTAGCGCAGGTGCAACGACACGACACGGGTGTGGTGGCCTTCATGGGCCTCCTTGATGGTGTCGCTCCACCAGGCGAACATGGTGTAGAGCACGATCAGAAGGCCGACCAGGAAGAGCCAGAAATTGGTGGCTGCCAGATCGACGCCGAACAGCGGGAAGGAAGAGCCCTGCGCGGCCCGCATCCAGGCCACAGCGCCGATGGCCATGATCAGCGCGCCGACCGAGGCGATGAAGGGCCAGGGGCTCGGGTCGATGATGTGGTAGTCGTGGTGCTTCGCGTGGGCGGCAGCCATGTTATCCCTCGATCTTCTTCTGGTTCTTTGCTTCCTCGGGGCGCGGCGACTGGGCCGATTCCTGATTCAGCGGGTAGAATGTATAGGAAAGGGTTATCGTCTTCAGGTTCTTCAGCTCCGGCACATTGACGATCTCCGGGTCGACAAAGAACTGGACGGGCATCTCGTAGGTCTGGCCGGGCGCCAGCTCCTGCTCGGTAAAGCAGAAGCACTCCACCTTGTTGAAGTAGGCGCCGGCCAGGCCCGGCGCGACGTTGAAGGTGGCCGTGCCCGCGGTGGCGCGGGATGCCAGGTTGCGCGCCTCGTAGGCGATCTCGACCGTCTCGCCGATCTTCACCGTGATCTCGCGCTGCTTGGGCTTGAACTCCCAGGGCAGCGCCGTGCTGGTGTTGGCGTCGAAGCGGACGGTGATCTCCTGATCGAGCACCGTGTCGGAATACTGCGTTACGCGCTGCGTGGTGCCGCCATAGCCTGTCACCTGGCAGAAGAGCTGGTAGAGGGGCACGGCCGCGTAGGACAGCCCCACCATGCCGGCAAACACGCCCGCACAACTCAGCGCCACGATGCTGTTGCGGCGGATGCGGGCCTTTTCGGGATCGGTCTTGCTCATCTCACCCTCACATCGGCCGGTCGAACAGGGCAGGCCCCAGCTTCATGATGCTGCCCAGATAGACGATGACGACAAAGGCGGCGAGCGCCAGCGCAAGCGCGATGGAACGGCTGCGCCGCGCCTTGAGCTGCGCCTGTGTCGGCTTGATGCGTTCCTGCTCGTGTTCGCTCATCGCGTCAGCCTCCAAGTCGCCCGATCAGGCCGTCGGCGAGAAGCGCGGCGAAGATGGCGAACAGATAGACCAGGGAATAGGCGAACAGCGTCTTGGCCGGCTCCATCACCCGATCCTGCGGGTCCATTCTCAGGACGCGCCAGGCGTACCACACGAAACCGCCGCCCAGCACCGCCGCCACCGCGCCATAGGAAAGGCTTGCAAAGCCCATCAGGCTCGGCAGCACGCCGCTGGCGGCCACCGGCACCGCATAGGCAAAGATCTGGCGCCGGGTGTGCGCCTCGCCGGCCACATTGGGCATCATGGGGATGCCGGCGCGGGCATAGTCCCCCGCCTTGAACAGGGCGAGCGCCCAGAAGTGCGGCGGCGTCCACAGGAAGATGATCAGGAAGAGAACCAGGCTCTCCACCGTCACCGCGCCGGTGACGGCCGCCCAGCCGATGACCGGGGGCAGCGCCCCGGCCGCGCCGCCGATGACGATGTTCTGCGGCGTCGAGCGCTTCAGCCACATCGTGTAGATGACGACGTAGAAGAAGATGGTGAAGGCGAGCAGGCTGGCTGCCAGCCAGTTGGCCATCAGGCCGAGCGTCATCACCGCGAAGGCCGAAAGCACCAGACCGAAGGCGAGCGCCTCGCCCGGCGCCACGCGCCCCATGGGCACGGGGCGGCCCCTGGTGCGCGCCATCACGGCGTCGATGTCGGCGTCATACCACATGTTGAGCGCTCCCGCCGCGCCGGCGCCGACGGCAATCGCCAGGATGGCGATGAGGGCGAGAAGCGGGTTGGGCGCGGCCGGCGCCAGCACCATGCCCACAAAGGCGGTGAAGACGACGAGCGACATGACGCGCGGCTTCAGCAGTGCGATGAAATCCGCCGCGGTCGCCTCGGAGAGGAGACCGTCGCGCTCTTCCACATGCTTTCGTTCGACCAGCGCCATCGCTCTCACGCCATCTTCGTGGTCGGCGCGGCTCTTGGCCGCGCCTGCCATTCGCTACTTGATCCTCGGCAGCTCTTCCCACTGGTGGAAGGGCGGCGGCGAGGGAAGCTGCCACTCCAGCGTCGTCGCGCCCTCGCCCCACGGATTGGCGCCGGCGACGCGCTTCTTGGCGAAAGCTTCGGCCACGCCATAGAGGAAGACCAGCACGCCGATCGCCGCCAAGTAAGAGCCGTAGGACGACACCAGGTTCCAGCCGGCAAAGGCGTCCGGGTAGTCGATGTAGCGGCGCGGCATGCCGGCAAGGCCCAGGAAGTGCTGCGGGAAGAAGATCAGGTTCACGCCGATGAAGGTGATCCAGAAATGCAGCCGGGCGACGAAGGAATTGTACATGTAGCCCGTCATCTTCGGGAACCAGTAGTACCAGGCCGCGAAGATGGCGAAGACCGCGCCCATCGACAGGACGTAGTGGAAATGCGCCACCACATAGTAGGTGTCGTGCATGGCACGGTCGAGGCCGGCATTGGCAAGCTGCACGCCCGTCACGCCGCCGATGGTGAACAGGAAGATAAAGGCGATCGCCCACATCATCGGCACGCGGAAGGAGATGGAGCCGCCCCACATCGTGGCGATCCAGGAGAAGATCTTCACGCCGGTCGGCACCGCGATCACCATGGTGGCGAAGACGAAATAGCGCTGCGCGTCAAGCGACAGGCCCGTGGTGTACATGTGGTGCGCCCACACCACGAAGCCGACGGCGCCGATGGCCACCATGGCATAGGCCATGCCGAGATAGCCGAAGATGGGCTTCTTCGAGAAGGTGGACACGATGTGGCTGACGATGCCGAAGCCCGGCAGGATGAGGATGTAGACCTCGGGATGCCCGAAGAACCAGAACAGGTGCTGGAACAGGATCGGGTCGCCGCCGCCATCGGGCGCGAAGAAGGCGGTGCCGAAGTTGCGGTCCGTCAGAAGCATGGTGATGCCGCCGGCCAGAACGGGCAGCGACAGCAGCAGGAGGAAGGCCGTGATCAGCACCGACCAGGCAAACAGCGGCATCTTGTGCAGCGTCATGCCCGGAGCGCGCATGTTGAAGATGGTGGTGATGAAGTTGATGGCGCCGAGAATCGACGAGGCGCCGGCAATGTGCAGCGATAGGATCGCCAGATCCACCGCCGGGCCGGGATGCCCCACGGTCGAAAGCGGCGGATAGATCGTCCAGCCCGTGCCCGCGCCGTAGCCGCCGGGCGCGCCCGGCACGAACATGGTCAGCAGCAGCAGGATGAAGGCCGGCGGCAGAAGCCAGAAGGAGATGTTGTTCATGCGCGGGAAGGCCATGTCCGGCGCGCCGATCATGATCGGCACCATCCAGTTGGCAAAGCCACCGATGAGCGCCGGCATGACCATGAAGAAGATCATGATGAGGCCGTGGGCGGTGGTGAAGACATTGTACATCTCCTTGCCCGCGTCCACCGCGGCCGCCCCTTCATAGCCGTAGACCATGGATGCCAGGCCGTGGAAGATCTGGATGCCCGGCTCGGCAAGCTCCCAGCGCATCATCACCGACAGGAAGCCGCCGATGATGCCCGCCACGATGGCGAAGATCAGATAGAGCGTGCCGATGTCCTTGTGGTTGGTGGAATAGACCCAGCGCACCCAGCCTTTGGGCTTGTGGTCGTCGTGGTGGGTCTCGGTCGCAGCGCCTGCCATGTCCTTACGCTCCAATTGTCCTTGATGTCGCAGCCGGCCTATTCGGCGGCGGCGACCTTTTCCTCACCCCGGTCGAGCGCCGCCATCAGCGCCCGGTTGGCACCCGCCAGATCATCCTGCGCCGCAGCATACCAGTTCTGGAACTGCTCCTGCGAGACCACGCGGATGGCGATCGGCATGAAGGCATGATCCTTGCCGCAAAGCTCCGAGCACTGGCCGTAATAGATGCCCTCGCGCTCGGCCCTGAACCAGGTCTCGTTGATGCGGCCGGGCACGGCGTCAACCTTGATGCCGAAGGCCGGCAGGGCAAAGGCGTGGATCACGTCGCCCGCCGTCACCAGCACGCGCACCGTCGTGCCCACCGGAACCACCATCTCGTTGTCGACGGCCAGAAGCCGCGGATATTCCGTCCTGTCCTCCTTGCCGGCGGCGGCGCGGTCGTCCTCCTGCAGCATCAGGGAGGTGAAGGACAGCGCGTCCTCCTCGTCCTGATACTCGTAGTCCCAGTACCATTGCATGCCCGTGGCCTTGACCGTCAGCGCCGGCTCATCCTCGGGCGTGTACTGCGCGGTGAGAAGCTGAAAGGACGGAACGGCAAGGAGCAGAAGCACGATCACCGGTCCGACCGTCCACAAGACCTCGATCATCGTGTTGTGGCTGGTGCGCGAAGGCTCGGGATTGGCGCCGGCGCGATAGCGCAGGATGCACCAGGCCAGAAGCACCATCACGAGGAGCGTGATCGGCACGATGAACCAAAGCGTGTAGGCCTCGAACCAGGCTATCTGCTCCATGATGCCGGTGGCAGCCGGCTGGAACCGCATCTGCCATGGCTCGGGCTGCGCCGCAAAGGCACCGCTGGCGGCCAGCGACGGCGCAAGGGCCCCAAGGCTCGCAACAAATTTCTTCATCACCCTCGTCATCTCCCGATCAATGCGCTTCCCTCGGCGGAACCGTCGGATACACCAATGCATGCAGCTTGGCGAGAAGCCACATTGAAACCTTTCCAATACAGGCGCGTTCAAATCATACTCTCATGCGAACCGCAAGAAAGGCGTGAGAAAGCTCACATGCGGCATTTTTGCGCTGTCGCGCCCGGCTGGCCGCGGTTTCGCATTTTCGACCAATTTGGCGGCGATTGTGGCGGCGGCCGGGCCGTGGCGCGCGAAATCAGCCTTTTCTTTTCGCGCACGCGCCGGCAGGATGCGTCGTCGTGATTCGCCGGAAGCAGGGGGTTTGCCATGCCGTGGGTGGCGCGTTCGGTAGCGGTGGTTGCCTTGGGGCTCGCAGCGATTCTGCCCGCCGCCGCCCAGCAGCAGAACGGAAATGTGCGCTCCACCCATGGTGCCTGGTCGATCCTGTGCGACCAGCCGGCGGGGGCGGCCAGCGAGCAATGCGTGATGATGCAGAATGTCGTGGCCGAGGACAGGCCGGAGCTCGGCCTGTCCGTGGCCGTGCTGCGCACGGCCGACAACCAGGCGGAAATCATGCGCGTGCTGGCGCCGCTCGGCGTGCTTCTGCCCAACGGGCTCGGCCTCTATGTGGATGGCGAGGACATCGGCCGCGCCTATTTCATGCGCTGCTTCCAGGACGGCTGCTATGCCGAGGTTCTCCTGGAAGACCCGCTGCTTGAGACCCTGCGCAACGGCGAATCGGCCACCTTCATCGTCTTCCAGACCCCGGAGGAAGGCATCGGCATCCCCGTGGATCTCAAGGGCTTCGGCGAGGGATTCGACGCGCTGCCCTGAGCCCTGTCCGCCGCCGGCTTTTCTTGCCCGCCGGCACTGGATCGGCCCGGCACTTGCCCTTAAATGGTTGGGGTCAGCACAGGACATCCGCCATGCCCCATTCTCTCATCGATTCCTTCGACTGCTCGGCCGAGAAGCTCAGGTCCCTTGTCTCGCAGGCCATCTCGGGCGCCGACGACGGCGAGCTGTATCTCGAATATCGCGAGGGCGAGGCGCTGGTGTTCGACAATGGCCGGCTGAAAACCGCGAATTTCAACACCGACCAGGGCTTCGGGCTGCGCGCCGTGGCCGGCGAGGCGACGGGCTATGCCCATTCCAGCGAGCTTTCCGAGGCGGCCCTGCGGCGGGCGGCGGACGCGGTTTCAGCCGTCAAGAGCGGCCATTCCGGGCGGCTTGCCGCCCCGCCCCCCGGCACCAACCGGCACCTTTACGGCGAGGACAACCCCATCGCCGCGCCGGGCTTCGAGGAGAAGGCGAAGCTCCTTCAGGAGATCGACGCCTGGCTGAGGGCGAAGGACGACCGCGTGCGTCAGGTGACGGCGTCGCTCGCCGCCTCATGGCAGCAGGTGGAGATCCTGCGCGCCGACGGCCAGCTGGTGCGCGACATCCGGCCGCTCGTGCGCATCAACGTCGCGGTCGTCGTCGGCCAGGGCGACCGGCAGGAAACCGGCTCCTACGGCATGGGCGGGCGCAAGGGATTCGGCGCGTTCGTGGCCGAGGACTCCTGGCGATTCGCCGCCGGCGAGGCGCTGCGGCAGGCGCTGGTGAACCTTGAGGCCGCGCCCGCCCCCGCCGGCACCTTCGACATCGTGCTGGCCAGCGGCTGGCCGGGCGTCATGCTGCACGAGGCCGTGGGCCACGGGCTGGAGGGCGATTTCAACCGCAAGAAGACCTCTGCCTTCGCGGGCCTATTGGGCAGCCAGGTGGCTGCCAAGGGCGTCACGGTGGTCGATGACGGCACCATCGCCGAAAGGCGCGGCTCGCTTACCATCGACGACGAGGGCACGCCTTCCGCCCACAACGTGCTGATCGAGGACGGCAAGCTGGTGGGCTACATGCAGGACCGGCTCAACGCACGGCTGATGGGCATGAAGCCCACCGGAAACGGGCGGCGCGAATCCTACGCGCACGAGCCCATGCCGCGCATGACCAACACCTTCATGCTGGCCGGCGACCACACGCCGGAAGAGATCATCGCCTCGGTCAAGAAGGGCATCTATGCCGTCTCCTTCGGCGGCGGGCAGGTGGACATCACCTCCGGCAAGTTCGTCTTCGGCTGCACCGAGGCCTACATGATCGAAGACGGCAAGGTGACGCACCCCATCAAGGGCGCCATGCTGATCGGCAACGGGCCGGACGCCATGCACCGGGTGAGCATGATCGGCAACGACATGAAGCTCGACCCCGGCGTCGGCATGTGCGGCAAGAACGGCCAGGGGGTGCCGGTGGGCGTTGGCCAGCCGCATCTCAGGATGGACCGGATGACGGTGGGCGGCACGCAGGCGCAGTAGCTGCGCCGCCGCACGGGTGTCCGGGCTCTATCGCCGCGCCCGCTCCAGCAGCGCCACCGCCTCCACATGCGGCGACCACAGGAACTGGTCGATCGGCACCACGCGGACGAGGCGATAGCCGCCCGCCACCAGAATCGCCAGATCGCGGGCCAGCGTGCCGGGATTGCACGAGACGGCGGCCACGCGGCGCACGGCGGAGCGGGCGATCTGCCTGCTCTGCGCCTCGGCGCCGGCGCGCGGCGGATCGAAGACGAGGCCGTCGAAGGCAGCGAGCTCGCGCGTCGTCAGCGGCCGGTGGAAAAGGTCGCGCCGCTCGGCGGTCAGCGGCTTGAGGCCGGGGGCGGCCCTGGCCGCTGTTTCGAGCGCGGCGAGAGCGGTCGCCTCCCCCTCCACCGCGTGCACGCGCATCGCTGCGGCCAGACGCAGCGCAAAGGCGCCACTGCCGGCGAAGAGATCGGCCACGTGGCGCGCGCCCTGCAGGTGCTCTGCCGCCAGGGCGGCCATCGCCTCCTCCGCTGCGGCCACCGCCTGCAGAAAGCCGCCAGGCGGCGGCACGACCGCCACGCCCGAACAGTCCACCGTCGGCCTTGCCCGCTCCACGAGCACCTCACCGTCGAGAGAGAGGCGCGCATGGCCTTCCGCAAGCGCCCAGGCCACGGCCTGTTGCCGCCGCTTCTCGCCCACCGCGCCGGCGCCCTCCGCCGCGATGTCGAGGCCGCCTGCGGTTGCCGTGGCGGTGAGGCGGAACGGCTTTCCCGACCCCATAAGCAGCACGGCGAGACGACGCAGCCCCGGCAGGGCGGCAACGATCTGCGGCATGGCGACCGGACATTCCTCGATGTCCACGATGCGGTGCGACTGCGCCGCATTGAAGCCAAGCAGGGCACGGCCCCCCGCCACGCGCGCCGTCAGCACCAGGCGGCGGCGCGAGGCGGGCGGGCAGGCCAGAAGCGGCGCCACCTCGGCATCGAGCCCCCGGCTGGCGAGGGCCTGCACCACCTTTTCGCGCTTCCACGCCGCATAGGCCTGCGGTTCGAGATGCTGCACCGCGCAGCCGCCGCAGGTGCCGAAGTGCCGGCAGGCGGGCGGCACCCGCCGCGGCGAGGGCGTCTCCACCTCCAGAAGCCTGCCACGCTGCCCTTTCACCTCGGCCGATACGCTCTCCCCCGGCAGGGCGAACGGCACATAGACCGTCCCGCCCGGCGTCTGTGCTACGCCGTCGCCCTGGGCACCCAGCGCCTCGATGCGCAGCGTCGTGGTCATGGCGCCTTGAGCCCTGCAAGCAGGAACTCCTGGTTGCCGTCACCGCCCTCGATGGGCGAGGCGGCAAGGCCGATGGCGCGCCAGCCCGCATTCGTCTCCAGCCAGGTGCGCATGGCCTCGGCAACCGCGCGCCCCTTCTCGGGCACGCGCAGAAGCCCGCCCTTGCCGATTGCCGCGCGGCCTGCCTCGAACTGCGGCTTGACGAGGAAGAGGCCCCGCGCTCCCGGCGCGGCAAGGGCGAGCGCCGGCGGCAGCGCGAGTTTCAGCGAAATGAAGCTGACATCGCAGACGAGAAAATCCGGCACATGGCCGATGATGGCCGGCGTGAGGTGGCGGGCGTTCACCCCTTCGAGACAGGTGACGCGCGGGTCTGCCCTTACGCGCGGGTCCATCTGGCCATGGCCGACGTCGAGCGCCGTCACATGGGCCGCCCCCCGCTCCAGGAGCACCTGCGTGAAACCGCCGGTGGAGGCGCCGATGTCGAGCGCATGGGAACCGGCCGGGTCGAGGCCGAAGGCTTCGAGCCCGTGAACAAGCTTCAGGGCGGCGCGCGAGACATAGCCGCGCGCCGGGTCCTCCACGGCGATTTCGGCGTCGGCGGGAACCGGCTGTCCGGGCTTGGCCGCCAGTGTGCCCGCAACACGCACCGTGCCGCGCAACACCGCATCGCGCGCGCGGGCGCGGCTCTCGAACAGGCCGCGCTCGACCAGAAGCTGGTCGAGACGGAGGCGGGCTGGTGTCGCGGTCATCGTACCTTTCAGGGGCCGGATGGCGGCAGCCGTCCACGGCGGGTTGCCGTCAGGCCCGCGCGGCCCGTGCCTCCTGGCCCAGCGCGGCGAAAACCGTGCGCACGATGCCGGCCGCGTCCAGACCCGCATCGGCATACATCTTCTCCGGCTTCGCCTGGTCCATGAAGATGTCCGGCATCACCAGCGGGCGCACCTTGAGGCCGTTTTCGAGCAGGCCCCGATGGGCAAGGAAATGCAGCACGTGAGCGCCGAAACCGCCGATGGCGCCTTCCTCGATGGTGACGAGAACCTGGTGCTCGCGCGCCAGCCGCACGATAAGCTCGCAGTCCAGCGGCTTGGCAAAGCGCGCGTCGGCAACCGTGGTGGAAAGCCCCGCCGCCTCCAGCTCGTCGGCCGCCTTCAGGCAGTCGGCCAGGCGCGCGCCGAGCGACAGGAGCGCCACCTTGCCGCCTTCGCGCAACACGCGGCCCTTGCCGATTTCGAGCCGCTGCCCGCGCTCCGGCATCTCCACGCCGACGCCGTTGCCGCGCGGATAGCGGAAGGCGATGGGGCCTGCATCGTGACGCGCGGCGGTGCGCACCATGTGCTTCAGCTCCGCCTCGTCGCTGGCCGCCATGACAACGAAATTGGGCAGCGTCGAAAGATAGGTGATGTCGAACGCGCCGCAATGGGTGGCGCCGTCGGCCCCCACGAAGCCGGCGCGGTCGATGGCGAATCGCACCGGCAGATTCTGGATCGCCACGTCGTGCACCACCTGATCGTAGGCACGCTGCAGGAAGGTGGAATAGATGGCGGTGAACGGCCGGTACCCCTCCGAGGCCAGGCCGGCGGCGAAGGTGACGGCGTGCTGTTCGGCGATGCCGACATCGAAGGTGCGCTCGGGAAACTCCTTGCCGAACAGGTCGAGCCCGGTGCCGGAAGGCATGGCGGCGGTGATGGCGACAATCTTGTCGTCCTCGCGCGCCTCCTCGACAAGCGCCTGCGCGAACACCTTGGTGTAGCTCGGCGCATTGGCCGGCGCCTTGGCCTGAGCGCCGGTGATGACGTCGAACTTGGCGACGCCGTGATACTTGTCTGCCGCCGCCTCGGCCGGCGGATAGCCCTTGCCCTTCTGGGTGACGACATGGATGAGCACCGGCCCGCTGCCATGGTCGCGCACATTCTTCAGCACCGGCACGAGGTGCTCCAGATTGTGGCCGTCGATGGGGCCGATGTGGAGAAAGCCCATCTCCTCGAAGAGCGTGCCGCCGGTCACATAGCCGCGCGCGTGCTCCACGGCGCGGGTGATGGCCCGGTCGACGCTCTTGCCCAGATGGGCCGTCAGCCTCTTGCCGAAATCGCGAATGCCCTGATAGGCCCGCCCGGAGGCCAGCCGCGCCAGATAGGCGCTCATGGCCCCGGTTGGCGGCGCGATGGACATGTCGTTGTCGTTGAGGATGACGATGAGGCGCGCATCGAGGGCACCGGCATTGTTCATCGCCTCATAGGCCATGCCCGCCGACATGGCGCCATCGCCGATCACGGCGATCACGTGGCGGCGCTCGCCGGAAAGGTCCCGCGCCACGGCCATGCCGAGGCCGGCGGAGATGGAGGTGGAGGAATGGGCGGCCCCGAAGGGGTCATACGGGCTTTCCGCGCGCTTGGTAAAGCCCGAAAGCCCGCCCTCCTGGCGCAGCGTGCGGATGCGGTCGCGCCGGCCGGTGAGAATCTTGTGCGGATAGGCCTGGTGCCCGACATCCCAGATCAGCCGGTCTTCCGGCGTGTCGAAGACATAGTGCAGCGCCACGGTGAGCTCCACCACGCCCAGCCCGGCGCCCAGATGCCCCCCGGTCTGCGACACGGCGTCGATGACCTCCGCGCGCAGCTCCTCGGCAAGCCGCGGAAGCTGCTTTTCCTCAAGCCGCTTCAGGTCCGCGGGAATGCGAACGGTGTCCAGAAGCGGCGTTTCGGGGGGCGATTTCACTTCGTTCTCGCTGGTTGCCGGTTTGCGGGACATGGGGTCTGGCTTTACTGCGGGTCGAGCGGTTCGGTGCCGGCCGGCGCGCCCTCGCGGGACAGGCGGATCTTCTCCACCTTGTCCTCCGCCGCCTTGAGCAGACGGTCGCAATGCGCCTTCAGCGCCTCGCCGCGCTCGTAGATGCGGATGGACTGCTCAAGCGGCACGTCGCCGCGCTCCAGGTCGTTGACGATGTTCTCCAATGCCTCCAGCGCCTGCTCGAAGGTCATGCTCTTGATGTCGTCGTTGGCCGCTTTCTTGTCGGCGTCGGCGTTCATCCCTTACCCTTTCATCAAGCGCCCGACATGGGCGGCGACGGAAAGCGCCAGCCCCTCAAGGTCGTAACCGCCTTCCAGGAGGCTGACAAGCCGGTTGTCGGCCAGACGGCCGGCATACTCCATCAACCGGGCCGTCGCCCAGGCAAAATCCTCTTCGTTCAGCGCGAGTTCGGCAAGGGGGTCGCGATGATGAGCATCGAATCCCGCCGAAATGATGATGAGATCCGGGCGGAATGCGTCAAGGCGCGGCAGGATCTTCCCGCCGAAAGCCTCGCGAAAGACCGCGCCGTCCGAACCGGGCGCCAGAGGCACGTTGAGGATGTTGCCCGCTCCGGTCTCGGAGGCAGCCCCGGTGCCCGGATAGAGCGGCATCTGATGGGTCGAGCAGTAAAGCACGGAGGGGTCTTCCCAGAAGATGTCCTGCGTGCCGTTGCCGTGATGCACGTCCCAGTCGACGATGGCCACGCGCTCGGCGCCGTGCGCCTTCTGGGCGTGGCGGGCGGCGATCGCCGCATTGTTGAACAGGCAGAAGCCCATCGCCCTGTCCCGTTCGGCGTGGTGGCCGGGCGGACGCACGGCGGCAAAGGCATTGTCGGCGCGCCCCTCGAACACATCGTCCACCGCGGCCGTGGCGGCGCCGACGGCCCTCAGTGCGGCCTGCCAGCTTCCCGGGCTGACGGAGGTATCGGCGTCGATGCGCGCCAGCCCTTCGGCGGGAATGGCCTCGCGGATGCGACGGGCATAGGATTCGGGATGGGCCAGGAGCACCATGTCCTCTCCGGCAAGCGGCGCCTCGCGCCGCTCAAGCGGCGCAAAGACATCGTGCGCCAGCACCTTTTCGATGGCGCGCAGCCGGTCCGGCCGCTCCGGGTGGCCCGGCGGCGTGACATGCTCCAGAAAGGCGGGGTGGGTATAGAGACGCGTGGCCATGCCCCGATATAGGCGCTCGCGCGGCGTTTGGCCACGGGCGGGCGAAGGCGGCGGCAGACCGTCAACAGGATTGGACCCCTGCTACCATATCGGCTATCAAGCTCGAACGTGCCGGCTGGGCGCGAATAAGCGGAAACGGGGCGGGGCCTGCAATGGAGACATTCAATCTCTTCATGTTCGGCCTCGACGCCGTGATCTACTTCACGATCATGGTCAGCTTCCTGCATTTCCGCTACAGGCTTGGCCTCGGCGTCTTCCTCACCGCCCTTGGCGTCATGCATTTCATGGAGACCTACCTCGCAGCGGTCTTCTATGTGCCACTGCCGTTCGGCATCGTCTCGCCCGGCTCCTCGATCTTCTTCGCCGGCAAGCTGATGATGATCCTGCTTCTCTACATGAAGGAGGATGCCGCCACCGTGCGCATGCCGATCTACGGCCTGTTTCTCGGCAACATCCTGACGGTCGGCGTCGCCGCCATCCTGCAGCTTCACATCCCGGTGGAAATCGCCCCGGGGCGCGTGGCCGATCTTACCTTCATGCGGGAGATGGGCTGGCTGATGGTATGGGGCACGGCGCTGCTTTATCTCGATTCCCTCGGCATCATCCTGCTTTACGAGCGTCTCGGCCAGTTCATGAAGCACTGGACGGCGCTGCGCTTCTTCCTGTGCGGCGCGGTGATGCTCACCTTCGACCAGATCGGCTTCTATACCGCGCTGCGGTTCTTCCTCGGCGCGCCCATCGAGGTCTTCTGGGGCGGCTGGATCGCCAAGATGTTCGCCGCCGGTCTGTACTCGGTGCTGTTCGCGGCCTATCAGCGCCTGGCCACGAAGGGGGATGGCGCGCCGCATTCCGGCCGCTCGCTGGGCGACATCTTCAACGACCTGACGTTCCGCGAGCGCTATGAGGACCTGCTGGCGCGCACGGGCAAGGACTTCCTGACCGGCGCCTTCGATCGCAGCCGGCTGGAGATCGAGGGACCGCGTCTCGTCCACGACAGCGCCAGGAAGGGCGAAACGGCAAGCCTCATCATCCTCGACGCCGACCACTTCAAGGCCATCAACGACCGCTTCGGCCACATGCAGGGCGATGCCACGCTCAAGGAAATCGCGCGCATCATGCGCCACGAATGCCGCTCGATCGACCTTTTGTTCCGCTATGGCGGCGAGGAGTTCGTCGTGCTGTGCCCGGGCCTGGCCCACGGCGATGCCTGCGCCCTGGCAGAGCGGCTGCGGCGCAAGATCGCCGGCGCCGTGCGCACCCCGGACACCCAGCCCGTTACCGCCTGTCTCGGCGTGGCCACGCTCGGCGAGGACGGGCAGGACTTCAAGGGCATGCTGTCGGTGGCCGATGCCCGTCTCTACCGCGCCAAGAAGCAGGGCCGCAACCGCACCGTCGGCGCCATCGACAGAAGCGATGGGAGCGGGCTGCAGACTCCGGCCCAGGCATAGAGGCCTTTGGCGCTCCGGGCGCAGCGGCTGGACCGGTCCATCGTTTCATTGAAGCGCTGATCCGGTCCATCTCTTTGTTTTTGCCGTATTTGTGCGACGCCAGATGATTCCATCTGGCTGCAAAATGCCCTAGCCGCCGCTGCCCATGATCTGGGTGTCGACGATCTCGATGCCAAAGCCTTCGAGCCCCACATAGTGGCGCTCGCGGGAGGCCATGAGCCTAATGGAGGTGATGCCGAGATCCTTGAGGATCTGCGCTCCGAGCCCCACCTCGCGCCATTCGCTCTCGCGCCGCATGGCCTCGGCATGGCTCTCGGCCTCCTCGCCGCGGTGGCGGCGCGGCTGATGGGCCACACCCAGGGAGCCCTCGCGCAGATAGACGAGCACGCCGCGACCCATCGCCCCCATGGACTTCATCACCTCGTGCAGCCGATACTCGGTTCCGAAAACATCGGCCATCACATCCTCGGTGTGCAGGCGCACCGGCACGCCCTCCCCGTCGCGGATGTCGCCGAAGACCACCGCCACATGCTGCATCGCCTCCCACGGAAGGGTGTAGGCATGGGCGCGGGCGGGGCCGCCCGGCGTTTCGATGTCGAAGCTCGCCACCCGCTCCACCAGCCGCTCCTGGCGCTGGCGGTAGGCAATGAGATCGGCCACCGAGACCTGCTTGAGACCGTGCGTCTCGGCAAAGGCGGCCACCTGCGGCCCGCGCATCACCGTGCCGTCATCGTTCACCAGCTCGCAGATCACGCCGATGGGCGGCAGGCCGGCAAGCTTGCATAGATCGACCGCCGCTTCCGTGTGCCCGGACCGCATCAGAACGCCGCCCTCGCGGGCGACCAGCGGAAAGATGTGACCCGGTCGCACG
This sequence comes from Chelativorans intermedius, assembly GCF_025398255.1. Lineage (GTDB taxonomy): Bacteria > Pseudomonadota > Alphaproteobacteria > Rhizobiales > Rhizobiaceae > Chelativorans > Chelativorans intermedius. Next base: position 98,165 of record NZ_JAODNW010000010.1, on the reverse strand, counting down.
AAGTCAGCGCTGCCGGCATTGGGATTGGCCAGGTTGCGCACTGTCAGCGTGCGGTCCTCGGCGGAAATGCCGGTGGTGGTGCCATGCCGGAAATCGACGCTGACGGTGAAGGCCGTGTGATGCGGCGCGTCGTTCTCGGCCACCATGGGCGCCAGGTTGAGCCGGCGCGCCTCCTCCCGCGGCATGGGCGCGCAGACGATGCCGGAGGTGTGGCGCACGATGAAGGCCATCTTCTCCGGCGTCGCATGAACCGCCGCGAGAATCAGATCGCCCTCGTTCTCGCGCCCGTCGTCGTCCGTTACCACCACGATCTCGCCGCGCTCGAAGGCGCGAAGGGCATCGACGACTTTTTTCTGATCATAGGGCATGTGCGTTCCTTAGCGAATGGCGAGTAGGGCGCAGCGAGCGGGGAGAATCAGGCCCGCAGCCATTCTGTTTTCGTGCAGCAAACTCACTGTTCGCACCTCCCTATTCGCTCAAATCCGGCCCGTCTGGCCTCTGTGCCGCAGATAATGGTCGGCGATGATGCAGGCAAGCATGGCCTCGCCGATGGGCACCGCGCGAATGCCGACACAGGGGTCGTGGCGGCCCTTGGTGACCACCTCGACCTCCGCGCCGCTCCTGTCGACCGAGCGCCGGGGGGTGAGGATGGAGGAGGTCGGCTTTACGGCGAAGCGCGCCACCACCGGCTGGCCGGTGGAAATGCCGCCCAGCACGCCACCGGCATTGTTGGAAAGAAAGACCGGCCTGCCGTCGGGGCCGGCGCGCATCTCGTCGGCATTCTGCTCGCCGGTGATGCGCGCGGCCGCAAAGCCGTTGCCGATCTCCACCCCCTTCACCGCGTTGATGGACATCAGCGCGCTGCAGATGTCCTGGTCGAGCTTGCCGTAGATCGGCGCGCCGAGGCCCGCCGGCACGCCCTCGGCCACCACCTCGATCACCGCGCCCACGGAGGAGCCGTTCTTGCGAATCGAATCGAGATACTCGGCGAAGACCGGAACGGACTGCGAATCCGGGGTGAAGAACGGATTGTCGGGGTGATTGACAAAATCCCAGTCCCAGTTGGCGCGGTCGATCTCCTTCTCGCCCATGGAGACCAGCGCGCCGCGCACCTTCAATCCCGGCACCACCTTGCGGGCAAGGGCGCCGGCGGCCACCCGCATCGCCGTCTCGCGGGCGGAGGATCGCCCGCCGCCACGATGGTCGCGCAGACCGTATTTCGCCTCGTAGGCGTAGTCGGCATGGCCGGGGCGGTAGCGCTGTGCGATCGCGCCATAGTCCTTGGAGCGCTGGTCGACATTCTCGATCAGCATGGAGATCGGCGTGCCGGTGGTCACCAGTGTCTCGCCATCCTCCTCGGGCAGGACGCCGGAAAGGATCTGCACCTGGTCGGGTTCGCGGCGCTGGGTGACGAAGCGCGAGCGGCCAGGGCGCCGGCGGTCAAGCTCGGCCTGGATCTCGGCGCGCATGAAGCGGATGCCCGGCGGGCAGCCGTCGACGACACAGCCGATCGCCGGTCCGTGGCTCTCGCCCCAGGTGGTGACGCGGAAAAGATGACCGAAGGTATTGTGAGACATTGTGCATTTCCCTGCGCGCGGGCCCACCGCTTCTATTTGCCTTTTCAGGCGTGGTCAAACGCTTGCAAAGGACCAGTTTTGACACAATTGCCGGTTCTATCTTGCAAAGAACGCCGCAAAGCCGTCATAGGTTCTTGCCAGTGCGTCGATCATGAGGTTCCGCCCATGCGCATACCCGCAGCCCTGCTTTGCCTGGTTCTCCTCGCCGCGCCGGCGCTTGCCGCCGACACCGAGGGCACCATAGCCGCCATCGACACCGAAAGCATGACGATCACGCTCGAAGACGGCGCCACATACAAGCTGCCGCCCGAAATGGACGTGTCTGCCATCGCCGATGGCATGGAGGTGGTGATCGCCTACCGCGTCAACGAGAACGGCGAACGGCAGATCACCGACATGTTCCTGCCGGAGTAGGTGCCGGCCGGGGATCCTACAGCCATTCGAGCTTGCCGTCCGCGATGCGCAGGATCCGGTCCTGCGGGATGCTGAGTTCGCACGCCTTCTCGGGCGGCAGGTCGCCCAGCCAGTAGAACAGGGTGCGCATGACGCCGCCATGGGTAACGCAGACGGTGGGACACTCCACCTCGTCGAGCCAGGAGCGGACACGCCCGGCCAGAATCTCGTAGCTTTCCGCCTCGCGGCCCGGCGGCAGAAAGTGCCACTTGCGGCGTGCGCGCTCCTGCGTGCAGCCGGGCTGATGGGCTTCGAGCTCGGCATAGGTGAAGCCCTGCCAGTCGCCGAAATGCACCTCCTTCAGCCGCGCATCGGTGCGAAAGCCCTGCGGGACAAGGCCAAGCTGGGTGCGCACGCGCTGCATGGTCTCCACCGTGCGGCGCATCGGGCTGGCGACGAAATCGAAGATGCCGGGGTCTTTGATGAGCGCGGCAAGGCGGCGTCCGTTGCGCTCGGCCTGCGCGCGGCCACGCGCGTTGATGTCCGTATCGGCCTGTCCCTGCAAGCGCCCTTCGACGTTCCAGTCGGTCTCGCCGTGCCGGAGGATATAGAGAAGCGGCAACACGAAATGCCCCCTTGCCGGGGCGCGGCACGCCCCCTTGCCTGTCAGTCCTTGACCACGGAGATATCCGGCGCGTCGACCGCCTTCATGCCGACGACGTGATAGCCCGAATCGACGTGCAGCACCTCGCCGGTCACGCCGCGCGCCAGATGCGAGAGCAGATAGAGGGCGGTATCCCCCACCTCCTCGATGGTAACGACGCGCTTGAGCGGCGCGTTGTACTCGTTCCAGCGCAGGATGTAGCGGAAATCGCCGATGCCGGAGGCGGCAAGCGTCTTGATCGGGCCGGCGGAGATGGCGTTGATACGGATGTTCCTGCCGCCCAGATCGACGGCGAGATAGCGCACGCTGGCCTCCAGCGCCGCCTTGGCGACGCCCATCACGTTGTAGTGCGGCATCACCTTCTCGGCGCCGTAATAGGTCATGGTGAGGATGGAGCCGCCATCGCGCATCAGCGGCTCTGCACGCCTGGCCACCGCCGTCAGCGAGTAGACGGAGATGTCCATGCTGCGCAGGAAATTCTCGCGCGTGGTGTCGATATAGCGCCCGGTCAGCTCGTCCTTGTCCGAATAGGCAATGGCATGGACGAGAAAATCGAGCTTGCCCCAGCGCTTCCCGATCTCGGCGAAGACCGCGTCGACGGTCTCCGGTTCGGTCACGTCGCAATGGCCGGCCACGATGGCGCCGAGCTCGGCGGCCAGCGGTTCGACCCGCTTCTTCAGCGCATCGCCCTGATAGGTGAGCGCCAGCTCGGCCCCTTCGGCTGCACAGGCCTTGGCGATGCCCCAGGCAATCGAACGGTTGTTGGCGACACCAAGGATAAGCCCGCGCTTGCCGGCCATCAGGCCGTTACCACCTGCCATGGACGATTCTCCGATCTTGTTGCGGCGAACGCCCTATCGCACAGCGGCTGCGAAGCATCAAGCGCGCAACGAAGCTGCCCATGACGATGCCCCCGGCCTACTGTCCGACCTTGCCCTCGCGAAACAGCGCCTCCAGCGCCGCATCGCCGCCCTCGGGCAGCATGATGCGCACATGGGCGTAGAGATCGCCATGGCCGCCGCCCTTGAGCGGCAGGCCGCGCCCCTTCAGCCGCAGGGTGCGGTCGGAACTCGACCAGGGCGGCACACGCACCGCCACCTTGCCGCTTGGCGTCTCCACCGCCACCTTGGCGCCGAGAACGGCGTCGCGCAGGCTCACCGGAAGATCGACATGCAGGTCGCGGCCCTCCACCCGGTAGCGCTTGTGCGGGCGCAGCTTGAGCGTCACCAGCGCATCGCCACGCCCGCCGAAGGGTGTCTCGGCCCCCTGCCCGCGCAGGCGGATGGTCTGCCCGTCCTCGACATATTCCGGCAGCTTGACGGCAATGCGCCGGCCGTCGGGAAGGGCCACCGTGACCTTGGCGGCCGTGGCGACCTCCTCGACGCTGACGGGAAGCGTGACCTTCAGCTCGCCGCCCTCCTGCGGGCGCGCCGTGCGGGCGCCGCGCCGCTCCTCGCCGCGCGAGAAGGCATGGCCGAAGATCTCGGAAAAGATGTCGGCGCCGGAGAACGGATCGCCGCCCATGCCCGAGGAACGAAACTCGAAATGAGCGCGGCCGGGACCGCCGCCGGCACGCCGGAAGCCCGCGAAGGGGTCGCCATGGGCACCGCCCTCGAAGCCATGGAAGCGCGGCTTGCCCGCGGCGTCGATCTCGCCATTGTCGAAGGCGCGGCGCTTTTCCTCGTCTCCGAGGATCTCATAGGCCTGGCCGATTTCGGCAAAGCGCTCCTTGGCCCGCGGGTCGTCCGGCCGCTGGTCGGGATGGTATTTCTTGGCCAGGCGGCGATAGGCCGCCTTGATGTCTTTTGCCGAGGCGCCCTTCGGCACACCCAGCACATCATAAGGATTCTTCATCGTCAGCCTTGTCCAAGGAAAGGACCTGGATCGTCAACCGGCGGTTTGCCCGTTCTTCCGGTTGCGCCCGTTATATGCGTATCGCGGCGGCGAAATTCCACCCCATGGGCGGCTGCGGCGGTTTTGCAGGGCCAAACGAACCGGCAACCTGCCCCCTTGCATGATCCTGCGCAAACGGCATGCTTGCCTCGACAGAGACAGCGGGCAGGACGATGGCAGACAAGGCGTTGAACGAAGCGGACTTCACTGAAAGCGACGATCCCTTCGCCCTTTTCGGGCGGTGGCTGGCAGAGGCCGAGCGCAGCGAGCCCAACGACCCCAATGCCACGGCGCTCGCCACGGTGGATGCGGACGGCATGCCCAATGTGCGCATGGTGCTGCTCAAGGGCTTCGACGAGCGCGGCTTCGTCTTCTACACCAACCTGGAAAGCGCCAAGGGGCGCGAGATTCTGGGCTCCATGAAGGCGGCCATGTGCTTCCACTGGAAGAGCCTGCGCCGCCAGGTGCGGGTGCGCGGTCCCGTGGAGCGGGTGAGCGACGAGGAGGCGGACGCCTATTTCGCCTCGCGCCCGCGCGGCAGCCGCATCGGCGCATGGGCGTCCAAGCAGTCGCGGCCGCTGGAAAGCCGCTTTGCGCTGGAAAAGGCGGTGGCCGAATACACCGCCCGATACGCCGTCGGCACGATCCCGCGGCCGGACTACTGGACGGGCCTGCGCATCAGGCCGGCGAGCATCGAGTTCTGGCACGACAGGCCCTTCCGCCTGCACGACCGGGTGGTGTTCTCCCGCAAGGGCGAGGGTTGGGAGAAGACCAGGCTCTATCCCTGAGCTGCGTCGCTGCGCTTCCTGTTCATGAAGGCGGTGAAGGCGGCGCGCGCTTCCTGCGATTTCAGCCGTTCGCGGAAAAGGCCGCCCTCCTCGCGGATGCGCGCCAACACCTCCTCGCGCGGGCCGCGAAGAAGCTCGCGCGTGATCCGCAGCGCCTCGGCGGGCTTGGCGGCCAGCGTCCGGGCCGTCGCGAGGGCCGTCGGCTCCAGCGCCTCGGCGGCGACGACGCGGTGGATCAGGCCGGCCTGGCAGGCGGCCTGCGCTTCCAGCCCCTCGCCCATCGCCAGCAGCGCGAAGGCGCGCTGCGGTCCGAGCACGCGGGGGCCGAGCAGGCTGGAGCCGGCTTCCGGCACAAGGCCCAGATCCACGAAGGGCGTGCGGAAGACGGTTTGCGGCGTGGCGAATGTCAGGTCGCAGTGCAGATGCATGGTGGCGCCAATGCCCACGGCGATGCCATCGGCCGCGGAGACAAGCGGCTTGCGGCAGCCGGCCAGCGCCACCAGGAAGTCGAACACCTCCTCCGCGCCGTCCCGGGCGCCGGTGGCGACGGCCAGGAAGTCGGCCAGGTCGTTGCCGGCGGAAAAGGCGCCGGGCACGCCCAGGATGAGATGGCAGCGCACCGCCTCGTCCGCGTCGCCCTGCCTCAGGGCGGCCGCCATGGCGGCATACATGGCGCGGGTGATGGCGTTCTTCTTCTCCGGCCGGTTGAGACGGATGAGCTGCACCGCCTCGCGGCGCTCGACCAGGATATGCTCGCTCATCGCCCGTGCTCCGAAAGGTCGCCGGCGGCGGTCAGCAGGCTTTGCGCGCCCTCCGTCACCGCCTGCTTCAGCGCCGCCGTCTCGGGCAGGTGGTTCTCGGCGAGATAGCGCACGAGGCGCGCCCTCGCGCCATCGCCCGCCGCCAGCGCGCCGCGCGTCAGCATGGCAGCCCCCGCCGCCAGCGCGAAAAGGCGCAGATAAGGGGTGGCGCCCGCGAGCGCGGCTTCCGTCTCGCCCTCGTCGAGAAGGCGCAGCAGATGCTCGCTTGCCTCCTCCAGATCGTCGAGTGCACGGGCAAGGCGGGCGCCCGTGGCGCCGAGCCCGGCCATGTTGGCGCCGCGCGCCGCCTCCGCGTCGCGGCGCAGCTCGCCGATGAAACCCCGCACATGCGCCCCATCTGCCTGCGGCAGCTTGCGCGTTACAAGGTCGATGGCCTGGATGCCGTTGGTGCCTTCGTAGATGGGTGCGATGCGCGCATCGCGCAGGAGCGCGGCCGCCCCCGTCTCCTCGATATAGCCCATGCCGCCATGCACCTGCAGGCCGAGCGAGGCCACCTCGACGCCGACATCGGTGGGGAACGCCTTGGCAAGCGGGGTGAGCAGATTGGCCCGCATCTGCCAGTGGGTGGCCTCATCGCCACCCGAAAGCCGCGCCATGTCGATGGCGTGCGCGCAGGAATAGGCAATGGCGCGGGCCGCCTGCGTCATGGCCTGCATGGTCATGAGCGTGCGCTGGATGTCCGGGTGCGCGACGATGGGCGACATCTCGTCCCCCTTCGCCCCCGGTGCGCGGCCCTGGCGGCGTTCGCGCGCATAGGCCAGCGCTTTCTGGCAGGCCGCCTCGGCCACCGCCACGCCCTGAATGCCGACGGCAAGGCGGGCGTTGTTCATCATGGTGAACATGCAGGCGAGGCCGCGGTTCTCCTCGCCTACCAGCCAGCCGATGGCCCCCGGCGCCTCGCCGAAACGGCCGTCGCCATAGATCATGGTACAGGTGGGTGAGCCGTGAATGCCCATCTTGTGCTCGATGGAGGCGCAGAAGACATCGTTGCGCGGGCCCGGCGTACCGTCCTCGCGGACCAGGAACTTGGGCACCAGGAACAGCGAGATGCCCCTGGTGCCGGGCGGCGCGTCCGGCAGGCGGGCGAGCACCAGATGCACGATGTTCTCGGTAAAGTCATGCTCGCCATAGGTGATGAAAATCTTCTGGCCGAAAAGGCGATAGGTGCCGTCAGGTGCCCGCTCGGCGCGGGTCTTGAGGGCGCCGAGGTCGGAACCCGCCTGCGGCTCGGTCAGGTTCATCGTGGCCATCCACTCGCCGGAGACGAGCTTCTCCAGATAGACCCTCTTCAGCTCCTCGCTCGCATGCCTTTCCAGCGCCTCGATGGCGCCGATGGTCAGTGTCGGACCGATGGCGAAGGCCATGGCGCCGGAGTTCCACATCTCCAGCGTGGCGATGGCCAGCATGGCAGGCAGGCCCTGCCCGCCCCAGCGCTCCGGCGCGGAAAGGGCGTTCCAGCCGCCCTCGCGCCATTTCCGGTAGAGCTCCGGCCAGCCGGGCGGCGTGGTGACGACGCCATCCCGAAGCCGTGCGCCTTCCTTGTCGCCGATGCGGGCGAGCGGAGCGATCTCCTCGGCGGCGAAACGGCCGGCCTCCGTCAGGATGGCTTCCACCAGGTCGGGCGAAAGATCGCCGGCCAGACCGGATTCGATAAGCCGGTCAAGCCCTGCGACATGGGTCAGCGTGTGGACGATCTCCTCGACGGGCGCACGATACATGCCTGGCCTCCTCCGATTTGCGGCGCTTGCAGGGCGAGCCTAGCCGCAGCCTGCCCGCGCCGCCAGCCTCGCCCTGCCCGCACCGATAATTTCTTTTTACGTAAACGTCAAATGAAGGTTGCTTGAATCGCGACCCCCGGAAGGTTAGGGAATGCCTTCCGCTTTCAGGAGGCAGGTGCCATGCTCGCGCGGCCCGAAAGACATCGTTGCATCGAGTGCGGGAAGGCCATGGGCATGCCCGGCTTCACCTATCACCAGGGCCGCATCGAAAACGGTCCCGCCTACTGGTGCGATCGCGGCATTCTCTGCTCGATCGAATGCTCGCTTGCGCATCATGAAAGACGGCGGGCGGAAGGCACCCTGTCCCCCCACCCGGCACCGGACCCCTTCGAGGACGAGTAGCCGGCCGCTCGACCGGTTCATCGTTTCATTGAAACGCTGATCCGGTCCATCTCTTCGTTTTTGCCGCATTTGTGCGATGCTAGATGATTCCATCTGGCTGCAAAATGCCTCTCTTATGACTTTAGCGGCCCGCCGCCTCCCGCCCGATCGCGCGCCAGCCGATGTCGCGGCGACAGAAGCCCTCGGGCCAGTCGATGCGGTCGACGGCGCGATAGGCGGCGTCGCGGGCGGCGGTCACGCTGGCGCCGAGCGCCGTCACGTTGAGCACGCGCCCGCCATTGGCGATCAGGCGGCCTTCGCGCAGCGCCGTCCCGGCGTGGAAGATTTCCACGCCCTCCTGCGCCCCCGCCGCCTCGACGCCGGCAATCGCGCTGCCCTTCTCCGGGGTGGCGGGATAGCCCCTTGCGGCGAGCACCACGGTGAGCGCCGCCTCCTCGCGCCAGCGCGCCGACATGCGGGCAAGCTGCCCGTCCACAGCGCCCTTCATGAGCGCCAGAAGATCGTCCTTCAACCGCGGCATCAGCACCTGGCATTCGGGGTCGCCGAAGCGCACATTGTATTCGATGAGGCTCGGGCCGTCGGCGGTGATCATCAACCCCGCATAGAGCACGCCGGTGAAAGGCGCCCCCATTTCGGCCATGCCCTTGAGCGTCGGCTCGATGATCTCGCGCATGCAGCGCTCCACCATCGCCGCATCCATCACCGGTGCCGGCGAATAGGCGCCCATGCCGCCGGTGTTGGGGCCGGTGTCGCCTTCGCCCACGCGCTTGTGGTCCTGGGCCGTGCCGAAGGGCAGCGCGGTGCGTCCGTCGCACAGGCAGAAGAAGCTTGCTTCCTCGCCCTCCAGATATTCCTCGATCACCACCTCCGCACCCGATTCGCCGAAAGCGCCGGAGAAGCATTCGTCTATGGCGGCGAGCGCCGCTTCCTCGCTGAAGGCGATGGTCACGCCCTTGCCGGCGGCAAGGCCGTCGGCCTTCACCACGATGGGGACGCCGACGCTCTCGACATAGGCTCTGGCCTGGGCGGCATCGCGGAAGCGCGCATAGGCGGCGGTGGGGATGGCGTAGCGGCGGCACAGATCCTTGGTGAAGCCCTTGGAGCCCTCCAGCCTTGCCGCCGCCGCCGTCGGCCCGAAGACCGGAATGGCTGCGGCGGCGAGATCGTCGGCAAGCCCCGCCACCAGCGGCGCCTCCGGGCCCACCACCACGAGGTCGATGCCGTGACCGCGGCAGAAGGCAACCACCGCCTGATGATCGGTCACGTCGAGCGCCACGCACTCGGCATGCCGCGCAATGCCGGGATTGCCCGGCGCGGCATACAGCTTCCCGAGCAGCGGCGAGGCGGCGATCTTCCAGGCCAGCGCATGCTCGCGCCCGCCCGAACCGATGAGGAGTACCTTCATGTCGTTCAAAGCCCTGCTGTTCCTGGGCATGGGCTATGGGCGAAACGGGCCGAGGTCAAGCTGTCGTCGACGGTTTTGGGGGGACAGCGCCTGTCCATGGGCGCGGACGGCAGGACGGTGGTGCACGGCTGTGCATCCCTCACCCGGCCACCCTCTTCGGTGCCTTCGTGCCTGCGGCTTCGTCCGCCTCGCTGGCGCGTGCGGTATCCGTGGCTTCCCACCAGTCCCCCAGGGCGTCGATCAGCGGAACGAGGCGGTGGCCGGCCGGCGTCAGATCGTATTCGACACGCAGCGGATAGCCGTCGAACTCCGTGCGCTGCACGATGCCTGCCTCCTCCAGCTTGCGGAGTTCCGCGGAGAGCATCTTGTGCGAGATCGTGGGATTGTCGCGGCGCAGGTCGCTGAAACGCTTCGTCCCCTCCTTCAGATAATAGATCAGCAGCGTGGGCCAGCGACCGCTCAGAACCTGCATGACCTCCTCGATGGGGCAGCGGGAGACAAGGTCTTTCATCGACGCCTCGTGGTTACAAAAAGGTGCGTAATTTACTTGCGCGAACGCGCGAGTAGGGTTCCGGCTTCGCTGCGCAGCGTGATCGTCAGAAATCACGGAGACCAATTGATGGAACCGATCCTACTTTACGGCTTCCCGGCGGGAAGCTCCATGGGGCTCGTCGCTGCCCTCGAATGGCTGGGCAAGCCTTACCGGCTCTGCCGGGTCGACATGCTGGGCGAGATGCGCCGTCCATCCTATGCCCGCATCAACCCGCGGCACGAGACGCCGGCTCTCATAACCGACGAGGGCCGCAGCTTGACCGAGACCATGGCCATCGCCGCCTGGCTCGAAGCAAGAGACGTCGAGCGACGGATCAGCTTCGACCCTCATTCCGCAGAAGCCGACCGGATGCATCAGTTGATGGCGTTCGTGAACACCGGCTTCGTCGGCGCGTTCAGTCCACTCTGGGCCGCGATGGAGATGGAACCGCCAAACCCGGCGATGCAGTCGGCGCTGCGGGAATGGGGACGGGAACGCGTCATCGAACGCCATGACAAGCTGGAGGCCATGATCGGCGATACACCCTTTCTCGTCGGCGACCGGCCGACCCTCGCCGACGGCATCCTGATCGGCGTCGCGCGATGGCTCGACTACCACGCCATCGCCGGCAAGGACCGATGGCCCAGGCTGGCAGCCCTGCGCCAGCGGCTGGAGGCCGATCCGGCGGTGATCCGTGCGACGGCGCTGGAGGAAGGAAAAGAGCATGCCGGCACGGGCGCCTGCCTGGGGCACGTGCCGCTTGCGGAGGTGATCGAGCGGTTCGGCGCCTGAAAGCCATGAGCGCGGCCCGGCGGTGGCACGCCGGGCCGCGCGGCAACGGGCAGAAGCCGGGACGGCAGCGGGAGATCGTCCGGGCCTCGGATCATCACTTGACGCCGCGCGTCTGCCTTGCCACTCCACGGGAGGACAAAGCGGCAAGAGGCAGGATCATGGACATCATCCAGTCGCGGCAGGCGCAGGGCCGGGTGGCCGATGCACCGTCGAGCCATTGGGTCTATCGCCTCCTGCCGCGCGCGGCCTGGCCCTATGCGCAGCTTGCCCGCTGGGACCGGCCGATCGGCTGGAAGCTGCTCCTGTGGCCGTGCTGGTGGTCGCTGGCCATGGCGGCCAGCGCCGGGGCGGAGCCGGGCGCGCCGCTTGGCCAGGTGCTGCCGTCGCCCTGGCTGCTGGCCCTGTTTCTGGTCGGCGCGGTGGCCATGCGCGGGGCGGGCTGCACCTACAACGATCTGGTGGATCAGGAGATCGACGAGGCGGTGGAACGCACGCGCTCCAGGCCCCTGCCTTCCGGGCAGGTGACGCGGCGCCAGGCATGGGCCTTTCTCCTCGCGCAGGCGCTCCTCGGCCTTGCGGTGCTCGTGCAGTTCAACGGCTTTGCCATCCTGCTGGGCTGCGCTTCGCTGCTGGTGGTGGCCGTCTATCCCTTCGCGAAGAGATTCACCGACTGGCCGCAACTCTTTCTGGGGCTTGCCTTTTCGTGGGGGGCGCTGCTCGGCTGGGCAGCGCATTTCGGCTCGCTCGCGCTGGCGCCCTTCCTGCTCTATTGCGGCTCCATCCTTTGGGTGATCGGCTACGACACCATCTATGCCCACCAGGACAAGGAGGACGATGCCATTGTCGGGGTGCGTTCCACCGCGCGGCTGTTCGGCGCGCGGACGAAGGCATGGCTGGTCGGCCTCTACGGCGCTGCGCTTCTGTTCTTTGCCGTCGCTTTCGCCCATGCCGGCGTGCCCATGCCGGCGCTGGCCGGGCTGGTGGCGGCCGGGGCGCACATGGCGCGCCAGGTGCGCACGCTGGACATCGACGATCCCGACCAGTGCCTGGCGCTGTTCAAGTCCAACAGCATGGTGGGCTGGCTGATCTTCCTCGGCCTCCTGGGCGGCGGCGTCTGGGCAACCATCAGCCCGTATTTCTGATCATTCGGGCGCGACAAGCTCCTCGCCGTTCACCACCAGCCGCAGGCCCAGCCGGCCCGGCTTGCGACGGACAAGGAAGCGCGGGCGCCTGCGGCGCGCCGCGTGGCCCTGGCGGCGCGCCCTGGGCGGCTCCACCCGCACCTGGCCGATCGTTTCCTCCAGCGGGCGGGCCACGCCATCGGCTTCCACCAGCAGCATGGGCAGGCGATAGGCGGCGGCCCAGGCGCGCCAGTCGGCCGCCACGTCGTCGAGGTCATCGGCCACCAGAAGCGGCACGCACAGCATGGGATCGGCGTGCAGAAGTTCCAGCGTCACCGTCACCTGCCCGTCTTCCTCCACCGCGCGCGCGGCCACCCCGCGAAAGGCATTGGGCGGCAGGGCGAAGGTGACGGGAAGATGGCTCCTGTCCAGCAGCCGGCGCATGCGCACGCCGCGCCCGGTGATGGTGAACGTCACCTCTCCCCGGTCGTCATGGGTTGCATAGGAAACCGATTGGGGCAGGCGGAACGGGTCGAGCCGCATCTGGCGGCCCGCCCATACCGGCTTGAGACCACATGTCATCTTCTTGCCTTCCTGTTGCTCCTGAGAGCCGGTTTTCCGGTTCTCTCCGGGCCGCTTTGCGCGACCTCTTATGGGGCGACACTAGCGGTCGGTCGTTACCTGCCGCCTTAGAAAGTCGGTTAAATTTTGCTGACCCGCCAGATGGTTAGCGCTTTGCAATCGGGTGCAAGAAAGCGGCAAGATTCGTGGATGAAGCCTGAAGGCCCGCCGCGCCTCAGATCACCTTGCCGGGGTTCATGATGCCGGCGGGGTCGAACGCCTTCTTGATGCGGCGCATCAGCTCGGTGGCGATGGCCGGCTGCGTGGCGATCAGTTCCTCACGTTTCATCCGCCCGATGCCATGCTCGGCGGAGAAGGAACCGCCAAAGGCGCGCACCACGGCATGCACGGCATCGTTCATGGCACGGTAGTGGGCGAGATATTCCGCCCGGTCCATGCCCACGGGCTGGGAGACGTTGTAGTGCAGATTGCCGTCGCCCATGTGGCCGAAGCAGACGACGCGGCTTCCCGGCAGCACGGACTGGACGGCCTCGGCCGCCTTCTCGATGAAGGCGGGGATGGCGGCGACGGGCACCGAGATGTCGTGCTTGATGGAGCCGCCCTCCGGCTTCTGCGCTTCAGACATCGCCTCGCGCAGATGGCGCAGGGCAAGGGCCTGCGCCTCGTTCTGGGCGATCACCGCATCCTCCAACCGCCCTGCCTCGAAGCCGGCCGTCAGCACCTCCTCCATCAGCGCGCGGGCATCCTCCGCCGAGCGGCCGGAGGAAATCTCCAGCATCACATGCCAGGGGTGCGGGCCGGCAAGCGGCGGCCTGGTGTCCGGCACGTGCCTGAGAACGAAGTCGAGCGGCGTCCGCTCCATCAGCTCGAAGGCAGTAAGCGCCGCCCCTGCCTTGGCCAGCGCCGATTCGAAAAGGGCGAGCGCAGCCGCCGGCGAGCCGACGCCCGCCCAGGCAAGCTCGCGCCCCTTGGGCTTCGGGAACAGCTTCACCACCGCGGCGGTAATCACGCCCAGCGTGCCCTCCGCGCCGATGAACAGGTCCTTCAGGTCGTAGCCGGTGTTGTCCTTCTTCAGGCTGCGCAGGTCGTCCAGCACCTCGCCGGTGGGCAGCACCACCTCCAGCCCCAGGCACAAATCGCGCGCCGTGCCATAGGCCAGCGCGCCGATGCCTCCGGCATTGGAGGAGAGATTGCCGCCGATCTGGCACGAGCCCTGGGAGGCGAGCGCAAGCGGAAACAGCCGGTCCCTTTCGCTCGCCGCCTCCTGCAACACTTGAAGCACGACACCCGCCTCCACCACCGCCGTGTTGGAGGAAAGGTCGATCTCGCGGATGCGGTTGAGCCGCGAAAGCGACAGCACCACCTCGCGGCCCGTGCCGTCCGGCATCTGCCCGCCCACCAGGCCGGTGTTGCCGCCCTGCGGCACGATGGGCGTGCCCGTCTCGCTGGCGAGCGTCAGGATACGGCTCACCTCCTGCGTGCTGCCGGGCTTGAGCACCAGCGTGGCGCGGCCGGAAAACAGCCCGCGCGGCTCCTCCAAATGCGGCGCAATGTCGGAGGGCGCCGTCAGCGCGTGGCGCGGGCCGACGATGGCGGCAAACCGCTCGATGAGGTGGGCGTCCAGCTGCCTCGGTGTCGTCGTCTGCATGGGCGGCAGGCTAGAGCTTCTCGCCGCCGGTGTCACGCGGCGCGGCGGCGCGCGCCAGGCGATCGTTGATGGCCTCGCCGAGACCGCTCGCCGGTACCGGCTCGACGGCGATGACGGCGGCGGCGCCCAGGTCGAGCGCCGCGAGGTGGCCGAAGAGATTCGCCGCTGCTTCCCGCAGGTCGCCCGCGGGCGACAGGTTCAGCACCTTCACCGCCGTCTCCGCACCCCGGGCCCGCCGCGGCCCGAAGGCCAGCAGCGCCTCGCCCGGCTCCACCTGCGCCACATTGAGGCGCAGGCGGGCGCTCGGCGCATAATGGGAGGCCAGCATACCCGGCGCCTCCACCCCCGTTGTGCCGCGCACGAGCGCGCGCCCGGCCACGCGTTCGATCTCCTCCGCCGCCAGGCCGCCGGGACGCAGCAGCGTCAAGGTCTCCCCCGCCACCTTGACGATGGTCGACTCGAGCCCCACCGGCGTCGGACCGCCATCGACGATGAGCGGAATGCGCGTGCCGAGCTGGGCCTGCACCGCCTCTGCGGTGGTGGCGCTGATGCGGCCGGAGACATTGGCGCTGGGAGCGGCCAGCGGGCGGCCGAGGCGGGCAATCGCCTGCCGGGCAAAGCCCCGCGGGCAGCGCAGCGCCACCGTGTCGAGCCCGGCGGTCGCCAGCGGATGGATGGCCGAACCTTCCGCCTGCGGCAGCACGAGGGTGAGCGGCCCCGGCCAGAAGGCACCGGCCAGCCGCTCGGCAAGGGGCGGGAAGACGGCGAAGCGCCGCGCCATCTCCATATCCGCCACATGGGCGATCAGCGGGTTGAAGCGTGGGCGGCCCTTGGCCTCGAAGATGCGTGCCACGGCTTCGCCGTTCGTGGCGTCGGCGGCAAGCCCGTAGACGGTCTCGGTGGGCATGGCCACCGCCTCACCCGCCGCCAGATGGCGGCAGGCAGCCTCCAGCGCGTCGTCTTGCTGCAGGATGCGGGCCAAGGATGTCGGTCTCCGTTTTCGGCTGCGGCCGGCAGGCTTTCATGCATGGTGGAACTGCGCCGTCCGCGGCCCCACAGCCTCTACAGCATTTTGCAGCCAGATGGAATCATCTGGCGTCGCACAAATGCGGCAAAAACAAAGAGATGGACCGGATCAGCGTTTCATTGAAACGATGAACCGGTCTAGCGCGCCGCGATGCCACCGGCAAGGGCGCCGGCCGGCGGATCGTTACAATGCCGCCTATCCCTGCACCGCTTTGTTAAATCCCGCCTGCTATCCATCGGAACCGAACGCAACCGCGGGAGGGACAGGAAAAATGAGAACACGCGTCGTCGCGGCGGCCGCGCTCGCCATCGCTCTGTCGGCCGGCCCGGCCGCCGCCTCCTCAATCCTGGCGCTGGAGCCGGCTGCGCCGGCTTCCACGCCCTCGATGATCGTGCTGCCGGCGCTGGAGACGGCCGCGCCGCCGCCCGAGAAAACGCGCGGCTATCAGCCCAGCCCTCTCGTCATCCGCGGCGGTCTTGCCGGAGCGCCCTTCGTGCGCGCGCTCCCCGCGCAGCCGGAGCCGGCCTCCGCGCAGCCGGAACCGGGCGATGCCCAGCCGCTGCCGCGCTCTGTCAGCAGACCCGAATAGTGCCGCTTGACGGGCCGGCGCCAAGGGCGCACCTTCCGGCCGTTGCGATGGGGAAAGGGCTGCGGCCATGCTTGCTTTCATGAAGATCCTGCATCTTTTCGGCCTCATGCTGGGCGCCGGCGGCGGCATGGGAAGCGCGATGGTGGGCATCCAGGCAAGCCGTGCCGACGGCCCGCCGCCGCCCGCGCTTCTGGCGCTGCGGAAGAACTTTGCGCTCGCCGCCCTGATCGGCGTCCTCCTTCTATGGATCACCGGGCTGTGGATGTGGCTGGTGGACTATCGGGGCGCCTGGCTCGGCACCGCCTTCGCGCTGAAGCTGGCCGCCGCGGCCGCCATTCTCGCCATCCTGGTGGCCGCGCGCCTCGCCATGGCGCGCACGGCTCCCGGCAGCCCGCCGCCCGGCTGGCTGCAGCGGCTGGGTCCGGTTTCGGGCCTTCTTGCCTATGTCGCCGTGGCGCTGGCGGTGATCGCCTTCAGCGGAGCCTAGCCGGCGATCTTCGAGAAGTCGGCCACCTGTCCGGTCGCCTGGCGGATGCGCGCAAGCAGCGCCAGCCGGTTGGCGCGAAGCGAGTCGTTCTCGACGTTTACGAGGACTTCCTCAAAAAATGAGTCAATCGGTCCGCGAAGGGCGGCGAGCGCCTTCATGGCGGCGGAAAAGTCTTGTTTCTGAATCGCTTCGCCGGCTTCCTTCTCGGCCTGATTCACCGCATCGAAAAGCCGGATCTCCGCCTTCTCCTGAAGGAGCGCGGGATCGACGGCCTCGGCGATCCCCGTCCCCTTCTTCTCCTCGATTGCAAGGATACTGATGGCGCGGTTGGTGCCGGCGAGAAGGTTCTTGCCGTCCTCGGTGCCGAGAAGATCGGAGAGCGCCTCGACGCGGCGGACGATCAGGAGGAGGTCGTCATTCGCGGTCGCCTCCCCCGAGCCGCTTGCGAGCACGGCGTCGATAAGATCGTAGCGCGCGCCCTGATCGCGGAGGTAGACCTTCAGGCGGTCATGGAAGAAGGAGAGGAGGTCCAGATTTCTGATGCCTGTCCTGCTGTCCGCGTCAATCGGCGTCGGAGCCTCGATATGGTCCTGAGCGTTGGCCTCCCATGAGCGCATGAACGCCAGCAGCTTGAGCTGCACCGCGTTCTCCACCACAATCCGGATCACGCCCAGCGCCGCGCGTCGCAGCGCATACGGGTCCTTGCTTCCCGTCGGCTTCTCGTCGATGGCCCAGAAGCCCACCAGCATGTCGAGCTTGTCCGCCAGCGCCACGGCGACCGACACCGGGTCGGTGGGCACGATGTCTGACGGCCCCAGCGGCTTGTAGTGTTCCTCGATGGCAGCGGCCACCGAAGGGTGCTCGCCCTGCAGCTCGGCATATTTGCGCCCCATCGCGCCCTGCAGCTCGGGAAACTCGCCCACCACCTCCGTCTGCAGATCCGCCTTGGCGAGCACGGCCGCGCGCTCGGCAAGATCGGGATCGGCGCCGACGATGGGCGCCAGTTCGCGCGCCAGCCGCCGTATGCGCTGCACGCGCTCGCCCTGCGTGCCCAGCTTGGCGTGGAAGGTGACGTTCAGATGGTCGAGCCGCGCCATGCGCTGGTCGAGCGGCTTCTTCAGGTCGAGGCCGAACTTCTCGGCCGAGTCCTTCAGCTTGGCAAGGTCCGGCAGGTCGGCCTGGTCGGTCTTCCAGAAGTACAGCGCATCGGCAAGGCGCGCGCGCACCACCTTGCCGTTGCCGTGGGCGATCTCGCGCCCGCCATCGGCAGCCTCGATGTTGGCCACGATCACGAAGCGGTTGGACAGCCGCTCGGTCTCGCCGCGCCGGCGGGTAACGAAGCATTTCTGGTTGGCGCGGATGGTCAGCCGCACCACTTCCGGCGGAATGTCCAGATAGTCCTCCTCGAACGTGCCCAGAAGCACCACCGGCCACTCCACGAGGCCCGCTACCTCCTCCACGAGCCCCTCGTCCTCCACCAGCTCCAGCCCGTTGGCGAAGGCAAGATTGGTGGCGTCTTCAAGGATCATGCGCTTGCGCCGCTCAGGGTCGAGCACCACCCTGGCCTTCTCCAGGCTTGCCGCATAGTCGTCGAAGCGGCGCACCGTGATGGCCTGCGGCGCGTGGAAGCGGTGGCCGTAGGTGACGTTGGAGGCGCGGATTCCGTCGACCTCGAAGTCGATCACCACAGGCTCCTCCGTCTCCGGGCCGAAGGTGCACAGGATGGATTGCAACGGCCTCACCCAGCGCAGAGAGCCGGGATTGCGCGAGGCGGCGCCCCAGCGCATGGATTTCGGCCACGGGAAATTGCGGATGATGCCGGGCATCATCTCGGCAATGATCTCTTCGGCGGGCCGGCCCTTGCGCTCGATCACCGCGAGGTAGAAATCCCCCTTCCTGGGGTCGGAATGCACCTGCGCCTGTTCGATGGAGGAAAGGCCGGCGGCGCGCAGGAAGCCCTCGATCGCCTTTTCCGGCGCATCGGTGCGCGGGCCCCTGCGCTCCTCGCGCACATCGCGGGAGCGGGCGGTGATGCCGCGCACGTCGAGCGCCAGCCGGCGCGGCGTCCAGTATTCCTGGCACCCTTCATAGGTGAGCCCCGCCTCCACAAGGCCATCCGTCACCAGCTTCTTCAGGTCTCCCGCCGCCTTGCGCTGCATGCGGGCGGGAATTTCCTCCGAGCGAAGTTCAAGAAGCAGGTCGGGCATGGGTTGTCTCGGGATTTCTGGAAGATGCTGCCGGGGCAATACCAACTCCCCGTTCCAATGTCCACGCGCCAGCACGGCGCCGCCCCCCTTCCCGCCGCTGAACGCCAGCTAAACGACGCCGCCACGCCCGGTTCAGCCGCCATCCGCACAATGGGCGGCAAGCCTTTCGGCAAAGGAGAGCACACAGCGAAGGGCTTCAGGGCAAGGGAACGGGACGATGAAAACCGCCGCTTCGACGATCATCCAGATCCTGGCACTGGCGGCCTGCCTTTCCGTGCAGGCTTCGGGCGGCGAGTTCAAGATGGCGGGTGTGCGCCGGGCGATCCAGACCATCGCCGCCGCCGGCCCCTCCACCCAGATCGCTCCGCCGGCCGGGACCATGGCCGCCGATGACGGCATTGACGTTTCCGCCTGACCCTAAGTCCCCAGCAGGGCCCCGCCCGCTTCCGTCTGCAGGAAGGCCTCGCCGCAGGCTTTTGCCAGCTCGCGCACGCGCAGGATGTAGCTCTGCCGCTCCGTCACCGAGATGACGCCGCGCGCGTCGAGAAGGTTGAAGACGTGGGAGGCCTTGATGCACTGGTCATAGGCGGGCAGCACCAGCCTGTGCAGCGCCGGATCGTCGGAGGCGGACGGCGCGCCTGCTTCCAGCAGCGCCCGGCACTCCGCCTCGGCATCCTTGAAATGCCGGAAGAGCACGTCCGTGTCTGCGTGCTCGAAATTGTAGCGCGAATATTCCTGCTCGGCCTGCAGGAAGACATCGCCATAGGTCACCTTGTCCGGGCCTTCGAGGCCGTTGAAGTTGAGCTCGTAGACGTTATCCACGCCCTGCACATACATGGCCAGCCGCTCCAGCCCGTAGGTGAGCTCGCCCGAGACCGGCGCGCACTCGATGCCGCAGACCTGCTGGAAATAGGTGAACTGCGAGACCTCCATGCCGTCGCACCAGCACTCCCAGCCGAGCCCCCAGGCACCGAGCGTGGGGCTTTCCCAGTCATCCTCCACGAAGCGGATGTCGTGGGTGAGCGGGTCGAGCCCGATGGCGGCGAGCGAGCCCAGATAAAGCTCCTGCAGGTCCGGCGGATTGGGCTTCAGGATCACCTGATACTGGTAATAGTGCTGCAGGCGGTTGGGGTTTTCGCCGTAGCGCCCGTCCTTGGGGCGGCGCGAGGGCTGGACATAGGCCGCGTTCCACGGGCGCGGGCCCAGCGAGCGCAGCGTGGTGGCCGGGTGGAAGGTGCCGGCGCCCACCTCCATGTCGTAGGGCTGCAGGATCACGCAACCCTTCTGTGCCCAATAGCTGTGCAGCGTCAGGACAAGGCCCTGAAAGGAGCGGGCGGGGTGCATGTTCGGCAGAGGTTCGGCGTTCACGCGGGCATCTCCGGCAGGTTGGGCAAGCGCGCTTCGTCCTATTGCGCGCCCGTGCGAGCGTCAAGCCGGCGGCGCCGGGCCTATTCCGCCGGCGGCAGTTTCAACCGCTGGCCGACGCCGATGCGGTTGGGATCGCCCTTGAGGAGGGGATTGAGCTCCAGAATCTCGCGATAGCGATGACCGTCGCCCAGCTCCTCCACGGCGATGGACCACAGCGTCTGGCCCGGTCTGACCGTGTGGATGCGCGGCGCCGCCTCCTCGCGCGTGGGCTGGACGGTGGGGGCACCGTCATTCATCACGTTGCGGGCGGTGCCGGCGGCATCGGCCACCTTTCGCCCCTTGTCCGGCGGCGGCAAGCCCGCTTCCAGCTTCTTCTCCACCTCGGCGCGCAGCTCTGGCTCCGGTTCGAGCGCCAGCGCATGCCGCCACTGGTAGATCGCTTCCAGCCGGCGGCCGACGCGCCAGTAGGCATCGCCCAGATGGTCGTTCAGGATCGGGTCTTCCGGGCGCAGGGAGACGGCGCGCTCAAGCTGCTCCACCGCCTCCTCGTAGCGGCCCAGCCGATAGTAGGCCCAGCCGAGCGAATCGACGATGTAGCCGTCGCTGGGCCTCAGTTCGACGGCACGGCGGATGAGGTCCAGCGCCTCCTCCAGGTTCATGTTCATGTCGACCCAGGAATAGCCGAGATAGTTCAGCACCTGCGGCTGGTTGGGGTAGAGCTCCAGCGCCTTCTTGAAGTTCGGCTCCGCCTTCGGCCACTCCTTCAGCCGCTCATAGGCGATGCCGCGCTGATAGAAGATGTTCCAGTGCTGGCGCTCCGGCTCGCCGATCCGCGCCACCGCGCGGTCGTAGAGCCGGGCGGCGGAGCGGTAGTCCTCCTGCGCCGCATAAACGCCGCCGAGCGCCAGATAGGCGCGCATGTCGGAGGGATCGGCCTCCAGCACCTGCTTGAGGTGGTCGACGGCTTCCTCGTAACGCTCCATATCCGCCAGGTTGAGCCCGATCTGAAAATCGGCGAAGCGGGACCAGGGCGAGGCGCGGTCGATCTGACGGTAGAGGGCAAGGGCGCGCTCCGGCTCGCCCTGCCTCTCGGCCACGCGGGCAAGCTGCAGGAGGATGGTGTCGTTGCCCGGCCGCAGCGCCAGCGCATAGTTGAGGTAGAGCCGCACGAAGGAATCGCCGCCGCCATTGGCAAGCTCGCCGGCGACGTTGACCAGGATTTCCGCGGCACCCTCGACAGGCGTGCTTACCACGGGGGCGAGCGTCTCCCCCGCCTCCAGCCGGGCGCGCATGACGGGGATGGAGGCGACGCCGCCGCCCAGTTCCTCGGCGCGCGTCAGTACCTCAAGCGCCGCCTCGGGCCTTCCCTGCTGCGACAGGTGGGCGGCATAGGCCCGCGCGGCGCGGCCCAGCGTCTCCGGTGCCATCGCGCCGGGCACGAGCGCACCATAAAACGCCTCGAACGCCTCCGTGGCATCGTCGCCGCGCCCGCCCTGGGCGAGCATCAGCGCACGCTGATAATCCTTGAAGAAGTCGTACCAGGCCGGTCCTTCAAGACCGTCGAGATGGACGAGGGCCGCATCCAGCTCGCCCTTGCCGGCCAGCGCCCAGGCCGTCATGGAGCCCGTGATCAGCCGGTCGAGATCGGACTCCACCACCAGCTTCAGCCAGCGTTCGGCGGCTGCGAAATCCTTCTTCCTGAAGGCATCGACGGCAAGCGCCAGGCGCGAGAAGCGCTCCACCTCGGGCACCGACTTCAGTGCCTGCGCATAGGGAAGCGCTGCCTCCAGCCGCCCGAGGGAGACCAGCGCCAGCAAAAGCCGCTCCTGCAGGGCCGCATTGTCCGGGTCGAGCGCCAGCGCGCGTTCGTAGTAGGCGACGGCGGTCTCCAGGTCATTGTCGGTCTCGGCTGCCCGGGCGGCCAGATAAGCACCGGAGAAGGAGTGGGTGGGCACGGTGTCCACGCCGCCTGCCGCCTGCCCGGCAAGGCCCGTCTCCAGCCAGACGGCCATGAGGACCGCCACGCCCGCAGCCGCGTTCAATGCTTTCTTCATTCGCCGCATCTGTCCCTTCCCTCCGGCACAGCCGGGGTTGCCTCACCCCTTGTCTATGACCGGAGCATGGCCATTTTGCGAAGGCGCTGCAACCGCCGCAGGAGCGATTTTACCGCCGCGTTCACGCCACCCGGCCGATGCAGAAGTCGATGACGTCGAAGAACGCCGCCTTCTGCGGCGTGTCCTGAAGCGGCGCCAGCGCATCGCGGGCGATCTCGCCGAAATGGCGCGCACGGCCGATCGTGTCTCCGATGGCGCCATGCCTGTGCATCAGCGCGATGGCCCTTTCGAGCGCGGCGTCGTCGCACGCCCCCTCTTCGATGGCCTGCTTCCAGAAGGCGCGCTCCTCCTGCGTGCCGCGGCGATAGCTGAGGATCACCGGCAGCGTCACCTTGCCCTCGCGGAAATCGTCGCCGATGTTCTTGCCCAGCTCGCTGGTGTTGCCGCCATAGTCGAGCGCGTCATCCACGAGCTGGAAAGCCAGGCCCAGATTGGCACCGAAGGAGCGCAGGGCCGCCCGGTCGCCGCGTGTCGCCCCGGCGATGACCGGCCCGACCTCTGCGGCGGCGGAGAACAGCGCCGCCGTCTTGGCCTTGATGACGGCCAGATATTCGTCCTCCGTGGTCTCCAGGTTCTTGGCGACGCCAAGCTGCATGACCTCGCCTTCGGCGATCACCGAGGCGGCGGTGGAGAGGATGTCGAGCGCCTCCAGCGAGCCGACATCCACCATCATGCGGAAGGCCTGGCCAAGCAGGAAGTCGCCCACCAGCACGCTGGCCTGGTTGCCCCAGATCATGCGCGCCGTCTTGCGGCCGCGGCGCATGTCGCTCTCGTCCACCACGTCGTCATGCAGAAGCGTTGCGGTGTGCATGAACTCCACGCTGGTGGCGAGCTTCACATGCCCCTCGCCCGCATAGCCGAACATCTGCGCGGCGGCCAGCGTGACCATGGGGCGCAGGCGCTTGCCGCCGGAGGAGATGAGGTGACGCGCAAGCTCGGGGATCAGCTCGACATCCGAGCCCGCCTTGGCGAGGATGAGCTCGTTGACGCGCGCCATGTCGTCCTTGGTGAGCTCCATCAGGCGGGCCATGGTTGCCGCGCTGCGCTTGCCGCCCTCGAGATTCACTACGACGCCCACCGGGGACTCCTCCATGTCTTGGCTGCCGGACGTTCCGCCCGGGAAACAGTATGGCCGCCCTGGACGTGCGGCAAGCCCGCGAATTAGCGCGACTGGGCGGCAAGGGCAACCGCCCGCATTTACAAGCGCGTGCCGACCTGCCAACGTCTACCCCATGATCGAGCTTATCCGCACCAACGACGCCGTCACCATCTCCTTCGTCGAGAGCCTGCTGCGCGATGCCGGCATCGAATATCTGGTGGCCGACCGCAACATGAGCATCATGGAAGGCTCGCTCGGCGTGCTGCCGCGGCGCGTGCTGGTGGCGCCCGACCAGGCGGAAGCGGCGCGCCGGCTTCTGGCCGATGCCGGGGTGACGGGCAGCGGCGAGGCCGGCTGAGCAGAACCCATGGCCGAAGCGCAGCGCTTCACCGTCGACGCTTTCCATCGCGGCCGCTTCCACCTCGTGCAGCCCGCCGAAAGGGGGCATCGCGCGGGGCTCGATGCGATGCTGCTCGCCGGCGCCGTGCCGCGTGCCTTTTGCGGGCAGCTTGCCGATCTGGGCGCCGGCGCGGGCGCCGCCGGCCTCGCCGTGGCCGCCCGCTGCCCGCAGGCGCAGGTGAAGCTGGTGGAGCGGGCGGCGGAAATGGCCGCCTGCGCGCGCCGCAGCCTGGCGCTGGCGGAAAACGCCGCGCTCGCCCCGCGCATCACGGTCGTCGAGGCCGACGTGACGCTGCCAGGCAGGGCGCGGCGCCAGGCCGGGCTCGGCGACAACGCCTTCGACTTCGTTGTCATGAACCCGCCCTTCAACACCGCGCGCGACCGGGCGACGCCCGACGCCCTGCGCCGACAGGCGCACGTGATGGAGGAGGGACTTTTCGAGCGCTGGCTGAGAACGGCCGCCGCCATCGCCAGGCCCGGCGCGGGGCTTGCCATCATCGCCAGGCCCGCCTCGCTGGAGGAGATCCTGGCGGCCCTGCGGGGCCGCTTCGGCGCCGCACGGGTGCTGGCCGTGCATCCGCGCCCGCAGGCCGCGGCGATCCGCGTTCTCCTGCGGGCGAAGAAGGGCGCGCGCGGCGCCCTGGCGCTCATGCCGCCGCTCGTTCTGCACGGGCCTGATGGGCAGGGCTTCACCGAGCGCGCCGAGGCCATCATCAACGGCCGGGAAACCCTCTTCGCCGATTGAGGGAAGACGGCACTGGCGGCCATTGCGCGGCGGCGCCGAATGCCTACATGTGAACCCGACCCGAGGCACTGGAGAAACCGCCCTTGAAAGACACCTTCGCGCGGCTTCTGCCGCAACGGCTTCGTTCCGGCACCGTCACCATTCCCGTGGTGCGCCTGCAGGGCGCCATTCTGGCCGGCGGCGGCGCCCTGCGGCCGCAGCTCTCGCTGGCGGCCACCGCCGGCATTCTGGAAAAGGCGTTCTCCCATTCCGCGCCGGCCGTGGCGATTGCCGTCAATTCGCCCGGCGGCTCGCCCGTGCAGGCCCGCCTCATCTACCGGCGCATCCGCGACCTGGCGACGGAGAAGAAGAAGAAGGTTCTCGTCTATGTCGAGGACGTGGCTGCATCCGGCGGCTACATGATCGCGCTTGCCGGCGACGAGATCATCGCCGACCCCTCCTCCATCGTCGGCTCCATCGGCGTGGTCTCCGCCGGCTTCGGCTTCCACGAGATGATCCGCAAGATCGGGGTGGAACGCCGCGTCCACACGGCCGGGCGCAACAAGGCCATCCTCGACCCGTTCCAGCCGGAAAGGAAGGAGGATGTGGAGCGGCTGAAGGCCCTGCAGCTCGAAATCCACGAAATGTTCATCGGGCTGGTCAAGGAGCGGCGCGGCAGCAAGCTCGCCGACGATCCCGATCTTTTCACCGGCGCCTTCTGGACCGGGGGACGCGGGCTCGAACTCGGCCTTGTCGACGGACTCGGCGACATGCGCTCGCACCTCAAGAGCCGCTTCGGGGAAAAGACCCGGCTCAAGCTCATCGGCCAGCCGCGCGGCCTGTTCGGGCGCAGGCTGCCGCTGTTTGCCGCCGGTGCCCAGGCCGCCGACATCGCCGCGGCCGCCACAGACGGGATTCTGACGGCGCTCGAAGAGCAGGCGCTCTGGCGCCGCTTCGGGCTTTGAAGGAGCGTTGAACGGCCCTATCATGGGCCGATCGCGAGAAAGGCCGAGCCATGCCGCAACTGATCTTCTTCGCTCTCATAGCGCTTGCCGCCTGGTGGGGCTATCGCGCCTTCCTGCGCGAGGCCGAGCGGGTGACGCAGCGCGCCGAACGCGCCCGCAAGGAGGCTGCGACCGGCAGCATGGGCACGCTGGTCAAGGACCCCGAGACCGGCGAATACCGGCTGGCGAAGGACTGAGAGACCGTCCCGGATGACCCAGGGCCTGGAGCGCGCGGCGCCGGCGAAGGTCAATCTGGCGCTCCACGTCACGGGACGCCGCGCCGACGGCTATCACCTGCTGGAAAGCCTGGTGGTGTTTGCCCGCCATGGCGACACGCTGCAGGTGACGGGGGCGCAGCGCGACGGTTTTTCCGTTTGCGGCCCGTTCGCCGCCGAGGTGCCGCGCGGACAGGGCAACCTCGTGCTGCGCGCGCGCGATCTGCTGCGGCGGCATTTCGGCGCGCTGCCGCCGGTGGCGCTGACACTGCGCAAGAACCTGCCTGTTGCCTCCGGCATCGGCGGCGGGTCGAGCGATGCGGCCGCCACGCTGTCGCTGCTTTGCGCCTTCTGGCACCTGCCCGCCGATGCCGGCCTGCTCGGCCGGCTTGCCGTCTCGCTCGGTGCGGACGTGCCCATGTGCCTTCTGGCGCGGCCGCTGCTGGCGCGCGGCATCGGCGAGACCGTGGAGCCGCTGGCGCACATGCCGGCGCTGCCGCTTCTTCTCGTCAATCCCGGCCAGCCGCTTGCCACGCCGGATGTCTTTGCCGCGCTCGGGCGCCGCGACAATCCGCCCCTTCCGCCCTTCACGGGGGGGAGCAGCGCCGTCGAGATCGCCCGCTGGCTTGCCGCCACCCGCAACGACCTGGAAGCACCCGCCCTCACCCTGCTTCCCGCCATCAGCGCGGTCCTGGAGGCGCTGCGCGGCGAGGGCGCGCTCCTTGCCCGCATGTCGGGCTCAGGCGCCACCTGCTTCGGCATCTTCGAGAGCCCGGAGCGGGCACAGGCGGCCGCAAACGCCATTGCCAGCCGCCACGCACGGTGGTTCGTTCAGGCGACGACCACCCTTTCCTCCACGGAGGCGACCGCCCATGACTGACCGCGAGTTCATCCCCGTACGCTTCGCCGTGCTCACCGTCTCCGACAGCCGCACGCTCGACGACGACAAATCCGGCCGAACGCTTGCCGAGCGCATCGAGGCCGCCGGCCATGTCCTTGCCGGGCGGGCCATCGTGCCGGACGAGGCCGCGCGCATCCGCGAGATCGTCGGCGGCTGGTGCACGGGCGGCGCGGTGGACGCCGTCATCACCACCGGCGGCACGGGATTCACCGGCCGCGACGTGACGCCGGAGGCGCTGGAGCCGCTGTTCGACAAGCGGATGGACGGTTTCTCCCATCTCTTTCACCGCGTCTCCTTCGAGAAGATCGGCACGTCCACCATCCAGTCGCGGGCAACCGCCGGGCTCATCGGCCAGACCTTCGTCTTCGTGCTGCCGGGTTCGCCCGGCGCCTGCCGCGATGCCTGGGACCATATCCTGAAGGACCAGTTCGACTACCGACACCTGCCCTGCAACTTCGTGGAAATCATGCCGCGCCTCGACGAGCACCTGAAGCGCGGCGCGAAATAGGCGACACCGCCCCCATCGGCACCTCCTGCCCGCCCGATCAGGTCCAACCTGGCGGCGAGGATGGCTTTTGCGCAGAAAGTTCTTGATTTGTTCTTGTCTCCGGGATAGGAATAGATTCAGCAACACGGATCGCGGAGGCGCGAAGACCATGGACCAGATCGCACGTGCAGATCGTGCCGTCTCGAACGGCGCCGAAGCGGCCCTGGCCAATACGATGATCGAGGAGGCGGGCCTGCGCATCGGCGAGGACCGGCGGCGCGGCCGCGCCGCAGGCATCAACCCGTCCGGCCGCTTCGAGCCGTTGACGCGGCATGTCTTCGACGACGGCTGGGAGACCCTTGAGGACCTGCCGCCCTTCAGGACCGAGGTGCAGGTGGAAAAGCCACGCACCATCATCACACGCAACACCTCGCCGGACATCTCCTTCGACCGCTCCATCAATCCCTATCGCGGCTGCGAGCATGGCTGCGTCTACTGCTTCGCGCGGCCCACCCATGCCTATATGGGCATGTCGCCGGGGCTCGACTTCGAATCGCGGCTGTTCGCCAAGCCGGATGCGGCGCGGCTTCTGGAGCGGGAGCTGTCGAAGCCCGGCTACGAGCCGCGCACCATCGCCATCGGCACCAACACCGACCCCTATCAGCCCATCGAGCGGAAGTGGCGCATCATGCGCGAAATCCTGGAGGTTCTGGAGG
Source organism: Chelativorans intermedius (assembly GCF_025398255.1). Taxonomy (GTDB): domain Bacteria; phylum Pseudomonadota; class Alphaproteobacteria; order Rhizobiales; family Rhizobiaceae; genus Chelativorans; species Chelativorans intermedius. The sequence goes on along the minus strand of NZ_JAODNW010000010.1, from coordinate 70,492 downwards.
CGTACAACCACCCGGTGGGCATCGTGACCAAATCGGCGCTGGTGGCGCGCGATGCCGACATTCTGGCGCGCATGGCGCAGAAGGGGCTTGCCAAGGTGGCGCTGTCGATCACCACGCTGGACCGCAGGCTTGCCCGCACCATGGAGCCGAGGGCGGCCACGCCGCCCCTGCGGCTGGAGACGTTGCGCAGGCTCAGCGATGCCGGCATCCCGGTTTCCGTGATGATCGGCCCGGTCATTCCCGGCCTCAACGACAGCGAGATCGAGCGCATCCTGGAATCGGCGTACACGGCAGGCGCGCGCGAGGCGGGCTATATCATCCTTCGCCTGCCGCTGGAGGTGAGCCCCATCTTCAAGGACTGGCTGCTGCGCCATTATCCCGACCGTTACCGCCATGTCATGTCGCTCATCCGCTCCATGCGCGGCGGCAAGGATTATGACGCCGAATGGGGCAAGCGCATGCGCGGCACCGGCCCCTATGCCTGGCAGATCGGGCGGCGCTTCGAGATCGCGGCCAAGCGTCTCGGCCTGAACGCCGAGCGGCGGCGGCTGCGCACCGACCTGTTCGTGCCGAAGGGCGAGCAGGCGGAACAGCTCATGCTCCTTTGATTTGAGCCGGAGGCCGGCGCTTTCCGCCTTGCCGGCCTTCTGCTTTCCGTCGCGCCCTCAACCCCGGCCGACGGTGCCTTCCCGGCGACCCCGCCCCCGGCGTCGGGAATGGCTTGCGGAGAATCGGAAGCGATGCGAGCATGCCGCCGATGGCTCCTTCGCGTTCCGATTCTCCGCTTCTTTTCGATCTGCCCGTGCTTCCCGACTTCTCGCTGGAGGCCGGGCTGATGCGCGACGGCCTGGCGCCCGTTGCCGGGCTCGACGAGGTGGGCCGCGGGCCGCTTGCCGGCCCGGTGGTTGCCGCTGCCGTGGTGCTCGATCCCGAGCGGGTGCCCCAGGGACTCGACGATTCCAAGCGGCTTTCGGCGGCGGCGCGCGAGGGGCTTTTCCGCATCGTCGCCGAGACCGCCCTTTCCGTCAGCGTCGCCTCCCTTTCGGCAGCCTCCATTGACGGCACGGACATCCGCAAGGCCAGCCTGGAGGCCATGCGCCGCGCGCTGGATGGCCTTGCCCTGCCGCCGGCCTTTGCGCTGGCCGACGGGCGGGACGTGCCGCCAGGGCTTGCCTGCCCCTGCCGCGCCATCGTCAAAGGGGACCGGCGCTCGGCGAGCATTGCCGCCGCCTCCATCGTCGCCAAGGTTGTGCGCGACCGCATGATGGCGCGCGCCGGCGCCCAGGCGCCGCAATACGGCTTCGACAGCCATGTCGGCTATGCCACGAAACAGCACCGCGCGGCGATCGCCGCGCATGGCGCCCTGCCCCGTCTGCACCGGATGAGCTTTGCGCCCCTCAGGCCCGCCGGCGCATCGGCCCGATAGGCGGAGCCGGCGTTGTGCGGGCAAGGCGCGCCGATTGATCGGCCTGCCGGGTTCCTGCCTGCCCCGATGGCGGGACGGACGCTTCAGATACGGTCACAGCAGCGGGACGCCGGTTATCACCCGGTGCAGGCCGCCCAGAAAGGCTGCGTAAAGGACGAGCCCGCCGATGACGGCGATGGCATCGTTTCGCACCGACGGCGCCGCGGCGGGTGCGGTGTCGGCTGGCCGGCGCGCCGCGCTCGCCCAGTCGGCCGCTGCCCAGAGCGCAAAGCCCCCGAAAAGGAAAAGATCGGCAAGCCCGCCATTGGCCAGCAGGTGCGCCAGACCCCAGAGCACGGTGGCGATCAGCATCGGGTGGCCGAGCGTGGCCCTGATGCGGCTCGGCACATAGGCGGCGATGAGCAGGGGGAAGACCGGCAACATGACGAGCAGCGCCGCATGGCGCAGGCCCACGGGCGGCGTGTAGAGGACGAGCGGCGCCTGCCTGGCAAGCCCGTAGCCCCAGACGATCAGCGCCAGACCGAGGATCGAGGATAGGGTGTAGGGAACCATCCAGGCAGCCCGGCCATGCTGCGCCAGAACGCCCTCGCGCATGCGCGGCGCCGCCATGCGCAGCGAATGCGTGCCCAGAAAGATGACAAGCCCCAGTAGCAGAACCGCCATGCCCGTTCTCCCGTGCCCTCCACGGCCCCAGCCGCCCGGCATTTGCGGCGCCGTTTCGCTTGCATCATTCACGCAAGTTAGATACTCTAACTATTATTGATGAAGCTTCCGTGTCAATGCAAAGATGCCGCCGAGCGAGAAAGCCGCTACCGCCGGGAAGATGACGCGCCGGGCGCGGCAGCGCGCGGCAACGCTTGAGGAAATCCGCCGGGTGGCGCGCCGGCTTCTGGTGGAAAGGGGCAGTGCCGCGGTGAGCATCAACGCCATCGCCCGCGAGATGGGGCTGAGCGGCCCGGCGCTTTACCGCTACTATGCCAGCCAGGCCGAGCTAGCGGCGGCACTCAGGGCAGATTTCTATCGCGAGCTGATCGACAGGATGCGCGCGGCAGGCGAGCAATGCGGCGGCACCCCCGGGCGCCGCCTGCTGGCCATCAGCCGCGCCCTGCGCGGATGGGCGGTGGCGCATCCGGCCGAGTTCGGCTGGCTGTTCGCCAGCCCCGCACCCGCGATGGGAGAGCCGCGCGGCGCATCCCCCGATTGCGAGACCGGCCAGGCGTTCGGCCTTGTCTTCCTCGAGCAGATGGTGGACATCTGGCAGACCCAGCGCTTTCCCGTTCCCAGCCTTGAGGACATGGACCCCTCGCTTGCCGAGCAACTGCGCGCCTATTCGCAGAAGATCGACGGCCAGCTGCCCCCGGAGGCGGCCTATGTGTTCCTCTCCTGCTGGATGCGGCTCTACGGCCTCCTGTGCATGGAGGTGCTCAACCAGATCAGCTTTGCCTTCACCGATCTGGAGCCGGTCTTCGAGGAAAGCCTTCAGGAGCTGTGCCGGATGGTGGACGTGCCCTATGAGGCGCCCTGAGGCAGGCCGGGGCTCCTCCAAAAAAATGCCGCCTGAACGGCGGCATCATGCTTCGGCGATGACGCGAAGCCTCAGTTCAGCTTCGCCTTCACCGCCTTCAGCGAATCGTCGAAGAGCGCCTTGCTCACCTGGCCGTCCACCTTGCTGGCCAGAATCTCGCCGGCCGCCGCCACCGCCACATCGACGGCGCGGGCGCGCACCTCGTTGACCGCGTCCTGTTCGGCCTGGGCGATCTTCTGCTCGGCGAGCGCGGTGCGGCGGGTGACATAATCCTCGGTCTTGGCCTTGGCCTCGGAGACGATGATCTTTGCCTCGCGCTTGGCCGCGGCCACCAGATCCTTGGCCTCCTGCTCGGCTTCCTTGCGCTTGCGCTGATATTCGGCCAGCACCTGCTGGGCCTCCTCGCGCAGCCGGCGCGCCTCGTCGAGCTCGTTCTTGATGCGCTCGGCCCGCTTGTCGAGCGCCTCGTTCACCATCGCCGGCACCTTCAGATAGGCCAGGATGGCGAGGAAGATGATGAGAGCGACAAGCGCCCAGAATGTCGCGTCCATGGCCTTCTCCTAATGGCGTGCGGCCTTCACGGCGGCGGCAAGCGTCCTCTTGTCCACCGATCCGCCCACAAGCTCGGCGACGATGGCCTGCGCCGTCTCCTCGGCGATGGTGTCGACCTCGGAAAGGGCGGCTGCCTTGATCTCGGCGATGCGCGTTTCCGCCTCCTCCAGCCTGGCCTCCAGCGCCTCTTCCACCCGGCGCCGCTCGGCCTCGGCCTCGGCCTTGGCGCTGTCGCGCGCCTCCTGGGCGATGGCCCCCGCCTTGCGGCGCGCCTCGGCCAGCTCCTGCTCATAGGCCGCCAGCGCCGCGTCGGCCTCCTCCTTCATGCGCGCAGCCTCGTCGAGGTCCTGGGCGATGCGGTCGCGCCGCACCTCCAGGATGCCGGCGATGCGCGGCAGCACCACGCGCTTGAGGAACAGGTAGAACAGGCCGAAGGTGATGGCCAGCCACAGAATCTGCGAGGGGTAGGTGTCCGTCTCGAACGGCGGGAAGGCACCGCCGCCGTGGGAAGGGTCCTCCACGGTGTGGGCCGTATCCAGCGCCGGCGGCAAATCCTGCGCAAACCCCGGTGTCACAAACATGCGCTTTTCCTGTTCACATGCGCCGGCCACGCATACCGTGGCCGGCAATGCCCGCCATGTCGCGCCTTCAGGTGAAGAGCAGGAGCAGGGCGACGAGCAGCGAGAAGATGCCCAGCGCCTCGGTCACGGCAAAGCCGAAGATGAGGCGGCCGAACTGGCCGTCGGCGGCCGAGGGGTTGCGCAGCGCACCCGCCAGATAGTTACCGAAAATGTGGCCGAGGCCGATGCCGGCGCCGCCCATGCCGAGGCAGGCGATGCCCGCGCCGATTGCCTTCGCTGCTTCTACTTCCATCTTGCAACTCCTTGTGCGTCGTAGCTTTCCAAACTGACTGGGGTTTTGGCGGAGGGGTCCGCCGATGAGGTTTCCTAGTGGCCGGGGTGCAGGGCGTCGTTGAGATACATGCAGGTCAGCACCGCAAAGACATAGGCCTGCAGGAACGCCACCAGAAACTCAAGGCCGGTGAGCGCCACCGTCATGGCAAGCGGCAGGACCGCGCCAGCGGCCCCCGCCACGCCAAGCGCGCCGAGCGAGGTGACGAAACCGGCAAAGACCTTCAGCGTGATGTGCCCGGCCAGCATGTTGGCGAACAGACGCACCGACAGGCTGATGGGCCGCGACAGGAAGGACACCACCTCGATGGCCACCACGAGCGGCACCAGAACCGCCGGCACCCCCTCGGGCATGAACAGCTTGAGGAAGCCCAGACCGTGCTTCCAGAAGCCGTAGACGATCACCGTGCCGATGACCAGCATGGCCAGCGCGAAGGTGACGATGATGTGGCTGGTGATGGTGAAGAAATAGGGGAACATGCCGAGCAGGTTGCCCACCAGCACGAACATGAAGAGCGAAAAGACCAGTGGGAAGAAGCGCATCCCCTGGCTGCCCGCCGCGTCGCGCAGCATGGAGGCGATGAACTCGTAGGCCATCTCGGAGATAGACTGCAACCGCCCGGGCACGAGACCACGCCGCGAGGTGGTCAGGAACAGGAAGGCCCCAGCGCTCGCCACGGTGGCGACCATGAAGGCGGAGGCATTGGTGAAAGAGAAATCCAAGCCGCCGACCTCGATCGGGATCAATTTCGTGATCTGAAACTGGTGGATCGGATCAGTGGCCACTGGGACCCCCTCGCTATCACGCCGCGGCCAAGCCGCCCCATCTCATCCTAAAGATCGTCGTCGCCCTTCTTCGGCGCCTTCGATCCAAACTCGGCAACCAGCCCTGCAGAACGCAGGACGTTCAGAATTCCCGCCCCAAATCCCAGGAGCAGGAAAACGATCAATCCCCAAGGCGAGGTGCCGGCCAGGCGGTCGATGAACCAGCCCAGGGCCGCCCCGACCAAAACGCCGGCAATGAACTCGCTGGAGAGTCTCAGCGCATTTGCGAAATCGCCTTTGCCGCCCCTCTCCGCGCGCCCGTCGCTGCCCGCCTTTCCCGGCCGCCTGGCCGCCAGCGCCGCTTCGAGATCGCGCCGACGCCCCTCCAGGTCGTCCGGCTTTTCCCGATCGGCCACCGCAACCTCCATACCGGCTGACGGACAGCTCCCGTCGCCTCAAAGTCGCGCGCAACATAGAGAGCGACCCCGCGCCAGTCAAGCCGCGTGTGGACCTTGATGATGGACGGATTTTTCCTTTCAAAACAGCATATTACGCAAGTGCGACAATGCGCCGTTCACAAAGGGCCGCGCGCGGCGGCAGAATCGCGGCCCTTTTGCGGGAAATCCCGCGTCCCAAGCGCCTATCGCCAGCCGCCGCCATAGGTGCGGTAGAAGACGTGCCGCCCGATGCGCTTCACGCGCTCCATGGTCGAGGCCCAGCGCGGGTGCACATAGGTGGCGTGGTAATGGGTGGCGCTGCCCACCTCCTCCAGCCAGATCTTGCCGGCCGTCACGGCCATGGCCACCTGCCGGGCGGTCTCGAAATGGGCCGGGCTCTTCACGCGGTCGCGGATGCCGTCGCAGGCGAAGGAGAACTGGCAGCGGTTGCGCCATTTCTCGTTCTGGTAGACCACGCCGCAGATGGAGCTGGGATAGGCGGGATTGCGCACGCGATTGAGGATGACCTGGGCGACGGCGGCCTGCCCCTTCACCGGCTCGCCGCGCGCCTCGAAATAGATGCCGGCGGCAAGGCAGCGCTGCTCGCGCTCGGAAAAGGCGGAAGCGGGCAGCGGCTGGCGCGCCCAGGGGTGGTCGGTGGGCGGCACCGGCGGGATGAAGCGGCCCTCGTTCTCGTCGCGCAGGATGCTGGCGAAGGGGGATTGCTTGGCATAGTCCGGCGCCTTCGGGGCATAGGCGGTTGCCAGGATGTCGGCCTCGTCATTGTTGACCAGGCTGGCGATGGCAGGCGGCAGGTCGGGGGCGGCGGGCTTGTCCTCCTTGAGATAGAAGGCGGTGGCAATCTGCACCTCCTTGCCCTTGATCTCCGGCCTGGCGAAGGCCATGCGCGGCTCGTCCGCCACCGGCGGCGAGAGCAGAAGCGCCGCCCTGCCCTGCCCTGCCACCGCGCCGGCGCCGAAAGGCTTCGGCGGTGCCATGGGCAGAACCTTCACCAGCCGTCCCGACTTCCCGGCGCGGTTGACGCGCGCCTCGTCCGGGGTGGCCGCCGCCGCGCCCTTCGTGCGGAAGGCGACGGTGCCGATGCCGGGTGCGGTGCGCCCGGCGCCCGAGAAGGCGTCGAGCCGCGCGCCGGCATCGCTGAAGGGCATCTCCGCCTGGTGCAGGGAGCCGGCCACCGAGCGCTCGATCACCGCCGTCCAGCGCGCGCCCGTCTCCTGCCCGGAAACGAGGCTCGCCATGTCCTGATAGGCGGCCACAGTCGGAAACCCGATCCAGAACCCGAGGCCAATCACCGCAGGGGCAAGAAAAGATTTCTCCCGGCCCGGCAACGGGCGCGAACGCCGAACAGCCAAACGAAACACCCGACCCCTCACTGCTTCCGATACGCAACGCGAACCGTTCGCAAGACTAATTGGTTAACCTTGACCACCGGTTAACAGGCAGGAAGAGATCGTCGGCGAATGCGCTGCGCCGAAGGGCGCTTTCGGTTATGATGGTGCCCGACACCCGCCCGCCCGCGGGGCTGCCGCACGTTGAAGGGAGGGACAGGCGATGGACGCTGCCGCGTTGCGCGCCATGCAGGCGCCGCTCAAGGAGCGCTACAATTCCGACCCCCGGGCCGCCCGCATCACGCTCAGGGCGAGCGGCTCGCTCGATGACCGGAACATCGCCTGCAAGGTGGAGACCGGACGCGCGCTTGCCGTTGCCGGCCTGCACCCGGCCACCGGCGGCTCGGGCATGGAACTGTGCTCCGGCGACATGCTGCTGGAGGCGTTGGTGGCCTGCGCCGGCGTGACGATGAAGGCGGTGGCGACGGCGATGGACATCCCGCTTCGCGCCGCCACCATATCCGCGGAGGGCGATCTCGACTTCCGCGGCACGCTGGGCGTGGCGAAGGACGCGCCGGTCGGCTTCTCGCAGATCCGCCTGACCTTCCAGGTCGACACCGACGCCCCGCAGGAAAAGCTCGAAAAGCTGCTCGAACTCACCGAACGCTATTGCGTCGTCTACCAGACAATCCGCAGCGGACCGCCGGTTGACCTGCGCCTGGAGCGCGGTTGAGACTGCCGCTCAGCGCTTTTTCGCGCGGCCCGCATAGGGGTTTTCCGAGGTGCGCAGCGTCACGCGGATCGGCACGCCGAAGATGTCGAAGCTCTCGCGCAGGCCGTTGACAAGGTAGCGCACATAGGACTGCGGCATGGCCTCGGGCCGGGAGCAGGACAGGACGAAGCCCGGCGGGCGCGTCTTGACCTGCGTCATGTACTTCACCTTCAGCCGGCGCCCGGCAACGGCAGGCGGCGGGTGCTGGGCGGTGGCGGCGGCCAGCCAGCGGTTGAGCGGGCCGGTGGGCACACGCCGGTTCCACACCTCGTGGGTGGCCAGCGCGGCTTCCATCATGCGGTCGAGCCCGCGCCCGGTTTCGGCCGAAATGGGCACCGCCTTCAGCCCGCGCACCTGCGGCAGCAGCCGCTCAGTCTTCTCGCGCAGCTCGGCCAGCATGCGCTCCCGATCCTCGATCAGGTCCCACTTGTTGAAGACGATGACGGGTGCGCGCCCCTCGCGGATCACCAGATCGGCAATCTGCAGGTCCTGCTTGTCGAAGGGCATGGTGGCGTCGAGAACGACGATCACAACCTCCGCGAAACGCACGGCCCGCAGTGTCTCGCCTACCGAGAGCTTTTCCAGCTTTTCCTGCACGCGCGCCTTGCGGCGCATGCCGGCCGTATCGAACAGGCGCACCGCCCGCCCGCGCCAGCTCCATTCCACCGCGATGGAATCGCGCGTGATGCCCGCCTCCGGCCCGGTCAGAAGGCGCTCCTCGCCGATCAGCGTGTTGATGAGCGTGGACTTGCCGGCATTGGGCCGCCCGACAACGGCGATGCGCACCGGCCTTGTGGTGTCGTAGGCCGGGGGCTCGGCATCGGGGTCGATGTCCTCTCCCTCGCCCGTGGCCCCCTCGCGCGGCTCCTCGTCCTCTTCCCCGGCCTGCGGCGCCGCGGCGGCGATGGCGTCGCGCAGCTCCGCCATGCCGTGCCCATGCTCGGCCGAGATGGCCACCGGCTCTCCGAGCCCCAGGCTCCACGCCTCCAGGACGCCGGCCTCGGCCGCGCGCACATCGGTCTTGTTCGCCACCAGCACCACCGGCTTGCCCCGGCGCCGCACCACCTCCGCGAAGGTGCGGTCGTCGGGGGCAACACCCGCGCGCGCGTCGATCATGAAGACAACGACATCGGCCTCGTCGATGGCCGTCTCGGTCTGCGCACGCATCCGCCCCTCCAGCGTGGGGGCGGCGGCATCCTCCAGCCCCGCCGTATCGATCACGTCGAAGCGCAGATCCTGCAGGCGCGCGGCATGCAGGCGCCGGTCGCGCGTGACGCCCGGCGTATCGTCGACCAGGGCAATGCGCCGGCCCACAAGCCGGTTGAAAAGCGTTGACTTGCCGACATTCGGCCGGCCGATGATGGCGACCTTGAATGCCATGGGCTATCAGGACGCGCTTCCGGAGCCGACGATCAGCTCCGACATCATCTCCGCCCGCTGGCGGATGCCCGCCGGCGCCTGCGGGTCGTCGAGAATCTGCTCGAACAGGCTCAGCGCGTTCTCCCGCTCGCCCGCCTTCAAGGCGGCCAGCGCCAGCAGCTCGCGCGCGCTGTGGCGCATCGCGTTGCCTTCCGCCGTCAGCGGCTCGACGCGCGCTGCCACATCGTCGTAGGAGCCATGATCGAGCAGCAGAAAGGCAGCCCGCAGGCGCGCGATGTCGCGGATGGCGCCTGGCACCGCGCTGTCCTGGGCGACAGCGTCGTAGCGGGCAATGGCCTTCTGCGGCTCGCTGTCGGCGAGGGTCGCCGCCGCGCCCAGGCGCGCCAGCACCGGATAGGCGCCGTAGCCGTCGACCTCCAGCGCCTCGAAGGCGGCGAGCGCGCCCTGCGCGTCGCCCTCCTCCATCAGGTCGAGCGCGCGGGCAAAGGCATCGCCCGCCTGGTTGGCGCGGGCGGTCGTCCAGTACTGGTAGCCGACATAGGCGGCGGTCGCCAAGATAACGAACGCCGCCGCGGCAATCGCCATCGTGCCGTAGCGGCGCCAAAGCGCCCGGAGCTGGTCCTGGCGAAGCTCCTCGTTGACCTCGCGGATGAAACTGTCGTCGGACATGGAAAACCTGTTCTCGGCCGGGCTCGCCCGGAGATTTGTCTTTCTGCCCGCCTTTTAACGGAAATTTGCGCGCATGGAAGGGGTAGCGGCCACCGTGGCCACCGCGCTAGACTGGCGCCATGACGATCGACAGCGAAGGGACGCGGCAACGGCTGGCCGCCAAACGTGCTGAACTGGAAGAGCTTTCGCGCCTGTCACAGGAGGCGCGAAAGCCCGTCGAGCTCGACCAGCAATCGGTGGGCCGGCTGTCGCGCATGGACGCCATCCAGCAGCAGGCGATGGCGGAGGCGGCCGAGCGCGCCCGCAAGCGCGACCTCGCCCGCATCGACATGGCAGAGCGCCGGCTGGCCGAAGGCGAATACGGCTATTGCCTCGATTGCGGCGAGCCCATTCCCGACCGCCGGCTGGAGATCGACCCGATGGCCGAGCGCTGCGTGGCCTGTGCAGGCGGCGGGCGCGGCTGAAAGAGTGCTGCGACCAGCGACGGGATTGCGAGGCCGCGACCGCAGTCCACACCCTGCCACATTTCGCCCCTAGCCGGTGAGGCGGGGACCTTCCTTGCGATTCATTTTCACGGCCTCTGCATGTCCTTTCTATCGCGTCTTTGCGTTTGCGCCCTTGCGCTTCTGTCCTGCCTGCCGGCACGAGCCGGCGAGGCGCCGCAATATGTGATCATCTCCTTCGATGGGGCTTCCTCCATCGAGCAGTGGGAGCGCAGCCGGCGGCTGGCGGACCGCACCGGCGCGCGCTTCACCTATTTTCTCTCCTGCGTGTATCTTCTCTCGCCGGAAACGCGGAAGCGCTATCGCGGCCCCGGCATGGCGGCAGGCAGGAGCAATGTCGGCAACGCCGCCTCCGGGGACGACGTGCGCCGGCGCCTTTCCCAGATCTGGCAGGCGCGTGCCGAGGGCCACGAGATCGCGAGCCACGGCTGCGGCCATTTCGACGGCGGCGCATGGAGCGGCGCGCAGTGGGCGCATGAATTCGCCCAGTTCGACACCATCCTGCGCGATGCCTGGGCGATCAACGGCCTTACGGGGGAGCCGGCAGGCTGGCGGCGCTTCGCCGAGGAGGAGATCGTCGGCTTTCGCGCCCCCTATCTTTCCACCGGCCCCGGCCTTTTCCGGGCGCTGGCGGCGGCGGGCCTGCGCTACGACGCCAGCACCGTCTCGCGCGGGCCCGTGCCGCCACGGGCGAAGGGCGGGCTCGTGCGCTTTTCCCTGCCGCTCGTGCCGGAAGGCCCGGCCGGGCGCCCGCTCATCGCCATGGACTACAATCTCTATGTGCGCCATTCGCAGGCAGAGGAGCGCCCGGCGGAGGCGGAAGCGTTCGAGCAGCGCGCCTATGAGGCGTTCCTTGCCGCCTTCGAGACGGAATATGCCGGCGCGCGCACGCCGCTGCAGATCGGCTTTCACTTCACCCTGATGAACGGCGGCGCCTATTGGCGGGCGCTGGAGCGCTTCGCCGAGGCGGTGTGCACCAGGCCGCAGGTGCGCTGCACGAGCTACCGCCAATATCTCGACGAGGCGGAACGCCGGCCCGGTGCCGACGGCTGAAGCCCAGTGGTCTGACCGAAACAGATGGTACCCGTCCGTTTCGACAAGTCGGCCCACAAGCTATTGATCTGGTCGGGCGATTTTTCCCAACAGATGGGTTACCATCTGTTGGGATCGCACCACTAGGAACCCGGCTCCGGCGCCACGTCGCCCTGCCGGCGCTCCAGATAGTGGCGGTCGATGTCGGGCAACGGCTCGCCCTTGATCGACGCCTCGAAGGCCTTCAGGCGCTTGTAGATCGACATCAGTTCGACGATCGTCGTCCAGGAATTGACCAGATACTGGAAGGAGTTTTCCACGCGCGTGAAGGCGCGGATGATCTGCTGCATCACGCCGAGCGTGATGGCGCCGCCGATCACCGACGGGCCCAGCGCGATATAGGGCACCAGATTGCCGATCTGCAGATAGAAGATGCGCACCAGATTGAAATACATGTAGTTGAGGTAGAGGCGGAAATAGTTGCGGCGCACATCGTCGAACAGGGCGCGCACCGTGGGCGGCTGGGCGCGGTCGGCGTAGTCCTCGCCATAGACCAGCTCCTTGCGGTAGGCCGCCTCCACGCGCTGGTTGCGGAATTCGAGCCCCGGCAGCCGGACGCCCGCGACGGCCACCAGAGCCGTGCCCAGCACCGACCACAGGATGGCCACGAAGACGAGCCCCTGGCTCACCTCGCCGATGATCGGCAGCTCCTTCACATGCGCCGACAGCCCCCACAGGAGCGGCAGGAAGGCAATCAGCGTCATCACCGAATCGAGCAGGCTTATCCCCAGGCTTTCGGTGATCGAGGCAAAGCGCATCGTGTCTTCCTGCACGCGCTGGGCAGCGCCTTCGATATGGCGCAGCTTCTGCCACTGCGCCATGTAGTAGGCGTTCATCGCCGTGCGCCAGCGGAAGATGAAGTGGCTGACGAAGAAGCGGAACAGCGTGCCGAAGAACACGTAGACGAGCGCAATGCGCAGGAAGGCGACGATCTGCCAGTAATAGTCGCCCGCCTCCACCGAGTCCGGCGCGCCGAGCGCGGTCTGTATCATGTCGTAGAAGGTGCCGAACCACTCGTTGATCATCACGTCGAGCTGGACCAGGAACCAGTTGACAAAGAAGATCAGCGCCGAGCCCGCCACCGACCAGCGCGCCCAGGGATGCGGCGACAGCCACATCCAGCCGCCGACGAAAAGGGCGATCACGAACAGGAAATACTGATAGAACCAGAAGCCGGCGGCCCGCGACTGCGCCTCGGCGAGGGCGGCGCGCGCCGCCTCCTCCACCTCCGGGCCCAGCGCTTCGGGATAGCCGAAGCCCACGAGGCCGCCGAGGCTCAAGCTCGGGCCGAGGCCCCGCGCCACCCCATACCAGAAGGCGATGCAAAAGAGGCTCCATAGGACGAAGCTTGCGAAGAACAGGCGCGGTCTGGGGAAGAATGAGATGAACATGGTGCAATCCCGGAGGTGAATCCGCAGGCATGGGTGGGCTGTTGCGCCGTGCTTTTCAGCACCGGCGCGCGCGGCACATTACGGGCGCCCTCCCCGCATCGCAACATAACAATCCGTAACATCCCGGAGAGTGGCGCGAATACAAAGAGCCCGCCGGCGGCGACCGGCGGGCCCTTGCGGATCGGCCGATGCAGCCGGCCCTTTCTCAGCGTTCCTCGTTGGCCAGCGCCCGCCAGGTGGCGTAGAGCATCACCACCAGCAGGATGGCGAAGGGGAAGCCCGTGGCGATGGCGCCGGCCTGCAGAGCGGCCAGACCACCGCCCAGAAGCAGCACGATGGCCACCAGCCCCTCGAAGGTGGCCCAGAAGACACGCTGGGCCACCGGCGCGTCGATCTTGCCGCCGGCGGTGATCGTGTCGATCACCAGCGAGCCCGAATCGGAGGAGGTGACGAAGAAGACGATCACCAGGATGATGCCGATGAGCGAGGAGATGCTTGCCAGCGGCAGGTCGGCCAGCATGGCGAACAGCGAAAGCTCCGGCACATAGTCGACCACCGTCTCCTGCACGCCCGTGTAGCCCTCGATGAGGAACTGGTCGAGCGCGGTGCCGCCGAAGGTGGTCATCCACAGGATGGAGACCAGCGTCGGAATGATGAGCACGCAGGTGATGAACTCGCGCACCGTGCGCCCCATGGAGACGCGCGCGATGAACATGCCGACGAAGGGCGACCAGGAGATCCACCACGCCCAGTAGAAGGTGGTCCAACCGTGCATGAAGCCGGTGTCCTCGCGGCCGATCCAGTTGGAAAGCGCCGGCAGCTCCTTCACGTAGGCCCAGCTGTTGGCGAAGAAGCCAGTGATGATGGCAAGCGTCGGCCCGAAGATGATGATGAAGAGCAGCAGGGCCAGCGCCAGCACCATGTTGATCTCCGACAGCCGCTTCACGCCCGCGTCGAGCCCGGCCACCACCGAGGCCAGCGCCATCGCGGTGATGATCAGGATGAGGACCACCGTGGAGGTCTCGGTGTTGGGAATGCCGTACAGCTCGTTCAGGCCGGCCATCGCCTGCGAGGCGCCGAGCCCCAGGGAAGTGGCCAGGCCGAACAGGGTGGCGAAAACGGCCATGGTGTCGATCACATGGCCGATCCAGCCGCGCACGCGCTCGCCGAAGATGGGATAGAAGGCGGAGCGGATGGAAAGCGGCAGGCCCTTGTTGTAGGCGGCCAGCGCCAGCGACAGGGCAAGCACGGCATAGATCGCCCAGGGATGCAGACCCCAGTGGAAGATGGTGGCCGCCATGGCCACCTCGCGCGCGGCCGGCACGGCCTCGGTCACGACCTCGCCGTCGACCAGCGGCGAGGCCACGCCGAGCGGCGGATTGTTGAAGTGGTACATCGGCTCCAGAACGCCGAAGAACATCAGCCCGATGCCCATGCCGGCGGCAAACAGCATCGCGAACCAGCCGGCATAGGAGTATTCCGGCACGGCGTCCTTGCCGCCCAGGCGCACCTTGCCGAGCGGCGAAACGACCACGGCGAGGCAGAAAACGACGAACAGATTGGCAGAGATCATGAAGACCCAGTCGAAGGTCGAGGTCAGCCAGACGCGCAGCCCGCCGAGCATGTTGCCGGCCGTCTCGCGGAAGATCAGCGCCAGAATGACGAATGCGACGATGAGGACGGCGGAAACGAAGAAAACGGGATTGTGAACATCGAGCCCGAGAATGCGGACATTGTCCTGTCCTGGTTCGAGGCCGTGTTCCTCCACGGATGTATCAGCCATACTTCAACTCCTTTTCTGTCCGGCGCGTGGAATGATGAGAACCCGAGGCGCGGCGCCGGAGCTTCTCCCACAGAAAGGAGCCTGTAAGAAAACAGGCGCTCAAAATGGTCTCATTGCGACCTCGGTGTGCCGAATACGACGAAAATTCAACAAATCTGGCGGGAAATGAACCCCCCGGCGGCAAAATTGAGGCAGAACAAGCCAAAGTCCAAAGGATTTTCGCCGCTTGAACGCACAACCCTTGACGCGGGCGCGGCGACGGGGGAGCATCGGCCTGTGTCCGGCCTTCGGCGCAGGCCCGCCTTTCGCGGGTTGCCCGGGCCAATGCCAGCTTGGAGGTCCCATGAAGAAACTCATTCTCTTGCTGCCGTTCGTGGTTGCGGCTGCCGCCTGCACGCCCACCCAGCAGGGCGCGGCGATCGGCGGCGCGAGCGGCGCGGCCATCGGTGCACTTGCCTCGGGCAACAAGGTGGAAGGCGCCATCATCGGTGGTGCGGTCGGCACCGTCGCCGGCGCGCTCATCGGGCGTGCCGCCGAGGGCAGCAACCAGTGCATCTATCGAGACGAGTACGGTCGCCGCTATACCGCCCCCTGCCCGCGCGGCTACTGATGCCGCCTTCGGGGGACGAGACGGACAGGAGCGGAGGCCGAAGCCTGACTTCGGCCTCCGTTTCCTTCCGGGCCGGAACGGCCAATCTTCCATATCCGCGCCGCCGCCCCGCGCGGGGATAAAATCAGCGCCCCAGCCCCCCCGGCTACCCGTTGCCTCTGCTCGCTATTCCCTGTTCGCCATTCGCTTCCCGCCACTTTATTCATCCCCATCCGCACCGCCGCCCTTCTCCTCCCCCCATCGCTTTCGCGGAAACCGGGTGCTCGGAAGAGCGACGGCAGCCACCCTCTTCGCGGTCGGTTCTGGAAGGCATGTGTGGGCCCGCGGCAGGCCGGGTGCGGAGAAACCGAAGAGGGCGGCGGGACCTGCCGCAGACAAGCAGAGAGGCGCGATCAACGCGTCCCGTTTCCCGCGTTGCTCACCAAAGGCCAGAAGGCCAAAGCCGGACGTGGCGAAGATGGCGCGCGGGCAGCGGTTTCCGGCTTGATTGACTTTTGTCAGAGCCCGTGAATAATGTCTAACCGGAGGCGCGCTATGGCTTATCGTCCGGCAGATCAGATCGTCCACAAGGCGGCATGGCTTTACTACACCCACGGCTTGCGCCAGGACGAAGTGGCGCAGCGCCTCAACATCTCGCGTGCTTCCGTGGCGCTCTACCTGCGCCGGGCGCGCGAGGCGGGCATCGTCCACATCTCCACCTCCACACAGCTTTTCCGCGAAGACAGGATGGCGCGCCTTCTGGAGGATGCGCTGGGTCTGGAAACGGTGTGGATCGCCGGCGGCGAAGGGCTGAACGACGATCCTGCTGCCGAGATCCCGACGCTGGCGGCCAGCGTGTTTCTCGAGATGGTGAAGAATGGCGACCGGGTGGGCGTCGCCTGGGGCCGCACCGTCTATGCCATTGCCGATGCCATGGCCTATGCCGACCGGCAGGGCGTGACCGTGGTGGAGCTGTGCGGCAATCTCGGCTCTCCCTATTCCTACCGTCCCGACCAGTGCACGATGGAGATCGCCCGCCGGCTCAATGCCCGCGGCCTCAATTTCTACGCGCCGCTGGTGCTCAGCACACCGGATCTGGCAAACCGCCTGCGCGAGGAGCCGGTCATCCGCGAGCAGCTCGACGGCATCAGCGCCTGCGACCTGGCGCTGTTTACCGTGGGCACGCTGGACGAGGACAGCCATGTCATCAAGTGCGGGGCGCTTGGCCTGGCGGAGCTGCAGGCGCTCAAGCAGCAGGGCGCGGCTGGCGTGATTGCCGGGCAGATCATCGACGCCAACGGCCGGCTGCTCGACTGCGACTACAACCGTCGCATCATCTCGGCCGATTTCGATTCCATCCGCGCCATCCCCCGCCGGCTGATGGTGGTGCAGGAGGACGAGAAGTTCGCGCCGCTTCTGGCTGCCATCGCCGGCCGTTTCTTCACGCATCTGGTGCTGACCTCGCGCATGGCCCGGCGCCTCATCGAGCACATCGAGGCGAAAGGCGCCAAGACGACCGCCAAGGCCACCGCGTGACGGTCCGCCGTCCGCTGCAATCCGACAAACGATACGGGGAGACCATGCAGAACCTTTGGAACGACAGCCAGGCCGAAAAGCTGGTGGGGGACTACGCCGCCAAGGGCGTTTCCCGCGATCTCGCGCTCAGGGTCTACACCACCCGTCTGCTGGGCGGCGAGCCGCGGCTGGTGCTGCACGGCGGCGGCAACACCTCGTTGAAGACCCGCGCGAAGGACATTCTGGGCATCGAGTGGGAGGTCCTGTGCGTCAAGGGAAGCGGCTGGGACATGGGCGTGATCGAGCCTGCCGGCCTGCCGGCGGTGAAGCTCGACGCGCTGCTGGCGGCGCGCAGCCTGAAGGCGCTGTCCGACGAGGACATGGTGGCCATGCAGCGCGCCAATCTGCTCGACCCCTCCGCGCCCAACCCGTCGATCGAGACGCTGCTTCACGCCTTCCTGCCGCACAAATTCGTCGACCATACCCATTCCACGGCCATCCTCGCGCTGGTCGACCAGCAGGACAGCGAACCCCTGTGCCGGGAGGTTTTCGGCGGGCGGCTGGGCTTCGTGCCCTACATCAAGCCGGGCTTCGACCTTGCCAAGGCGGCCGCCGACATCTACGACGCAGACCCCTCCGTTCAGGGCCTCATCCTCGACAAGCACGGCATCTTCACCTTCGCCGAGACGGCGAAGGAAGCGTATGATCTGATGATCGAGTTCGTCACCATGGCCGAGGAGCACGTGGCGCAGCACGGCAGACGGCCCTTCACGCCCGTCAGCCTGCCAGCGGCCCTTGCCACGCCCGCCGACATCGCCCCCTATCTGCGCGGCGCCATTGCCGTTCCCCAGGGCGAGGGCAGCTTTGCCCGCATGGTGTCGGACTTCCGCACCTCCCCGAAGATCCTCGACTACGTCAATGCCGAGAACGCCGAGGAGCTTGCCAGGCGCGGCGTCTCCACGCCCGACCTGTCCATCCGCATCAAGACCGGGCCCATGGTCCTGCCCGCGCCGGAGGCCGGCAAGCTGGCCGAGTATGGCGAGACCATCCGCCGGAAGGTGGCCGAGTTTGCCGACCGCTACCGCGAATATTTCGAGACCAACAATGCGCGCGACGACGTGGCGCGCACCATGCTCGATCCCATGCCGCGGCTTACCCTGGTGCGCGGCCTCGGCCTGTTCGGCCACGGCCGCAGCATGAAGGAGGCGAAGATCGCCGCCGATGTGGGCGAGATGCTGGTGGAGGCCGTTACGGGGGCGGAGGCCATCGGCTCCTTCCATCCGCTTGCGCTGTCCGATCTCTTCGAGCTCGAATACTGGTCTCTGGAGCAGGCCAAGCTCGCCGCCAACAAGCCCAAGCCCCTGTCCGGTCAGGTGATGCTCGTCACCGGCGGCGCCGGGGCCATCGGCGCGGCAACGGCCAGGGCGTTTGCCGCCGAGGGCGCGCATGTGGTGGTTGTCGATCTCGATGCCGAGAAGGCACGCGCCACGGCGCAGGCGGCGGGCAACGCCTCGGTAGGGGTGGGCGCGGACGTCACCGATCCGGCGGCCGTGCGCGCCGCCTTCGACCACGCGGTGGAGGTCTATGGCGGCGTCGACATCGTGGTCTCAAACGCCGGTGCGGCCTGGCAGGGAAGGATCGGCGAACTCGACGATGCCACGCTGCGCAAGAGCTTCGAGCTCAACTTCTTCGCACACCAGAACGTGGCGAAGAACGCGGTGCGCATCTTCCAGATGCAGAAGACGGGCGGCGTGCTGCTCTTCAACACCTCAAAGCAGGCGGTCAATCCGGGCGCCAATTTCGGCGCCTATGGCCTGCCCAAGGCGGCCACGCTGTTCCTGTCGCGGCAATACGCGCTCGACTACGGTGCCGAAGGCATCCGCTCCAACGCGGTGAATGCCGACCGCATCCGCTCCGGCCTGCTCACCGACGAGATGATCGCCAGCCGCGCGCGGGCGCGCGGCGTCTCAGAGAAGGACTATATGGGCGGCAATCTTCTGGGGCTGGAGGTGCGCGCCGAGGACGTGGCCCAGGCCTTCCTGCATCTGGCGCTGGCCGAGCGCACCACGGCCAGCGTGACCACGGTGGATGGCGGCAACATCGCCGCAGCGCTGCGCTGATGCGGCCCGGAAAAAGGGGCGGCCCGACGGACCGCCCCTTTTTCTTCCTTCTCGCTGCGGCGCCGGCGCTCAGTCGCGCGGCGGCAGCGGCATCCAGTCCGGCACCGCCACGTCGGCATGGGCGAACTGCGGCAGCTTCTGCGACAGCTCCTCCATGTTGGAGATGTCCTGCTCGTTGAGCATGTCCTGGGTGATCAGGGTGGGCGGCACGATGACGTTGCGGCCGGGGTCTTCGCCGGCGAGCAGCATGGCCAGCGCGCGCACCGAGACCTCGCCGACCACGGCCGGATTGGTGGCGGCGGTGGCAACCCAGGCGCTGCCGGGCTCGCGCATCGCGGCAATGTCGGCGGTCGAGATGTCGGCGGAATAGATCTTCACGTCGCTCGAAAGCCCCGCCTCGTCGACCGCGATCTTCACGCCCTTGGCAAACTCGTCATAGGGGGCAAAGACCACCTCGATGCCGGGGTTGGCCGAAAGGACGGAGCGGGCCTGATTGGCCACGGAGTTGGCGATCGGATTGTCCAGCGTGCCGAACTGGGCGACCTCCTCGATGCCCGGATACCGCTCCTTGAACTCCACCCAGGTCTCGTTGCGCCGGTCGAGCGGCGCAATGCCGGGAACATAGACATAGGCCGCCGTCCAGGCTTCGCCATTGTCCTTGATCGCCTGCTCCAGCGCCAGGCGGGCCAGGTCGCGGTCGGACTGCTCGATCTGCGGGATCGCCTCGTTCTCGACATTGACGTCAAAGGCGACCACCTTGATACCGGCATCGACGGCGCGTTGAGCCGCTTCCTTCATGGATTCCGTCAGGCCATGCTGGATGACGATCCCATCGACACCCAGCGCGATGGCCTGGTCCACCATGTCGGCCTGCAGCGCGGCATCCTGGCGGCTGTCGAAGACGCGCAGGTTCACGCCCAGCGCCTTGGCCTGCGCCTCCACACCGGAGAGATAGGCCTGGAAGAAGTCGCCGGTGGACAGGTAGCGCACCAGCGCAATCTCCACCTCGCCCGGATTGTCGAAGGGGGCCGGCATCTCCTGCGCGCCCGCCGCAGCCGGCCACACCATGCCGGCGGCCAGAAGACCGGCTGCCAGCCGGCCCAGATGTCTGCGTGTGGTCTTCATTCTTTCCTCCACTGGTGTTTCCTCCAAGATCCCGCCCTACCGGCCGTTGCGACCCAGCAGCGCGAAGGTGAAAACGAGCGCGATGACGAGCACCGCCCCCTTGACGAAATCCTGCGTGTAGTAGGGCACGTTCATCATGGTCAGCCCCTGCAGCAGCACGCCGACGAACAGCGCGCCGATGGCGGTGCCGAAGGCGTTCGGCTTGGCGGCGCCCAGCACCGCGAAACCGATGAGGGCAGCGGCCACGGCATCAAGCAGCAGGTTGTTGCCCGATGCGATGTCGCCGCGGCCCAGCCGGGCGGCCAGCAGGATGCCGCCGATGGCGGAGAACACGCCGGAAATGACATAGGCCCAGATCCTGTAGGCCCGGACCGGCGCGCCGGCGAAGGCGGCAGCCTGCGCGTTGGAGCCCACGGCATACATCATGCGCCCGAAGCGGGTGTATTCGAGAAAGAACCAGATGAGCACCGCCAGCACGACGAGCACCACCACCGAGGCGGGCACCAGGTTCTCGATGAAGAAATCGAAGCGATGGCGGCCGAGCGCCAGAAAGGCGGGAGAGAAGGCGCCACCCGCCGTGGAACCGTCGGGCAGGGTCATGCCGGCGGCGATGGAGCGGCCTTCCGTGGGAATGCGCTGCAGGCCGATCAGCAGGAACATCATTCCCAGGGTGGCCAGGAGATCGGGCACGCGCATGTAGCAGATGATGAGACCGTTGATGAGGCCGACCAGGGCGCCGATGGCCAGGCAGGCAAGCACGGCAACAAGGGCGTTCTGCTCCAGCACCACCATCACATAGGCGGCCGCCATCATGGCGGAGGTGGCGATGGCGCCGATCGAAAGATCGAAGCCGCCGACCACCAGCGTGGCCGTGACGCCAAGGGCCAGGATGCCGGTGATGGAGACCGACTGCAGGATGAACACCGCGGCCTGCGGCGAGGCGAACCCGCGGGTGGCCAGCGAAAAGAAGACGATGAGGCCGGCAAGCAGGGCGAGGAAACCATAGCGGATGGCAAGCTCGCGCGGCGACAGGCGCGGGCGGGCGCCCTGCCCTTCCTCGACTCTTGCCGTCGCCTTGCCCGCCATGTCGCTGTCCATCGGTTGCGCTCTCCCTGTCCTTCTTCCTCAGGCCGCGCCCTGAAGCCCCCTGCCCGCCACATCGGCCAGCAGCCGGTCCATGTCGAGGTTCCTGTTGCGATGCTCGCCGACGATCGTGTGCTCCGACATGACGAGGATGCGGTCGGCGGTCTCCAGCGCCTCGTCGAGCTCGGTCAGGAAAAGGAGCGTTGCGCGCTGGCCGGCGCTCTCGCGCAGCTTGGCGGCGATGTCGTGCCGGGCTGCAATGTCGACGCCCTGGAAGGGCTCGTCGAGAATGAGCATTCGCGAGGGCTGCGAAAGCCACCGCGCAACCGTCACCTTCTGCTGGTTGCCGCCCGAGAGCGTGGCAAGATCGTCGCGCTCGGAGCGGCAGACGATCTTGAGGTCGGCAATCCGGGCACGCGCGGCGGCGCGCTCCGCCCGCCTGCTGGCCACGCCGAGATGCGAAAAATGCGGCAGGAATGGCAGGCTGATGTTCTCATAGATGTTGAAGTCGGGAACGATGCCCGTTCTCGCCCGGTCCTTGGCGACGAGAAAGACGCCGCGGCGAATGGCGGCAGCGGGGGAAGACGGCGCATAGGGCCGGCCGTCGATCCGCATGGCGCCGGCAAGCGGCGGGTGAACCCCGAACAGGGTTTCGGCAAGCCGCGTCTTGCCCACGCCGACGAGGCCGGTGATGGCGACAACCTCGCCGATGCCCAGGCTGAGCGAGAAGGGCCTGGCGCCCTCGGCGATCCGAAGCCCGTCGGCGGTGAAGACCGGCGCCGTCGCCTCCCGCGACTCGATGCCGCCGGCGCCCAGGTTCTGCCCCAGCATGGCGTTGACCGCACCCTCATAGTCGAGCGGCTTTTCCTCGAAGACACCGACGATGCGCCCGTCGCGCAGGCTGACGATCCTGTCGGCGATGCGGCGGATGTCCGACATGCGGTGCGAGATGTAGAGAATGGCTACCCCGCGCTCGCGCAGCCGCTCGACCAGCGCAAACAGGCGGTCGGCCTCGCTGCTCGACAGGGAGGAGGTGGGCTCGTCGAGGATCATCACCTTCGGCTCGTGCGCCATGGCGCGGGCAATCGCCACCATCTGCCGGTCGGCCAGGGAAAGCCCGGTGACATCCGCCATCAGATCAATGCCGAGCCCCATGCGGCGCGCCACCTCTCGCGCCTCGCGGCGGATGCGGCGCGGGTTGAAGAAGATGCCGCGGCCTCCGCCGCTCAGCCGGTCGAGCACAAGATTGGTGGCGACGTCGAGCGCGGCGACCACGCCGTCATTGATGTTCTGATGCACGGTGACGACACCGGCACGCATGGCTTCCGCCGGGGAAGCCGGCGCGAAGGGGGCCTCGCCCAGAAACATCTCGCCCCTTTGGGCGCGGTACACGCCGCTCACAATTTTCACGAGGGTGGACTTGCCGGCGCCATTGGCGCCCATCAGCACCGTCACCTCTCCGGCGCGCAGCTCCAGCGTCACGCCGCGCAGCACCTCGTTAGGGCCGAACGACTTGCCGAGACCCGCAATGCGGAAAATGGCGCCTTGTCCCATGCCTTCCTCCCACGATGACGCTAGGCACAGTTCAATCATTTGTCAACATGATTGACAAATGACAGAGCCTTGGTAGCGTGCTCATGGTCGCACATGCTGGCACTGGCGCGGGACCGGCCCGATCGGCGGCCTTCGCGGGACCCGGCGTCGCGGCAGCGGCCGCATCGCCGCCGGGGCCGCGGCAAGAGAGGGAGGAGACGGAAGGGATGACGGACGACGCGTTTCAAGCACTGACCGTGGAAACGCTGCCCCGAAGGCTGGGCGCGGTCGCCGCCGTCGCCGAAAAGGTGGGCGGGGCACCGCAGGGCTGGAAGGTGCGCGAGGTGGGAGACGGCAACCTCAACCTCGTCTTCATCGTGGAGGGCGAGACGGGCAGCCTCGTCATCAAGCAGGCCCTGCCCTATGTGCGGCTGGTGGGCGACAGCTGGCCGCTGCCGCTCAAGCGCTCCTTCTTCGAGTATCATGCGCTGACCCGCCAGGAGGCGCGCGCCCCCGGGGCCGTGCCGAAAGTCTTCCACTTCGACGAGGCGCAGGCGCTCATCGCCATGGAGTATCTGTCGCCGCACATCATCCTGCGACGCGCCCTCATCCAGGGCCAGGAGCTGCCGCGGATCGCCCGCGATCTGGGGCTCTTCATGGCGCGCACGCTGTTCCGCGGCTCCGACCTTTGCATGAAGGCGCGCGAGCGCAAGGCGGACCTGGCGCTGTTTGCCGACAATGTGGAGCTGTGCGACATCACCGAGAACCTCGTCTTCACCGACCCCTATTTCGGGGCGCCGATGAACCGGCACACGCCGCAGCTCGACCCTCTGGTGGCGGAACTGCGTGCCGACCGCGACCTGAGGGTGGAGGCGCAGCGGATGAAACACCTGTTCGCCGCCAATGCCGAGACGCTGGTGCATGGAGACCTGCACACCGGCTCGGTGATGGTGACGGCGCAGGATACCCGGGTGATCGACCCGGAATTCGCCTTCTACGGGCCGATGGCCTTCGATGTCGGCATGCTGCTGGCCAATTTCTGGATGGCCTTCTTCGCGCAGAGGGGCCACGAGACCGGGGGTTCACGGGCGGGCATGCGCGCCTATCTGTTGAATGTGATCGAGGAAACGTGGCGCGTCTTCCGCGAGGAGTTTTCCGCGCTTTGGCGCACGGAGCGCACCGGCATGCTGTACCATCGCAGCCTCTATGAAGAGCAGAACGACACGCTGGGCGCCGAGCAGGCGCTCGGCCACGTTCTGCACGGCGTCTGGGAGGACATGCTGGGCTTTGCGGGCGTCGAGATCCACCGGCGCATCCTGGGCCTCGCCCACAACGCCGATTTCGAAGACATCGAGGATGTGGCGCTGCGCGCGCAATGCGAGGCGGCGGCGCTGCGCTTCGGCCGCCACATCGCCGTCAACCGGCGGCATGTCACCTCGCTCGGCGAGATCAACCAACTGGCGCAACTGCTTGATGAAGGGCGCGGCGCCCCGGCAGGGAGGCTGTCATGAAAGTCGAAGGCAAGCATTTCCGCACCATCTGGGTGAACGAGGACGGCTGGTCGGTCGATCTCATCGACCAGCGCTGGCTGCCCCACGAATTCCGCGTCGAGACCGTGCGCACGGTGGCGGGCATCGCCACCGCCATTTGCGACATGTGGGTGCGCGGGGCGCCGCTGATCGGCGTTGCCGCCGCCTACGGCGTGGCGATGCGCATGCGCGAAGACCCCTGCGATGCCGCGCTGGACGCGGTGTGGGAGGAGCTCCATGCCACGCGGCCCACGGCCATCAACCTGCGCTGGGCGCTCGACGAGATGCGCAACCTGCTGCGTCCCCTGCCCCCCGGCGAGCGCGCGGCGGCAGCCTATCGCAGGGCGGCCGAGATTGCCGACGAGGATGTGGAACTCAACCGCAGCATCGGCCGGCACGGGCTCAACATCATTCGCCGCATCGCCCGCGGAAAGAAACCCGGCGAGCCGGTGAACATCCTTACCCACTGCAATGCCGGGTGGCTGGCCACCGTCGATTACGGCACGGCCACAGCACCCATCTATCTGGCGGTCGAGGAGGGGATCCCCGTCCACGTCTATGTGGACGAGACGCGCCCGCGCAACCAGGGGGCCCACCTTACCGCCTGGGAGATGGCCGGCCACGGCGTGCCGCACACGCTGATTGTCGACAATGCCGGCGGGCATCTGATGCAGCGCGGCAAGGTGGACATGGTGATCGTCGGCACGGACCGCACCACCGCCCAGGGCGACGTGTGCAACAAGATCGGCACCTATCTGAAGGCGCTCGCCGCGCATGACAACGGCGTGCCGTTCTATGTGGCGCTTCCCTCGCCCACCATCGACTGGACGGTGCGCGACGGCGTGAAGGAGATCCCCATCGAGGAGCGATCCGAGGACGAGGTCTCGCTGGTGTGGGGACGGGACACGGAGGGCCGCATCCGCCAGGTGCGCATCGCGCCGCAGACCACGCCTGCAGGCAACCCGGCCTTCGACGTGACCCCGGCGCGGCTGGTGACGGGGCTGATCACCGAGCGGGGCGTGACGGAAGCCTCCGCCGAGGGGCTGGCCAAGCTGTTCCCCGAGCGCGCCAGGACGGCGGCCTGAACCCTTGCCCGCGGGGCGTCAGGTCTCCCCCATGCGGCCGGGCAGCCGCCCGCTGGCGGCCAGGCTGCGCCGCATCTCCAGAGGCGTCATGCCATAGGCGGCGCGGAAATGGGCGTAGAACTGGCTGAGCGAGGTAAAGCCGGACTGGAAGGCGGCGTTGGCGATCGACAGATTGCCCTCGAAGAGCAGGGCACGCGCCCTGATGAGCCGCATGCGGATGACGAAGCGGCGCACGGGAACGCGCATGACGCGGGTGAACAGGTTGAGCGCATAGTTGGGGTGCAGGCCCACCACGCGCGCGATGTCCTTCGAGGTGATCGGCTCGGCCAGGTTCTCATGGATGTAGCGGACCATGGCCACCACATAGCCGAGCGGTGAGGCGGTGCCAGCCACCGGCTCCTGCGTCTCGATCCACGGCGGCAGGAGCACCTCCCAGCCGACCAGCATGGTGCGCCGCAGCATGCTGGCGATCTCGGACTTGAGGATATCGGCGCGCTCGACATCGCCGCTGCGATAGTCCCGATACCAGCGCTCCAGGAGCGCGTTGTCGACGGCATCCTCCGGCAGCATGATGACGCCGCCGCCGATCATGGTCTCCGTCAGCCGGCCGAGATTGGGCATGTGGAGAAACGTGTCGAGCGGCAGATAGATGTTGCACTGACGGGCACCGCCGCCCCGGCCCCGGTCGATGCTGACGGTGCGGTGGGGAATCCCGGCCCAGAACATGGCCAGCCGCCGCGGCGGGACACGCACCGGACGGCCATCGAAGAGGTAGCCCATCGAGCCCTCCGTGAGCCAGTTGAACTCGATATGGCCATGCCAGTGTTCGGCCGGCATGAGCTGCGGCATGAACCAGCGGATGCCGAAACGGCCGAATGCCTTGGTGGTGGCATAGAAGCGGCGGTCGGGACGCGGCACCGTGCGCGGGGCCACGTCCCTTCCGCCTCCGGCCGTTTGGCGTCCGTTCACATCCGACATGGCTCCCACCCGATCTTTAAAACCCGGAAAAGGTGCTTAGAAAGCCGGATTGCGCGCCATTGTGCAAGAGGTACCGTCAACGAGCACGCCACTCGACCGGACGGCAATCCCGGCGACGGGCGTATGGTAATGAAAGGGAGGAACGATGCACAGGAAGCTGAGCACCCTGACCGGGGCCGGCCTTCTGCTCGGCGTGTCCGCGCTGGCAGCACAGGCCCAAATGGTCGAACCCACCACGCCGCCCGACCCGCCGGCATTCCCGGCCCAGAGCGAGCCCGTCTTCGTCGGCATTTCCGACATTCTGGAGTACCGGGCGCTGCCCGAATATCACGAGCCGGAATGGGTGACGGAAAAGTTCGTCAAGACCGGCAAGCTGCCGCCCGTCGGGGAGCGCCTGCCGAAGGAACCGATGGTCTACAAGGCGGCCAACATGCCCGACGGCATCGGTGACTACGGCGGCACGCTGCGCCATGTGATCGGCGGGCGGCCGGAGGGCTGGAACTACATCGCCGGCCAGAGCCAGGGCTGGGGCGGCATCGACATCGGCATGATGGAATGCCTCACGCGTACGGGACCGCTGTTCACGATCAGGGCCGAGGAACTTCAGCCCATGCCGAACCTCGCCAAGAGCTGGGAATGGTCCGAGGACGGCCATCAGCTCACCATGCACCTGATCGAGGGGGCCAGATGGTCCGACGGCGACCCCTTCGATGCCGAGGACGTGATGTTCTATTGGGAGGATCATGTTCAGGACCCGAACGTTACGCCGCTCAATGGCGCAAGCCCGGCAAATTTCGGTGAAGGCACCACGCTGGAAAAGATCGACGACTATACGATCCGGTGGACGTTCAAGACGCCGTTCCCCACCGAATATCTCTATCAGATGGCGTATGGGAATTTCTGCCCGGGGCCGTCGCATATCCTGAAACCCCAGCACCCGAAATATTCCGACAACACCTATGAGGAATACAAGAACGCGTTTCCGCCGGATTTTCTGAACTGGCCGGTAATGGGTGCGTGGGTGCCGGTGGAATACCGGCCGGACGACATCATCGTGCTGCGCCGGAACCCCTACTACTGGAAGGTGGACGAGGAGGGAAACCAGCTCCCCTATCTCGACGAGGTGCACTACCGGCTGTCTACCTGGGCTGATCGCGACGTGCAGGCCGTTGCCGGTTCCGGCGACTTCTCGAATCTGGAGCAGCCTGAAAGCTATGTCGAGGCACTGCGCCGCAGTGCCGAGGAAACAGCGCCTGCCAGGCTGCAGTTCGGGCCGCGGACGATCGGTTACGCGCTGCAGATGAACATGTCAGCCAATGGATGGGGCGAGCCGGACGAACGCGCACAGGCCGTGCGTGAGCTGAATCGCGAGCTCGATTTCCGCAAGGCGGTGACCATGGCAATCGACCGGCAGAGGCTGGGAGAATCGCTGGTACGCGGGCCGTTTACAGCCATCTATCCCGGGGGCCTTTACGCAGGCACGACCTATTATGACAAGGAATCCACGGCCTACTACCCCTACAATCTCGAGGCGGCCAACGCGCTTCTTGACGGTCTGGGGCTGAAGGACACGGACGGAAACGGCATCCGCAATTTCCCTGACGGGATGGCCGATGGACAGGATGTCGAGATCACCCTACTGGCCAACGCGGACTACAACACCGACCGCAATCTTGCGGAGGGCGTGGTCAACATGATGCAGAAGCTGGGTCTGCGGGTGATCCTCAACCTGCAGCAAGGCGCCTCGCGCGATGCGCTTTACCAGTCGGGCCGCTTCGACTGGCAGGTCTTCCGGCAAACACCGGAGATGGTGACGGTGGTGCAGAACACCGCGATGCTGGCGCCGACCGGACCGCACGTGCACCAGTTCCACCGGGCCGGGCCGGACGGCACGCTCGATCTCCTGCCCTTCGAGGAAGAACTGGTGGAGATCGTACGTTCCTTCGTACGCACGCAGGATCTGGGCGAGCGCGCCGAGCTGATGAGGCGCTACCAGAGGGTGTTCACCGAAAACGTCTATTCGGTGGGGCTTACCCAATATCCGGGCGCGCTGATCATCAACAAGCGCTTTGCCAACATACCGGCCGGGGCTCCGATCTTCATGTACAACTGGGCCGAGGACAACATCATCCGCGAACGGGTGTATGTGCCCGAGGACAGGCAGCAAGACTATGAGCTGCATCCCCAGACCTTGCCGGGCGAACCGGGCAGCGACGGCCCGCTGACCTGATGGCTGCATGACCGGTCAGGGGGAAGCGCTCCCCCTGACCAACCAACCAATGGCTGCGCGACATGCTGAGATTTCTCGTCATCCGGATTCTGGGAGCGATCCCGATCCTCTTCGCCCTGAGCATCGTGACCTTCGCCATCATCGAGGCGAAGCCTGGCGACTACTCCGACTATATCCGCTCCATGCTCATCAACCAGGGCGGAGCGACCATCGAGCAGGCCGAAGCACAGGCGAGAGCCTATCGCGAGGCGCATGGGCTCGACGACCCCCTGATCGTGCGATATGTGCGCTGGGTGACCGGCATTGTCACGCGTTTCGATTTCGGGCACAGCTTCTACTACAATCGACCCGTGGGAGACGTTGTCGCCGACCGCTTGCCGGCCACGATCGCGTTGGCACTGACCTGCCACCTGCTGGCCTCGCTGTTCGGCATATCGCTGGGCATTGTCGCTGCCACCCGTCAATACAGTTGGGTGGACACCCTGCTCAGCTTCATATCCTTTCTGGGACTGACCATCCCGCGCTTCCTGCTGGCGATCATCATTCTCTACATCCTGGTCTTCCGCCTCAACGTGTCGGAAGTGGGCATGTTCTTCTCCGCCCGCTATGGCGGCGCACCCTGGAGTTGGGACAAGTTCGTCAATCTCGTGCAGCATGTCTGGCCGGTGGTCTTCATCGCCACCTTCGGCGGGCTCGCCTACAACATGCGCGTGATGCGCGGCAATCTGCTCGATGTGCTGAACGCCCAGTATATCGAGACGGCGCGCGCAAAGGGGCTGTCGGAAGGGGCGGTGGTGATGCGGCATGCCGTGCCCAACGCCCTGCATCCACTGGTCGCGTATCAAGGGGTGGTGCTGCCTTACATGCTCACCGGAGAAATCGAGGTGGCCGTCGTCTTCGGCCTTGCAACGGTGGGTCCGGCCATCGTCGGCTCCATGGCGGTCGGCGATGTGTGGGTGACGGCCACCTTCATGCTGGTGCTCGCAACCACGCTCATCATCGGCAACATCATCGCCGATCTGCTTCTGGCATTGCTCGATCCGCGCGTTCGCCTCGGCGGGGAGAAGTCCGCATGACCAATCTCGACCTACGTCCACCAGCCTCACATCCTTCCAGCGCCGGCGAGCCACTGCAGGCACCGGATGCCACGTTGCCGGAAGAACAAGCCGCTGTGCGCCTGCCGCAGCGCCACGAAAGCTACTACACGCTGGTATGGCGGCGCTTCAGGCGCTCGGTGAGCGGCATGACGGGCCTGGTTCTCGTGTGTCTGCTTGTCATCATCGCAGTCTTCGCGGATTTCTTTGCACCGATGGACCCACGGGCGACCGATACGCCCTTTGCGCCACCGGATGTTATCTCGTTCACCGCCCCCGACGGCAGCTTCAGCCTCATCCCCTATGTCTATCCCGTCGGCGAGACGGGCGAGCTCGATCCGGTGACCTTCCAACCTCTGACGGGCCCGATCCTCGACAATCCCACTCCGGTCGGCTTCTTCGTGAAGGGACATTCATACCGCCTGTTCGGCCTCATTCCGGCCGAGCGTCACTTCTTCGGCACGAGGGACGGGCGGCCGCTCCACCTGCTCGGCACCGACAAGTTCGGCCGCGACATCCTTTCGCGCGGCATCCACGGATCGCGCATCTCGCTGATTATCGCCTTTGCCGTGGTGACCATCACCACCACGGTGGGCACGCTTGTGGGCATCGGCTCCGGCTATCTGGGCGGTAACGTGGACAATATCGTGCAGCGATTTGTCGACTTCGTGCTCGCGTTTCCGCAGTTGCCGCTCTATCTGGCGCTGACCTCGCTGGTACCGCTCACGGCACCTTCCAACGTCTTTATCGCCTTCGTGATTGCGGTGCTGGCCGCTCTTGGCTGGGCACAGCTTTCACGGGAGGTGCGCTCAAAGACATTGGCGCTGGCGCGCATCGACTATGTGCGCGCCGCCATTGCCGTGGGGTCCGGCGACATGCGCATCATCACGCGCCACATTCTGCCCAACGTGCTCTCGCACATCATCGTGGCCGTCACGTTGGCCATTCCCACGGTGGTGCTTCTGGAAAGCTTCCTCGGCTTCCTCGGCTTTGCCGTGAAGCCGCCGCTGATCTCCTGGGGCCTGATGCTGCAGGATACCAACACCTTCTCCGTCATCGGCTCCTATCCGTGGATCCTTTCGCCGGTGGTCTTCGTGCTGATCACCGTCTTTGCCTTCAACGCGCTGGGTGACGGCCTGCGCGATGCCGTCGATCCGTATTGAGGGGGAGAAGAATGCTCGACGAGAACAATCCCTTCGCCCCGCCGGAGCGCCACGATCTGGGCAAGCACGGGCGCGAGCTGATCCTCGATGCCCGCAACGTCGCCGTCGACTTCAAGGTGGAGGGCGGGGTCGTGAACGCGGTGCGCGATGTGTCCTTCCAGCTCCACAAGGGTGAGACCATCGCGCTGGTCGGCGAGAGCGGCTCCGGCAAGTCGGTGACGGCGCGCACGGTTATGCGCCTGCTTTCGCGGCGGGCCACCATCAAGCCGGGAACGAAGATCACGCTTGCCGGAAAGGACATCGTCTCCCTGAGCGAGAAGGCGATGCGGCGCCTGCGCGGCAAGGACGTCTCCATGATCTTTCAGGAGCCGATGTCCTCGCTCAACCCCGTCTACACGATCGGCCGGCAGATCTGCGAGATCCTGCACCTGCACAACCGCATCTCGAACAAGGAGGCGATGGCGCGGGCGAGGCAGCTTCTGGAGGAGGTGCAGATCCCGGAGCCGGAGGCGCGGCTCCGGCAATACCCGCACCAGCTCTCCGGCGGGCAGCGCCAGCGCGTGATGATCGCCATGGCGCTCGCCAACCGGCCCGACATCCTGATCGCCGATGAACCGACGACGGCGCTGGACGTGACGGTGCAGGCGCAGATCCTGCACCTCATCAAGGACCTGAAGGACAAGTACGGCATGGCGGTGATCCTGATCACCCATGACCTGACCATCGTGCGCCAGTTCTCCGAATACGTGTATGTGATGCAGAACGGCGTGGTGCGGGAGCACAACGAGACGGAAGCGCTGTTTGCCAACCCGCGGCACCCCTACACGCAGCGCCTTCTCGCCGCCGAGCCGAAGGGCGCCGCCAGGCCGATCTCGCCGGCCAGCCCCATCGTGCTGGAGGGGCGGAAGGTGAACGTCACCTTCCGGCTCAGGCGCGGCGGCTTCTTCAAGCCCGACTATTTCGACCTGGTGGCCGTCAACGATCTCGATCTCGCGCTGAAGCGCCACGAGACCCTGGGCCTGGTGGGCGAAAGCGGCTCGGGCAAGACCACGTTCGGGCAGGCGCTGATAAGGCTGATCGACAACAACGGCGGCGAGATCTTTTTCGACGGTCAGGCAATCCACGGCAAGGAGCGCAAGGCCATGCGCCCCCTGCGCTCGCGCATGCAGGTGGTCTTCCAGGACCCGTTCGCCTCGCTCAACCCACGCATGTCGGTGCGCCAGATCATCGAGGAAGGGCTGATCGTCAACAGGATCGGCGCCAACACGCGCGAGCGCGTGGACCGCGTGCGCCAGGCGCTCAGGGATGCCGGGCTGCCCGACACCATTCTCAACCGTTTCCCGCACGAGTTTTCCGGCGGACAGCGCCAGCGCATCGCCATCGCCCGGGCGATCGCGCTGGAGCCGGAATTCATCCTGCTCGACGAGCCGACATCCGCGCTCGATCTGTCGGTACAGGCGCAGATCATCGACCTTCTGCGCAAGCTGCAGGACGAGAAGGGCCTGTCCTACCTCTTCATCTCGCACGACCTGAAGGTGGTGCGCGCGCTGTGCCACCGCGTGATGGTGATGCAGTTCGGCAAGATCGTGGAGGAAGGCCCGGTGGAGGACGTGCTGTCCAACCCCAAGACCGACTACACGGCCCGGCTCGTCCGCGCCGCATTCGAAATTGCCGCTTGAACTTCGGAGAAAGCAGAAATGGCATATCCCAAAATCGCCTTCATCGGCGCCGGTTCCACGGTGTTCATGAAGAACATCATCGGAGACATCCTGCAGCGTCCGGCGCTTGCCGGCGCCACGGTCTCGCTCATGGACATCGACCCCGCACGCCTGGAGGAGAGCGCGGTGGTGGCCAACAAGCTGGTCTCCACGCTGGGCGTTCCGGCCAGGGTGGAGACCCACACGGACCGGCGGGCCGCCCTCGACGGCGCCGACTTCGTCATCGTCGCCTTCCAGATCGGCGGTTACGAGCCTTCCACCGTCATCGACTTCGAGGTGCCCAAGAAGTACGGCCTGCGCCAGACCATCGCCGATACGCTGGGCATCGGCGGGATCATGCGGGGGCTGAGAACAGTGCCGCACCTGTGGCAGGTGTGCGAGGACATGCTGGAGCTCTGCCCCCGGGCCATCCTGCTGCAATATGTCAACCCGATGGCCATCAACACCTGGGCGATCGCCGCCAGATACCCGCAGATCCGCCAGGTGGGGCTGTGCCATTCCGTGCAGGGGACCGCCTTCGAGCTGGCGCGCGACCTCGACATTCCGGTCGAGGAGATCCGCTATCTCGCAGCCGGCATCAACCATATGGCGTTCTATCTCACCTTCGAGCACCGCCAGCCCGACGGCACCTACAGGAATCTCTATCCCGAGCTCTTCAAGGGCTATCGCGAGGGCCGCTTCCCCAAACCCAGCCACTGGAACCCGCGCTGCCCCAACAAGGTGCGCTACGAGATGATGACGCGTCTCGGCTATTTCGTGACCGAGAGCTCCGAACACTTCGCCGAATATGTGCCCTGGTTCATCAAGCGCGACCGGCCGGACCTGATCGAGAAGTTCGGCATTCCGCTCGACGAGTACCCCAAGCGCTGCGTCGAACAGATCGAAAGCTGGAAGGCACAGGCGGAACGCTATCGCAAGGCCGAGCGCATCGAGGTGAAGGAAAGCCACGAATACGCCTCCTCCATCCTCAACGCGGTGTGGACCGGCGAGCCTGCGGTCATCTACGGCAATGTGCCGAACAGGGGCTACATCACCTCGCTGCCCGAGGGCTGCGCCGTCGAGGTGCCCTGCCTGGTGGATGCCAACGGCATCCAGCCGACGGTGGTGGGCGCGCTGCCGCCACAGCTGACCGCGCTCATGCGCACCAACATCAATGTCCAGGAGCTGACGGTGGCGGCACTGATGACCGAGAACCGCGAGCACATCTACCACGCCGCCATGATGGACCCGCACACGGGCGCCGAGCTCGATCTCGACCAGATCTGGAGCCTTACCGACGAGCTCATCGCCGCCCATGGCGATTGGCTGCCCGCCTGGGTGCGCACCGCGGCCAAGCGCCAGGTGGCTTGATATCCCCTCCTCCTCCCACGGAAACCTTGCCCGGCCCGAAGGCCGGGCTTTTTTTCCCGGATGTCCCGTGGCTGTCGCGGATTGCGGAAAGTTCAGGCCGTTTCCCGCACATGCTTCAGAAACGCCCCATGGCCGAGTGCCTTCAGTGCGGCGTGACGATACTCCCTCGCCAGGCTCTCGTAAGCCTTGCGTGCGAAGGCGCGCAGGGCGGGGGAACGGGCCATCTCCTGGCGGGCCACCGCACGGTCGAGCAGGCCGAGGCCGTCGAGCACAGGATAGTAGAGCTGCGTTTCGACATGGGGCAGGCCGTCCAGATAGTCGGGGAAATGTTCGCGGCGTGGCATCTCCCGCTGCCAGCGGGCCAGGCGCTCGCGCGTGTGCGCGTGGATGCGGTTGGCACGCACCTCGCGCCAGAACGGGGTGTCGTCGCGCTCCACCACATAGTGCATGTTGACGAAGGTGCGGAAATCGTCGACCTGCCGCCCGACACGGCGGTTGTAGTCGTCGCGGTCGGCCTGCGTCATGGCCGACGGGTGCTTCAGGAAGCGGCCGGAAAAGAGCATCATCTGCACGATGGTGCCGTGGATGGAGGTGGACTCCAGCGGCTCCAGAAAGCTTGAGCTCAAGCCCACCGCCAGACAGTTGCCGAGCCAGGGCGTCTCCAGCCGGCCGATGGAGAAGCGGATGTCGCCCCGCGCCTCGATCTTGCGGCCTATCGCCCGCTCGACCTCTTCATGGGCCTCGTCGGGCGAAAGAAAGGCATCGGAATAGACATAGCCACAGCCGAGCCGCGTCTGCGTCGGGATCTGCCACATCCAGCCCGCACTCTGCGCCCAGGCGCGGGTGTAGTTGGGGATGTCGGCGGTTTCGTCATGGTCGAGCCAGAAGGGCAGCGCGCGGTTCACCGGCAGCTCCTCGGCATAGGATTTCCAGGCGGCCGCGAGCTCGCGCACGATGATCTGCTTGCGAAAGCCCGTGGCGTCGATGAAGAAGTCGCCGCCGAGCCGGCTGCCGTCGTCCAGCACCAACGCCTCGACGAGGCCGCTCTCCGCGTTGCGCTCCACGCCGCGGACCAGCGCGTCGACGGTCTCCACACCGCGCGCCCGGGCCGCAAAGAACCTGCCCACCAGCGCCTGGTCGAAGTGATAGGCATAGTGAAACGGACCGAGCGGGGCGAGCGTGCCGTCGGACCGCAAGGCATAGGGAGCCTTGCGGCTTTCCAGCAGCGGCTGGAACAGATGCATGGCCTGCACCGGCCTGCCGGCCGCCACCGCATAGATGTTGAGATAGTCGGAGGGGGCGCCCGGAGGGGCGGCCACCACCTGATGCGGGTCGTCGATGGGCCCGTAGTAGACATGATCCCTGCGACGCCAACCTTCATGCCGGATGCCGAGCTTCAGGCTCGCCTCCGTCTCGCGCAGGAACGCGAACTCGTCGATACCGAAATACTTCAGGAGCACGCGGAAGGCGGCTGTGGTGGCCTCGCCGACGCCGATCGTCGGCATCCTGGAGGACTCCACGACCGTGACTTTCGCGTCGAGGCCCTTGCGCCGGGCGCTGTCCTGAAGGACGAAGGCGGCGATCCATCCCGCCGTGCCGCCGCCGACGACAATGAAACGGGCAGGCTCCTTCATCGCACTCCTTCCCGGCCGGCCGGCGGCGGCTGCCGCACTACGCGCCCGTCCTTTGCCGTAACTCCTCGACCGTGCGCACCTTCTGGCGCGCCGCCCCCTGCCATTCGCGCGTGGCCGCCTTCGATCCGGCAAGCCGCTGGCGGGCAGCGGGCACGGCGTCGGCATATTGCGGCAGCCAGCGAGCCTGCGCCACCACCATCTCGTCCACCATCGACCACACCTCCTCCGGTGTGCAGACGGCACCCACCAGCGGGTCGTGCAGCATGGCAAGCTTCAGAAGCTCGATATCGCCCGAGACCGCGGCCTCCACCGCCATGCGCTGCACGGAGATGGAGGCAGAGCACGTGGCCGCACAGGCGAGCGGCAGGGTGATGCCCTCCACCATGTTGATGCCGAAACGGTCAACGAAGCCGGGGCTCTCGACAATCGCGTCATCCGGCAGGTTGGTGACGACGCCGCCGTTCCTGACATTGAAATGGCCACGATAGACGCGCCCGGTCTCCCGCGCTTCGATGATCCAGGATGCATGTTCGCTGGTGCGTTTGTGCTCGGAAAGCGGCCTGCCGGCATCTTCCAGAAACTTCGGGAAGTCGGTCTCGAACCAGTTGCGCATCTCCGTGCAGTGGCGCAGATAGCCGCCTGTCTCGCCGTGTATCCAGTCGCTCAGGTCGATCCATTTTCCGATCTCCTCCGGGCGCTTGCGATACCAGGGAAGATATTCGGAAAGGTGTCCGTTGCTCTCGGTCGAATAGACGCCGAAACGCTTCAGGACGTCGATCCTGAGCTTTTCCTGCCTGGAATAGACGGGATGGCGCTCGAAGGCGGCAATCAGCTCCTCCCTTTCGACCCTGCGGCCGTTGACGCGGATGTCGATATACCAGGTCTGGTGATTGATGCCGCTGCACACATAATCCAGCTCCTCGTCCTTCACGCCCAGAACCTTGGCGATCTGTTCCGCGCCGTGCTGCACGCCATGGCAAAGGCCGACCGTCTCCACGCCGCCATATTTCAGCGCCGCCCAGGTGTTCATGGCCATGGGATTGGCATAGTTGAGGAAGAGCGCGCCCTCTTCCGCCACCTCGCGGATGTCGCGGCAGAAATCGAGGATGACGGGGATGTTGCGCTGGCCGTACATGATGCCGCCGGCGCAGATCGTGTCGCCGACGCACTGGTCGACACCGTATTTGAGCGGAATGTCGATGTCGGTGGCAAAGGCTTCCAACCCGCCCACGCGCACGCAGCTCAGGATGTAGCGCGCGCCTTCGAGGGCCGAACGGCGGTCCGTGGTCGCCGTCACCCTTGCCGGCAGATTGTTCACCGCGACGATCTTCTCGATGATCTGGCGGATCATGTCGAGATTGTGCGCGTTGATGTCCGTCAGGGCGATCTCGATGCCGGCGAACTCCGGCACCTTGAAAAGGTCCATGACCAGCCTCTTGGTAAAGCCGACAGAGCCGGCGCCGATGATGGCGACCTTGAACGACATGCGCGCATCCTCCTCGGGAATGTTCATCCGAACCGTCGCCGAAGCTGTAGCCTTTCGCCGCGCGGCGGTGTAGAGAAAGCTTGTGCTGAAAAGGGTAATTCTGTGCTGTCGGAACTGATCGCGCATGGCCATCGCATGCGCCAGATCACCGCTCCCAGGGGCGGGATCGGCCTGTTCTGCATGGCCAGCGGGGCCGGCTACGAACTCCGGGTGAACGAGGTCTATTCCTGGGACGGGCTGCGGCGCGGCGCCGTGCCTTTCGTGCTCATCCAGCACACCGTCGCCGGTGAGGGACGGCTCGACTATGAGGGTGCGGGCCATGTGCTGCTGCCGGGTGAGACGATGCTGCTGACCTTTCCCCACGCCAACCGCTACTGGCTGGAGCGGGGGAAGCGATGGGAATATTTCTGGATGATCCTGGCAGGCCGGGAGGCGCTGCGCCTGGCAGGCGCGATCCTGGAGGCGGAGGGACCCGTGCTGAGGCCGACGCCGCAGGTGGTGGACCGGCTGGCAGGCGCCTGCCTCAAGCTGCTCTCCGGCACGGCGGAGAAGCCCGGTGCGCTTTCGGCCGCCGCCTATTCGGCCATGGCGGCGCTCTACGACGCGGCCTTCGGCACGGCGGCGGAGACCGTGGATCTGCCGGCGGCGGTGTTGCGCGCGCAGCGCTTCGTGGACGACAATCTGGGGCGGCTGATGGATGTCGGCATGCTGGCGCGGGCGGCGGGACTGAGCCGCGCCCATTTCGTGCGCGTGTTCAGGCAGGCGGTCGGGCAGCCGCCTGCCGATTACATCTTCGAAAAGCGCATGGAACGCGCCCGGCGCATGCTGCTGGCCACCGATGCACCCATCAAGGCCGTGGCGGCCGCCTGCGGCTTTGCCGATGCCAACTACTTCTCCAAGGCATTCCGCCGTGCCGAAGGCTGCGCGCCCGGCGCGTTCCGCAGCAGGGGGCGGCTGGGGCTCATGACAGACCTCGCGGAGAGGTGATAGGGTCCGGCCCATCACGGACCAGAAAGGGAGAAGCAGATGATCGTCGTAACCGGGGGGAGCGGCCAGGCAGGGCGCGCCTGCGTGCGGGATCTGATGGAACATGGCTATGAGGTGACGTCCATCGACCTTGTACCGCCCGGCGACGCCGACGTGCGGTTCAGCCGCGCGGACCTTGCCGATTTCGGCCAGGCGATCGCCGCGCTTTCAATGATCGACGAACGGGTGGAGAAGGTGACAGGCGTGGTGCATCTGGCGGCGATCCGCGCGCCGGGGCTGGCTCCCAATCACGTCACCTTCGCCAACAACACGGTTTCCACCTACAACATCTTCGAGGCTGCGCGCCAGCTCGGCATCAAGAACGTGGTGTGGGCCTCCAGCGAGACCGTCTATGGCATTCCCTACCCGCAAGGCCCCGCCTATGTGCCCGTGGACGAGGAGATCGAACGGCCGGAGACCGCCTATTCGCTGTCCAAGCTCATGGGGGAGAAGATGGCGGAGCAATTCTGCCGCTGGGACCCCGAAATGAAGATCGTGGGCCTCAGGCTCTCCAACGTCATGGATCCGCAGGACTATGCCCGTTTCCCCGATTTCGACAAGGATCCACGCTCGCGCCACTGGAACCTGTGGACCTATATCGACGCGCGCGACGCCGCGCAGGCCGCCAGGCTGGCGCTGGAGGCGAAGATCACGGGGGCGCATGTCTTCGGCATCGCCAATGCGGATTCGGTGATGAGCCGGACCAACGAGGAGCTGCTTGACGAGGTCTATCCCGGCGCCGTGCGCAAGCGGCCGATCGCGGCCAACGAATCGCTCATCTCCATCGAGAAGGCACGCAAGGTGCTGGGCTACGAACCGCGCTACTCCTGGCGGGACCATGTGAAGGCGTCTTGAGGCGTCGGCGAATGCCGGCCACGGGCGGCGGGGCGGAGACCGTCAGGCGCTGACAGTGCAGAAATCCTTCAACTCCCGCTCGAAACGCTCCACCAGCCAGCCAGCCGCCGGGCCGAAGGGCGCATCTTCTGCCCGGATGGCAAAGAGCGTGTAGTCGGTCGGCGGATAGGGCTCCAGGACAAGCTCCACCAGACGGCCGGCCGCCAGATCCTTCTCCACCATCCAAAGGGGCATCCCGCCCCACCCGAGCCCTTCGAGCAGCAGCGCATGCTTGGCAAGGGCATCGCTTACCCGCCAGGTATTGAAGGCGAACACGCGAAAGTTCCGGCCTCTTGTGTGCTCGGTCTGGTCGGTGATCACGACCTGGAAGTGCTCGCGCACGACGGCCGCGGGAACCGGCTTTTCCGCCAGCGCCAGGGGATGGTCGGGCGCAGCCACCGGCACGATGCGCCGTTCGGCGATCTGGCGCACGACGAGGCCTTCTCCATGTTTCTTGAACCCGGCCTCACCGGCAATGCCCAGATCGGCCTCGCCGCGCAGCACCAGATCGACCACCGCTCCCAACGCGCCGGTGTGAAGGTGGACGCCGACCGTGGGAAAGGTCGCCCGGAACGCCTTGAGCACCAGGGTGAGAACGGGCATCGGCACAAGCACATCTACGGCCAGCCGCACCTCGGCCTCCAGCCCCTGGCGGAGACCGCGGGCGCGGGCGCGCAGGAGCTGCAGCGAGGCGGCCATGCGGCGGGCATCCTCCACCATGGCGGCACCGGCCTCCGTCAGGCGCGGATGGCGCGTGCCCGTGCGCTCGAAAAGCTTCAGCTCAAGCTGCGCCTCCAGATTGGCGATGGCATAGCTGATGGCCGACTGGGCACGATTGAGCCTGCGGGCGGCAGCGGAAAAACTGCCCTCCTCCGCAACGGCGAGAAAGACCTGCAGCTGATCCAGGGTGGGTTGGGCTTCCATGACCTATCTATATTCTTGATCATTTGTAGCGATATTTTCCCTGTTTTTAAAATGGATGTCCATCGCCAAATTCCGTCCGAACCGTTTCCCGGCGCCCTGCCGGACACGAAGAAGAAGGACGAAAAGCCATGTCATCCATCCTGCTTGTCACCTCCAGCCCGCGCGGCGAAGCCTCTCTTTCGAGCCGGGTCGCAAGGGAGCTCGCCGAGAAGCTGAGTGCCGCCCGGCCGGGAAGCCGGCTGGTTGCGCGCGATCTCGCACGCGAGCCCCTGCCCCACATCGACCCCCACTTCGCTGCCGGCATCTACACGGCGCAAGAGGCACGCACGCCAGAGCAGGCGCGCGCTGTCGCCATCTCCGACCAGGCCGTCGACGAGCTGTTGGAGGCCGAGGCGATCGTCATCGCGGCCGCGATGATCAACTTTTCCATTCCCTCGACGCTGAAGAGCTGGTTCGACCATGTGGCGCGGGCCGGGCGCACCTTCCGCTATACCGAGAAGGGGCCGGAG
Organism: Chelativorans intermedius; assembly: GCF_025398255.1. Classification (GTDB taxonomy): domain Bacteria; phylum Pseudomonadota; class Alphaproteobacteria; order Rhizobiales; family Rhizobiaceae; genus Chelativorans; species Chelativorans intermedius. The sequence goes on along the minus strand of NZ_JAODNW010000010.1, from coordinate 30,352 downwards.
GGGCTGGTAAAGGGCAGGAAGGCCTATCTGGTGCTGGCCTCCGGCGGCGTTTATTCGCAGGGAGCTTCGGCAGCCTTCGACCATGCGGTTCCCTACATGAAATCCTTCCTCGCCTTCCTCGGCATAAGCGATGTGGAGGTGATCCGCGTCGAAGGCGTGGCGCTGAGCCCGGATGCCGCGCAGCAGGCGGTCTCCCAGGCGCTTGGCCAGGCTTCGCAATACGCGCTGGCGGCGTGAACCGCACCGCCGTGGCGCCCCGGCGCCACGGCGGTGAAAAGGACAATTTTTTCCCCGCTCTTGTCATCTGCCTGCAACAGGTCTTCGATTAAGCGTTTCGGGACATCAAGCGACCCCGAACGACCCACCCGAGGAGGCAGGCATGAACGAGCACGTCAACGCCAGGGATATCAGGACGCCCACGGACATCCGCGAAGAATCGGAGGATGTCGGCCGCAATCCGAGCGACAATCCCACCATGGGCGACATCATCAACCGCCGCTACTCGCGCCGCGGTTTTCTGGGCGGCTCGCTGGCGGTCGCCGCCATCGGCGCGACCGTGAGCCCGATGGCACTGCTGGCCGGCCGCGCCGAAGCCGCGGCGGGCTCCAGCTTCGACTTTCCCGAGGTCGAGGCCGGCGTGGACGAGACACACCACGTGGCCGAGGGCTATGACGCCGACATTCTCCTGCGCTGGGGCGACAAGGTGTTCGCCGACGCGCCGGAGTTCGATCCCATGAACCAGACGGCGCAGGCGCAGGCCAGGCAGTTCGGCTACAACAACGACTATATCGGCTTCATCCCGCTCGGCGCAGCAGGCGACCGCGGCATTCTGGTGGTCAACCACGAGTACACCAATGGCGAGCTGATGTTCCCCGGCCTCGCCCGCGTGGTGGACGGCAAGGTGCAGCTGGGCGACTACACGAAGGAGCTGGTCGACATCGAGATGGCCGCCCATGGCGGAACGGTGATCGAGATCCGCAAGGGCGAGAACGGCAAGTGGCAGCCGGTGCTCGACAGCCCGCACAACCGCCGCATCACCGTCGAGACGGAGATGATGCTGTCCGGGCCGGTGGCCGGCCATGACCGGGTCAAGACCAATGCCGACCCCTCCGGCACGAAGGTTTTCGGCACGCTCAACAACTGCGCCGGCGGCGTGACGCCCTGGGGCACCTATCTGATGGCCGAGGAAAACTTCCACGGCTATTTCCGCGGCGAGCTGCCGGAAGGGCACCGGGAAGCGCAGAACTATGCGCGCGTGGGCGTGCCGGGCGGCTGGTACAACTGGGGCAACTTCCACGACCGCTTCGACATCGGCAAGGAGCCGAACGAGCCGAACCGCTTCGGCTGGATCGTCGAGGTGGATCCGCGCGATCCCAACTCGGTGCCGAAGAAGCGCACCGCCCTTGGCCGCTTCAAGCATGAGGGCTGCGAGACGGTGGTCAACCGCGATGGCCGCGTGGTGTGCTATTCCGGCGACGACGAGCGTTTCGATTATGTCTACAAGTTCGTCACCAGCGGCACCTTCAACGAGGCCGACCCCGCCGCCAATGCCGATCTGCTGGATGACGGCACGCTCTATGTGGCGCGCTTCGACGAGGACGGCACCGTGACGTGGCTGCCGCTCGTCCATGGCGAGGGGCCGCTGACGGCGGAAAACGGCTTCGAGAGCCAGGCGGATGTGCTGATCGAGACGCGCCGGGCAGCCGACCTTCTGGGCGCCACCAAGATGGACCGGCCGGAGGATGTGCAGCCCAACGCGCAGACCGGCAGGGTGTACTGCATGCTCACCAACAACACCCGTCGCAAGGCGGATGACGTGAACGCCGCCAACCCGCGCGCCGAGAACGCCTTCGGCCACATCATCGAGATCACCGAGACGGATGGCGACTTCGCCTCCACGAAGTCCCGGTGGGAAATCCTGCTCAAGTGCGGCGATCCGTCAATCGCGGAAGTGGGCGCCACCTTCTCGCCGGCCACCAGCGAAAACGGCTGGTTCGGCATGCCCGACAACGCCGCCGTCGATGCGGCAGGCCGCCTGTGGGTCTCCACCGACGGCAACAGCAAAGACAAGACCGGGCGCACCGACGGTCTGTGGGCCGTCGATACGGAAGGCGAGGCGCGCGGCACCTCGAAGCTGTTCTTCCGTGTGCCCATCGGCGCGGAGATGTGCGGGCCCTATTTCACGCCGGACGGCGAGACGCTGTTTCTGGCCGTGCAGCACCCGGGCGACGAAGGGCTGTCCACCTTCGAGCAGCCCGCCACCCGCTGGCCGGACTTCGATGAAAGCCTGCCGGTGCGGCCCTCCGTGGTCGTGGTGACAAAGCAGGGCGGCGGCAGGATCGGCTGACCGCCATTTCGTGACGGGTCCCTCCGGCATCGCCGGAGGGCAGTCGCACAAGGCTTCCAGGTCCCTGACCGGACCCGCAATCCCTCCCCTCAACGGGGAGGGAGGCAGGCCGCGCGCACCTCGATCCCCCATCTGGAGGGATCTTTGGTGGAGGGGCCGGCAAAGCCGAACAAGGACTCAACCCACATGCAATAGCCCCGGACATCGCCGGGGACCGCAAAGCCGCTTGAAAGTCCATCCAACCGGGAAGACGACGATGAAACCCTTTGCAGTGACCACCCGTCGTGCACTTCTGGCCCGCACCGGCGCGGCCGCACTCACCGCCGGCCTCGGCACGCTGGCCATGCCCGCCATCTCCCGCGCCGCCGCCCGGCCGCAATTCACCCATGGTGTGCAGTCGGGCGACGTGGACACCACCTCCGGCATGGTGTGGACGCGCACGGACCGGCCGGCACGCGTCTTCTTCGAGGTGTCCACGACCGAAAGCTTTTCCAACGCCGTAAAGCTGCCGCCCCTCGATGCGCTCCCGGAGAGCGACTTTGCGGTCAAGCGTCTGCTCGCCGGGCTGACGCCGGACCAGGAGATCTTCTATCGCATGACGGCGGTGAACCTGGACGATGTTTCGGCCAGCTCCGAACCCATCGTCGGCCGCTTCCGCACCGCGCCGGCGGCGCGCCGCAATGTGCGCTTCGCCTGGTCGGGCGACACGGCCGGCCAGGGCTGGGGCATCGACGAGACCGGCATGCTGACCTACGCCACCATGGCCGGACATCAGCCCGACTTCTTCCTTCATTCCGGCGACACGGTCTATGCCGACGGCCCCATGCAGGACGAGGTGGAGCTGAAGGACGGCACCAAGTGGGTGAACAAGGTGCTGATCGACGAGAAGCGCAAGGTGGCCGAGACGCTGGCGGAATTCCGCGCGCAATGGAAATACAACATGATGGACGAGCATGTGCGCGCGCTCAATGCCGTCTGCCCCACCTTCTTCCAGTGGGACGACCATGAGGTGGTGAACAACTGGTCGAGCGCCAAGGACCTCTCGGGCGACGACCGCTATACGGTAAAGTCTGTGCCGCTTCTGCAGGCGCGCGCCGCCCGCGCCTTCCACGAGATGACGCCGATCCGCTACACGCCGACCGAGCCCGGCCGCATCTACCGCAAGATCGCCTACGGGCCGATGCTCGATGTCTTCTTCATCGACCTGCGCTCCTATCGCGGGCCCAACGGCCCCTCCATGGAGGAGGCGCTGACCGACGCCGCACGCATCATGGGCGAGGCGCAGTTGCAGTGGCTCAAGCGTGAGCTCGCAAACTCCCGGGCAACCTGGAAGGTGATCGCCAGCGACATGCCGCTGGGGCTGATCGTGTGGGACAACTGGCAGGAACAGGCCGGCGCGGAGGCCATTGCCAATGGCGATCCCGGCGCACCGAAGGGCCGCGAGCTGGAAATTGCCGACCTCCTGCGCTTCATCAAGAACGCCGGCGTGCAGAACGTGGTCTGGCTGACGGCGGACGTCCACTATACCGCCGCCCACCACTACAACCCCGACAAGGCCCGGTTCCAGGACTTCAACCCGTTCTGGGAGTTCGTCTCCGGTCCGCTGCATGCGGGCACCTTCGGCCCCAACGCGCTGGACGGGACGTTCGGCCCGGAGGTGAAGTTCGTAAAGGCGCCGAGCCCGGAACAGGGTGCCAACCTGCCGCCTTCGGCGGGCCTGCAGTTCTTCGGCCTTGTAGACATCGACGCGGCCAGCGAGCAGATGACGGTGCGGCTGATGGATCGCGGCGACAACGAGCTTTACAGGGTGACGCTCGACCCCGCGCGTTCCGCCTAGGGCATTTTGCAGCCGGATGAAATCATCTGGCATCGCAAAAATGCAGCAAAAACAAATAGACAGACCGGATCAGCGTTTCAATGAAACGATGAACCGTTCTGGTGGTCTGACCGAAACAGATGGTGCCCATCCGTTTCGACAAGTCAGCCCACAAACTATTGATCTGGTGGGGCGGCGGCGGGCAGCGGCAGGCATTCCCGCCGCCCGCCAGATCCGGCAGACCGCTTCAGCCAGCGATTTCAGCCAGCAGAAAGCCGTTCGGCCCCAGGCGGACGGCGCCGTCCTGCGGCTCGGCCGCCTGGGACAGCAACACCGTGCGGACGGCCGGAACATCCACCCTGTGGCTGTCGGCGGAAAGGTTGAAGACGCAGAGAACGCGCTCGCCCCGCAGGAAGGCCAGGACCGGCTCCGCCGTCTCAAGGAAGCGTGTCCTGCCGGTCTTCAGCTCTTCGCGGCCGCGGCGCAGCGAAAGCATGGTTCTGTAGAAAGCGAGCACCGAATCGGGATTGTCCGCCTGGGCATCCACGGCACGGGCGCGCTGGGGTTCGCGAACGGGAAGCCAGGTCTTCTGCGCGGCCGAAAAGCCGGCATGAGGCTCCTTCGCGCTCCATACCATGGGCGTGCGACAGCCATCCCGCCCCTTGTCGTCGGGCCAGAAGGCGATGCCCTGCGGGTCCGTCAGCTCCTCGAAGGCAAGTTCGGTTTCGGTCTGGCCCAGCTCCTCGCCCTGATACAGGCAGATCGAGCCTTTGAGCGAAAGAAGCAGCGCGCCCGAAAGCTTCGCCAGGCTGTCCTGGTCATGCCCGAAGCCGGCCCAGCGCGTGACATGGCGCGGCACGTCATGGTTCGAGAAGGCCCAGCATGGCCAGCCCTGGGGCGCCAGGCGGAAGAACTCCTCGACATTGCGGCGGAAATGCGCGGCAGAGAACTTCGGGCCCAGCATCTCGAAGGAATAGGCCATGTTGAGCCGCTTGCCGGTCGTGTATTCGCCCATGAGCTCGACCGCGAAATGCTGCTCACCGATCTCGCCGACCACGGCGCGGCCGCCATATTCGTCCAGAAGCGCGCGGATGCGCTCCAGAAAGGCAATGTTTTCGGGCTGGTTCTTCTGGCGGGTGTGAACCTGCATCATCGCCGGGTTGACCGGCGGCAGGCCGGAGCCGTCGTCAAACGGAGGATTGTCGCGCAACAGCCTGTCGTGGAAGTAGAAATTGGCCGTGTCGAGGCGGAAGCCGTCCACCCCGCGCTCCAGCCAGAAGCGCATGGTGCCGAGCAGCCACTCCCGGACTTCCGGGTTGTGGAAGTTGAAATCCGGCTGCTCCTTCAGGAAATTGTGCAGATAGTACTGCCGCCGGCGCGGCTCCCACTGCCAGGCGATGCCGCCGAACATCGACTGCCAGTTGTTGGGGGCTGTACCGTCGGGCCTGGGATCGGCCCACACATACCAGTCGGCCTTGGGATTGTCGCGCGACCTGCGACTTTCCTGAAAGAAGGGATGCCGATCGGAGGAGTGGGAAAGCACCTGGTCGATGATGACCTTGAGCCCCAGCTCGTGGGCGCCCGCCACCATGGCATCGAAATCGGCAAGCGTGCCGAACAGCGGGTCGATGTCGGTGTAATTCGAGACGTCGTACCCCATGTCGGCCATCGGCGAGGTGAAGATGGGCGAGAGCCATATGGCATCGGCCCCCAGCTCCGCGATGTGGCCGAGCCGCCGGGTGATCCCCTTCAGATCGCCAATGCCGTCGCCATTGTCGTCCTGAAAGGAACGCGGGTAAATCTGATAGATGACGGCACCGCGCCACCATTCGTTGCTGCCGCTCATGGGCACTCTTCCTGCAAATCGATTCTGGGCTGATTGAAACCGCAAGCCGAAGCGCTTCGGATCGCGGCGACCTTGCCCGAAGCGCTTTGGAAATACAAGGCCCCCCGCATCTCTTGATCCGGCATCTCGGCCGGCGCACCCGGGGTCGACGGTTGATCCGGCGAGGATTTACGTTAAGTTGCGAACACTTAAGTCGCCTTCCCCTTGCATCCCCGCCGGCCTGGAGAATGTGTGACATGAACTTCTGGCGTTCCTTCTCGGCCACTGGCCTGCTCATCGGCACCTTCTTCTTCGCCGCCTCGCTGACGCCCTCGCTGCTGCCGCGGAACTTCCTGACGCAGGGGGTGCTTTCCGGCGTGTGCTTTGCCGCGGGCTACGGAATCGGCGTGTTCGGCCGGTGGCTGGCCGCCTATCTGGAGCTGCGCGGCCCTTCCGAGCGGGCTTTGCTGCTCGTCAAATATGCCGCATCCGTGATCTGCGCCTTCATTGCCGGCCTCTTTCTCTGGCAGGCCTCGGAATGGCAGAACTCCATCCGCGGCCTGATGGGCCTGGAGCCGCTCGATACCGCCAATCCCGTGCGGATCATCGTCATTGCCGCCCTCACCTTCCTGCTGGTGATGGCGGTGGCGCGCCTTTTCCGGCTGGTGCTGACCTTCGCCGCGGCGCGGCTGCGCCGCTTCGTGCCGCGGCGTCTGGCGAACGTGCTGGGCGTGGCGGCTGCCGTTCTGGTGTTCTGGCTGCTGATCGACGGGGTGCTGCTCAGGCAGGCGCTCCGGATGGCCGATTCCTCCTTCCAGACCTATGACGAGCTCATCGAGCCCGAAAGGGAGAGACCGGAAGACCCCTCGAAGACGGGCAGCGCGGCTTCGCTGGTGGCGTGGCAGGATCTTGGCAGGGCCGGACGCGAGTTCATCGCCTCGGGCCCTTCTGCCGAAACCATCGGCGCCTTCTGGGGCGAGGAGGCGATCGAGCCGCTTCGCGTCTATGTCGGGATCAATGCGGCGGACACGCCGCAGGCCCGTGCCAGGCTGGCGCTGGAGGAGCTCATCCGAATCGGCGGCTTTGAACGCTCGGTGCTCGTCATCGTCATGCCGACGGGCACCGGCTGGATCGACCCCGCCGCCATGGACACGCTGGAATATCTGCATCGCGGCGATGTGGCGAGTGTCGCCATCCAGTACTCCTATCTCACAAGCTGGCTGTCTCTGCTGGTGGAACCGGAATACGGCGCGGAGGCGGCGCGCGCCCTCTTCAACGCGGTCTACGGACACTGGACCAGCCTGCCGGCGGACAGCAGGCCGCGGCTCTATCTCCACGGGCTGAGCCTCGGCACGCTGAACTCCGAGCTTTCCAGCGAACTCTACGACGTGCTGGGCGACCCCTATCACGGCGCGCTGTGGAGCGGGCCGCCCTTTGCGAGCCGCATCTGGCACTATGCGACCAATCACCGAAACCCGGACACACCAGCCTGGCTGCCGCGCTTCCGCGACAGCTCCGCCGTCCGTTTCACAAACCAGGACAACGCCCTGGACATTCCGGGCGCGGAATGGGGCCCCATGCGTATCGTCTATCTGCAATATGCCAGCGACCCGGTGACCTTCTTCGACCATCACGCGCTTTACCGGGAGCCGGAGTGGATGGCGCCGCCGCGCGGTCCCGACGTCTCCCCCCATCTTCGCTGGTATCCGGTGGTGACCCTGCTGCAGATCGCTCTCGACATGGCGCTGGCCACGACCGCGCCGATGGGCCACGGCCATGTCTACGCCCCCGAACACTATATCGACGCGTGGATCGAGGTGACGGGTGTGCGCGGCCTGTCCGACGGGGACGTGACGCGGCTGAAACGGCTCTTCCTCAGCGAACGCGAGGGCTGAATCCCCACCATCACAGCGCCGGGCGCCGGGGCGAAGGCCCGGCACCCGGCAATGCGACGCAGGCTCAGGCCGCCCGATAGGCGATTTCGCCGGCGGTGGCCGAACCGATGACGCTCCACACGGTCGCCGGGCCAGCGGAATTGTTGCGGAACCAGTGCCTGCGGCCGGCCGGCGTCTTGACGAGATCGCGCGGGCCGAGCTCGGTTTCCACATGCTCGCCATTCTCCTCCCAGCCAACAGTGAGCGAGCCCTCAAGCACCAGGAACGCCTCTTCGACATCGCGGCTGTAGGGCTTGACGCCGACGCGCGAGGGGATGCCCAGCATCTCCTTGCGGCATGTATCGTGCTCGATGCCGCCGGGGCCGACATAGACCTTGCGCGTGAAGCCCGCATCCTCCCAGATGGTGGGCAACTCGTTGTGGCGCACGACATAGCGCGCCATCAGCTTCTGCAGCGGGTGCTCGCCATTGCGGTCGAACGGCAGGGTCTTGCCGGGGGCGGCGCCGAAGCTGCGGGCAAGCTCGCTGGGATGTTCCTTGGGATGGTAGTGATAGACGGGCGGCAGCGGCTTGCCGACATCCACGGAGATGGACATCAGCACCGGGGTGACACCGTCATTGCGGAAGCCGTGGCCGATCTCGCGCGCATTGAGGATCATGTCCTTCGGTCCGAGCCTTACCTCGACAACCTCGCCGTCCTTTTCCCAGCCGACCGTCAGCACCCCTTCGATGATGAGAAAGCTCTCCTCGATCTCATGGCTGTGGCAGGCCGCATATTTGCCCGGCTCCTTATAGATGAGGCTGAGCGTGAAGTTGTCGGGCTTGAGCGTCGAGCTGTCGCCCACCTTGGGCGAGCCGCCGGCCCCGATGTAGCGCATTTGCGCGCGCGCCAGCTCGTCGAAGCCGGCATTGGAGGGAAAGGCGTTCCAGTCGAAGGACTTGTCGGTGAAGCGGCCGGTGTGCGCAGCCAGCTCCTGCGCCAGGGCGGACGTGGGGGTTGCGTGGATCGTCATCGGAGGCTCCCTTTTCTTTGTGATCTGACAGCAGGCTAGACGCACGACGTTTTGCCTGCTAGACAGTGTTTTATGGGCAAAACACTGGATCAACCTCCGGCCACAGGCTCGGCCGGCGACAAATATCTCGTGCCCGGCCTGCTCCGCGGCCTGCAGGTGCTGCAAGCCTTCACGCCGGAAGAACGCGAGATGACGCTTTCCCAGATCGCGCGCCGGCTCGGCACGACGCGCTCTGCCGCGTTCCGCGCCGTCTACACGCTGGCGCAGCAGGGCTATCTGCTGCACGATCCGAACAGCGGGCGCTACGCGCTGGGCCCTGCCGTGCTGCGTCTGGGATACGGCTATCTGGCATCGCGCGAGCTGGTGGAGATTGCGCTGCCCGAGCTCGAAAGGCTGCGCGATGCCACCGACTGGTCGGCGCATCTGGGCGTCAGGGACGGGCGTTTCGTGCTCTACATGCTGCGGGTGCCAAGCCATATGGGGCTTGCCAGCATCGTGCATGTGGGCAGCCGCCTGCCGGCGGCGGGCACGACGATGGGGCGCGTGCTTCTCGCCGATCTTTGCGAAGACGATCTCATCCGGCTCTATCGCGACGAGACCTATCAGAACGCGCCCGGCCGGACGCCACGCAGCCTGGGCGAGCTGGTGGCCCAGTGGCGGCGCGACCGGAAGGCGGACGCCATCGTCCAGATCGGCAAGTTCGAGACCGGAATTGCCAGCATCGCAGCACCCGTGCGCGATATCGAGGGGCGCGTGGTTGCCGCCATCAACATCACCCAGGCCGCCTCCTCCGACACGTCAGCAGTGATCGAAGGCGGCCTTCGCCAGAAGGTCGTGGACGCCGCCGCCGCCATCACCCGGCTTCTTGGCGGCGACCCGGCACCCAGGCGCGACCCGCCCGCCTGATTTCCCGCTGCCTGCCTTCTGCCGCAAGGGCCGAATCCTCCGGTCTTGCAAGCCATGCGAGAATATGATTATGTCTAATGAACATTAAGTTCACATTTGAACAGGAGGGGAGCGTGAAGCTGACAAGACGAAGCCTGATGATGGGCGCGATGGGGAGTGCGGCGCTGCTGTCGCTGCCGACCAGGGGGCATTCCGAGACGACATTCAACTTCATCACCCCTTTCTCCTTCTCGCTCTCCTTTTCGTCGGTACTCTACGCGGATGCGGCCGGCTACTACGCCGATGAGGGCCTGGCCATGCGGCTGGAGGCCGGCAAGGGCGCCGCGCTTGCCGCGCAGATGACCATTGCGGGGCAGATGGACTCCGGCCGCACCGGCGGCACCAACTATATCGTCTCGCATGTCAACAACGGTGCGCCGCTGATCTCGATCGCCACGATCGCGCAGCGTTCGCCCTTCTTCATCATTTCGTCAAAGGACAACCCGGTGCAGTCGGTCACCGATCTCGAAGGTCGGACCGTCGGCATGGCAACGCTCGGCGGCTCCATGGAAGGGACGCTGGATCTCATGATGCGCCGCGCCGGCATCTCTCCGCAGACTGTGAACAAGGTGAAGGTGGCCGATTCCGCCGCCTCCTTCGCGCTCATCGAGGCGGGCCGCGCCGGCGCCTTCATCGGCAACACGTCCTCCATGGTGATCGCGACGTCGGCCCGCGACGACGTGGCGGCAATGCCGATCGACGATGGAATGCCGGGCCAGGTCTATGTCGCGCGGCCTGACCAGGTCGCCGAGAATCCCGAGAAGTTCGTTTCCTTCCTGCGCGCCACCCATCGCGCAGCCAGCGAGATCGTGAACACCGAAGACCTCGTTCCCATCCTGAAAACCATCGGTGAAAAGCACGATGTGACCGGACTCAACAACCTTGAGACCGCGCAGAAGGACCTGCGCGCCAATGCGCAGAACTGGGCCGCCCAGGGCAACGAGAACCTGCTGCGCAACGTGCCGGAGGTCTGGGAACGCGCCGTGGAGCTGCTCGCCGGCGCCGGGCTGATCGACAGGAAAGTGCCAGCCACACAGCTCTACACCAACGATCTGCTCGATCAGGCTCTCAAGGCATGAAGATGGACAACGATGCCGACATCCGCCTGTCGGGTGTCGGCAAGACCTTTGGCCGCGGCGAGAACGCCGTGCGGGCCATCGGCGATGCCACGCTCGACATGAAGCGCGGCGACTTCATCTCGCTTCTTGGGCCTTCGGGCTGCGGCAAGACCACGCTTCTGCGCATCATCGCCGGTCTGGAACAGCCGACGGAAGGCGAGGTTCTGGTGCGCGGCCGCCCGGTATGGAACGGCGAGAAGCGTTCTGCGGAGGCGACACGCCCGATCTCCATGATGTTTCAGGAGGCACGGCTGTTTCCCTGGTTCACGGTGGCGGAAAACGTGGCGCTGCCGTTGCGGCTGCGCGGGGTGAACCGTGCCGAGCGCGAGGAACGCGCCTTTGCGCTGTGCGAGACGGTGGGTCTCAAAGGTTTCGAGAGGATGCGCCCCTCGGCCCTTTCGGGCGGAATGCGCCAGCGGGCCTCGCTGGCGCGCGCGCTCATCACCGGGCCGCAGGTGCTGTTGCTCGACGAGCCGTTCGGCGCGCTCGACGCCATGACGCGCGACACGCTCAATCTTGAGCTCATGTCCGTCTGCCAGCAGGCACGCGTGACCACCATCCTGGTGACCCATTCGATCACGGAGGCCGCCTTTCTTTCCGATCGCGTGGTGGTGCTGGCGCCCCGCCCGGCGCGCATCACCGAGGTGGTGGAGATGCCCTTCGAGCGCCCGCGCTCGCTCGACCTGCAGCGCCGGACGGAATTTCAGGACATGCTGGTGCATCTGCGCGCCAGCCTGACGGGAGATCACTGATGGCCGGCGACCGCTTTCTGCGCATTGCCCTTCCGACGGCCACCGTCGTCGTATTCCTCGTCTTGTGGACGGTCTATGTGCGCACGGCGGAAGTCTCCGCCTTCATCCTTCCCACCCCGCTGGAGATCGTTGCCGCCTTTGTCGAGCTCGTGGGCGATCCCGACATCTGGCATCACGCCCTCGTCACGGTCATCGAGGCGGTCTCCGGCTTTCTCATAGCCGTGGCGATCGGCATCACGCTGGGCATGGCGATGGCGCGCATCCAGGTGCTGGAATGGGCCTTCAAACCCTTCATCGTTTGCCTGCAGCTCATCCCCAAGATCGCGCTGGCGCCGCTGTTCATCCTTTGGTTCGGCTTCGGGCTGGAGTCGAAGATCGTCATCGCCGCTGCGCTTTCCTTCTTTCCCGTCTTCTCGAATGCGCTGGTGGCGTTCCGATCGGTGGAGCCGGGCGACCGCGACGTCTTTACCATGTTGCAGGCGACGCCGTTTCAACGCTTCGTCATGCTCGACCTGCCCACCGCCCTGCCGGTGGTGCTGGCCGGCATGGAGGTGGCCGTCGTGATGTCGATGATCGGTGCCATCGTGGGCGAGTTCATCGGCGGCAACGAGGGGCTGGGCTACCTGGCCGTGGCGATGCTGCAGGAGCTCAGGGTGCCTGGCCTGTTCGCCGTCATCGTCCTTCTTACCCTCATCGGCCTCAGCCTTTACACGCTGATTGCGCAACTGCGTGGCTGGCTTACGCCTTGGCATACGTCGGTGATGCAGGGCAACCGCGACGCCTGACCACCTGTCGGCCGGCGAGGAGCGGTGGAAGGCCGCTCCCCGCCTGCCCCATCGGTCAGACAGCGGGAAAGAGGAATGCGGTGGCGATGGTGAAATAGATCACCACGCCGCTCGCATCGGCGATCGAGGTGATCAGCGGCGCGCTGGCCGTCGCGGGGTCAAGCCCGAAACGGGTCAGCACGAAGGGCAGCGTCATGCCGATCACACTGCCGACGATGACAATCAGCACCATGGAGGCGGCAACCACGACCGCCACCTCCGGCCCGGCGCGCACGATGCCGATCAGCGAGACGGCGAGCGCCATGGTCAGCCCCATCAGGGCGGCCACCACAACCTCCCGGCCCAGCATACGTCCCCAGTCGCCAAGCTGCACGTCGCCGGTGGCAAGAGAGCGCACCATCAGCGTCGCCGATTGCGAGCCGGCATTGCCGCCCGAATCGATGAGCAGCGGCAGGAAGAAGACGAGCGCCACATGGGCCGCGATCGTATCCTCGAAATAGGCGATCCCAGCACCTGAGAAGACGTTTCCGAAGACCAGGACCACCAGCCAGAAGATGCGCGCGCGATAGAGCATGAAGATGCCGGCATCCCGCAGGTTCTCCACCGCGCGCGAGGCGCCGACATGGTGGAAGTCCTCCGTGGCCTCGTCCTCGATGACATCCAGCGCGTCGTCGTGGGTGATGATGCCGACCAGCCGGCCTTCGGCATCCACCACCGGCAGGGCCACCACGTCGTAACGTGCGATCCGCCGGGCCGCCTCTTCCCGGTCCTCCTCGACGGGAATGGCCAGCGTGTTGCGGTCCATGATGTCGGCAACGCGCGCCCTGGAAGGGGCAAGGATGAGGTCCTGAAGGCGCACGGAGCCGAGCAGCCGGCGCTCACCGTCCACCACATAGGCTCGGTTGATGGTCTCCTTGTCGGGCGCTTCCCGGCGCAGCTTCTCCAGCGCCTGCGTGACCGTCAGTTCCTCCGTCAGCGTCGCGTAGTCGGAGGTCATGACGGCACCGGCCGTGCCTTCGGCATAGCTGGCCATGCGGCGGATGTCCTCGCGCTCGGCCTGGGCGAGGGCCGGAAGGAGAGCGGCCTGCTGCTCCTCGGACAGCTCGTTGAAAAGGTCGGCGCGTTCGTCGGAGTTCATCTCCGTGACGATGCAGGCAAGCTTGGCCCGCCCCACGTTCTCGGCAAGCCTCACCTGAAAGTCACGGTCGAGATAACCGAACACCTCGGCCTGCCGCGGTACCGAGAGACAATCGAGCACGCGCCAGGCATCGCCGGGTTCGCGCGTGCCGATGAAGGCGGCGATGTCGGCCGGATGCTGGCAAGCGAGGAAGGCGCGCAGCGCCTCCCCGTCCTGGAGGTCTGCCCTGTCATGGAGCAGCGCCGCGAGATGTTCGTAGGTCATGATCCACCTCCTTTCAGGCCGCGGCGCGGGGCGGCCGGAGGTGGGGAACGGCTAGTTCCTCATTCCTGCAGACCGCCGGGCGACGCGGCAGTGCCGGCCCGGGACACACCGGCGCCGTTTCGTGCCTGTCCTGCTTCCGAAGAAGCGCCTACTGGAATCTTCCATGGTCTATTGCCTAGTCGGGTTCTGCTGCGCTCGTGCGACAGCGCATCGCCTATCGACCAAAACCTCCCGCAGGTCAATCCTGTTTTCCATTTCGCCGGCGGCGAGGGATGCAAAACCTCCCGTGCCAGACCCGGCAGTGCGTTGCGCCATCGCGGTGCGCCACGCCCGGCATTTGTTGACCCTTTCGCCGGGTGCGGGGAAGGCGGCCATATCCGCATAGTCTGCGCAGGCTATCGGCATGGGGCGGGCGGGTTTTTCCTGATCGCATGGCGTACGGCGTCGATCAGGTTCTGGCCGAGCAGCGGCTTCACCACCACCACCCGGACAAAGCCCCGGGACGCCATCTCCTGCGGGTTGCTGGCGAGCACCACCACCGGCATCTGCAGGCCAGCCAACCCCGGCGCGCCATCGGGCCCGGAAGCAATCACCCGGTGGTCGACCACGAGGCACGCATAGCGGGCCGGCAGCCCATCAAGATCGCAAAGCCTGTCCGCCATGTCGACATGGCAGCCTTCCGCCTCGAGGACGAAAGCCAGCGAACGCCGGAAGGCCGGGTCTGGCGCTGCAACGAGGATTTTTGCATTTGTGGGCAAGCTGGTCTGCTTCTCGAGACGATGCTTCGTCTGTCCAAGCTATACGGCGGCACGCCGCTGGCCTTGCGATGGATCAAGCCGGTTTCAGGAGCCTTCCTCCCCCACAGCCAAAACCATGCGCACAAGCTCCGGGAGGTTCTTGGCGTTCATCTTCGCCATCACATTGGCCCGGTGCACCTCCACCGTGCGCGGGCTGATGTCGAGATCATAGGCGATGGTCTTGTTGGGCAGACCGGCGACAATTCCGGTCATGACCTGCCGCTCCCGCCTGGTGAGCTGCTCGAGACGCTCTCGAATGGCCGAAAGGTCGTTGCGCTCCTGCGGCCTTCTTTCAAGCTCGGCGGTGGCGCGCCTCACTGCCTCGAGCAAGACCTCGTCCTCGAACGGCTTTTCGATGAAATCGAGCGCCCCCGCCTTCATCGCCTCGACGGCCATCGGGACATCTCCGTGTCCCGTGATCACGATGGCGGGCAGCATGGCGTCTTCCTCGCGCAGCCGCTTGAGCAGTTCGACCCCGCTCATCTCCGGCATGCGCAGATCCGTCACCAGACAGGCCCGGTCGAGCTGGCCTGCCAGGGCAAGGAAGGCCTTTGCCGAGGCATGCACCCGCACCGCGTAACCCGATATGCTCAGCAGGAAGGCAAGCGACTTCCTGACAGGCTCCTCGTCGTCAACGATGTGAATGACGACATCACTGCTCATCTTCCAGCTCCTGTTGCGTTGCGGCAGGCAATGTGAAGCGGAAGGTCGCGCCGCCCTTCTCGTTGCGCCGCATGGTGAGTTCGCCCCCATGGGATTCGATGATCCGCTTCGATATGGAAAGGCCGACGCCCATACCGCCCGGTTTGGTGGTGAGGAAAGGCTTGAAGAGCTGAGAAGCCACTTCCTCGGGCACGCCGCCGCCGGTGTCCGAGACCTCCACCGCCGCTTCGCCGCCCTCGCCCGGCGTGATGCGCACCACAAGTTCGCGCACCTCGCTTTCCTTCATGGCCTCCATGGCGTTGCGCATCAGATTGATCAGCACCTGCTGGATCTGGATGCGGTCTACCAGCACGGTCCTCGGACCGGAATCGAAATCGAACACCGTACGCACGCCCAACTCGCGCGAGCCGACCAGGGCGAGGGCTCCCGCCTCCTCCACAAGCCTGTGGAGATCCTCCGGCTGTTTTTCCGTCTCGCCGCGGGTAACGAACTCGCGCAGATGCCGGATGATCTGGCCGGCCCTTTGCGACTGGCGACCCGCCTCGTCCAGCGCCTCGCGCATACGGGAGGCGAGAGCGTCGTCCATGCCGCGCAGCAGCCGGCTGCAACCCTGCACATAGTTGGCGATGGCCGAAAGCGGCTGGTTGAGCTCGTGCGCCAGGGTCGAGGCCATTTCACCCAGCTCGTTGAGCCGCGCCAGGCGCGCCAGCTCCGCCTGGACCTCCTGCAGGCGGGCCTCGGATTCGGCCCTCTCGGTCAGATCGCGGATGAAGCCGGTGAAGAAAACGCCGTCATTGCTCTGCATCTCCCCGACGGCAAGCTTCATCGGGAAGGTCGAGCCGTCCTTACGCCGCCCGACCACCACCCGATCGACGCCGATGATGCGCCGCTCGCCCGTCCCCAGATATCGCTGGATGTAATGGTCGTGCTCGCCCCGATAGGGTTCGGGCATCAGGATGCTCACGTTCCGGCCCACCGCCTCGGCCTCCGAATAGCCGAACTGGCGGACCGCCGCGCGGTTGAAGGAGATCATCCTGCCGCTTGAATCGATGACCACCGTGGCATCCGGCACGGTGTCCAGTATGGAGCGCAGATGGGTTTCGCGTGCTTCGAGCTGTTGCTGCGCGGTGCGGATGGCCGCCCTCGCCTCGCGGCAGCGGGCACCGAAAAGGACGAGAATCACCGAAAGGGCAAGAGACAGGCCCACCCCCGCAGCACTCAGACCAGGGGTTGTGCCCAGTGCGGCCGCGGCAAGGAGTGCCGCACCGGCAGCCAGAATCGCAAATCCTGCCAACTTTCCCGCAAGAACGGTGCCGCCGAGCACCGCCAGCGGAACAAGCGGCAGGAACCAAGACAGGTCCGTTTGGTTGAAAATCACATGCCGTCCCGAGGAAACACGCAGATACTCTTGGATAGTCTAGGGCAGTTCATGTTTGATGGCCACCTCTACTCCGCCCCGCGACATACCGGCGCGGGAGGGGAGAGAAGAATGCGGCAAGCCTACATGAGATCGCGCATGAGCGCGGGCAGGAGCTGAATTTCCTTCAGCGCCCTTTGCAGCTCTGCCCTGCGCTCACGCGGAAACGAAGCGATTTCAATGCTGTTGGACATGGGCACGCCCTGATGGCGATCACGCCCCTGCTGCACGAGCAGCAGCGAAAGCACCAGATCGTGAGCGGCAAGGAGGCGGCGGATCGTCGGTTCGCTGCCGATGCCCCTGTCGAGAAGTCCTTCGAGCCGCGCCCGCGTCGAACGGGCGCGGATGTCGTGGCGGATCGAGAGGACCCGCGCCGCGGAGACGAGCGGAAAAAGCGCATGGCGCTTCAGATCGAGCCGCCCCTCCTGCGTGCGCAGCCTGCCAAAGAGCGTGAAGGGCGTCGGCAGGCCGCCGAGCCGTTCGCCGAGCACCAGGGGGAACGCCGCATCCCCATGTCCGTGCGCGTAGGCTTCCTCGAAAAGAGTCTCGCCGAGGCGCCTTTCGCCATGGACGGGCACGAGATCGAAGAAGATGTCCACATTGAGCAGGTCCTGGGGGCGCGAACGGCGAACCCACTGGCCGAAACGCTGCCGCCAGAGATCCAGAGAGCCGCGCCACTCGGCATTCTTCGCCATCACCCCGCCCTTGCAATAGGCGATGCCCGCCGTATCAAGGATCGCCGCGATTCGTCCGCCCAGAGCCCCGAACCAGCGGTCCTGCGGACCATCGGCCTCACCCCGCTCGAAGACGATGGCATTGTCCTGATCGGCGGCAAGCAGACTTTCACCGCGCCCGGCCGACCCCAGAACCAGCAGTGCATAGGGGACCGGCGGCCCGCCGAGGCCGGCTTGCCGCATCTCCTCCTCCGCGAGGATGGCCGCCCGGCGCGTCATGGCGCGCAGTTCCTCGCTGACGATCTCGGCGACGATGCGCGCTTCGATGTCCTCCGCCACCAGCGCGGCCGCGACGGAGGGAAGGGACGCCCACGCGGCGGCCATTTCCGCGTCCGACTGCGCCGCCTCGATCGCATCGTCGAGCTTGATCGCCGCGCCGGCGCGCAGGCGCAGGAGATCGCGCGCGGAGATGATGCCGACAACGGCTTCTTTTTCGTCGCGCACGCCGAGATGGCGGATTCCCAGCCTTTCCATGCGGCCAATTGCCCGGTAGGCGAAGGCTCGGGCGCGGATGGTGGCAAGCGGCCTGCTCTGAAACTCGCCGGCGCGGCGCGCAAGCCCCCTCTCCCCTTCCGTCGCCAGCACGCGCAGGACATCGCGCTCGGTGAGTATGCCATAAGCCTCGGCGGGACGGCCCGGCTCTGCCTTGGCCGAGACGAGGACCGATCCGACCTTGCGCTGCGCCATCAGGGCAATCGCCGCGCGCAGCGGCGTTTCCTGCTGGACGACGAGAGGCGGCCCGCTCATGAGATCGCCCACGCGGTGGCGATAGGCAAAGGGGTCGATGGCAGCGAAAGGCGGCGGAACCGGCCGCAGGACAGGCGCCACCCATCCTGCACGCGCTTCGTCGTCCGCCTGCCCCGCCTGTCGCAGGGAGGCCATCTCCGCCTCCGCGAAGGTGCGAATGCCCAGGGCCTGCAACCGGGGAAGAAGGCCGGTGAAGATCTTCGCCGCCGCTTCGGCATCGCCCAGTGCCTGATGGCGGTTTGCAATCTCGAAGCCCAGCCAGGCGGCCAGCGCTTCCAGCGAGCAGTCGCGCAGATCGGGATTGACGACGCGGCTCAGCGTGCGCACGCACAGGGTCCGCGGGCGTTTCCAGGCAATGCCGGCGCGTGCCGTCTCCTTCTCCACAATGGCGAGGTCGAAGCCGATGGCATAACCCACCAGCGGGCGGCCGGCGCGAAAGCTCTCGAAGCGCGGCCAGGCCACGGCAAAGGCCGGCTCGATGCGCACCATCGCATTGGTGATCCCATGAATGCGCGTCGACGCGGCCGGCACGGGCGCGCCGGGATTGACCAGGCTTTCAAAACGCTGATGAACGGACACCGCACCGTGTGCGATGCCGACACCGCCGATCTGGACGATGCGCGCCTTGCGCACGTCGAGGCCCGTGGTCTCCGTATCGAAGGCCACGGCGTCGAGCGCAATCAACGGGGTCGCTCCAACGTCAGGCTGCACGCGCTCCCCTCCCGGTTCACAGCCATATAGCGCGTTCCGCCACCCGGTGCGACAGGCAGATCCGATGCGCCGCTTCCGGGCCGCTGCCGGCTAACCCGCCTTCTCGCCGAGCCGGCGCATCTGGTCGAGCCATTTGCGGCGTTTGCTGTCGCCCGCCGCCTCGATCATGCCGAAGAGCGTCTCCCTCACGGGCGCCAGTCCCGCAAATTTGAGGATGTTGCGGCGCATGCCGCTCAACCCGTGGCTGAAGAACCACCAGCGATAGAAGAAGGCCGGCATGCCCATGGTCACGATGATCCGTGCAGAGCGGCCCGAAAGCAGGGTCCTGGGGAAGCCCTTGCTGTCATAGGCGAACGCCACACCCGGACGCATGACCTGTTCCAGGAAGCCCTTCAGCAAGGCAGGCATGGTTCCAAGCCACAGGGGAAAGACGAAGACCAGATGCTCGGCCTTCAAGATGGCCTCCTTGGCGGGCTCGAGCTCGCGCGGCAGCGCGCCGTGCAGAAAGTCTTCCTGTTTTCGCAGAAGCGGGAAGTCCAGGCTCGAAAGGTCGATCCTCGTCACCTGGTGGCCGGCTGCCGCGGCCCCTTGCGCATAGGCATCCGCCAGGGCGCGGCAGTAGCGGCGGGGGTCGGGGTCGGGATGCCCCTGGATGATGACGATGCGGCGGGTCATGGCGAATCCTGTTCTGGAGGTTGAGGGCGGGCCTGCTTCGGACGTCAGATCTTCTCCACCCGCTTCACCTGATATGTGTGCATCACCCCATCGCTGAGGATCGAGACGTATTCGCCGGGCACGAAACGTTCGTCGCTGAAGCGAAATCCGAGTTCGTCGTCCTCCTCGCCCTCGCCATAGTCGAAGAACCACTGGCCGCCCGGCCTGCGCCGCAACGCACCCACCATATCCTCCTCGCCGGGGCGGAACCGGCGCACGCGGCAGTGCTCGCGATGCCTGGCGCATTCCCTGGCATCGAGGTTGCCCTCGGCATCGAGCGGAATGACGAGGTCGTATCCATATGCACGGTCCCCGAGCGGATGGCCCTGCTCCCGTGCAAGCTCAAGTCTGACGTGACGGAATTTCT
This sequence comes from Chelativorans intermedius, assembly GCF_025398255.1. Taxonomy (GTDB): domain Bacteria; phylum Pseudomonadota; class Alphaproteobacteria; order Rhizobiales; family Rhizobiaceae; genus Chelativorans; species Chelativorans intermedius. The sequence goes on along the minus strand of NZ_JAODNW010000010.1, from coordinate 10,305 downwards.
CGCCCGGCTTGGCGGTGGTCGCGGTCATGGTGCGTCTCCCGTGACAGAATGGGTTGGCCGCCACTTTTTCGCGGGGCGGCGCCTTGTGCCTTGATCAGGGTCAATCTCCCATGCAACCTGCGCCCGCCGGTTTGACGCGGGTCAAGGTTCGCCCCTGCCGCTTCCTGCATTGTGCCATTGTCAAAAACGGAGCAATGAACCGAGATGGGATGGAACTGGTTCCCTTGCAGTGCCCTTTGCCTGGGGCTCGCGATTGCGGTGACACCCGCCATTGCGGATCCGGTGATCGAATATGGCAGGGCGCTGGTGGAGACAAACTGCGCCCGGTGTCATGCAATCGGCATTGACGACACGAGCCAGCACCCTGAAGCCCCGGCGTTCAGAACGCTTTCCGAGCGCTATCCCCTCGATGCGCTGGAGGAAGCCTTTGCCGAGGGCATCTATGTCGGACACCCCGACATGCCCGAGTTCGTGGCCGAACCCGAACAGATTGCTGCCATCATCGCCTATCTCGAAACGCTCCAGGACTGAGGCCCGAAGGCAGGGGAGAAACAACCATGGCGGAACAGCTCAAATGCATCCTGACAGGCGTGATGGCGCGCGCGGAACCCTCCGCAACGCCGGCGCTGGTCTTCGCCACCGCGCTTGCGCGACGGCATGGCGCCTGCCTGACGGTCTGCGCGCTGCCGCCGGCATTCTATGTGCCGGTCACCAGAACCGGCGGGTCCGCCTCCGCCATCCTCAAGAGCGAGATCGAACGGCTGGAGGAGATGACTCGGCGCTCGGCGCGCGATGCGGCAGAATATATCGGCAAGGCCGGCGTGGTCTGCATCGCCGAACACACGCTTTCGCCCCTCGAAGCCAGGACAGGCCGTCTCGTAAGGCTCGCGCGCGTGAACGACATCACAATTCTGGATGCCGCCGACCCCGAAGACAATGCACAGGGCGCGGCGATCGAGGATGTGCTTTTCGACAGCGGCCGTTCCGTCGTGATCGTCCCGGAGAAGGGAGGGAAGCCAGTGCCGCGGCGCGTGGCCATTGCCTGGGACGGAAGCGCCCGCGCATCCCGGGCCGTGGCCGATGCCATGCCCTTCCTGCGGCAGGCGGAAGCCATCTTCATCGTCACCGTGACCGGCGAGAAGGACCTCTCGCAAATGGCGCCCGGCGCGGATCTCGCCACCCACCTCCTGCAGCATGGCACCTGCGAGCCGCGGCTGGAGATTCTCTCCGCCATCGAGGGCGATGCCGCCGAAAGGCTGCGCAAGTTTGTCAGGGACGAGGCCATCGACATGCTGGTCATGGGCGCTTTCGTCCATTCCCGGTTCAGGCAGGCCGTCCTGGGCGGGGTTACGCGGTCGCTGCTGGAAGCAGCCCCCGTTCCCCTGTTGATGGCGCACTGATGGCGAATCTCGCTCGTCCCGCGCGACGGCGTGCGGCGCAAGGAGGCATGGCGGCAGGCCGCACGAGAGCCGCCCCGAATCCATCCGACACCTGATGAAGCCACCTTCCGTCTCCGAGTCCCTGCTCAGACAATTGCTGTTGGCGATGGCCCTGTTGGGGCTGTCGAGCGGCCTTGCGCTGCACTGGGCGCCGACCTTCCAGGCGCCGCCGGCACTCACACCGGAAACCATTTGGGCCGCCGGGGCGCTTCCCGTCGCCCTTGCGCTGTTCGTCTCGATATTGAGGGATCTGTGGATCGGCCGGCTGGGTGTCGACGCCATCGCGCTCGTTTCCATGTCGGCAGCGCTGCTGCTCGACCAGTCGCTGGCAGCGGTGGTGGTGGCTATCATGTATGCCGGCGGCACGGTGCTCGAAGACTTTGCACGCGGCCGCGCCGAGCGCGACCTCACCGCGCTTTCCGACAGATCGCCGCGCTTTGCACACCGGAAGGAGGATTCCGGGGTGGTCACCGTTCCCGTAGGCGATGTCGAGGTGGGCGACCTGCTGCTGGTGCGTGCAGGGGAGGTCCTGCCGGTGGACGGCACGCTCGTGGATGCAGCGGCGCGCATCGACCAGTCGGCGGTGACCGGAGAACCCCTGCCGGAGAACTGCCGCAGCGGGGATTTCCTTCGCAGCGGTACCGTCAATGCCGGAGAAACCTTCCTCATGCGCGCCGGAGCGCGCGCAGAGGAGAGCACCTATGCCGGGATCGTGCGCATGGTCGCGGCAGCGCAGACGGCCAAGGCGCCCTTCATCCGCATGGCGGACCGCTTTGCGCTCTTCCTGTTTCCCGCCACCCTGCTGGTCGCGGGGCTTGCATGGGCCGTTTCGCAGGACCCCGTCCGGGGGCTTGCGGTTCTGGTGGTCGCCACCCCTTGTCCGCTCATCCTGGCGGCGCCCGTCGCTTTCATCAGCGGCGTCTCCAGGGCGGCACGCGCCGGAGTTCTCATGAAAGGCGGCCAAGCGCTGGAAGCGCTTGGCCGGGCGCGCACGGCGATCTTCGACAAGACGGGCACGCTCACCCGCGGTGGCGCCCAGTTCATCGAGCAGGAGACGGCGCCGGGATACGATCCAAGCGAGGTACTGCGGCTTCTGGCCTCGCTCGAGCAGGCATCCCACCACGTTCTGGTCGACTCCATTCTCCGCGAGGCCCGCGCCCGCGCGCTGGCGCTTTCGCATCCCCGCGAGGTGCGTGAGCGTCGCGGCGCCGGCCTGGAAGGCATCGTCGGCGATACCCGCATCGTCGCCGGCAGCCGGGCCATGGTGATCGGCGAAGGAATGTTGCCTCTCTGGGCCCAGGAAAGCGAAAGGAAATATGGCGGCGAGCCCGTGCTGAGGGTCTTCGTGGCGCTCGACGGCAGGCTTGCGGGAATCTTCACCTTCGGCGATGCATTGCGCGCCGATGCAACACAGGCGCTGGAGACGCTGCGCGCAGCGGGCGTGGATCGGATCATCATGCTGACGGGCGACGACAGGCAGGCGGCCAGGCGCATTGCCTCGCGGCTCAATCTCGATGCGTTGCTCGCCGATGCCGACCCCGCCGACAAGATAGAAGCGGTGCGTGCCGAGATGCGGCGCGCTCCCACCATGATGATCGGCGATGGCATCAACGACGCGCCGGCGCTGGCAGCGGCGACGGTCGGCATCGCCATGGGCGCGCGCGGCGCGACCGCCTCCTCGCAGGCGGCGGATGTCGTCGTTCTCACCGACCAGCTTCGCCCCGTCGGCGAGGCTGTGAGGATTGCGCACCGCACCCGCTCGATCGCCATGCAGAGCATCCTCGTCGGGCTGGGCCTTTCGGGTGTGGCAATGGCCGCTGCCGCAATGGGCTTCATCCCCCCCGTTGCCGGCGCGCTCCTGCAGGAAGGCATCGACGTGGCGGTGATCGCCAACGCACTGCGCGCATTGAGCGGCGGCCCCTCCAAACGGTGAGGCGCGCCGCGTGTGCTCGCCGCCGGGCGTTCGCCGGTCCGGCGGCGGGACGTCCAGGCTTCAGCCCGAAGCGCCGTGGGGCGCCATGTCCTTCGCGTCCCCTTCCTGCACGGACGTCGCGCTGGACTTGCCCCTGAGCGCCACATAGATCGCCGGGATCACCAGCACCGTCAGTGCCGTGGAGGAGGCAAGGCCGAAGAGCAGCGAGATGGCCAGCCCCTGGAAGATGGGATCGGCGAGGATGACCGCCGCGCCGATCATCGCCGCGATGGCGGTGAGCAGGATCGGCTTGAAGCGAATGGCGCCGGCCTCCAGCAGCACGTCGATCAGCGGCCGCTCGGGCGTGCGCGCGTGGCGTATGAAGTCCACAAGCAGGATCGAGTTGCGCACGATGATCCCGGCAAGCGCGATGAAGCCGATCATCGACGTGGCAGAGAACGGCGCCCCGAACAGCCAATGGCCGACCATGATGCCGATGAAGGTGAGCGGGATCGGCGTCAGGATGACGAGCGGCAGCCTGAAGGAGCCGAACTGGGCAACCACGAGAATGTAGATGCCCAGAATGGCAACCATGAAGGCCGCCCCCATGTCACGGAACGTGACCCACGTCACCTCCCACTCGCCATCCCACAGCAGGGTGGGTTGGGACTCGTCGTCGGGCTGCCCGTGCAGCGCGATCACGGGTTTGGGCAGATTCCCCCAATCCGCCTCCTCGATCGCGTCGGCCACTGCCATCATTCCGTAAACGGGTGCCTCGAAGTCGCCTGCCAGCTCCGCTGTCACCATCTCCGCCGCGCGGCCATTGCGGCGAAAGATCGGATAGGAAGCGGGCTCGCGCGTCACCGTCACCACATCGCCAAGCTCCACGATGCCGCGGTCTCCAGGAAGCGCGTTCGCGGGAACGGGCGTCGCCAAGGCACGCTCGTCGATGAGCTTCGCGCTCTTCGGCAGAGCGACGCGGATCGGGATCGGCTGCCGCCCTCCCCCGCGATGCGAATAGCCAACGGTGGAGCCGGCATAGAGGGCACCAATCGCGTCATAGACGTCCGCCTGCTCGACACGGTGATATTCGAGATTGTCCTGATCGATGGCGATCCGCACCCTTTCCGCCTGCACGCCGAAGGAATCGTCGACATCCACGATGAAGGGAACGCTTTCAAAGGCCTCCCGCACCCTGGCCGCCACGGCACGCCGCGTCTCGGCGTCGGGCCCGTAGATCTCGGCAAGCAGGGTGGCCATGACCGGCGGCCCCGGCGGCGGCTCGACAACCTTGATCGCCGTTCCCTCGGGCAGGGAGAGGCCGGCGAGGCGCTCCCTCAGCTCCAGCGCAATGTCATGGCTGGTGCGGCTGCGTTCGCCCTTGGGCGCGAGATTGACCTGCACGTCGCCGAGCTCGGGAGAAGAACGCAGGTAGTAGTGGCGCACCAGGCCATTGAAGTTGAACGGCGCGGAGGTGCCGGCGTAGCTCTGGAAGGAAACCACCTCCGGCACCGGCGCAAGCCGGTCGATGACCTGCTGCAGGGCTCGATCGGTGTCTTCCACCGATGCGCCCTCCGGCAGATCGACCATCACCTGCAGCTCCGTCTTGTTGTCGAAGGGCAGAAGCTTGACCGTGACGTCCTTGGTGTAGAGAAGCCCCAGCGAAGCGAGCGTGGCCACGCCGACGACGACCAGGAAGGCCCAGGCGCGCAGGCGCGAGGCAAGGATGGGCCTGGCGATGGCGATGTAGGCCCTTCCGAGCCATCCGCCGTGGTCTGCCGCCTCGCCCGTCGTCGCGTGCGCGTGTTCGCCCTTGCCGGCCAGCTTCAGCATCAGCCATGGTGTCACCATGACGGCGACGAAGAAGGAAAACAGCATCGCTGCCGAGGCATTCGCCGGGATCGGGCTCATATAGGGGCCCATCATGCCGGAGACGAAAAGCATGGGCAGCAGCGCGGCAACCACGGTGAGCGTGGCCACGATGGTTGGATTGCCGACTTCCGCAACAGCTTCGATCGCCGCCCGGTGGCGCGGCCGCCCGTCCTTCATGGCCCAGTGGCGGGCGATGTTCTCGATGACCACGATGGCATCGTCGACCAGGATGCCGATCGAGAAGATGAGCGCGAACAGACTGACGCGGTTGAGCGTATAGCCCATGATGCGCGAGGCAAAGAGCGTCAGCAGAATGGTCGTCGGAATGACCACGGCCACCACCAGCGCCTCCCGCCAGCCGATCGTGAAGGCGACAAGAAGCACGATGGAAACGGTGGCGAGGCCCAAATGGAAAAGCAGCTCGTTGGCCTTCTCGTTGGCGGTCTCGCCATAGTCGCGCGTGATCGTCATCTCGACGTCTTCGGGGAAGATCCGGCCGCGCACCTCCTCCAGCCGTTCGATGATGGTCTCGGCGATGACGACGGCGTTGGTCCCCGGCCGCTTGGCAATCGCGAGCGAGACTGCGGGCAGGCGTTCGAGCTCCTCTCCCGTCTTGCGCACCTCGGTGACGCGCGTCTCGTCCGGTGCGGTGGCGAGCACCACCCTGGCCACGTCGCGCACATAGACCGGGCGGCCATCCCGCGCGGTGACGAGAAGATTGCCGATCTCGCCAAGGGTCTGCAGCGTCTGTCCGGCCACCAGATTGCGCTGCCCTCCCGCATCGCGCACGGTCGCCGCCTGGAAGGAGCGGTTGGCGCCCTCGACCTTCATGGCAAGCTGCTGCAGGGTGACGCCGTAGAGCGACAGCTTTTCCGGGTCGGGCTCGACGCGGATTTCCTCGGGCTGCTCGCCGACGATATAGGTCAGGCCGATGTCGGACAGCTTGACCACCTCGGTCTGCAGCTCGCGCGCAAGCCGCGTCAACCCGTTTGCCGTCCAGCGGTCGGCCGCTTCCGGCGTGGGGGTGAGCGTCACCACGACGATGGCGACATCGTCGATGCCGCGCCCGACGATGAGCGGCTCCGGTATGCCCACCGGAATCCGGTCCATGTTGGCGCGCACCTTCTCGTGCACGCGCAGGATTGCCGCGTCCGAGCTCGTTCCGACGAGAAAGCGCGCCGTAACCAGCGCTCCGTCATCCCGGGTCTGGGAATAGACATGCTCCACACCGGGAATGCTCTTGACGATCGCCTCCATGGGTTCGGTGACGAGCTTGACGGCATCCTCCGCCTTCAGGCCATTTGCCCGAATGTGGATGTCGACCATCGGCACCGAGATCTGCGGCTCTTCCTCGCGCGGGAGGGTGACCAGCGCGACGAGCCCCAGCGCGAAGGCGGCGAGCAGAAACAGCGGGGTGAGCGGCGAGGCGATGAAGGCGCGGGTGAGCCCGCCAGCGATACCGAGCTTCATGGCAGGAGCACCTTGTCGCCGGCCCGCAGGCCGCTCAGGATCTCGATCCGCTCGGCATCGGCATGGACGAACCGCTCTCCGAGGATGACGGCGATCTCGATCGGTCCATCCGCCGTCAGCAGGCTCACATAGTCTATGCCGTGGCGCGTCGTGACCGCTTCAGGCGGAACGGAGAGAACATCCCGGCTGCCGACGGGGATCCACACAAGCGTGCGCTCGTTGACGAAATAGTCTCCCAGCTCGGCAACCTCGACATCGGCGATGACGCGGCCATCGGCGATCTCGGGATAGACCTTCGCGATGCGGCCTTCAAGCTCCGTCTCCACCATGGCACTGCCGCGAAGGCCGCGCTGGCCCAGGCGCACCGTGCTTCCCTCCCTGATCTGGGCGGCGTGTCGCTCTGGCAGGGACAGGCGGAGATAGTACTGTCCGGTGGCGATGCGGGCGATGGTCTCGCCGGGCAGAACCACCGAACCCGGCGTCACCGGCACGGTCAGCACGCGGCCCGTGGCCGGAGCCAGCACCTCGCCTTCGCGCGCCTGCTGCTCGATCACCGCCTTGTTCGCCTCGGCCGCGGCCAGCTGGTTGGTCGCCACGTCGAACTGGGTCCGCGCCTGGTCCACCCGGCCCTGCGAGACCACTCCGCGGGCAAAGAGCTGCTCGGCGCGCTCCAGCTCGGTGCGCGCGTTGGCAAGCTGGGACAGAAGCTCCTGGATTCGCGCCTCGGCGGCGTCGAGCTCCAGGGCGATCTTCTCGTCCACCACCGTGGCGATGATCTGCCCCTGTCTCACCTCGCTGCCTTCGGTGACATCGACCTGCCTGACGGTGCCGCCCCGGCGCGCCCGTGCCGGCACCACGGTGCGGCTCTGCACCTGGCCGAAGACAGCCTTCATCTCGGGAATGGCTGTACTTTTCACCGCGAACTCGCCGGCGGCGGCGTGAGCGGCGTGAAACACGCCGGCGAGGCCGAACGCCAGCAATGCAAAAACAGGAATGTTCTTCCGAATCATCGGAACCTCTGGGAATGAAAAATCGGGGGCGCCTGGGCTGCGGCGGGGTGCGGAAGCTGCGCCCCACGTCCGCTTACTTGAACGCCGCGCCTGGCTTGAAGCCGAGCCGCTTGAAGATCATGGCAGCCGGGCAGAAGCCGGTGATCGACGCCTGCATCAGGTTCAGCCCGACGAAGGCGGCGAGCAGATACCAGTAGGGTGAGTAGGCATAACCCAGCGCCAGCGAAACCAGCACCAGCAGGCCGGCGAACATCATTACCGCACGATCAATGGTCATCTTCTTCTCCAAGGTTGCAGGCGGGCGTCATTCGCCCGGTTCGAGTTCGATTTCCTTGAGCTTTTCGATTCCGAGCATGTGCAGGGCGAGCTTCTCGTAGAAGGTCTCCGCCGTGCCCTGCCGGACCTTGCGCAGGAAGTATTTCTCAAAGCCGATCTTGGCAGCGTGCACCCACCGGCCCTGGGAGGACCAGCTCACATTGCGCGGCGGGATCTGCGGCTGTGCCACGAACGCCATCCCATCGTCGCCGAAATCGGCAAGGCACACCGCGTTCCAGGAGGCGACGGCCCTGGGCTCCTCGCCCCTCATCAAGGACGCGATGTTTTCCGCCGTCGCCGTGACCATGGATTCGATCATGAATCCCGTCTTCGGCACGCCGACGGGCAGCGCCGTCTTGCCGACGGGCGGAATGGCGACGCACACACCCACCGCAAAGATGTTGGGAAAGGCGGCATTGCGCTGATGCCTGTCGATGGTGATGAAGCCGCGGGGGTTGGCAAGCCCTTCGATGCCGTGCACCGCCGGCACGCCGCGGAAGGCCGGCAGCATCATCGAGAATGCAAAGGGAAGCTCGTGCGTGGCGCGTGTGGCTCCGTTGTCATCCACCTCCTCCACGAACATCCTGCCAGGCTCGACGGATGTCACCTTGGCGTTGGTGATCCACTTGATGTGCCGGTCGCGCATGGCGCTTTCGAGAAGCCCCTTGGTATCGCCCACGCCATCGAGCCCCAGATGTCCGATGTAGGGCTCCGGCGTGACGAAGGTGATCGGCACCCGATCGCGCTTTCTGGCGCGGCGAAGTGCCGTATCGAGAATGAAGGCGAACTCATAGGCAGGCCCGAAGCAGGAGGCCCCCTGCACCGCGCCCACCACGATCGGGCCGGGCGCCTTCAGCAGCGCGTCGAAGGCCTGCTTCGTCCCGGCGGCATGCTCCACATTGCAGATCGAGCAGGTGTGGCCCTGCGGTCCGAGGCCCGGCACCTCGTCAAAGGCGAGATCGGGGCCGGTGGCGACGATCAGATAGTCGTAGTCGAGGAAGGAGCCGTCCTGCAATTCGATGCGGTTCTCGGCCGGATGAACGCGCCTGGCGCCTTCCGGCCGCAGGCCGATCCCCCGCTGCCTGAAGACCGGCTCCAGCTCGACCGTGATCTCCTCCGGCTTTCGCCAGCCGACGGCAACCCAAGGATTCGACGGCACGAAGGAATAGGTCGACCCGAGATTGACGACCGTCAGCGTGTCGGAAGACCGCAGGCGGTCCTTCATCTCATACGCCATGATGACGCCGCCCAGACCGGCACCGAGGATGACAATGTGTGACATGGCTCTCTTCTCCTCAGGCGGATTTGCCCAACTTCGCGTATTTCTGGCATTTGTTGCCCTGCGGCGCCTTGATCCGGCTCAAACCCGCGGCGAAGAAGAAGGCACTCCCATGCATCCGAAAACCTACCTGATCGCACGACACCCCAACCGGGCTGCCGCCGACTTCGTCCTTGCATCTAACATTCAAACATCTTAAATTCAAGACCATGAATGTAGAAGAAATGATTCCGGCCTCCCGCGAGGCGGCAGACCTGATGCGCAGCCTGTCGCATCCGCAGCGTCTTCTGGTGCTCTGTGCGCTTGGAGGTGAGGAAAAATCCGTCGGCCAGCTGCGCAACGAACTGGGGATCGACCAGGTGCCGATGTCACAGCAGCTGATGCGGCTGCGCTCCGACGGGCTCGTGGAATCGCGCCGCGTGGGCACGACGGTCTACTACCGCATCACGCGGCCAGAGGTGCTCACGGTGGTGGAAGCGCTTCACAAGGCGTTCTGTAGCCCGAGATAGCGGCTGGCGACCGTCGAAGCCCGGCCCTGCCCGCATCCTGGCGATACCCTCCAGATCGCCTGGCGCGAATGCGGCAATAAGGTGCCTGGCCGCCTCACGCTGCTTTCCTCGAAGACAATGGAGGGCAAGGTGCGTCATCAGATCGTCGAAGCCGACTTCCAGCGGTGTCAGGCTGAAAGGCGCTGCCGCTCTCGCCGCAAGGCCGTCAAAATTTGTAGACCATGCGGAGCGCACAAGATTCGCCTCCGCGAGTTGACAGAGAAGCTGATAACCGATGTGCGGCCGGGCTTCGCGGACCTTTTCCTGAAAATAGGCACGCCGGTCTTCAGCGATCGGGAAACATTGCTGAATGTAAATGACCTGCCCCCAAGAAACTGGGCCATTCAAAAGGAGAGCTTGTTCTCTTAATGTTCGAAGCAACAAGGAGAACAGACGATGCGCAAATCACGTTTCACCGAAGAACAGATTGTCGGGATCCTGCAGGAGTATGCGGCGGGGG
>NZ_JAODNW010000001.1 GCF_025398255.1 Chelativorans intermedius | reverse complement strand
CCAGACGGGGAACCGGAATACCCAAATCCAACCTGCAGACTCTCGTTATGAATGAGGGACCAGCGGGGGGCAGGTCACCGGAAATAAACCCGCGCCAGAACTGGAAGCCGTTACCGAATACCGGAGACTATCGCGTCTACGATGCGTCCGATGGAAAGCTTCTGATGTATGTGGTCCGCCGCGAAGACACTGGCGGCATCGGTCACGTCAATCATTTCCACAACGGGAAAAAGTGGAGACGGGACGTCTACGACAGTCGCGGATTCCTGAGTTCCGTCCAGATCCTCGACAGGGAAACCTCATCCATCGTGCATGAAACCTTCATGCGCCCCGATGGATCTGCATCCATCATAAAAACCTACAGAACCAATGATGAAATCGACCACATACAGATCATCGACGAAACCGGGCATCTCGTAAGGAGATTGGACGACGAGGGGGAGCTTTCGCGATACTGGTTGAACGAGTATGTAAACAGGGATGACAGATATCATGTCCTGTTCATAGACAAGAACCGCATGCTGTATGAGCCGGCGGTGGACGTGCGGGACATGCAGCCAAACCCCGAAAGGGTTCTGGTGGTCCCCATCGTTCACTCGCTGCATACGCGGGACCACCGTCGGCCCGGGCAAGGCCCGGAGAAAAGAGACTATGCCGGCATACTCCGCGATATCCGGCGCCCTGACGCCCTGGTGACGCTGACCGAAGAGCAGAAGAGCGACATCCTGAAGCGATATGGTCAGGCACCCATCTGCGTCATCGGGCACGCCTATAACAGCCGCGTGCCGCCCCTCGAATTCGGACTGCGCGACCGCCGCAAGCTGGTCTATCTGGCGCGATACAGCACCGAGAAAAACCATCACATGGCCATTCGCGCCTTCCGGCGGGTTGTCGATGCCGTTCCGGAGGCAACCCTGCATTGCTATGGTTTCGACACGCTCTCAATGCCGGTTTTGCCCGCGCTCAGGCGGCTGGTGCGTGACCTCGGCCTTGAGAACAGCGTGTTTCTCAATGGTTGGGCGCAGGACGCAGCGACCATCTACGAAACGGCGGGACTGGCCATCATCACCAGCCAGGCAGAGGCATTCTCACTCACAGTCATGGAAAGCCTGTGCCATGGATGTCCGGTGATTGGCTTTGATGTGCCTTACGGACCGCGCGCGCTGGTCGAGCATGGCCGGGACGGCTTCCTGGTCCCGTTCGGCGATGAAGCCGCATTCGCCGACCATATCGTCAGGATATTGCAGGACGAGACGCTGCATCGCGACCTCTCGCGGCAGGCGCGGCAGAAGGCCGGCCATTTCTCGTCTGCCCAGATGGCCCGCCGTTGGCTGGAACTGTTCGAAATGCTCTCGATCAGGGTCGGGCACGAGAAGGCGCAATGCGCATGAAGGTCGTCCGGATCTTTGTGATCCGGCCCACGAGCCGTGCGGGAGAAAGCACTCGGGCACACGCCGATCGTTCATCATTGTTTAAGCCCTTGCGGAACACAAATGGAACAGATACGGTATGTTCTGGTTTTGTTTGAGGCGATTCCCCGAGGCAAAGGCGATGCTCACGCGCAAGCAGCACGAACTTCTTCTCTTCATCCACGAACGTCTGAAGGAGACGGGCATTCCACCCTCCTTCGACGAGATGAAGGAGGCGCTGGATCTGGCCTCGAAATCCGGCATTCACCGGCTCATCACCGCGCTGGAGGAGCGCGGCTTCATCCGCCGCCTGCCCAACCGCGCGCGGGCGCTGGAGGTTGTTCGGCTGCCTGAATCGATCGCGCCGGGGCTCGGCTCTGCGCGCAAATTCTCGCCAAGCGTCATCGAGGGTGGCCAGAGCCGGGCCGCGCCGGCATCTGCCAGAAGACCCGTTGCGGGCAATGACGACGTGGGGGGCACGGTCTCCATTCCGGTGATGGGGCGGATCGCCGCCGGTGTGCCGATCGAGGCCATTCAGAATCAGACCCACTCCATCGCCGTGCCTCCCGACATGCTGTCGGGGGGTGAGCATTTCGCGCTGGAGGTGAAAGGCGATTCGATGATCGAAGCCGGCATTTTCGACGGCGACACGGTGATCATCCGCCAGACCCAGACGGCCAATCCGGGCGAGATCGTCGTGGCCTTGATCGACGACGAGGAAGCCACGCTCAAGCGGTTCCGCCGCAAGGGTGCATCGGTGGCGCTCGAAGCGGCCAACCCGGCCTATGAGACCCGCATCTTCGGTCCCGACCGGGTGAAGGTGCAGGGCCGGCTCGTGGGCCTCATCCGCCGCTATTGATGCGCCCAAGCGGCGTGATTGACCGCCGCCGCACTTCGGCCCACGGCGGGATGGGCCATTTCGGATCTCCATCCCTTGGAGCCCTTGCCGGGTTTGGACGTTATCTCCCGGATTGACGTTATCTCCCGGATTGAAATGTCAGCGGTACTCGAAGATGCGCCGCAGGATGCCGGGGGCGATGGCGGAGACAGGGTTGATCTCCAAAGTCGGGTTCTCCAGCCTGCCGGTGAGCTTGTATGTGATGCCGATGAGGCCACCGTCCGGGCCGTTGCCGAGAATCTGGCCAATGAGCGGAAGTTCGCCGAAAACGCGGTTGATGCCGTAAAGCGGCAGAAAGGTGCCGGTAAGCGCCGTGTTGCCCTGCACATCGTAAAGCGTTCCCGCGAATGTGGTGCCGATCACCGGCCCGCGCAGCACACCGTTTTCCACCGTCAGCCGCTCACTCTCCTTTCTCAATGCCGCCGAAGCGCGCTCGAAGGGCACGCGTGAGACATCCACCTGCTGACCGTTCACGCGCTGCGAGCTGGCCGCCACCAGGGAGCCCAGACGCGGCTCGTTGACGATCCAGAAGTCGCGGATCTCGAACAGGCCGGACAGTGCCTCGTCTTCCGCTCCGCTGAGCGCGAGGCTGAGCTGGCCGCCTTCCACATGCTTGTAGATGTTCGAGAACCGCAGGACAGCACCGGCATCGGCAGACGACACGCGCAGGATGCGCCGCCCCTGCTCTCCGCCCTTCGTGATCTGTACCGCGCCGCCGGCCGCTGTCGCACGCACCGACAGCCGTTCCGGCTCTCCCTTGCCGGCCGCATAGGCGATCTCCACACCTCGCAGGCTCTCGTCGTTGAAACCGTGTACGGTGTCCAGGGTCGCCTCAACGGTTATCGTTTCGCCGGGCCCTGCCTCCTTGCTGTTCTCCTGTGCGCCGGCCATCACCTGCCTGACGATGCCTTGGGCGTCGAAGGAGCGCCCGCTGACCGAAATGGAATAACCGTCGCCGGCGCGCCGGATGATGGCGGCAAAGTCGTCGCCGGGATTGAGGCGTACAGCATCGAGCCGCGCCTCGCGCAGCAGGCCGCCTTCCAGCTCGATCTGCCCGCGCAGCGAGAACCCGTCGCCCTCGAGGCGGAAATCGGAGAGCCTGACGACCTTGCCCTCCTCTTCGAGGAAGAAGCTGGCCGCGGCCGCCGTGCCGCCGGTCTTCTTCCAGCCGATCCAGGGCACGGCAAGCTGCGCCGCCTGAAGCGACAGCTGAACCTGTTTGCGCCCGTCGGGCAGCTCATCGTAGACGACGCCGAGCGGCCCCGAAACCAGCACCTGAAGGCCGGGGAAGAGCCTTTGCCGCGTCGCGTCGTCCACCTGCATCTCGACATGGCGCACCCGCTTGAGCGTTGCGCCGCCCAGGGGTTCGAGAATGTGCAGCTGCCCCGGCACATCGTTCAGCCGCGCTTCGGCCGAAAACTCGGCCTTCTCGGGCTCCACCAGCAGCCAGCCATTCGCATCGCTTAAATTCTGGCCCTCGAAAGGCTTGGCGATGGACAGGTTCGTGAAGTCGAGCGCCACCCGCCAGGCGAGCCTGTCGGCCGGAACGCCGGCCTGCAGCGGAATATCGGCGGTAATCTGCCCCTGTGCTGTGCCGCTGACATCGCCGGGAGAAAGGTCGTGGAAGCGCGAGGCGTCGATGGGCTGATAGGAGGCAAGCTCCACCATGGCTGCCGCGGCGCCGCGAACCTCGATCTCCAGCTTGCCGATGCGCGGCTTTCGGTGCACCGCCAGAATGGCCAGGCGGCCGCTGCCTGCCTCCACGGTGCGTCCGCTCGGCATGTAGACCGTGCCCGCCGAAAGGCCGATGGTCACGTCAGTACCGCTAAATTCGACCCATCCTGCGCCGTCACGCACCGGCGGAATGTCGCCTGCGATGTCGAAACGGGTGTTCTCCAGAACGAACCTGCCGGAGACCTCTTCATCCGACAGCGGCACCCCGTTGCCGAGCCGGCCGGGCGGCACGTCGAGATGCAGGCTGCTTTCGCGCACACGCCCGCCAAAGACGTTCTGCAGGGTCCATTCGCGTGCGCCGGATGCCGCAAACCAGGGCCAGAACTGCTTGGCCTCGCCCGTCGGCATGTCCTCCACATAAAGCGCAAGGGTGATGCCCGGCGACAGGTCCTGAGGCATGGTGATCGTCGCACTTGCCATCAGCTCACTGTTGGCCGTGCGCACCTCGATCTTTTCCGCGGCAAGCCTGGATGCCGCCGGTTCATAGCGGCCGCTCACACGCATGCCGAAAGCAAGGGCAGGTTCGGGAGAATCGGCGGGCGCCAGCACGGAGTCGCGCGAAACCAGCTCGAAGCGGTAGGCATCCGCGCCCGCGTCTCCCGGTTCCGGGGTAATCGCCCCCTGAAAGCCGAGCCGTGTGCGCCCGGCCTCGATCCGCGATGCGAGAAGGGAGAACGCCTCGTCCTCCCGCGCAAAGGCGATGCGGGCGGAAATCTCGTCGATTGCGAGCCTTTCATCGTCGAGGATGGTCGCGATGTCGCGGGCACGCAGATCCACGGCCAGCCAACCGCCATCCTCACCGCCTTCGCGCCCGGAAAGGAACACCCGCGCCTCTCCCAGGCCAAAGGCCGCTTCCGCCACCTGCCCCTGCTGCGGCAGGAGAAACTCGATCCCCAGCGCCGCGATCCTGCCGCCATGCGCATCCCGCACCGCCCTGCCCCGCATGGCGATCTGGCGGCCGCGATGGATTGCCGCACCTTCCAGCCTGATCTCCGTGTCGCCGACCCTCCGAAGATCCAGCTCTTCCACGAGAAGCAACGGTTCGGCGCCCGGCGCGGCGTGCACGGCGACATCGGCAAGCCGCACCCGCTTGAGCCCGGAGGCGCGGGTCATGGCGAAGGCGCGCTTCACCGCCCCGAAAACCGCGGCGTGCATGCGGTCGGGCGTCACGAGCGCGGCCTCCTCCTGCGCGGCCCAGGCGGACATCCCGGCGGACAAGATCGTCGCCCCGGCGAGCGACACCTGCGCAATCTCGACGCGGCCTTCAAGCAGCGGCAGGACCCGCAGACCGAAACGCAGCGTGCCGACACTGGCGAGCAGGGCGTCATCTTCGGCCCTGGCAATGCGCGCATCGCGCACCTCAAGCGCCAGAAGGCTCGTATCCCCGATCCCCATGCGAAGCTCGCCCAGCGTCACCTCGGCATCGAAGCCGGCAAGCCGGGTAATGGCGCGTTCGGCCGCCAGGCGCAGCCGCTCGTTGCCGATGGCATCCACCCCGACCAGATAGAGCACGCTGCTGATAGCTGCGAGCAGAAAGGCAAGCCCAAGGAAGACGGCCAGCGCCCACCCCACAACTCGCGCCCGTACGGACCGCCTGCCCGATGGCGCGGAGGGGGTGCGTGTCGGAGAACGACATGCCTCTTGCGAGCGGCTTCCTGTCAAAGCGCCTCCATCCGGTTGGACGAATCCCCCGGGACCATTATATCTGTCCACCCGATGAAACGGGCGGGCTTTCGCGACAATCCATGACTTTGTCGCAGGCCGGCCTAACTGGAGACAAAGGTGACAAAATGGCCGTCCCCGATACAGGAAGCGAAGCGCCTGATTTTGAACTGCCGCGCGATGGCGGAGGTAGCATAAGGCTTTCCGCGCTCCGCGGCCGGCCGGTGGTGCTCTATTTCTATCCCAAGGACAACACCAGCGGCTGCACGGCCGAGGCGATCGACTTTTCCACCCGCAAGGCAGAGTTCGACGCCCTCCAGGTCGCCGTCATCGGCATGTCTCCCGACAGCCCGAAAAGCCACGAGAAATTCAAGGCCAAGCACGGCCTGACCATCGACCTCGTCTCCGACCCGGAAAAGAAGGTGCTGGAAGCCTATGGCGTATGGGTGGAGAAGAGCATGTACGGCCGCAAATATATGGGCGTGGAGCGCACCACCTTCCTGATCGACCGCGAGGGCCGCATTGCGCAGGTCTGGCGCAAGGTGAAGGTGCCTGGTCATGTCGAGGCGGTTCTGGAGGCAGCCAAGGCGCTTTAGCCGCGCGCGGCAAAGTCTTTGTTAACCCTAATGGAGTGTA
This sequence comes from Chelativorans intermedius, assembly GCF_025398255.1. GTDB lineage: Bacteria > Pseudomonadota > Alphaproteobacteria > Rhizobiales > Rhizobiaceae > Chelativorans > Chelativorans intermedius. The sequence continues at coordinate 467,332 of NZ_JAODNW010000001.1, read as the reverse complement.
ATCGCTCCCGTTTCGATGCTGTTTTTGCAAACGGGGGCGGCCGTGAAAGGGACCAAGGGGGCCGGTTCTTCCGGCAGGCGCAAGAAACCTGCCACGATCATCATCGCACGCGGTGACGACATTCGCTATTTCACCGTCCGTCCCTGGATGGCGGCCGCCGCCAGCGTTCTGATCGCGGCGGCCTCCGCCAGCTATATTGCCGCGACCGCCTACTGGGTGATGCGCGACGACCTTCTGGGCGCGGCCATGGCGCGGCAGGTCGAGCTGCGCCAGACCTACGAAGAACGCATTGCCGTCCTCCGCGCCGAGCTCGACCGGGTGACCAGCCGCCAGCTTCTCGACCAGCAGCTCATGCAGCGCAAGATGGGCGAGCTCATTCACCGGCAGGAGGAATTGAAGGAACGCCATGCCCGGCTGCGCCCCGTGCTGGAACGGGCGGCCGGACTGACCGGCCCGGAAGACGTTCCCGTCCCCTCCCCGCGTCCTGACAGCCATGCCGCGGCAGGGGAAGTCATGCCCGGCCTCGACGGCATGACCACCGCAACCGCCTTTGCCGCCACAAGCAGGCCCTCCCGCCTGCCCTGGCCGATACGCCGCCAGACGGTCGAGCCGGAAGGTGCCAAGCGCATGTTCGCCTCGATCACCCATACGCTGAACGAAATGGAAGCCGAGCAGGTTGCGCGCGTGGAAACCCTTGCCGAACGCGCCTACCGAACGGCGGAGACAATCGCCGAGGCGCTGGCGGAAGCCGGCATCCCGCTTGCCGACGACTATGGCGAGACGAATATGGGTGGCCCGCTGATCGCCGCCGAGGAAGCGGATTTCGACGACCGGGTTCAGGAGCTTGACGAAGCCTTGCGGCGGCTTGCTGCGTTGCGGCAGACGGCGCGGCGCGTGCCGATCGCCAATCCGGTGCCGGGCGCAGCCGTGACCAGCGGCTTCGGAATGCGCCGCGACCCGATCCTCCGGCGGAAGGCCTATCACTCCGGCATCGATTTCCGCGCCCGGCAGGGCGCGCCGATCCGCGCCACCGGCGCTGGCACGGTTGTCTCGGCCGGCTGGAACGGCGGTTATGGCCGCATGGTGGAAATCGATCATGGAGACGGGCTGACCACCCGCTATGCCCATCTGAGCCGCATCCTGGTAAAGCCCGGAGAGACGGTGGAGGCGGGCTCGCTGGTCGGTCATGCGGGCAGCAGCGGCCGCTCGACGGGCCCGCATCTGCACTACGAGGTACGCCGCGACGGCCGGGCCATCGACCCGCTGACATTTATCTCCGCCGGCCGCCGGATCAGCGATTATCTCTAGCAAAAACCCCCGGCCCTTTCGGACCGGGGGTCTGTTCATCCATGCTTGGCTCGGCTGTTATTCCGCATCCGCCTTCTTGGATTTGGCGGCAGCCTTCTTTTTGGGTGCCGCCTTCTTCTTTTCTGCCGGCTTGGGCGTTTCCGCCTCGTCCTCATCGTCTGCCAGCAGTTCCTCGCGGCTCACCTTCTTGTCGGTGACATCGATCTGCGTGAGCAGATGGTCGATCACCTTCTCCTCGAACAGCGGCGCGCGGATGCTGGCAAGCGCCTGCGGGTTCTGGCGATAGAACTCATAGATTTCCCGCTGCTGATGCTGAGGATAGCGGCGGATCGTGTCGAACAGCGCCCGCTGCATCTCCTCGTCGGAAACCTGGATCTTCGCTTCTTCGCCGATCTGCGCAAGCACCAGGCCGAGGCGCACGCGCCGATCCGCCAGCTTGCGGTATTCCTCGCGCGCCTCCTCCTCGGTGGTCTCTTCGTCCTCGAAGGTGCGGCCCGCCCGCTCCAGGTCGCGCATGACCTGCTGCCAGATATTCTCGAACTCGGCATCGACCAGCTTCGACGGCGCCTCGAACTTGTAGATCTCATCCAGTGCATCGAGAAGCTGGCGCTTGGCCTTCTGGCGGGTGAACTGACCAAACTGGCTTTCGAGCTGGCCGCGCACGATCTCGCGCAGCTTGTCGGCCGACTCGAGGCCCAGCTTCTCGGCCAGCGCGTCGTCGATCACCAGCTCCTCGGCCTCGGCAACCTGCTTGACCGTCACGTCGAACTCGGCCTCCTTGCCGGCCAGATGCGCGGCGGCATAGTCCTCCGGGAAGGTCACCTTCACGGTCTTGGTGTCGCCCGCCTTGAGGCCCACGAGCTGCTCCTCGAAGCCGGGGATGAAATGGCCCATGCCGATCACCAGCTCCGAGTCGGTGGCCGAGCCGCCGTCGAAGGGCTCGCCGTCGATCTTTCCCTCGTAGTCGATGGTGAGCTTGTCGCCCTCCTTCGCCGCGCCCTCCTTTGGCTCGTAGGTGCGCGCGGAATCGGCCACGCGCCTGACCTGTTCCTCCACCTCCTCATCCGGCACGTCATAGACCGGGCGGGTGATCTTGATCTCGGAGAAGTCCTTGATCTCGATAGGCGGGATGACCTCATAGCTCATCGAGAACTCGAAATCGGCGGCGCCGGCCAGAACCTTTTCCGCTTCCTTCTCGTCCTCGGTCATCGAGATCTCGGGCTGCATGGCCGGCTTTTCGCCGCGCTCCTCGAGAATGGAGCGGGAGGAATCGGACAGAATCTCGTTGACCACCTCGGCCATGAAGGACTTGCCATAGATTCGGCGCAGGTGCTGCACGGGCACCTTGCCCGGGCGGAACCCCTTCAGCCGGACCTTGGTCTTGGCATCCTCCAGGCGCTCCATGAGCCTGGCTTCCATATCCTTGGCCGGCACGGTGACCTTGATCTCGCGCTTCAGGCCTGAATTGAGTGTCTCGCTAACCTGCATCCTAAAACCTTTGTGTTCCGTTCAGCGCCGCTGCCCGACGGCCTTTCACCGTTCAGCCTGCCGAAAGATCCCGCTCGGGGTGGGCCTGGTGCGGGTGGAGGGACTTGAACCCCCACGGCTTGCGCCACAGGAACCTAAATCCTGCGTGTCTACCAGTTCCACCACACCCGCTTTGCGAAAGCCGCTGCTCCCGAAAGCGCGGGGTTCTATATCACCTGCCCCCGGCCGTTCAAAGGAAAATTGCCTGAAATTCGGGCTTTTTTGGCCGCAGACCGCAGGGCGGCCCGGCATGCCGGCAAATGTGTTGCCCAAGGCACGACTGTGGCGCCGGTAAGGCGCTTCGTGGCGGCTTCGTGACGGGCTTATGATGCGATGCACAATACGCAATGCTGCCATGCAACAATAGCTCTTCTGATATGCGCGCAACACCCTTATTTGTAGCTCGCAAGACGGTTGGACGAACCGGAACGAACGAAAGCGAGCAAGACGATGAACCTGATCCGCAACTACCGCAACTGGCGCCGCTACCGGCAGACGGTCAATGAGCTGAGCCGCCTCTCGACGCGGGAGCTCAACGATCTCGGCATCAGCCGGAGCGATATCCCCTACGTGGCGCGCAAGTCGCTCTGACGAATTGAGTTTCGCCAGGGTTACCTCCTCCCGACCCTGACGAATAAGGCCGCCTGCTACTCCTCCCGGCAGACGGCCAACATAACGACACCCGCCGGACCTCCTCCCCCGGCGGGTGTTGTTTTTTGTCTTCTGCCTTCTGCCGCGTTGCATTCGCGCGGCCTTGGCCCTATCTCGGACGGCATGACACACGCCCCTATTCACGTGATCGGTGGCGGGCTCGCGGGCTCGGAAGCGGCCTGGCAGGCTGCGCAGGCCGGCGTGCCCGTGATCCTGCATGAGATGCGCCCCGTGCGCGGCACGGATGCGCACAAGACCGACGGGCTTGCCGAGCTCGTCTGCTCCAATTCCTTTCGCTCAGACGACGCGCAGACCAATGCAGTGGGCCTGCTGCATGCCGAGATGCGGCTGGCCGGCTCTCTCATCATGCGCGCAGGCGATGCGAACCAGGTGCCGGCTGGCGGCGCACTGGCGGTTGACCGGGAAGGCTTTTCGCAGGCCGTCACGCGGGCCATCGAAGAGCATCCTCTCATCACCGTCGTGCGCGAGGAGGTGGCGGGCCTGCCACAAGCCGAGTGGGACCAGGTCATCATCGCCACCGGCCCCCTCACCTCGCCCTCCCTGGCCGAGGCGATTCGCGACGCCACGGGTGCGGAGGCGCTGGCCTTCTTCGATGCCATCGCGCCGATCGTACATTTCGACACCATCGACATGAACGTCGCCTGGTTCCAGTCGCGCTACGACAAGGTGGGCCCCGGGGGCACCGGCAAGGACTATATCAACTGCCCGATGACCAGGGCCCAGTACGAATCCTTCGTCGATGCCCTGCTGGCGGGCGAGAAAACCGCCTTCAAGGAATGGGAGGGAACGCCCTACTTCGACGGCTGCCTGCCCATCGAGGTGATGGCCGAGCGCGGACGCGAAACGCTGCGGCACGGGCCGATGAAGCCCATGGGGCTGACCAACGCCCACAAGCCCGACGAAAAGCCCTATGCGGTGGTGCAGCTTCGCCAGGACAATGCGCTGGGCACGCTCTACAACATGGTCGGCTTCCAGACAAAGCTGAAATATGGCGAACAGGTGCGCATCTTCCGCATGATTCCCGGGCTTGAGAACGCCGAGTTCGCCCGGCTGGGTGGCCTGCACCGCAATACCTACATCAATTCGCCGGCACTGCTCGACGGCACGCTGCAGCTCAAAGCCCGGCCCGGTCTGCGTTTTGCCGGCCAGATCACCGGCTGCGAAGGCTATGTGGAAAGTGCTGCGATGGGGCTTGTCGCCGGCCGTTTCGCCGCTGCCGAACGCCTGGGCCGGCCCATCGCGCCACCCCCGCCCACCTCTGCCTTCGGCGCGCTTTTGAACCACATTACCGGCGGGCACATCCTGGCCGATGACGAGCCGGGCAAGCGTTCCTTCCAGCCGATGAACGTCAATTTCGGCCTCTTCCCGCCGGTCGAGATTCCGAAACCCGAGGGCAAGCGCCTGCGCGGGAAGGAAAAGACGCTGGCCAAGAAGCGCGCAATGACGGCGCGTGCGCTGGCCGACTGCCGTGCCTGGCTCGGCATCCCGGCGCAGGCGGCCGCAGAGTAACAGGCGGCAAGCTCAGCCGCGCCAGCCCCGCATGGCGTGGCCGAGAAGCAGCCAGTGGCGCCGCAGCGGCGAGATGCCGGCAGTCTCTTCCAGCGGGTCCGCCGCCCCCCTTTCGATGCGCTCCAGATAGGCGCCGGCCAGTGCCACGGGCAGGTAGGCCGGGCGAAGACTGGCAGGCAGGTCGCCCGCGCCTTCGCGAAACGCCTTGAGATGCTCGCGGCCGAGTGCCGCCATCGCCGCCACGGCGCGCGCCGCACTCTCGCGGTCCGCGCCGCCGACAAACGCGTCGCGCGTCGTGCCTGCTGCCTGCAGGATGTCGAGCGGAACGTAGCATTGCCCGCGCCGGCGATGGATGGGCAGAAGCCGCAGGAGGCCGGCAATCGCCTGCGCGCAGCCGGCATGACCGGCCAGATGCGCTGTGCCGGCCGCAGCCTCTGCATCGAGGACGAGCGCGGAAAGCTGGATGAGCGCGCAAGCCGTCTCGCCGCAGTAGCCTTCCAGATCCGTACGACTCGGCATCGGATCGTCATAGAGGTCGAAGACGCGGGCTTCGAGCATGTTCTGAAAGGTGGAAAGCGGCAGGTGGTATGTCCCGATCGCTTCCAGAAGGGCCGTGGCCACCGGGTGGCCGCCGGCCGCCGCCGCGTCGCCGGCCGACAGCACGTCGCGCCACCATTGCAGCCGCACCTCGCCGGGAAGCGGCTGGCTGATGCGCTCGCGCACCGCCGCAACCTCGACATTGAAGGCATAGAGCGCGAGAAGCGCGGAACGGTGGACCGCGGGCGCATAGAGCGTGGCCAGATAACGATCCGGGTCGCCCTGTCGGACGACGGCGAGCACCTCGGAATCGGTCGGGCTCATGTCAATCGACGGCGATCAGCGCCGCCGCCACCGCGCGCTCTTCGGCCAGAAGCACGTTGAAGGTGCGCACCGCCGCCCCCGTCGCCATGGTCTCGACCGCCATTCCCGCCTCCCTGAGCCGGGCGCGAAGCTCGGGCGGCAACGGCAGAAGCTGTCTGCCGGTTCCCACAAGCAGGATCTCGATTGCCCCGGCCTCAGCCAATGGGCGGGCAAAATCCTCCTCGTCGAGCGTGGTCGGATCGTCCGCCGCCCAGCCATGGATTCCCGAGGGCAGGCACAGGATCGAGCCGCGATGCGACATCTCGGCAAAGCGGAAACCGCCATTGCCATAGGCGTCGATGGCAGCGCGGCCGGGAAAATGGGCCGCGCGGATTTGCAGACCGCCGCTCATCCCTTGGCCGCGACCTCTCCGGCGCCCTTTTCCTCATCCGCCGTCTCGGCCGTCGAAGGCCGCATCCTGAAGAGGATGAGCAACGGCCCGGCGATAAAGATCGACGAATAGGTGCCTATGAGCACACCGAAGATCATCGCCGCGGTGAAGGAGCGGATGACCTCCCCGCCGAAGATATACAGCGAGACCAGCGCAAGAAGCGTTGTCACCGACGTCATCAGGGTGCGCGACAGCGTCTGGTTCATCGACAGGTCGAGAAGCTGCGGCAGCGGCATCTTCTTGAACCGGCGCAAATTCTCGCGCACGCGGTCGTAGACCACCACCGTATCGTTCAGCGAGTAGCCGACGATGGTCAGGATCGCGGCGATGCTCGACAGATTGAACTCCATTCCGGTGATCACGAAGAAACCGACCGTCATGATGACATCGTGCAGTGTGGCCAGAATGGCGCCCACGGCAAACTGCCATTCAAAGCGCAGCCAGATGTAGATGAGGATGGCCAGAAGCGACACGAGCACGGCGATGGTGCCGGCGCGCGCAAGCTCGTTCGAGACCGTCGGCCCCACCACCTCGACACGGCGGAAGTTGTAATCGGCCTCCAGCTCGTCGCGCACCTTGGCAATCACGCTCTGCTCGGCATTGTCGCCGCCATCCTGAGCCTGCACCCGGATCAGCGCCTCACGCGGGTCGCCGAATTCCTGCACCTGCACCTCGCCGAGATTGAGCCCGGACAGCCGGCTGCGGATATCGGCAATGTCGGCGTCGCCCTCGCGCGCCTGCACCTCGATGCTCGACCCGCCCTTGAAGTCGATGCCGTAGTTCATGTCCAGGGTGACGAACAGCGAAAGGGCGGCGATCGAGGCGACGGCCGACAGCGTGAAGGTCATCCGGCGCAGCCACATGAACCTGAAGGCCGTCTCGGTCGGCACGAACTGCAGCGGCAGGCGCGGCAGCTCCTTCGGGCGCCGCCGCCGCACCCACTCGGCAATCATCCAGCGCGTCAGCGTGTAGGCGGAGAATACGGTGGTCAGGATGCCGATGGCCAGCGTCACCGCAAAGCCGCGCACCGGGCCCGTTCCGAGGAAGAACAGGATGACGGCGGCAATCAGCGTCGTGACATTGGCATCGACAATGGTGCCGAGCGCCTTGGAAAAGCCGGCGTCGACGGCCTGGATGAGCGACCGGCCCGCCGCCCGCTCCTCGCGTATGCGCTCGAAGACGAGCACGTTTGAATCGACAGCCATGCCCATGGTCAGCACGATGCCGGCGATGCCCGGCAGTGTGAGCGTCGCCCCGAGACCGGAAAGAATCGCCACGATCATGCAGATGTTGGCAAGCAGCGCGACGACGGCAAAGATACCAAGCAGCCCGTAGGCGGCGATCATGAAGGCGACGACCAGCACGGCGCCGATGATGGACGCCGTCTTGCCGGCCTCGATGGAATCCTGGCCGAGCCCCGGTCCCACCGTGCGCTCTTCCACCACCGTCAGCGTGGCCGGCAGCGCGCCGGCGCGCAGAAGAACGGCAAGGTCATTGGCGCTCTGTACGGTGAAATTGCCGGAGATCTGGCCGCTCCCGCCGAGGATGGGCTCGCGGATCTGCGGTGCCGAGATCACCTGGCCATCGAGAATGATGGCGAAGAGGCGGCCGACATTCTCCTGCGTGGCCTGGCCAAACCGCGTGGCCCCCCGTGTGTCGAAACGGAAGGAAACCACCGGCTCGTTGGTACGCTGGTCGAAGGTGGCCTGGGCATCGACCAGATCCTCGCCGGAGACGATCACCCGGTCCTCGATGATGTAGGGCACCGGCGGATCGTCGGTCGAATACATGATGGAGGTGCCCGGCGGCGGTCTGCCTTCGATGGCCTCCTGCACCGGCACGGACTGGTCGACCATCTGGAAGGTAAGGCGCGCGGTCTGGCCGAGAAGGTCCTTCAGGCGCTGCGGATCATCGAGGCCGGGCACCTGCACGAGGATACGGTCGTCGCCCTGGCGCTGGATCACCGGCTCGGTGGTGCCCAGTTCGTTGACGCGACGGCTGACAACCTCGATCGACTGCGCCAGCGCGCTGGACAGCCTGTAGACAATGCCCTCCTCGGTCAGCTGGAGCCGCAGGAGCCTGGGCTCGGGCTCCGACATCGCAAGCTCGCTCACCTGTCCCGAACCGAAAAGCCCGGAGGTGACGGGCTGTGCGAGCTCGCCGAGCGCCTCGCGTGCCGCCTGCACCTGGTCGTTGTCGCGGATGCGCACCTGCACCGCCCGGTCGGAGATCGACAGGCCCGTATAGCCGATGCGCTCATCGCGCAGGATGCGGCGCACGTCATCCCGCGCACTGACCAGCCGCTCGCGGATCAGCTCCTGCCGGTCGATCTGCAGGAGGATATGGGAACCGCCCTGCAGATCGAGGCCGAGTGTCATCGGGCGCGAGGGCGCCCAGCCGGGAAGCGAAGCGAAATAGGATTGCGGAAGGACGTTGGGAGCCGCATAGACGATGCCCAGCGCGACGGCCAGCCAAATCAGGATCGTCTGCCAGCGCGAAAAATATAACATGCTGCCTCTTCTCGTTGGGGCTCCGAAACGGCCTTCCGCCCGCAATGGGGCTATTTCTTGGCGGTCTTGTCGGCTGCCGCCGCCGGCTCGCTCTTTGTGCGCACGTCGGCCAGCATCGAGCGCAGCGCGGTGACCTTCACGCCGTTGCCCAGGTCGACCTCCAGCTCACCGTCGTTGATCACCTTGGTCACCTTGCCGACAAGCCCGCCGCCCGTGACCACCGTATCGCCACGACGCACGGCCGCCAGCATTTCCTGGCGCTTCTTCATCTGCTGGCGCTGCGGCCGGATAATGAGGAAGTACATGATGACGAAGATCAGCACGAAGGGCAGAATGCTGACGAAAATATCCGGGGCGCCTGCGCCCGTCTGGGCATATGCCGGTGTCACAAACATGAAGAACTCCCAAGAAATGTGCGGAAAAAGGGCCGGCATCGCCGCCCCAACGAAGCTCGCGCCGGAATATAGATGTTCGCTTCCCGTTTGCAACTGTTGCCGGGCCGCGCCTGCTGCTGTTTCGACAGGCGAAAGTGCCTAGTGGTCTGGTGGGGCGATTTTTCCCAACAGATGGGTACCATCTGTTGGGATCGCACCACTAGGCCTTGCCCATCACGCGCAGTTCGGTGTCGGTCTTGGCCAGCACCTCGTCGGGAACGAAGAAGTCCGCGATCAGCGGGCCGGTGATGCCGGGGGCATATCTGGAGAAATCCGTCACCCCCTCCTCGCGCAGCACCAACTCGTCGATGAAGAAGTTCCCGGTGCACGCGCGAGCCGGCCGCTTCACAATGGCACAGGCGGCGTCCGCCACGATCTCGGGCGAGCGGCAGCGCTTGGCCATGGCCTCCCCGCCCAGGACGTTGCGCACCGCCGCGGTGTCGATGGCCGTCAGCGGCCAGAGCGCGTTGACAGCGATGCCGTCACCGGCGAACTCGGCGCTCATGCCCAGGGTGCACATGGACATGCCGAACTTGGCGATCGAATAGGCGACGTGGTGCTTGAACCATTTCGCCTTCATGTCGAGCGGCGGGGCAAGGTTGAGGATGTGCGGATTGTCCGCCTTCCTGAGATGCGGAATGCACGCCCTGGAGACCAGGAAAGTGCCGCGCGTGTTGATCTGATGCATCAGATCGAAGCGCTTCATATCCGTCTTCAGCGTGCCGGTCAGGTGGATGGCGCTGGCATTGTTGATGCAGATGTCGATGCCGCCGAAGGCCTCCACCGTCGCCGCCACCGCATCTTCCACCTGCTCTTCGAAACGCACATCGCAGAGAATGGGCAAGGCCCTGCCGCCCGCCTCCTCGATCTGGCCCGCGGCGGTGTGGATCGTGCCCGGCAGCTTGGGGTGCGGTTCCGCCGTCTTGGCGGCGATGGCGACGTTCGCACCCTCGCGCGCCGCGCGCAGCGCAATGGCAAGACCGATGCCCCGGCTGCCGCCGGAAATGAAAAGCGTCTTACCGGCAAGCGACATGTCCGTTCCTCCAGCTCTCAGGCATCACAGCGGAAAGCCTATGCCGCTTTGCGGCACGAGTCATGCTCCCCTTGTGTTTCTGACTGGAGAATTCTTAGAATAACTTTTACGTCAACGTCAATTCTGATTGTTGGGCAGCGCCGCAATGCCGCCATGAGCGGCCGACCATGCCAGCGGCTCGTTCAGGAAGCGCTCTGCCTCGTTCAGCGCCTCGACGGTGAACCGGTTCTGCTTTCGGCAGGCGTCCAGCACGTCCCACCAGGTCGTCAGATAGTGCAGCCGCATGCCTGCACTCTTCAGCCGGTCGGGCGTGTCGGGGAAGATGCCGTAATAGAAGACGGCGAAGGTGTCGGTGACACGCGCCCCGGCATTGCGGATCGCCTCGGCAAAGCGGATCTTGCTGCCGCCATCGGTGGTCAGGTCCTCCACCAGAAGCACCCGCGCGCCCTCCGAGAGCGTGCCCTCGATCTGAGCATTGCGCCCGAAGCCCTTGGGCTTCTTGCGCACATAGATCATCGGCAGGCCGAGCCGCTCGGAAAGCCAGGCGGCGAAGGGAATGCCCGCCGTCTCACCGCCGGCGACCGCATCGAACTGCTCGAAACCCGCCTCGCGCAGGACCTCCGAGGCGCCGAAGTCGATGACCGCAGAGCGGATGCGCGGATAGGAGATGAGCTTGCGGCAATCAATATAGACTGGGCTGGCGATGCCAGAGGTAAAGGTGAAGGGCTTGTCGGCACGAATATGGACGGCCTCGATCTCAAGCAGCATCTTGGCGACCGTCTCGGCAATCAGCGCCTTGTCGGGAAAAGTATTGGCGAACATCGGCAGGCTCCGCGCTGTAACACCGCCTCGCTATCAGGATCGCCCGTTGTCAGGAAGCGTCGTCGCCGACTTTCCAGTGGATGGCCGGGTCGCGAAGGGTGGTCCTCTCTGTCTCGGCGCCGACTAGATACCCCGATTGCGCGAGCGTGCAAGGAGAAAGCGACCGCCAGACCCTGCACAAAATCCTCGACGCCTGCTGTCGGATTGGCGCATCCTGCCGCGTCTTCCAACCGACGAGGTGATCATCCATGCTTTATGCCATCCTGTGCTACCATGACGAGAATGTCGTCACCGGCTGGTCCAAGGCCGAGGACGATGCTGTGCTGGAGAAGCGCAAGCGCGTCGCTCAGGAACTTGTCGAAAAGGGCCGGATGGGACCGGCCATCCGCCTCATGCCCACCTCCGCCGCCACCACGCTGCGTTCTTCGGGCGGGGAGCAGCTCGTTCTCGACGGCCCCTTTGCCGAGACCAAGGAGCAGCTTCTGGGCTTCTACATCGTCGAGTGCGACAATCTGGAGGAAGTGGTGGAATTCGGCAAGCGGCTGAAGGAGGGTGAGACCTGCACCTTCGAGATCCGTCCCCTGCGGCTCTTTGAGAAGGGCGTTCTTCCGCAAACGGCCAAGGCTGCGCCATGACCGAGACCTCCTGGATCGAGGCCGTGCTGACCGGCGCCCGCCCGCAGGCGATGGGCGCGCTCCTGCGCTATTTTCGCGACCTCGACCGGGCGGAGGAGGCATTTCAGGAAGCCTGTCTGCGCGCCTTGAAGACCTGGCCGCTCAAGGGGCCGCCACGCGATCCGGCCGCCTGGCTCATCTTCGTGGGGCGCAACGCGGCGCTCGACGCGGTACGTCGCGACAGCCGCAACACCGCCCTGCCCCCCGACGAGGTGATCTCCGATCTGGGGGATGCGGAGGCCGATATGGCCGAACGGCTCGACGATTCGCACTATCGTGACGACATCCTGCGCCTGATGTTCATCTGCTGTCATCCAGACCTGCCCGCCACGCAGCAGGTGGCGCTGGCGCTGCGCATCGTCTGCGGTCTGACCGTGGCCGAGATCGCCCATGCCTTTCTCGTCAACGAGCGGGCAATGGAGCAGCGCATCACGCGCGCCAAGCGCCGTGTGAGCGCCGCCGACGTGCCCTTTGCCGCGCCTGATGCAGCGGCGCGCGCCGAGCGGCTGGCGGCCGTGGCGGCCATGCTCTACCTGCTTTTCAACGAGGGCTATTCGGCAAGCGGCGGCGAGGCGCATGTGCGCGCACCCTTGTGCGATGAGGCGATCCGGCTTGCCCGCCTGCTGTTGCGGCTCTTCCCGGCCGAACCGGAGATCATGGGCCTTGCCGCCCTCATGCTGCTGCAACATGCCCGCACGCCCTCCCGGCTGGATGCCGACGGCGGCATCGTGCTTCTGGAAGACCAGGACCGCCGGCTGTGGGATCGCGACAAGATCGCCGAAGGGCTGGCGCTCATCGAAAAGGCCCTGCGCCACCGCAGGCCCGGACCCTATCAGCTCCAGGCCGCCATTGCCGCGCTGCATGCGCGCGCCGAGCGGCCGGAAGACACGGACTGGCAGGAAATCAACCTTCTCTACCAGATGCTGGAGCGCTACCAGCCTTCCCCGATCGTGCGGCTCAACCGCGCCGTCGCCGTGTTCAAGGTACAGGGCGCCCAGGCCGCCCTCCTGCTCATCGAACCGCTGGAGGAGCGGCTGTCGAGCTATTTCTACTTTCACGGCGTGCGCGGCGCGCTGCTGAAGGAGCTCGGCCGCCACGAGGAAGCGCGCATCTCCTTCGACAAGGCCATCGCGCTGGCGCGCACGCCCGCGGAAGCAGCCCACATCCGCCAGCACATCGACCGGCTGAGCGCCAAAGGGAACACAGACACCCGGACCAAATCCGCCTGAGGGCTCGCAGGAAGGAAAAGACGGCGAGGCCGTTTCCCGGCGCGAAACGCGTGCTGCGTTCCTGACACAAGGCTGACAGCAGCACTGTGGCATGAGGTCGATGGCGCGACTGCGCCCTGGACAGCCGGTCGCGATTGCGGCGCCTGCGAGAGCTCTCTTCCGCGGGCGCCGACAAGATCTCTTGACCTCGACCTTGGTTGAGGTCGTACCGAGTGCCTTCGCCCCATGACGATGCCAGAAAGGTCTTTGCGATGAACATTCCTGTCGAGGCGCCGCGCGCAGGCCGGCGCGAGTGGATCGGCCTCGCCGTCCTTGCCCTTCCCTGCCTTCTCTATTCGATGGACATGACGGTGCTCAACCTGGCCGTTCCCGCGCTCAGTGTCGATCTGAAGCCGTCGAGCGCCCAGCTTCTGTGGATTGTCGACATCTACGGTTTTCTGGTTGCCGGCGCCTTGATCACCATGGGCACGCTGGGCGACCGCATCGGCAGGCGCAGGCTGCTGATGATTGGTGCCACCGCCTTCGGCGCTGCTTCGGTGTTTGCTGCCTTCGCCACCAGCGCAGAGATGCTGATTGCCGCCCGCGCCATCCTGGGCGTTGCCGCCGCCACCCTGGCTCCTTCCACCCTTTCGCTCCTGCGCAACATGTTCCACGATCCCCGGGAGCGCACCTTTGCCATCGGCGTTTGGATCTCCAGCTATTCGGCGGGCGCGGCCATCGGTCCTCTCGTGGGCGGCGTTCTGCTTGCGTATTTCTGGTGGGGTTCGGTGTTCCTGATTGCCGTGCCGGTCATGATCGTTCTCCTGGCGGTCGCCCCGATTCTGCTGCCCGAGTTCCGCGACCCGAATGCCGGACGTATCGACATAGCGAGCGCCATTCTTTCGCTCGCCGCGGTGCTGTCCGTAATCTATGGCATCAAATGGGTGGCAGAGCAGGGATTTGGCGCGCCGGCCGTGCTCACCATCGCCGTCGGCCTTGCGCTCGGCTACGTTTTCGTGCGACGGCAGAAGCGCCTCGCCGACCCGCTGATCGACATCGACCTGTTTCGCAGGCCCGCCTTCAGCGCCGCCCTCGTCACGAACCTGCTCAGCCTGTTCGTCGCCTTCGGTTCCTTCCTGTTCATCGGTCAGTATCTGCAGCTCGTGCTCGATCTCACCCCGCTTGAGGCGGGCGTGTGGTCCCTGCCCTCCAGTCTCGCCTTCATCCTCGGCTCGATGATGACATCCCGGCTCACCGCACTTGCCCGTCCGGTGTTTGTCATGGCGAGCGGTCTGCTGGTCGCAGCGGCCGGCTTTGCGGCCGTCGCCATGGCAGCAGATGCGCGGAACCTCGTTGCGCTGATCGCGGCCTTCACGCTGTTTTCGCTTGGCCTTGCGCCGGTCTTCACGCTGACGACGGATCTGATCGTCGGCGCCGCGCCGCCGGAGCGCGCGGGTGCTGCTTCCGCCATATCCGAGACCGGGGCCGAACTGGGCGGGGCGCTCGGCATCGCGGTATTGGGAAGCCTTGTGACCGCCGTCTACCGCAATGCCATGGAGACCGTCAGCCCGGTCGAGCTGCCGGCGTCGCTGGCGGAGATCGCGCGTGACACGCTGGGCGGGGCGCGTGCCGCGGCGGGCATGGTGCCCGAGGCGGTGGGGGCGCCGCTGCTCGCCACCGCCCGCGCGGCCTTCACCCATGGGCTGGTGTTCACAAGCCTTACGGCCGCCGTCATCACCGCGGCGACCGCCTTGCTCGTCATCGGCATCCTGCGTCGCGAAGGTGCGAGACCGGCGGGAGACGTCGAAAGGCCGCTGTCTGCTCCATCCTCCTGATCCGCCTTGCGGCCGCATCGATTTCCCCCCTTTGGTGCGGCCGCTTTTTTCTTCATTGCCGGCTGTCGGGTTGCAACCGCCGAGCCCGTCCTTTGAAGGGCCCGGGGCGCGGGCCTTTCAGACAAAAGGAGCACGAAATGTCGGCAATCGAACTGGCCCCCGGCGAGACCGGCGAACCGCGCGGCGGCGTTATCCCCTATCTGATGGTAGACGGCGCGTCGAAGGCCGCGGCTCTCTATCAGAAAGCCTTCGGCGCCAGGGAGGTGGCGCGCCATCCGCAAGACGATAAGGGCCGCACCATGCACCTGCACCTCTACATCAACGATGGCTCGCTCATGCTGAGCGATCCTTATCCGGAATATGGCCGCCCGCATGAAAAACCCGGCTCATTTACGCTGACGCTTTGCGTCGACGATGTGGACTTGTGGTGGGAGCGGGCTTCGAAGACCGAGGGCATGGTCGTGACCATGCCGCTCGAAAGGATGTTCTGGGGCGACCGATATGGCGAGCTCACCGACCCCTTCGGGATACGCTGGGCAATCGTGGGCAGGTAGTCGCGCTCGCACCGTCAACACGAAAGAACGAGAGAAAAATGTGCCCGGCGGGGTTTACATCGCCGGCACATGCCCTACCCTCGCTCGTGAGGCTGCGGCACATTCTGGCGCGGCCCATTCGTCGGCGCGGATGGACTGAAATCGGATTGCGATGAAAATTTCCCGCGCCAGGAACTGTCACACCGAGACACAAGAGAGCCACCCATGAGCCAGGCCAAAACCGGCGACGTCGTGCGCATTCACTATACGGGCAAGCTGACGGACGGCACCCAGTTCGATTCCTCCGAGGGCCGCGAGCCGCTGCAGTTTCAGGTCGGCGCCGGGCAGATCATCCCCGGCCTGGAGAAGTGCATAGAGGGGATGCAGGTCGGCGAGAAGTCCACCGTCACCGTTCCTTCGGAGGAGGCATACGGCCCGCGCGACGAGCGCCAGGTGCAAAGCGTGCCGCGCGAGGCATTCCCCAAGGATCTCGACCTGCGGATCGGCGCCAGCCTGCAGGCCTCCACCGAGGACGGGCGGCAGATTCCGCTGACCGTGGTGGAGATCGACGACATGCAGGTGACCGTCGATGCAAACCATCCGCTGGCAGGCCATGATCTGGTGTTCGACCTGGAGCTGGTCGAGATCGTCAACGCTTAGAGGCGTGACCGGCAGTGGTTCACTATTGCCGGAAACAATTCAAGAATTTAAGAGGCCTGGCTCAGAGATGACTTGAGCCAGGCCTCTTCGATTCAGCCTGCAAATCGGCCATAAGGAAGCCGGCCATTGACGGGCGAGCCCTGCGAAGCAGTCTTCACCCGACCCGCTGCCTCTACTGCTGCGGCACCTCCATTCCATGGCGCGCGGCGAACTCCGCGGCAAACGGTATCGGCTTGATGATGTCGATGAGCACGCCGTTGGGGTCGGCGGTGATGAAATGGCGCTGGCCGAACTCTTCGTCGCGCAATTCCTGAAGGATCGGCAACCCTGCCGCCCGCGCGCGTTCATATTCGCCGTCCACGTCTTCCACCTCGAAATTCAGGATCAGCCCCGAGGTCCGCCCGCGCCCGGAGGGTGGAATGGTGGCGTGCTCTCCGTCGAGAATCGCGAGGTTGACTTGCTCATCCTCGCCGGAGCGCAAGTGGATGTACCAGTTGCTCTCGAAAACCGCCTCGAAACGGAGGTGGTGACGATAGAATGCCGCCGTTGCGGCCACATCGCCCGTCAGGATGACGGGATAATAGCTCAGAGACTTCATGAGGGGTTTCCTCGTTGTTTGCATTGACATACAATCTGTATGTTTCTAACTAACATACAGGCTGCATGTATGCAACAGAAAATCCTCCGCCGCAGCAATCGCGAACGGACGGCCGAGACCCGCGCCCGGCTGATTGCGGCCGCACGCCGGCTGTTCGTTGAAAAGTCCTATGGCGAGACCGGCACGCCGGAAATCGTCGCGTCAGCGGGCCTTACGCGCGGTGCGCTCTACCATCACTTCGCCGACAAACAGGCGCTCTTCCTGGCGGTGGTGGAAAAGGAAGCCGCAGATGTGGCCGAGGAAATCGAACGGCAGGCCGGGTCGGCGCTCGACCCGCTCGATGCGCTGGTCAAGGGCGGCAACGCCTTTCTGGACGCCATGGCGAAGCCAGGCCGCACGCGCCTTCTGCTGCTCGACGGACCGGCGGTGCTCGGCCGTGCCGCAATGGATGCCATCGACGGCAGGCACGGCGGCCGCACCCTTCGCGAAGGGCTGGACGCCGCCATGCGCTCCGGCGCCATCCGCAGCCTGCCCCTCGACGCGCTCACTGCCCTGCTTGCCGCCGCCTACGACCGGGCAGCCCTTGCCATCGCGGCTGGCGCCGATGCGCAGGCCTTTCGCGACACGCTGGCGGTGCTGGTGGAAAGTCTGCGACCGGCCAATGGCGATCTCAGTCGAAGATTGCCTCCCCCTGCTCGTCGATGATCTGCCGGCCTTTGCGAAGGGCCTGGTCGGCAGCCAGATCGGCACTGGGGAAGCGGTCGGCGCGGATGAACGTATGTTCCTTCAACGCCCCGTCGATTTCCTTCGAGATGACGCCGCAGGTCTGGTACTGCCCATCCTGCTGGAAGGGTGTTGCGCGGATGGTGAATCCCTTGTGCTCTGCCGGCTGGCCGACGGTTTTCGCACCACCGCCCTTTTCGCCCGCGCCGCCGAAAAGCCTTTTGAGAAATGACATGAACGCTCTCCTATCACAGTCCTGTTCTTAACGCGCCGGCCCGCAGGCTGCCAGCCTGCGCCTCAGCCAAGGTGCAGCACCACCTGTCGGCGGTGCGGGCTGTCGCGATGCTCGAAGAGATAAAGCCCCTGCCAGGTACCGAGGACGAGGCGCCCGTCGGCCACGGGAATGCCCAGCGACGTTTGGGTCAGCGCTGCCTTGATGTGGGCAGGCATGTCGTCCGGCCCCTCGACGCGGTGAACGATCCAATCCATGGAGGCCGCGTCTGCCGGCGGCACGAGACGGCGAAAAAAGGCGGCCAGGTCGCGCTTTACATCCGGATCCGCGTTCTCCTGGATAAGCAACGAACAAGACGTATGGCGCACGAAAACCGTCAAAAGAGCGGTCCCCGCACCCGCCTCGCGCACGAAACGGGTGGCCTGATCCGTAAATTCATAGAGCCCCTGCCCGCGGGTGGGGATTGTCAGCGTGGTCTGCCGGGTCATCCTTCTCTCTGCACATGCGGCCTGACCCGCTATATAGGGCTTCGCCTCGCGGTAGGAAAACCCGGGCGTCGACGGAGAGAGGGCGCACCGGCCGGCGGCATCCGTCGCCGGATGGCCGCCGGCGGCTACCCGAGGATCAGCCCAGCGACTTGACGATCTCGCGATAGGCATCCTCCGGAAAAGCCTTCAGCGTGCGGGTGCGCACATTGCCCGTTCGACCGAGCTCCAGGGCAAAACGCGCGGCCACTGCATCGTCCGGCGCCTCCATCACGGCCACCATGTCATATTCGCCCATGGTGAGATAGAAAGCCCGAAAGGCACCCCCCATCTCGGAGAGCACCTTCTTTGCCGCATCGAGCCTCGAAGGCGAATCCTGCACGTTCCGAACACCCTGCTCGGTCCAGTTGACCAGCATGATATAGGTTGTCACGTAACACCTCCCCCGGTGCCCTCGCGGATGCGCCTGCATCCTGCCGCTGGCACCGGACCTTTTGTTGCGCACGCATGCGCATCCGCCCCCCAGCCGCCAATTTCGACTATGCGCCTGGAAGGCGATGCCGGCAAGGCGCCCGTCACTATCCGCGCGAGGCCGAGAAATCCGTGGGAATCGGTCCGGTGCCCCCGCCCCTGCAAAAAGCCGGGCGCAGGGCCCGGCTTTTCAGTCAACATTCAAGCTTCAAGACTTCCTAGCTGTCGAGGAAGCTCCTGAGCTTGCGCGAGCGGCTCGGGTGCTTCAGCTTCCTGAGCGCCTTGGCTTCGATCTGGCGGATACGCTCGCGGGTGACGGAGAACTGCTGTCCCACCTCTTCAAGCGTATGGTCGGTATTCATGCCGATGCCGAAGCGCATGCGCAGCACACGCTCCTCGCGCGGGGTGAGCGAAGCAAGCACCCGCGTCGTCGTCTCGCGCAGATTGGCCTGGATCGCCGCGTCGATCGGCAGCACCGCCGACTTGTCCTCGATGAAATCGCCGAGATGCGAATCCTCCTCGTCGCCGACCGGTGTTTCAAGCGAGATCGGCTCCTTGGCGATCTTCAAGACCTTGCGCACCTTTTCAAGCGGCATGGCAAGCTTCTCGGCCAGTTCCTCCGGCGTCGGCTCGCGGCCGATCTCGTGCAGCATCTGCCGGCTCGTGCGCACGATCTTGTTGATCGTCTCGATCATGTGCACGGGAATGCGGATGGTGCGCGCCTGGTCGGCGATGGAACGGGTGATGGCCTGCCGGATCCACCAGGTGGCATAGGTGGAGAACTTGTAGCCGCGGCGGTACTCGAACTTGTCCACCGCCTTCATCAGCCCGATATTGCCCTCCTGGATGAGGTCGAGGAACTGCAGGCCGCGGTTCGTGTACTTCTTGGCAATGGAGATCACGAGGCGCAGATTGGCCTCCACCATCTCCTTCTTGGCAATCGCCGCCTCGCGCTCGCCCTTCTGCACCTGGTTGACGATGCGGCGGAACTCGCCGATCGAAATGCCCGTCTCCTGCGCCAGATTCTGAATCTCGGCGCGCAGCGCGTCGATGGCCTCCGCCTCGTTCTCGGTAAACTCCCTCCAGCCGCGGCCGCTGCGCCGGGCCACCTTCGCCGTCCAGTTGGGATCGAGTTCGGAGCCCTGATAGGCGTCGAGGAAATCCTCGCGCGTAACACCATAGCTCTCGGCAAGGCGGAAAAGGCGAAGCTCGTTCTGCACGAGCCGCTTGTTGATGTCATAGAGCTGCTCGACGAGCGTCTCGATGCGCTGGTTGTTGAGCGACAGCGACTTCACCGCGGCGATAAGCTCGCCCTTGAGCTGCTTGTAGCGGCGCTCCTGGCTGTCCGACAGGCTGTCGCCGTCGCCTAGCCGGCTTTCCACCTTCTGGTCCTGCAGCTTGCGCAGCTTCGCATAAGTGTCGGCGATGAAGTCGAGGGTCTCCATGACGCCGGGCTTGAGCTCGGCCTCCATGGCCGCCAGCGAAAGATTGGCCTCGTCCTCCTCCTCGTCGTCTTCCTCCACGGGGGCTTCGCCGCCGACATCGGTGATGTCGTCGCTGCGCGCCCGCTTCGGCTTTTCCTCGGCCGGCTTGGCCTCGCCGTCCGGGCGCGCCACCACGGGCGCCTGCTTGGCCTCGGGCCCGGCATAGGTCGCCTCGAGGTCGATGATCTCACGCAGGAGAATCTTGCCCTCGTTCAGCTCGTCGCGCCAGATGATCAGCGCCTGGAAGGTGAGCGGGCTTTCGCACAGGCCGGCGATCATCGTCTCGCGACCGGCCTCGATGCGCTTGGCAATGGCAATCTCGCCCTCGCGCGACAGAAGCTCCACCGAGCCCATCTCGCGCAGGTACATGCGTACGGGATCGTCGGTGCGGTCCGTCGGCTCCTTCTTGGTGGCTGTCGAGGCAAGCGCTGTGCCGGTCGAGCCGGCAAGCTCCGTGCTCTCTTCGCCATCGGACGATTCTTCCTCGCCCTCGCCGGCTTCCTCGTCTTCGACGACGTTGATGCCCATGTCGGAGAGCATCGCCATCGTGTCCTCGATCTGCTCAGAGGAGACTTCGCCGGACGGCAGAACGGCGTTCAGCTCGTCCATGGTCACATAGCCGCGCTTCTTGGCGGCCTTGATCATCTTCTTGACGGCGTCATCCGAAAGGTCGAGCAGCGGGCCGTCAGCGGCCTCGCGTTCGGTCTCGACCTCTTCCTTTTCCTTTGTTGCCATGCTTTGCCTTCTCCAACCGGCCCGAACTGCCAAGCGGCCCCGTGCCGCGTGCGTGATTCGCGCATTGACGGGCTCTACCCGGCGCGGCGTTAACGCGCGGCTAACCGTAAGCTATGGCGGGCCTTGCGGTCCGTCCATGCGGTGCGCCCTTCTGCCGCTGCTTTGCACGGGGTGCCAGACCCCACCGAATCGACCCTGATTCCTTCAATCGGCGCCGAGGTCAAGCCGCTGTGCCATGATTCGCATGGAAAAAGCGAATCTCGACTCGGTGCAACCGAAGCGCGTTTCACACAAGCTCTCCGCCCGGCGGAGCGATCAGCGCCCCGACAGCCTCTGCCCGGCAGTTCTAGGACCGCCCGGCGCGCCCGGAGAGAATGCCAAATCCCTCGATCAGTGCTTCCGTTGCCTGCACTTTGCGCAGCTCTGCCTGAATCTCCACTAGATGCCGATAGTTCTCTTCGGTCGGTTCGTTGGCCAGCGCGTGCTCGGCCGCCTTGAGTTCCTTATGTAGAAAGCCGGCGCTGCGATGCAAGTGCAGGGCCTGCTGAAACGCCTCGCGCGCGTCCTCCAGCGCGGCGTCGGGCAAGGCCGGCCATTGGTTGGCACGGCGCAGGAGCGCCTCGGCGCGCTCCATCACCTCGCCTGCGCCGGCCGCCTGCACGGCCTCGCGCAGAACCTGCCGCTCCAGCGCCGCCCCGTGGGCCAACGCATCGAGCAGCGCGGCGCGCAGACGCGCCAGATCGCGGCTTGCCAGCGGCAGGGCTTCGATGGCATCGAAATGCTCGTCGATGAGCGCGGGGTGATTGACCGCGGCCACCATGATCGCTGCCTCGCGCAAGGGCATATGCCCGCCTGCCGCTCGCACCATGGCCGAGCGGGCCAGGCTTTCGGAGACGGCGAGCCGGCCCGCCGCCGCCCCCGGCCTGCCGTGCGGCCGCCCGCCGGGTCCATGCCGCCCCCCCTGCCGGGAGGAGCCGAAAAAGGCATTGACGCGCTCTCGCAGGTCCTGGGCATAGTGCCGGCGCACGCTCTCGTCGCGGATACGGCCGGCGAGCGCGCGCAGGCTCTGTTCCAGTGCGGCGCGGCGTTCCGGCGTGTCGAACACCCGCCCGGAAGTCTCCCGCATCCATAAAATATCAGCCAGCGGCCGCGCCTCGGCCAGCAAGGCGTCGAAGGCCGCACGCCCCTCCTCGCGCACCAGATCGTCCGGGTCCTTGCCCTGCGGCAGAAGCGCAAAACGCAGGGAGCGCCCGGCGCGCACCATCGGCAGCGCCATATCTGCCGCCCGCCATGCCGCGCGCAGGCCGGCCTCGTCGCCATCGAAGCAGAGGACCGGCTCCTCCGCCATGCGCCACAGAAGCTCAAGCTGCTGTTCCGTCAGCGCCGTGCCGAGCGGCGCCACCGCGTTCTCCACCCCCGCCTGGGCAAGCGCGATGACATCCATGTAGCCTTCCACCGCGATGACGGGCCCGCCGCGCGCCGCCTTGCGCGCCCGCGCATGATTGTAGAGCACCTGCCCCTTGTGAAAGAGCTCGGTATCCGGCGAGTTCATGTATTTGGCAGGCACATCGGGCGACAGCGCCCGTCCGCCGAAGGCGATCACCCTGCCCCGCGGATCCGTGATGGGAAACATGATGCGCCCGCGGAACCAGTCATAGGAGACCGGGATGTCCGGTCCGTGGCGAACGAGCCCGCAGGCCTCGATCTGCTCCTTCGCCACGCCCTTGCCGGCAAGATGCTCCTTGAGCGCATTGCGGCTGTCGGGCGCAAAGCCGAGGCGGAAGGCCTGCTGCGTGGCAGGCGAGAGGCCGCGCTCTCGCAGATAGGCGCGGGCCTCGGCGCCCTCCGGCCCCTGCAGGCGCTCCTCGAAGAAACGCGCCGCCATCTCCATCACATCGGTAAGGCTCGCCCGCTCCTTCTCGCGGCGTTCGGCCTGCGGGTCGCGCGCCGGCATCGCCACGCCGGCCATCTCCGCCACCCGCTCGACAGCCTCGGGGAAACTGATCCCCTCAAGCTCGGTAAGAAAGCGGAAGTGATCCCCGGACGCGCCGCACCCGAAGCAGTGATAGCGCCCCTTGCTGTCCTCGCAGTGGAAGCTCGGCGTCTTCTCCCCATGGAAGGGACAGCAGGCCCAATAATCCCCCCGCGCCGCATTGGTCTTGCGCCGGTCGAAAGTCACGCGGCTGCCCACCACCTGGCTGATGGGCACGCGGTCACGAATCTCGTCCAGAAAGCTGGTGGAAAAGCGCATTGGGTTGGAGCCCTCTCATACGCCCTATACATCACTTCGTGATCCGCCGCGACCATCGGTGCACAGCCATCCCCGCTTGTTCACAGGCCAGAAGGGGCGGCATCCCGAACCCGAAGGCATTTATTCCGGGCGCTGTATGCGCGGGCGCGCGCGCCAAACACGCAGCGCGCTTATGTCATTGATAAGCTAGAATTCCCTTCCAAGCCGCTTCGCCCAAATGTATCGTCTTATCATTGCATAACCTTCTTGTTTGCAACCTTGGGAGGATTTTTCATGAGCTATATAATCAGCATCGCCTATATGGCGGTGCTTTTAAGCGCCCTGTTCGTTCTTCTCCGTTGGGGACAGGTCCGTTGCCAGGGGCAGATGCCGGTCGGTACGTTCACATTCGTTGCCCTGCTTTTTACGGCCGGTCTCGATATGGGCCTCGTCATGCTGCCGCTCACCGAGTTTCCAACCTATGCTGCGGAGGAGGCCTATCGCTTCGCCAATCCCCTGGCGATCGAGTTCGGGATGTGGGGACCACTTGTATGGTTGATGTATTTTCTTTCGACGTTCTACTTCGTCGTTCTTGAGCCAAGGCTTCGCGTATTTGAAATTCCTGCAATCAAAATCACATACAACCTCACGGTCATTGCAACATGTGCCTTTACCTGCTACCTGTTCCTGGTATCTATCCCCAATTACATTGGCAACATTTCTCAACCTGAATCCTGGGCGATTGTTGTTTTCGTTATTGCAGTTTCTGTATATTCAAGCGGTAGCATCAATTTCATGAAGGTACTTGCTACCAGTTCGACATGCATGTTTGTCATTCTATCGTTTGTTGCACTTATGACAGCAGCTTACTACTACAGCGGCGTAGGGATATCCGGGCTAACCGAGAACTTGGGGCTTCTCCTCGAGTATTTCTCCAACCTGCACAGGTTTGTCAGCCCGATCACCGCCTACCATGAGTTCTATCTGTTCTGGTGGTTTTCCTGGAGCATCATGATCGGTCAATTCGTTTCGATCTTCGTCGGCGGCCTGAGCGCATGGCGACTTGCCGGCGCGATGGTCCTGTTGCCCTCCATCCCGCTGGGGGTGTGGTTCGCGGTTCTCTACATCTATTTCGAGCAGAGCATCGTCATTCCACCGTGGCTGAACTGGTTCATGGTGGTCGTGGGCATCGTCTTCGTGATCAACTCTGTCGACTCCCTCATCCGCCTCTATGGGCTCAACCTCGGATGGACAAAAAGCAGACTCGGCTGGAAATCGTATTATGCACTTCATTTTCTGCTGCAGCTTGGTCTTGTAATGGCCTATCAATTCACACCTTTCAGGATCGAGTGGGTGGGGCTGGTGGTGATCGGTATCTATGCCGCAACCTACCTGCTGATGGTGCAGCGGCGTGCGCATGTAGGGGCCGCAGTTGCCGAGGCAAGAAACGCCGCTGCTGACGGATGAGCCGATAGGCGGAATTTTCTTCCCGACAGGGTCTTACGCTGCGCTCCACCTTCCCCTATAAGGCGCGCCTAGCTTGACAAAAGACCTTTACAGCAAGCCGGACGGGACACCCGCCCGGCATTTTGCGCGAGCGACGGACCAGAAGACGAATGCCCAAGCGCACCGACATCCAGTCGATCCTGATCATCGGGGCCGGCCCCATCATCATCGGCCAGGCCTGCGAGTTCGACTACTCCGGCACCCAGGCGGTCAAGGCACTGAAGGAAGAGGGTTACCGCATCATCCTCGTCAACTCCAACCCAGCCACCATCATGACCGACCCGGAGCTGGCTGATGCCACCTATATAGAGCCGATCACGCCGGAGGTGGTGGCGAAGATCATTGCCAAGGAACGCCCGGATGCGCTGCTGCCCACCATGGGTGGCCAGACGGCGCTCAACACCGCCCTCAGCCTGCGCCGCATGGGCATTCTGGAGCGCTACGGGGTGGAGATGATCGGCGCCAATGCCGAGGCCATCGACATGGCGGAGGATCGCGCCCTGTTTCGCGAGGCGATGGCGAGGATCGGGCTTGAGACGCCGAGGTCCATGCTCGCCAACGCTACGGAGGTGAAAGAGGAAGACCGCCGCCGGCACGAGGCCGAGCGCGCCGCGCTGCGCGAGAAATATTCCGGCCCGGCGCTCGATGCCGCGCTCGACGAACTGGAGACCGAGTGGCAGCTCGGCGAAGCGGATCGCAAGCAGCGCTACATGACCCATGCCATGGCCGTGGCTGCCCAGGCGCTGGATGTGGTGGGCCTGCCGGCCATCATCCGCCCCTCCTTCACGCTGGGCGGCACGGGCGGCGGCATCGCCTACAACCGCTCGGAATATTTCGAGATCATTGAACGCGGCCTTGACGCCTCCCCCACCACCGAAGTGCTCATCGAGGAATCGGTGCTCGGCTGGAAAGAGTTCGAGATGGAAGTGGTGCGCGACAGGGCGGACAACTGCATCATCGTCTGCTCCATCGAGAACCTTGACCCGATGGGTGTGCATACCGGCGACTCCATTACCGTCGCCCCCGCGCTGACGCTGACGGACAAGGAATATCAGCGCATGCGCAACGCCTCGATCGCCGTCCTGCGCGAGATCGGGGTGGAGACGGGTGGTTCCAACGTCCAGTTTGCCATCAATCCCGAAAACGGCCGCATGGTCGTCATCGAGATGAATCCGCGCGTCTCCCGCTCCTCGGCGCTCGCTTCCAAGGCGACGGGCTTTCCCATCGCCAAGGTGGCGGCCAAGCTGGCGGTGGGCTACACGCTCGACGAGCTCGAAAACGACATTACCGGCGGTGCGACGCCCGCCTCCTTCGAGCCTTCCATCGACTATGTCGTCACCAAGATTCCGCGTTTTGCGTTCGAGAAGTTTCCGGGCGCCGAGCCGGTGCTGACGACCGCAATGAAGTCGGTCGGGGAGGTCATGGCCATCGGCCGTACCTTCGCCGAAAGCTTGCAAAAGGCGCTGCGCGGCCTGGAAACGGGACTGACCGGCCTCGACGAAATCGACATTCCGGGCTACGTGATCGGCGGCGACCCCTCCGAGAACAAGAATGCCATCCGCGCTGCCCTCGGCACTCCCACGCCAGACCGGCTGCGCATGGTGGCGCAGGCCATCCGCATGGGCACCTCGCTGGCCGAGGTTCATTCCATGTGCCAGATCGACCCATGGTTCCTGGAGCAGATCGCCGCCATCGTCGCTTGCGAGGAGCGCGTGCGGGCGCACGGGCTGCCCCGGGACGCAGCCAATCTGCGGCACCTGAAATCCATGGGATTCTCCGACTCGCGGCTTGCCTCGCTGGCGCGGATGGAGACGGAGGAGGTGCGCCGGCTGCGCCATTCCCTGGGCGTTCATCCGGTCTACAAGCGTATCGACACCTGCGCAGCCGAGTTCGCCGCTCCGACGGCCTATATGTACTCCACCTACGAGCCTCCCTTCGCCGGTGTTCCGGCCGACGAGGCCCGTGTTTCCGACCGCAGGAAGGTGGTGATACTCGGCGGCGGTCCCAATCGCATCGGCCAGGGCATCGAGTTCGACTATTGCTGCTGCCATGCGGCTTTCGCACTGGCCGATGCCGGCTTCGAATCCATCATGGTCAACTGCAATCCCGAGACGGTTTCCACCGACTACGATACATCCGACCGTCTGTACTTCGAGCCGCTGACCCCTGAGGACGTGCTGGAAATCCTGCGCGTCGAGCAACAGCGTGGCGAGCTGGTCGGTGTGATCGTCCAGTTCGGCGGACAGACGCCGCTGAAGCTTGCCGACGCTCTGGAGAAGGCCGGCATCCCCATTCTCGGCACGGCGCCGGACATGATCGACCTGGCCGAGGATCGCGACCGCTTCCAGAAGCTCTTGACCAGGCTCGGCCTCAAGCAGCCGAAGAACGGCATCGCCTTCTCCGTCGAGCAGGCCCGCGTCGTGGCCTCGGAGCTCGGCTTTCCGCTGGTCGTGCGCCCCTCCTACGTGCTCGGCGGGCGTGCCATGCAGATCATCCCCGACGAAAGCCGTCTGCAATCCTATCTGCTCGACACCGTGCCGGGGCTGGTGCCGGAGGAGATCCGCCAGAAGTATCCCGCCGACAAGACCGGCCAGATCAACACGTTGCTGTCGAAGAACCCGCTCCTCTTCGACACCTATCTCGCCGAGGCCATCGAGGTGGATGTAGACTGCCTGTCGGATGGCGAAAACGTCTTCGTCGCCGGCATCATGGAGCATATCGAGGAAGCCGGCATCCACTCCGGCGACAGCGCCTGTTCGCTGCCCGTGCACACGCTCCAGCCCACCATCGTCGAAGAGCTGGAGCGGCAGACGGCGGCGCTTGCCCGCGCGCTTCGCGTCGGCGGGCTGATGAACGTGCAATACGCCGTCAAGGATGGCGAGGTCTACGTGCTGGAGGTCAACCCGCGCGCCTCACGCACCGTGCCCTTCGTCGCCAAGACCATCGGCCGGCCAATTGCCAAGATCGCTGCACGGGTCATGGCGGGCGAACCTCTCTCCGGCGCCTTCGCCCATTACGGCGAAATGCCTGCGCTTTCCGGTCTCGGTCACATCGCGGTCAAGGAGGCCGTCTTCCCCTTCGCCCGCTTCCCCGGCGTCGACACCCTGCTCGGCCCCGAGATGAAGTCCACCGGCGAGGTGATGGGACTCGACACCGATTTTGCGCTGGCCTTCGCCAAGGCGCAGCTCGGCGCCGGCGTCGAGCTGCCGCGTTCGGGCACGCTCTTCGCATCCGTGCGCGACGCCGACAAGCCGCGTGTGCTGAGCGCTGTGCGTCGCCTTGCCGATCTCGGCTTCAAGGTGCTGGCCACCGGCGGCACTGCGCGCTACCTGCGCGAAAACGGCGTGGAGGCGGAGAAGATCAACAAGGTGCTGGAAGGCCGCCCGCACATCGAGGACGCCATCCGCAACCGCCAGGTCCAGCTCGTCTTCAACACCACCGACGGACAGAAGGCGGTCTCCGACTCAAAGTCGCTGCGCCGCGCCACGCTGATGCAGAAGGTGCCGTATTATACGACCATGGCGGGGGCTGAGGCCGTTGTGGAGGCGATTGCGGCGCTGAAGGCAGGCAGCCTGGAGGTGAGACCCCTGCAGGACTATTTCCGGTAGCTGCCTTGCGGCCGTCTCGCCGCAGGTCACGGCCGCGGCATCAATGCGGGCGGTGGCGCGGGCAAGGAAACCGTTGACACCGGGCCGCGCAATCGTCCATGCTTGTTTTCATCACCAGGGGGGTCCCGACAAGGGGCTGAGATACCGCTGGCATTTCGCAGCGCGGTGACCCGTTGAACCTGATCCAGTTCATACTGGCGTAGGGATGGTGCAAAGGCCCTGGCGGCACACCGGCAAAAGCGGCATCGCCCGATTCTGATCGCGACAGGGCTTCTCCTCATCCTTCCGGCGAAGAACTGGGTCTCCATTGCATGCCAAGCAAGGAGCCTCGTCATGGATGCCCGGACACCCGATCAACCCACCCTCAATGTCACCACAGGCGCCCTTCCCGCCTCCCGCAAGGTCTACCGCCCCGGCACGCTTCACCCGCAAATCCGCGTGCCGATGCGCGAGATCGAGCTGCACCCGAGCGCAGGCGAGCCGCCGCTCACCGTCTATGATTCCTCCGGTCCCTACACCGACCCGCAGGCCGGAATCGACATTGCCCGCGGCCTGCCCCGCCTGCGCGAGGGCTGGATCGCAGCGCGCGGCGACGTGGAGGCGTATGACGGGCGGATCGTGCGGCCCGAGGACAACGGCTTTGCCGCCGGCGAACGCCTGACGCCCGAATTTCCGATACGTCACAGGCCGTTGCGCGCCAAGGCGGGCCGCGCCGTCACGCAGATGGCCTATGCGCGCGCCGGCATTGTCACCCCGGAGATGGAGTTCATCGCCATTCGCGAGAATCTCGCCCGCGAGAAGCTGAAGGAGAGGGTGAAGCGCGACGGCGAAGGGTTCGGCGCTGCCGTCCCCGACTTCGTGACGCCCGAGTTCGTGCGTGACGAGGTGGCACGCGGCCGCGCCATCATTCCCGCCAACATCAACCATCCAGAGACCGAGCCGATGATCATCGGCCGCAACTTCCTTACCAAGATCAACGCCAATATCGGCAATTCCGCCGTTACCTCCTCCATGGCCGAAGAGGTGGAAAAGATGGTGTGGGCCATCCGCTGGGGGGCCGATACGGTGATGGATCTGTCCACCGGGCGCAACATCCACAACATCCGCGAATGGATCATCCGCAACGCGCCCGTGCCCATCGGCACCGTACCCATCTATCAGGCGCTGGAGAAGGTGGGGGGCGTGCCGGAGGAGCTGACCTGGGAAATCTTCCGCGACACGCTCATCGAGCAGGCCGAGCAGGGCGTGGACTATTTCACGATCCATGCCGGCGTGCGGCTGGCCTATATCCCGCTCACCGTGGACCGGGTCACAGGCATCGTCAGCCGCGGCGGCTCCATCATGGCCAAGTGGTGCCTCGCGCATCACAAGGAAAGCTTCCTCTACGAACACTTCGATGAAATCTGCGACATCGCGAGGGCCTATGACGTTTCCTTCTCGCTGGGCGACGGGCTGCGGCCAGGTTCCATCGCCGATGCCAACGATGCGGCGCAGTTTGCCGAGCTGGAGACACTCGGGGAGCTCACGAAGATCGCCTGGGAAAAGGACTGCCAGGTGATGATCGAAGGCCCCGGCCACATCCCCATGCACAAGATCAGGGAGAATGTGGAAAAGCAGCTCGAAATCTGCGGCGAGGCGCCCTTCTACACCTTGGGGCCGCTCACCACCGACATCGCGCCGGGATACGACCACATCACCTCCGCCATCGGCGCGGCCATGATCGGCTGGTTCGGCACGGCGATGCTGTGCTACGTGACGCCGAAGGAGCATCTGGGGCTGCCGGACCGCGACGATGTGAAGACCGGCGTTATCACCTACAAGATCGCCGCCCATGCCGCCGACCTGGCCAAGGGGCATCCGGCAGCCAGGCTGCGCGACGATGCGCTGTCGCGGGCGCGCTTCGAATTTCGATGGGAAGACCAGTTCAACCTGTCGCTCGACCCCGACACGGCCCGCGCCTTTCACGACGAGACGCTGCCCAAGGAGGCGCACAAGCTCGCCCACTTCTGCTCCATGTGCGGGCCGAAGTTCTGCTCCATGCGCATCTCCCACGAAATCCGCGAGGACGCGCGGGAGGGCATGGAGCGGATGGCGGAAAGATTCCGCGCCGGCGGCGACCTCTATATGTCGCGGGAGCAGGCGGCGGCAATGGCTGGCGAGGGTGGAAACCGGCCATGAAGGTGCTGATACGCGGCGCGGGCGTCGCCGGCCTCACCCTTGCCCACGCGCTCGCCAGGCGTGGCCTGCAGGTGGAGGTGGCCGAAACCCGCGCGGACCTTGCCGGCGGCGCCTCCTGGATGGCCGGCGGCATGCTGGCGCCGTGGTGCGAATGCGAAAGCGCCGACGAGGCGGTGCTGGCGCTCGGCCGCGATGCCGCGGCCTGGTGGGAGCGCGCCCTGCCCGGCCACGTGGTGCGGCGCGGCACGCTTGTCGTGGCTCCGCCGCGCGACCGGGCGGAGCTTCACCGTTTCGCCGCGCGCACCAGCGGCCATCAGCCGCTCGACGGCACTGCGATTGCCGCCCTCGAACCGGACCTTGCCGGCCGCTTTCGCGAGGGCCTGTTCTTTCCCGGCGAGGCGCATCTCGATCCGCGCCGTGCCCTTCGCGCCCTCCATGAAAGGCTTGCCGCCGCCGGGGTGCGGTTCCACTTCGGCGGGGAACCCGCCCTCCCGGTGACTGCGGACTGGCAGGCCGACTGCATGGGCATGGCGGCCGGCGAGCCGGGTCTTCGCGGCGTGCGCGGCGAGATGCTCATCCTGCGGGCGTCCGACGTCACGCTGTCGCGCCCGGTACGGCTCATCCATCCACGCTTTCCCGTCTATGTGGTGCCGCGTGCGGATCACCACTTCATGGTTGGTGCCACCATGATCGAGAGCGACGCGCAGGGTCCGATGACCGCGCGCTCGGCAGTGGAACTGCTGAACGCCGCCTATGCACTGCATCCGGCGTTTGCGGAGGCGGAGATCGTGGAAACGGGCGTCGGGGTGCGTCCGGCCTTCGCCGACAATCTGCCGCGCGTGCGCCGGCAGGGGCGCCGCCTCACCGTCAACGGCCTCTATCGCCACGGCTTCCTCCTGGCACCCGCGATGGCCGAGCGGGCGGCAAGTCTCATCGCGGCGGGCGACGGGAGCGAAGAAGGAGAACTTGCCCATGCTGCTCATGGTTAACGGTGAAGTCCGGCAGGTGCGCGCGGCCACGCTGGCCGAACTGCTCCGCGAGCTGGAATATGAGGGCGAATGGCTTGCCACCGCGCGCAATGGCGAGATCGTGCACCGCGAGGCGCGCGCTGAGTGCCGACTTGCCGACGGCGACCGCATCGAAATTCTCTCACCCATGCAGGGAGGTTGACCCCCATGCTCACCCTCTATGGCAACGAATATCCCTCCCGGCTGCTCCTCGGCACCGCGCAATACCCCTCCCCGGCCATTCTCTCGCAGGCGGTAAAGGCATCGGGGGCGAGCCTCATCACCGTGTCGCTGCGCCGCGAGTCGGCGGGCGGCAAGGCGGGCGGGGCATTCTGGGAGCTGATCCGCGGGCTTGACGTCGAGGTCTTGGCCAATACGGCAGGGTGCCACTCTGTCAAGGAGGCTGTGACCACGGCCCGGATGGCGCGCGAGGTCTTCGCCACGAACCGCATCAAGCTGGAGGTGATCGGCAACGCGGATACGTTGCAGCCCGACGTTTTCGCGCTTGTCGAGGCAGCGCGCATCCTGACCGCCGAAGGCTTCGAGGTCTTTCCCTACACCACGGAGGATCTGGTGGTCGCCGAGCGCCTCGTGGAGGCGGGATGTCAGGTCCTGATGCCATGGTGCGCGCCGATCGGTTCTGCCAAGGGCCCGCTCAACCTGGATGCATTGCGTTCGCTGCGTGGCCATTTTCCGCAGGTGCCGCTTGTGGTCGATGCGGGGCTCGGCCGCCCCTCCCATGCTGCACAGGTGATGGAACTGGGCTTCGATGCGGTGCTGCTCAACACCGCCGTCGCCAAGGCGGGCGATCCCGTCGCCATGGCCGGCGCCTTCGCCAAGGCCGTGGAGGCCGGGCACATCGCATTTCAGGCCGGTCTTCTGGAACCGCGCGACATGGCCGTGCCCTCCACGCCTGTGCTCGGCAAGGCCACCTTTCAATGAAGCTCGATCCCTTCTACCTCATCGTGGACAGCACGGCGTGGCTGGAACGCCTGCTTCCCTTCGGGGTCAGGCTCGTGCAGCTCCGCATCAAGGAGATGGAGGCCGCTGCGCTGCGCGCCGAGATCCGCCGCGCGCGGATGCTGTGCGCGCGCCATCGCTGCCAGCTTGTCATCAACGACCATTGGCAGATCGCCATCGAGGAGGGTTGCGATTTCGTCCATCTCGGCCAGGAGGATCTGGCCGCTGCCGACCTTGCCGCCATCCGCCGCGCCGGCCTGAGACTGGGGCTCAGCACCCACGACCATGCGGAGCTTGAGACGGCGCTTGCGGCGCAGCCCGACTATGTGGCGCTCGGCCCCATCTACCCCACCATCCTGAAGAAGATGAGATGGGCACCGCAGGGCCTGGCGCGCATCAGGGAGTGGAAGGCGTTGGTCGCCCCCCTGCCCCTCGTGGCCATTGGCGGGCTCACGCCCGAGCGCCTGGCCGGCGTGTTCGCGCACGGTGCCGACAGCGCGGCGGTCGTCACCGACATCACACGCAGCGCCGATCCCGAAGCGCGCACGCGCGAATGGGTTGCAGCCACGGAGACATTGCGGTGAAGGACCCGCCCCGCGTGCTTGTCGTCGCCGGTTCCGATTCCTCGGGCGGCGCCGGCCTTGCCCGCGACATCGAGGCGGTTGCGGCCTGCGGGCTCGGCACATGCCTTGCCGTCACCGCCGTGACGGTACAGACTCATCACCGTGTCGAGCGCGTGAAGCCGATGCCGCCTGCCCTGGTCGCCGCGCAGATGCGCGCCGCCTTCGCTGCCAACACCGTTGCCGCCGTAAAGATCGGCATGCTCGCAGGCAGCGCCAATGTCGTGGCGGTCGCCACCGTTCTGGATGCGCACGGGCAGGTGCCGGTCGTGCTCGACCCGGTTCTGGCCTCCTCCTCCGGCGCTACGCTGCTGCCGCAGGCAGCCATCGCGACCCTGCGACGGAAGCTGTTGCCCCTTGTCGATGTCGTTACGCCCAATCTCCCGGAACTAGCGCTTCTCACCGCATCCGCCTTGGCGCAAAGCGAGGCCGAAATGGAAAGGCAGGGCAATTGCCTGCTGAGCGCCGGCTGTGGCGCCGTTCTGGTGAAGGGTGGCCATGCCACGGGCACGGATGCGACGGACATTCTCCTGCGCCCCGGCCACCCACCCTTGCGCCTCCGCATGCCGCGGCTGGCCGCCACGATGCGCGGCACGGGCTGCATGCTCGCAAGCACTGTCGCTGCGCTTCTGGCGCGTGGCGAGAGTCTCGAATCCAGCGTACGCAGCGCCAAGCAGGCCGTCTTCGCCCGGCTGGCGCCGGTTGCAGGGGACTGCCCCTCCCTCACGCAAACTCCATGATGACGGCATCGACGGCCAGGCTGTCGCCGGGTGCTGCCTTGATGGAGGCAACCGTGCAATCGCGCTCGGCGCGCAGCACGTTCTCCATCTTCATCGCTTCCACCACGGCAAGGATTTCCCCCGCCTTCACCTCCTGGCCCTCGCTGACCGCGATGGAGACCACCAGCCCGGGCATCGGACAAAGCAGCATCCGGGACGTATCGGGCGGCCGGCGCACGGGCATCAGGCGGTCGAGCTCGGCGATACGGGGCGTGAGAACCCGCGCCGTTGCCGAGATACCCTGCCAGAAAAGCGCCACGCCGTTGAGCACCGGGCGCACCTGAGCGGCAACCTCGCGCTCCCCGACCCGGCCGCGCCAGATGGGCTCTCCCGGGCGCCAGGAGGATGAAACCGTAAGCGGCGTATCCTCTCCCACCGTGAGTTGCAGCGCGATGGCGGGCGAAAGCTGCGCCTCGGCAATCGTGACGGGAACATAATCCTCGTTCCCCAGCCGCACCGTCCACTCGCGCCGGATCCGACCGGAGTGAGGAGCAAGACGCCCGGGCAGACGGTCCAGACGGTCGCGGCGCATGAGCTCGATGGAAAGCGCCACGGCGCATATCACGGCACGCTCTGCGCCGGAAGCCACGGGCGGGGCGAAGCCCTGCGGATATTCTTCGGCGATGAAGCTCGTGGAAAGCCGGCCCTCGCGCCAGCGCGGATGGCGCATCAGGGCGGCCAGGAACGGAATGTTGTGCTCGATCCCGTCAATCATGAAACGGTCGAGCGCCTGCCCCATGGCGTCGATCGCCGTCAGCCGGTCAGGGGCCCATGTCACCAGCTTGGCGATCATCGGATCGTAGAACATGGAAATCTCCGACCCTTCGGCCACGCCCGTGTCGTTGCGCACGACAATGTCGCCCTGCCTTCCCTCCGGAGGCGGGCGATAGCGCGTGAGGCGGCCCATCGAGGGCAGGAAATTGCGCATCGGGTCCTCGGCATAGATGCGGCTTTCCACGGCCCAGCCGGTGAGGCGCACGTCCTCCTGCGCGATACGCAGCGGCTCGCCCGCCGCGATGCGGATCATCTCTTCCACGAGGTCGATGCCGGTGACGAACTCGGTTACCGGGTGCTCGACCTGCAGGCGGGTGTTCATCTCCAGGAAGTAGAAATTGCGGTTGGCATCGACGACGAACTCCACCGTGCCGGCGCTTTGGTATCCGACGGCCTTGGCCAGCGACACCGCCTGGGCGCCCATCGCCGCCCGCGTGTCCTCGTCGAGGAACGATGAGGGGGCCTCTTCCACGATCTTCTGGTTGCGGCGCTGGATGGAGCACTCGCGTTCGCCGAGATGGACACAGTTGCCAAGAGAATCCGCAAGGATCTGGATCTCGATGTGGCGCGGTTCCTCGATGAATTTCTCGACGAATATGCGCTCGTCCCCGAAGGAGCTGGCAGCCTCCGAGCGCGCCCGCGCGAAACCCTCGCGGGTCTCCTGTTCGTTCCATGCGATCCGCATGCCCTTGCCGCCGCCGCCGGCCGATGCCTTGATCATTACCGGATAGCCGATCTCGGCAGCGACGCGGACTGCATGATCGGCATCCTCGATCAGCCCCATGAAGCCCGGAATGGTCGACACCCCCGCCTCCGCGGCGATCTTCTTGGAGGCGATCTTGTCGCCCATGGCGCGAATGGCCTCGGGCTTCGGGCCGATGAAGACGATCCCCGCCGCCTCCAGCGCCTCGCAGAACGCCGCGTTCTCCGAAAGGAAGCCATAGCCGGGATGGAGGGCTTCAGCCCCGGTCTTTCGGCATGCGGCAAGGATGGCCTGCATGTCGAGGTAGCTTTGGCCGGCCGGCGCCGGGCCGATGGCCACAGCCTCGTCGGCCATGTCCACATGCACCGCATCGGCGTCCGCCTCCGAATAGACGGCCACTGTGGCGATCCCCAGCCTTTTCGCCGTCCGCATCACGCGGCAGGCGATCTCCCCCCTGTTGGCGACCAGTATCTTCCTGAACATGTGAGCGTTTCCCCGCGGTGATCGTTTTCTTCTATGAGCTTGCACGTCGCCGCTCAAGGGATGCCCGATGCACAAGCTGTGGGCGCGGGGCCCGCGGGCTTGCGTGGCCATCCGTTTCCGAACATCCTCGCGGCAAAGTCGGTTGCCAAAAGGAGCATTGCCATGAAGACCCGTGCCGCCGTCGCCACCGCAGCCGGAAAACCCCTGGAGATCATGGAGGTGGACCTCGAAGGGCCACGCGAAGGCGAGGTCCTCGTGGAGGTGAAGGCCACGGGCATCTGCCACACAGACGATTTCACCCTGTCGGGCGCCGACCCGGAGGGCCTGTTCCCGGCCATCCTCGGCCATGAGGGCGCGGGTGTGGTGGTCGATGTCGGGCCCGGGGTCAAGAGCGTGAAGAAGGGAGATCACGTCATCCCGCTCTACACGCCGGAGTGCCGCGAGTGCCCGTCCTGCCTGTCGCGCAAGACCAATCTCTGCACCGCCATCCGCGCCACCCAGGGCCAGGGCGTCATGCCCGACGGCACCTCCCGCTTCTCGCTGAACGGGGAGAAGCTGCACCACTATATGGGCTGCTCCACCTTCTCCAACTTCACGGTCCTGCCGGAAATCGCCGTTGCAAAGGTCAACCCCGACGCGCCCTTCGACAAGATCTGCTACATCGGCTGCGGGGTAACGACAGGCATCGGCGCCGTCATCAACACGGCCAGGGTGGAGCCCGGCGCCACGGCCATCGTCTTCGGCCTGGGCGGCATCGGTCTCAATGTCATCCAGGGCTTGCGGCTCGCAGGCGCGGACATGATCATCGGCGTCGACATCAACAACGGCAAGAAGGAGTGGGGCGAGAAGTTCGGAATGACGCACTTCGTCAATCCGAAGGAGGTTGAGGGCGATCTGGTGCCCTATCTCATCGACCTCACCAAGCGTGGGGCGGATACGATCGGCGGCGCCGACTACACCTTCGACTGCACGGGCAATGTCACGGTCATGCGCCAGGCGCTGGAGTCGGCGCATCGTGGCTGGGGCGAGTCCATCATCATCGGCGTAGCCGGCGCCGGACAGGAGATCTCGACCCGCCCCTTCCAGCTCGTCACCGGCCGCGTGTGGAAAGGCACCGCCTTCGGCGGCGCGCGCGGGCGCACGGACGTGCCGAAGATCGTGGACTGGTACATGGATGGCAAGATCGAGATCGACCCGATGATCACCCACACGCTCACGCTGGAGGAGATCAACCGGGGATTCGAGCTGATGCACCAGGGCGAGTCGATCCGCTCCGTCGTGGTCTATTGATCGGAGCGGTTCTTTGCGCGGGCCGGTCGTCCCGGCCCTGGCAACTGGTCATCCACGTGAACTCTTGCGGTGAGCCATGTCCCTGAAAACCGTTTCCGAAGCGAAATCCCATGGCGGCGTCCAGGGTGTCTATGCGCATGTGTCGAGCGCCTGCCATTGCGATATGACCTTTGCGGTCTTCGTGCCGCCGCAGGCGGCGCACCGCCCCTGCCCTGTCGTTTGGTATCTCTCGGGCCTGACCTGCACCCATGCCAATGTGATGGAGAAAGGCGAGTACCGCCGCAAGGCGGCCGAGCTCGGTCTTGTCGTCGTGTGCCCGGATACGAGCCCCAGGGGCGAGAGCATACCGGATGAGAAGGACAACTGGCAGTTCGGTTCCGGCGCCGGTTTCTACGTCGATGCCACCCAGCCGCCCTTTTCGACGCACTACCGCATGTATTCCTACATCATCAAGGAGCTGCCGGAGCTGGTCGGCAAGACATTTCCCGTGGACCTGAAGCGGCAGGGCATTTTCGGCCACTCCATGGGCGGGCATGGGGCGCTCACCATCGCGCTGAAGAATCCCGGACGTTTCAGGAGCTGCTCCGCCTTCGCGCCCATCGTCGCGCCCTCGTCCGCCGGCTGGTCGAAGCCCGCCTTCGAGAAGTATCTGGGAGACGACCAGGCCGCCTGGCGGGCCTACGACGCCTGTGCCCTGGTGGAGGACGGGCATCGCTTCCACGACTTCCTGGTCGACCAGGGCACCGCCGACGGATTTCTGGAAGAGGGGCTCAGACCCTGGCTTTTCAGGGAAGCGTGCGAGAAGGCCGGCATCGCGCTCACGCTCAACATGCGCGAGGGCTACGACCACTCCTATTTCTTCATCTCGACCTTCATGGAAGAGCATCTCGCCTGGCATGCCGAGCGGCTGAACGCCGGGCACTGAGCACAAAGAACGGAAAGAAGAGCGTTTCGACTTCGCTCGTAATCTGCGATCGAAATGGAAAGTCCTTTTTCCGCGACCGCAAGAATTTCCCTCACCCGGTTGTTATCCTGCGCCGGCTCCGCCATGATTTATAGACATCGCTTGCCAGAACATGACTGCGGCAAGGCTCAACCATACAAGGAGGAATGTCCCGGTGTCCGACACCGAAACCATTTATTCGGAAGCCCCTGATCACGATACGATGGGCGGCCGCCTGTCGCGCGCCCGTGACGCGGCGGGCCTGACCGTGGCCGAGCTTGCCCGGCGCCTCGGCGTGAAGGCATCGACCATCCAGGCATGGGAAAGCGACCGCTCGCAGCCGCGCGCCAACCGGCTGGCGATGCTTGCCGGGGTGTTGAACGTCAGCCTGTCGTGGCTGCTCCATGGCGTCGGCGCCTCGCCCAGCGACGAGAGCCGCACCGAGCTGGTTCAGGCGGTTTCGGCAAATCTCAAACGGCTGCGTCGGCTGCACAGCGAATCGGCGCGCATCATTGCGCAGATCGAGGAGGATCTCGCGCGCGCATCGGCTGCCAAATAGGCCGCAAAGCCCCGCCCCTCGGCACAAACCGGCGTCCGACCGGCAGGTGACAAGCGGCCGCGCCTGCGCTAGACTCGGTTTCGTCGTGGGCCTGAAGGCCCTGCCTGTCCGTGGGAGAGAGCAGCCACCGCTGCCGCCGAAGGGGAAATAGCCCGAAATCTCTCAGGCAAAAGAACCGCGGACGGGTTAGACACTCTGGAAAGTCGGGGCGTCCACGGACGCTTCGCGCCGAAGGTGTAAGCGTTGCCGACAGAGTTCCGGCCGCGCGAGTCTCTCAGGCTTCCGACAGAGGGGCACCGACCTGCCGCATCTGCGGCATGACGTGCAGCTTTGGAGGAACGATGGGCGACGAAGACACCTTGAGACATCTCCCGCTCGAAGCGGTGCATGAAGAGGCTGGCGCGCGCTTCGGCGCCTTCGCCGGATGGCGCATGCCGCTCACCTACCCTGCCGGCGTGATGAAGGAGCATCTTCACACGCGCAGCAAGGCCGGCCTCTTCGACATCTCCCACATGCAGCTCTTTGCCGTGGAGGGCGCGGAAGCGGCCGCCTTCCTTTCGCGCGCCTGCCCGTTGGAGGCAGGGGAACTGGGCGAGGGCAAATCGAAATATACCGTGCTTCTCAATGAGCAGGCCGGCATCATCGATGACCTGATCGTCACCCGTCTCGCGCCGCAGCGCTTCATGATCGTGGCCAATGCCGGCAATGCGGCAAGGGATGAGGCGCATCTGCGCGCCATTGCGGCGGATTTCGACGTAACCCTTTCGCCGCTCGAACGTGTCTTCCTGGCCCTGCAGGGGCCGGAGGCGGAAAGCGTTCTGGCCGGTCTCGGGCTCGACCTCGGCGCGTTGACCTTCATGACCGCCATGGAGCCGCGGGAAGGATGGTTTGCCGCCCGCTCCGGCTACACGGGCGAAGACGGCTTCGAAATCGCCTTGCCGGTGGCAGAGGCAAGGGATTTTGCCGCACGCATCCTCGCCGATGACCGCGCGGAATGGATCGGCCTTGCCGCGCGCGACAGCCTGCGCCTGGAAGCCGGCCTGTGCCTGCACGGACAGGATATCGACGAGAAGACCGACCCGGCAAGCGCGGCCATTCTGTGGGCCGTTCCGAAGCACCTGCGCGAGAAGGGCGAATTTCTGGGTGCCGAAGCGCTCCGGCGCATTCTCGCCCACGGCACGAAGGAGAAGCGCGTCGGCCTGAAGCCGGAAGGCCGGCAGCCCGTGCGGGCAGGCGCTGTCCTGACCGACGAAAACGGCGCCCCGGCGGGCCGCGTCACCTCCGGCGGCTTCGGCCCCTCCGTCGGCCACCCCGTCGCCATGGGCTATGTCATGAAGAGCCATGCAGAGCCCGGAACCCGGCTTTTCGCCGAGGTGCGCGGCAACCGCGTGCCGCTTCACATCCATCCCCTGCCCTTCACACCGCATCGCTATCGCAAAGGATAATCAGGCATGAGCAAGACCTATTTCACCGAGGATCACGAGTGGATTCGCGTCGAGGGTGGTATCGCCACCGTCGGCATCACCGAATACGCCCAGGAGCAGCTCGGGGACCTTGTCTTCGTCGAGCTTCCCGAAAAGGGCCGCGCGCTCGCCAAGGGGGAGACGGCAGTGGTCGTGGAATCGGTGAAGGCCGCATCCGACGTCTATGCCCCCGCCGATGGCGAGATCAGCGAGGTCAACGAGGCGCTGTCCAGCGACCCCTCCCTCGTCAACACCGCGCCCATGGGCGATGGCTGGCTGTGGAAAATGAGGCTTGCCGACGAAGGCCAGCTTGAGGGCCTCATGGACGAGGAAGCCTACAAGAAGAGCATCGCCTAGGAAGACGCCCCCATGCCCGAGACCACGCAACCCTTTGCCGCCCGCCATATCGGCCCGCGCGAGGAAGACACGAAAGCCATGCTGGCTGCCCTCGGCCTGCCTTCCCTGGCCACGCTGATTTCCCAGGCCGTGCCGAAGTCGATCCGCATGGAGCGGCCTCTAGCCCTGCCGGAGGCGGTTAGCGAGGCGGAGGCGCTGGCCGAGCTTCAGGCCCACATGCGCGAGAACACGGTTCTGAAGAGCTTCATCGGCGCCGGCTATCACGGCTGCCATGTGCCGCCGGTCATCAGCCGCAACATGTTCGAGAACCCGGCCTGGTACACCGCCTACACGCCTTACCAATCCGAAATCAGCCAGGGGCGGCTGGAGATGCTGTTCCATTTCCAGACTCTGGTAACGGAGCTTACGGGGCTGCCCGTCGCCTCCGCATCCCTTCTGGATGAGGCAACGGCGGTGGCCGAGGCGGTGGGAATCGCCTGGCGCCATCACCGGGCCAGGCGTAACAGGGTCTCGATTGCCGGTGCACTCCACCCGCAGACCCGCGACGTGATGGAAACGCGTGCCGAGCCGCTGGGCCTCAAGATCGGCAATGGCACGGTGGACGAGGAGACGTGTGCGCTGATTGTCCCCTGGGCGGACACCTTCGGCGTCTACGAGGACCACTCGGCCCTCATCGCGGAAGCCAAGGCCAAGGACGCGATCGTCGTTTTCGTCGCCGATCCCTTGGGCCTCGTCATGAGCGAAACCCCGGCTGCCCTCGGCGCCGAGATCGCGGTCGGCTCCATGCAGCGTTTCGGCGTTCCCATGGGCTTCGGCGGGCCGCACGCGGCCTATTGCGCCGTCTCGGACCGGCTGACGCGGCTGATGCCGGGCCGCCTCGTCGGCCAGTCGACGGATGCCCACGGCCGGCCGGGCTACCGCCTGGCCCTGCAGACGCGCGAACAGCATATCCGCCGCGACAAGGCCACGTCCAACATCTGCACGGCCCAGGCGCTGCTCGCCAACATGGCGGCCGCCTATGCCATCTGGCATGGGCCAGAGGGGCTGCGCGCCATTGCCTCCCGTGTCCACGCGCTTGCTTCGCGGCTTCACGCAGGGCTTCGGGATGCCGGCCTAACCGTTCTTGGTGAAAGGATTTTTGATACTGTAACCGTTGTCGTCAAAGGCAAGGCACAGGCAATTGCAGGCGAGGCTGAAAACGGTGGTCGCCTCCTGCGCGTGATCGACGAGGATCGCTTGGGCATCACCTTCGACGAGACATCCACCGAGGCCGACCTCGAAGCCATCGCCGCACTTTTCGGGGCTTCCCTCCCGCAGACCTGCCCACCCATCGCGCCCGCCGGGCCGCGCGGCAAGACGTTTCTCACCCAGCCGGTATTCCATGAGAACCGCTCGGAAACCGAAATGATGCGCTTCCTGCGCCGGCTGGCCGACAAGGACCTCGCCCTCGACCGGGCGATGATCCCGCTGGGCTCGTGCACCATGAAGCTGAACGCGGCGGCGGAGATGTTGCCGGTCAGCTGGCCGGAAGTGGCCGGATTGCACCCCTTCGCGCCCGACAGCCATGCCAGGGGCTACCGTCGGATGATCGAGGAACTGGAAGGCTGGCTTGCCGAGATCACCGGCTTCGACGCCGTGTCGATGCAGCCCAATGCCGGCAGCCAGGGGGAATATGCCGGTCTTCTGGCCATCCGGCGCTATCATCGCGCACGGGGCGAGGTGGAACGCGACGTCTGCCTCATTCCCTCCTCCGCCCACGGCACGAATCCCGCCTCCGCCTCCATGGCCGGCATGCGGGTGGTCGTCGTGCGCTGCACGGAGAACGGCGACATCGACCAGGAGGACCTGAAGGCCAAGGTGGAGGAGCATGGCGACCGGCTGGCTGCCCTGATGCTCACCTATCCTTCGACCCATGGCGTGTTCGAGGAAGGTGTGCGCGACATGTGCGCCACCATCCATGCCCATGGCGGGCAGGTCTATTTCGACGGCGCCAACCTCAACGCCATGGTGGGCCTTGCCCGCCCCGGCGACCTCGGGGCCGATGTCTGCCACATGAACCTGCACAAGACCTTCTGCATCCCGCATGGCGGCGGCGGGCCGGGCGTGGGGCCCATCGGCGTAAAGGCGCATCTGCAGCCCTTTCTGCCCGGACACGTTGTGCGGGGCTCCGGCCATGCGGTGGCTGCCGCTCCCTTCGGCAGCGCGTCCATCCTGCCGATCACATGGATGTACATCCGCATGATGGGCGCCGACGGCCTGAAACGGGCGACCGAAATGGCGATTCTCGCCGCCAACTACATCGCCGCGCGGCTGAAGGAGCACTATCCCGTTCTCTACAAGGGCCGCAACGACCGTGTGGCGCATGAATGCATTCTCGACACGCGCATTCTCAAGGAACGCGCCGGCATCACGGTGGAAGACGTTGCCAAGCGGCTGATCGACTATGGTTTCCATGCCCCCACGATGAGCTGGCCGGTGGCCGGCACGCTGATGGTGGAACCCACCGAGTCCGAGCCCAAGGGCGAGCTCGATCGCTTTTGCGAGGCGATGATCGCCATCGCAGAGGAGGTGGCGCGCGTCGAAAGGGGCGAATGGCCAAAGGACGACAATCCGCTCGTCAACGCGCCCCACACCGCCAGCGAGCTGATGGCCGAGAAATGGACGCACCCCTATTCGCGCGCGCAGGCCGCCTTCCCTTCCGGCGGCTTGGACGCCGCGTCGAAATACTGGCCGCCCGTCTCGCGCGTTGACAACGTGGCCGGCGACCGCAATCTCGTCTGCGCCTGCCCGCCCGTGGAGGCGCTGGCAAGCTGACCCTCGGCCGCCCGCCCCTCTCCTGTCCGGGATGGGCGGGCGGCACGTTGAAGGCGAAGCCTTCTTCGCCTATGACACGCGCCATGCCGGCTTGTCGCAATCGTGCCGGTGCGGCCCGCCGTCGGCCGGCACTCTTGAACGGAACCGGAACGGCCTTCGCTTTGCCACGAAAAGCATGGCAAGATCGCCGGTGATTCGCGGGGTACGGGAAGAGCTTACTTGATGGACGATACCAACGACCTCTTTGCGGGGCTGGATGCCAGCACCGAACGCCTCAAGCAGCCCGAAGCGCCGGCTGCCCCGCGGCGCAGCACCCAGCGCCAGGCCCGGC
Organism: Chelativorans intermedius; assembly: GCF_025398255.1. GTDB lineage: Bacteria > Pseudomonadota > Alphaproteobacteria > Rhizobiales > Rhizobiaceae > Chelativorans > Chelativorans intermedius. The sequence continues at coordinate 423,983 of NZ_JAODNW010000001.1, read as the reverse complement.
CGGATGCTGGCGACGGCTACAGCGCCGCCGACATCGAGGTCCTTGAGGGGCTTGAGCCGGTGCGCCGCAGACCCGGCATGTATGTCGGCGGCACCGATGACAAGGCCCTGCACCATCTCTTTGCCGAAGTCATCGACAATGCCATGGACGAGGCGGTGGCCGGCCACGCCACCTTCATCGAGGTGGAGCTCGATGCCGACGGGTTCCTTACCGTCACGGACAATGGCCGCGGCATCCCGGTCGATCCGCATCCGAAGTTCAAGAACAAGTCGGCGCTCGAAGTCATCATGACGACGCTGCATTCCGGCGGCAAGTTCGATTCCAAGGTGTACGAGACGAGCGGCGGCCTGCACGGCGTTGGCGTGTCCGTTGTCAACGCCCTGTCGGAAAGGCTGGAGGTGGAGGTGGCGCGCGGGCGCAAGCTCTATCGCCAGTGCTTCTCGCGCGGGGTGCCGCAGGGCGGTCTGGAGATGCTGGGCGATGTGCCGAACCGGCGCGGCACACGCGTGCGCTTCAAGCCCGACGCGCAGATCTTCGGCGCGGGAGCGCGGTTCCAGCCCGCCCGGCTCTACCGCATGGCCCGCTCCAAGGCCTATCTCTTCGGCGGTGTGGAAATCCGCTGGGCTTGCGCGCCCTCGCTCATCGCAGAAAAGGACGACACGCCGGAGAAGGCCACCTTCCATTTTCCGGGCGGCCTGAAGGACTTTCTCGCCGCCTCGCTCGACGGAGAATATCAGGTCACGCGTGAGCCCTTCTCCGGGCGCAGCGAGAAGCGCGGCGGCCATGGCGCCGTGGAATGGGCGGTCACCTGGTACGCAGGCGACGGCTTCCTGAACTCCTACTGCAACACGGTGCCCACGCCCGAGGGGGGAACGCACGAGCTGGGCTTCCGCTCGGCCCTGCTCAAGGGCCTGCGCGGCTATGCCGAACTCACCGGCAACAAGCGGGCCGCCATCATCACTGCCGAGGACGTGATGATCTCGGCTGCCGGCATGCTTTCGGTCTTCGTGCGCGAACCGGAGTTCGTCGGCCAGACCAAGGACAAATTGGCCACGGCGGCGGCCATGCGCATGGTCGAGAACGCGGTGCGCGATCCCTTCGACCACTGGTTGGCCGACAACCCGCAGGAAGCCTCAAAGCTGCTCGACTGGGTGATCGCGCGCGCCGACGAGCGCCTGAAGCGTCGTCAGGAGCGCGAGGTGAGCCGCAAGAGCGCGGTGCGCAAGCTGCGCCTGCCGGGCAAGCTGGCCGATTGCACGGCAAGCGCCGCTGCGGGCGCGGAAATCTTCATCGTCGAGGGCGATTCGGCCGGTGGCTCCGCCAAGCAGGCGCGCAACCGCGCCACGCAGGCCGTTCTGCCCCTGCGCGGCAAGATCCTGAACGTGGCCAGTGCCGGCTCCGACAAGCTTGCCGCAAACCAGCAGATATCCGATCTCGTGCAGGCGCTCGGCTGCGGTACGCGCTCGAAATATCGCGAGGACGATCTGCGCTACGAGCGCGTCATCATCATGACGGACGCGGATGTCGATGGCGCCCACATCGCCTCGCTGCTGATCACCTTCTTTTATCAGGAGATGCCGAAGCTCATCGAGAACGGGCACCTCTTTCTGGCCGTGCCACCGCTCTACAAGATCACCCAGGGCGGCAAGACCATGTATGCGCGCGACGACGCGCACAAGGAAGAGCTGCTTGCCACCGAGTTTACCGGCCGCGGCAAGATCGAGATCGGCCGCTTCAAGGGTCTGGGCGAGATGCTGCCGAGGCAGCTCAAGGAGACCACCATGGATCCCGCCCATCGCACGCTCCTGCGGATCGACGTTCTGGACAGCGCGGAAGCCACGAAGATGGCCGTCGAGGCGCTGATGGGCACAAAGCCCGAGGCGCGATTCCGCTTCATCCAGGAGAATGCGGAGTTTGTCGAGGATCTGGACATTTAGGGGCTGCCGATGCGGCAGCCTGCCTATGCCGCAGCCAGGGCGAGCGCCTGTTGGCGGGCATTCTCGCGCAGAACCTCCAGATGGATGCGCTTGAGAAGCGTGGCAAGCGCATCGCGGTCGCTCTGCGGGCCCGCCTCGCATCCCTCCAGCGCCTTCAGCATGTGCCAGGAGACCTCCTGCGGCCCGGCAATGCGCCTCCCGTTGGCCACTTCCCGCCAGATGCTCAGTGCCGCCAGAATCGGCGCGTGAGTGACGGGCTTCAGCCCGGCGCTGGAGAAAAGGGCGGCAAGCGCGCCGGCGCGGCCGCCGGACAGGAGCGCCTGCACGCGGCGTTCCCCGCGCCCGCTCAGCGCCGCAAGCGCGACGCCGAAGAAATCCACCTTTCCATGCGCCACGGCACGCGCCAGGAAAGCGGAGGTGAGATCGCCGCGAAGGCGAAGATGCTCCACGAGTGCGGCGTGCTCGCAAGACGCGGTGCGGTCGATCAGCGTGATTGACGCACGGACGCAGGCTTCCCGCGCGACATGTTCGGCACGTGTCGCCCCCATCAACGCCTTTACGATCGGTGCGGCCGACAACGCCTCACCGGTACGTACCACCAGCATGTGCCGGCAGTCCGGCGGCAGGCGCGGATCGGCGGCGAGCGCGGCGCGCAAGGCGCCGTTGCCCCCGTGACGCTCGATCATACGGCGAAAGCTGACCCCGGCGATCTGCGCGCCCTCGTTCCCCACGAGCGCCAGGCAGGCTTCCGCGGTACCGATCTCGGCAAGCGCCGCCGACAGCGCCATCGAGACGCGCGGCCGGCAGGCCAGAAGTCGCTGGATCTCCCCACCCGCCGTTGCCGCCCGGTCGACAAGATCGGAATCGGAAAGAAGCGGCGAGCGCAGGAGCACGGGCGCCGCCACCTCCGGCTGATCGTCGGCCAGTGCGGCCACCACCTGAGCCGGGGCACGATGGCTGAGCGAGAGGGTCTCCGAAAGCGCCAACCGCACCTTGGCCGAGGGATCGTCGAGCAGCAGCGTCAATGCCGCCTCGGCCGCCATGCGATCCTCGAAGCAAATGTCATCGCGGATGTAGGCGCGGGCCAGCGCCGCCGCCGCTGCCGCCCGTTCGGCCACCTTGGCCGTCTCGATCCATTTCAGGAAACGCTGGATTACGATCAATTGCCTGCCCCCAAACCCTGCGAGAAAGGCTAGCGGCAATTCGTATAGGAATGGTTTACCATACGCACGCTTGCCGGCCGGCGCGCCGGCCCCTATCAAGAACGTCGCAAGCCGGAGAAAGCCGATATGGCGGGACTTTATCTGGAAGATTTCACACCGGGCCACATCTTCAGGCATACGCTGCGCAAGACGGTGACGGAGAGCGACAACATGCTGTTCTCCGTCATGACGCTGAACCCGCAGCCGCTTCATATCGATTTCGACTTCGCCGGAAAGACCGAGTGGGGCAAGCCGCTGGTCAACTCTCTCTTCACCCTGGGGTTGATGATTGGCATCTCCGTGCACGACACCACCCTGGGCACCACCGTCGCCAATCTGGGCATGACGGAAACCACCTTCCCCCATCCCCTTTTCCACGGCGATACGGTGCGCGTGGAGACCGAGGTGAAAAGCGTGCGCGAATCGCGCTCGAAGCCGGATCGCGGCATCGTGGAGTTCGAGCACCGTGCCTACAACCAGCATGACCGGCTGGTGGCCCGCTGCCTGCGCCAGGCAATGATTCTCAAAAGGCCCGCCTGATGCGCTCGCTTCTGTTCGTTCCCGCCGATTCGGAAAAGAAGCTGGAAAGGGCGCTGCAAAGTGCGGCAGATGTGCTCATTCTGGACCTCGAGGATTCCGTGGCGCCGACGCGAAAAGCGGTTGCACGGCAGATCTGCACCGAATTCATGACCGCCCACGGCGATGCGTCCGCCCGTTTTTATGTGCGGGTGAACGCGCTTTCGAGCGGGCTTATCAACGATGACCTGGCCGCCGTGATGCCGGCGCGGCCCGCCGGTATCATGCTGCCAAAGGCAGAAGGCGGGCAGGATGTGGCGCAGCTTTCCATGAAGCTGCGGGTGCATGAGGCCGAAAACGGCATCGCGGACGGCGCGACGGCCATCCTGCCGATCATCACGGAGACCGCGCGGGGCGTCTTCTCGGCTGGCACCTACGCGCAGGCCAGCGCACGCCTTTCAGGCCTCACCTGGGGCGCGGAAGACCTTTCCGCCGAGGTCGGCGCGCGCACCGCGCGTGACGAGGAAGGGCGTTATACAGGCGTCTTCCAGCTTGCGCGGGCCACGACACTGCTTGCCGCCAGCGCGGCGGGCGTGGCGGCGGTGGATACGGTGTTTCCCAATTTTCGCGATCAGAGCCGGTTTGCGCGCGAGTGCATCGAGGCCGAGCGCGACGGCTTCACGGCCAAGATGGCGATTCACCCGGCGCAGGTGCCGGTCATCAACGCCGCCTTCACACCTTCGGAGAGCGCCATTGCCGAAGCGCGCCACATCATCGAAGCCTTCGAAAAGGCCGCAGACACAGGGGTGGCGAGCATAGAAGGTTCGATGGTGGATCGGCCGCATCTCATCCGGGCAAGGCGCATTCTGGAACGCGCCCGCCTGGCCTGGAGCAACTGATCGGTGCCGCCGGGAGACGGGAAGAGCGCCGCTCCCCTCCTCTCAGCGGTCTTTCCAACGCGGCCGGCGCATGGAAAAGGTCTCCGTGACCGCCGCATAGTCCATATAGCCGAGGCGGGCCAGGTTCTGCGCCCGCGTGACATCGAACAGCCCGTCGACGAGCATGGAATCGTCCACATGCACGCCCACCACCTCGCCGGTGACGACGAAGACGCCGGCGTGGCGACCCTGCAGGTCGCGCGGCTCCAGCACCTCGGTCACCTTGCATTCGAGCGTGGCCGCCGCTTCGGCGACACGCGGACAGGCGATGTTCCGGCAAGGCGCGGGCGTAAGCCCGGCCAGATCGAACTCGCTGACATCCGGCGGGGCGTCGATGGCCGTCTCGTTCATCTTACCGGCCAGAGAGAGGCTCACCAGGTTGACTGCGAACTCGCCCGTCTGGCGGGCGATCGAGGCACTGTCCTTCTCGCCCTCGGAGGAAAACCACACGAGATAGGGATTGGAAGAGAAGGCGTTGAAGAACGAATAGGGCGCCAGATTGAAACGCCCGTCCGGCCGGCGCGTGGAAATCCAACCGATGGGGCGCGGCGCCACGATGGCCTTGAAGGGATCGTGCGGCAGCCCGTGGCCGCTTTTCGGTTCGTAGAACATCGCCGTCAGTCCTCCCAGGGGCCGGCATAGTCGTTCACCAGCCCGGCAATGTCGGGGCGCGGCCGGTCGGGCGTGCCGCCGGGATGCCGTCCGATATGCACGAAGCCCACCACGCGCTCCTGCGGGGCAAGCCCCAGGATGCGCCGCCCTTCCTCGATGTCGGAGTACCAGTTGGTGATCATGTTGGCGTGATAGCCAAGCGCCCCTGCAGCATGGATCAGGTTCATGGCCGCCATGCCGGCCGAAAGGAACATCTCCCATTCGGGAATCTTCGTGCTTTCCTTTGGCGTGAAGATCACGCCGATCACCAAGGGCGCGCGCGAGAATCGCGTCAGCTCCTGGTTGCGCCGCGCCTCGTCGAGCGGCCCTTCGCGCGTCTCGGCCAGATTGGCCAGCATCCGCCCCACCCTCTCGCGCGCCTCGCCGCGATAGAGGATGAAGCGCCAGGGTGCGAGCATTCCATGGTCGGGAACGCGGGTGGCGACCCTGAGCATTGTCTCCACCTCGCCGTCGGAAGGTGCCGGCCCGGACAGCTCATGAATGGGCGGCGAACGGCGGGCGAGCATGAAGTCGATAACCTGCTGGTTCAAAGGCGGCTCCCTTGGGTGATGGATGCGCGACAAAGGCCGCGGTTCCGGGCATATGCGGCCTTGAAATTGCCACCCGGTTGGGCTTCAAAGCAACCCATGAGATTGCTTTCCGGGGGTTTCCTTTTCTTCGTCTTTGCCGCCCTTGCCGCGACGGCCCCGAGCGCCTTCGCGCAGGAGGACCTGCTTTCCTTGGACGAATTGCGGGTGCCCGGTCTCAACGAGTATGCCCCTCCCAGACAGAACGATCCGCTGGCCCTGGCGGAGACCGGAGAGGTGACGCTTTCGGCGCTGTTGAGCGAGGAATCGGAGGAGATTCCGGGCGGTCTCGTCTGGCGCATATTCGCGCCCGAGCCGGGGGCGGATGGCACGCTGCCGCTGGTGGCCACGGCGAAGGGCGGAACCAGCACCTTCATGCTGCCGCCCGGCGGGTATCTGGTGCATGCCGCCTATGGCCGCGCGGGCGCCACGAAGCGCATCACCGTCGGCCCGGAGCCCAAGACGGAGCAACTTGTGCTCGATGCCGGCGGTCTGAAGCTCGATGCGGTGCTGCCCGGCGGTATCCGCATTCCGCCGCAGCGCCTGCGCTTTTCGATCTATGAGAGCGAGCCGGACGCGACAGGCGAGCGACCGCTCATCATACCCGATGTGCAGCCCGATTCGGTGGTGCGTCTCAACGCGGGCACCTATCACGTCGTTTCCACCTACGGATCCGTCAACGCGGTGATCCGCGCCGACATCCGCGTGGAGGCAGGAGAGCTGACGGAAGCGACGGTGGAGCATCGCGCCGCCCCCGTGACGTTGAAGCTGGTGCGCGAGCCCGGCGGCGAGGCGATTGCCGATACGGCCTGGTCGATTCTCGCGGGAACCGGCGAGATGGTGCGCGAGATGGTCGGAGCCTACGCCTCCATGGTGCTTGCCGAAGGCGAATACACGGTGGTGGCGAAGAACCGCGACCGCATCTACCGGCGCGATTTCACCGTGGTGCCCGGCCGCCGGCAGGACGTCGAGCTGTTGCCCGACGACCTGGTGGATCCCGACGAGGAGATCATAACGGATTAGGACGCCGCGCGGCGCATGTCCGGCGGCGTCGCCTCCCCGGCAAGGCTTGCGACGGCTTCTTCCAGCGACAGCGAAGCCTGTTCGCGGCTGCCCAGCCGGCGCATGTTCACCGTGCGCTCCTCCGCTTCGCGCTTGCCGCAGACCAGGATAACCGGCACCTTGGCATGGCTGTGCTCGCGCACCTTGTAGTTGATCTTCTCGTTGCGCAGGTCGGTCTCCACCGTCAGCCCCGCCGCCTTCAGCCGCCCGGCCACCTCGCAAGCATAGGCGTCGGCATCGGAGGTGATGGTCGCCACCACCACCTGGACGGGAGCGAACCAGAGCGGAAAGTGACCGGCATAGTTCTCGATCAGGATGCCCAGGAAACGCTCCATCGAACCGCAGATGGCACGGTGGATCATCACCGGCTGCTTCTTCTCCGAATCCCTGTCGATGTAGAACGCACCAAAGCGCTCCGGCAGGTTGAAGTCGATCTGCGTTGTGCCGCACTGCCATTCGCGGCCGATGGCGTCCTTCAGCACATAGTCGAACTTCGGCCCGTAGAAGGCGCCGTCGCCGGGATTGATCGCGGTGGTGATACGGCTGTCGGAGCGGCCGATCTCCTCCAGAACCCCGGTCATGATCTCTTCGGCGTGATCCCAGAGCGCATCCGAGCCCACCCGCTTCTCCGGCCGCGTGGACAGGAAGACCTTGATCTCCTTGAAGCCGAAATCCGCGTAGGTGGACAGGATCAGCTCGTTGATCTTCAAGCACTCCTCGGCCAGCTGCTCCTCGGTGCAGAAGATGTGGGCATCGTCCTGGGTAAAGCCGCGCACACGCATCAGACCATGCAGCGCACCGGATGGCTCGTAGCGATGCACCGTGCCGAATTCGGCAAGGCGGATGGGCAGGTCGCGATAGGACTTCAAGCCATGCTTGAAGATCTGCACGTGGCCGGGGCAGTTCATGGGCTTGAGTGCGAAGACGCGCTTGTCTTCCGCCTCCTCGTCCGCGCACTCGACCTTGAACATGTTCTCCTTGTACCAGCCCCAGTGGCCGGAGGTCTGCCACAACGAATGGTCGAGCACCTGCGGTGCGTTGACCTCTTCATAGGTGCCATCGAGGCGACGGCGCATGTAGGAAACCAGGTTCTGGAAGAGACGCCAGCCCTTGGCGTGCCAGAACACCACGCCCGGCCCCTCCTCTTGGAAATGGAACAGGTCCATCTCGCGGCCAAGCCGGCGATGGTCGCGCTTCTCGGCCTCCTCCAGCATATGGAGGTACTGATCGAGCTGCTCCTGCGTTGCCCAGGCCGTGCCGTAGATACGGGTGAGCATCGCGTTCTCGGAATCGCCGCGCCAATAGGCGCCGGCCACCTTCATCAGCTTGAAGGCATTGCCGATCTGCCCGGTCGAGACCATGTGCGGGCCACGGCACAGGTCGAACCAATCACCCTGCGCGTAGATCTTGACATCCTCGCCCTCGGGGATCGCGTCGACCAGCTCGACCTTGTAGAACTCCCCCTTGTCGCGGAAAACCTGCCTTGCCCTCTCCCGCGGCCACACCTCCTTGGTGAAGGGCTTGTTGCGGGCGATGATCTCGCGCATCTTCTTTTCAATGACCGGCAGATCCTCCGGCGTGAAGGGCTCGTCGCGGGCGAAATCATAGTAGAAGCCGTTCTCGATCACCGGACCGATGGTCACCTGGGTGCCGGGGTAGAGCTCCTGCACAGCCTCGGCCATCACATGCGCCGCATCGTGACGGATGAGCTCCAGGGCGCGCGGGTCGTCACGGGTGATGATCTCGATGCGCCCCCCGGCCTCGCCGATCGGATCGGCAAGATCGCGCAGCGTGCCGTCGAGCGCGTAGGCAACGGCCTTCTTGGCCAGCGACTTCGAGATGGAGGCGGCAATATCGGCGCCCGTCGCCACCGCGTCGTATTCGCGTCGGGAGCCATCGGGAAATATGAGGGAAACGGCCTGGGCCATGACAGATCTCCTATCCAGTCCCGCCAACGAGCGCGGGTGGTGAAACAGCTTTGCGTTGGGCGGCCCGCATCTAGCCCCATCCGCTCGCCGCGTAAAGGCCCTTTCCCTTCAAAGCCGCCACAGGCGCCACGGCGCCCACCACCTGTGGCGCGGCGGCAGCGCCTCAGGCACCGGATCGACGCCATGGGTACCGCCCGGGCCGCAGCGCAGCACCCGAAACAGCCCCATCCATCCACCCGCCCACAGCCCGTGGCGGGCAATCGCCTCATACGCATATTCCGAGCAGGTGGGAAAATGCCGGCAGGAATTGCCCACGAAGCCCGAAAGCGTGAGCTGGTAGAAGCGCACGAACCCGGTGCCCAAAAGCCGTCCCGGCGTGCGCGGCCATTGACCTTGCCAGTTGCGGGAGAGTTTCATTCTTTCTCGACGACCGCTTGCCAACGAGGGCGGCAAAGACCGCGATCCTCGATAGGGGAGCCGTTTCGGCCCACTCTCCTCAAGCCGCCTTCTCTGCCTGCTTCTTCTCGATCTGATCGAGACAGTCGACCACCGCGTCGAACGTCAGCATGGTGGAGGCATGGCGGGCCTTGTAGTCGCGCACCGGCTCCAGATATTTCAGGTCGGAAAAGCGCCCGCCGGGCGGTGGCCCGCCCTCCTTCAGCATGCGCAACATGGCCTGGCGCACCTCCCGCAGCTCTTCGGCGCTGGCGCCGATCACATTGTTCGCCATGATGGAGGAGGAAGCCTGGCCCAAGGCGCATGCGCGCACCTCATGGGCGAAATCGCTCACCACCCCGTCCTCCATCTTCAGATCGACCGTGACGGTGGAACCGCACAGCCGGGAATGCGCGGTGGCGGTGGCATCCGGCTCTGCCAACCGGCCGATGCGGCCGATATTGCCCGCAAAGCCAAGAATTTTCGCATTGTAGACGTCGTCTATCATGAATTTCCGCCTGACGGCGCGGAGCAAGCACGGCTTGTCGCGCATATGTCTTTCATTCGCGCTCGGACCAACTATATAATGATCTCAGCCGGTGAAGGGCAAGAAGGGCCAGGAGGCCGTTTCCCCGCCGGACGCAAGCCGCTTTTCGGGCGGGACTGTGGAACGTTCCCGGAAAACCCGCGAAGGCCTTGAACCGTTCAACTCGTCCCTGCGAGACAGGGACTACGGGAGACGCCTCGTCATGGACGCAATCATCAAGAACTTCCCGCACCGGCCCGACTCTTCGGCGAAGGAAACGGGCAAGCCCGACTTCCTGGACAAGCGCGAGACCGACCGGCCGAGCAGGGAAGAGGCGGAAGCGGCCGTGCGTACCCTTCTGCGCTGGACCGGTGACGACCCGGAGCGCGAGGGATTGCGGGAAACGCCCCAGCGCGTTGTCAAGGCGTTTGAGGAGATGTTCGGCGGCTACGATCTTTGTCCCGCCGAGGAACTGGGGCGCACCTTCGAGGAAGTGGCGGGCTATGACGACCTGGTGCTGGTCAAGGACATTCCCTTCCACTCGCATTGCGAGCACCACATGGTGCCGATCGTCGGTAAGGCGCATGTCGGCTACCTCCCGAACGGCAAGGTGGTGGGCCTGTCGAAGATCGCGCGCGTGGTGGACATCTTCGCCCGCCGCCTGCAGACCCAGGAGGCGCTCACCGCGCAGGTCGCCGCTACCATCCAGCACGTTCTGGACCCGCTGGGCGTGGCCGTGATGATCGAGGCCGAGCACATGTGCATGGCCATGCGCGGCATCCGCAAACAGGGCTCGACGACGCTCACCTCCACCTTCACCGGCATCTTCAAGGAGAAGCCGGAGGAGCAGGTGCGCTTCGTCACCATGGTTCGCGACAGCCGTGGCGGCTGAGCCTGCCATGCCCGGCCTTGCCTTCTCCCCCCCTTCCCCCGACAAGCACGTTCTGGAGGAAGGAACCGCCTTCACGCCGCGCTTCGATGCCGACGGCCTGGTGACGGCCGTCGTTACCGATGCCGCCGACGGGGCGCTGCTCATGGTTGCGCACATGAATGCCGAGGCGCTTGCGAGGACTCTGGAGACCGGCATCGCGCATTACTGGTCGCGTTCGCGCCAGACCTTGTGGAAAAAGGGGGAGACTTCCGGCAATGTGCAGCATGTCGAAAGCATCGGCACCGATTGCGATCAGGATGCCGTGCATTTGAGCGTGCGCGTGGCCGGCGATGGCGCCACCTGCCACACCGGCCGGCGATCGTGCTTCTATCGCAAGGTGAGCCTCCAAAAGGGCGAGCCTGTCCTCGTGATGGCGGAAAAGTGATACTGTTGCCCTTCCGAGGGGTGGCTTCCTGATTTTCCCGCGTTCATATTCATAAAATGGATACGCGCCGGCGCCAGAATATGTCCCGGGGCAGGAGATGAAGATGCTCGAATGGGCGCAATACCGGGCGAGAAAAAGGGGCGAGGAGGCCGATCCCCCTTCCCCGCCGCCGTCCGCGCCGCCGGTACAGAAGGAAAGACGGCCCGGCATCGCGTTGGCGCTCGGTGGGGGTGCTGCGCGCGGCTGGGCCCATATCGGCGTCCTGCGGGCCCTGGAAGAGGAAGACATCCCCATCAGCATGATTGCCGGCACCTCCATCGGGGCGCTGGTCGGCGGTTGCTATCTTGCCGGCAAGCTGGACGCACTGGAGGAGTTTGCCCGTTCGCTGACGCGCCGGCGCATCTTCGGCCTGCTCGACCTTAACTTTGGCGGCAGCGGGCTGTTTGGCGGCATGAAGCTGACCAGCCGCATGGAAGAGCATCTGAGCGGCGTCACATTCGAGGATTTGTCTCGGCCCTTCGTCTGCGTGGCGGCCGAAATCCGCACGGGCCACGAAGTCTGGCTGTCGAGCGGCTCGCTGATCACCGCGATGCGGGCCTCCTACGCGCTTCCTGGCGTCTTCGAGCCCGTGGTCTGCAATGGCCGTGTTCTGGTGGACGGTGCGCTCGTCAACCCGGTTCCCGTCTCGGCCTGCCGCGCCTATGAGCAGCCGCTCGTCGTGGCGGTCAATCTGCACTACGACATTTTCGGCCGTGCCGCCGTCATCAAGCACTCGGCAGACCTGCCGGAGATGGAGAACGGTCAGACCGAAGGCCGCAAGACGCCGCTGGTCGTGGACAAGGGGCCGCGTCAGCGCGACGCCAGGCTGGGGATTACCGGCGTGATGGTTGAAGCCTTCAACATCATTCAGGACCGCATCTCGCGCGCCCGGATGGCCGGAGATCCGCCCGACATCTCGCTGCAGCCGAAGCTTGGCCAGATCGGGCTCACCGAGTTCTATCGGGCCGACGAGGCCATCAGGATCGGCTACAATTCCGCAAAGGCCCAGCTTCCGGAGCTGCACCGGCTGCTGAGCGTGCTTTCCTGACGGCTATTCCTCCGCCGCATCGGTGATGCGAAACTGGACGGAGCGCGAACCGTTCCAGTGGTTGGCGGCCAGCGTTCCCGCAAGATGAATCGTTGCGCCGCGGCGCGCCAGCAGGAAACGGCCGAGATCGCTTTCGGCGGCGCGGAAGGCGATGGCCGGCAAGCGGGTTCCCGAATGGGTGCGCAGATCGGCGCGCACATGCCCGTTGCCCACCACCTGCGCATCGGCAAGGCGATGGCGCGGCAGCGCCAGCACCGGCGCGGGATGGCCCGCACCATAGGGGCCGGCCGCCTCCAGCATGTCGAGAAGCTCGAAGGTCGCACCTTCCGCCGACAATGCGGCGTCGATATGCAGGCTCTCCACGGCACGCAAAGCTCCCACGGTATCGGCCGCCCGCTCCTCGAAAAAGGCGCGCAACCCCCCCAGCTTCGCCCGCTCCACGGTGATCCCGGCGGCCATGGCGTGACCGCCGCCCTTCTTAAGCAGCCCCTTCGCCACCGCCTCGCGCACCAGCCGGCCGAGATCGAAGCCGGCAATAGAGCGGCCGGAGCCGGTGCCCAGGCCGCTGCCGTCGAAGGCGATGGCAAAGGCGGGGCGTCGGGCGTGATCCTTCAGCCGCGAGGCAATCAGCCCGACAATGCCGGGGTGCCAGCGCTCGCTCGCCGTTACCAGAATCGCCGGCCCGTCGCCGGCGGCCAGCTCCGCGTCGGCCTCCGCGCGCGCCTCCGCCAGCATCTCCGTCTCCATGACCTGGCGCTCCCGGTTCAGCCGGTCGAGCGTCGCGGCAATCGTCTCCGCTTCCGACGGGTCCGATGAGGCCAGCAGCCGGCTGCCCAGCGCCGCGTCCCCGATGCGCCCCCCGGCATTGATGCGTGGTCCCAGGAGAAAGCCGAAATGGTAGGGATTGAGCGGCTCGCCGATGCGCGCCAGGCGGGCGAGCGCGGCAAGGCCCGGCGTCTTCATCTGGCGGGCCGCAAGCAATCCCTTGACGACGAAGGCGCGGTTGACGCCGACAAGCGGCACCACGTCGCAGACGGTGGCCAGCGCCACGAGATCGAGCAACGAGAGCAGATCGAAGGGCTGCGTGCGCGGCATCCTCTCCTGCAGGAGGCGGCGCGTGCGCACGAGGGCGAGAAACACCACGCCCGCGGCGCACAGATGCCCCTGGCCCGAAAGGTCGTCCTCCCTGTTTGGATTGACGAGCGGAACGCCATCGGGAAGCGCGCTGCCCACCTGATGGTGATCGAGCACCACAACATCCGCGCCGGCCTTCCGCGCGGCGGCGATGGCCTCCGCGCTGTTGGTGCCGCAATCCACGGTGATGATGAGCGAGGCGCGCTCGGCCAGCTCGCGCATGGCCTCCGGGTTGGGTCCGTATCCCTCGAAAATTCGGTCGGGAATATAGATTTCCGATTCCACCCCATAATGGGCGAGAAAGCGCTTCACCATCGCGGAAGACGCCGCCCCGTCGACATCATAATCGCCGAAGATCGCAACGCGCTCGCACCGCGCCGCCGCCCCTGCAATGCGAGAAGCCGCGCTGTCCATGTCGGTCAGCGTGATGGGGTCCGGCAGAAGATCGCGCAGGGACGGCGCCAGAAACCGGTCCGCCTCCTCAACGCCCACGCCGCGCCCGGCCAGAACCCGCGCCACGATCTCCGGCAGCCCCGTGCTCTGGGCCATGCCGAGCGCCAGGTTCTCGCCGCGCGCATCGAGCCGGTGGCGCCACGCCACGCCACGCGCCGACCGTCGCACGTCCAGGAAGTAACGTCTCTCGCCGTTCACGCCTGTTCTCCCGTCCTTGCCGGACGATAGACGTTCGACGGCATGAATTGCAGGCTGATTCAGAACTTATCCAAATCCTGATGCTGCGCCTTGATCTCGCGCACCGTTCGCGAGGAGGAGCGCATCACGATGGTGTGGGTGTGGATCGAATCGCGGGCAAAGCGGACGCCCGAGAGCAGATTCCCGTCGGTGACGCCGGTGGCGGCGAACAGCACATCGCCGCTGGCCATTTCCTCCATGCGGTACACCTTTTTCGGATCGGAAATGCCCATCTTCGCCGCGCGCGCGACCTTCTCCTCGGTGTTGAGCTGCAGGCGGCCCTGCATCTGGCCGCCGATACAGCGCAGCGCCGCGGCCGCCAGGACACCCTCCGGTGCGCCGCCGATGCCCATATAGATGTCGATGCCCGTCTCATCGGGATTGGTGGTGTGGATGACACCGGCCACGTCTCCATCGCCGATCAGGCGGATGGCCGCGCCCGTCGCCCGCACCGCCTCGACAAGGCGCGCATGGCGCGGACGGTCGAGAATGCAGGCGGTAATCTCCCGCACCGGCACGCCCTTTGCCTTGGCCAGGTTCTCGATGTTCTCCGCCGGCGGCGCGTCGAGATCGACGATGCCTTCGGGATAACCCGGACCGATGGCAATCTTCTCCATGTAGACATCCGGCGCGTAGAGCAGGCTGCCCCGCTCGGCGATGGCGATGACGGCCAGCGCATTGGGCAGGTTCTTCGCGCAGATGGTCGTGCCTTCCAAGGGGTCGAGCGCGATGTCCACCTCCGGCCCCTCGCCCACGCCCACCTCCTCGCCGATATAGAGCATCGGCGCCTCGTCACGCTCGCCCTCGCCGATCACCACGGTCCCGCGGATCGGCAGACGGTTGAGCTCGGAGCGCATGGCATCCACCGCTGCCTGGTCGGCAGCCTTCTCGTCGCCGCGCCCGCGCAGCCTGGCGGCAGCCACGGCGGCACGCTCGGTGACGCGAACGAGTTCGAGCGTCAGGATCCTGTCGAGACCGGCCTGGGGGTTCTTGGGCATGAAGGTCATCCCTGCTCTCCCGGAGGTGACGGCGGCCGCGCGGGCCGCGAAACATGTCGAGGCACCGTTTTGACAAAGTGCGCGAGAGACGGCAAGAGCCGTCGGGCCCCGCCTACAAACTTGAATCGATTGAATAATTGGAAAAGCCTCTCCCATCCTGAAAACAGACGGGGAAGGCCCTCACGCGGCCCGCTCTATGCGGATGACCTGCGGCTTGGTGGTCAGATGGCCGTCCTGCGTGATCTCGGTCACGGCCTTGCGCACGGCGGCTTCCGTGGTCTCATGCGTGACCAGCACAACGGTCTTGTGCGCCTCCTCTGTGGCGTCGCCGTGCTGGACGATGGATTCGAGCGATATATCGTTTTCGGCCATGCGCCCGGCTATCGCCGCGAAGACGCCCGTGCGATCATACACCGTGAGGCGGATGAAGTAGCCGCCTGCATGGGCGCGCATGCGTGCGCGCTGGTAGGGGGTGAGCGCGCGCGCCGGCCAGCCGAAGACCGGCCCGTGCTGGAAGCCGGGACGGCTCTTCGCGATGTCGGCAATATCGCCAATCACGGCGGAGGCCGTGGCATCGCCGCCGGCGCCGGGGCCGGAAAGAAGAAGTTCGCCCAGCATGTCGGTCTCGATGGCGACGGCGTTGGTGACGCCGTGCACCTGGGCGATGACGGAGCTGACCGGAACCATGGTGGGATGCACGCGCTGCTCGATGCCGCTTTCGGTCTTCTGCGCCACGCCGAGCAGCTTGATGCGGTAGCCCAGTTCGCTCGCGGCTCGGATGTCGGCCTGGGTGATGTTGGAGATGCCCTCCATGTAGATGTCCCTGGCCGAGATGCGGCACCCGAAGGCAAGGCTGGTAAGAATGGAAAGCTTGTGCGCGGTGTCATGCCCTTCGATGTCGAAGGTCGGATCGGCCTCGGCGTAGCCAAGCCGCTGCGCCTCCGCAAGACAGGTCTCGAAGTCGATTCCCTCGGCCTCCATGCGCGTGAGGATGTAATTGGCCGTGCCGTTCAGGATCCCGAAGACGCGGTTGACCCGGTTTCCGGCCAGCGCCTCGCGCATGGTCTTGATGACCGGTATGCCGCCGGCCACCGCCGCCTCGTAATTGAGCAAAACGCCCTTCTCCTCGGCGATTGTGGCCAGTTCGACACCGTGGCGGGAAAGCAGCGCCTTGTTGGCCGTAACCACGTGGCGGCCGGCCTCCAGTGCCGCACGCACCGCCGCCAGTGCCGGGCCGTCCTCGCCGCCGATCAGCTCCACGAACACCTCGATGCCTGGCGCGCGCGCCAGGGCCACCGGATCGTCGAACCATTGCGCCTGGCTCAGGTCGACGCCGCGGTCCTTGCCGCGATCGCGCGCCGACACGGCCACCGGCACGATGCCGCGGCCGCATTGCCGCGTAAGCTCGGCTTGCTTGGCGGCGAGCATGCGGACGACGCTGGCACCCACGGTGCCAAGACCGGCAATTCCAATGCGCAAGGCTTCGGCCATATCGGGCGTGTTCCTTCGGTTTTCTGTTCGAGATGCTGCGGGAGGTCAGCGCCGCGCGGCAAGCAGGATGACGTTGTCGAGCGTCTTCTCAGCCGTGGCGAGGAAGCGCTTGATGGAACGCGCCGCCTGGCGGATGCGATGCTCGTTTTCCACCAGCGCGATGCGCACATAGTCATCGCCGTGCTCGCCGAAGCCGACACCGGGGGCCACAGCGACCTCGGCCTTTTCCACGAGCAGCTTGGAAAACTCGAGCGAACCGAGCTGGCGGAACGGCTCCGGTATGGGCGCCCACGCGAACATGGTGGCCGGCGGCGGCGGCACCTGCCAGCCGGCGCGGCCGAAAGACTCTACCAGCACGTCGCGGCGGCGGTGATACACCGAGCGCACCTCCTCGATCTCGGCGCCGTCGGAGTTGAGCGCGGCGGCGGCGGCAACCTGGATGGGCGTAAAGGCACCATAGTCGAGATAGGATTTCACGCGCGCCAGCGCCGCGATCAGCCGCTCGTTGCCGACGGCAAATCCCATGCGCCAGCCCGGCATGGAGAATGTCTTGGACATGGAGGTGAATTCGACCGTCACGTCCATCGCACCCGGCACCTGAAGCACGGAAGGCGGCGGATTGCCGTCGAAATAGATCTCCGCATAGGCAAGATCGGACAGGATGATGATGTCGTTCTTGCGGGCAAAGGCCACGATATCCTTGTAGAAATCGAGCGAAGCCACGCACGCCGTCGGATTGGAGGGATAGTTCAGGATCAGTGCCAGCGGCTTGGGGATGGAGTGGCGCACCGCCCGCTCCAGCGCCGGAATGAAGCCGTCGTCCGGCTCGGCCTGGATGGAGCGGATGACGCCGCCCGACATGATGAAGCCGAAGGCATGAATGGGATAGGTCGGATTGGGGCACAGCACCACATCGCCCGGCGCCGTGATGGCCTGCGCCATGTTGGCAAACCCTTCCTTGGAGCCGAGAGTGGCCACCACCTGCGTCTCCGGGTCGAGCTTCACGCCGAAGCGGCGCGCATAATAGGCCGCCTGCGCACGACGCAGGCCAGGAATGCCGCGCGAGGTGGAATAGCGGTGCGTGCGCGGGTCGCGCACCACGTCGCACAGCTTGTCCACGATGGCCTTCGGAGTGGGAAGATCCGGGTTGCCCATGCCAAGGTCTATGATGTCGGCGCCGCGCGAGCGGGCGCTGGCCTTCAGCCGGTTGACCTGCTCAAACACGTAGGGCGGCAGCCTGCGGACCTTGTGAAACTCTTCCATGGCCTCGTTTCCGGTAAAAAGTTGCTTCCCGCGCCTATACACCCGTTCTCGGGACCGGTCGATAGCCCGCGTCGGGGCGATCTATTCCGTGGCCTCGATTTCCCTGAGCGCCTGCTCGGCGTGCGAGCGGGCAAGGGCGTGCAGCCGTTCGGCCTCGCTCTCGGCGGCGGATACACCCGCCTGCGCCTGCTGCTTCCTGCGCAAGGCGTCGAGTTCCTCGACGGTGCGCTGCCGCTCGTCCTCCGCAATCTGGGGTGCGGCCGCCTCCATGGGCACATTGAGGTTGGGGTAGCCATCGGGCTGCAGGGGACGATCCGGCGCGGCGGCAAGCGTCGTGGGCGCGGCATCTTCCAGCGCGAGCGTCGAACAGGATGCCGCCGCCAGCGCAAGAGGCATCACGATGAGTCCCGTGCCCAGGAATGAGAAGGAAATTCGCTCTCGATATGCGATTTTCATATTGTTTTTCCGCTAAGCGGCTACCCTAGATGTTATTATGGCAATTTGGCGTCCACGGGAAATCAGGCACGAAGAATGATGCAGTCCGGCGACCAGAACAAGCGTCAACCCGAGGAGACCGGGCTCGAGCGCTACATGGTGCGCGATCCCGAGCGCTTCGCGCTCAATCTTGCCCGCGCGATCGAGGAGGCCGGCAGGGCGGCGGCGGCCTGGTCGCGTCCGCGCGAGCAGGGCGAAAGGCGCGACACCATGACCGAGCCGCTTGCCGACATGGTCAAGACCTTCTCCAGGCTCACCGAGTACTGGGTGTCGGATCCGGCCCGCGCGCTGGAGGCGCAGACGCGCCTGTTCTCCGGCTATATGGGCATCTGGGCAAACTCCATCCGCCGCATTCGCGGCGAGGACAGCGAAGACAGCGCCATAAAGCCCGAGCCGGGAGACAGACGCTTCCAGGATCCGGACTGGGCGAAGAACGCCTTCTTCGACTTCCTGAAGCAGGCCTATCTTGTGACCGCGCGCTGGGCGGCGGAACTGGTGGAGAATGCCGAGGGACTGGACGATCAGTCGCGCCAGAAGGCCCGCTTCTATGTGCAGCAGGTGAGCGAGGCCCTCGCGCCCACCAACTTCATCATGACCAATCCCGAGCTCCTGCGCGAGACCTTCGAGTCGGATGGCGAGAACCTTGTGCGCGGCATGCGAATGCTGGCCGAGGACATCGCCGCCGGAAAGGGCGAACTCAAGCTGCGCCAGTCGGACTACACGAAGTTCGAGCTGGGGCGAAACCTGGCGGTAACGCCCGGCAAGGTGGTGGCGCGCAACGATCTGGTCGAGATCATCCAGTACATGCCGGCCACGGAGAAGGTTCTCAAAAGACCTCTCCTGATCGTGCCGCCATGGATCAACAAGTTCTATGTGCTCGATCTCAATCCACAGCGCTCCTTCATCCGCTGGGCCGTGGAGCAGGGACACACCGTGTTCGTCATCTCCTGGGTCAATCCCGACGCCCGGCATGGCGACAAGGGTTGGGACGAATATTTCCACGAAGGAATCCGCTTCGCGCTCGATACGATCGGCAAGCGGACCGGCGAGAAGCAGGTCAACGCGCTCGGCTATTGCGTGGGCGGCACGCTTCTGGCGGCCGGCCTTGCCCTGATGGCGCAGGAGAACGACGCGCGGATTGCCTCCGCCACGCTCCTCGCCACCCAGGTGGATTTCACCCACGCGGGCGACCTCAAGGTGTTCGCGGACCGCGAGCAGGTGGATGCCCTCGACCGGGCGATGAAGGAAAAAGGCTATCTGGAAGGCAGCCACATGGCGACCGCCTTCAACATGCTGCGCGCGCGCGATCTCATCTGGCCCTATGTCGTCAACAACTACCTGCGCGGGCGCGACCCCCTGCCCTTCGACCTGCTGTACTGGAACGCCGACTCCACACGCATGGCGGCCGCCAACCATTCCTACTACCTGCGCAACTGCTATCTGGAGAACAATCTGGCGGAGGGTCGGGCAAAACTGTGCGGGCGCCGCCTCTCGCTTTCCGACATCAAGGTGCCGATCTACATGCTGGCGACCATCGACGACCACATCGCGCCGGCAAAGTCGGTCTTTCTCGGCGCCAAGCTGTTCGGCGGGCCGGTGGAGTTCGTGCTCGCCGGCTCCGGCCACATTGCCGGCGTCATCAATCCCCCGAGTCTCGGCAAATATGGTCACTGGACGGGTGGCGGCGCTCGCGAAACGCTTGAGGAGTGGATCGCAGCCGCCAAGGCCGCCGATGGCTCCTGGTGGCCGCACTGGCACGGATGGATCGAGGGCCTCGATCCGACACGCGTGCCGGCGCGCAAGCTCGACCGGCGGCGAAAGATGCTGGGCGATGCCCCGGGCAGCTACGTGAAGGTTCGGGCCTGAGCACATTCCCCAGCGCCGTTTCGCCGCAGCAACACGGACTGGCGGAGACAGCCGCCATGACGATTTTCCACAAGATGTTGCAAGAGGAGCACAATTTCGTTACCACTCCTTCATTGTCGTCCGGGTGCGTCGGGGGGAACGAGCGACGCGTGCGGGGGTAGTTCCGCAGAACCGCCTGCCGAGAAGGAAAGCTGTTGATTGCCAGGGGACCGGCCGCGGTCGGGAAAAGTGCTCATTGCGATTCGGCGAGGTGGCGCACCGTAGGCGCGGTGATTGCCTGCGCGGTGCTGGCTTCCTGCGCGGCGTCCTCCGATCCGGCAGTGGAACTGGGCCTTGCGCCTGCATCCCAGGAATTGAGTGGCGAAGACGCGGGTGGCGCCGGCCTGCATGAGGTGGCACTGGTCGGGGCAGGAGAGATCCACCCCTCGCCCCGTCCCGACGAAACTACCGCCGAAGCGTCACAGGCCAAAGAAGCGGCCACCGACACCGCGGGACTGTCCGAACTGCCATCGGAAGGAGAGGAGCAGGAGGCGGCGCGTCCACCTGCGCCAGAGAAGGCAGCCGACTCACCCCGGCCACCCGACAAACGCGGTTTCCTGGCCAGTCTGTTCACGTCTGCCAGCACGCCTTCGGCGGATGCCCGCCCGGAGGATGCGGACGAGACGGTTGCCACCTCCAAGGTGACGTCGCCTGAGGAGGAGACGCAGAGGGCGGATCCGCCGGCCGCAGCCGAAAAGGAAGACGGGGACGGCGCGCCGAAACAGGTGGCCGAAGCTGCGCCCGAGGATGGGGAACAGGAAGACCGGCCGGCAAAGCGTGGATTCCTTGCCGCCTTCTTCTCGCCTGCCGAAGCTGCACCACGCGAGCACGATCCCTTCGACAGCGCGGTGGCCGAGGCGGCGGTTGCCGAGCCGCAGGAGCCGGACACGGCCGAGAAGCCAAAGGTTACGCTCGCCGCCGGCGGTGATGCCAGGCTCGTTCGCGCCTCCTTCAGCGGTGAGGCACTGCCCGGTGTGCGCGAGAACGAGGCGCTCTTCGACATCGTGCGAAAGTCGGAAATCGGCGACATCAGCGACCTTTACGAGCAGGAAGCCACCTATGAGGTCGCTTCCGCGGCCGGCCTCGCCCGGCTCGCCCCGCATGGCCTTCTCAAGCAGCGTGAAAGCGTGGATGTCTCCTGCTTCAAGCCGGCATTGGTGCGCATGCTCAAGAATATCGAGCGCCACTACGGAAAGCGCGTGGTGGTCACCTCCGGCTATCGCAGCCCGGAATACAACAGGCGGGTGCGCGGCGCGCGCAACTCCATGCACATGTACTGCGCGGCAGCCGACATTCAGGTTCCCGGCGTCAGCAAGTGGGAGCTGGCCCGCTATGTCCGCGCGCTGCCGGGACGCGGCGGCGTTGGCACCTATTGCCACACCAAGTCGGTGCATGTGGACATCGGGCCGGAACGCGACTGGAACTGGCGCTGCCGCCGCAAGCGCTGACCCCTTCACCCGGAACCGGAAGCCGCCTGCGGACAACGCCATGCGCAGAGTTGGAGAGCGCAAGCGCCCGGAAATCGCGAAAAAGTCCCCTCCGGTCCGACGACACGGCTTGCGGGCGGGCGCGAAGCTCTCTATAAGGCGCCTCGTCTTGCCCGCGCCCATCGTCTAGCGGTCTAGGACGCCGCCCTTTCACGGCGGAAACACGGGTTCGAGTCCCGTTGGGCGTGCCAGCGATCTTTCACGACAGTGTCCACGCAGGCGGCGGGCGCGTCTTGCGGATCGTTGCATTCTGTTTCACCAAGGCCCGGCCGCGCGTTCAGGCGGCTTTCTGCCGAGGGTCTGGCCCATGGAATTCTCCTCCCCGCTTATCGAGGCGCGCCTGGTGCGGCGCTACAAGCGCTTTCTCGCCGATGTCACGCTTGCCGACGGTACGGGTCTCACCGTGGCCGTTCCCAACACCGGCTCCATGTTGGGCCTGACGACGCCCGGCGCCCGGGTGCTGCTTTCCAGATCGGACAACCCGAAGCGCAAATACGCCCATTCGCTGGAGATCGTGGAGGCCGATGGAACGCTGGTCGGCATCAACACGGGCCTGCCCAACAGGCTGGCGGCAGAGGCGATGCGAGCTGGGCTCATCGGCGATCTGGGCTCGTATCCGGTGGTGAGGCCCGAGCAGCGCTATGGCGAACGCTCGCGCATCGACTTTCTTCTCGAACATCCCGACCGGCCCCCCGCCTATGTGGAGGTTAAGAACGTCCACTATATGCGCCAGAAGGGCGTGGCGGAATTTCCCGACACGGTGACGGCGCGCGGCGCCCGCCATCTCGACGAGCTGGCCGCCATGCGGGCTGCCGGCGCCCGCGCCGTGATGGTCTATGTGGTGCAACGCGGCGACTGCCATCGTTTCCGACTGTGTGCCGATCTCGATCCCGCCTATGCCGCCACCTTCGCGCGGGCCCGCCAGGCCGGACTGGAAGCCTTTGCGATTGCCTGCGATGTCAGTCCACGCGCCATCGTGCCCGATCGCCTGATCGAAATGGAGGATGTGGCAGCGCCCGCTTGAAGCCAGCCGTTCCTATGGCGTGAAGACGGAAATGGCTCTGGGGTGCACCTTGAAGTGCGCCGGCGTGGAGGTGACGATCTCGCCATCCGCATTGACCGGCATCGGCGCCTTCGTCTCGATGTCGAACTCCACGCAGCGCGCGGTCCGTACCTCCTTCCAGGCGCCATGCCTGCCCGAGCGGAAGGATCGGATCATCAGCGCCAGCTTCCAAAGATTGGACATTTCGAGGCTGTAGAGGTCGAGATGGCCGTCGTCGATTTCGGCGGTCTCCTCCACCACATTGCCACCGCCGTAGTGCCGGCCGTTTCCAACGGCAATCTGATAGGTCTCCACCTCGGTCACCTGCCCCTTCTCGGCGATCCGGGCACGGAACCGAGAGGCACCGGCCAGCACCTTGATCGCCGCCAGCGCGTAGCCCAGGCGCCCGAAGCGCCTCTTCAAGGCCGGGTCCAGTCCCTGGGCGAGCTTGGTGCTCAGTCCGATGCTCGCCACGTTGAAGAAGGCATGTCCGTTGACCGTGCCCATGTCGATGCGGCGCGTGCGCCCTTTGACGATCACCTCTGCCGCCTCCTGCAGATCCATGGGTATGGCAAGTGTGCGGGCCAGATCGTTGGCGGTGCCCATGGGGATGATGCCCATGGGCAACCCGCTTTCCATCACCGCCATGGCCGCGGAAGACACCGAGCCATCACCGCCGCACACGACGACGAGATCGGCCGTGTTGCGCAGACGCACGATGTCCCGGGCAATCTCCGGCAAAGCCTCGAAAGGCTCGACCGTGACGGCAAGTCCGCCGGCCTCCAGCCGCTCGACAACCGGCTTGATCGACTCCCCGCCGCGTCTGGCCTTGGGATTGAAGAGCACAAGGGCGCGCCGGGTGGTGTTCTTGCTCATGAAAAACTCTGGGAATGGGGTTCAGGCCGGATATAGATAAGGCGGGCGCCGCGCAATTTCGACCGGCAGAAGAGCCCCTCGCCCGCTCAATCAGCCCTCTCAATCTGCAAGTCGCGGCCTGCCGGGGTTGAAGCTTTCGTGATACGGTGCCAAATCTGTGGCTCTGGGTCACATCAGACCGAACGATCAAGACGGAAGCCGATGGTCACCTATCTCGACGCGGAAACGGCGCCCCTGCGCAACACCGGCCAGATTCGCCTTTATGGGGAGGAGGGCTTCGAAGGCATGCGCCGGGCCTGCCGGCTCACCGCGCGTTGCCTCGACGAGCTTGCCGACTTCGTCAAGCCGGGTGTGACGACGAACGCGATCGACCGTTTCGTCTTCGAGTTCGGCATGGATCATGGCGCGATTCCGGCCACGCTGAACTATCGCGGCTACACGAAATCCACCTGCACCTCCATCAATCACGTGGTCTGCCATGGCATCCCGGATGACAAGCCGCTGAAGGAAGGCGACATCGTCAACATCGACGTCACCTATGTGCTCGACGGCTGGCATGGCGATTCCAGCCGCATGTATCCCGTGGGGCGCATCAAGCGTGCCGCAGAGCGGCTTCTGGAAGTCACCCATGAGTGCCTCATGCGCGGCGTGGCGGCGGTGAAGCCCGGCGCGCGCACCGGCGCCATCGGCGCGGCCATCCAGGCCTATGCGGAAAGCCAGCGCTGCTCCGTGGTGCGGGACTTCTGCGGCCACGGCCTCGGACGGCTCTTCCACGACGCGCCCAACATCCTCCACTACGGCAACCCCAATGACGGAGTGGAGATGCGCCCCGGCATGATCTTTACCATCGAACCGATGATCAATCTTGGCCGTCCGCACGTGAAGGTGTTGTCCGACGGCTGGACCGCGGTCACCCGCGACCGCTCGCTCTCCGCCCAGTACGAGCATTCGATCGGCGTCACCGAGGATGGATGCGAGGTGTTCACCCTCTCCCCGGCAGGGCTGGACCGGCCCGGACTGGCCTCCTAGATTACATCCGAGGCGTCTGGTGGCGGGGCGGTTGATGAGCGACGACGAGCGGGGATTTTTCGACGGCGGCCCCTTTGGCGCGCCGCGCAAGGCGCCGAAGGTGAAGAAGCATTATGAGGGCCATCGCGAGCGCCTGCGTCAGCGCTTTGACGAGGCCGGGCCGGACGCGTTGGCCGACTACGAGCTTCTGGAGATGGTGCTGTTCCGCTCGGTGCCGCGCGCCGACACCAAGGCGCCGGCCAAGGCTCTTCTGGAACGGTTCGGCTCCATCGGCGAGGTTTTGGGCGCGCCGCAAAGCCGGCTGAAGGAGGTGCCCGGTATCGGCGACGCGGCGGCCCGCGATCTCAAGCTGATTGCCGCCCTCACCCAGCGGATGCTGCGCGCCGAAGTGCGGGGGCGGCATGTGCTGTCCTCCTGGTCGCAGGTGCTCGACTACTGTCGCGCCGCCATGGCCTATCAGGACCGCGAGGAATTTCGCATCCTCTTCCTGGACAAGAAGAACGGCCTCATCCGCGACGAGCGCCAGCAGACGGGCACGGTGGACCACACCCCGGTCTACCCGCGCGAGGTGGTGCGCCGGGCGCTGGAGCTTTCCGCCAGCGCCATCATTCTGGTGCACAACCATCCTTCCGGCGACCCCACCCCCTCTCGTGCCGACATCGAGATGACCAAGACCATCATCGCCACCGCCGCACCGCTCGGGATCACCGTCCACGATCACATCATCATCGGCAAGAACGGCCATGCCAGCATGAAGGGGTTGATGCTGATCTAGCGGCGCGATCCCAACGGATGGTACCCATCTGTTTCGGTCAGACCACAGGCCCCACGGGCGGCACGCCTACTCTGCAGCCGCAGCCGGACGCGCCGCCTCCACAATCTGCCGGATCTCGGCACGGCACGAGCCACAATTCGTGCCTGCCTGCAACGCCTCGCCGATGGCCGCCACGCTGTTGCAGCCGGCGCGCGCCGCAGCCGCAATCTGGTTGGCGCCGACACCGAAGCAGGAACAGACGGTTGCACCCGGGTCGGGCCGGTCCGCGCCGGCCCGCCCGGCAACCACCCTGAAGCGCGACCGCGCCTCGGCGTGCGCGCGAGCAAGCTGCTCGACGACGAACCCGCGCGACACCGCAACCGGCGTGCGCGAAAGATAGAGCGCACCCAAAAGCCGCGTGCCGGCGAAGGCAGCCACCCGGTGGGTTCCCCGCCGCTCATCGTGAAAGGCGATGAACTCCAGATTCGGGGGGTGCGATGCCATCATATTCCGCAACAAGGCCTCGGGCGCATCATGCGGCGCACCATGGGCCAGCTCCAGCCGCCAGCCCCCCACACAGCGCGCCAGCGCCCAATAGTCGAAGTCTTCGGCCCGTGGCCGCTCTGCCGCCACGGCAAAGCCATACCAGGCTGCGGCAAAGCGGGAGAACCGCACCGCCACATTCTTCAACGCCGGCTGGCCCGAGACGGGATCGGTAAGAGCCGGCACCAGCGCGTCCACCCGGCCGCGCGCGCAAAACTGGTCCGTCCAGTGCATGGGTACGAAGATCGAGCCCTGCTGCTGGCGGGGCGAGACGAGCGCGCGCACCAGAACGGCGCCATGGGGACTTTCCACGTGCACGATCTCCGCCTCACCGACGCCCAGGCGTTGCGCATCCGCCGGATGCAGCTCGCCATACGGCTCGGCCAGATGCGCGGAAAGCCGCGCGCTCTTTCCCGTGCGCGTCATCGTGTGCCAGTGGTCGCGCACCCGTCCGGTGTTGAGAACCATGGGATAGCGGGTGTCGCAAACCTGCCGGCGCCGGGGTGAAACGGCGACGAAGCGGGCGCGCCGGTCGGGCGTATAGAAACCGCCGGCGGCGAAGAGGCGGGATACCTCTTCCCCCTCGCGCGCCGGCCACTGAAACGGGCGCATCATCGCGTAGTCCGCAGCTTCGATCCCGGCATGAAGACCGATGTCGAAGTCGCGCGTGCCCTCGTTCTCACAGGCCGAAAGCGCCGCGTGTTCGCGGAAGATGTCGGCCGGGCCAGCATAGGAGAAGGCATCCGCAAAGCCCATGCGCTGCGCCACCTGCGCGATCTGCCACCAGTCGGGCCGCGCCTCGCCGGGCGGTTGGAGAAAGGCGCGCTGTCGGGAGATGCGTCTTTCGGAGTTCGTCACCGTGCCGTCCTTCTCCCCCCAGCCTGCGGAAGGCAGCGTCACATGGGCGTGGCGCAGGGTGTCCGTGGCGCTCGCAATGTCGGAGACGACCACGAACGGGCAATCGCGCAGGGCGGCCGCCACCGCGTCTGCATCGGGCAGCGAATCGACCGGGTTGGTGGCCATGATCCACAGCGCCCTGATGCGCCCGTCGGCCACGGCCTTGAACATCTCCACCGCCTTCAGCCCCGGCCTGTCCGCCATGCGCGGGGAACGCCAGAAGCGCTGCACCAGCGCCCGGTGCGCGGCGTTCTCCAGATCCATGTGCGCGGCCAGCATGTTGGCAAGTCCGCCCACCTCGCGCCCGCCCATGGCGTTCGGCTGTCCGGTGACGGAGAACGGCCCCATGCCCGGGCGGCCGATGCGGCCGGTGGCCAGATGGCAGTTGATGATGGCGTTGACCTTGTCGGTGCCGAGCGCCGACTGGTTCACCCCCTGGCTGTAGACCGTGACGGTGCGCTCGCGTGCGGCGAAAAGGCGATAGAACGCTTCCACCTGCTGCGCTGGAAGTCCCGTCTCCTGCGCCACGCGCGCGATGTCCAGGCCGCGCGCGGCATCCAGCGCCTGCTTGAATCCATTTGTGTGCTGTTCGATGTAACCGTTTGCAATCGCATCGGAATTGGCAAGGTAGAGCAGAAGCCCGGCGAACAGGACTCCATCCCCGTCCGGCGCGATGGCCAGATGCAGGTCCGCGAGATCGGCCGTCATCGTGCGGCGTGGGTCGATGAGCACGACCTTCATCTCGGGCCGTTTCTCCTTCGCCGCCGCCAGCCGCTGGTATAGAACCGGATGGCACCAGGCAAGGTTGGAGCCGACGAGCACGACGAGATCCGCCAGCTCCAGATCCTCATAGATGCCCGGCACGGTGTCCGAACCGAAGGCGCGGCGGTGTCCGGCCACGGAGGAGGCCATGCAAAGCCTGGAATTGGTGTCGATATTGGCCGAGCCGATGAAACCCTTCATCAGCTTGTTGGCGACATAGTAATCCTCGGTCAGCAGCTGGCCGGAGACATAGAAGGCGACCGAATCCGGCCCGTGCTCGGCAATCGCCGCCGAAAACCTGTCGGCCACGAGGTCGAGCGCCTCGTCCCAGGCAGCCCGGCGCCCGCCGATCTGCGGGTAGAGCAGCCGCTCATCCGTGCCCAGTGTCTCCGCCAGCGCCGAGCCTTTCGAGCACAGCCTGCCGAAATTTGCCGGGTGCTCGGGATCGCCCTCGATCGAGACGGAGCCATTCGGGCGCGGCGTCGCGATGATGCCGCAGCCCACGCCGCAATAGGGACAGGTGGTCTTCGTCGCCGTGCCGGCCTCATGCCTCATGGCGCAGCCCTACTCCGCCGGAACGCGCACGGGTTCGCCCATCTTGCCGGCTCGCGGCTCGTGCCTCTGCCCGGTGCGATGGTGCGTGGCGTAAAGGGTGAGGCCGACAAAGGTGAGCCCGCCCACCAGATTGCCGACCACCGTCGGGATCTCGTTCCACAGTAGATAGTCCGTCACCGAGAAATCGCCGCCGAGCATCAACCCCGAGGGGAACAGGAACATATTCACGATGGAATGCTCGAAGCCCATATAGAAAAACAGCATGATGGGCATCCACATGCCGATGACCTTGCCCGAGACGGAATTCGACATCATCGCGGCAACGACACCGGTCGAGACCATCCAGTTGCACAGCACCCCGCGAATGAAGAGCGTGAGCATGCCTGCCGCGCCATGGGCGGCGTACCCCACGGTGCGCCCCTCCCCTATGGTGCCAATCTTCTGGCCGACGGCGTTCGGCTCCGTCGAGAAGCCAAAGGTGAAGATGATGGCCATCATCACCGCCACGGTGAGCGCGCCGGCGAAATTGCCGATGAAGACAAGGCCCCAGTTGCGCATGACACCCCCGAACGTCACGCCCGGGCGCTTGTCGATGAGCGCCAGTGGCACGAGGGTGAAGACGCCGGTAAGAAGATCGAAGCCCATCAGGTAGAGCAGGCAGAAACCCACGGGAAAGAGAATGGCCCCGGCGAGCGGCTCGCCCGTCTGCACCGAAATGGTGACAGCGAAGGCCGCCGCCAGCGCCAGGATGGCACCCGCCATATAGGCGCGGATCAACGTGTCTCGCGTGGACATGAAGACCTTCGCCTCACCCGAGTCGATCATCTTGGTGACAAAGTCCGTCGGCTGAACGTAAGACATGACTGCTTCCTCATTCGGCTGGAAAGGTGCCCGGGAGGGTGGCGGGAGCGCTCACTCCGCCGCCATTGCCAGCACCGTGGTTGCATCCATGAAGATCCGCTCCCCCTCGCGCTTGAGCGCGAAGGTGCGCACGACGCCCTCGTCGGCCCCCTGCGCAAGGCCGGTCTCCAGCGAAAAGACCCAGTTGTGCAACGGGCAGGTCACTTCCGCCCCGTGCACGATGCCCTGGCTGAGAGGCCCGCCCCTGTGCGGACAGCGGTCTTCGATGGCATAGACCTCGTCGCTTGCCGTGCGGAAAACCGCGACCCGGCCGAGGGGCGTCTCAACACAGCGCGCCCCGCGGCGCGGAATGTCGTCGAGCCGGCCGATTTCCACCCAATCGTTCATCGCATTCACTCCGCTGCCTGGGGAAAGCCGATTGCCGCCATCGGCTTGAACTCGTGCTTGTCCCGCCCCGAGACACGCTCGGACCACGGATCGACCTGGGCGAACTTCTGGGAGAAGACGAAGCGATCGAAATATTCCTTGCGCCGTGCCTTGTCGGCGAGCACCTGACGGCGGATTTCGTCATAGCCGACGCGCTTGGCCCACTTGTAGATGCGCTCCAGATAGCGCGCCTGCTCGCGATACATCTGGACAAGCGCCACGATCACCTCCAGCGCCTCGTCCTCGCTCGTCACCAGGCCAAGCTTCTCGGTGCCCTTGATGTCGAGGCCGGCCGCGCCGGCGAAGTGGATCTCAAAGCCGGAGTCCACGCAGATCACGCCCACATCCTTGCAGGTGGCCTCCGCGCAGTTTCTGGGGCAGCCCGAGACCGCCATCTTCACCTTGGCCGGCGTCCACGAGCCCCACATGAACTTCTCGATGCGGATGCCCAGTCCGGTGGAATCCTGCGTGCCGAAACGGCACCAGTCCGAGCCCACGCAGGTCTTCACCGTGCGCAGGCCCTTCGCATAGGCGTGGCCGGAGACGAAACCGGCCTTGCCCAGCTCGGCCCACACGGCAGGCAGGTCCTCCTTCCTGATGCCCAGCATGTCGATGCGCTGGCCGCCGGTGACTTTCACGGTCGGAATGTTGAACTTGTCCACCACGTCGGCGATGGCACGCAGCTCCCTCGCCGAGGTGACGCCGCCCCACATGCGCGGCACCACGGAATAGGTGCCGTCCTTCTGGATGTTTGCATGCACGCGCTCATTGATGAAACGCGACTGGTAGTCGTCGGCATATTCGTCCGGCCAGTCGCAGACAAGGTAGTAGTTGAGCGCCGGCCGGCATTTGGCGCAGCCGCAGGAGGTCTTCCATTCCAGTTCCTGCATGACGGCGGGAATGGTCTTGAGCTTCTTCGCCCTGATGAGGCGACGCACATCGTCGTGGCCGAGATCGGTGCAGCCGCACATGGGCTGAACGGTGGTCGGATTATAGGCATCGCCCAGTGTCAGCTTCATCAGCTGCTCGACGAGCCCCGTGCACGTGCCGCAGGATGAAGAAGCCTTGGTGTGGGCGCGCACATCGTCGAGCGCCGTCAGCCCCTTCTCCCGGATCGTGGAGACGATCTTTCCCTTGCACACGCCGTTGCAGCCGCAGATCTCCGCATCATCCGGCAAGGCTGCAACGGCCGCCATAGGGTCCGCCTCACCCCCTCCCTGATAGGCCTGGCCGAAGATGAGCGTCTCGCGCATCTGCGAAACGTCCGTGCCCTTCTTGAGCAGGTCGAAGAACCAGGCGCCATCGGCGGTATCGCCATAAAGCACGGCGCCGAGGATGCGGTCGTCCTTGAGCACAAGCCGCTTGTAGATGCCGGCGGAGGCATCGCGCAAAACGATCTCCTCGCGATCCTCGCCATCGGCAAAATCGCCGGCAGAATAGAGGTTTACGCCGGTTACTTTGAGCTGCGTTGCCGTCTCGACGGGACGGAAGGCGGCCGGCATGCCGCGCAGCGTCCTGGCGGCCACCCTGGCCATGTCGTAAAGCGGGGCGACAAGGCCGTAGCAGATGCGCTCGTGCTCCACGCACTCTCCGATGGCCAGGATGTCGGGATCCGAGCTGACCATCTGGTCGTTGACGACGATGCCACGCTCGACATCGAGCCCCGCATCCACCGCGATACGGGTCTCAGGGCGAATGCCGACAGCCATCACCACCAGGTCTGCGGGATAGACCGTGCCATCCTCCAGAAGCACGGCCTCTGCACGATCCTCGCCGAGGATCGCCTTGGTCTGCGCCTTTGTGTGGATCTTGATCCCGCGGCCCTCGAGTTCCTTCTGCAGGAGATAGCCTGCGGCGGGGTCGAGCTGGCGCTCCATCAGGTGGCCCATCAGGTGTAGCACCACCACCTCCATGCCGCGCGCGCGCAGGGCTGCCGCCGCTTCGAGCCCCAGAAGGCCGCCGCCGATGACGACGGCTCTTGCGCCGGGCCTCTCGGCTGCCGCCACCATGGCATTGACATCGTCGAGGTCGCGGAATGCCATCACGCCGGGCAGGTCCCTGCCCGCCACGGGAATGATGAAGGGAGCGGACCCCGTGGCGATCACCAGCTTGTCGTATGGGGTTTCCCCGCCCTTGGAGAAGACGACCTTCGACTGGCGGTCGATCCTGGTGACCGTCTCGCCGAAGCGGCAGGTCACGTCATGGGCGGCATACCAGTGCGCATCATGGGTGACGATCTCCTCGAAGGTCTTTTCTCCAGCCAGCACCGGCGACAGCATGATGCGGTTGTAGTTGCCGCGCGGCTCTGCGCCGAAAAGGGTCACGTCGAATGCCTGTTCTTCGGCCTCGAACAGATGTTCGAGCATGCGCCCGGAGGCCATGCCGGCGCCGATGACGACGAGTTTTCTCTTCATGGGTTCACTCCGCTGCAGCAAGGCGCGTTTCCTTCTGGCGGGCGATGCGTGCCGCCCGCCTTTCACTGATCGATCGAAGTTGCTCTTCGCCGGGGTTCGCCCCGCCCTCGTAAGCCTCCAGGAACTCCAGAAGCTCCTCGCGATAGGCGTAGTAGTCGGGGTGTGCGAGAAGCGCGGCGCGCGAGCGCGGGCGCGGCAGATCCACCTCCATGATGTTGCCGATCTTGGCGTTCGGGCCGTTCGACATCATCACCACCCGGTCGGCCAGCAGGATGGCTTCGTCCACATCGTGGGTGACGCAGATGGCGGTAACCTGCGTGCGCGCCCACACCTCCATGAGCACGTCCTGCAGCTCCCAGCGGGTAAGGCTGTCGAGCATTCCGAAGGGCTCGTCGAGCAGGAGCAGCTTGGGAGAGAGCGCAAAGGCGCGCGCGATGCCGACGCGCTGCTTCATGCCGTTGGAGAGGTCGGAGGCCAGCCGGTGCATGGCATCGGCAAGACCGACGCGCGCAAGGTAGTATTCGATGACGTCCCGCTTTTCCGCCCTGCTGGCACCCGGATAGACCCTGTCGACGCCGAGCTCGACATTCTGATAGGCCGTCAGCCAGGGCATCAGCGAGGGCGACTGGAAGACGACGGCCCGCTCCGGCCCGGCTCCCGAAACCTCGGTTCCGTCGAGAATGATGCCGCCCTCGGAAATGGGATTCAGCCCAGCGGCCATCGTGAGCACCGTCGACTTGCCACAGCCCGAATGGCCGATCAGCGTGATGAACTCGCCCCTGGCGACCTTCAGGTCGAAGCCGTCGACCACTGTCAGCGGCCCCTTGGGCGTGGGATAGACCTTCTTGAGCTGGCTGAACTCCAGATAGCGCTCCTTCAGCGGATGTCTGGCCGCCGCCTCACGGACACCGGGCGGCCGCCCCGCCTGCGTGATCGGCACGACATTGGGCAGCACGATCTCGCGCTCCACATCGGCCCCGCGCGCAGCACCGATCTCCATGAGATACTGCGTCACCTCGGCGCGCAGGCGGATGAAGGTGGGATCCGAGTTCATGGCCGCCCTGTCGCGCGGGCGCGGCAGATCGACCCTGAACTCCGGTCCGAAACGGGCGTCCGGCCCCGGCGTCAGCGGGACGATGCGGTCGGCCAGCAGGATGGCCTCGTCCACATCGTTGGTCACCAGGATGATGGTCTTCTTCTCCTGTTCGCAGATCGCTGCGAACTCGTCCTGCAGCTTGGCGCGCGTCAGCGCGTCGAGCGCCGACAGCGGCTCGTCCATGAGAAGCACCTGCGGCTGCATGGCCAACGCCCGCGCCACGGCCACCCGCTGGCGCATGCCGCCGGACAGCTCGGCCGGCCTGCGGTCGCGCGCATGGGAGAGGCCCACCATCTCGATGTACTTCTCGACGATGGCGCGGCGCTCCGCCCGGGGGCTTGCCTTGAAGACCTGATCGACGGCGAGCGCCACATTGCCTTCCACCGACAGCCAGGGCATCAGCGAATAGGACTGGAAGACAACGCCACGCTCGGGCCCCGGCCCGTCCACTTCCCTGCCCTTGAAGATGACGCCCCCGGCATCGGGCTTCACGAGCCCGGCAAGCGCCGAAATCAGCGTCGTCTTGCCCGAGCCCGAGAAGCCCACAATGGCGATGAACTCGCCCTCCGCCACCTTCAGGTTGATATCGGTAAGCACGGGATTGCGCCTTGCACCCTCGCCATAGTGCTTGGAAAGCCCGGAGATTTCCAGAAATGCCATCCTCGCCTCCTAGCGGTTTGCCGAGAAGGTGAAGGCGCGCTGCAGCGCATACATCAGCCGGTCAAGCAGGAAGCCGATGATGCCGATGGTCAGCACCGCCACCATGATCTTGGCAAGCGACTGCGAAGAGCCGTTCTGGAACTCGTCCCACACGAACTTGCCGAGGCCGGGGTTCTGCGCCAGCATTTCCGCCGCGATCAGCACCATCCAGCCGACGCCGAGAGACAGGCGAAGCCCCGTGAAGATCAACGGCAGGGCGGAGGGCAGCACCAGCTTCGTGATGATCCTGGCCGTTGGAAGCTGCAACACGCGGCCGACATTCATCAGATCCTTGTCGACGGAGGCGACGCCGAGCGCGGTGTTGATGAGCGTCGGCCACAGCGAGCAGAGCGTGACCGTGATCGCCGAGATCAGAAGCGACTTCGGCAACCAATCCACCGTATCCACATAGAGTGCCGAGACCACCATGGTGACGATGGGCAGCCACGCCAGCGGCGAAACCGGCTTGAAGATCTGGATCAGCGGGTTGACCGCGCCGTTGACCGTGCGCGACAGGCCGCAGGCAATGCCGAGCGGCACGGCCACCAGCGTGGCGAAGGCGAAGCCGAGCCCCACCGTCAGCAGCGAGGTGGCAATCTGGTCGAGATAGGTCGGCCGGCCCGTATAGTCGCGCCACTTCACCCGGTCTTCCCGCCCGTCCGCAATCAGCTTGGCGTTGCGCGCCTCCTGGCGCTCGTAGAACTCCAAAGCCTTCTGCCGCTCGGCCCTGTGGTCCTCCCACAGGTTGACCGCCTGCTGCCACACCTGCACCGGGCCGGGAATGGCGCCCAGCGAGGTCTGCACCTGCGGAGCGAGAATACCCCAGGCGGCGAGGAAGAGACCGATCCCGACGAGCGGCACGAGGAGCACCCGCTTCAGCTCGGAGAACTGTTCGCGCGGGCTGTCGCCGGCGGCGATCTTCAGGAGCGGGGTCAACCAGGACAGTCCCAGCGCGTCCAGCCAGCCGGCAGCCTTGTTGATGCGGGTGAAGAGGCGCTCCCTGCGCGCCTCCCGCCCGGCGGCGGTTGCAATGGCATCGCTCGCATTCGTCATAGTCGGGTTCCTTGGGTGTGCTTCTCGTTCGGCGGGCGCCCCTCGGCCCCCGCCCCTTTCATACGGCCTTTCAGCCGCCGACGACCTCGGTGCCTTCCACCGTCTGATTGGCCTTCAGGCCGATGGGCAGCGAATCGATGTAGGCGTTGGGCTTGCGGCCGTCGTAGGAGATGCCGTCGATGATGTCGGCGGCCGGTGTCGGCGCGCGATAGCCGTCGGAGTCCCAGGGGAAATCGGCCTCGTCGACCAATCCCTCCTCCACCAGCATCCTGGCGGCTTCCAGATAGATGTCGGGCCGGTAAACGGTTCTGGCCACTTCGTGATACCAATCGTCCGGCTTGTGCTCTGCGATCTGCCCCCAGCGGCGCATCTGGGTGAGGTACCAGATGGCGTCCGAGTAGTAGGGATAGGTGGCGAAGTAGCGGAAGAAGACGTTGAAGTCGGGCACTGCCCGCTTGTCTCCCTTCTCATATTCGAAGGTGCCGGTCATCGAGTTGGCGATGACCTCGGCATCCGCCCCCACATATTCGGACCGCGCGAGGATCTCCACCGCTTCCATGCGGTTGGCATTGTCGTTCTCGTCCAGCCACTTGGCGGCGCGGATCAACGCCTTTGTGATGGCAAGCGTTGTGTTGGGATACTTCTCCACGAACTCCGCCGTCAGCCCGAACACCTTCTCGGGATTGTTCTTCCAGATCTCGTAATCGGTGATGACCGGCACGCCGATACCCTTGAAGACGGCCTGCTGGTTCCACGGCTCGCCAACGCAATAGCCGTGGATGGTTCCAGCCTCCAGCGTGGCGGGCATCTGCGGCGGCGGCGTCACGGAGAGGAAGGCATCGGCCTTGATCTGGCCGGAGACATCGGTCTTCGAATAGAAACCGGGGTGGATGCCGCCCGAGGCGAGCCAGTAGCGCAGCTCGTAATTGTGGGTGGAGACGGGAAAGACCATGCCCATGTTGAAGGGCTTGCCTTCCGCCTTGAACTGATCGACCACGGGCTTCAGGGCATCGGCCTTGATGGGGTGGACCGGCTTGCCGTCTTCGCCCATCGGCACATGCTCCTTCATCATCTCCCACACTTCGTTGGAGACGGTGATGCCGTTGCCGTTCAGGTCCATGGAAAAGGGGGTGACGATGTGCGCCTTGGTGCCGAAGCCGATCGTCGCCGCCAGCGGCTGGCCGGCAAGCATGTGCGCGCCGTCGAGCTCGCCGGTAATCACGCGGTCGAGCAGCACCTTCCAATTGGCCTGCGGCTCCAAGGTGACATAGAGCCCCTCATCCTCGAAGTAATGGAGCTCCTTGGCGACGGCGAGCGGCGCCATATCGGTGAGCTTGATGAAGCCGAAGGTGAGCTCGTCCTTCTCCACGTCGAGCATCTCGGCTTCCGCCATCGTTGCGGCCGAAACCAGCGCGAGCGCTGTCACGGCGCCGAGAACCCGGTTTTGGCAAGCATGGGCGGTCATGGTTTTCTTCATCGCTGTCTCCGTGGGGCCGTCGGGAAGTCGGTCCCCTGGTTGGCTGTTCACGCAAAAGAAAAGCTGCCGGTCAGAAATCACGCGCCCGCGGTCACGGCGGCGATTCCCGATCGGCAGCTTTGCCCGAGCGCCCTTCCTTGGACGCTTTCTGTTGGTGTCCCCTCTGGACCCGACATCTTCCATGCAGGAAGCGTGCCAAACCGAGGGCGATTCTTGAAATCTTTTAATTTCAAGTACTTATGGAAATACGCCACGCGCCAGGCTGCAAATGCGGAGGGCGGATGCTGTCTAATGTTGCATCGCAGCGAACAAATTTTAGGCAGATGTAGAGAATGCCTATATTTCAGGCAACACTATGGGAGCGCGACTGCGCGGCGATATAGGCGTCCAGTTCGGCGGGGTCGAACACCGCGCCGTCGAAGAAGCCATCGGGACCCAGGATGAGCCGCCCGGAAGCCGACCCAACGGGAGTGGGGCCGGTCAACGCGCCTTCCACCTTCATGTTCGCCGAGGGCAGCGTCACCCCCAGCGGGCCGAGGGCCGCGCGATAGATGTCCGGGCGGAAGGTGCGTCGGGCACGCTCGGCATTCTCCGCACTGTGCGCCACCTGGCGCCAGCGCACCATCTGCGAATAGAACCACAGCGCGTGGCTCTGCCAGGGAAAGGTCGCCGCCTTCTGCACGGGAAGGAAGAAATCGTCGACCCGGTGGATGCTGCCGCCCGTCTCCAGCCGCCCCTCGAGGGCGCCGAGCACATGCCGTGCAGGCAGGTCGAGATAGGCTGCGCCCGACAGGATCGCCGCCAGCTCGCCGCGGTTTTCGGCCTCTCCGCACCATTCGGCGGCGCGATAGAGCGCGCGCAGCAGGCGGGCAAGCGTGTCCTCATGCGCCTGCGCCCATTCGGCACGCACGCCCAGCACCTTTTCCGGGCTCGATTTCCATATGGCGGCCTTCACCGTGGCGATGCGCGCATGGCCTGCCGCCACGGCCACACTGTTCCATGGCTCACCGACGCAGAAACCGTCGATACGGCCCGCTGCGATGGCATCAGCCGTCAGCGGCGGCGGCACGATGGCGATTTCCACGTCGCGCCCCGGCTGGATACCGCAGGCAGCCAGCCAGTAGCAGAGCTCGAAATTGTGCCCGGAGTGGGGATGCACCACCCCGAAGCGCAGCCTCTCCGCGCCTTCCGACCTGCGTTTGCCGATCACCCTGCGCAGCGCCGCACCGACGGCAGCCGGCGCCTCCGGTCCGGTCGCCCCTGCCTCCTCCATGGCGCGCCACAGGGCGTTGGAGACGCTGACGGCGTTGCCGCCAAGGCCAAGCGCCAAAGGCGCCACCAGCTCCAGGCGCATGGGTGTGAGCCCCAGATTGGCGGCGATCGGCATGGGCGCAAGCATGTGCGCCACGTCGAAGTGGCCGACCGCGATGCGGTCACGGATGCTGGCCCAGGATGTTTCGCGCACCAGGGAAAGGGCAATCCCTTCCTGGGCGGCAAACCCCTTCTCACGCGCAATCACCAGTATGGCGCTGTCCATGAGCGGCAGAAATCCGGCAGTGATGTGATGATCGGCCATGGTACGCCTCATTCGTCGAGCAGCCCGGAAGCCAGGATGAGGCTTTGGGCGATTTCCGATATCTTGCGGTTCTGGTTCATCGCCGTGCGCCTCAAAAGCGCGTAGGCCTCCTCTTCCGAGATCCCCTTGGAACGCATGAGAATGCCCTTGGCGCGGTCCACCAGCTTGCGGTTTTCGAGCGCGCTCTTCGCCTCCTCCAGTTCGCGCGCCATGCGCGAATAGGCGTTGAAACGGCTGATCGCCATGTCCACGATGGGCTTGACGCGCTCCTGCCTGAGCCCGTCCACCACATAGGCGGAGACGCCGGCATCCACCGCCGCTTCGATGGCGCTCTGGTCGGATTGATCCACGAACATGGCAATGGGCCGCTTCACCGCCCGCGACAGGCTGAACATGTTCTCAAGCATGTCGCGATTGGGATTTTCCAGGTCGATGACGATGACGTCCGGCTCAATCGCCGCGATGCGCTGCGCGATGCCGTTCACATCGTGCACCACGGTGACACGCTCATGCCCGGCCTCGCGCAGCCCCGCCTCGATGATGGCGGCGCGCACGGTGTTTTCGTCAATGACCAGAACGGAAAGCGAGCGGGGCAACATGCCTTTATTTTGCGCATGCACAAAGCTTGTGCAATGCAAAAATCGCTCCGCCCGCTTTTTTCCCGGCCGCGCCGCTACAGGCGCAGCTTTCTCAGCCTCAGCGCGTTGCCGATCACCGACACCGAGGACAGGCTCATCGCCGCAGCGGCGATCATGGGAGACAGGAGAACGCCAAACACCGGATAGAGGATACCGGCGGCAATCGGCACGCCTGCCGCGTTGTAGACGAAGGCGAAGAAAAGGTTCTGCTTGATGTTGCGGATGGTTGCCCGCGCCAGCCTGCGGGCGCGCACGATGCCCCGCAGATCGCCCTTCACCAGCGTGATGCCGGCGCTTTCCATCGCCACATCGGCGCCCGTTCCCATGGCGATTCCCACATCCGCGGCGGCCAGCGCTGGAGCATCGTTCACCCCGTCGCCCGCCATCGCCACCCTGGCGCCCTTGGCATGCAGCTCGTCGATCAGCCTTTTCTTGTCCTCCGGCAGCACGTCCGCGCGCACCTCGTCGATGCCGAGCTTCCCGGCCACCGCGCGCGCCGTGCGCGCATTGTCGCCGGTGGCCATGATGATGGTCAGGCCGAGATCGTGCAGCGCGCGGATGGCCTCCGCCGTCGTCTCCTTGATGGGATCGGCAACGGCAATGAGACCGGCAGGCCGACCGTCGAGGGCGACGAACATCGCCGTCTTGCCCTCCTCCTGCAGGCGCTCGGCGCGGGCCGCCAGCGGACCGGGATCGACCTGCAGATCGCGCATCATCGCCGCATTGCCGAGCGCCACGCGCCGGCCGGACACCGTGCCCGTCACGCCCTTGCCGGTGGCTGCCTCGAAGTCCTTCACCTCCGCAAGCCTCGCGCCTTCGGCCTCCGCACCATCCACGATCGCCTCGGCCAGCGGATGTTCCGACCCGCGTTCAAGGCTCGCCGCCAGGGACAGAAGCTCGCCCCGCTCCATTCCTTCGGCAGGGATGACGTCGGTCAGCCTCGGGCGACCCTCCGTCAGCGTGCCTGTCTTGTCCACCACCAGCGTGTCCACCCGCGCAAAGCGCTCCAGCGCCTCGGCGTCGCGGATAAGAACGCCGCCCTGCGCCCCGCGTCCGGTCGCCGTCATGATCGACATCGGCGTGGCGAGCCCCAGCGCACAGGGGCAGGCAATGATGAGCACGGAGACCGCGGAGACGATGGCGAAGATCATGCTGGGCGACGGGCCGAAGAGCGCCCACACGACAAAGGCGACGACGGCCACCAGCACCACGGCGGGCACGAACCAGGCCGAGACGCGGTCGGCCATTCCCTGAATGGGCGCGCGCGAGCGCTGGGCCGCCGCCACCATCTCGACGATCCTGGCCAGCATCGTCTCATCGCCCACCCGCTCGGCACGCATGACCAGCGTGCCGTTCTTGTTGAGCGTGCCACCGGTCAGCCGGTCGCCCGGCTGCTTCTCCACCGGCACGGGCTCGCCTGAGATCATCGATTCATCGACGGACGAGCGGCCATCTTCCACGACGCCGTCCACAGGCACCGATTCGCCGGGCCGCACGCGCAGGAGATCGCCCACCTTCACGGCCTCCAGCGGAACGTCGCTCTCCTTGCCATCGGCGTCGATGCGCCGCGCCGTCTTCGGCGAAAGGTCGAGAAGCGCGCGAATGGCGGAGCCTGTGCGCTCCCGCGCCTTCAGCTCCAGCACCTGGCCGACGAAGATGAGCGCGACGATCACCGCCGCCGCCTCGAAATAGACCGGCACGGTGCCCCCGTGCGTGCGGAACGAGGCGGGGAAAGCCTGCGGGAAGAGCGTCGCCACGACGCTGTAGCCATAGGCCGCGCCGACGCCGATGGCGATCAGCGTCCACATGTTGGGGCTGCGGTTGCGGATCGACTGCCAGCCGCGCTCGAAAAAGGGCGCGGCCGCCCACAGCACCACGGGGCTTGCCAGAAGAAGCTCAAGCCACACCGAGAGCCTCTCGCCCAACCAGTGGCGCACCGGCAGGCCCAGCATGGGGCCCATGGCGATGATGACGAGCGGGGCGGCCATGAGCGCACTCACCCACAGCCGCCGGGTGAAGTCCACAAGCTCCGGGTTGGGGCCCTCCTGGCCGGTGGGCACTCCCATCGGCTCCAGCGCCATGCCGCACAGGGGACAGCTTCCCGGCTTGTCCTCGACGATCTCGGGATGCATGGGACAGGTGTATTTGGTTCCCTTGGGCATCGGTTCGGGCTTTGCCCGCTCCCCCAGATAGCGCTCGGGATCGGCGGCGAACTTTTCCGCACAGCCCGCCGAGCAGAAATAGTGGGCCTGCCCCTCGTGGCGATGGAAATGGCGTGCCGTGGCGCGCTCCACCTCCATGCCGCAGACCGGGTCCCTGGCTTTCAGATAGGCTTCGGGGTCGGCGGCAAAGCGACCATGGCACGACGTGCTGCAGAAATGGTAGGTGTGTCCGGCATGCTCCAGCCTCGGCTTGCCCACCGCGGGATCGACCGTCATGCCGCAGACCGGGTCGCGGACCACCGTTTCCTGATCGTTGTGGACGGTATCGTGTGCTTTGTGCATCTGGCTCTCCGCAATCGCTTCCGGCGTGCAGATAGGCTTTCCAGCAACTGGAAGGTCAAGACGGCACGGCCCGCCTGGCAGGCCTCTCAGCTCTGCTCGTTACAGACCACGGGATGGGCCTCGGCGTAAAGCCGCGCGAAGCTCATGGCCACATGGGCGCGCCGGACATGGCCAACCACCTGCAGATCGCCTGTTTCGATGGCCGCCAGCGTGTCGGCCATCTCGCGCTGGAAGAAGCGGATCTCGTTCCTCAGCATCTCGCGATACTGGGCCAGCCGCGAGGCGGTTTTCAGCCAGTTGCGCGTCGTCTGGTAATAAAGCCTTTCGGAAATCTCGCGCAGCGGCTCGTTGGCCGTCAGCGTCATCAGAAGATGGAAGAATTCCATGTTGAGGCGGGCGAACTCGCGCGCGTCCGGCCGCTTGGCAAGGGCCCTGCCGCGCGCCTCAAGCTCCCGGAACTCTTCGATGGTCCGCCGGTCCGGCATCACCGGCGCCAGCTTGCCGATGAGCTCGGCCAGCTCCACGCGCAGCTGGTAGACCTGTTGCAGATCGTCGATGTGAATGTCGGTGACGATGGTGCCGACGCCATGGACGGAACGCAGCAGGCCCTCGTCTTCGAGCCGGGCCAGCACGCGGCGGATGGGCGTGCGGCTGGTCTTGAACTCCTCGGCCAGGTCCTCCTCCCGCAGCCGTCGGCCAGGCGGGTAGTCGAGCAGGCAGATGCGCTGGCGCAGCGTGCGGTAGATGCGCTCGAAGCGGGCACGCGACTCGCTGCCTTTGTTCATCGGCCGCTCACCTCAGCGTTCGCGCCAGCCGCTCCAGCATCTCCAGGCAGGCGGCAAGCTGCTGCCGCGAGACGAACTCGTCCGGCTTGTGCGCCTGCTTGATGGAGCCGGGGCCGCAGATGACCGCGGAGATGCCGGCGCGCTGAAACAGCCCCGCCTCGGTGCCGAAGGACACCACCTCGGCCTCCGTCAGGCCGGTCAGCGCGCAGACGATGCGCCGCGCCTCCGATTCGGCCGCGGGCTCCAGCCCCTCCACCTCGCCCACCACACGGGTCACGATGTCGGCATCCGCGCACACTGCCTTCATCGCCGGGCGCAGCACCGTGTCGATATAGGTCTGGATGCCTTCTTTCACGAAATCGGCATCGGCCTCCTGCACGGGCCGCATCTCCCATTCCACGATGCAATGGCCGGGAATGACATTGCGCGCAGAGCCACCCTGCATGAGCCCCACCTGCAATGTGGTCCATGGCGGCCGGAAGCGGCTGTCGGGCGGTGCGCGGCCCTTCAGATCCTCCGCCAGCGCCATGAGGCGGGAGACATAGCGCACGGCATATTCCACCGCGTTGACGCCACGCTCCGGGTCCGAGCCATGTCCCTCCAGCCCGCGGAACTCTGTGGTGTATTCGTA
Organism: Chelativorans intermedius; assembly: GCF_025398255.1. Lineage (GTDB taxonomy): Bacteria > Pseudomonadota > Alphaproteobacteria > Rhizobiales > Rhizobiaceae > Chelativorans > Chelativorans intermedius. Next base: position 381,717 of record NZ_JAODNW010000001.1, on the reverse strand, counting down.
GCAGCCCTTGTGCCCTTCGATGATGCGCATCATCGTGGGCTCGCCAATGATGGCCGCTGCCGGGCGGATGTCCGCCCGGTCGATCTCCTCCATCAGGGCGCGGGCGCCGAAGCAGCCCACCTCTTCGTCATAGGTGAAGGCGAAGTGCAGAGGCCGCCTGAGCGTGCCCTCGGCGAAGGAGGGCGCCATCGCCAGGCAACAGGCGATGAAGCCCTTCATGTCACAGGTGCCGCGGCCGTAGAGCCGATCGCCCGCCTCGCGCAGGGTGAACGGATCGCCCGTCCACTCCTGCCCCTCCACGGGCACCACGTCGGTGTGGCCCGAGAGCACGATGCCGCCATCGCCTTCCGGCCCCAATGTGGCAAAGAGATTGGCCTTGGTGCCCGTCCCGTCGTGGTGGATTGACAGCCGCGCCCCCAGGTCGCTGAGAATCTCGGCCGCATAGGCGATGAGCTGCAGATTGCTGTCGGCCGACACCGTGGGAAAGGCCACCAGATCGGCCAGAATCTGCCGGGTCCGCGCAAGATCGGGCATCTTAGAGGCTCATTCCTTGACGATCAGCTCGCGCGGGCGCTTGCAAAGGGTCTCCGCCGGGCCTTCCTCCTTTATCAGGATGCTCTCGGTAATCTCCAGCCCCCAGTCGGCCATCCACAGGCCCGGCATGAAGTGGAAGGTCATGCCGGGTTCGAGAATGGTCTCGTCCTCGCGGCGCAGCGAGATCGTGCGCTCGCCCCAGTCGGGTGGATAGGAAATCCCGATCGAATAGCCGCAGCGCCCGTCGCGGCGGATGCCGGCCTTCTCGAGCTCGCCGTAGAGTGCCTCAGCCACCTGTCCGGCCCGGTTTCCCGGCCGTGCCATGTCGAGCCCGGCTTCGATGCCGGCGACCAGGGCCTTCTCGGCGTCCAGCATGTATTGCGGCGGTCTGCCGAGGAAGACCGTGCGGCAGAAGGGCGCGTGGTAGCGCCGATAACAGCCGGCAATCTCGAAGAAGGTGGCCTGCCCCTCCTCGAAGCGGCGTCCGTCCCATGTCAGGTGCGGCGCCGCCGCGTCGGAGCCGGAAGGCAGAAGCGGCACGATCGCGGGGTACTCGCCCCAGTCGTCGTCGACGCCGCGGATGGCATCGGCATAGATCTCGGCGACCAGGTCGTTCTTTTTCATCCCCGGCTCAATGCGCTCGACGATTCCGTCGATCATCTTCTCCGAGATGCGCGCCGCCCGGCGCATGAAGGCGATCTCCTCGTCGGACTTGACGGCACGCTGCCAGTTGACCAGCGCCGTGGCATCGACGAACTTGGCGTCGGGCAGCTCCTCCTGCAGCACCAGATAGGCCTTGGCGGAGAAGTAGTAGTTCTCCAGCTCCAGCCCGATGCGCTTGTTGGCGTAGCCATGCGCGCGGATCACCTCGGCCAGATGCTGCATGGGGTGCAGCGTATTGGCCTGCACATAGTGGTCGGGATAGCGCAGCACCCTTTCGTCATCCATGTAGCAGGTGCGCACCGCGCCGTTGCCGTCCATGGCCCGGCCCCACCAGATGGGATCGGCATCCTTGAAGACCAGGACGCCCTGGTGAACGTAGAAGGACCAGCCGTCATAACCGGTCAGCCATGCCATGTTGGAAGGGTCCTCGACAAACAGGATGTCGATCCCCTTGGCCTCCATCGCAAGACGGGTCTTCTCCAGGCGGTTCGCATATTCCTGGATGCTGAAAGGCAATTGGGATGCGGGCAATTCTTGACCTCCGAAACCACGGCACCCTCCCGGCGTTCCCGGCGGCATCACGCCCGCAAGGGCGGCCGAGTTGTGCACAAATGTTGCTGACCCGAATTGTTGGGAACGTCCTCTGAAACATCTGCTGGCTTGAAGGTCGTTGACAACCCGGCAGCCTGCGTGATGTTGTATACAACAGGCTCTTCCGGCCAGCAATTTCATTTTCATCAAAAACAGGGGAGAGAACATGAGACGCACGGTTCTGAAGGGAATGGTGGCCCTGGGTGCCATTGCCGCCATGCTCGGTTCGGCCGCCGCGCAGACCACGCTGGAGCGCGCCAAGGAGCAGGGCTATATCCGCGTCGGCTTCGCAAACGAGGCTCCCTATGGCTATGCAACGCCCGATGGCCGGCTGACCGGCGAGGCGCCGGAAGTGGCCAAGGCCATCCTCGCCAAGATGGGCATCAACGAGGTGGACGGCGTTCTCACCGAGTTCGGCTCGCTCATTCCGGGGCTCAAGGCGGGCCGCTTCGACATCATCGCCGCCGGCATGTTCATCACGCCCGAGCGCTGCCAGCAGGTGCAGTTCTCCGAGCCCTCCTATGGCATCGGCCAGGCATTCCTGGTGGCCGAGGGCAATCCGAAGAATCTGGTGGACTATTCGAGCGTGGCCGAGAACAGCGACGTGAAGCTCGCCGTCATGGCCGGTGCCGTGGAGGCCGGCTATGCGGAGGCCGCGGGCGTGCCGCAGGACCAGCTTGTCATCCTGCCCGACCAGGCAAGCCTCGTAAGCGCGGTGAAGTCCGGCCGTGCGGATGCCGCGGCGCTGACCGCCCTTTCCATCGCCCGCATGGCAGAGAACAACGAGGGTGTGGAGTCGACCCCGCCCTTCGGCGAGGTGGCCGGCGAATCGGTGAAGGGCCATGGCGGTTTCGCCTTCCGGCCGGAGGACACCGACCTCTACGAGGAGTTCAACCGGCACCTGAAAGAGTTCATCGGCACGCAGGAGCATATCGAGCTCGTCTCCCAGTTCGGCTTCGGCGAGGGCTACCTGCCGAACAAGACCACCGAGGAGCTTTGCGCCGGCGAGTGACCGGCATCCGAACCTGCGCGCCGGCGCGCCCTTCTGCGGTCGCGCCGGCGTGACAATCCGCACCGGGCCCCTGCGGAGCCGAACGTCAAGTGGGGCCGGGCGTCGGACGCCTGCGCCGCCGCCAGTGGGATTTCAGGGTTTACGCGATGCAGCTTCGCCAGCTCGCGGTTTGCGCGATCGTCTTCTTCACCGCCGGACTGGCCGTCGCCAGCTTCGCGGGTTTCCGTGAATTCATTCCAGGTCTTCTCGAAGGCGCTTGGGTCACTGTACAGATCACGCTCGGCGGCTGCCTTCTGGCCGTCGTCATGGCGCTTGTCGCGGCCATGGCAAAGATGTACGGACCGCTGCCGCTGCGCTGGCTGGCCGTTGCCTATATCGAGGTCTTCCGCGGCACCTCGGCGCTGGTGCAGCTTTTCTGGCTGTTTTTCGTGCTGCCGCATTTCGGCGTCAATCTCGGGCCGATGACGGTGGCCATCGCCGCGCTCGGTCTCAATGTCGGGGCCTATGGGGCCGAGGTAGTGCGCGGCGCGGTCAACGCGGTACCGCGCGGCCAGTGGGAGGCCTCCGTCGCTCTCAACATGTCGCGGCCGCTTGCGCTGAGGCGTATCATCCTGCCGCAGGCGTTCGTGGCCATGATCCCGCCCTGGGGCAATCTGTTCATCGAGCTCCTGAAGGCCACCGCGCTGGTGTCGCTGATCACCATTTCCGACCTTGCTTTCAAGGCGCAGCAGATGAACCAGACGACCTTCCGCACCGTGGAGATCTTCACCATCGTGCTGATCGTCTATCTTGCGATCTCGGTGCTGATCACCGTCGGCACGCGCACGCTGGAAACCTTCGCCGCGCGCGGCATTGCGAGGGGGAGGTAGCGCCCATGTTCTGGGACTGGAACTATGTCTGGGAGATCACCCCTGCCCTTCTCAGGGCCTCGTTGGTCACCATTCAGGCCACGCTCCTGGGCTTTGCCCTGGCGGCCACGCTGGGCCTCGTGCTGGCCATCATGCGCATGTCGAGAACAAGCTGGATTTCGGTGCCGACGGCGGGCTTCGTCGAGTTCATCCGCTCCACGCCGGTGCTCATCCAGATCTTCTTCATCTTCTTCGTCTTTCCCGAGTTCGGCATCGTGCTGCCGGCCATGACGGCGGGCGTCATCGCGCTCGGCCTGCATTACGGCTCCTATTGCTCCGAGGTCTACCGCGCAGGGCTTGAAAACGTGCCGCGCGGCCAGTGGGAGGCGGCGACGGCGCTCAATCTGAGCCCCTACATCACCTTTCGCGACATCATCATCCCCCAGGCGATTCCGCCCGTGGTGCCGGCGCTCGGCAACTATCTGGTGGCGCTCTTCAAGGAGACGCCGCTTCTTTCGGCCATCGCCGTGCTGGAGCTCATGCAGACGGCGAAAATTCTCGGTTCGCAAAGCTTCCGCTATGTCGAGCCCATCACCCTGGTGGGCGGCTTCTTCCTGGTGATGAGCCTGGTGGCCGCGGCCTTTATCCGGCAGGTGGAAGCCTGGCTCAACCGCTCCCTGCGCAACCCCGGAGGCGAACGATGACGACCCCCATGGTCAAGTTCGAGAATGTGACCAAGCGCTATGGTGCGCTCACGGTGCTCGATTCGCTCAATCTGGAGATTGCACCCGACGAGAAGGTCGCCATCATCGGGCCGTCGGGCTCCGGCAAGACGACGGTGCTGCGCATGCTGATGACGCTGGAGCGCATCAACGACGGCATCATCTATGTCGACGGCGAACCGCTCACCCACATGCCGAAGAACGGCAGGCTGGTGCCCGCGGACGAGCGTTATCTGCGCCGCGTGCGCGGCAAGATCGGCATGGTGTTCCAGCACTTCAACCTGTTCCCGCACATGTCCGCGCTCAGGAACTGCATGGAAGCGCCCATCCACGTGCTGGGCCTGTCCCGGCAGGAGGCCGAGCAGCGCGCGGCCGAACTCCTGGACATGGTGGGGCTGAGCGACAAGAAGCACCAGTATCCCAGCCAGCTTTCCGGCGGCCAGCAGCAGCGCGTGGCCATTGCGCGGGCGCTCGCCATGCGGCCCAAGGTGATGCTGTTCGACGAGGTGACCTCCGCCCTTGATCCCGAGCTGGTCGGCGAGGTGCTGAATGTCATCCGCAAGCTGGGCAAGGAACACAACCTGACCATGCTCATGGTCACGCACCAGATGGGTTTCGCCAAGGAGTTTGCGGACAGGGTCTGCTTCTTCTACGGCGGCCAGATCGTCGAATCCGGCAGACCGGAGGAGATTTTCAGCGCGCCGAAGGAGGAACGCACGAGGCAGTTCCTGAGCGCGGTGCTGGAGGCTTCCTAGTGTCGTCTCTCTCGCTGGCAGACATCGTGGCCGCGCGCCGGCGCATCGCCGGCATCGCCGTGCTCGACACACCGCTCGTCCCCTCGCCTTTCCTGTCGCAGCGCGCGGGGACGCAGGTTTTTCTGAAGCTGGAGCTTGCCCAACACACCGGCGCCTTCAAGCTGCGCGGGGCGGCCAATGCCCTCGGGCTGCTGCCTGACGATACGGCGGGTATCACCTGCTGTTCCACCGGCAATCACGGCCGCGGCGTGGCCTATGCCGCAGCGCGGCGCGGCATTCGCGCCGTCATCTGCATGTCGCGCCTCGTGCCGCAGGCCAAGGTGGACGGCATCAAGGCGCTGGGCGCCGAAGTTCGCATCGTCGGCCACAGCCAGGACGAGGCTCAGGTCGAGGCGGATCGGCTGGTGCGCGAGGAAGGTTTGACCGAGATCGCGCCCTTCGATGCCCTGCCCGTCATTGCCGGCCAGGGCACCATCGGGCTGGAGCTGGTCGAACAATTGCCGGCGCTCGAAACCGTGCTCATCCCGCTTTCGGGCGGCGGGCTTGCCGGAGGAATCGCCTTCGCGCTCAAGCGCATGAAGCCGTCGATCCGCGTCGTCGGCATCTCGATGGAGCGCGGCGCGGCCATGCATGCCGCGCTGCAGGTGGGTCGGCCTGTGGAGATTGCCGAGGTGCCGAGTCTTGCCGATTCGCTGGGGGGCGGCATCGGGCTTGCGAACCGCCACACCTTCGCGCTGTGCCGGCAGCATCTGGACGAGGTCGTGCTGGTGTCGGAGGAGGAAATCTACCGTGCCATGCAGGCCCACTATTACGAGGACCGCATCGTCTGCGAAGGGGCGAGCGCGGTGGGTGCGGCGGCCCTGATGTCGGGCAGGCTCGGCGTGGTGAAGGGACCGGTGGCCAACATCGTCACCGGCCGGAATGTGGACATGAAGGTCTTTACCGACATCGTGAACGGCCGCAGCGTCAGGCTCGGCGGCGATCTTCTGGAAGGGTCCCCCTATGGCGAATGACATCTTCATCCTCACCGAGAGCGAGCTGCGCAAGGCCGTCCGCCTCGACATGGAGGCCATCGACGTGGTGGAGCAAGCCTTTGCCGCCCTCGGCACCGGCAAGGTCATCATGCCGCCCATCCTCTCCATGGCAATTCCCGAAGCCAATGGCGAGGTCGACGTGAAGACGGCCTATATTCCCGGTTTCGACGGATTTGCCATCAAGGTCAGCCCCGGCTTCTTCGACAATCCGAAGCTGGGCCTGCCCAGCCTCAACGGGCTGATGATCCTGTTTTCGGCCAGGACGGGCCTTGTGGAGGCGCTGCTGCTCGACAATGGCTATCTCACCGACGTACGCACCGCTGCTGCCGGTGCGGTGGCCGCCCGCCACCTGGCGCCCGCAACCGTGCAGACGGCCGGCGTCATGGGCACCGGCGTGCAGGCGCGCCTGCAGATCGCCGCCGCCCATCTGGTACGCCCCTTCAGCCGCGTGCTGGTGTGGGGGCGCGATGCGCGGAAGGCGCAGTCCTGCGCCCGCGATCTGGCGGCAAATCTCGGCATCGAGGCCCACGCCGAGGCCGACCCCGCCCGGCTGGTTGCCGAAAGCCAGCTCGTGGTGACGACCACGCCCGCGGAAGAACCAATCCTGAAGGCCGAATGGCTGCACCCCGGCCTGCACATCACGGCCATGGGCTCCGACCAGGAAGGCAAGAACGAGATCGACCCGAAGGCCATCGCGGCCGTCGACCTCTATGTCGCCGACCGTGCCAGCCAGTGCGAGAAGCTGGGCGAGCTGCGCACCGCCATCGCAGCCGGTCAATGGAAGGGCGGCCAGCCGCGGGAGCTCGGCGCAATCGTGCAGGGACAGCCGGGGCGCACGGACGAGGCACAGATCACCCTTTGCGACCTTACCGGCACCGGCGCGCAGGACACCGCCATCGCCACCCATGCCCTTTCCGCCGCCCGGGCAGCGGGCGCGGGCCGCGTGATCGAAAGCTGAATCTGGAAATTGCCGGCCAATGGGGGCAAAACACCGCGACGGCCCAGGACCACGCCTCCATGCTCAAGCTCGATGACCGCGACCTGAAGATCCTCTCCATACTGCAGAGGGAGGGCCGCATCTCCAAGGCGGCGCTGGCCGAGCGCGTCAATCTCACGCCTGCCCCCTGCTTCGAGCGGCTCAAGCGGCTGGAGAAAGCCGGCATCATCACCGGCTATCGCGCCGAGGTGGCGCTCGCCCGCATCGCGCCGCACATCGTCGTCTTCATGGCGGCGGAACTCGAAGGGCACCGGGCGGAGAATTTCCAGCTTTTCGAGCGCTGGGTGCAGAAGGTGGATGAGATCGTCGGCTGCTGGGCGGTGGGCGGCGGATTCGACTATATCCTGCAGGTCGTCGCCCGAGACATCGACGCCTATCAGCGCCTGGTCGACCGCCTCCTGGAGGCGCGCGTCGGGCTTGTGCGCTACTTCACCTACATCGTGACCAAGCCGGTCAAGCAGCCCAGGGCGATGCCGCTGGAAACGCTTCTGGAATCGGCGGGCGCGCGGCAGAAGAACTGACGGCGCGCCTCCGTCAACTCAGAAGAATCATCGGCAACGGGCGCTTATTCCATCGGAAAATTTGCCGTCGCAAACCCCATCTCAGAGCGAACGATGGAATCGCCCAGGGAGTGAGCCGATGTCCGCCCTTGCAGCCCTTGAGAAAACCGAGCTTTCAGCCCTTCGCGACCCCCGCCTCTTCCGCGAATACGCCTATGCCGACGGTCGCTGGATCGCTGCCCCCGGCGATGCCGCCATCGACGTGGTGAATCCCGCCGATGCCAGCCGCATCGGCTGCGTGCCGGCGCTGACCGCTGCCCAGGCGGACGCAGCGATCGCCGCCGCGCAGCGGGCTTTCTCCGGCTGGGCCGCGCGCCTGCCGCAGGAGCGCTCAGAGCGGCTGAAGCGCTGGCATGCCCTCATCATGGAGTCGCGCGAGGATCTGGCGCATATCATGGTGCTGGAGCAGGGCAAGCCGCTTTCCGAAGCGCGCGGCGAGATCGACTATGCCGCCTCCTTCGTCGAGTTCTATGCCGAGGAGGCCAGGCGGCTGAACGTCGAGAGCGTCACCTCCCACCTGCCGGACGCCGAGATGCGCATCATGCGCGAGCCCGCCGGCGTGGCCGGGCTCGTCACGCCGTGGAACTTTCCCTCGGCCATGCTCACGCGCAAGGCCGCTGCCGCTCTTGCCGCGGGATGCACCGTGGTCGCCCATCCCTCCTCCGAGACGCCCTTCTCGGCGCTGGCGCTGGCAGAGCTTGCCGAGCGCGCCGGCCTGCCCGCCGGGGTCTTCAACGTGCTCACCGGCAGGGCGGCGGAGGTGGTGGGCGCCATCACCGCCTCGCGCCACGTGCGCATTCTCTCCTTCACCGGCTCCACCGAGATCGGCCGCCTGCTCTACGGCCAGTCCGCCCCGACGGTGAAGAAGCTTGTCATGGAGCTTGGCGGCCACGCCCCGTTCATCGCCTTTGCCGACTGCCATCTGGAGCGCGCCGTGGAAAGCGCGATGGCGGCGAAGTTTGCGACCTCGGGCCAGGACTGCCTGGCCGCCAACCGCTTCTATATCGAGCGCCCCATCTACGAGGCATTCGTGGAGGCATTCGCCACGAGGGTGCGCGCGCTGCGCCTGGGCCCCGGGCTCGCCGACCCCGACATCGGCCCGCTCATCCACGAACGCGCGGTCAAGAAGCAGGAAGAGCACGTGGCCGACGCGGTGCACAAGGGCGCGCGCCTGCTCGTCGGCGGTGAGCGGGCTGCGGCGGGCAGCAACTTCTTCCTGCCCACGGTGCTTGCCGACGTGCCGGACGATGCCCTCGTCTTCCACGAGGAGACCTTCGGCCCCGTTGCCGCCTTCGCGCCCTTCGACGCGGAGGAGGACGTGCTGGCACGCGCCAATGACACCGAGACCGGCCTCGTCGCCTATCTGCACACGCGCGATGCCGGCCGCATCGCCCGCCTCTCGCGGGCGCTGCAGTTCGGCATGGTGGCGGTCAACCGCACGAAGATCACCGGTGCGCCGATCCCCTTCGGCGGCGTCAAGCAGGCCGGGCTTGGCCGCGAGGGCGCGCGCATGGGGATGGAGGCGTTCACCAATGTGAAATATGTCTGCACCGACACGCGCTGAGGCCCGGTCATGTTCGCCAATCCCTTCACCGACGAAGAATTGAGCGGAAGGCTTGCGGCCGTGCGCGCGGCCATGGCCGAGCGCGGTCTCGACATGGTGCTCGTCTCGACGCCGGAGAACATCTTCTATCTGACCGGCCTTGACCATTGGGGCTATTTCGCTCCGCACCTGCTCGTCGTTCCCGCCGAGGGCGACATGGTGCTCGTCACCCGCCAGATGGAGCGCGTCTCGATCGAGAAGCAGGTGCGCAACGCCCTTTTCCACGGCCATGCCGACAATGAAACGGCGGCCGATCTGGCCGTGCGGCTTTTGAAGGATTCCTTTGCCGCCAGGGAGCGCTCGCGCGCTGTCCTCAAGGCCGTGGTGGCAGAAATCGAGGGGCAGGCCGACGGCGCCATGCGCATCGGCGTGGAAACCTGGTCAGCGGGCCACTCCTATGGCTTCGGCCACGCGCTGCGCGAGAGCCTGCCCGACATCCACTGGGTCGACGTGACCGGCCTCGTGGATCACCTGCGCCTCGTCAAGTCGCCGCTCGAACAGAATCTCATGCGCCGCGCCGCCGCCATCTCCGACATCGCCGCGCAGGCGGCCATCGAGGCCATCCGGGATGGCGCGGGCGAACGCGACGTGGTGGCCGAATGTCATGCCGCCATGATCCGCGCCGGCGGCGAGGTGCCGGGTTTCGGCCCCTTCATCCGCCCCGGCGGAAGGCTGGACGAGGAACACACCACCTGGGGCGACGGCGTCTATCGCACTGGCGAGCCGGTGTTCATCGAGCTTTCGGGCTGCGTCAGCCGCTATCACGCCCCGCTCGGTCGGCTCGTCCATGTCGGCGCCATCCGCGACGAGGACGCCCGCATGGCCGAAGTCGCAGGCCGCGCCTTCGACGCGGTGCTTTCCGCGCTGCACCCCGGCGCCCTGGCGCGCGATGTCTATGCCGCCTGGCAGGCGGTGGTCGACGAGGCCGGCCTTTCCCATTACCGCCGTCACCATTGCGGCTATTGCGTGGGCATCGGCTTCCCGCCCTCTTGGACCGGCGGCAACCGCGTCACCGGCCTGAGACACGATTCCGACCTCGAAATCCGCGAGGGCATGAGCTTCCACATCCTCTCCTGGCTGATGGGAACCGGCAAGGGAGACTTCTTCGTCTCCAACGCCGTGCTGCTCGGGCCGGAAGGGCCGGAAGTGCTGACCAGAACGCCCCTCGGGCCCACCGTAAGATAGGAGACGAACATGCTGCTGAAGAACGACCAGCTCGACCAGTGGGACCGGGAGAACTTCTTCCACCCCTCCACCCATCTCGCCCAGCACGCGCGTGGCGAATCGCCCAATCGCATCGTGACGGGCGGCTCGGGCGTCTATATCGAGGATCGCGACGGCAAGCGCCTCCTCGATGCCTTTGCCGGGCTCTATTGCGTGAATGTGGGCTATGGCCGGCAGGAAATCGCCGAGGCAATCGCCGAGCAGGCGAAGGAGCTGGCCTATTACCACGCCTATGTGGGCCACGGCACCGAGGCGTCGATCACGCTTGCCAGGATGATCCTGGAGCGTGCGCCCGAGAATATGTCGAAGGTCTATTTCGGCCTCGGCGGTTCTGACGCCAACGAGACCAACGTCAAGCTGGTCTGGTACTACAACAACATTCTGGGACGCCCCGAGAAGAAGAAGATCATCTCGCGCTGGCGCGGCTACCACGGTTCCGGCCTGATGACCGGCTCGCTGACGGGGCTGGAGCTGTTCCACAAGAAGTTCGACTTGCCGCTTGCCCAGGTCATCCACACCGAGGCCCCCTACTATTACCGCCGCCCCGACCTCTCCATGAGCGAGGAGGACTTCACCGCCCATTGCGTGGCCGCGCTCGAAGCGCTGATAGAGCGCGAAGGGGCGGATACCATCGCCGCCTTCATCGGCGAGCCGGTACTGGGCACCGGCGGCATCGTGCCGCCGCCGGCCGGCTACTGGGAAGCCATCCAGAAGGTTTTGAGGAAGCATGACATCCTTCTCATCGCCGATGAGGTGGTCACGGGCTTCGGCCGGCTGGGCTCCATGTTCGGTTCCCATCACTATGGCCTCGAGCCGGACCTCATCACCATCGCCAAGGGGCTGACTTCGGCCTATGCGCCGCTTTCGGGCTCCATCGTGTCCGAAAGGATGTGGGCAGTCCTGGAGCGGGGCACGGACGAATATGGCCCCATCGGCCATGGCTGGACCTACTCCGCCCACCCCATCGGCGCGGCCGCCGGCATCGCCAATCTGAAACTCATCGACAGCCTGAATCTCGTGAAAAACGCCGGCGAGACAGGCGCCTATCTGCTGGGCGCCATGCGCGATGCCGTGGGCGGCCATCCCCATGTGGGCGAGGTGCGCGGGGAAGGCATGCTGTGCGCCGTGGAGTTCGTGCAGGACCGGGAAAACCGCCGCTTCTTCGATCCGGCAAGCAAGATCGGCCCGAAGGTGGCCGCGGCACTTCTGGAACAGGGCGTGATCGGCCGCGCCATGCCGCAGGGCGACATTGTGGGCTTTGCCCCGCCGCTCTGCCTGACGCGCGGGGAGGCGGAGAGCATCGTCGATGCCACGGCGAAGGCGATGAAGGCGGTCTTCTGACCTCCGCTGGCCAGCCCGGCGCGGGAGGCAGCCTACCGCGCCGGCATGCCGTCGGCCTCGAGCGGCGGCAGGAAAGCGAAAAGATCGGCGTCGCGCAAGGGCGCGGCGTCGAGTTCGATCAGCCCCACGGTCTCGCCCGCCTCGAAGCTCAGCCGCGCATTGAACTTGCGCGCCAGCGCCCGCATCGCCTCGTTGTGCGGGTGGGTGGTCACGCGCAGCCGCGTATAGCCGAGCGCCCGCGCATGGGCGATGAGCCGCTGGAAGAGCTGGCTGCCGAGCCCGCGATGCTGAAGCGGCTTCTCGACGCTGAAGGCGATTTCCGCCGTCGGCGGGTCGAGATCGGGGCGCTCGTGCAATTCTGCCGCACCCAGCACACGGCCACCCTCCACATAGCCGACCACCGTTGCCCCCTGCGCGAAGCTGCGCGCGGCATAGTCCTTGATGAACGCATCGCAGGCCACACCATTGAAGCGGTCGCGGCGGCTCTCACCATCGAGGCGCATCAGGTGATCGCGGAAAAGCGGCAGTTCGGAGGGTCTCAACCGGCGCACCACGCCGGCGGGCGGTGATTCAGCTCTTACCATCCAGGCCATAAGTCGCACTCCTCGCGGGTTCCTCCCCGAGCCGTTCGACTCGCACGCTATATGTGCGGTGCAACAAGGAACCGCAAGAGCCTGCACGCCCGCGCATTGCCCCCATGCATGGACTGCATGGCTCGGTCCTGCTATTTTCCTGATCATGAAAATCATGTTTTTGCGATCGTCTCTGGAATTGTTCTAAACTATGCGCCATATTAGGCACTGGTCTGAGACAAAGGGGATTCCATGCGCCTGACCCGGCAAACCAACTATGCGATCCGCATTCTGATGTATTGTGCGGCCAATGAGGGGCGCCTGAGCCGGATTCCAGACATCGCGCAGGCCTATTCGCTGTCGGAGCTGTTCCTGTTCAAGATCCTGCAGCCGCTTGTGGAGAACAATCTGGTGGAGACCGTGCGCGGGCGCAACGGCGGCGTGCGCCTGGCAAGGCCTGCCGAAGAGATCACGCTGTTCGACGTGGTGCGGGTGACGGAAGAGAGCTTCGCCATGGCGGAGTGCTTCGAGAACGATGGCACCGACTGCCCGCTGGTCGATGGCTGCGGTCTCAATGAGGCACTGCGCAAGGCGCTCGGCGCCTTCTTCGACGTTCTGTCGTCCTACACCATCCGCGATCTCGTCAATGCGAGGCCCAACATGCGCGGACTGCTGGGCATCGAGCATCTGGAAATGCGGCCGGCGGTCAGCTGATCCCGGCCGTCATCCGCCCGGGCGCCAGGGCGGAGCGCCAGTTGCGCGCCGTGTCATCGCCACCTTCGGCGTCGGCTCGATCCCGGGCGCGGATTTGGGGCATCCCTACAGCATTTTGCAGCCAGATGGAATCATCTGGCGACGCACAAATGCCGCAAAAACAAATAGATGGACCGGATCAGCGTTTCATTGAAACGATGAACCGGTCTAGCGGTCGGGCGTGTGCAGCTAGAGCACTCAGCCCAGGAACAGAACGATATGGGCGCTCATATCAGCATCCCTGCGATGGTGTCGTTGTCGGTAATGTCCTGATAGGCCCAGCCGGCCTCGTCGAAACGCCGCTTCAGCAGGGCAAAGTTGCGGGGATCCTTCGTCTCCAGCCCGATGAGCACGGAGCCGAAATTGCGCGCCGACTTCTTCAGATATTCGAAGCGCGTGATGTCGTCGTCCGGCCCCAGCAGTTCCAGAAAGTCGCGCAGGGCGCCGGGCCGCTGGGGAAAGCGGAAGATGAAATACTTCTTCAGCCCCTCGAATCGCAGTGCCCGTTCCTTCACCTCCGGCAGGCGCTCGAAGTCGAAGTTGCCACCGGAAATCACCGCCACCACCGTGCGCCCCTTGAGCGTCTTGCGCGGGAGGTCTTTCAGCGAATCGATGGCCAGGGCGCCGGCTGGTTCCAGCACCACACCCTCGATGTTCAGCATCTCGATCATCGTGGCGCAGAGCCTGTTCTCGGGAACGATATTGACGGTTTGCGCGGAAAAACTCTTGAGGCGCTTGAACGGTTCGCGGCCGATCTCCGCCACCGCCGCCCCATCCACGAAATTGTCCACCCGCTCAAGTTTCACCCGCTTGCCGGCGGCCAGGCTGCGCTGCAGGCTCGGCGCGCCGGCGGGCTCGGCAAAGAGGAAATCCGCTGCCGCGCCGATGTCGCGCAGATAGCCGGTCACGCCGGCCGCCAGCCCACCGCCGCCCACCGGCAGCAGCACCAGCGCCCCGTCGAGATTGTCCAACTGGCCCGCCAGCTCGTGCGCGACCGTCGCCTGCCCTTCGATGATGTCCGGGTGGTCGAAGGGCGGCACCATCAGCGCGGCGTTGGCGGCGGCGAAATCCGCAGCCGCCCGATAGCAATCGTCGAAATAGTCGCCGACAAGCCGCACCTCGATGAAGTCGCCGCCGAAAAGCCGCGTCTTGTCGATCTTCTGCTGTGGCGTCGTCACCGGCATGAAGACCACCCCCTTGCGGCCGAAGTGGCGGCACGCGAAGGCAAACCCCTGGGCATGATTGCCGGCCGAGGCACACACGAAGCTGTCCACCCCGGCCGTGGCGGACAGCGCCTTGCGGATGAAATTGAAGGCGCCGCGCAGCTTGTAGGAGCGCACGGGCGTCAGGTCCTCGCGCTTGAGAAGCACGCGCGCACCGGTCTTCTTCGACAGATAGTCGTTTTCCTGCAGGGGTGTTTCGGGAAAAAGGGCGCGCAGGGCATCGGCGGCCTGTCCGACACGCTCGACAAATGATCTCATCTCGCCTCCGTTCCCACCCTTGGCTTTCCTCGGCTGCGGCTGTATCGCATATCGGATGATGCGAAGCCACACCAGGGCGGACCGGCCGGGCCGCCCGCACTGACCGATACGAGTTGTCGCCGAAAATGCCATTTGCCTCCATATCCAGGCGCCTTCTTCCGTTGCTGCTCGTGCTGCTTGCGGCCGGCTGCGCCTCTGTGGACCGGCACCGCCTGATCGCCGAGACCATCGCCCCGGCCACGCCGGCGCAGCTCTCCGCCCTGCACCGCATCTTCATCGCCACGTCGCGCGAGCGCACGCCGGCGCCGGGCGTGATCTTTTCCGGCGAACGCGCCCAGCAGACCGCATTCGCCTTCGTCGACATCTCCGTACCTGCCATTCATCAGGCGGGTCGGGAGGAACGCTCCCCCTCCCCGCGCGTGGCCGATCCCGCGCGCTATTTCGCCGCCAGAAGGCTCGGCATTTACGGCGGAGAGAAGGGCTTCCGCGATGCGCTCGCCCGCGACATCGCCGCGCGCGGCGGGCGGGCGCTCGTCTTCGTCCACGGCTTCAACACCGGATTCGACGATGCCGTCTACCGCATCACCCAGATCGTGCACGATTCGGGCTATCTCGGCGCGCCGGTCCTGTTCACCTGGGCCTCTGCCGCGCGAACCGTGGACTATATCTACGACAACAACAGCGCCACGGCGGCGCGCGACGCGCTGGAGGAGACGCTGCGGCTCGTCGCCAGCGCCGGCGCCAGGCGCATCGACATCGTTGCCCACTCCATGGGAAGCTGGGTGACCATGGAGGCGCTGAGGCAGCTTGCCATTGCCGGCGACCGGGATCTTGGCGGCCGGCTGGCGGATGTCGTGCTCGCCTCCCCGGACATCGACGTGGATGTCTTCAAGACGCAGATGCGCCGCTACGGCGTTCCAGAGCAGAACTTCTTCATCCTGACATCGCGGGACGACCGGGCGCTCGACGTGTCGCGCCTGATCGCCGGCAACCGGCCGCGCCTGGGCGGCGCCATAGACGCGCAGGAGCTTGCCGGATACGGCGTGACCGTGATCGACGCCACCGAGCTCTCCTCCCCCAGCGGTCTCAACCATTCCAAGTTCGCCGAGAACCCGCTTCTCGTGCGCCTACTGGGCGAGGGACTTGCCGCATCGCGGAACGGCCCCACCCCGTCCGAACAGGAGATCTCCCGGCGAATCGAGCGGCTGACGCGCGGCATCGGCCAGACCATAGGCTCGGCGGCAGAGCTCATCGTCACCACGCCCTTCGAGGCGCTGAACATCGCCGTCGGCCAGTAGGCAGGCGCACACGGGCTTGACTTTCCCGGCATTCCCTTTATGTGTCCGGCGAGTTTTCCGCGCCCCGGCGCCAACGCCTGCGGGCCGCCACCTTCACGACAAGAAACGGACGAATGCCATGGCCAAGGCCACGACCATCAAGATCAAGCTCCAGTCGACGGCCGACACGGGCTACTTCTACGTCACGAAGAAGAACAGCCGCACGATGACGGAGAAGATGACCAAGCGCAAATACGATCCGATTGCGCGCAAGCATGTCGAGTTCAAGGAAGCCAAGATCAAGTAGGCTCAATCATATCTGACACACGAAAGCGGCGCCCCATGGGCGCCGTTTTCGCATGTGCGGAAATGAAAAAGGGGCCGACCGGCGGAACTGGCAGCGGTACGAGGAGGCCACTTTGAGCCAGCCGCCGGCCGGCCGACCCCACGGAACCCAGGAGATGCGGCGGACCTGAGCATCATGGGGTATTCCACCTGATGGCGCCGCGCCTCCCCAAGCGGCGGGTCCACCATCGGTTGCAAGAGTCGCGCAACTGCTCAAGAAAATCAACAATTACTTAACCATCGTGAGAGGCGGCCTCGCATTAGGGTAAATGCGTAACCATGCCCTGCCGCCCTGCGCCGTCACGCGGCTGGCGCCACCACCCGGTTGCGCCCGCCCGTCTTGGCCTCGTAGAGGGCCATGTCGGCGCGCTTCATCAGCGCCTCCACCGTATCGCCGGGCATCTTCATCGACGCCACGCCGAGGCTCGCCGTCACCTCGATGGCCGGCCCGCCCTCGCCCACCGGAAAGGGGCCGCTGGCGATCTCGGCACGGATGCGCTCGGCCACCTTCTCGGCCACGGCAAGCTCCGTGTCCGGCATGACGACCACGAATTCCTCGCCGCCGTAGCGGCACACGAGATCGATGCCGCGCAGGTTGCGGCGCAGCCGCTCGGCGAACGCCTTGAGAACGGCATCGCCCGCATCGTGGCCCAGCGTATCGTTGATGGACTTGAAGCGGTCGATGTCGGTGATCATCACCGAGAGCGGCCGCTTGCGCGCGGCGGCGCGGTCGAAGAGGCTCTTGAGATGGCTGTCGAGATAGCGCCGGTTGTGCAGGCCCGTCAGCGGGTCCGTCACCGCCATCTCCACCGTGCGGGCAACACTGGAGCGCAGGCGGTCATTGTAGCGCTTGCGGCGGATCTGTGTGCGCAGGCGGGCGATCAGCTCCTGGCGCTCCACCGGACGCAGCACATAGTCGTTCACCGCCAGCTCCAGCGCGCGGATGATGCGCGCCTCGTCGTCTTCGCGGGCCAACAGCACGATCGGCACGAGCCGTGTACGCTCCAGCGCGCGCAGTTGCGAACAGAGCCGCAGCGGGTCGTAATCGGCAAAGTCCGCAGAGACGATGATGCATTCATAGGCGCCCTCGCCCGCCTGCTGCAGCGCCTTCTGCGGCTCTCCCACCACATCGACGGCGAAGCTGCCGCGAAGCAGCCGGGTGACGTTGCGGGCCGAGGCGGCATCCTCCTCCACCAGGAGCACCGGCGGCGTCTCTCCGCAATCGCCGCACTTCCTGTCGAGAAGCTGCTCGATGCCGATGTTGCGCGTGGTCGCCGCGCGCAGGCGCAATTCGTCGGTGAGCGCCTTCAGCCGCACAAGGCTTTTCACCCGCGTCAGAAGCTGCAGGTCGTTGACCGGCTTGGTGAGGAAATCGTCGGCCCCCGCCTCCAGCCCGCGCACGCGGTCGGCCGGCTGACCGAGCGCAGTGACCATGATGACCGGTATGTGGGTGGTGGCCGGGTCCGCCTTCAGCCGCCGGCAGACTTCGAAACCGTCCATCCCCGGCATCATGACATCCAGAAGAACCACATCGACCTTGCTGCATTCGCAGATCTCGATGGCGTCCTGCCCGGTGCTGGCGGTGACCACCTCGTAGTACTCGGCAAGAAGCCGTGCCTCCAGGAGCTTGAGATTGGCCGCCACATCGTCGACCACGAGGATGCGGGCTGTCATGGCCGCCTCCCGATGAATGCCCCCCCGGTGCCCATCAGGCGTCTCCGAGATAGGATTTGATGGTTTCGATGAAACTGGAGACCGAGATGGGCTTCGAGATGTAAGCCTCGCAGCCTCCCTGGCGGATCCGTTCCTCATCCCCCTTCATGGCAAAGGCGGTCACGGCGATGACCGGAATGGAATGCAGATCGTCATCCTCCTTCAGCCACTTGGTGACCTCGAGGCCGGAGACCTCGGGCAACTGGATGTCCATGAGGATGAGATCGGGGCGCTGCTCGCGCGCCAGCTCCAGCGCCTTGAGTCCGTCGCGCGTGCGCACGGTCTCGTAGCCGCTGGCCTCGATAAGGTCGCGGAAGAGCTTCATGTTGAGCTCGTTGTCCTCGACGATCATGACCTTCTTCGGCATTGGCTCCCCTAGCGCTCAAACGCGGCCTCTCCCGCCCGCCGCGGGCAGACGCATCCGCCGATCCCCGCAAGTCTTATGGCACGATTTGATTTACGAAAAGAAAAAGGATCCGCCGCGAATTGATCGGTTCGGCAACAAGCCCCGCGGGCCGCTTGCGCGACGGACGCTTTGGCCTTATCGCCTGCGGCAGAGCCGGGCTTGAGGAGACGCCGCCCATGCAGCAGGAACAGGCCGAAGCGATTGCCATAGACGCCCTCTCCTTCATCGCCTCCGATCCCGATCTGCTGCCCCGTTTCCTGGCGCTGACGGGCATCGAGGCGCGCCACATCCGCAAGGCGGCGGGGGAACCGGGTTTCCTGGCGGGCGTGCTGCAATTCGTGCTGGCCCACGAGCCCACCCTCATGGCCTTCTGCGAAAAAACCGCCATCCCGCCGCGGCAGGTGGAAGCCGCCCACCGGGCGCTGCCGCTGGGCGAGGAAGGCTGGGACATCCAGCCCTGAACCGCTCACAGCACGCGCCGCATCAAAGGCCGGCCGGGCTTGCGCTCGGCCACGGTCACGAAGCCCGCCCTGTCGAAAACCCGCTGAGAGCCGGCGAAGAGGCCGATGGAGCGCGAATCCTTCGACTGGCGCATCGGGCAGGCCTCCAGAAGCCGCGCCCCTTGCGCACGGGCATAGGCAATGCCGGCCTCCACCAGCGCATGGGTGTGGCCGCGCCCGCGCGCCGAGGCGCGGACGAAGAAGCACGAGATGGCCCACACGGCAGGATCATCGGCCGGCGCATCCTCCAGCGGCGCGGAGACGCGGCCGCGATTGTTCCACTCCGGCACGTCGAGCCGCGGGCCGATCTGCATCCAGCCATCCGCCCTCTCCCCATCGAAGAGGAGAAGCCCCGGCGGCGGGCCGGCCTCGATCCGTTCGCGGATATGGTCCTTGTTGCGCCGGCGGTCGTTCTCGCGGCGCACGGCCGGCGGCAGGCGGAAATGGGTGCACCAACAGCCATAGCAGGCCCCCTGCTTGCCGAACAGATCCTCGAACGCCGGCCAGAGCTGCGGCGTCAACGGGACGATGGAGATCGCCACGCTCCCTCTCCTGTGCTTGTGCGCGGAGGCGCCATGCTTTATCATTCTGTTCTCTTTATGTTCTCATAATCGGCCATGGCTGTCAACGCTTCGCCCGGTATCTGCCGCGACTGCCTCTCCCGCCCGCAACCGGGGGTGCGGCGCTGCCCTGCCTGCGGCAGCCCGCGCGTACTCCACCACGAAGAGCTTTCCAGCCTTGCCATTGCCCATATCGACTGCGACGCCTTCTATGCCGCCATCGAGAAGCGCGACAATCCTGCCCTGCGCGACAAGCCGCTGATCATCGGCGGCGGCAAGCGCGGCGTCGTCTCCACCGCCTGCTACATCGCCCGCATCAACGGCGTGCGCTCGGCCATGCCGATGCTCAAGGCTCTGGAAGCCTGCCCGCAGGCAGTGGTGCTGAAGCCCGACATGGAAAAATATGCGCGGGTCGGTCGCCAGGTGCGCGAGATGATGCTGGCGCTCACCCCGCTGGTCGAGCCGCTCTCCATCGACGAAGCCTTTCTCGACCTTTCCGGCACGCAGCGGCTGCACGGGGCGGAGCCGGCCATGGTGTTGGCCCGCTTCGCCGCCCGGGTGGAAAAGGAGATCGGCATCACCGTGTCGGTGGGCCTTTCCTACTGCAAGTTTCTCGCCAAGGTGGCTTCCGACCGCGACAAGCCGCGCGGCTTTTCCGTCATCGGGCGCGGCGAGGCGCTCTCTTTCCTGGCCGGCCAGCCGGTGACCACCATCTGGGGCGTCGGCAAGACCTTTGCCGCCACGCTGGCCCGCGACGGCATCCGTACCATCGGCCAGCTGCAGCGCATGGAACGGGCCGAGCTCATGCGCCGATACGGCACCATGGGCGAGCGCCTTTACAGCCTGTCGCGCGGGCAGGACACACGGGCGGTGAAGCCGCAAGGCGCCGCCAAGAGCGTATCCTCGGAGACCACCTTCGACCACGACATCGCCGCCCTGGAGGATCTGGTGCCGGTGCTCAGGGCCCTGTCCGAACGGGTCTCGGCGCGGCTGAAGAAGGCGGACATCGCCGGGAGAACGGTGGTCCTGAAGCTGAAGAGCGCCGACTTCCGCATCCGCACGCGCAACCGGCAACTGGGCGACCCCACTCGGCTTGCCGACCGCATCTTCCGCACCGGCCTCGACATGCTGAAACGCGAGGTGGACGGCACCCGCTTCCGCCTTCTCGGCATCGGCGTGGCCGATCTGACCGACGCGGCCAAGGCCGACCCGCCCGACCTGGTCGACACGCTGTCGCACAAGCGGGCCCTCGCCGAAGGCGCCATCGACAGCCTGCGGGAGAAATATGGCCGCCAGGCGGTGGAGACGGGCTACACCTTCGCGCGGGCAAGGAACGCGCGTCCGCAGCGCGACAGATAGATGGCCCGCCGCCTCCTGACACCCGCCGCTACCGTTGCCGCGCTCCGCTTTCGCCGTCCGGCCTTTGTCAAGGAACTCGGGAAACGGGGCGCGTCCAACGGCCCTGCGCCATGGCTCCGGGCGTTCGTCGCTCGAAAAGGCAAAGGGTTGGCGGGGATGGAGATTCTGCGCGGTGCGGATCCTGTCCCCGCGCGGGCGCGCGGTGCGCTCGAAGCGGCGGAGAGCCCGTTTCGCCAAGGCGCCGCAAGGCGGGAAAAGCCCCGCGCCAGGCGCGCGATTTCGATATTGTGCCCGCAGCTATAAACTCCGCATCCAGAGGCTTGAAAACACACCAAGGGCGTGACAGAACCGTACCGTACGGTACTCACCAGAAGCCGGCGCTTTGCGAGGATGGAATGGACGAGAAAAGCATCGAGATGCTGAACGAGAAGCTGGAACGGCTGATCGGCATCGTTTCCCGCATGGCCCCTGCTCCCTCTCCCGAGCCATGCTTCGAGGCGGCCGACTGCTTCGTCTGGCAGGCCGAGCGCGGGGCGTTTCTGCCCGTCTCCCGCGTCAACCGGGTGGACCTGTCCCTGATCCGGGGCGTGGAGCGGGTACGCGACATTCTTCTCGACAACACGCGGCGCTTCGCCACCGGGCTGCCGGCCAACAACGCGCTCTTGTGGGGCGCGCGCGGCATGGGCAAGTCGTCGCTGGTCAAGGCGGTGCACGCCGAGGTGAACCGGACGCGCAAGAAGGCCGCCCTGCCCCTGAAGCTGGTGGAAATCCACCGCGAGGACATCGAGAGCCTGCCCAGGCTGATGAATCTGGTGAAGACGGACCGGCACCGCTTCATCCTGTTTTGCGACGACCTGTCCTTCGACCACGATGACACGTCCTACAAGTCGCTGAAGGCCGCGCTCGAAGGCGGCGTGGAAGGACGGCCGGACAACGTGATCCTCTACGCCACGTCCAACCGCCGCCATCTCCTGCCGCGCGACATGATCGAGAACGAACGCTCGACGGCCATCAACCCCTCGGAAGCGGTGGAGGAAAAGGTGTCCCTCTCCGACCGCTTCGGCCTGTGGCTCGGCTTCCACAAATGCTCGCAGGACGAGTATCTGGCAATGATCGAGGGCTATGCGCGCTATCACGATCTGCCCGTCGATGCCGAGACGCTGCGCGCCGAGGCGCTGGAATGGGCGACCACACGCGGAAGCCGCTCGGGCCGCGTGGCCTGGCAGTTCATCCAGGACCTGGCGGGACGGCTGGGCAGAAGGCTGAAGGCGTGAAACCCGGCGCGCCGGCCTATTCCAGATAGCGCATCGGATCGACCGGGCTCGTGCCCTTGCGCACCTCGAAATGCAGCTTCGGCCGGTCGGCATCGCCGCTCATGCCCGAAAGGGCGATTTCCTGGCCGCGCCGGACATTGTCGCCGCGCTTGACCTTGAGGCTGGAGGCGTGGCCGTAGACGGTGACCAGGCCGTCCTCATGGCGCACCAGCACGGTGTTGCCGAAGCCCTTCAGCCCGTCGCCGGAATAGATGACGACGCCGTTTTCGGCCGCGCGCACGGGCGTTCCTTCCGGCACGGCGATGTCGATGCCGTCATTGCCACTGCCGAAGCCGGTGACGACGCGCCCCTGCACTGGCCAGCGCAAACGGCCGACTCCCGTGGCATCGGGCGCGATGGCCGCCACCTCGGTGGCCTCCTCGATGTTGCCGGCGCTCTCCTCTTCCTGCACGGGCGGTGCGGCGCTGACGACCCTGGGCTTTTCCTGCTCCTGGCTGCTGGCGGCAACCTTGGTGACAGGGGCCGGACGGGATGGTGCGGGCGTCGGCCTTTCGACTGGCTCTGCCGCCGCCACGCTGGCGCCGGCGGCGGGGATGGTCAATGTCTGCCCAACCCGGATCATGCCGTCGGACAGGCCGTTGGCCTGCTTGATGCGCTCGACGCTGACACCTGTCTTGCGCGAAATGCCATAGAGCGTGTCGCCCGAGACCACCGTATAGGTGCTGCCCGGGCTGGGAGCGGCATTGTCGGTGCGGCTGTCGGTGCGCTGTGCGGGCTTCGGCGCCTGCGGCAGCACGGCGACCTGGGCCTGCGGCGGCTCGACCGGCTGGGGAGCGGGCGACGTGCCGCCGCGCGTGTCGGGCAAGGCGGCAGCCTGCACCGGCTGCGGCGCCTGCGCCGGCGGCGGCAGCGGCTGGGAAGAGACATCCTGGCGCACCGGCTGGCTTGCCGGTGCCGCGGCATAGCCGGGACCGGAGGGCGGAGGCAAGGGCGCGTCCGCCCTGTTCTGCACACTGCCGCCGCCGACGGGCACCTTCGGCCGCACAATCTTGTCGTATTCCGGCGCGCTGCGCCGGCCTTGCGGCATGTCGCCGGGATAGGGCTGGTCCGCCTGGGCGACCGTCACCGGCGCGCTGGCGGTGGTGGAATTGGTGACGAGACCGTCGTCCAGACTGGCGGCACCCGAAGTGCAGCCGGCGGCAACTGCGCCCACCACGAGGACAGCCGCGCCCCGCGCCAGGAGGTTTCGATGATGCCCGGTGATGCCGAAACGCATGTGGCTACTCGCACTTATCCCGTTACTCGCGACAGCCACGATTAAAGCGCGTTAATGTTACCGTCGGGTTAACCCGCATCAAAGGGCCAGGGCGACACCGCGGGTAAGCGGCTGCAGGCGCACGGGCTCCAGCACCGTGCGCTCGAAGCGGCTGCCGACCTTGACGAACTTCGTCATCGTCTGCACGTCCTCGGCCGGCCCCACGGGCGCCACCATGATGCCGCCGCTGACCAGATAGTCCACGAAATGGCGGGGCGGCTCCTCGAAGGCGGCCCAGACGACGATGCGGTCGAACGGGCCGTCGGCTGGCCCCTCCAGCCCGTCCGCCTGGCGGGCAACGATGTTTTCGAGCCCGAAGCCCTCGTGACGAAGCTGCGCCTGCTCGACGAGCGTCCTGTAGCGGTCGATGGTGACGACGCGCTCTGCAAGCCGCGCCATAACGGCCGCGGTATAGCCGGAGCCCGTGCCGATCTCCCACACGCGCAGGCCGGGCTTGAGCTCCAGCGCCTCGATCACCGTCGCCTGCAGGTCGCAGCCTTCCAGCGTCTCGCCGCATTCGATGGGCACGGTGCGCTGCGACCAGGCCCACTTGCGCCATTCGGCCGGCACGAAGCCCGAGCGCGGCGTCGCCTCCATGGCCGCGAACAGCGCGTTGGAGCCGATGCCGCGCGCCCGGCAGCGCAGCATGAAGGCGGCAAATCCCTCGCGCTCGTCGTCGGTTGCCGTCACGAAAGCGCCTTCGAAAGCCGCTCGCGCACCTCGTGCGCGGTCAGATCCAGATGCAGGGGAGTGACGGAGATGTAGCCGTCGCGCACGGCGGCCTGGTCGCTGCCCTTGCGCACCTCCTCCTCCTTGCGGCCGAAGCGCAGCCAGTAATAGGGAAAGCCGCGGCCGTCGCGCCGCTCTTCGATCCACAGCCCGTGCACCAGCTTGCCCTGGACGGTGACGCGCGTGCCCTTGACCGCCTCCGGCGGGCAATTGGGGAAATTGACATTGAGGAAGACGCCGCGCGGCAGCTCGGTCTCGACCAGCTTCTTGAGCAGCGGCGGCGCCACCGCCTCTGTTGTCTCCCAAGGGATATAGCGGATGTCGTCGGCGAAATCGTAGGCCTGGCTGAGCGCGATGGACCGGATGCCCAGCAACGTGCCCTCCATGGCGCCGGCCACCGTGCCCGAATAGGTGACGTCGTCGGCGATGTTGGTGCCGTTGTTGACGCCCGACAGAATGAGGTCGGGCGGCGCGTCCATCACCTTGCGCACGCCCATGATGACGCAATCGGTGGGCGTGCCGCGCAGGGCGAAGTGCCGTTCGTCGATCTTGCGCATCCTGAGCGGCTCCGAAAGCGACAGCGAATGCGCAAAGCCCGACTGGTCGGTCTCCGGCGCGACCACCCATACGTCGTCGGAAAGCGTGCGGGCGATCCGCTCCAGCACCTGCAGGCCCTCGGCATGGATGCCGTCATCATTGGTCAGAAGAATGCGCACCGTCAGTCTCGCCCAGCTTCGATTCGCGTCATGCCTCCCATATAGGGCTGCAGGATTTCAGGAATGCTAATGCTGCCGTCCTCGTTCTGATAGTTCTCCATCACGGCGATCAGCGCGCGGCCGACGGCGACCCCGGAGCCGTTCAGCGTGTGCACGAAATGCGCCTGCTTCTCGCCGGCACGCCGGTAGCGCGCGTTCATGCGGCGGGCCTGAAAATCGCCGCACACCGAGCAGGAGGAGATTTCCCGATAGGCATTCTGCCCCGGCAGCCACACCTCGATGTCATAGGTCTTGCGCGCGCCGAACCCCATGTCGCCGGTGCAAAGCACGACGGTGCGGAAGGGAAGCCCGAGCTTCTTCAGCACGGTTTCTGCGCATTCGGTCATGCGCTCGTGCTCGGCGATGGAGCTTTCGGCATCGGTGATGGAGACGAGCTCGACCTTGTAGAACTGATGCTGGCGCAGCATGCCGCGCGTGTCGCGCCCGGCAGAACCGGCCTCTGAGCGGAAGCAGGGAGTGAGCGCCGTGAAGCGCAGGGGAAGCCTTTCGGCGTCCAGGATCTCCTCGCGCACGAGATTGGTGAGCGGGACTTCGGCGGTGGGGACGAGCCAATGGTGCTCGCCGGCTCGGAACAGATCCTCCGCGAATTTCGGCAACTGGCCGGTGCCGAACATCGCCTCGTCGCGCACCAGAAGCGGCGGCTGCACCTCCGTGTAGCCGTGCTCGCCCGTGTGCAGGTCGAGCATGAACTGGCCGAGCGCGCGTTCAAGCCGCGCCAGAGGCCCCGACAGCACGGTGAAGCGGCTGCCCGACAGCCTGGCCGCGCGCTCGAAATCCATCATGCCGAGCTGCTCGCCGAGCTCGAAATGCTCCCTGGAGGCGTTCGCCCGCCTCGGCTCGCCGATGCGGCGGATTTCCACATTGCCGCTCTCGTCCGCACCCACCGGCACATCGTCGAGCGGCAGGTTGGGAATGCGGGCCAGCCGGTCGTGAAGGGCGGCATCGAGCCTGCGCTCCTCCGCCTCCCCATCCTGCACGAAGCGCTTGAGCTCGGCCACCTCGGCCTTCAGCGCCTCGGCGCGCGCCGTCTCGCCGGCGGCCATCGCCTTGCCGATCTCCCTGGAGGCGGCGTTACGGCGCTCCTGCGCCTCCTGCAGCCGCACGAGATGGGTGCGGCGCGCCTCGTCGGCGGCCAGCACGGCGTCGACCTCGGAACGCGCCTCGCCCGCCGCCTGGCCGCGCTCTTCAAGCGCGGCGACAAGGGCTTCGGGGTTTTCGCGAATCCATTTTATATCGAGCATGATGCGGTTCCGGGCGTGTGCGTGATCTCTCGCCCGAAGATGCGCCGCGCGGGCGGCGGAGGGAGGCGGTGCGGAGGCTCTAGCCCGTTTGCGAGCTGGCCGTCGAGCCGGCGCTCTCCTTCTCCGCTTCTTCCCTCTCGCGCCTGCGCTCCACCATCCGGGCGCTCCAGATGGCAATCTCGTAGAGAAGGATGGTGGGAAGCGCAAGACCGATCTGGCTCACCGGATCGGGCGGAGTGAGCACCGCGGCGACGATGAAGGCGCCGACGATGGCATATTTGCGCTTGTCCACCAGGCCGGTGGAGGTCAGCAGGCCGACGCGGGCCATCAGTGTCGTCACCACCGGAAGCTGGAAGACGAACCCGAAGGAGAGGATCAGCGTCATGATGAGACCGAGATACTCCGACACGCGCGGCAGCAGCGAGATCTGCACCTCGGTGCCCGGCCCGACCTGCTGCATGGACAGGAAGAACCACATCACCATGGGCATGAAGAAGAAATAGACGAGCGCCCCGCCGATGATGAACAGGATGGGCGAAGCAATGAGGAAGGGCAGGAAGGCGCGCCTCTCGTTGCGGTAGAGACCGGGGGCCACGAACTTGTAGACCTGGGTGGCGATGATCGGGAAGGCGAGCACCAGCCCGCCGAACATGGCAAGCTTGATCTGCGTGAAGAAGAATTCCTGCGGGGCCGTATAGATGAGGTCCACCTTTTCCGAATCGAGCCCCGCCCAGTTGCTGGCCCACTGGAAGGGGATGACCAGCAGATTGAAAATCTGCTTGGCGAAGAAGAAGCAGAAGAGAAACGCCACGAAGAAGGCCGCGATCGCCCAGATCAGCCGCGAGCGCAGCTCGATCAGGTGCTCCATCAGCGGCGCGGAGGACTTGTCGATGTCGTCGTCGTCGTTGTTTGCTGCGCTCACGACGCGGTTCCCGCCTTTTTCTTCTTGTTGCTCCCGCCGCTGCGCGACGCCGGCTTAGCAGCCGCCCTGGCGGCGGGCTTCTTCGCGGTGGAGGGCCCGGCCGCCTTTTTCGGCGCGGGCTTCTTCTCCTTCTTCGGCGTCGCCGCTGCCGGCGGCGCCGGTGTCGAGGGCGCGACCTCCGCCGGCTTGTCCGGCTGTTTCGCCGCGCCGCCCGGCTTCATCGCCTCGTCGAGCCCCTTGCGCACGCTGCGGCCGGCCTCCTCGAACGAGCTCAGATGCTTGCGGATCTCGCCGCGCGGATCGAGCTTACGCGCGTCATCCACCAGGCCCTTCACGTCATCGAGCTCGGCCTCGCGCAGCGCCTCGTCGAACTGCTTGCGGAAATCGCCGGCCATCGACCGAAGTTTCGACGTGGTGCGGCCGAAGCCGCGCAGGACGCGCGGCAGATCCTTCGGCCCGACGACGACGATCAGCACGATCGCGATGACGAGCAGCTCAGGCCATCCGAGGTCAAACATCAATCACCGTTGCAAGGAAAGGCGGCAAACGCCGCAGATCAGGACTTGCTCGCCTTTTCCTTGGCGCCCTTTACCGGCTCGTCGGCTTTGTGTTCGACGGTCTTGGCGGCCTGGGCATCGTCATCCTCGGCCATGCCCTTCTTGAAGCTCTTGATGCCCTTGGCCATATCGCCCATCAGCTCGGGGATCTTGCCCCGCCCGAAGAGAAGCAAGATGACGACAAGCACGATGAGCCAGTGCCAGATTGAAAAGGAACCCATATCTCTCTGCCCGTTTCCTGAGGTCTTTCCTGATTTATGCGCTTTCGCGGCGTCTTTCAAACACTAGAACGTCACTGCGGTTCACATTCAACGATATATCGCGAACGCCCGGGGGAAGCTGGCCGCGCCGGATGCGGGCCCGCAGATGTTCGTCGCACCCTTCCACCGCCAGATCAAGAAGCTCGACGACGCCGAGGAACCGCCGCGAGAGGATGCGCGCCGCCACACCCTCCCCCGCTTCCGCGACGTCGAAGCCGGACAGGCGGATGGCCACGGTCACCGGCTCGCCGTCGTTGCGTCCGGGAGCCGGAAAGCGGCCAAGCGGCGTGTCCGCCGCGCCGCCCCGCACCCGCGCGTCGAGAAGATTGAGCTCGGAAAAGAAGCCGGCCACGAACAGATCCGCCGGGTGCAGGTACAGCTCCTCCGCCGTCCCCACCTGCACCAGCCGGCCATGGCGCAACAGCGCGATACGGTCGCCGAGCCGCATCGCCTCCTCCGCATCGTGGGTGACGACGATGGCCGTCGCCCGGCTCTGGCGCAGGATGGCCAGCGTCTCGGCACGCACCGTGTCCTTCAGCCGGGAATCGAGACCGGAAAAGGGCTCGTCCATCAGCAGCACGGCCGGGCGCGGGGCCAGCGCGCGGGCAAGCGCCACGCGCTGCTGCTCGCCGCCCGAAAGCACATGCGGATAGGCCCCGGCATAGCGCGCCAGCCCCACGCGCTCAAGCGCGATCATCGCCTCGCCCCTCGCCTCTTCGCGCGACAGCGCGGTGAGGCCGAAGCGCACATTGTCGAGGATGGTGAGATGCGGAAAGAGGGCGAAATCCTGGAAAACAAGGCCGATGGAGCGCTGCTCGGGCGGCAGGAAGACGCTGGGACCGGCGATCTCCCGGTCGTTGAGCAGCACCCGGCCGGCACTCTGGGTCTCGATGCCGGCGGCGATTCTGAGCAGCGTCGTCTTGCCGGACCCCGAAGGCCCCAGAAGGCACAGAACCTCGCCGGGCTCAGCCGTCAGCGTGACGTCGTGAAGCGTGGCCTGATGAGGCGTGAAACGATGGCCGATGCCCTCGAACGCCAGACGCGCGGCAAACGTCACCCCGGCGGTTACCCGCGCCGGCTTTTCATGCATCTCGCTCATCGCTGTGATGTTCTCATCTCCGGCCCCGCCGGAAGCGGTCAATCATCCTCGACGCGCGGTGTCAACAGGCCGAGTTCTTCCAGATCGACATCGGTCAGCGGATCCTCGTCCTCGCCCAGCGCATCGGCATCGGCCGGCGGCTGCGGCACCGCAAAGTTGGACGGCATGCGCGGCGAAAGCAGGCCCGCGCCCTTGAGCTCCTCCAGGCCCGGCAGGTCGCGCAGCTCTTCCAGGCCGAAATGGTCGAGAAACTCCGTCGTCGTGCCATAGGTGACCGGGCGGCCCGGCGTGCGCCGGCGCCCGCGCATGCGCACCCAGCCAGTCTCCAGGAGTGTGTCCAGCGTGCCCTTGGAGGTTTCCACACCGCGGATTTCCTCGATCTCGGCGCGGGTGACGGGCTGGTGGTAGGCGATGACGGCCAGCATTTCGAGGGCAGCGCGCGACAGCTTCTTCTGCTGCATGGCCTGGCGGCTCATGAGAAAGGCCAGATCGCCGGCGGTGCGGAAGGCCCAGCAATCGGCAACCCGCACGAGATTGACGCCGCGGCGGGCATAATCGCTCCTGAGGTCTTCCATGACGGCCTGGACATCCGTGCCCTCCGGCAGGCGCTCGGCAAGCGCGCGGGTGGAAACCGGCTCGGCACTGGCGAACACCAGTGCCTCGGCCATGCGTTTGGCCTCCGCGAAGGCGACACTGCGGGCCGGCGCATCGTGCGCTTCCGCCGCGGGCGCCTTCTCCTCGGCGCGGAAAGGAACCACATTGGCGCTTTCGTTCATGGCATTTCCCGGTTGTCGATCGGCGGCTTGGAGCCGCCGCGCATGTAGAGGGGCGCGAAAGGCGCGCTCTGGCGAATCTCCAGCGCCCCCTCGCGCACCAGTTCAAGGCTTGCGGCAAAGGTGCTCGCCACCGCAGTGACACGCTCCTCTGGACGGGTGAGATAGGCGATCAGGAAACGGTCGAGCGCCGTCCAGTCGGACAATTCGCCCATCATGCGGGCTAGAATGTCGCGCGCCTGCTTGAGCGACCACACGCCGCGCTTGGCGATCTGCACATTGGTGATGGCGCGGCGCTGGCGCTGGGCGGCATAGGCGGTGAGCAGATCGTAGAGCGTCGCCGAATAGGCGCTCTTCTTCTCCACCAGCACCGGCTCCGGCATGCCGCGGGCGAACACGTCGCGCCCCAGCCGGTTGCGGTTGACGAGGCGGGCAGCGGCATCCCGCATGGCCTCCAGCCGCTTCAGGCGAAACTGCAGGAGCGCGGCCATCTCCTCGCCCGAGGGCTCCTCGTCGTCCTTCTGCCGCGGGATCAGCAGCCGCGACTTGAGATAGGCGAGCCAGGCGGCCATCACCAGATAGTCGGCCGCAAGCTCCAGCCGCATGCGCCGCACCCGCTCGACGAAGGCCAGATACTGCTCCGCCAACGCCAATACGGAGATGCGCGCCAGATCCACCTTCTGGTTGCGCGCCAGATGCAGGAGCAGGTCGAGCGGCCCCTCGAAGCCGTCCACATCGACGGTAAGGGCCGGCTCCGACACTCCGCGCCCGGCGCCATCCTCCGCCCACAGCTTCTCCATGGGGATGGGCTTGCCGGGCTCCTTCCTGTCTGCCGCATTTTTCGCCGCTTCGGCCACCGTCAGCCTTTCCTTTTCGTTGCTCAGGCCACAGCCGCAAGAAGGCTGTCGAATTCGGTGCGCGCCGCCGCCTCCACCGTGTCGTCGGCGGGCTGGCGGCGCGCAAGCGCCGCCTCCGCCCGCGCCAAGGCACGCCCGGCCAGCACCGGCACCTGCCTGGCCACCGCCTGCATCTGCGCCATCACGCCGTTGCAATGAAGGACGAGATCGCACCCGGCTTCAAGGATGGCCTGCGTGCGCGCCCCGTAATCCCCAGAAAGCGCGTCCATCGACACGTCGTCGCTCATCAACAGCCCGTCGAAGCCAAGCTCCGCGCGCACGATCTCTGCAATGACGCGCCGCGAGGTCGTGGACGGGTTGTCCGGGTCAATCGCCGTGTAGACCACATGCGCCGTCATGGCCATGGGCAGCGAACGCAACTCCCTGAAGGGCACGAAATCGTGGGCTCGAAGCGCCTCCAGCGGCGCATCGACGCGCGGCAGGGCCTTGTGGCTGTCGGCGCCGGCGCGCCCGTGGCCGGGAATGTGCTTCATCACCGGCAGGATGCCACCGGCCATCAGGCCCTCCGCCTGCGCCCGACCGAGGGCGGCGACGGCCTGCGGATCGCCGCTGAAGGCGCGGTTGCCGATGACATCGTGCGCGCCGGGCACCGGCACGTCGAGCACCGGCAGGCAGTCGGCACACAGGCCGTAACGCGAAAGATCGAAGGCATGGAGCCGTCCCATCAGCCAGGCGGCCCGCAGGCCGGCTCGCGCATCGCGCGCATGGAGCGCGCCGATGGCGCTGGCGGGGGGATAGTCCGGCGCCAGCGGCGGACGCAGGCGCTGCACGCGCCCGCCTTCCTGGTCCACGAAGACGGGGGCATCGGCGCGGCCCACGCTGTCGCGCAGCGCCGCAGTCAGCGCGGCAAGCTGTGCCCCGTCGGCGACGTTGCGCGCAAACAGGATGAAGCCCCAGGGGCGCTCGCCGCGGAAAAAGGCGGCCTCCTCCGCCGAAAGCCGGGTGCCGGCAAGCCCCAGGATCATGGCCTTTGATTCGCTCATGAGGGAATCATAGCGCCAAAGGCGCCGCCATGACATGCCGGGCGTACGCCGTCTATCGGGAGACGAAGCAGTTGCCGCCGGCGCCCTTGATGCGCTCGCAAAGGCGAATGGCCTCGTCCTTGGATGAAGAGGGAATGCGCACGCGGTAGAAGGTGCCCCTGCCCTCGATGTCGGCCTTGACGATGTTCACGCCCCTACCCTGCAGAAGGCTGCCGTAGCGCTCGGCCAGCTCGCGATAGGACTGCTGGGCGCCTTGGAGGCTGGGCTGGGAGGAAATCTGCACCGACCAGTCGCTTTCGGCGGACGGTTGGACGGCAGCGAGCTGGGTGGAGGCCGTCTGGCGCGCCGGGGCCTGTGCGGCGGCAGCGGTCTGCCGGCTGGCGGCGGGAACGACGGCGGGACGTGACGGCGGGATCGGCCCGGTGCGCGGGATCGAGACCTGGGCAACGGCGGTATCCGTCGCTTCTTCCCCCGCGGCGGGCTGACCGGCGGTCTCCTCCGCCACAGCCTCTCTATCGGCCGGCCGGGTCGTCTCAGCGGCGGGGCTTTGCTGCCCACCGGAGGCGGCGAGCGCCTGCCGCACGGCCGCATCCGGGTTGACGCTGACGCCGGGAAGCCCGCCATCCGCATCCTCGGCATTGCCGTTGGCGGTGGCGGCCGCCGTGCGGGTGGCAGCGCCGGACTGCGGGGCATCGTCCGCCGCATCGGCGGCAGCCTGCGCCGCCACCGGCGGCTCGTAGGGCTGCATCGCGCCGTTGGGCCGCACCACGAAGGTGCGCACGCGCCGTGCAGCCACCGCGGCGGTCTCCTCCGCCTCGGCGTCGTCCACCGGCGTGCTCTCCAGCCGATCCTCGATCTTGGCCGTGCCGGCGTCCTGGCTGCCCTCTCCGGCAGGCGGCAGATCCAGCGGCTCCTCGACCGAGGACACAAGGCGTGTCTGCGACGGCTGGGTTTCCGGCGTCTCGCCGGCAACCCGCCGATAGACCTGGTTGTCCTGATTGGGAATGGTCGTGCCGCCGGGATCCTCCGGCTTCACCTTGACCGGCGAGTCTTCGGCGCGCACCACGGCCGGCCCGGCATCGCCCGCACCGTCGCCGCCGGATAGCGCGAAGACGGCCACGCCCCCAAGGACCACGACGCAGCCGACCGCGGCTGCCACCAGAACGGGCGTGCCGATGCGGCGCTTCTCTTCGGGCTGCGGCGGCGCGGCCGCCAGCTCCGGTTTCAGTTCGTCAGACGGCGGCACCCAGGAATCGGAAGCAAAGGCTCCGGCGGCGTCCGCGGCTGGCGCGGGCTGCAGACCGGAGCGCGCATAGGCGGCGGCACCCGCCGCAACGCCTGCGCCGATGCCGGCGGCCAGCAACTCCTCAATCTCCCGCTCGGTATCGTCCTCGCCGCCGCTCTGGGGTCCGGCGGGGGACGGCGTATCCGTCCATGGCCGCTGGCGCGTCTCCGGCGTGACGTCCGCCTCTCCGAACGCGCCGGACAGAAGGTCTTCGATCTCGTCGAAATCGTCCTTGGCCCGCTTCTCCTCGTAGGAGACCTCGGGCACGTCGAGATTGTCGGCCAGGGGAACCGTTTCCTCGGGGATATCCACCGTATCGACCGGCGGCGGGCCGGTGTCCCCATCGCGCCGCGCAGGTGTTGCCGCTGCCTCGTCATGGGTCGCCGCCCCTGCGGCGCCGCCAAGGAATGCCTCCGGCGACCAGTCGCCCAGCGCGCCACCTTCGCTGCGCGCCTCGTACTCATCCTCGCGCGGCGCCGGTGCCTCAGCCCAGGCGCTCTGCGAGACTGCCAGCGGCTCTGCGGAGGAGGCCGAAGAAAAGGTACCCGCCACGGGCATGGCGGGCTCGTCCTCAGCCGGGGGCGCAGGCTCGGGGGCAGCGGCCTGGATCTCGCGTGCGGCCGAGGCGGGATCTGCCTCATTCTCCCCGTCGGACGCGGGCCTGAAGAACGGCTCGGCGGCGGTAAAGGTGGCGCGTGAAAGCACCTCTGCCAGGGACGGGGCGGACTGCGCATCCGCCGCCTGCGGCTCCCCGGCGAACGGTTCCTCGGCGGGAAGGGTCTCGGACGGCGCAAACTCGGACTCCGTCTCGCCGGCCACCTCGGCGACCGGGTCCCGCCGCTCGCCGCCCTCCCCAAGGGCGAAGATGTCGTCGAACACGCTGTCGAGATCGTCGAAATCGGGCGTCTGCGCCGCATCCTGCGATGGGGGCGCGGGCTCCGCCGCCTGCGCTTCCGGCGCGGCCGCGTCTGCCTCGTCCGCCTGCAGATCCAGATCGCCCATCAGCTCGCTTTCGAGCTCAAGGGCCAAGCTGTCGTGGGCAAGGCTGTCGGTCTCTTCCCGTTCGCTTTGCACCGACGCCGCCGCGCGGTCGGAAAGCAGATCCTGATTCATGATCTGCGTCAACTCGGCGAACGGATCGTCCTGCGTCAGCTCCTTCGCCTCGACGGCGCTCGGATAATTGCTGTCAGCCATGCCTGTTCCCACACTCAGTCGGACGTCCGCGGACGTCGCACTGCAAATTCGGCCCTACCAGTGCATTGTGGGCAAAAGGTGACAGTTTCCGCCTGTTTTCAGCGCATTTCCGCCGGCGCCTCCGCCCCAACGAGCGTCAGTCCCGACGTCACGACATCGCAGACAGCCTGCACCAAGCCCAGCCTGGCACGAGTCAACTCTGGGTCGTTAACCTTAACAAAACGTAACGCGGGAGTCTCGGTGCCCCGGTTCCATTGTGCGTGGAACTGGCTGGCGAGGTCGTAGAGATAGAAGGCGAGCCGGTGCGGCTCCAGCGCCTGTGCCGCACTTTCGACAAGGCGCGGATACTCCGCCAGCTTGCGGATGAGCGCAATCTCGCCCTCGTCGGTCAGCAGGTCGAGATGGGCGCGCAGGTCGGCCCGCTCCAGACGTTCGATGCCGAGCTGCTCCCGCGCCTGCCGGAAGACAGAATGGCAACGCGCCGAGGCGTATTGCACATAGAAGACCGGATTGTCCTTCGACTGCTCGGTGACCTTGGCGAAGTCGAAATCGAGCGGCGCATCGGACTTGCGGTAGAGCATCATGAAGCGCACCGGATCGCGCCCCACCTCGTCGATGACGTCGCGCAGCGTCACGAACTCCCCTGCCCGCTTGGACATGCGCACCGGCTCGCCGCCGCGATAGAGCTTGACGAGCTGGCACAGAAGCACAGTCAGCTTCAGCCTGCCGTCGGAGATGGCGCGCGCCAGCGCCTCCAGCCGCTTCACGTAGCCGCCGTGGTCGGCACCCAGAACATAGATCAGGTGCTCGAAGCCGCGCGCGTACTTGTCCTTCATATAGGCCACGTCGGCGGCGAAATAGGTGAAGCTGCCATCCGACTTGATGAGCGGGCGGTCGATGTCGTCTCCCACCTGGGTGGAGCGGAAAAGTGTCTGCTCGCGGTCTTCCCAGTCTTCCGGCACCTGCCCCTTGGGCGGCGGCAGCTTGCCCTTGTAGACATGACCCTTCATGGTGAGATCGTTGATCGCCGAGCGGATCTTCCCGCCGTTGCCGGCATGCAGCGAGCGCTCGGAAAAGAAGACGTCGTGATGCACGTTGAGGGCCGCCAGATCCTCGCGGATCATGGCCATCATGGCGTCGATGGCGCGCTCCTTGACAATCTCCAGCCGTTCCGCCTCCGGCATCTCCAGAAGCCTGGTGCCGAACTCCTCGGCGAGCGCAGCGCCAACGGGCTTGAGGTAGTCGCCGGGATAAAGCCCCTCGGGAATGGCGCTCACCGTCTCGCCCAGCGCCTCCCGATAGCGGACGAGGACCGAGCGGGCGAGCACGTCGATCTGCGCGCCGGCATCGTTGATGTAATATTCGCGCGTCACGTCATAGCCGGCGAAGGCAAGTAGATTGGCCAGCGCATCGCCCACCACGGCGCCCCGGCAATGGCCGACATGCATGGGGCCGGTGGGATTTGCCGACACGTATTCGACATTCACCTTCTGCCCCGCCCCCATCTGCGAGCGGCCATAATCGGTGCCCATGTCCAGCATCTCGCCAAGGCGGGCCTGCCAAAAGCCATCGGCCAGCCGCAGATTGACGAAGCCTGGACCGGCCACGCTGGCTTCCGCCACGTCGGGGTCCTCGGCCAGGGCAGCGGCCAGCCGTTCGCCCAGGGCGCGCGGATTCTCGCCCACCGCCTTGGACAGCACCATGGCGGCATTGGTGGCCAGATCGCCATGGCTGGGGTCGCGCGGCGGCTCGACGGTGACGCGCCGCAGGTCGAGGGTTCCCCCATCCCTGGGCTTGAGCCCCAGCCTTTCGACGGCCTTGACGATCCGATCGGAAAAATCGGCAAAAATGTTCATGGGTCCGTGTCTCGGATAGCTGATCTTCACGCGGCGCCCTGCCGCAAGCTGCCTGCGCCCTATCGCAATTCGGGAGTGCGGTCAAACAGGCGCGCATGCTCCTTGAGCGCGTAGGTGTCGGTCATGCCGGCCAGGAAATCGGCCACGCGCCGCGCCCTGATGCGCTCCTCCGCACGGTCCAGCCCCGCCCGCCAGCTCTCCGGCATCCGGCGCGGATCGGCGAAATAGGCGTCGAAAAGCTCGCGCACCACGCGGTCGGCCCGCCGGCGCACCGCCACCACCTCCGGGTGACGGTAGAGATTGGCATAGAGAAAGTCCTTGAGCGCCTTCTCCTCTGCGGCCATGGCGGCGGAGAAGGTGACGAGCGTGCGCCCGGCATCGCGCACGTCCTCCACCGAGCGCGGCCTCAAGGCATCGAGATTGGCGCGCGCCGTGTCGATCACGTCCTCCACCATCAGGGTGATCTGCCGGCGCATGAGCTCATGGCCGGTGCGCACCGGGTCGAGACCGGGATAGCGCTCGGCCACGGCGCGCAGGATGCGCCCCGGCAGCGCCACCTCGGCAAGCATGTCGAGTGTGATGAGCCCGGCGCGCAGGCCGTCGTCGACGTCGTGAGCATCGTAGGCGATGTCGTCGGCAATCGCCGCGCATTGCGCTTCGAGGCTGGCAAAGCGTGAAAGCTCCAGGTCGTGGCGGGCAGCATAATCGAGGATGGCGCGCGGCACCGGCCCCTTGAGGCCGTTGCCTGCGGCGTCCGTCAGCGGGCCGTTGTGCTTGACGAGGCCCTCCAGCGTCTCCCATGTGAGGTTGAGGCCGTCGAACTCGGCATAGCGGCGCTCCAGCCGGGTGACGACACGCAGGGACTGGGCGTTGTGGTCGAAGCCGCCCCATGGCGCCATCTTCTCGTTCAGCGCCTCCTCGCCGGTGTGGCCGAAGGGGGTGTGGCCGAAATCGTGCACCAGCGCCACCGCCTCCGCCAGATCCTCGTCGCAGCACAGCGCCCGCGCCAGCGCCCGGGCGATCTGCGCCACCTCGATGGAATGGGTAAGCCGCGTGCGGTAGTGGTCGCCCTCATGCGCGATGAAGACCTGCGTCTTGTGCTTCAACCTGCGAAAGGCCGTGGAATGGATGATGCGATCCCGGTCGCGCTGGAAAGGGGTGCGGGTGGGGCTTTCCGGCTCGGCATGAAGGCGCCCGCGCGAGCGCGCCGGGTCGCACGCATGGGCCGCGCGCGGCCGGTAGCCGAAGCCGATGCCTTGCAGATGTGCGGGGCCTGCCATGTGCGCCCTTGTTGACTCGCCGCCTCGCCGTTCATACCTATTCTGCATATGCGAAAGCAAGGTGACCTCCATGGGCATTGACGCGAAGACCGACATGAAGGGCGTCGAGCTGACCGACGCGGCGGCCAGGCGGATAGCCAGCATCCTCGGCGAGGATCCCGGAAAGATCGCGCTGCGCGTCTCCGTGGAAGGGGGCGGCTGCTCCGGCTTTTCCTACAAGTTCGACCTTGTGGACAGCCGCAACGACGACGACATGGTGATCGAGAAGGACGGCGCGCGGGTGCTGATCGACGAGCTGTCGCTGGTCTACATGGGCGGCTCGGTGATCGACTTCGTTGACGATCTCATCGGCCAGTCCTTCCAGATCCGCAACCCCAACGCCGTCGCCTCCTGCGGCTGCGGCACGAGCTTCTCGATCTGACGCGGGGCGCCCGTCAGCAGAGATCTTCTCTCCCCGCAATTGGATTTGACGGAGGACGCGATTCCTCTACTGTGCGCGCCATGAAGATCGCCACCTGGAACATCAACGGCGTCAAGGCGCGCATCGAAAACCTGCTGCACTGGCTGGGCGAGGCCGAGCCGGACATCGTCTGCCTGCAGGAAATCAAGTCGGTCGACGAGCAATTTCCCCGCGAGCCCGTGGAAGCGCTCGGCTACCACGTGGAAACCTGCGGCCAGAAGGGCTTCAACGGCGTCGCCATCCTGTCGAAGCTGCGTTTCGACGAGGTGAATCGCGGCCTTCCCGGCGACGGGGAGGATGTGCAGGCGCGCTTCATCGAGGGCGTGTTCTCCACGGCAAGCGGTGTGCTGCGCGTCGTCTCGCTCTATCTGCCCAACGGCAATCCGGTGGCCAGCGAGAAGTTCTCCTACAAGCTCGGCTGGATGAAGCGGCTTGAGGGCTGGACGCGGGAAAGGCTGACCCTGGAGGAGCCGCTGGTGCTTGCCGGTGACTACAACGTGATCCCCGAACCGGAGGATGCCCGGGACGCCACGGCCTGGGTGGACGATGCGCTTTTCCGGCCGGAAAGCCGCCAGTCCTTCCGCAGGCTTGCCCATCTGGGCATGACGGACGCGCTGCGCGCGGTCAGCGACGAGAAGGACGTCTATACCTTCTGGGACTATCAGGGTGGCGCCTGGCAGAAGAACAACGGTATCCGCATCGACCACCTGATGCTTTCGCCCGAGGCGGCAGACAGGCTTTCGGCCGCCGCCGTGCACAAGCACACCCGCGCCTGGGAAAAACCGTCGGACCACGTTCCTGTGGTGGCCGAGCTGGCCTTCGAGGCCGCCTGAGCCCGCGCGGCGGGCAGGCGGCGGAGCGCTATTTCAGCCCGTTGGCGAGATAATCCTCCGCCAGCGCGATGGCCGTGCGGCGGTCGGCCTCGGCGGCGATGGCGAACGCCTCTTCATGCATGGCACGGATCCAGGGCGTGTCGGCCGGCGAGGCCCGCTCCAGCGCGGCGGTCATCAAAGCCAGGCCGCGCACGGGTTTGCCGCTCTGGAAGAGAAGGTTGCCAAGCGTGGCCTGGGCGGCGGCATGGCCCTTCTCGGCGGCAAGCTGCAACCAGCGCGCCGCGTGGCGGACATTGCGCGTGCCCCCCTCCCCGGTCAGGAACATGCGACCAAGCTCATATTGCGCCGCAGCATTGCGGTAGGTAGCGGCCGCGCGCATGAAATACTCCTGCGCAGCGACTGGATCGGCCTTGACGGGAGAGCCCGGAATGCCGGTCTTCAGATAGCGGCCGATGGCCACCAGCGCGTCCGAGATATAGCTCTCGTCGCGGCTGCCCGGCCGCACCTCCTGCTGGGCGACGGCGGTGAAGAACTTGAACGCCTCGTAGTCGTTGCGCGCCACGCCGTCGCCTTCGGCATACATGCGCGCAAGCTTCCAGCGCGCGCCCACCTGGCCGTTCTCGGCGGCGTAGCGATAGGCCTTCACCGCCTCCTCCTTCTTGCCGCTCTTGTAGGCGGAGAAGGCGAAGCGGAAGACGGCCCAGGGGCTGCGCTCGGCCGGCTGCTGCACCACCGCCTTCTCGTCGAGGGCGGCGGCCGGGCCAAGCCCGCCCGACAGCAGGAGCGCGGCGGCAAGCGCGCCGCCGGCTATGGCGTTTTTCTCATATATCCGCATAGCAGTGGGTTTCTTTCTCGCCACCGGGATGGGTCACGGCGCCATAGCGGGCCGAACCGACCGTCTGTGCATATTTCCAGATGGCACCGGACTGGTAGTCGGTCTCGCGCGGCGTCCAGCTCTTGCGGCGCTCGGCCAGCTCTTCCTCGCTCAGCGCCACATCGATGGTGCCGGCCACGGCGTCGATGGAGATGATGTCGCCGTCGCGCAGAAGGCCGATGGGACCGCCGACCGCTGCCTCCGGCCCGACATGGCCGATGCAGAAGCCCCGCGTAGCGCCCGAAAAACGCCCGTCGGTGATCAGCGCCACCTTGTCGCCCATGCCCTGGCCATAGAGGGCGGCGGTGGTGGCCAGCATCTCGCGCATGCCGGGGCCGCCCTTCGGCCCCTCGTAGCGGATGACCAGCACCTCGCCCTCCTTGTAGCGGCGATCCTTGACGGCAGCGAAGCACTCCTCTTCCGAGTCGAAGCAGCGCGCAGGGCCGGAGAACTTCAGGTTCTTCATGCCCGCCACCTTCACGATGGCGCCGTCGGGGGCGAGATTGCCCCTCAGCCCGACCACGCCGCCGGTGGGGCTCAGCGGCCTGTCGGCCGGATACACCACGTCCTGCTCGCCGTTCCAGGCGACACGCTCCATGTTCTCGGCCACCGTGCGGCCGGTCACCGTCATGCAGTCGCCATGCAGATAGCCGTGCTCCAGAAGCGTCTTCATGAGCAGCGGGATGCCGCCGGCCTCGAACATGTCCTTGGCGACATATTTGCCGCCGGGCTTGAGGTCCGCGATATAGGGGGTCTTCCTGAAGATTTCGGCGACGTCGAAGAGGTCGAACCTGATGCCCGCCTCGTGGGCGATGGCCGGCAGGTGCAGCGCTGCATTGGTGGAGCCGCCGGAGGCGGCGACCACGGCGGCCGCATTCTCCAGCGATTTGCGCGTGACAATGTCGCGCGGGCGGATCTGGCGGGCGATCAGCTCCATCACCTTCTCGCCGGAGGCGTAATTGAAGCGGTCGCGCATCTCATAGGGGGCCGGCGCGCCGCAGGAATAGGGCAGCGCCAGGCCGATGGCCTCGGCGACGGTGGCCATGGTGTTGGCGGTGAACTGCGCCCCGCAGGAGCCGGCCGACGGGCAG
Source organism: Chelativorans intermedius (assembly GCF_025398255.1). Taxonomy (GTDB): domain Bacteria; phylum Pseudomonadota; class Alphaproteobacteria; order Rhizobiales; family Rhizobiaceae; genus Chelativorans; species Chelativorans intermedius. The sequence goes on along the minus strand of NZ_JAODNW010000001.1, from coordinate 341,148 downwards.
GCCGCCTGCTCGATCTCCGTCAGCTCCTCGTCGGAGATCGAGCCGACGGAATGCTGGCCCACCGCCTCGAAGACATCCTGCACCGTGATCTGGCGGCCGCGCCAGGTGCCCGGCAGGATGGAGCCGCCATAGATGAACACCGACGGCACGTTGAGGCGCACCATGGCCATCATCATACCGGGCAGCGACTTGTCGCACCCGGCAAGCCCCACCAGCGCGTCGTAGCAGTGGCCGCGCATGGTAAGCTCGACGGAATCGGCGATCACCTCGCGGCTGACAAGCGACGCCTTCATGCCCTGGTGGCCCATGGCGATGCCGTCCGTCACCGTGATGGTGGTGAACTCGCGCGGTGTGCCGCCTGCCGAGGCAACGCCCTTCTTGACCACCTGCGCCTGGCGCATCAACGAAATGTTGCAGGGAGCGGCCTCGTTCCAGCAGGTGGCGACCCCCACCAGTGGCTGGGCGATCTCCTCGGCCGAAAGGCCCATGGCATAGAGATAGGAGCGGTGCGGCGCGCGCGCCGGCCCCACCGTCACGTGGCGGCTGGGAAGCTTGTCCTTTGAAATCGCTCGGGTGTCCATAAATCAAATCCTTGCCGCGGCTTGGCGGCTTTTTCTGACACGCGTTAACATCCGGCGCGGTCCGAGACCCTTTCTCGGTGCGCCCGGTTTATGGCGGGAAATTGGCGTTTCGCCCCCGGCACTGTTCTAGCGCATAGCATCTTGAGAAACTGTTGCCATACGGCAACATTTTCGCTGCGAAACGGCGCGGTCAGCGCTCGCTTTCGGAGTGCTCGGGGGCGCGTTGCGGCGCCGCCTCTCCCTCCGGCGCCGCCTCCCGGTGCAGCAGGGAGGCGACCACCGAACCGCCGATAATGAGCGCGGTGATGGACAGCGCCAGCATGGAGGGGATTTCCACATATTCGGCGAACAGCATCTTGAGTCCGATGAAGACGAGCACCAGCGAAAGCCCGGTCTTCAGATAGCGGAAGGCGCGCATCATGCCAGAGAGAACGAAGAACAGCGCGCGCAGGCCGAGAATGGCGAAGACGTTGGAGGAGAAGACAATGAAGGCGTCGTTCGACACCGCAAGCACGGCGGGAATGGAATCGATGGCGAAGATCAGGTCGGTGATCTCCACCGTCACCAGCACGACGAAAAGCGGCGTCATGTAGAGAAGGCCGTCGCGACGGATGAAGAATTTCGAGCCTTCGTAGTCCGGCGTGACGCGGCCGGAGCGCATGAGAAGCCTGACGATGCGGCTGTCGCCCGGATCGACCATCTCGTCGCCCGAGGTGAGCATCTTGAAACCGGAGAAGATGAGAAGACCGCCCAGTGCCATGGCCACCACGTGGAACTGGTCCACCAGCTTCACGCCCGGCACGATGAGCGACAGGCGCATGACGATGGCGCCGACGATGCCGTAGAAGAGCACCCGATACTGGGCTTCCGCCGGCACCTTGAAATAGGCGAAGATGAGCGCGATGACGAAGATGTTGTCGAGAGAGAGCGCCTGTTCGATTAGATAGCCGGTGAGGAACTCCGCCCCCCGCCCGGCGCCGGCGAAGAAGAAGACGCCAGCGGCAAACAGCATCGCCAGCGTGACATAGGCGGCCACTGTCCGGCAGGCTCCCGTCATCGAGATGACGCTGTCGCGGCGGTGGAGGACGAAAAGATCGACGAACAGAATGGTGGCGACAAACGCCAGGAAGCCGGGCCAGAGCCAGTCGTGCAGGGTCATGTCTAGGGTGAAAGGGTTGCGCCGCGTCTGCGCGTTGTCGATCGGTCCGACATCACAGGCGACGCCTCGCCTGCCAGAGGGGCCCGGCCCGGGTGACACCCCATATCTGCGCCAGTTGCCGGCAAGATTCAACCCCCGGGCGGCACCGCCGGCAAAAGAAAGGCCCGGCACGAGGGCCGGGCCAGGATACGGATCGACCCGATCCGCCGCGGTATCACCAATTGACGCTGTAGGAGGCGGAGAAGATTCCGGCCCAGCCCGAATCGGCAGCGGCACCGAAGAAGCGCGCGCCAGGCTTGTCGATTTCGGCGGAGGTGAGATAGACGGCACCGGCCCCGATGCGCAGCTCGCCGCCGATGTCGTCCTTTATCCTGGCGGCCCCCGCCAGGAGCCACTTGTCGGTTCTCAGATCATAGCCGGTCGCCACGCCGCGGTCCCACTGCACGCTCACAAGGCCGGAAACGCGCTCGTTGAACGCATGGCCGATGCCGGCGGTCACGGTCCAGCCGTCACGCCAGAAATAGTCGTTCGGCGCCGCCACCGGGGTGCCGGGAACATTGACGTTGAGCGTCTCGTTGACGGACCAGTCCATCCACTTGATCGAGCCGAAGGCCAGCCAACCCGGTGCGATGCCCGACTGCACCTTGAGTTCCACACTCTGCGGCAGTTCGCCCGTCCCCGTGGCCGGCATGGTGGTGCCGGGCGCGCCGAGCACCGGGAAGATTGGCGAGGTGGCCGTTCCCGTGGCGCCATAGCTGGTGCCGGAGCGGTACAGAAGCTGCGCGCGGAAGGCAATGTCCGGCACCTCGTAGGCGACCCCGGCGCGCCAGCCATAGTCGGTGCCGCTGAGGCCGATGTTCAACGGCGCCCCGCCAAGGCCCGGCGGCGTGGCGTCGAGATCATAGTCGAGAGTCTCGACGAAACCACCGCCGAGCACGGCAAAGCGGCCCGGCCCTGCATCGAAGAAGAGCGCGCAGGTGGCACCGAACTCGCTGAGCGCCAGGTCCTCCGAGAGCTTGCCGCTCACGCCAAAGGGCGCTGCATAGCTCGTCGACGCGCCGTGAGGCTGGGTAAACGTGCCGGCGCAGGAGAAGCTGTCGGTGATCCTGAACTTCACCGCGACGGAGGGGATGACATAGGAATCCAGATAGTTGGTGCCGACGAGCGCTCCGGGATTGGGGCTTCCCACGGGTGCGGCCGTAAGCTTCTGGCTGGGTACGACGATCGTCGCACCGGCACGGAAATTGAAGTTCCCCTCCTCGAAGAGAATGTCGGTGTCCGCCGTGCCGCGCGAAAAACCGCCAGCCTGGGCGCCGGCCACCATCATCAGAACACTCAGGGCCGAACATCCAAGAAAGCTGAGGCGCATACGAGATCCCTCCCTACCTTTATGCACACGCATGAGGGCAAGATAGCAGGGCGAATGACGGGCACAATCGGCTTCGCGCCTTCCGCACCCATCGGCGTTTATCTTACTTGTACGTAAGCCCCTTGAATTTTGCGCCTCAACCACCGCGACGCGCCCTGCACGCGCCATGATTGGCGCCATTTTTGCCGCAAATCCGCCATTTTTTGGCCTGTACGCCTTCGCAGAAGACACCCGTTGCAGAAATGTGACACTTCCGCAAAAAGACGGTGACACGCTGCACGGAAGGGCCGAAAAGGCCAGTCCATGAGCCGCCAGGGGCGTGCGCCGCGGCTGCGCGGCGCACGAATCGCCGGGCTTTGCGCTCCGGTGCTCAGCCTGCTTCGCGCACGCGGGTGAGCGCAGCTTCCAGCCGCGCCTTCGCCTCCACGAAGCCTGCCAGCTTCTCGCGCTCAGCGGCGACGATCTCCTCCGGCGCGTTGGCAACGAACTTCTCGTTGGACAGCTTCCTTTCCACGCGCTCGATCTCGCCGGCGGCGCGCGCGATCTCCTTTTCCAGCCGCGCGGTCTCCGCCTTCAGGTCGATGAGGTCGCCGAGCGGCAGGCAGAAGGTGGCCTCGCCCAGCACGATCTGTGCCGAGCCCTTTGGCGCCTCGCCGGCAAAGCCCACTTCTCCGACGCGCGCCAGGCGGCGGACGGCCGGTTCGTGGCGGGCAAGCCGCGCCCGCGTCGTCTCGCCGGCGCCGATGGCAACCAGCGGCGCGGTGGCCGCCGGCGGCACGTTCATCTCCGCGCGCACGGAGCGGATGCCCGAGACCAGCTCGATGAGCCAGTTGATGTCGGCGGCCGCGTCCCCGTCCTCGAAGGACGGTTCGGGCCAGCGCGTCAGCGCCAGAAGGTCCTCGCGGCCCGCCTCGCCCGCCGTCAGCGCCCACAGCTCCTCCGTCATGAAGGGCATCATGGGATGCAGCAGCTTGTAGGTCTCGTCGAGCACATGGGCCGCGCAGGCGCGCGCCTCGGCCTTGGCCGCCTCGTCCTGGCCCGCGAAGACAGGCTTCAGAAGCTCCAGATACCAGTCGCAGAACAGGCTCCAGACAAAGCGGTAGGCAGCGGCGGCGGCTTCGTTGAAGCGATAGCCCTCGATGCCCTCCGTCACCGCGCGGGCAGCGCGCGTCAGCTCGGTCAGGATCCAGCGATTGATGGACAGCCGCGCATTCTCCGGCCGGAAGGCGGGATCGCCCTTTACGCCGTTCATCTGCGCAAAGCGGGTGGCGTTCCACAGCTTGGTGCCGAAGTTGCGGTAGCCCGCCACTCGCGCCGGATCGAGCTTCACGTCGCGGCCCTGCGCAGCCATGATGGCGAGGGTGAAGCGCAGCGCGTCGGCTCCATAAGCGTCGATCAGCTCCAGGGGGTCGATGACATTGCCCTTGGACTTCGACATCTTGGCGCCGTTCTTGTCGCGCACCAGGGCGTGAACATAGACCGTGTGGAACGGCTCCTTGCCCGTGAAGTGCAGGCCCATCATCATCATCCGGGCAACCCAGAAGAAGATGATGTCGAAGCCGGTGACGAGCACGGAGGTGGGATAGTAGGTCTTCAGCTCCTTTGTCTGCTCCGGCCAGCCGAGCGTCGAGAAGGGCCACAGCGCGGAGGAGAACCAGGTGTCGAGAACGTCTTCGTCGCGCGTCAGGATGTTGCCGGGCTGGAAGTTTTCAAGCTGCTCCTCGACCCAGCTCTTCCACGGGCCCTCCAGCGCCAGGTAATATTCGACCGCGTCGTCCAGCGCCTCCTTCTCGGTGCGCGCCACGAACACGTGGCCGTCCGGCCCGTACCAGGCAGGGATCTGGTGCCCCCACCAGAGCTGGCGGGAAATGCACCAGGGCTGGATGTTCTCCATCCACTCGAAATAGGTCTTTTCCCAGCTCTTCGGGACGAACCGCGTGCGCCCCTCGCGCACCGCCTCGATGGCGGGCCCGGCGAGGGTCTTGGCGTCCACATACCACTGGTCGGTCAGGAACGGCTCGATAGGCACGCCGCTGCGGTCGCCATGGGGCACCGTGTGGCGGTGTTGCTCGACCTTGTCGAGCAGCCCGGCCTCCTCCATCATCGACACGATGCGCTGGCGCGCCTCGAAGCGGTCCATCCCGTCGAGCCGTGCAATGGTGGCGGAAAGAACGGCGGTCTCTTCCAGCCCATCGAGGAAGGCCTCGTTCTCCTTCAGGGCAATGGCTGCCTCGACCGTGAGCACGTTGATCTGGCGAAGGCCGTGCCGCTTACCCACCTCGAAATCGTTGAAATCGTGCGCCGGCGTCATCTTCACCGCGCCGGTTCCCGCCTCGGGGTCCGGGTACGGATCAGCGACGATGGGCAGGCGCCGGCCGACCAACGGCAGGATGGCATGCTTGCCGATCAGGTCGCGGTAGCGCGGATCGTCGGGATGCACGGCCACGCCGCTGTCGCCCAGCATGGTTTCCGGCCGTGTCGTCGCCACGACGAGATAATCCCGCGTTTCATAGCCGTCCGGCGCGCCGTCGGATGGCCGCCAGGCCACGCGGTTGCCCTGCTCATCCAGCTTGTAGGGATGTCTGTAGGTAACGCCCGGTTCGAGCGGATAGCGGAAATGCCAGAGATGGCCATCGACCTCGATCTGCTCGACCTCGAGATCGGAGATTGCCGTCAGCAGCTTGGGGTCCCAGTTGACCAGCCGCTTGTCCTTGTAGATGAGGCCCTGCCGGTAGAGCGAAACGAAAACCTCGATGACGGCCTTCGAGAGGCCCTCATCCATGGTGAAGCGCTCGCGCGACCAGTCGCAGGAAGCGCCCAGACGCTTCAACTGGTTGAGGATGGCGCCACCGGACTGCGCCTTCCACTGCCACACCGTCTCGACGAACTTCTCGCGTCCGAGCGCGCGGCGGTGCTGCTGGCGCTCCATGAGCTGGCGTTCGACCACCATCTGCGTGGCGATGCCGGCATGGTCCATGCCCGGCTGCCAGAGCACGTTCTTGCCGCGCATGCGCTCGAAGCGCACCATGATGTCCTGCAGCGTATTGTTGAGCGCATGGCCCATATGCAGCGAGCCGGTGACATTGGGCGGCGGGATGACGATGGTGAAGGCTTCCGCGCCGGGCTCGGCACCCGCCCCGGCGGCGAAGGCGCCCGCCTCTTCCCAGCGTTCGGCGATCTTCTTTTCGACGCTTGCCGCGTCATAGGTCTTTTCAAGCATGAGGGATGTCCGCGCTCGGCCAGCGTGTCTGTTCGCTTTGCGGTGTAAAGCCGAAGGGTCCAGGCAAGTCAACCTCGCGCCGGCGGGCGATTCCCGCCCGACGGCCTGGCGCAAGAGCCCTCAGCCGCCGCGCGCGACGCGCTCGATCTCCTCGCGCACCAGCCGCTCGACGAGCTGCGGCAGGTTGTTGTCGAGCCATTCCTGCAGCATCGGGCGCAGCATCTCCTCGGCGGCATCGGCAAGGCTCTTGCGCCGGCTGGCCTCGTAGGCCTCGTTCAGCTCCTCGAACGCCGCCGCCACCTTGCGGCCCGGCTCCTCCGACAGGATGGCCGGCCGCGCCTCGGCGCGAGACCGGGAAACGCCGGCAGGCGCGCTCGCTGCCGCAGGCCGCAGGGGCTCGGGGTTCCGGGCGGTCTGCGGCGGCTGCCGCGCCTCGTCCGGCTCCTCCATGGAAGCGGGCCGGGCCTTCGGCGCGGACTCTTCAGGACCGGCAGATTGCGGCGTCGCATCCGTCGGCTCGGAGGCTTCGGAGGCCGGCTCGGCGGCATCCTCGTTCCGGGGTTGAGGCTCTTCTTCCGCCCGCGACCAGCCCAAGGTGGGACGCGCGGGCGCCTGCTGCTCCTCGCGGCGGTCGCGCTCGCGGCGCTCGACGGACTCGCCATGAGGCGAAGGCTTCAGCTCCTCGCGAAAGGCCGCCACCTCGCCGGCGGCTTCGGCCGGCGCGGAAGATGCGGCCTGCCTTTGCCCGGTCTCGCCATCCTCGATGATGCGCCGGATGGACGCCAGTATCTCCTCCATCGAGGGTTCGCGCTGTGCGCTGCTTGCCTGTGCCATGACCGAAGGTTCCGCCACTCTTGATCTGCCCCGCCGAAGGTCCGGCCGCTTCACGCGGACAGGACATTATTGCGAATCACAGATCAAGCGTAGCGAAGGGAGCAGGCGGTGAGAATCCCTCAAGCGGGATTTGCCGGTCTTTGCACAGACTTCCCGTCCCGTGCCCGCCGCCAGCACCGCGCATGAAAAAAGGGCCGCCGCGCGGCCCTTCCTCAAAAGACAACGATCGCGCGGCCTCAACGCCCGTCGGGCGTGCGCAGGCCATACCACTTGTCCTTCACGGCGTTGAAGTGCTCTTCCGGCCGATAGGTCGCCACCTGCAGCCCCAGGCGGGCGGGCGAAAGACGGCCCATGGCCGAGGCGATGGCATAGCTTGCCACCACCACGTCGCGCTGCGCCTGCACGAGGTTGATCTGCGCGTCGATGAGATCGGCCTGGGCATTCAGCACGTCGAGCGTGGTGCGCTGGCCCACCTCGCGCTCCTCGATCACGCCGTCGAGGGCGAGCTGCGCGGCCCGCACCGTCTCCCGGTTGGCGGCCACGCCCTCCACGGCGGATTTGTACTGCACCCAGGCCGCCGTGACGGCGCGGCGCACGGTGTCGCGGGTGACATCCACGTCGATGCGCGCCTTGCCGAGCGATTCCTTCGACTGGCGCACGCGCGCCGAGGTCTCGCCGCCCTGATAGATGGGCACGGTCAGATTGAGGCCGATGGAGGCGGAATCCGTGCTTCCCTCCGCTCCGGAACTCCTCGGGCCGTCGTTCAGGTAGTTGTTGTAGCGGGTGCTCACGCCGGCATTGGCCGTCAGCCGCGGCAGGAGCCCGCCTTCCGCCGCCTTGACGGAGAAAGACGCCGCATCCACCTGGTGCCGGCGTGCGGCAATGGCCGGATGCTCGGCCAGGGCGATGGCGACCGCCTGGTCGAGGCTTGCGGGCAGCAGGCCGGTCAGCGGCTGCGGCGTCTGCAGCGTGCCCGGCTCCTCACCCACGAGCTGGCGATAGGTCGCCGCGCTGGCATCGGCCTGGGCGCGCGCCGCAGAAAGCTGCGCAAGAGCGGCCTGCTGGCTGGCCTCGGCCTGGGCAAGGTCGGTGCGCGTGCCCTCGCCCACCTCCAGGCGCGAACGGGCGGCACGCACCTGTTCTTCCAGGAACTCCAGATTGCGCGCCCTCAGGACGGCGATCTGCCGGTCTCGGATGACATTCATATAGGCGCTGGCCGTATCGAAGAGGATGTTAAGCTCTTCGTTGCGCATCGATTCAACGGTGGCCTGAACCTGGGCCTCGGCAGCGCGCACGTTGTTTCGCGTCTGAAAGCCGTCGAAGATCGGCTGTTCGAGTGAAATGCCGAACTGGCCGGTGTTGAGCTCCGTCCCGCCGGACCTCTGCCAGGTTATCGACCCGGTGGCGGATACGCGCGGACGCAGGCCTGACTTGGCGATCGCCACATCCTCGTCACGCACCCGCACCCCGGCGCGAGACGAATTGAGGCTGGAATTGTTCTGATAGGCCTTGGCGAGCGCGCCCGAGATCGTCTCGGCGCCAGCTCCCAAGGGAAACATGACGAGAGCCGAAGCGGCAACGACCGAAAGCAAACGGCGACGAAAGAACGGCACGACCAACCTCACATTGCTTCGTGCGGGCACCCCCTTTGCACCCGTACGGCCTTGCATTCCGGCCCTGAAGGGCCGAGAGCATCCCTACCACGCGGGAAAGCCGCGCGATTCCACTACGGGCGGAACGTTATCCCATATGATGGATCAAGTCCGTTGCAACAGCGCAACAATCCGCCCCTCAAAAAACGAAACCTTTCTGCCGCTCGAAGCCCGGCAGCGGCATGACCGCAGCGTTGAACTCCTCGCGCGAGGAGACCACCCCACCCTCGCGGACAAAGAGATGGGCGCGCGCGGCATTCCCCCGTCCGACGATCGCGACAAGCCGGCCGCCTTCGCCGAGCTGGTCGAGAATCGCCTCTGGAACATAGTCTACAGCACCGCCGAGGAGAATGACATCGTAGGGCGCTTCGCTCGCGTGGCCCTTCTCCAGCGGCCCCGTAACGACGCTGACATTGACGCAGTCGAGATCGGCCAGCGTGGAAGACGCCATCTCCGCCAGGGTGGGGTCGCATTCGAGCGCCACGACGAAACTGGCAAGCCGCGAAAGCACGGCGGAGGAGTAGCCCGTCGCGCAGCCGATATCGAGCACGAGGTCGGACGGCTTCACGCCGGCAAGCTGCACGAGCCGGCAGAACTGCGCTGGCTCCATGAGATAGCGGGCCGGCCCCTGCTCGCTGGCCGACAGGATCTCCAGATCCTCGTCGATATAGGCCAGGCTGCGCCGCCGGCCGGGCACGAAAGCCTCCCGCGGGATCTCGCGAACGGCGTCGAGAAGCGGCCGGTTTGTTACGTCGCGGGTGCGAATCTGGCCATCGACCATCCTGGCGCGCTGTACGGAAAAATCGGCGTCCATCACCCTCGTCCCGTCTGCGGCGCGCCCTGCCGCGCCCCTTGACACCTGGCGCAGCCATGGCCGCGCCGCCGAAAACCGGAAGTGGAGGCCTCGCCCGGAATCGAACCGGGGTACAAGGATTTGCAGTCCTCTGCGTAACCACTCCGCCACGAGGCCATGCTGCGAAGACGCAGCGAGGAGGTTCAATAGGAGGCGGGGAAATTGGCGTCAAGCGGGCAGTTGCCGTTCTGCCCGCTTTCCTGCCGCAGCCACCCGTCCCGCGGGCGAAAACCCTGCCCGCAGCCTCGCCATTCGCGGGGCAGCGCATGAAAAGTCTCTGAACATATTGAAAAAAATGAAAGAATGGCTCCCCGGGCCGGATTCGAACCAGCGACCAACCGGTTAACAGCCGGTTGCTCTACCGCTGAGCTACCGGGGAATGCCTCACGCTCTGGCGTGCGCTGCCTATAGCAAACAGCTTTTGAGTTTGCAAAGCGCTTGTGACGACTTTTTTTCACGAATTTTCGGCTACGGGTCTCGCAATCGCCATAGCCGGGCTGCATATGGGGAGCGGATGCAGGCCAAACAAGGCTCAAGGGCGTCGATACGGCGCGGAGCGGACAGCGCAGGAACGAATGCAAGAGACAGACACCTCGACGCGACACGGAGATTCGCGCCGCGGGCACAAGGGCCCGCGCCCGCACGTCTCCCTGGCCGGGCGGCGCATGCCGCTGCCGCGTTCGCGCATCGCGCGGATGGTAAGCGGCGGCCTGCTGGTCGTGCTCGGCCTGTTCGGCTTCCTGCCGGTGCTGGGTTTCTGGATGATTCCGGCGGGTCTCCTGATTCTCTCCTATGACATGGCCACGGTGCGCCGCCTGCGCCGGCGCCTGGAGGTGTGGTGGCACAGGCGGCGGGAAAAGCGGCGCTGAGCAGGGTGCTCACCGGCGCCGGCGCAGGAGATAGGTGTCCATGATCCAGCCCTTCCGCTGCCGGGCTGCAAGCCGCGCCTCGACGATGCGCCCGGCCACTTGGTGGAGCGGGCCGGCCAGCGTGATCTCGTCCGGCGCGCCGAGATAGGCGCCCCAGAAGATGTCGTAATCCGCTTGAGGCAGCGTCTCGAAGGCGGTTTCACCGTCGAGAAGGACGACGGCGCTGTCGGCGTTATCGGGAAACCCCTCCTGCCTGAGCCTGCGCCCGGTGGTGAGCTGCACGGCGCCGCCTACCGTGTTGAGTGCCATGGCGTGGCTGGCGGCCAGCGCCTGGATGCTGGCGATGCCCGGGATGACCTCGCGCCGGAAGGCGAAGTCCGCCATATCCTCCAGCCGGTCGAGAATGCGCAGCGTGCTGTCGTAGAGCGACGGATCGCCCCACACCAGGAGGGCGACCGTGCCCCCCTCGCCCGTATGCCGGGCGATCAGGTCGCGATAGGTTCTGGCAATCGCCGCATGCCAGTCGGCCACGCGCCGGGCATAGGAGGGCTCGGCCTCGTCGCGCTCCGGCAGGTCGAAGGCGACAAGGCGAGTTCCGGCATTGGCGAGATAGCGCCGGCAGATCTCGCGCCGCAGATCGGCCAGCGCCTCCTTCCCTTCGCCCTTGCGCGGGATGAGCACGATGTCGGCGCGGTTGAGCGCGTTGATGGCCTGCACCGTCATGTGCTCGGGGTTTCCGGTCCCGATGCCGATGACGAGGAGCGTGCGCATGCGCCTATCCTCCTGCAACGCCCGCCTGCGCAAAGGTCGCCATGCCGTTGTGGCAGGCGAGTGCCGCGCGCAGGAGGAGAACCGCGACAGCCGCGCCCGAGCCCTCGCCCAGCCGCATGCCGAGATCGACAAGCGGGGCAAGGCCCAGCTCTTCGAGAAGCCGGCGATGCGCCGCCTCCGCCGAGACATGGCCGGCCAGCGCATGGGCCAGCCCGTGGCCCGCAAGCCGGGCAAGCGGCGCCACCGCCGCCGTGCACACAAAGCCGTCGATGAGAAGCGGAATGCGCAGGCGCCGCGCCGCGAGCGCGGCGCCGAACATGGCGGCCAGCTCGCGCCCACCCACCAGGCGCAGTGCCGCGAGAGGATCGGCAAGCGCCCCGCCGTGGAAGGCGAGCGCGGCATTCACAACATCCGCCTTGCGCGTCAGCCCTGCATCGTCGACGCCCGTGCCGCGCCCCACCCAGCCTTCCCCCGCCCCGCCGAAAAGGGCCGCCGCGAGGGCCGCCGCGGCGGTGGTGTTGGCGATGCCCATCTCGCCCAGGCAGACAAGATCGGCATCGGCGCGCACCGCCTCGAAGCCCGCCCGCACCGAGTGGATGAACGCGGTCTCGGACATGGCCGGCCCGCAGGTGAAATCGCCAGTCGGCCGTTCGACATCGAGCGGGATGACGGAAAGCCTGGCGCCGGCCACGCCCGCAAGCTGATTGATGGCGGCGCCGCCGGCAGCGAAATTGGCCACCATCTGCTGCGTCACCTCGGCCGGGAAGGCCGACACGCCCCGCGCCGCCACACCGTGGGAACCGGCGAAGACGAGGATTTCCACCCGTTCGAGGACCGGCTGAGCCCGCCCCTGCCAGCGCGCCAGAAAGATGGCGATCTCCTCCAGCCGGCCGAGGCTTCCCGGCGGCTTGGTGAGCGTCGCCTGGCGCGCCGCGGCGGCACGCGCGGCCTCGTCATCACCCTGCGGCAGGTCGCGGCAGGCGGCACGGATGGCATCCATCGAGGAAAGGTCCGTCATCTCTTCTCCTTCACGTGAACGTCGCGGAGGCGGCGATGAGCACCGCAGCCTCGCCCCCCTGCTGAAGCGTGCCGAGCACGTCCCCCGTCTGGCCGCCGATCTGGCGCCGGCAAAGCCGCGCAAGCGCGAGAAACCAGACGCCCAGAAGAACAGCCGCCGAAAGCGCAAGGCCCGGCCCGCAGGCGGCGAGCGCCAGGCCGCCGACAGCGAGCGCGCCAAGCGCGGTGGCCCTGCCGATCCGGCCGGTCCCGGCCGAAAGCCCGTCCGTGCGGGCCGGCGGCACCAAGACCATGAAGAGCGGAAGGAGCGCGCGCGAGGCGGCGTGGGCCGCCACGAGCGCCAGCAGCGCGGCCCACGCCCCCGCACCCGCAAGGGCGGTCAGTGCGGCCCAGCGGACGAGCACGGCGACGAGCAGGGCGAGCACCCCAAAGGTGCCCACCCGCGAATCGCGCATGATGGCCAGTTTCTCCTCGCGGTTCCGGCCGCCGCCGAAACCGTCCGCCACATCGGCAAGCCCGTCCTCGTGCAGGCCGCCCGTCACCAGCATGGCGACGCCAAGCGCCATGGCCGCCGCCACCACTGCCGGGATGCCGAGCCACGAAGCGCCGGCAAGCACGAGCCCCGACACAAGCCCCACCACGGCGCCGGCCAGGGGGGCCGCCCACTGCGCGGCGGCAAAGGAGACGGCAGGTGCCGGCACCGGCAGGCGGGTGTAGAAACCGATGGCCGCCAGCACCTCACCACCGAGGCGGCGCGCCCGAAGGGCTTCACTGTCCGTCATGGCGCAGCCCGGGCCATGGCGTGGAAATAGGTGCCGGTCACGTGGCCCCTCCGGCCGCCGGCCGGCCCCAGCGCGTTGCCCAGCGCATCGCAAAGCGCGACCAGCGGCTCGTCGCAGCCCGGATCGGTGAGGCGCGAATAGTGGAACTCATGGCCGCGCACCACAGCCCCGGCCCGCCCCAGCGGGCAATCGGCAAGAAGCCGTGCCTCGCGATAGCCGAGATTGATCCTGCGGCTGGCAAAGCTTGTGACGTGAGAGAGCAGGCCGGCCATGGCATGAGTCGCGCCCTGAGCGTCTGTGAGCGCCTTGCCCAACACCATGTATCCGCCGCACTCGCCATGGACAGGCCGCGTCTCGGCAAAGCGGGCAAGACCGCGCCGGAAATTGCCGGCCGCCGCCAGCGCGTCCGCATGAAGCTCCGGGTAGCCGCCGGGCAGCCAGCAGGCATCGCAGTCATCTGCCGGGCCTTCGTCGTTCAGCGGCGAGAAGCCGACAAGCTCCGCGCCGGCCTCGCGCCAGTGCCGCACCACATGCGGATAGAGAAAGGTGAAGGCGGCGTCCTGGGCAATGGCGATGCGCTGGCCGGGCGGCGGCAGGTGGTGGGCGCCCGATCCCCCGGCCGCCGCCAACGGGGCAGCGCACGCAAGCACCGCGTCGAGGTCGAGTGCGCGTTCCATCGTATCGGCCAGCCGCTCGATGAAGCCTTCGAGCGCGGCATGCTCGCTGGCCTGCACAAGGCCCAGATGTCGCTCGGGCAGTGCCATGTCCGGGTTGCGGTGGATCGTACCGAACACGGAAATGCCCCGCGCCTCGATCGCCTCGCGCGCCTGGGCCTCGTGGCGCGGGCTTGCCGCCTGGTTGAGCACGACGCCGGCCACGCGCACATCTTCGTCGAAGCTGGCAAAGCCGTGGGCGATGGCCGCCGCGGTCTGCGACTGGCCCGAGATGTCGAGCACCAGGAGCACCGGCAGGCGGAAGCGGCGGGCAAGATCGGCCGCCGCCCCGCTGCGCCCTTCAGGCTCGCGCACACCGTCGAACAGGCCCATGGCGCTTTCGACGATCAGAAGGTCGGCCCCCTCGGCCTGCCGGGCCGCCAGGGTGTCGAGCAGCGCCGGCGCCATGGCCCAGCTGTCGAGATTGACACCGGGCCGCCCGGTGGCCGCGGCGTGGAAGCCGGGGTCGATGTAGTCAGGCCCGGATTTCGCCCCTGCCACCCGCAGGCCGCGCCGGGCAAAGGCGCGCATCAGGCCGATGGTCACGCTCGTCTTGCCGGAGCCGGAGCGCGCCGCGCCGACGATGAGACCATGCGCGCTCATGCATCCATCCTTTCGCACGCCTGCCGGGGCGCGAGCGCCCGGCGCTGGCCGACGATGTCGCCCACCACGATGAGCGCCGGGGCGCGGAACCCTTCGGCCCGCGCCCGCTCCGCGATGGTCTCCAGCCTGGCGACCAGCACCCGCTCCCCGGCGGTGGTGGCGGCCATGAGGATGGCGGCGGGCGTGCGCCCGCTCAGGCCGCCGGCCATCAGCGCCTTGGCAATGGCTTCGAGATTGCGCATGCCCATATAGATGACGATGGGCTGGCCGGTACCGGCCAGCGCCGCCCAGTCGAGGTCCTCCGGCGTGCCGGCGGCGTGGCCGGTGGCCAGCACGATTGCCTTGTTGACGCCGCGCATGGTGGCCGGGATCCCGGCGGCCGCCAACGCGCCGAAGGCGGATGTGACACCCGGCAGGAAACGGAAGGGAATGCCGGCAGCCGCCAGCGCCAGCGCCTCCTCGCCGCCGCGCCCGAAGGTGTTGGGGTCGCCGCCCTTGAGGCGCAGCACCCGCCGGCCGGCCCGCGCCTCCGCCACCATCAGGCGGTTGATCGTGTCCTGCGGTGTGGAAGGCTCTCCGCCGCGCTTCCCCACATAGAGGTGGCGTGCGCCGCAGGCTGCCTGAAGCACGGCGGGATCGACCAGCGCGTCGTAGATGACGACATCGGCCGCCTGCAGGGCGGCGGCCACCTCCAGCGTCAGGCAGCCGAGACCGCCGGGCCCGGCACCTGCCAGCCACACATGGCCCGGCTCGAAGGGCGGCGGCGCATAGGGCAGCCGCGCCACGGCATCCGCGACGCTCATGATGCCTCGCGCCCCCGGAAGCGCCGCTGATAGGTGGCGTCGTAGAGGGCGCTGTCGCGAAAGTCCTCCGCCGCAAGGCCGCGTCCTACGAAGATGATGGCCGTGCGTTCGATGGGCTCCTCCTTGAGCTTCTCCTCAATGGTGGCGAGCGTGCCCCGCACGATGCGCTGATCCGGCCAGGTGGCGCGTGCCACGATGACCACCGGGCAATCCGCCCCGTAGAGGGGCCCAAGCGCCGCCACGATGCGCCCCAACGCGTGGATGGCGAGGTGAATGGCCAGCGTGGCGCCGGTGCGGCCGAAATTTTCCAGCGTCTCGCCCTCGGGCATGGCCGAGGCGCGGCCCGGCACACGCGTCAGCACCAGGCTCTGCGCCACCTCGGGAATGGTGAGCTCCCGCCCAAGGGCGGCGGCTGCGGCCGAGAAGGCCGGCACACCCGGGGTGAGCGTGTAGGGAATGCCGAGCCGCGCAAGCCGCCGCATCTGCTCGGCCACCGCGCTCCACACCGACAGGTCGCCCGAATGCAGGCGCGCCACATCCTGCCCGTTTCGATGCGCGCTCACATATTCGGCCTCGATCTCGTCGAGCGACAGGGGTGCAGTGTCAACCAGGCGGGCGTCGGGCGGGCAATGGGAAAGCAGCTCCTCCGGCACGATGGAGCCGGCATAGAGGCAGACAGGGCAACGCGCGAGCAGGTCGCGCCCCCGCACGGTGATGAGGTCGGCCGCGCCCGGGCCGGCGCCGATGAAGTGAACCGTCATGTTTCGTCCCCAGCTTGCGCGATGGCACATGTGACGTTGCCCCTGGCAATGCGCGGGGCGATGAGCCGGCTGCCCTCGCCCGCCGCCGCCAGGGCCGCCGCCTCGGCGAGCGAAGGCGTGCCGGTGGCTGCGAGCGAGGCTGCGGAATGCGTCATGCAGCGTGGCGAGGCACGCCGCAGAGCCGCCCGATCCACAGGGATGAGCGGCAGGCCCAGAAGCCCGGCGGCGGCCAGGATGCCGGGCTCCCCGGCCTTGGAGGCGGCGGTGGCAAGCGCCTGCACCGCAGGCGGGCGGAGCGCCGCAGCGCAGGCGTCCAAAGCCGCCAGTACCTCACCGGCGGCCACGCCTTTCCTGCATCCAAGCCCTGCCACCCTCATGGCTTCACCCATGACCATTGGGTGACCGGCATGGCCGGCCGCCAGCCCGTCATGCCGCCGAGCGGCGTGGCGCGCGAGACGGCGATGCGTGTGAGATGGCCGCCGTGGCGGGCCTGGAGGGCGAGCAGCGCCGCCTCCATCTCCAGCGTCACGGCATTGGCGACGAGCCGCCCGCCGGGCCGCAGGGCCGCCAGGGCCGCCTCCGCAACGCCGGCCTGGCTTCCCCCGCCGCCAATGAAGATGGCATCGGGGGGAGCGAGCCCCTCGAGTGCAGCCGGCGCCGCCCCCTCCACCACTTCGAGGCCCGGAACACCGAGCGACAGGGCGTTGCGGCGGATGCGGGCGGCGCGCGCACCCTCCCGCTCGATGGCGATGGCGCGCATGGAAGGATCGGCCAGCATCCACTCGATGGCCACGGAGCCCGCGCCGGCGCCGATGTCCCACAGGAGTTCGCCGCGCCGCGGCGCCAGCGTGCTGAGCGTCAGCGCACGGATCTCGCGCTTGGTGATCTGGCCGTCATGCTCGAACAGCGCCTCGTCCAGCCCCGCGCCGAGCGGCGGCGCGGCCGCGCGCCCGCCGCCCGCCACCTCGACGGCCACCACGTTGAGGGGATCGAAGACGGCGTCGCCCAGCGTCCCGGCGGTGGCGCTGCAAACCCGTTCGCGCGGCCCGCCCAGCGCCTCCAGAACGTGGAGGCGCGATGCGCCAAAACCCCTTTCGGCAAGCAGGGCGGCGATGGCGCCGGGCCCCGCGCCATCGGAGGTGAGCGCCAGAATGCGCCGCCCGGGATGCAGGAAGGGCACCAGGCCCTCCACCGGCCGCCCATGCAGCGAAACGGTCTCCACCGCCTGCAACGCCCAGCCCAGCCGTGCCGCGGCGAGGCTGAACGCCGAAGGCGCGGGCACCACCTGCATCTCTTCCCTCGCCACGTGGCGGGCCAGCGTGACGCCGACGCCATAGTGGAACGGATCGCCGGAAGCGAGCACGCAGACAGGCCGCCCGCGCAGCGCCACCACCTGCGCCACCGCTGCGTCGAAGGGGGTGGGCCAGGGCCGCGCCTCGCCACGGATGAGCGCTGCGGCGAGCGCCAAGTGCCGACGGCCGCCGAAGACGACCTGCGCCCCGGCCACGAGCGCGCTGGCGCGCGGGCTCAGGCCCTCCGCGCCGTCTTCGCCGATGCCCACGACGGCGAGCCATTTTCCCGTTGCGCGCCCGCCCGCCTCCTCTCTAGATGGCATGATGGACCCTCGGAACGTTCTCATTCTCGGCGGCACGGGCGAGGCCCGCCTTCTCGCCGAGGCGCTGGCGAAGGAGGCGGCGCTGCGCGTCACGCTCTCGCTTGCCGGGCGCACCGCAAGCCCGCGCCCGATGGCTGCCCATGTGCGCATCGGCGGCTTCGGCGGGGCGGACGGCCTGGCCCGCCACCTGCGCCAGGAGGGCATCGGCCTGCTGGTGGATGCCACGCATCCCTTCGCCGCGCGCATCTCTGAGAATGCCGAGCGCGCGGCGGCTCTTGCCGGCGTGCCGCTGGTGGTACTGGAACGCACGCCCTGGCAGCCCGTGGCCGGAGACCGCTGGCGCGAGGCGGCGAGCGTGGCCGAGGCGGCATCGCTTCTGGGCGCGCGGCCGAGGCGCGTCTTCCTCGCCATCGGCCGGCAGGAGCTTGCTCCCTTCGCCGCCTGCCCGCAGCACTTCTATCTGGTGCGCAGCGTCGATCCGGTGGCGGCGGAAGCCGCGCCCGCCAATGCACGCTTCATCCTGGAGCGCGGCCCCTTCGACATCGCGGCGGAGCGGGCGCTTCTCGAAGAACACCGTATCGACATGGTGGTCGCCAAGAACAGCGGCGGCGAGGCCACCTATGGCAAGATCGCCGCGGCCCGTGCGCTTCGCCTGCCCGTCATCATGGTGCGCCGGCCACGCGCCACTCCGCCCGGGGCGGCGGCAAGCGTCGGGCAGGCGGCGGCACGCATCCGTCATCTCGCAGCCCTCCCCGAGGAACGCGGCGTGTAGACGAGCGGAGGCCGGCCCGGCCGCTCCACCAGCCGCGTTTCGGGTGAGCCGACGATGACACAGGTCGCCATGTCAGCCTGCCCGGCGTGGGCCTCAGCGAGCGTGGTGACGATCATGCACTCGTCCGGCCGGCCCACGGCGCGCCCGAAGATCACCGGCGTGGAGGCCGGCAGCACCTCGCGCAGGATCTCGAAGGCGCGGCCAAGCTGCCAGGGCCGGGCGCGGCTGATCGGGTTGTAGAAGGCGAGCACGAACCCCGCGCCGGCGGCGGCGCGAAGCCGCGTCTCCACCGCCTCCCACGGCTTCAGATTGTCGGACAGGGAAAGCGCGCAGAAATCGTGGCCGAGCGGCGCGCCAGCGCGCGCCGCCACCGCCAGCATGGCGGTGATGCCGGGCGTGATGTCGAGCTCGATCTCACGCCAGGCGGCGGGGCCCGCCTCGATGGCCTCGCAGACGGCGGCGGCCATGGCGAAGACGCCGGGGTCGCCGCCCGAGACCATGGCGACGCTGCGCCCGGCGGCGGCCGTCTCAAGGGCCGCGCGCGCACGGGCAAGCTCCTCGCGATTGTCGGAGGCATGGCGGCGCTGGCCGGGGGCAGGCTTCAGCCGGTCGAGATAGGGGCCGTAGCCGAACAGATCGCTCGCCGCGGCCAGCGCCGCCGCCGCCTCCGGCGTCGTCTGGGCGGGACTGCCGGGGCCGAGCCCCACGACGGCAAGCCTGCCCGTCATGGCCGCGCCTCCCAGCCCGCCACCAGGACGATGGAAAAGTAGGCCGCCCTGTCGTCCGGCTTCTCGGCAAGCGGCATGGCCACCATGGCTTCCATGGTGCCGCGCTCCACGAACACGGCATCCGCCAGCCGGCCGGCCTCGGCAAGGGCGCGGCGGATCCTGGCCAGATTGCGCCCCACCTTCATGACGACGCAGGCCTGCGAATCGGCAAAGCGGCGCACGAGTTCCGCCTCCGGCAAGGTGCCGGGCAGCACCGTAAGCACGTCGTCGCCCTGGGCAATCGGCAGGCCCACCGCCGACCAGCAGCCGGACATGGCGGTGACACCCGCCACCACGTCCGCCGGATAGTGCGGGGCGAGCCTGGCGTGCAGATGCATGTACGAGCCGTAAAAGAGAGGGTCTCCCTCGCTCAACACCGCAACGGTGCGCCCGGCGCGCAAATGCGCCTCGACGGCGCGCGCCGCGTCTTCATAGAAGGCGGCGATGGCCGTCCGATAGGCCGGGTCATGCCGGGGAATTTCCGTGGTGACGGGATAGAGTAGCGGCAGTTCCATGACGTCGGCGCGCAGATGCGCCGCGACGATGGCGCGCGCATTGCTCTCGTTGCCCCGCTTGGCGAAATGGGCCACCACGTCCGCGCTCTGGAGCGCCCTCACCGCCTTGAGCGTCAGCAGCTCGGGGTCTCCGGGCCCGGTGCCCACGCCGATCAGCCGGCCGCTCATAGCCCGGCCCTCGCCAGGGCGTTGACGGCGGCGGCGGCAAGCGCGCTGCCACCCATGCGCCCGCGCACGGTAGCGAAGGGAATGCCGTGACGGCCTTCGGCCAACGCCTCCTTGGATTCAGCGGCACCGACGAAGCCGACGGGCATACCCACAATCGCGGCAGGCCGCGGCGCCCCGGCCTCGATCATGTCGAGAAGGTGGAACAGCGCCGTCGGCGCATTGCCGATGGCCACCAGCGCGCCTTCGAGCCGCCCGCGCCACAGCTCGAGCGCGGCGGCGGAGCGGGTGTTGCCCATGCTCGCCGCAAGTTCGGGCGTGCGCGGGTCGCGCAGGGTGCAGACGACCTCGTTGGCGGCGGGAAGGCGGGCGCGGGTGATGCCGTGGGCCACCATTTCGGCGTCGCAGAGGATGGGCGCACCACGGCCGAGCGCGGCTCGCGCCGCCGCCACGAAACCGGGCGAGAAGACGAAGGCATCGGCCGCTTCCACCAGCCCGCAGGCATGGATCATGCGCACCGCCACCTCGGCTTCGGCTGCGCCGAAGCGCGACAGATCGGCCTCGGCGCGGATGATGGCGAAGGACTTTTCATAGATGGCAGTGCCATCGCGGATGTAGTCGGTGGTCATGGGGCTTGCCTGGCTTGTTCTTCAAGGAGGGCGCGAAGCTGCACCTCCAGTTCGGAGGGGATGGGCATGCCGGCGGCATGCAGGGTGGCGCCGCCGGCCGTGCCCGTAAGCGTCACGCAGGGGCCGGGCGGGCGGGCGCAATGCTTGCCGCAGCCCGAAAGATGCAGCGTGAAGGAGCCGTCGAGGAGTGCCGGCCGGCGGGCGACCAGCGCATCGGCAAGGCGCCGCGTTGCCAGATGCGCCGAAGCGCAGGCGGGCCTGCCCGCGCACACGGCGATGGAAAGGCGCCTGTCCCGCGCGTCGGTGACGAGGCCCGCCTTGCGCGCTGCGGCAAGAAGGCGGGCCTCCTCGCCCTCATCCACATCCAGGACGATGAGCCCGCGCCCGCGCGCAAGCCGCAGCGCCCTTCCCTCACCCAGCGCCGCGGCGAAGGCCTGAAGCGCGGCGCCCTCGATCTGCCCGTAGGCCAGCGCAAAGCCCCAAGCCCAGCCCGCATTGGCCAGCGGAAGGCGGCCGACCGGCGGGCGCGAGGTCGAAAGGGACGAGGCAGCCGTTGGCGCACGCCCGGCAATCGCCGCCAGCGCGGCATCGCAGAGATCGCGCGCCCGCGCGGCCTTTCCCTGCCCGGCCACCGCCTCCAGAATGGCGAGGGTGATCGAGGCCGCCTCCGCCGCGCCGAAGCAGCCCAGACGCCGCAGGTCGGCGGCCGGCCCGCCGACATCGACAAGCCAGCCGTCCCGCGCGACGGCCTCCAGCTTCACGTCCGCCGGCACGCCGGAAAGGCCGAGCACGCCGCCGCCATCGACCGTGACGGAGACCTTCGGCCCCAGCCGGCCGGCAAGGCCGAGCGCCGCGCAGCCTCCGGCGATCCTCTCCGCCAGGGGACGCGGATCGGCGATCTCCCGCGCATCCAGCCCGGCAAGCGGGCCGACCTCCACCGGCACCCCGGTGCGCAGCGCGATGCCGAGCGCCGCCACCTCATGCGCCAGGGCTTCCGCCCCGTCCCGGCAAAGCCCACGCACCTGCAGGCTGCCGCGCGCGGTGATTTCCACAATGCCGTTGCCGAAGCGCCGCGCCGCGCGCGCCAGGCCGGCAAGGGCACCGGCCGAAAGCCGCCCCTCCACGGGGTTGATGCGCGCCAGCAGGCCGTCGCCGGTCTGCATGGGCCGGGCAAGCGAGGGACAGGCACCGCGCCGCAGGCTCATGATTCCGCCTCCCCGGCCTGCGCCTCGGCAATGAGATCTGCAAGGTCGCCGTCCACCGAATTGCGCCGCGGATGCCAAAGGCCGCGACGGCGCGCATCCGACAGGCGCTCGGCTATGGCGCGCAGGGCCTGCGGGTTCTCTTCGGCCAGAAAGCGGCGTACCCGCTCATCCTCCAGATAGGCGGCATGTACCGCCTCGATGAGCGCGCCGGGAACGGCATCCGTCGTCTCGGCAAAGCCCACCAGCCGGTCCACCGTTTCGGCCAGTTCCGCCGCTCCCCGCGGCCCGTGCCGAAGCTGGCCCTCGATGAAGCGCGGGTTGAGCGCGCGGGCGCGCACGGCGCGGGCGATGGCGGAAGCCAGCGAGCGGGCGCGCGGGCGTGCCGGGTCCGTCGTGTCCAGCACCACGAGGTCCGCCCTGTGCCCGAGCGCGGCAAGGGCGGCGGAAAAGCCGCCGATGAAGGCGACATCGGCCGAGCCCTCCAGAATGTCGCGGCCCGGATCGTCGCCCGGATGCACCAGCAGGTCGGCACCGGCGATGCGCGCAGCAAAGGCGCCGGGCGCGCGGCGCCCCACCCCCTCCGCGCCGCCGAAGGCGTGGGAGGCGGCGTCGAGATAGGCGTGGCCGAGTTCGGCGCGCTCCTCCCACGCGCCATCGGTCAGCCGTTCCTCGATGCCGGCGCCATAGGTGCCGGGGGCGGAGCCGAAAATGCGTGCGGGCCGCCCGCCCTCGCGCCGCGCGGCGGCGGCAAGGGGATTTTCGTCCTCCGCCTCCTGGCGGGCCGCGACGGCGGCCACCGCGGCGTCCAGAAGCGCAATCTGCACGGGAAACATGTCGCGGAACAGGCCGGAAATGCGCCACGTCACGTCGATGCGCGGCCGGCCGATGGCCGCCGGCGGCAGCACCTCGATGCCGGTAACGCGCCCGGTGGCCGAATCCCACTGCGGGCGGCACCCCATGAGCGCCAGCCCCTGCGCAATCTCCTCGCCGCCGGTGCGCAGCGAGGCGCTGCCCCACAGATCGAGCACCAGGGTGCGCGGATACTCGCCATGTTCCTGAAGGTAGGCGCGCACCACCTCCTCGGCCGCCGCCTCGCCCAGCGCCTGCGCGGTCGGCGTGGGCAGGGTGCGTGGATCGGCGGTGAAGAGGTTGCGCCCGGTGGGCAGCACGTCCGTGCGCCGGCGCGCCGGCGCGCCGGAAGGGCCGGGCGGCACGCGCCGGCCGTCGAGCGCGTCGATGAATGCCTGGCGCTCGCGCGCCGCACTCTCGCGCCGCGCCGCGTCGCCCTCTCCCTCGTCCGCACGGCCATAGACATGGTGGCCGTCCTTGATGGCGAAATCCTTGAGATCGCAAAGCCAGGCGTCGATGCGCAACAGCGCCGCCTCTGGTTCGTCGTCCTCCGCGACGCCGGCCTCGCGCGCAAGGCCGCTGTCTCTGGCCGTCTCCACGATCAGCCGGGCAAGCCTGTCGCGGCGGCGCCGGTCAAGCCCGTCGGCCTGGGCGTATTCGTCCACCAGCCGTTCGAGCGCCTGCTCCTGCGGCGCAAGCCCCGCGCCAACGAGCGGCGGCGTCAGGTGGCCGAGCGTCACGGCGGCAATCCGCCGCTTGGCCTGCGCAGCCTCGCCCGGATTGCTGACGATGAAGGGATAGACCACGGGAAGGCTGCCCGCCACGATCTCGGGGAAGCAGTTGCGGCTCAGGGCCACCGCCTTGCCCGGCAGCCATTCCAGCGTGCCATGGGCGCCGAGATGCACGAGCGCATGGCAGCCGAGCGCTTCCCTGAGCCATACGCCGAAGGCCAGAAGGCGATGGCCGGGCGGCAGATAGGGATCGTGATACTCCGTCCGCCGCTCGGCCGAACGCCCCCTGTCCGGCGCAAAGCACACGGTGACATGGCCGAAGCGGGCCGCCCGGAAACGGAAGGCGCCGTCGCCGGCAGCCTCCTGCGGCTGCCCCCAGGCGGCCGTGACCGCATCGCGCGAAGGCGGCGGCAGGCGCGCGAAGGCGGCGGCATATTCGGCAGCGGAGAGCAAGGCGCCTTCCCGCTCCAGAAGCCGCATGAGATCGCGCGGCGATTGCGGAATATTCTCAACGTGATAGCCGGCTTCCTTGAGGTCGTGAAGCATGGCAATGGCACTTTGCGGCACGTCGAGGCCCACCGCATAGCCGGCCCGCCCCCTGGCCGCCGGATAGTCCGGCAGGATGATGGCAAGGCGGCGCTGCGCACGCGGCGTGGACTGCAGCGCGATGAAGGCCGCGACGCGCGCGGCCACCTGCGCCACGCGGTCGGGCACCGGATGGTTTGCCTGAATGCCGGCGGCCAGCGCCGGGTCGGCCTCCTGCGGCTCCTTGAAGGAGATGGCGCCGGCCATGATGCGGCCGTCAAGCTCCGGCAGCACCACGTGCATGGCAAGGTCGGCCGGCGCCAGCCCGCGCTCGCCCGCCTCCCAGGCCTGGCGCTGCGTGGTGGCGATGGCCGCCTGGAAGACCGGCAGGCCAAGCCTGTCGAACAGGCCGTCCGCCTCTCCCTCCATGTTGCTGGCAAAGGCGGTGGCGGTGATGAGCGCGACGGGCTTGAGCACCCGCGCCGCCTCGGCGAGACATTGCTGCGCCGCAGCCTCCCGCAGGCTTGCCACGAAGACGGGTACGGCAAGGATTCCCCTCTGCGCGAGGGCCTCGGCCAACGCGTCGACGGGCGCCACATCGCCGGCCAGCAGCATCGAGCGGTAGAAGACCAGCGGAACCACGGGCCGCTTTTCCCCGCAGGCTGCGAAATGGTCGAGCGGCACCACGCCCCGGCCCGGCGCGTAGAAGCCGGCGCGCGCCAGCGGGCGCGGCTCGCCCGCCGCGATGTCGCGACCGGCAAGACGCGCCATGTGGCGGAGGAGGAGACGCAGATTCTGCGGCCCGCCCTCGCGGAAGCAGGACAGCAGCCGCTCGTAGCTTTGCGGGCCAACGGTGGAACGCGCCGCCAGCCGCGCGTCGCGCATGTTGCAATCGCCGGGCAGAAGGGCGAGCGCAATGCCCCTTTCGCGGGCGACAGCAGCCAGCCGGTCGCAGCCATAGCGCCACCAGTCGTACCCGCCCAGAATACGCGCGACGATGACGCGGGCCTGCGCGCCGACGCCATCCACCCACAGATCGACCGACATGGGATGGCGCAGCTCGCGCAGGGACGCGAGGCGAAGCTCCGGCACCGCCGAACCCTCCGCACGCCAGGCCGCGGCAAGGCTGGAAAGGTCGCTGTCGGTGAAGGACAGTGCCACCATCTCCGCCGGGCGCTGGCGCAGATCGACGGGCTCGATCAGATCATCAAGCGAGGCGGAGCTGGTGGCGAGGATATGCATGGCCTCAGGCCGCCAGCAGCGATTCGACCGCCGCGCGGTCAAGGCCCTTCAGGCCGATGACGACGAGGCGCGTCGCCCGTTTCTCATCCGCCTTCCAGGCGCGATCGTAGTGATGGGTCACTCGGGGGCCGACGGCCTGCACGACAAGGCGCATCGGCTTTCCCGCAACATGCGCGAACCCCTTGAGGCGCAGCACGTTCTGCGCCTCGGCGGCGCGCGCCACCCGCCGCGCCAGCTCATCCGGCGCGGCCACCGGCGGCAGATCGACGATGAAGGTCTCGAAATCGTCGTGCTCGTGCTCGTCGGCGCCGTCGTGGTGGCTCCAGCGGTTCTCGATGTCCTCCTCCACGGCAAGGCCAAGCCCCAGGAGCACACCGGGATCGACATCGCCATTGGCGCCATGGACGATCTTGACGGCCGGGGAAAGGCGGCGCTCCACGGCGCGCCGGGCGCGGGCAAGGCCCGCCTCGTCGAGAAGATCGCTCTTGGAGAGGATGACGAGATCGGCACAGGCCACCTGATCCTCGAACACCTCCTCGATGGGATCGTCATGGTCGAGCGATTCGTCGGCGGCGCGCTGCGCGGCGAGCGCGGCCTCGTCGGCCGCCACCCTTCCCGCCGCCAGAGCCGGCCCGTCCACCACCGCCACCACGCCATCCACGGTGACGCGGTTCTTCACGTTCGGCCAGTTGAACGCCTGCACCAGCGGCTTGGGCAAGGCGAGCCCCGAAGTCTCGATGAGGATATGGTCGACCGGCCGCGCGCGCGCCAGGATGCGGTCGAGCGCCGGCACGAAATCGTCGGCCACCGTGCAGCAGATGCAGCCATTGGCAAGCTCCAGCACGTCGTCTTCAAGACAGCCCTCGATGCCGCAGCTCCTCAGGAGCTCGCCGTCGATGCCGACATCGCCAAACTCGTTGACGATGATGGCAATGCGCCGCCCGTTTGCCCGCGCCAGGACGTTGCGGATAAGCGTCGTCTTGCCCGCGCCGAGGAAGCCGGTGACGACGGTACAGGGGACACGGCGGATGCAGGCACTCATGGGATCTCCTTCAGGCTGTCGAGGGTGGGAATACGGGCGACGAGGCCGCGCTTCAGCGCTTCCGGGCGGCCGCGGAAGGGCATGAAGCCGTCGTGCGATTCGGCAAACAGCCGCGCGCCGGCCACCAGGTCCGGCCCGCTGTGCGGCGCAAGGCCGCCGAACACGTAGGACCAGCACCCCTCGCGCAGGATGGCCGCCGACAGGCCGCGCCTGCAATTGCCCAGACAGGCGACCTGGCGCACGCGAACATCCGCGTCGCGGGCTGCCTCCGCCGTGTTGCGCGCCAGCGCCGAGCCGGGGCGCGGCAGGGCCTCGCCATCGCCCGGCCGTCGGCAGGAACTGCACACCACGATGGTGACCGCGCCACCGGCCTCTGCCGTGCCGCAAACGGGAGGGAAGGGAGAATCCGCCTGTCGTGAAAAGCCGTCGGTCAAGAGCGCGTCCTTTGCCCGGGTCACCCGCCAGGCGGTCAGGATTGAACTTCTCGACGGCAGGTCTCCTGGCTTACGGATCGCCGCCCTGCCGCGCCTTCCCGGGGCATTCGCCTCAGTGGCCTCTTGCGGAGGGCTCTCCGATTACAGTTGCGGGGACAGCTGCGGACTTGCCCCGAAGGGGCGCACCGCATTCCCTCTTAGCTCCCGGCCTCTCGGCCGGAAGAACCGTCGCAGCGTCATTTAGAGGGGCCGTGGCTTGCCTGTCAACGCGGATGATTTCCGTCTTGTGCACGCAACGATTTCGTCTAAGCTTGCAGCGTCGTCGGTTCCCTTCGGGGACGAAAGAGGGAACGCGGTAGGGGAAACCCGATCCGCGGCTGCCCCCGCAACTGTGAGCGGCGAGCTTCGCCCAACCGCCACTGGAGCATGTGCTTCGGGAAGGCGGGCGAGAGCCCAGACCCGCGAGCCAGGAGACCTGCCGTCGACGCGACGCAACCCCAGGAACCCTCGGGTGGAGGGTGAAAAGGAGCAGATCATGACCGCATCCACCATGCCTGGCGCCGGCCACGCGGCGATGGCGCGCATCCGGCCTCTTCTGATGACCGGGCTGCTGGGCCTTGCCATCATCGGCGTTGCCGGCTTCGCGCATATGGACGTTGTCCACAACGCCGGCCACGACTACCGCCATTCCATGGCCTTCCCCTGCCACTGACGCGCCGCCTTCGTTGCGCGTTGTGAGCCCGGGGGCGCGATGCCCTTCGGGCGAAAGATTTCATGGCAGAGGGGGATTCCATGTCCGTATTCAGAAACACGGTCTTTCTGGCCGTCATCGCCGGGCTTTTCGCCGGCATCGTCATGGCAGGGCTGCAGGGTATGTTCACCGTGCCGCTGATTCTCGCCGCCGAGGCTTACGAGCAGACGGGGGCGCCGGCGCCCGATCACGACCACGGTCAAGAGGTCGCCGCCTCCGACCACCACCACGGCGAAGACGCCTGGATGCCGGCCGACGGGGCGGAGCGCACCGTCTATACAGTACTGGTCAACATCGTCACCGCGATCGGCTTTGCGCTTGTGCTGGTTGCCGCCTCCGAGGCGGCGGGCGGCATCGCCGGCTGGCGCCAGGGCCTCCTTTGGGGTCTGTCGGGTTTTGCTGTCTTCACGCTGGCGCCGGGTCTCGGCCTGCCGCCAGAGCTTCCCGGCATGCCGGCGGCCGACCTTTTGGCGCGCCAGGCATGGTGGATCGCCACCGTCTGCGCGACGGCGGCCGGGCTGGCGCTCATCGTCTTCGGCCGCCGGGCACTTCTGGCGGTGGCGGGCGTGGCGCTGATCGTGGCGCCCCACGCGCTGGGCGCCCCGCAGCCGGCAAGCCATGAGACGGCGGTGCCCGCCGCCCTGCATCACGATTTCGTGGTGGCGGTGACGCTGACCAATCTCGTCTTCTGGCTGGTGCTGGGGGCTGCGGTGGGGGTGGCGCGCGCGCGCTTCGCCGAGGCGATGGACGCGCCGCAGAGCCACCTTGCCTGAGGGCGGCCGCCTCACCCTCGTCCTGGGCGGGGCGCGCTCGGGCAAGAGCCGCCACGCCGAGGCGCTGGTTGCGGCCTGTCCGCCGCCCTGGGCCTATATCGCAACGGCCGAGGCGCATGACGAGGAGATGCGGGCGCGCATCGCTGCCCATCGCGCGCGCCGCGGCCCGCAATGGAGAACGCGGGAGGCACCGCTTGCGCTTGCCGAGGCGCTGGCCGAGGTGGCGGACGGCCAGCCGCTTCTTGTCGATTGTCTGACCCTCTGGCTGAGCAATGTGATGCTGGCCGGTCACGCGGTAGAAGAGGCGTGCCGGCACCTGGCCGATGCGCTGGCGCGCCCGCGCGGCCCCTGGGTGGTGGTGGCGAGCGAGGTGGGGCTTGGCATCGTGCCGGAAAATGCACTGGCCCGCCGCTTCCGCGATGCGGCAGGCATGCTCAACCAGATGGTCGCCGCCAGGGCCGACAGCGTCGAGCTCATGGCCGCCGGCCTGCCCCTGAAGGTGAAGTGACATGCGCGACATCGACGAAGCCGAGGCCCGGCGCCACAGGGCCAAGATGGCCAAGCGCAAAGCGGTGCAGGACGCCGAGGTGGCCGCAAGGACAGCGGAAAAGGGCCTCTTGATCGTCAACACCGGCCCCGGCAAGGGCAAGTCCACCGCGGCTTTCGGCCTGGCGCTCAGGATGCTGGGCCACGGGCGCCGCGTCGGGGTCGTGCAGTTCATCAAGGGGGCGTGGCACACCGGCGAACGGGAGGCGCTGGCGCGCTTCGGCGACCTGGTGTCCTGGCACAGCATGGGCGAAGGCTTCACCTGGGAGACGCAGGACCTTGCACGCGACATCGCCGCCGCCGAAAGGGCCTGGGCAAGGGCGCGCATGCTGATGGACGATCCCGACTTCGGGCTCGTCATTCTCGACGAACTCAACATCGCGCTGCGCTACAACTATCTCGATGTCGCCGATGTGGTGGCGGTGCTGAGCGCCCGCCGCGACGACCTGCACGTGGTCGTTACCGGCCGCAACGCCAAGCCGCCGCTCATCGAGGCCGCCGACCTCGTCACCGAGATGGGACAGGTCAAGCACCACTTTTCCGCCGGCGTGAAGGCCCAGAAGGGCATCGAGTTCTAGCCATGCCGCGGGCGCTGATGTTCCAGGGCACGGGCTCGGATGTCGGCAAGTCGCTGATCGTCGCCGGCCTTTGCCGGGCCTTCGCCAACCGGGGGCTCAAGGTGCTGCCCTTCAAGCCGCAGAACATGTCGAACAACGCGGCGGTGACGGCCGACGGCGGCGAGATCGGCCGGGCGCAGGCTCTGCAGGCGCGTGCCGCGCGCGCGGCCCCGAGCGTGCACATGAACCCGGTGCTTCTCAAGCCGCAGAGTGCAGTGGGCGCGCAGATCGTCGTGCAGGGCAAGGTGTATGGCAACGCCGGCGCCGCCGACTACCAGCACGTGAAGGGAAAACTTCTGCCGCGCGTGCTCGAAAGCTTCCGCCATCTCGCGCGCGATGCCGATCTCGTGCTCGTGGAGGGCGCCGGCAGCGCCTCGGAAATCAATCTGCGCGCCCGCGACATCGCCAATATGGGCTTTGCCCGCGCCGCGAACGTGCCGGTCGTGCTGATCGGCGACATCGACCGCGGCGGCGTGATCGCCAGCCTGGTGGGCACCAGGCATGTGATCGAGCCGGCCGATGCGGCCATGATCCGCGGTTTCATCGTCAACCGCTTTCGCGGCGACCCCGCGCTTTTCGAGGACGGCATGGCCGAGATCGCCCGGCGCACCGGCTGGGAGGCGCTCGGCCTCGTGCCCTTCTTCGAGGGGGCGCGCCGCCTGCCCGCGGAGGACGCGCTGGCGCTTGCCGGCAAGCATGAGGTGCGCCCTGCAGGCGGGCGGGTGAAGATTGCCGTGCCCATCCTGCCCCACATCGCCAATTTCGACGACCTGGACCCGCTGGAAAGCGAACCCGATGTCGATCTCGTGCGCGTGTGGCCGGGCGAGGCCCTGCCGGGCGATGCGGCGCTCGTGCTGCTGGCCGGCTCCAAGGCCACCATGTCCGACCTGCAGGCCCTCAAGGCGGCCGGCTTCGACATCGACATCGCCGCCCATCTGCGTCGCGGCGGGTATGTGCTGGGCTTGTGCGGCGGCTACCAGATGCTGGGGCGCACGATAGCGGATCCGCACGGCATGGAGGGGCCGGCCGGGCGCATGCCGGGGCTCGGGCTTCTGGAGGTCGACACCACGCTTTCACCCGACAAGCGGCTGGTGACGGTGGCAGGCAGCACCTTCGACGGCGTCGCGTTCAGGGGCTACGAGATGCACATGGGCAGAAGCGAAGGCGCGGATTGCGCCCGCCCCTTCGCCCGTCTGGAGGGCGGGCGCCCGGACGGCGCCGTGGCGGCGGGCGGGCGCGTGTTCGGCACCTATGTCCACGGGCTCTTTGCCGACGACCGCCAGCGCGCCGCCTGGCTCGCACGGCTCGGCGGCAGGGCGGCCGGCCACGACTACGAGGCGGGCGTTGAGGAAACCCTGGAGGCGCTGGCCCGGCACCTGGAGGCCCATGTCGATCTCGAAAGGCTTTTCAGCCATGCAGCATGAAAAGCCCCGCCAGGACGCCCGCAAGGGCGATAAGCAGGGCGTCGGCCGCCCAGAAGAGCCGGAGCGCGCGGCGAATGTCGGCAGCGCTGGCCGCGCGGCGGCCGCCCTCTCCCATCACCGCATCCTCCACGGTCTGGCCGCCATAGCTGCGCGGCCCGGCGAGCGCCAGCCCGAGCGCGCCAGCCATCGCCGCCTCCGGCCAGCCGGCATTGGGCGAGCGATGGCGGCGGGCGTCGCGTCTCACGGCTCGCCAGGCGCCGGCCGGCGAGCCCTGGCGGGCGAGAAAGGCGGCGGCCACGATCAACAGCGCCGCAAGCCGCGAGGCCGGCAGGTTCACCAGATCGTCGAGACGCGCTGCCGCCCAGCCGAAGGCACGGTAGCGCTCGCTCTTGTGGCCGATCATGCTGTCGGCGGTGTTGACGGCCTTGTAGGCGGCGGCCCCCGGCAGGCCGAGAAGCGCCAGCCAGAATGCCGGTGCGACCACGCCGTCGGAGAAATTTTCCGCGAGGCTCTCGATGGCGGCGCGGCACACGCCCGCTTCGTCGAGCGCGGCCGTATCGCGCCCGACGATCATGGAGACCGCCCTGCGCCCGGCATCAAGCCCCTGCCCCTCCAGCGCCGCGGCAACGGCCGCCACATGGGCGGCAAGGCTGCGTTGGGCAAGCAGCGTGCTGGCCAGGAGCGCCGTGAGGGCAAGGCCCGCCACGCCGCTGCCCGGCAGCGCCTGCAGCGCCCAGCCGGCCCCGCCCGCCAGGCCGACGAGAAGCACGAGCGCGCCGGCGCCCGAGACGCGGCGCAGATGCGCCGGCCATTCCGGCCGGTTGAGCGCCGCCTCCAGCCGGCCGATGAGCCTGCCCATCCAGCCGACCGGGTGGCCGATCGCCCGGTACAGCCGGTCGGGATAGCCAAGGGCGCATTCGATGACAAGCGACAGGAAGGCTAGAAGAAGGAACATGGCGCGACCGGCAAACGATCCTGCAAGAGAGGTGGACGATCATGGCGGGAGCCTTGAGCGCGCCGCGGCCCTGTTTCCCGGCGCGCCGCAGCCCTGGCTCGATCTTTCGACGGGCATCAGCCCCTATCCCTATCCGCTTCCCCGCCTGCCTGCCAGCGCCTTTCAGCGCCTGCCGGAGGAGGCGGGGCTGAAAGACCTGGCGCATGTCGCCGCCCGCGCCTATGGAGCACCAGGGGCGGAGCATGTGGTGGCGGCGCCGGGCACGCAGATGCTGCTGCCGCTGGTGGCCGCGCTCGTGGCTCCGGGAAGGGCGGCGGTCCTTTCGCCCACCTATGCCGAGCACCGCCGCGCCGCCGCGCTTGCCGGCCATGCCGTGGCCGAGACGCGCGACTTCGCGGCGCTTCGCAGCGCCGATCTCGCCATTGTCGTCAACCCCAACAACCCGGATGGGCGCGTAAGCGAACGCGCCGCTCTTCTGGACCTTGCCGCCCGTCTGCGCGCCCGCGGCGGTCTTCTTGTGGTCGATGAAGCGTTCATGGATGTAGGCCCCTGTGGCGAGGCGCTCGACGCGGCGGTGGATGACGGCGGCCTGGTGGTGCTGCGCTCCTTCGGCAAGTTCTTCGGCCTTGCCGGCGTGCGGCTCGGCTTTGCGATTGCCGCCCCTCGCATTGCCGCACGGCTGAGGGCACGCCTCGGCCCCTGGCCGGTCAGCGGCGCGGCCATCGAGATCGGCCGGCAGGCGCTCGCCGACCACGCCTGGCAGGAGGAGACGAGAAGACGACTGCAACGCCGCGCCGCGCAGCTCGACGCGCTGCTGGCGGAAAACGGCCTCCGCGTTGCCGGCGGCACGCCGCTCTTCCGTTTTCTGCGCCCGTCAGGGGCGGAGAGCCTGTTTCGCTGCCTCGGCGAGGACGGCATTCTGGTGCGCAGCTTCACGGAGGATCCCGAGGCGCTGCGCCTCGGCCTTCCGGGCGACGACGCGGCGCTTCTGCGCCTCTCCCGCTCCCTGCGCCGCTGGCAAACGATCAGGGATGGCAGCCGGCGATGATTCATGTCACCCCCCTCTCCCGGCTTTCCGAGACGCTTCGGGCGACCCGGGCCACGCATCTGGTTTCGCTGTTGTCGGTCGATGCGCCGCCGCCGTGCCCGGCCCATCTCGACCCTGCCTGCTGCCTGCACCTGGCAATGCACGACATCACGGAAGAGAGGCCGGGGTTGGTGGCGCCCACGCCGGAGCATGTCGCGGCACTTCTCGCGTTCGCCCGGTCCTGGAACCGGGTTTTTCCCCTGGTGGTGCACTGCTATGCCGGCATCAGCCGTTCGACGGCGGCAGCCTATTGCATGGCCGCCGCCCTCGACCCGACACGCGACGAGCGTGCGCTCGCCCTCGAACTGCGCCGGCGCTGCCCCGCCGCCACGCCCAATATCCGCATTGTGCGGATTGCCGACGAGATGCTGGGTCGGCGGGGCCGCATGGCCGAGGCGATCCGCGCCATCGGCCGGGGCGCGGACGCCTGCGAAGGGGAGCCTTTCACGCTGCCCGTGCCGCGCCGGGAGATCAAGCGAACACCGCAATAGAGCTCAAGAGGCGAGTGCCGGCCGTGGTGGCGACCTTTTCCCGCAAGAATACGAGATTGGAATTGGAGATGGGCGACTGCTCGGTGCACGGGATGATAGTCACCCCCGCCGAACTCGGCGCCGAAGCGGCCACCACGAAGGAACCCGACACGCCGGTTGGCGTGATGTCTATCGTGTCGCCGTCCGCCGCCGCCAGAACATTCGCCTTCACCATGATGCCGGTCTGCCGGAACGCCTGGCCGAACAGGCTGACGAGCATGGGCGAGATGTCGAGCGCGATGCAGCGGTTTGGCGTCACGTCCGTGGGATCGCCAACCTGCACCGTCTCGCCGTTCGCCCAGCCGGCGATGTCGCCGGCATCGAGCACCTGAAGCTGGTTGCCGGCCGGCTTCCTGACCACCCAGGCCGGTTCTTCCGGGCTCTTCGACACGTTCCAGATGCGGATGCGGCTCACGCCATCCATAAAGTCGTGGAAGAACAGCCCGGCATCGAAGGTGGTCAGCGTGATCGTGTCGCCCGAAACGCTGTCGATGGTGGCCGTCCGCGGGTTCTGCGCGCTCGTGCCGTCGATGCGGTAGATCGACACCTGCCCGTCGCCGCCGGGGGTGAACAGCATCGAGGCCAGATCCCGGCCCGTGGGCTGGTGGCGCAGGCCCTGCACGGCCGTCACCCCGTCGTGGCGGTCGATCCTGAGCGCTTCGCTCCAGGTGCCGCCATCGGCGCTGACCTTGATGGACAGATCGTCGCTGCCGGCAAGGCCGATCTCGGCGCGGCCCGACCAGTCGGTCTGGAACAGCAGCGAGGTGGTGTCGCCCGGCGCCTCCTTGTTGAGCTTGTAGCGCAGGCTGCCGTCGCCGCCCTCGGCGCCGTATCGCGCTGTCCACAGCGTGTTGTTGAGCTTGGCCGAGAAGGGATTGGCGGCATCCGCGCCCGTACCCACTCCGAGCAGGGAAAGGTTCTGGAGGTCGTCGGGCGCCGGCGGCAACCACGCCGCGCCGTTCCACGCCACGAGGCGCGCCTCGTCGGCGATCCAGGCAAGCATGCCGAGCCGCGGCGGGAAGGTGAACCACACGCCATCCATGAAGGCGGCGAGATGGTGGTCCTTGCCCGCCCAGGCGCCGGCCGCGCCTGCCGCAACAATGTAATGGTCGCCCTCCTGCGGGTCGGCGGGCGGCGCCGTCAGGTCGCGATCGAGCACGCCGGGCTGTACCAGCGCATCGAGCATGCGCAGCGCCTCGTTGTGGGTGACGTGTTTCTGCGCCTGCGAGGGCATGATGTAGGGCAGCTTGAGGCGGGCGGTGTTTTCGGGGTCGATGGTCGTCACTTCGGTCTCCTGCACGTCGACATTCGTTGCGACAACGATAAGGCCGGCTGCAGGACCGGGGACAAAAGAGGCCGAAAAATCTGCTGCCGCAAGATGCGACACCGTGGGGTGGGGTAGAAAAATCCTTTCAGGCGCAGCCTGTTACGGCATCCTCCTGAAGTGCGCGAGGCACGAGGCAGCGGCGTTTCGCCCTAGATTCTGTCCCCGTCTTGCGCCCCGGCGCTGGAGACGAAGTCGGCCGCGATGCGCATCTCGCGCAGAGGGCGCACCCGGGTGATGCACTCGGCATAGATCGGATGCGCCTTGTAGGCGGCCAGAGCGGCCTCGTCCCGAAACTCGCCATAGACCACCACATCCACCTCGCCGCCGAGCTGGTCGACCTTGCGGTTGAGGCCCACCTCGAAGAAATCCACATGCGGGATCTGGCCGAGCATCTTCAGCTCGCTGGCGATGCGCTCGACATCCTCGCGCTTTCTGGCGCTGAAGAAAACGATATGACGAATCACGGACAGTCTCCGGTCTTGATGTGCCGAAGTAGTTGGTCGCGCGCGGACCGCTGTCAATGCGCCGTGCTGCCGCGCCCCGCGAGGGATCGGCCCGAAAGCCGGCCCACAGCACGATGCGGTAGAGCGCGAACCCCTCCTGCCCCTCGCCCGCCGGCTCGATGCGCACGCCCTTGGCCTGGCTTGCGAAACGCGCCGCCGCCGGCCCGGTCTCGAACAGCACGGTGGTGTTCTCAAGCGGCGCGAAGCGCCGGTTGGCATCGGCGCTCGGATTGATGGTGCCCTTGTCGACGACGACGACGAACCATCGCGTCGCGGACATCGCCCCAGCAGCACGGACACGGAAACGAAAAAGAAAGTCTGGAACGGAATGCCGGTACAGCCCAGCAGCTTCACGTGACGCCCCGGCGACGGCAAGGACCGCCGGGAAGGCTCAGGCCATGTCGGGGCGGATGCCGATCGCGGTGCGGTCGATCACTTCGCGCAGGGCGAAGGAGGAGTTGATCTTGATGACATGCGGCATGCCCGTCAGCCACTCCTTGTGGATGCGCTCGTAATCTTC
Organism: Chelativorans intermedius; assembly: GCF_025398255.1. Taxonomy (GTDB): domain Bacteria; phylum Pseudomonadota; class Alphaproteobacteria; order Rhizobiales; family Rhizobiaceae; genus Chelativorans; species Chelativorans intermedius. The sequence continues at coordinate 305,637 of NZ_JAODNW010000001.1, read as the reverse complement.
CAGGTCGCGCGCCGCGATCCTGAGAATGTAGTCGTATTCTCCCGACATCAGATGGCAGGAAAGGATGTTGGGACAGCGCTTCACCGCCGCCTCGAACTCCGAGAGCGTCTTCTCGAACTGGCCGGTGAGCGAGATATGCACGATCACCGTCATCCTGTGGCCCAGCGCGGCGTTGGAAAGCTGCGCGTGATAACCCTTGATGACGCCCGCCCTTTCGAGGTTGTCGAGACGGCGCGAACAGGCCGACTGCGACAGCCCCACCCGTTCCGCAAGCGCTGCATTGGAGATGCGGCCATCCTGCTGCAGCGTGTCCAGAATGGCGATATCAATCCTGTCGAGGGACATCTATCGTATATTCTCCTCCCAATACCTATATCCCACGCAAGAAATAACGAACATGATCAGTCATGGCAAACAACTTCGCAAGGACGTTCGGGCCCTGTTGCGATAGAGTCTTGTAATCGTAGCCACCAAGTCACTGGAGACGGCCTGCATGCGCGTCGGATGCCCGAAGGAGATCAAGAACCATGAATACAGGGTCGGCCTGACCCCCGGTTCGGTGCGCGAATATGTGGCGCACGGCCATGAGGTTCTGATGGAATCGGGGGCCGGCGCAGGCATCGGAGCCGACGACAACGCCTATCGCGCCGCCGGCGCCACGGTCGTCAGGACGGCGGAGGAAGTGTTCGCCAGGGCCGACATGATCGTCAAGGTCAAGGAGCCGCAGCCTTCCGAGTGGGTGCAGCTTCGCGAGGGCCAGATCCTCTATACCTATCTGCACTTGGCGCCCGATCCCGATCAGGCGAAAGGACTGGTCGATTCCGGCGTCACGGCCATCGCCTATGAGACGGTGACGGACGGACGCGGCGGATTACCTCTCCTTGCACCGATGTCGGAGGTTGCCGGCCGCCTTGCCATCCAGGCCGGCGCGACGGCGCTGCAGAAGGCCAATGGTGGGCGCGGCGTGCTGCTCGGCGGCGTGCCGGGCGTGCTGCCCGGCAAGGTGGCGATCATCGGCGGCGGCGTGGTGGGGCTCAATGCCGCCAAGATGGCCATTGGCCTGGGCGCGGATGTCACCATCATCGACCGTTCCATCCCCCGCCTGCGCGAACTCGACGACATTTTCAACGGGCGCGTGCACACGCGCTATTCCACTGTCGAGGCGCTGGAGGAGGAATGCTTCTCCGCCGACATGGTGGTGGGAGCCGTGCTCATTCCCGGCGCTGCGGCGCCGAAGCTCGTCACCCGCGAGATGCTGTCGGGCATGAAACAGGGTGCGGTGCTCGTCGACGTGGCGATCGACCAGGGTGGCTGCTTCGAGACCTCGCGTCCCACCACCCATTCCGAACCCACCTATGCGGTGGACGGCATCATCCACTATTGCGTCGCCAACATGCCGGGCGCGGTGCCGATCACGTCGACACATGCGCTCAACAACGCCACGCTGCATCACGGCCTGCAGCTCGCCGACAAGGGGCTGAAGGCGCTGGCCGACGATCCGCATCTGCGCAACGGGCTCAACGTCCACAAAGGGCGCATCACCAACCGCGCCGTGGCCGAGGCGCTTGGCTACGAGATGGCCGAGCCGCAGGCTGTGCTGGCCGCCTGAAACAGCATCCTCCCCCCAAGAGCTCGCCCGCCCTCCCGTGGCGGGCTTTTTTTCGGCGGCCGGGAGGTGCCATCCTCTGCAGGCGCTCAGCGCATCAGCACGGCTGCCCGTTCCTCCTCGCTGAGCGTGACAAGGTTCTCCTCCTTCCGCCACACCGGCTCGAAGCCCATCTTCTGGTAGAGCGCGAGGGCGGCGGGATGATCGAGCGTGCACGTCTCCACCGAGACCAGGCGCGGCCCGTGCGCCCAGGCTGCCTGCACAGCCGCACCCAGAAACCAGTGGCCGAGCCCGGTGCCGATGGCATGCGCCATCAGGCCGAAATGCACGAGCCGGCACTCCTCTTGCGAAAGCAGCCGCAGCTCGAAGAAGCCCGAGGGGCAACCCTCGACATAGAGCACCTGAACATCCGTCTGCGGGCTTTGCAGGCGCTCCGCCAGTGCCTCGTCGCCGAGCCGCAGCGCCGCCGTCCAGTGCCACGCCCGCCCGACGCGATCGTAGAGATAGCGGTAGAAGTGGAGCGGCATGTCGCGGCAGCGCATGAGCGCCATTTGCCGGCCGATCGGCAACGGCGGATAGCTGCGCGGCGGCGCATCCATCTCCAGATGGGTGACGAGGGCGCGCAGGGTCTGCGCGCCGGACGATGAGCGGCGGGCGTTCATTCCTGCCCCGTCACCACCGGCGTGTCGGCGCGCCCGCCCCACTCGCTCCACGATCCGTCATAGAGGCGGTTGTCGCGGTGGCCGAGCGATTCCAGCGCCAGGGTGACGACGGCCGCCGTGACGCCCGAACCGCAGGACGTGACCACCGGCCTTTCCAGATCGAGCCCGGCCTCCCGCAGCCGCTCGCGCAGCCTGTCGAGCGGCAGAAGGCTGCCATCCTGCGAAAGCGTGGCAGCCGGCACGTTGCGCGCGCCGGGCATGTGGCCGGAGCGCATGCCGGGGCGCGGCTCTGGCTCGGTGCCCGTGAAGCGGCCGGCCGACCTCGCATCGGCGATCTGTGCCGAACCTTCCTGCACGATGGTCAGCATCTCCTCGAAGGAGACGACGCGCCCCGCATCGAACCTCGAAATGAAGGCGCTGGATGCGACCTTTGTCGGCTCGCTCGTCACCGGCCGCCCCTCGGCGCGCCAGCGGTCGAAACCGCCATCGAGCAGAAACACCCGCTCAGCGCCCATCACGCGGAACATCCACCACACGCGCGGTGCGGAAAGGAGGCCGGGGCCGTCATACACGACGATGGTATCGGAATGCGAGATGCCCATCGAGCTGGCAAAGCCCTCGAAAACGCGCGGCGACGGCAGGGCATGCGGCAGTTGCGAATCGGGATCGACCACCTGGTCGTGGTCGAAGAAGACCGCGCGGGGAATATGCGCGGCCTCGTATTCGGCCTTCGCATCGCGCCCCTGGGCCGGCAGATACCAGGAGCCGTCGACGATGGACAGTCCCGGCTGGTGCAGGCGTGCCTGCAGCCAGTCGGCGGAAACGATGAAGGGGCTTTTCTCGCTCATGCGCTCGGGGCTCCCACAGGCTTTTGGGGAAGAAGATAGAAATCACGCGCGCACGGCAAGGGGGGGCAGCCGCGCGCCGCGCAAAACCTTCTCAGCCGCCCGGGGGCGGGCCGAAACGGATGCGGAAGCGGCGGTTTTCCCGGCCCTTCTTCTCGATCTTGCCGATATGGATCTCTCCCACCTCGCCGGTGCGCGCCACATGGGTGCCCCCGCAGGGCTGGCTGTCGATAGCGGCATCCTCGCCGATGCACACGAGGCGGATGCGCCCGGCGCCGGCGGGCGGGCGCACGTTCTTCGACTTGACCAGCGAGGGGTTGGCCGCAAGCTCCTCCTCGCTGATCCAGCGCGTGAAGACCGGGTGATCGGCGGCCACCAGCGCCATCAGCTTCTCGGTCACCTCCTCCTTGCTGACGGCCAGCTCAGGCAGGTCGAAGTCGACGCGCGAATCCTCCTCGCCGACCGAGGCGCCGGTGATCGGAAACGGGCAGATCACGCTCAGCAGGTGGCAGGCGGTGTGCATGCGCATCAGCTTGTGGCGGCGCGGCCAGTCGATCTCGGCCGTCACCGTCTCGCCCGCCTCCGGCATGGCCTGGTCTGCCGCAGGCACATGGATGATTTCATCCTTGGTGCGCCCCGTCACCGTCGCAGCCACGGTGATTCGGGAACCGTCGCCACGGACGAGATGGCCCGTGTCGCCCGGCTGCCCGCCGGAGGTGGCATAGAAGACCGTGCGGTCGAGGATGATGCCACCGCGCTCGTTGACGCCGCGCACGACGGCCTCCACCGAGGCGAGATAGGGCTGATCGCGAAAGAGCGCTTGCGTCGGCGTGATATGCTCCACGGACATCCTCCCGTTGAACCGTTCCGGCGCACACTAGAGGCTGGCGGCCGCTTTGGGTAGGGCCGCAAGCGGCGCTATTGGGCGGGAACCTCCTCGAAGGGAACGGGAATCGTCACCGCCTTCTCCATCCAGTCCGGCACGGGCAGGCCCTTTTCGCGCAGGAAGGCAGGATTGAAGAGCTTGGACTGGTAGCGCGTGCCGTAGTCGCAAAGCACGGTAACGATGGTGTGGCCCGGCCCCATCTCCCTGGCGAGGCGGATGGCGCCGGCAATGTTGATTCCCGTCGAGCCGCCCAGGCACAGCCCCTCCTCCTGCACCAGCGAGAAGATGATGGGCAGCGCCTCGCTGTCCGGGATCTGGTAGGAGAAGTCGGGGCGAAAGCCCTCCAGATTGGCCGTCACGCGGCCCTGGCCGATGCCCTCGGTGATCGAGCTTCCCTCCGCCTTCAGTTCGCCGCTCGTGTAGTAGCTGTAGAGCGCCGCCCCCATCGGATCGGCAAGCGCGATCTTGATGTCGGGCTTGCGCGCGCGCAGCCCCTCGGCCACGCCGGCCAGCGTGCCACCGGTGCCGACGGCGCAGACGAAGCCGTCCACCCGTCCCTCCGTCTGTCGCCAGATCTCCTGCGCCGTGGTCTCGCGGTGGCCGTTCCGATTGGCCACATTGTCGAACTGATTGGCCCAGATGGCGCCGTTGGGCTCGCTGCGGGCGAGCGCCTCCGCAAGCCGTCCCGACACCTTCACATAGTTGTTGGGATTGCGGTAGGGCACCGCGGGCACCTCGATCAGCTCGGCGCCGAGAACGCGCAGCGCATCCTTCTTCTCCTGGCTCTGCGTCTCGGGAATGACGATCACCGTGCGATAGCCCAGTGCCTTGGCCACCACGGTGAGCCCGATGCCGGTGTTGCCCGCCGTGCCCTCCACGATGACGCCACCGGGCGAAAGCAGCCCCCTTCTCTCCGCGTCGCGGATGATGAAGAGCCCTGCCCTGTCCTTGACGGACTGGCCGGGATTCATGAACTCGGCCTTGCCGTAGATCTCGCACCCCGTCTCCTCGGAAGCGCGTCGCAGGCGGATGAGCGGCGTGTTGCCGATGGTTTCGATCACCGAAGGCTGCATGAAGTCCATCCTCTTTTTGGCCGAGAGCCTAAAAGCAGCCGCCAGTCGCGGCAAGGCGTGTTTTTGCGCCGGCCGAAGGGACGCTGGGAAACGGTTCGGTGCGCCAAGGCCGCGGCAGGCGGTTTTTTCTCAGCTTTCCGCTGCCCGGGCGCGGCGCCGGACGCTCCGCTCCGGGCGGGCATCGCGGGAGAAGAGATAGACCAGCAGGCTGGCCGCCAGCAGCCCGGCATAGAAGAAGAACAGCGTGCGGTAGGCAGCCGCCGGCTCCCCCGGCACGGTGCCGGCGGTGACCACGGCGCCGGTGGCGAACTGCATCAGCCCCACCCCGCCGATGGAGAAGAAGTTGAGGAGCGTGACGCCGCGCCCGGTCAGATGGGCTGGCATGAAGGCGCGGCCATGGGCCATGATGATGCCGAAGCTTCCCCCCGCAAGCCCGATAATGACCAGCGCCACCGTCGCCGCCGAAATGCCCGCCAGGGGAAAGGCGGCAAGCCAGGCAATGGCGGCCATGCCGAGCGTGTTGCCGGCCACCGCCACCCATTTGCGCGTGCCGAACAGCGTATCGAGCGGGCCGTAGATGAAGGTGCCCACCGCCATGGCAAGCGCCATGAACAGCGTGACCTGGCCGATGACCAGCGCATCGGCACCGTAGACCTCGTCGAGATAGGGCCCGGCCCACAGGCCGCGTATGCCGGCGGCGGCTGCATAGTTAAGGGCGGCCAGCGGCAGGATGGGCCACAGAACGGGAAGACGGATGAGCTCCAGATAGCCGCGGAAACCGGCGCTTGCGTGCGCCCCCTCCTCGACCGCCGGATCGCGCACGAACGCGAGTATGGCTGCTGCCACAAGCAGGGTGAGAAGCCCGAGCGCTGCAATCACCGGACGCCAGCCGAAGGCTTCGGCCGCTGCTGCCAGGGGCGACGTGCTGACCACGTTGCCCAGCATGCCGATGCCCATCAGGAAGGAGGTGAGCACCGCCAGCCGGGCCGGCGAATAGGATTTTGCGAAGATGAAGACGGAGGCCATGAGCACCGGCGCACAGCCCATGCCGATGAGCGCCATGGCGGCGATCACCATCCAGGGCTGGACCGCGAGCGCAAAGAGAAAGGCGCCGCCCCCGCCCCCCAGCGCCAGCAGCGCCGCCGCCGTACGCCGCGGGCCATGGCGGTCGAGCCAGATGCCGATGGCGAACTGCATGAGCGCGAAGACAGCGAACCAGGCGCCGGATGCCGCCGAAAGATCGGCCTTCGTGGCACCGAGCTCCAGGCTGAGCGCCGGGGTGAGCACGGCAAGGAAAGAGCGATAGAATTGCGAAAGCACATAAGCCGCCGCCAGCGCGGCAATTCCCGCCATGCTCTCCTCCTCCTGCCGGTGCCGGCGTCACGCCGGCACGCCACCCTCCGGGCCGGAGGGTGGTCTATCGCAGGGCGGGATGCCAGGCAATTGTGCCAGACACCCGATGAAAAGCGGCCAGAAGAGGCCGAACGGCCGTCAGGCCGCCCGGGAACCGAAGCGCACGGGAGCGCCTTCCTGCCTGCTGCGGCGGCTGCGCTTGCGCCGCTGCGGCTTTGCACCGCGGGGCGGGCGGGCCGCTGCCTTTTCCGCGCCGTCCTCGCGCCGGGCGCGGTCGTTGGCTGCCGGCGCGGCACGTTGCGGCAGCCCCTCGCCCGTCAGGTCCTGCGCAACGGAAAGCTGCATGCCGATCACCCGCTCGACCTGCCGCAGCATGCTGGTCTCCTGCGGATCGCACAGCGTGACGGCTTCGCCCTGTGCGCCGTTGCGTCCGGTGCGGCCGATGCGGTGGACGTAGCATTCCGCCTCGTTCGGCAGGTCGAAGTTCACCACATGGCTGATGCCGGGCACGTCGATGCCGCGCGCGGCGATGTCCGTGGCGACCAGGATGCGCACCTCGCCCCGACGGAAGTCTTCCAGAGCACGCTGGCGCGCGCCCTGCGACTTGTTTCCGTGGATCACGGCGGCGTCGAAGCCGTCGCGCGCCAGATCGCGCGTCACGCGGTCGGCACCGTGCTTTGTGCGGGTGAACACGATCACCTGGCGCATCGTCTCGTCGGCCAGCATGTCGCTCAGGACCCTGCGCTTCTGCGCGGTGCGGGCAATGACCACGCTCTGGCGGATTTCGGCGGCCGTGGTGCCCGACTGGGCAATCTCGACGCGCACGGGATCGCGCAGCAGGGTTGCGGCAAGCTGCTCGATTTCCTTCGGCATGGTGGCCGAGAAAAGCGCCGTCTGGCGTGCCGGATGCGTGGCCTTGGCGATGCGGCGCACATCGTTGATGAAGCCCATGTCGAGCATCCGGTCGGCCTCGTCGAGGACGAGCCAGGTGGTCTCGGAGAGCACGATCTGCCCCTCGCGCACCAGGTCCGTCAGACGGCCGGGCGTGGCGATGAGGACATCGACGCCCGGTGCCATGCGCTTGATCTGCGAATGGCGCGACACGCCGCCGAGCACCAGCGCGGTGGAAACATGCGCTCCCCTGGCAAGCTCGCGCACCACCTTCTCGATCTGCACGGCTAGCTCGCGCGTGGGCACCAGCACCAGGGCGCGCGCGGTGCGCGGCCGGCGCCGCGTGCCGAGGCCCGCGATCTTCGACAGGATGGGCAGGGAGAAGGCCGCCGTCTTGCCGGAGCCCGTCTGGGCAACGCCCAGGATATCGCGGCCTTCGAGGAAGGGTGGGATGGCCCGCGCCTGAATGGGTTTGGGCGCCGTCATGCCGGCGGCGGCCGCTGCCGTCAGCAGGGTGCCGGTGATTCCAAGCTGTGCGAAGCCTTGGTGGCCCGCAATGTTGTCATTGGTCAAACTGTTCTTCTTTCATATGCAGCGCCGGAACCGGCGCGCAAACTGGATTGCGGCAGGGCGCAACCTGCCGAACATGGTTTCATTGAAACGACAAGGCGGCGGAGCTTCAGCGTCCGCGCGGCTGCGCTGTCGCGCCCGGGACATTCCGCCCCGGGCTTTTCCCGCCTGCCGGCCCGCGATGGGACCGCCCGGAAGGAAGAGACGCAACCAGTCCCGCCATGGAGAAGACCGGAAAACCCGGTCCATGCGCCTGTGGGCCTCATATGGCCCATCGGCGTGCGAAGTGCAAACGAATAATTGTGCATCGCAAAAAGCCGATCAGGCAAGTCCTGCCTGGGGCAGCACGAAGGGAACGGAGGCCGCCGGCACGGCACCCACCTTCAAGGGGCAGTCGAAGACGGCGGAAAGCAGGGCATCCTGCATCACGGCTTGCGGCGCCCCGCCTGCCGCCACCGCGCCGCGGCGCATGACGAAGACATGGTCGGCAAAGGCGGCTGTGAGGTTGAGATCGTGCAGCACGGCCACCACCCCGCCGCCCCGCGCGGCAAAGCCGCGGGCAATCTGCATGACGAGGATCTGATGCTTGATGTCGAGGCTGGAGACCGGCTCGTCGAGGATGAGGTAGCGCGGCCGGCCTTCCAGCACCGGCGCCCAGACCTGGCAGAGCGCACGGGCAAGTTGCACGCGCTGCTGCTCGCCACCCGACAGTTCCTGATAGAAGCGGCCGGCAAAGCCCGAAAGGTCCACCCGGGCAAGCGCGCGCTCGGGCAGCATCTCCTCCTGCCCGGCCAGGGCGCCGGAACGCCCGCCCATCAGCCCCAGACGCACCACCTCGCGCACCGTGTAGGGGAAGGCAAGCGTTGTCGCCTGCGGCAGCACGGCACGCACCACCGCCGCCTCGGACGGCCTCATGGCTGCCAGATCGCGGCCGTTGAAGGCGATGGTGCCCGCATAGGGCAGATCGCCCGACAGCGCCTTGACGAGGGTCGACTTGCCCGAGCCGTTGGGGCCGACAATGGCCGTCACCTCGCCGGGCCGCGCGCAAAAATCGACCCCGGAGAGGATGCGAGAGCGGCCGATGGAGACGCTGACATTGCGGGCTTCGATCATGGCTGTCCCTCAAAGGTCGAGAATGCCGCGCCGGCGCAGCAGCACCCACAGGAAGAAGGGTGCGCCGAAGACGGCGGTGACGATGCCGATGGGCAGCTCCGCCGGGGCGACGATGGTGCGGCTGACAGCGTCGGCGAGAAGCAGCAGGCTGGCGCCCAGAAGCGCGGAGGCCGGCAGGAGGTGCCGGTGGCCAGGGCCGATCACGAGGCGCAGGAGGTGCGGAACCACGATACCCACGAAGCCGATGCCGCCCGACACGGCCACCGCCGCCCCCGTGGCCGCAGCGACGGACAGGATGGCGACATTCTTCATTCGCTGCACGGGAATGCCGAGATGGCGTGCCGATGCCTCACCCAACGCCAGCGCGTCGAGACCGCGGGCCAGGAACGGAACGGCGATGAAAGCGGCGAGAATGACGGGACCGGCGGCCCAGATCTTGCTCCAGGTGGCGCCGCCGAGCGAACCCAGCCCCCAGAAGGTGAGGTCACGCAACTGCCCGTCATCGGCGACATAGACCAGGATGCCCGAGAGCGCCCCCGAAAGGGCGGCCAGAGCGATGCCGGCCAGAAGCATGGTGGCAATCGAGGTCTGGCCCCGCCGCGTGGCCACGCGATAAAGCAGCAGGGTGGTGGCCAGCCCGCCCGCAAAGGCGGCCAGCGGCAGCGCATAGATGCCGAACAAAGCCACGAAGGGACCGAGCGCCGTGCCACCGAGGACGATGACGGTGATGGCGCCGAGGCCGGCGCCGGCCGACACGCCGACAATGCCCGGATCGGCCAGCGGATTGCGGAACAGGCCCTGCATGAGCGCACCGGAGACGGCAAGGGCCGCGCCGATGAGCATGCCGAGCACGACGCGCGGCAGACGGATCTCGTAGATGATGAGCCGGTCGCGGGCCGAAAGCACGCCCTCCTCGCCGCCGAACCACGCCGCGGCCACGCCGCGCAGGGACGCGTCGGAGGCCCCGGTGGCGACGCTGAAGGCGGCCACGGCGACAAGCAGCACGGCAAGCAGCGCGATGACGAGCCGCGCCCGCGCCGAACGGTCCCCCTCCGGTGCTGCCCCCTGCAGCGCAAAGATGCCGGCCAGAGGCGCCATGGTTCAGTTCGCCGCCAGCCGGCCGTAGAGCGCGCCGGCAAGCTCGCGCACGGCGCTGGCGGTGCGCGGGCCGAAGCCGAGCAGATAGCCGCCCTCCATGCGCACCACCGCCCTTTGGCGAGCCGCCGGCGTGGCGGCGATGGCGGGATGGGAAAACAGCGCCGCGTCATCCGCCCCGTGGTCGCCGCCGCGTGTCATCATCAGGATGACGTCGGGCCGCGCCTCGCTCACTGCCTCCTCGGAGACCTGCTTGTAGCCGGAGAAGGCGTCGATGGCGTTGACGGCGCCGGCCATGGCAATGATGCCGGCAGCGGCCGTGTCGCGACCGGCGACCAAAAGCCGGCCGCCCTGCATGCTGAGAATGAAGAGCACGCGCTTGCGCTCGTCGATGCCGGCCGTCAGGCGTTCGGCGGCGGCGATGTCCCGTTCCACCGTCACGGCAAGCTCCTGCGCCTTTTCCGCTGCGCCGAGTGCCGCGCCCACGAAGCGGATCTTGCGCAGGATTCCCTGCCTGTCATGGGTCTCCGGCACGATGACCATGGGAACGCTGGCCTTCCTGAGCACCTCCATGGTCTCCGGCGGACCGCTGCCCTCCAAGGCCAGAATGGCACTCGGCGCCACCGACAGCACGCCCTCCGGCGACAGGGCGCGCATGTAGCCGACATCCGGCAGCGCCTCCGCCTCCGGCGGGAAGGTGCTCGTGGTGTCGCGCGCCACCAGACGCTCCCCCTCGCCCAGCGCATAGACGATCTCGGTGAGCGAGCCGCCGATGGAGACGATGCGCGAGGCATCCGCGAAGGGCGGGGGAAGGCTTTCTGCCCGCAGCGGCGCCGCCGCCAGGAGGACGGCCAGGAGCGCGCCCGGAAGGAAGGGGAAGCTGGGCATTCTCAACATGATCTCCCTTTCACGCTGCGGAAGCCTGCGGCAGACGCGGCAGATGCTCCATCAGAAAGCGCCAGTCGGCGCGCTCGTCCTCGCCTTCGCGCCGCTTGCCGAAGAACTGGATGATGAGGTGGCCCTGCGCGTCATAGGCTTCCAGGGAGGTGACATGGCCGCCGCGCGCCGGCTTGCGCACCGCCCACACCTCCGCCACCTGGTCGAGGCGCAAATGCAGGTGGAAGGTGGGATCCATGACGTTGATCCACGGTCCCACCCTCTTCACATTGGCGATCGGCCCGGAATGGATCTGGATGCAGCCGCGGCTGCCCACGAAGCACATGATGGGGATTTCCTGCTGCACGGCGTGGCTCATCATCGCCGTCAGCGCCCCCTCGTCGAGCTGCCAGGCGAACGCCTCGCCCACCATCCGAACCGCCTGCCGGCGCGACAGCTTCAGCGCCCGCAGGATGGACACGAACTGGTGCACATCCGTCATCGCCTGCCAGCGCGCGCGCAACTCGTCCACCAGCGATTCGTCGCCCGCCTGCGGCATTGCCGCTTGGGCGGAAGGCTCCACCGCGACATGCGGGTCCTGGTCCGGCGCGGCGAGGGAATCGACAAGGTTCTGATAGGCATAGACGTTGGAATCGGCGCGCAGATGCACCTTGTGCACCGCGTCGCCCGCCCGATCGAAGAACTGCAGGCTGCGGCGCAATTCGCCGCCGTCGCGCTTTTCCACCGCGAAGGCATAGGCCCAATGGGCGGGGAAGATCCGCAGGTCGATCTGCTCGCCCAGCACGATGGCGCTGCTGCCGGAGAGCTGGGCATTCTCATAGACGCCGATCTTCTCGTGAACGGCGCTTTCGTTGCGCGTCAGCGCCATCACATTGCCGACGCCCGGCATCGCGGCCAGGACGTCGGCCACGCGCGGGACGAGCCGCACGGCGCCATGGCCGCAATGGGCGCCCACCAGCTCGGCCTCGGAAATGCCGAGGACGCGCGCGAGATCGCGCTCGCGCATCTTGGGGTTCTCGGCGCGCCGGCGCCGGATGTCCGCAGGCTGAAGTGACGTCATCTTCCACCGCCTCCGCCTACTTGTTGAGGATGAGCTTGCCCTGTCGCGTGATTTTCAGGCGATAGAAGGAGCCGGCATGTTCGATGGCGATCTCGCGGCGGCCGCGGAACAGATCCTCGCTGGTGACGGTGCGATCCGGCAGCCCGCCATTGTTGCGAAAGTCGAGCCCCCGCCGGATGGCGACGGGCTGCACGCGCTCTACGGAAACATCGCTTCTCATGGTTCTGAACCCTCTCTCTTCGGCCCTTGAAATCCTCACCCGGCGGGCGGTGCACATCGCGCCGGACATTTGTTGACATAAAGTATCATGTTTTATAGACACTGCAATACCGGACAAATCAAGTCAACATTTAAGCCCGCCGGGGGCAGGACAGGCCAGCAAGCCGGACATCGGCGAGCCAGCGTGAAACCGTTTGAGAAATCAGGGGTGAAGCATGAAGGGGCTACTGGCTCGACACAGGACGGCAAGACTTGGCGGGGCAGCCGTCATCGGCATTCTCTCGCTGCAGGGGGCGGCAGCGCAGGAGGTTGTGGACAATGCGATCGGCGTCACCACGCTGCAGCGACTCGTTGTCGGTGCAGGCGTGGAGAAGGTGGCCATCGACACCCCGCAATCCGTCACCGTCGTGGAGCAACAAGATATAGACGAAAAGCAGCCCGCGACCGTTGGTGAAATGCTGAAGGGGGTTCCCGGGGTCAACACGTCGGGCTCCGACCGCGTATTTGGCCAGACATTCAACATCCGCGGTATCGGCGCCCCCGAATCTGCGGGTGAGGAGGGCCGCATCATCGTTACCGTCGACGGTGCGACGAAGTTCTACGAACAGTACCGCATGGGGGGATTCTTTTCCGACCCGGAGCTCTACAGGCGAGTCGAGGTACTGCGCGGCCCGGCCTCTTCCACCCTCTATGGTTCCGGGGCGCTGGGCGGTGTCGTCCGCTTTGAAACCAAGGATGCTTCCGACTTCATCGCCGACGGCCAAACCGGCGCGCTGAGGCTGAAGGGCGGCTACAATTCCAACAGGGACGGCTGGCTCGGCTCCGTCATCTACGCGCAGCGATGGGACGAAAATGCCGAGTTCCTGTTGGCCGGAAACTATCGCCGGGCCGATTCCTATGTCGATGGCAACGGTGACGAGGTGCAGAGCTCCGATTTCAACGCCTGGTCCGGTCTTGCCAAGGGCACGTTCAAGGTTGGCGACGAGGGCACGCTGCGGATGTCCTACCAGCACTGGGATTCGGACGCCAGCGATCAGGATTATGCGCAGGTCGGCACGTCCGGTTTCTTCGGGACGGTTGATCGCCATGTCATCGACAAAACCGCGGTCGTTTCTTACGAAAATCCGGTGTCCGACAACGATTGGCTGGACTTCAAGGTCTCTGCATCGTTCTCCGACACCACGGTCAAGCAGAGAGATGCTAGCAACCCTTGCAGCATGAGCGCGCTGTTCTGCGACGCGGACTATGGCTACCGGACATGGCAGTTGAACGTCGAAAACACCAGCGAGTGGCGCGGCGCAAACTGGGAAAACTTTCTCACCTATGGCTGGCAGACAGCCTACCAGATCCGCACGGCTGAAGCCACGAACATGATGGGTGAATCGATCGGCTATGGCTTTCACCCCGAAGGGGAGGATTTCAAGACCGGCATCTTCGTACAGAACGAGTTCGTCTGGAACGACCGGCTGACCCTCATCCCCGGTGTCCGGCTCGACTGGCACCGACTGTCGCCCGGTGACATGCTCGAAGGCGCGAAGGATGTCGACGACGTGGCCTTCTCGCCAAAAATCGCCGCCCATTACAAGCTGAACGATAATTTTGCAGTTTTCGGCTCCATTGCGCATACGGAGCGCTTTCCGACGCTGGACGAGGTCTTTTCCAATGACTTCGATCCGCCGGCCGAGCCCAACTACAGCCTCAATCTCGAAAAGGAGAAGTCGAACAATTTCGAACTCGGCTTTGCCGTCTCGGGCTACGACGTCCTGCAGCAGGGCGATGGGCTGCAACTGAAGATCACCGGCTTCTACAACGACATCCGCAACCTCATCGAGCGCCAGCGCAATCAATATCCGCAGTATGTGAATGTCGGGCGCGCAAAAATCTACGGCGCCGAAGTGGAACTTGCCTATGACGCAGACTATGTCTTTGCAGAGGCGGGATACTCTTATGTTGTCGGCAAGAACAAGGACGCCGATACCTATCTGACGTCGGTTGCGCCGCACGAGCTTTCGCTCACCATCGGGGGAAAATTGCCACAGCATGACCTGAGGTTCGGCTGGCGCGCCCGTTTCGTTGCCGCACCTCAGGATGATTGCCGCCGTTCGGACAGCCCTGTCGTGTGCACTGGTGACAGTTCGCAAGGCTCGACTCGCTATGCCGAGTCGTTTGACGTGCACGATGTTTTCCTGACCTGGAAGCCGGATGACGGCCGCTTTGCGGGCTGGGAGGCCGAGTTCGGCATCGATAATATCTTCGACCGGCAATACAAGGAGTTCCTCCACAACGACCCGGCCAAGGGGCGCACCTTCAAGGTCTCTCTGGCAAAACAGTTCGGATGGTAACCATGCAAGTCTTCAAGGCGATCCGGTCCATGGCGGTGATATCCGCATTCGCAGCAACGGTGCTGAGCGCCCACGCGCAGGAAGGCGGCTCTCCGCCTTCCCTTTCCCTTGAGCTCAACGGGGTCGAGCCGGCCGGCAATGGCTGCCGGCTGACCTTCGTGGCGGCGAACCGGCTGGGCACGGACATCGAGCGGGCGGCCTACGAGGTGGCGCTGTTCGGCAAGGACGGACTCGTGAAGCGCCTGACGGTGCTCGACTTCAAGGCGTTGCCCGACGGGCAGACCAAGGTGCGCCAGTTCGACCTGCCCGACACGGCCTGCGAAGGGCTTGGCCGTGTGCTCCTCAACGGGGTGACGGCCTGCGAGGGAGCACCCGAAGGCGCTTGCATGGAGCGGCTGGAAACCGCCACCCGCAGCGACGTGGCCTTTGGCACCTGAACCGAAAGAAGCGAGCAATCGACGCCAGCGACAAGGATTTTCAAGCAATGCCAGCCGCAATCATCGACACCATCGCCTCCTTCCTCGCACTCGGCGGCCCGGTGGTCGCGCTTCTCGTCCTTTTGTCGGTGTTCGCACTGGCGCTCATCCTGCTGAAGCTCGCGCAGTTCTGGCGTGAGCGGGTGGGCCGCCACGCGCGCGCCGAACGCGCCCTGCATGCCTGGTTCCATGAGGGCTATGGCGCCGCCCGCCAGATGCTGGAGGGCGACCGCTCGCCGGCGGGCACGGCGCTGGCCGCCTGCATGCGTCTTGCCGCGCTCAGGAGCGTGCCCAAGGCGGAGATCGAGGACGATGTGAGCCGCATCGCCCTGACCCGCCTGCACGAGCTGCAGCGGGGGCTGCGGGCGCTCGATGCCATCGCCCAGGTTGCCCCGCTGCTTGGCCTGTTCGGCACCGTGCTCGGCATGATCGACGCCTTCCGCCAGCTCCAGGATGCGGGCAGCGCGGTGGATCCCTCGCTGCTGGCCGGCGGCATCTGGGTAGCGCTGCTGACCACCGCCACCGGCCTTGCCGTGGCCATGCCGGTGTCGCTGGTGCTCACATGGTTCGAGACGCGGCTGGAAAACGAGCGCGTGGCCATCGAGACGATGACCGGCGCGGTGCTCTCCCACGGGGTGGCCGTCCGCGCCGGGCAGGCAGCGGGCGAGCAGGCGCTCGATGCCGTCGCGGGGGTCGGCCATGCGCATTGAGATTGCCCCCGTCCGGCGCCGTCCCCTGTCGCTGACGCCGCTCATCGACGTCATCTTCCTGCTGCTTCTTTTCTTCATGCTTTCCTCCACCTTCACGCGCTTCGCGCAGGTGGAGGTGACGGGCGACGCCGCCGCTGCCGGTATGGCCGCGCAGACGCCCGACATCCTGATCCGCCTCGATGGCGAAGCCTGGCAGGTGAACGGCCTCGGCGCCGATGCGGAGGCAGCAGTGGCGGAGATCAGGCGCCTGCAGGACGCCGGCGCGGAGAGCGCCGTACTGCTGGTGCGCGGAGACACCACCTCGCAGGAGCTCGTCACCGCCATCGAGCGCATTCGCAGCGAGACGACCCTCAACCTCAGCATCGCGAGGTAAGCCCATGATGCGCCTTTCCCGCCCCCTGCCCGCACGCCGGCGCGAAAGCACCATTGCGCTGATCAACGTCGTCTTCCTGATGCTGATCTTCTTTCTGGTGGCGGGCACGCTGACCCCGCCGCTCGACCCGCAGGTGGAACTGATCTCCACCACAGCGGCCGAGCACGCCGAGCCACCCGATGCCCTGTTCATCACGCGCGAGGGGCAGCTGCGCGCCGGCGGGAAGGCCACGGATGCGCAGAGCCATGTGACCGCGCTGAGAGCAAAGCACAAAGGAACCGGCGCGCTGGAGGTCAAGCTGGCCGCCGATCGCGCCCTGCCTGCAAGCCGGCTCATCGAGATCGTGGCCGCTTTGCGCAAGGCCGGCGCAGACAAGATCAGCATCGTGACCGAGCGGGCCACGGAATGAGAACCGGCAGGTGGAAATGGGGGGTGGCGCTGACCCTTTCCGGCGCCATCCATGCCGGTGCTGCTGCCCTCATGCTGCCGGAACAGCCGCAGGTGCAGGAGGCGGGCGGCGCGGGCATCGCTTTGGCAGTGGCCGGCAACGCCTTTGCCGACCTTTCCGCCGCCGGCACGCCCGCCGAGACGCTGGAGCCCGTGGGCGAGGCCCCTTCCGAGGTCGCGCCAGCGCAGGCGCAAGCGGTCGAGACCGCCACACCCATGGAGGCGGAAGTCCCGCAGGTGCTGACCGCCGAACCCGATCTTCCCGCCGATATGCCGCTGGCGCCGGCACCGGTGGAGACAGCCCGGCCGACAAGGCATTCGACGCAGGAGCCGCTCGCCGTGGAGGCCGCCGATATGCCGCTGGCGCCGGTCGAGACGCAGCCGCCCTTGGAAGCGCAGACCGCCATGCCGGCGCGAAGCGAGGCGCAGGCCCCCGCGCCGCCGGCCACGGCTCGCATCGAGCCCGCCGCCCCCAGCCAGACGGTGGCCGCCCTGGCGGATGTCCCGCACCCCACCCCGCGCCCACATTACGAGCCGCCGAAGCGGGAGGGAAAGGCCGATCAGCCGCAGCCGCGCAGGACGGCGCGCGCGGCGGCGGGATCCGGCGGCCGCGACCAGGAAGATGCCAGGCGCGGCAATGCCGCACGCGGCAACGCGGCGCAGAGCGATGGCGGCGGAAAAACCGCCAGCGCGAGCGCCGCCGGCAACGCCGCCGTGTCGAACTACCCGGGCAAGATCGTCTCCAGACTGCGCCGTGCCCTGCGCTACCCCCGCGAGGCAAAGCGCGAAGGGCTGCGGGGAGAAGTGCGCGTCTCCTTCACGGTGGTCGGCAATGGCGCCGTGAGCAACATCCGCGTGACGAAGAGCTCCGGCTCGCCGATTCTGGACCAGGCGGCAGTGGAAACGGTGCGCCGGGCCGCCCCCTTTCCGGCCATTCCGCCCGCCGCCGGGCGCACCTCGTGGCCGTTCACCGTGCCGCTGGCGTTCACACGGTAGCGCCTCCAGCAGAGACAGGAACCCCCATGCTGCCCTATTTCACGCTCCACAGGCTGGCCGCACCGCGCGGCGAAGGGCTGCGGCCTGAGCTGCTCGACCTGCTTGCGCGGCCTCCAGCCGCCGTTGAAGGATGGGTCGGCGCGCCCGACATCAACACCGAGGCCCCCGAAGAGAGGCGTGGCGGCAATGTGCTGCCGTTCCCAGGTGGCGGCCAAAGGAACACGACAGCCAGGAGAAAGGACAGGACATGTTTGTTGCCATGAACCGTTTCCGCGTGGTCGAGGGCCGCGAGGCAGCCTTCGAGGAGGTCTGGAAAAACCGCGATTCCAGCCTGAAGGAGATGCCGGGCTTCATCGACTTCCACCTGCTGCGCGGACCGCACCATGCGGAGGAGGGCTACACCCTCTATGCCTCGCACACGCTGTGGAAGAGCCGGGAAGACTTCATCGCCTGGACGAAGTCGGAAAACTTCCGCAACGCACACAGAAACGCCGGTCAGAACAAGGATCTCTACAAGGGGCCGCCGGTCTTCGAGGGTTTTACCGCCGTGGAAGGGGCCTGAGGCGGCGGGTCACACCGCCGCCAACAGGCTTGCGTTGCCGCCCGCGGCCGTGGTGTCGACGCACACGGCGCGCTCGTGCACATAGGCGGCGGGATATATGCGCTCGCTGACCAGCGGCACGATGGGCCCTTGGCGGGCGGCCAGCGCCCGCCTGAGCGCGGCGAGCCACGCCCGCTCGCCGCTGGCGGCCACCAGGTCGAGCGGCAGGGTGCGCAGGTCTTGCGGGTCGACGCTGCCGGAGACGGCTTCGAGCGGCAGATCGGCCTTGAGAAGCGGCTGCAGCACGGTTGCCGCATCCACGCCCACCGCCAGCACGGCATTGCCGGCCGCCAGCGCCTGCACCACCTGCGCAAGCAGCGTCTCGCCTTCGGCACCCAGACAGAGAACGCGCCCGCGCGGCACCAGAGTCAGCGTGTTGGCCTCGCCTGTCGGCCCCGGCAGGTCGACGGGCCCATGGTCGAGGGCGGCAGCGGCCGCCAGCGCTTCCCCCGCCCGGCCGCGCAAAAGCCGCCGCAGCGTGGCGATGCGGTCGCCCTGCGCTGCCCAGGCGCTGCGTTGCGGGTCCGGCATGCAGGCGGCAAGCGCCTGCGCATCCACGACCGCACCGCCGGGCCTTGCCGCCTCGTCCGCCTGCGCCCGCCGGAAACGGCGCAGATAGTGCGGCCCGCCGGCCTTGGGCCCCGTGCCCGACAGGCCCTCGCCGCCGAAGGGCTGCGAACCGACGACGGCGCCAATCTGGTTGCGGTTCACGTAGACATTGCCGACATGCACCGTGTCCACGGCCTGCTGGGCGCGTGCGTCGATGCGGGTGTGCAGCCCGAAGGTCAGCCCGTAACCCTTTGCGTTGATGTCGGAAATCACCGTCTCAAGCGCTTCGGCCTCGAAGGTCGCCACATGCAGGACAGGGCCGAAGACCTCCCGCTCCATCTCGCCGATGCCCGAAACCCGGAACGCCACGGGAGCCACGAAACGGCCGCCCTCGGGCGCCGAAATCCGGGCGATCAGGCGGCCTTCCCCTTCCATGCGCGCGCAATAGTCGCGGATGCCGGAAAGCGCCTCGTCGTCGATCACCGGACCGACATCGGTGGAGACCTGCCAGGGATCGCCCACCACCAGCGCCTGCATGGCGCCTTCCAGCATATCGACAATGCGCTTTTCCACATCCTTCTGGACATAAAGGACACGCAGCGCCGAGCAGCGCTGGCCGGCGCTCTGGAAGGCGGAGGCCAGGATGTCGCGCACCGCCTGCTCGGGCAGCGCCGTCGAATCCACGATCATCGCGTTGAGCCCGCCGGTCTCGGCAATCAGCATGGCATCGGGCGAGGCGGTTTCGGAAAGCTGCCGCTCGATCAGGCGGGCGACCTCCACCGAGCCGGTGAAGCACACGCCGGCAATCCGCGGATCGGCCGTCAGCGGCGCGCCGACCGAGGGCCCGTCGCCGGGCAGGAGATGCAGCACGTCCCTCGGCACGCCGGCCTCGTGCATGAGCGCCGTGGCGCGCGCGGCAATCAGACAGGTCTGCTCCGCCGGCTTGGCGACCACCGCATTGCCCGTCACGAGGGCAGCGGCAATCTGCCCGGTGAAGATGGCGAGCGGGAAGTTCCAGGGCGAAATGCAGGCGATAACGCCGCGGGCGCTCGTGCCCGCCTCGGCGTGCCTGGCCTGGCTCGCATAGTAGCGCAGGAAGTCCACGGCCTCGCGCACCTCCGCCACGCCATCGGCAAGCGACTTGCCGGCCTCGCGCGCGGCAAGGGCGAAGAATTCGCCGGCATGGGCTTCATAGAGGTCGGCAAGGCGCCGCAGGACGGCCGCCCGCTCCTCCACCGGCGTGGCGGCCCAGGCAGGCTGGGCCGCCAGGGCGCGCTCCACCGCCTGGCGCACATCCTCCGGCGAGGCATCGAAAACGGTGCCCACCTCCTCCTGCGTGCGCGCCGGGTTGAACACCGTGCGCGGCCTGCCGCCGCTGCCGATGGTGGGCCGCGCCTCCCAGCGGTGGGGAGCGCGAAAGGGCCCGCGCGTCTCGTCGATGGCCGAAAGGGTCAGCGGGTCGGTCAGGTCCCAGCCGCGCGCGTTCGGCCGCTCGGCCCCAAAGATCATCGAAGGCGCAGGAATGGCTGGATTGGCGGCCTGCTGGTTGGCCGCGACGATGGCGAAGGGGTCGCGGGCGATCTCTTCCGCCGGCACATCCTGGTCGACGATCTGGTGCACGAAGGAGGAGTTGGCGCCATTTTCCAGAAGCCGCCGCACCAGATAGGCCAGAAGGTCCTCATGCGCGCCCACCGGCGCATAGATGCGGCAGCGCGTGCCCTCGCGCCGGCGCACGATCTCGTGCAGCGCCTCGCCCATGCCGTGCAGGCGCTGGAACTCGAAGGTCTGCCGGTCCTGCGCCATGGCCAGCACGGCGGCCACGGTGTGCGCGTTGTGGGTGGCGAATTGCGGATAGATGCGGTCGCTCATGGCAAGCAGCTTGCGCGCACATGCGATGTAGGAGACGTCCGTGTTCGCCTTGCGCGTGAAGACGGGATAGCCGTCGAGCCCCAGCACCTGGGCGCGCTTGATC
Source organism: Chelativorans intermedius (assembly GCF_025398255.1). Lineage (GTDB taxonomy): Bacteria > Pseudomonadota > Alphaproteobacteria > Rhizobiales > Rhizobiaceae > Chelativorans > Chelativorans intermedius. The sequence goes on along the minus strand of NZ_JAODNW010000001.1, from coordinate 284,901 downwards.
TCCGTATCCCAATAGGCGCCCTTTACAAGGCGGACCATGATCCTGCGGTCGAGCTGGGCGGACAGGGCGTAAAGCCAGTCGAGGACGAAGGGTGCGCGCCGCCCGTAAGCCTGCACAACGACACCGAAACCTTCCCAGCCGCGCAGCGAGGGGTCGGCCAGCACGCGCTCGATCACATCGAGCGAGAGGTCGAGGCGGTCCGCCTCCTCTGCGTCCACGTTGAGGCCCATGCCGGCCGCGCTGGCGGCGCGGGCAAGCTGCAAAAGCCGCTCCGCCATCACCGGCACGACGCGCGCGCGCTGCGTCGCCTCGTAGCGCGGGTGCAGGGCCGACAGCTTCACCGAGATGCCCGGATTTTCGCGGATGTCGCCGCTCGTCGCCTCCCCTGCCAGGGCGGCGATGGCCTGCTCATAGGCCCTGAAATACCGTTGCGCGTCGGCCTCTGTTCGCGCCGCCTCGCCCAGCATGTCGTAGGAATAGGTATAGCCCTTGCGCGTGTTGGCGCGGCCGCGCCTGATGGCTTCGGCGATGGTGCGGCCGAGAACGAACTGCTCGCCCATCTCGCGCATGGCGGCGGCCACGGCGGTGCGGATGACCGGCTCGCCCAGCCGCCGCACCATGGCGCGCAGGGTTGCCTCCACGCCGTCGCCCCCCTCCTCCAGCACACGGCCGGTCAGCATCAGCGCCCAGGTGGACGCATTGACGAAGATGGAAGCCGAGGAACCGGAATGGGACGACCAGTCGTGCGGGGCGATCTTGTCGCGGATGAGATCGTCCACCGTCTCCGCGTCGGGGACGCGCAGAAGCGCCTCGGCGAGGCACATCAGCGCAACGCCCTCCTCCGTGGACAGCCCGTATTCGGAAAGGAATGCTTCCATCAGATGCATGTCGGAGCCGGCGCGCACGGCACGCACCAGCTCTGCCGCGTGGGCCGAAATGGCCTCGCGCCGCGCCTCCGAAAGCGCTGCGGTCTCGACCAGTGCGCAAAGCGCCTGCTCCTCCCCGGCCAGATAGTGCGCGCGGATGGCGCCGCGCAGCGCATCGAGATCGGATGCGGACATCACTCGCTCCCTGCTTTGTCGGCCCTAGCCTTTCGCACCCATAACATATGGTGCTTTCGCGGTGTGATCCGAAATCGGGCTGTTTTCGATCCTTGAAGACTGATATATGGGCATAAAACAAGACAAATGAGCTATGAATGACTATGAACTCGGACCGTATGGACCGTATCGACCGCAACATTCTCGACGCGCTGTCGCGCGACGCCCGGCTTTCCATGGCGGAACTGGCAAGGCGGGTGGGCCTTTCAAAGACGCCTGTGCAGGCACGGCTGAAACGGCTGGAGAAGGAAGGCTTCATCCGTGGCTATGCCGCCATCATCGACCGCGAGCGCATGGGCGAAGGCCATGTGGCCTTCGTGCAGGTCACGCTTTCCGATACACGCTCGGACGCGCTGGAAGCCTTCAACAGGGCGGTGCTGACGGTGCCGGAGATCGACCAGTGCCATATGATCGCCGCCAGCTTCGACTATCTGCTGAAGGTGCGCACGCGCGACATCCAGGCCTATCGCCGCGTGCTCGGCGAGAAGATTTCCCGCCTTCCGCACGTCTCCCACACCTCGACCTTCGTGGCGATGGAAACGGTGAAGGACCGATGAGGCACCGCCACCCGCGGCGGGTGCCGCGCGCACCATTTGCCCCCGCGCCGGAACATGCTATGCGCAGCGCGGTTTCTGGAAAAAGGGCGAGCGCATGGCAAGGGGTGGTGTTGCGGCGGTGGGCGAGTGCATGCTGGAACTTTCCGGCGGCGACGGCAGCACCTGGCGCATGGGCTATGCCGGCGACACCTTCAACACGCTGTGGACGCTGCGCGCACTCGTGCCGCAGGACCTGCCCACCGACTATGTGACGGCCTTCGGCGACGATCCCTTCTCCGCCGGGCAAAAGGATTTCTTCGCCCGGCACGGCATCGGCACCGCCGCAAGCCCGGCAATCCCCGGCCGGCGCCCCGGCCTTTACGCCATCACGCTTCAGGGGGCGGAGCGATCCTTTACCTACTGGCGCGGCGATTCGGCCGCCCGCAGCCTTGCGGACGATCCGGCCATTCTGGAAAAAAGCCTTGAGAAACGAGAACTTATCTATTTTTCCGGAATCACTTTGGCAATTCTGGAAGCGCCTGCGCGCAAAACCCTGATCGACGCGCTCGCCAGGGCGCGTTCGGCGGGCAGCCGCATCGCCTTCGACCCCAACTATCGCTCGCGCCTATGGCCCTCGGCGCAGACCGCGCGCGAAGCCGTGGCGGCGGCTCTTTCGATCACCGACATCGCTCTGCCCACCTTCCCCGACGAGGCGGAACTCTTCGGCGACGAGACCCCCAAGGCCACCGCGGAGCGGCTGGCCAGGGCCGGCATCGTGGAGATCGCGGTCAAGAACGGAGCGGAGGCGACGCATCTGCGCGCGAATGGCGAGGAGGCGTCCATCGCCGCCACCGCCGTTGCCGACCCGGTGGACACGACGGGCGCCGGCGACTCCTTCAACGGCGCCTATCTCGCCGCGCGTCTGGCGGGCGACACGCCCCGGCGGGCGGCCACCCGCGCCCATCGGGTGGCGGCCGCCGTCATCCGCGTGCACGGGGCGCTCGCGCCCTTCTCCGTCCTGCGCGACGCCTTCGCCGGCGCGTAGGCGGGGCCGCTACAGCCCCAGCCCGCCGATGCAGACATATTTGGTATCGAGATAGTCCTCGATGCCCTGATGGCCGCCCTCCTTGCCCAGGCCTGATTCCTTCAGGCCGCCGAAGGGGGCCTCGACGGTGGTGATGATGCCCTCGTTGACGCCGACGAGGCCGTATTTCAGCCCTTCCATCACCCGGAAAGCGCGGCCGAGATCGCCCGTATAGAAATAACAGGCAAGGCCGAAGGCCGTATCGTTGGCCAGCCGGACCGCCTCTTCCTCGTGCTCGAAACGGAAGATGGGGGATACGGGGCCGAAGATCTCCTCCTGCATGAAGCGCATATCGGGCGCGGCGTCGGCGATCACCGTGGGCTCGAAGAAGGTGCCGCCAAGCGCGTGTCGCTTGCCGCCGGCCACCACCCGGCCGCCCTTGGCGGTGGCGTCGGCGATCAGCTCCTCCACCTTCTCCACCGCCTTGTCGTCGATGAGCGGCCCCTGCTGCGTGCCATCCTCGAGGCCCGGCCCCACCTTCAGACGGCCCATCGCCTCCACGAGCTTCTCCACGAAGCGGTCGTAGATGCCCTCCTGCACGAAGAACCGGTTGGTGCACACGCAGGTCTGACCGGAATTGCGGTATTTCGCGGCGACCGCGCCTTGGACGGCGCGGTCGAGATCGGCATCGTCGAAGACGAGGAAGGGCGCGTTGCCGCCGAGTTCCATGGACACCTTCTTCACCGTGCCGGCGGCCTTCTGCATGAGCAGCTTGCCGATCTCGGTGGAGCCGGTGAAGGTGATCTTGCGCACCAGCGGATTCTCGGTGAGCTCGTCGCCGATTTCGGATGCCGAGCCGGTGACGATGTTCACCACGCCCTCGGGGAAGCCCGCCTCTTCCGCCAGAACGCCCCAGGCAAGGCCCGAATAGGGCGTCTGCGAGGCAGGCTTGGCGACAGCCGTGCAGCCGGCGGCGAGCGCCGGCCCCAGCTTGCGGGCGAGCATCGAGGAGGGAAAGTTCCACGGCGTGATGGCGCCGATGACGCCCACCGGCTCCTTGGTGACGAGGATGCGCCGGTCTGCCCAGGGCGAAGGCACGATGTCGCCATAGACGCGCCGCCCCTCCTCGGCATACCACAACACATAGGCTGCCGACATGCCGACCTCGGCGCGCGCCTCGGCAAGCGGCTTGCCCTGCTCCATCACGAGAAGCTCCGCCAGGGCCTCCTGATTGTCCATGATGGCATCATGCAGCTTCCGCAGCAGCCTGGCGCGCTCGTTGGCCGAGGTCTTCTTCCAGGAATGGAAGGCCGTCTCGGCGGCCTCGATGGCGCGCCGGGTCTCCGCCCGGCCGCATTTCGGGACCGTGCCGATGACCTGCCGCGTGGCCGGGTTGACCACCTCGATGGTGGCGCCGGAATCGGCCCCCACCCAGGCACCGCCGATCAGGTTGGCCTCGCGCATGAAATGGCTCGTCTTCTTCAACATGCTTCCTCCTTCGCGCCGCGGGCGCCTGTCTTCGATCCGTCTGCCCGAAAGCTAGAGGCAACCGCGCGGAATACAAGCCCGCTCAGCCGATCACCCATTGTGCCACCGCCAGCCAGAAAGCCGTCGTCAGCACGGCGGCGGCAGTGCCGAGGCTCATCGCGTTGGACGAGATCGCCTGGCCGGTGCCGAACCGCATGGCGATCAGATAGGGGTTGACCCCGGAGGGCAACGACGCGGCGGCCACCACCACCTTGGCGCTCATCGGCGGCAGGCCCATAAGCTTTGCCATCACAAGGGCGATGCCCGGCATCAGGAAGAGCTTGAGCCCCGCCACGGCCAGCGCCGGGCGCACATTGCCTGTAATGCCGTAGCGCCTGAGACCAAGCCCCATGGCGAACAGCGCCACGGGACCCGCCACGTCGGCCAGCGCATCCACCAGCCGCTCCATGAGCGAGGGCATCCCGATGCCGGCGGCGCGCCAAAGGAGCCCGGCGGCAATGCCGATGATGAGCGGGCTTGACGCCAGGCTGCGGGCAAAGTCCGCCGCCGCGCCGGCAAGGCCGCGCGCCTCCTCCCCCTCGCCCAGCCAGCCGAACAGCAGGATGCTGGTGCCGATCATGATGGGCAGGTGGATCGACACGATGAGGGAGAGCACCTCGAAGCCGGGCTGTCCGTAGACGCCCAGCATGAAGGGGATGCCGAGCAGCACCAGATTGGAGAAGCTCGACGCCAGGCCGCCCACCACGGCGGCGCGCTTTTCCCTGCCGAAGGCATGGACGATCACCAGATGGCCGGCAAGCCATGTGACGGCGACGGCGGTGAAATAGGACACCCACAGGCCGAGCGGCAGGCTGCCGCCGAAATCCGCCCCTGCCATGGTCCTGAACAGCAGGAGGGGAACAGCCACCGAGACCGCGAAATCGGAGAGCGCATCGCCGGTCTGCTGCTTCAGCAGGCCGAACCAGCCGGCGGCATAGCCCAGCGCGACCAGTCCGAAGATGAAGGCGATGGTTTCGACAAGGGAGGACATCCACCCGCTTTATGGCAGCCATCGGGTGACGGCAAGCGCCGGGGGCGGCAATGCACGGCAATACACAATCGAGGCGGCCGCAATTGCTTGCCTGCGCGCCCTCCTCCTATATGAAGGGGTCGGCCAAGCCCGGAGGACAGCATGTTTCGCATTGCCATCGCTCTCGTGATGCTCCTCGCCGCCAGCACCGCGATGGCGACGGAGGCGGGCTGGGCCTTGCTGCGCAATGGTGGGCAGGTCGTGCTCGTCAACCACGCCTTGGCGCTGGGCAGCGAGGACCCGGCGAATCTCGAACTGGGCAATTGCGCGACCCAGAGCAACCTTTCAGACCAGGGCCGGCAGCAGGCACGCAGCATGGGGGCGCTGTTCTACGCCCGCGCGGCCCCCATCGAGATGGTGCTGACCAGCCGCTATTGCCGGGCGCGCGAGACCGCCGATATCGCCTTCCGCGACAGCCCCATCGAGGCGTTCGCACCGCTCGACGATCTCAGCGCCGACCCGGAAGCGGCGGAGGAGCAGATCCAGGCCATGCTGGAGCGGATCCTTGCCTATCGGGGGTCGGGCAACCTGCTCATGGTCACGCACCCGGCAAACATCCAGGCTATAGCCGGCGTGCGGCCGCGCCCGGCGGAGGCAGTGGTGCTGTCGCGCGCAGGCGAGACGGTGGGGTTGGCCGGGCGCATCACCTTCCGGTGAGGCTCTTTTCGCGCCGCAGGAGGCGACCGAGAGGCGTTTCGCCCTTTTCCTGCCGTCAAAAACCGATTAGACAGCCGCCCATACCCAGCAATTGAATCCCTACACCGAGGGAACCGCAGTGACGACGACATTCGACAAGGTTGCCGACATCATCGCCGAGACGAGCGAGATCGACCGTGACAAGATTACTCCGGAAAGCCACACCATCGACGATCTGGGCATCGACAGCCTGGACTTTCTGGACATCGTGTTCGCGATCGACAAGGAATTCGGAATCAAGGTGCCGCTGGAACAGTGGACGCAGGAAGTGAATGACGGAAAGGTCTCCACCGAGGAGTATTTCGTCATGAAGAACCTGTGCGCCAAGATCGACAGTCTGGTCGCCGCCAAGGCCGCCTGAGCAGGCCGCCACTCGAATCAGCAGCGAGGCGACATGAACCCGAAGGACGTTGTCATCACCGGGATCGGCGTTGTTTCCTCGCTGGGCCTTGGTGCCGAGGCGCATTGGCAGGCGCTGACGGCGAAGGCGCCGCAGCCGGTGGTCGATGACGCACGCTTCGCTCCCTATACCGTGCATCCCTTGCCGGACATCGACTGGAGCACCCAGATCCCCCGGCGCGGAGACCAGCGCCAGATGGAGACCTGGCAGCGGCTGGGCACCTTTACGGCGGGGCTGGCGCTGGACGATGCCGGACTGAAGGAAGACGAGGCGCTGTGCGCCGCCACCGACATGGTGGTGGCCGCCGGCGGCGGCGAGCGCGACATCGAGGTGGATCAGGGCATCCTCGACGCTTCGCTCGCCCGCAACGATCATGACGTGCTCCTCAACGAGAAGCTGACCACAGAGCTGCGGCCCACCCTCTTCCTGGCCCAGCTTTCCAACCTGCTGGCCGGCAACATCTCCATCGTTCACAAGGTCACGGGCTCCTCGCGCACCTTCATGGGCGAGGAAGGTGCCGGCGTGGCCGCCGTGGAGACGGCCGCCGCGCGCATCCGCGCCGGCCAGTCGAGCCTGGTTCTTGTGGGAGGCGCCTTCCAGACCGAGCACCCCGACATGCTGCTGGCCTACGAGCTCGGCCGCTATCTGCAGCGGGGTGGCTGGTCGCCCGTCTGGCAGCGCCGGCCCGAGGATGGCGGCGGGGTGATCACCGGCTCGGGCGCGGCCTTTCTGGTGCTGGAATCGCGCGAACACGCGGAGAAGCGCGGGCGCCCCCCCTATGCGGCCCTGGGGCCGGTCGTCTCTGGCCGGGCAAGGCGGAGCGGCAACGGCCTGCAGGACGCCCTGGGAGAGATGGTGGACCAGCTTGCCCGCAGCGACGCGCCGCTGCTCGCCCTTTCCGGCGCCTCCGGCGCGCATGAGGCGACGCGGGCCGAGAAGGCGGCGCTCGGTGCGCGCAGGACCATCGCCCTGCGCGGCTTCTCCTCCCTCACCGGGCACATGAAGGAGGCGCAGTTTCCCTTCGCGGTTGCGCTCGCGGCACTCGCCATACACCATGGAGCGGCCTATCCGCCATTCGCGGAAGGCGAGCCACCTGTCGAAGCCGCCCCTTCGGCCGCGCTGGCGACGGCCGTTGGCTACAACTGCTTCGAAGGCATCGGGCTCGTGGTGCAGGCCTGAGGAAGAGAGCCATGAAGACAACTGACAGCTTCGGAAGGCCCCTCGTCGCCGTCACCGGCATGGGCGTGATCACCTCGCTCGGCCAGGGCAAGGCGGAGAACTGGATGGCGCTGACCAGCGGGCGCTCGGGCATCCATCCCATCACGCGTTTTCCCACCGACCATCTGGCCACAAGGATTGCCGGAACGGTCGACTTCCTGCCCGAAAGCCGGCGCGGCGCCAGCGCCCTCACCTTCGCACTGGCCGATCTCGCGGCCAGCGAGGCGGTGGGCGAGGCCGGCCTGCCGAAGACCGACTTTCGCGGCCCGCTGTTCCTGGCCGCCCCGCCCGTCGAGCTTGATTGGCATCACCGCCTGCGCCTTTATGCGCAATCGCGACGCGGCGGCGACTGGCGCAGCCTCATCGAGGCGGCGCGCGAGGCCGGCGACCGGGAGCTCTTCGACGAGAGCCAGTTTGCCACCATCGCCGACCGGCTGGCGGAAAAATATGGCACGCGCGGCCTGCCCATCACATTGTCCACGGCCTGCGCCTCCGGCGCCACGGCCATCCAGCTCGGCATGGAGGCGATCCGTCGCGGCGAATGCGAGCGAGCGCTGGCCATCGGCGCCGACGGTTCGGCCACGGCCGAGGCGCTGATCCGCTTCTCCTTGCTTTCGGCACTGACCACGCAGAACGACATCCCGGAAAAGGCCTCAAAGCCCTTCTCCAAGGACCGCAGCGGCTTTGTGCTGGCCGAAGGCGCGGGCGCGATGGTGCTCGAATCGCTGGAAAGCGCGCTGTCGCGCGGTGCCGAGGTCCTGGGCATCATGCTGGGATGCGGCGAGCGGGCGGACGACTTTCACCGCACCCGCTCCAAGCCCGACGGCTCGCCCGCCATCGCCGCCGTGCGCGCGGCCCTTGCCGACGCCGGCCTGGCGGAGGACGAGATCGACTACATCAATGCCCACGGCACCTCGACGCCGGAAAACGACAAGATGGAGCACCTGTCGCTGTCAACCGTCTTCGGCGAGCGCATGCCGACCATTCCCATATCCTCCAACAAATCCATGATCGGGCACACGCTCTCGGCCGCCGGCGCGGTGGAGGCGGTGTTCTCCATCCTCACCATGCGCGAGGGGGTCATTCCCCCCACCATCAACTACGAGATTCCCGATCCCGCCATCGAACTCGACGTCGTGCCGAATGTGAAGCGCGAGGCGGAGGTGGCAACGGTCCTTTCCAACTCCTTCGGCTTCGGCGGACAGAACACCTGCCTGGTGATGGCGAGGGAGGCCGGACAAAGAAGCCAATAGCGAATAAGAGGTGGCGAATGGTGGATTCGACGCCTGCAGGTTTGCCGATCGCAGAGCTTTCTCCTATTCGCTATTCGCTACTCCCTATTCGCTACTTGCCGAGAACCTGATCCATGCGCGCATTGCAGCTCATCGCCGACCGCAAGCTCGAAATCGCCGACATTCCGCCGCCGCCGCCGCCCGGCCATGGCGAGGTGACGGTGCGCATTGCGGCGGTGGCGCTGAACCACATCGATGTGTGGGGCTGGCGCGGCATGGCCTTTGCCAAGCGCCAACTGCCGCTGGTGGTGGGGGCCGAGGCATCGGGCGAGGTTGACGCGGTAGGACCCGGCGTGGCGGGGCTCGCGCCCGGCCAGCTTGTCTCCATCTATGGCGCGCGCACCTGCGGCCTGTGCCGCCCCTGCCGGGAGGGGCGCGACAATCTGTGCGAGCATGTGGGCGGCGTGCACGGCTTTCATCTGGACGGCTTCGCGCAGGAGAGGATCAACATGCCGGCGCGGCTTCTGGTGCCCGCACCGCCCGGTGTGGACGCGATCGGCGCGGCGGTCGCCCCTGTCACCTTCGGCACGGTGGAGCACATGCTCTTCGACAATGCGCGGCTGGAGCCGGGCGAGACGATCCTTGTCCATGCCGGCGGTTCCGGCATCGGATCGGCCGCAATCCAGCTTGCAAAACGCATCGGCTGCACCGTCATCACCACCGTCGGCTCGCCGGACAAGGCGGAAAAGGCCCGCGCGCTGGGCGCCGACCACGTCATCAACTACCGCGAGGAGCGCTTCGAGGGCGCGGTGCGCAAGATCACCAGGAAGCGCGGCGTGGACGTGGTCTTCGAGCATGTGGGCGCGGATACCTGGGCGGGCTCGATGCTGTCGCTGCGGCGCGGCGGCCGGCTCGTGACCTGCGGCTCCACCTCCGGCGTATCGACGAACATGAACCTGATGCAGCTCTTCCAGCAGCAGTTGAAGATCTTCGGCTCCTTCGGCTGCCGGATGCAGAACATGGCCGACGCCATGCAGAAAATGGCTGCCGGACTGGTCACCCCGGTCATCGACACGGAAGTGGGTTTTGAGGAGATCGGCACGGCGCTCAGCCGCATGGAAGGCCGCGACGTCTTCGGCAAGATCATCCTGCGCGTTCGGTAACGCGGCATGAAAAGGCTTCTCGCGACATTCGGCCGCCGGCTGAAGACTGTCGAGCACTGGCTGACGGCGCAGGTTTCGCTCGCCCTCCTGGCGCTTCTGCGCCGCCTGCCGCCCGACCGCGCGCTGAACTTCGCTGAGCGCGTTGCCCGCCGCATCGGCCCGCTGGTCGGCCGCCACCGCGTGGCGCTCGACAATCTGCGCCGGGCCTATCCCGAAAAATCGGAAGAAGAGATCGAGGCCATCGCCTCCGACATGTGGGCCAACATGGCGCGGCTTTCGGTCGAATACGTCTTTCTCGACAGGCTGTTCGACTTCGATCCCGAGGCGCCGGAGCCCGGCCGCGTCGAGGTCTGCGGCATCGAGATCTTCAAGCGCGTGCGCGCGGAGGACAAGCCGCACATCTTCTTCACTGCCCATATCGGCAATTTCGAGTTCCTGCCGATCGCGGCGGCGACCTTCGGGCTCGATGTGACCGCCCTCTTCCGCCCGCCAAACAATCCCTATATCGCCGACTACATCCATCGCACGCGCAGCGCCACCATGGGCGGGCTTCTGCCCTCACGCGCCGGCGCCGCACTGCAGCTTGCCCGCGTGCTGGAGGAAGGCGGCAACATCGGCGCGCTGGTCGACCAAAAATTCCGGCGCGGTGTGCGCACCCGCTTCTTCGACCGGCTCTGCGAAACGAGCCCGCTGGTGCCGAAGCTTGCCCGCCAGTATGACTGCGATGTCTACCCTGCCCATTGCATCCGCCTGCCCGGAGGCCGCTTTCGCCTCGAAGTGGGCGAGAAGCTCGACCTGCCGCGCGACGGGACCGGCGCGGTGGACGTGGAGAAAATGGCCCAGCAGCTCAACGACGTGGTGGAGGAATGGGTGCGCGCCAATCCCGGCCAGTGGATGTGGTTCCACCGCCGCTGGGAGCTCAGCAATCCCAGGCGCTGAAGCGCCTCAATCCACCACGACGATGCGCGTGGCGGCGGGCCCCACCTGCCTGACGAGCGAGAACAGCCTGGCCGCGTTGTCGGGATGCAGCCTCACGCAGCCATGCGAGGCGGGCCGGCCAAGCTTGCCGACCGCATCGGTGCCGTGGATGGCGTAGCCGCGGTAGTAGAAGATGGAATGGGGCATCGGCGCCATGTCGTATTTGCGCGAGTGCCACATGCGGTGCATGCGCGTCGGCCGCCAGCGCCCGCGCGGCGTGACGTAGCCCTTGCGCGCGGTGGAAACGGGCCAGCGGTGGAGCACGCGGCCGCGATGTGTCACCGTCATCTCCTGCCGCGATATGCTGACCCTGGCTTCAAGCGTCGCCGCCCGGCCTTCGCCGGCAAGCGCCCACGTGATCACGGCCATCGCCGCGACGGCCAGAAACACCCGTTTCATGATATTCCCCCCTGTCTTCGAGCCTCCTCCCCAGAGCACCCAGGGGAAAGTACACGCGAAAACGGCGGGATTTGCAAACCTCAGCGGGAAAAGACGGGAATGCGGGCATCTTGCCAAGCCAGGCATTTCCCGGCTCAATGGCCGCCATGGATGAAAGACTGCTGCGCGCCGTGGACGAGCGCATCGAGGAACTCGCAGCCCTCACCGTCGATCTGATCCGCTTTCCGACGGTGAACCCGCCGGGCGAAGCCTATACGCCATGCGCGGAATATATTGCCAGGCGGCTTGCCGCCCGCGGCTTCGAGACCCGGCTCATTCGCGGCGAGGGCGCGCCCGGAGACTGCGACCGCTATCCGCGCACCAATGTGGTGGCACGCCGCGAGGGCGGACGACCCGGCCCCACCGTGCATTTCAACTCGCATATCGACGTGGTGGAGGCCGGAGACGGCTGGACGCTCGATCCCTTTGCCGGCGTCGTCCGCGACGGCAAGGTGTTCGGCCGCGGCGCCTGCGACATGAAGGGCGGCCTGGCCGCCTCCATCATCGCGGTGGAGGCGTTTCTGGCCGTCCACCCCACCTTCCCCGGCGCCGTCGAGATCTCCGGCACGGCCGACGAGGAATCGGGCGGCTATGGGGGCGTTGCGCATCTGGCCAGGCAGGGCTTCTTCTCCCGGCCGCGCGTCGACCATGTCATCATTCCCGAGCCGCTCAACAAGGACCGCATATGCCTCGGCCATCGCGGCGTGTGGTGGGCGCAGATCGAGACGCGGGGAACGATCGCCCATGGTTCCATGCCGTTCCTGGGCGACTCGGCGATCCGCCACATGGGTGCGGTCCTCGCCGCCTTCGAGGAAGAGCTTTTTCCCGCCCTCGACAGGAAGCAGACGCGCATGCCGGTGGTGCCGGAGGAGGCGCGCCGCTCCACCCTGAACATCAACTCCATCCATGGCGGCCAGACGGAGGATTTCTTCCCCGGGCTGCCCTCCCCCAATGTCGCCCATTCCTGCCGGCTCGTGATCGACCGCCGCTTCCTCATCGAGGAAGACATTGCCGAGGTGAAGAGCGAGGTGATCGCCATCCTGGAGCGGCTGAAGCGCAGGCGCCCGCGCTTCGACTACGAAATCCGTGACCTGATGGAGGTGCTGCCCCTGATGACCGAGCGCGACGCACCGGTGCCGACCGCGCTTGCCGGCGCCATCCGCGCCGTCTTCGGCAGGGAGCCGGAATATGTGATCTCGCCGGGCACCTACGATCAGAAGCACGTCGTCCGCTTCGGCCATCTCCATGATTGCGTGGCCTATGGCCCCGGCATCCTGGACCTCGCCCACCGGCCGGACGAGTGGGTGGGGATCGAGGACATGGCAGAATCGGCGAAGGTGATGGCCGCCAGCCTCGACGCGCTCCTGCATGCGGCAGCATGAAGGCAATTTACTCGCTTCTCGATTCGCGCTTCAATCGCGACCCAACAATGGGAGGTACGGCATGAAGACACTGGCCACGATGCTCGGCGCGGCGGCGCTTTTCCTGACATCCGGTAGCGCGGCCATCGGCGCGCGAAGCGACCTGGTTCTCGGCGTCGTGCTGGAGCCGCCGCATCTCGACCCCACGGCGGGGGCGGCCGCGGCCATCGACGAAATCGTCTATGCCAACGTGTTCGAGGGGCTGACCCGCATCGGCCCCAACGGCGAGGTGCAGCCCGCGCTTGCCGAACGCTGGGAGGTCTCGCAGGATGGGCTGACCTATACCTTCCACCTGCGCGAGGGCGTGACCTTTCACGACGGAACCGCCTTCGACGCACAGGACGTGAAGTTCTCCCTCGACCGGGCCCGCGCCGAGGATTCGACCAATGCGCAGAAGGGGCTGTTCTCCGCCATCGAGACGGTGGAGGTTGTCGACCCCGCGACGGTGAAGGTGACGCTCGGACATCCGCAGGGTTCCTTCCTCTACAACATGGGATGGGGCGATGCGGTGATCGTGGCGCCCGAATCGGCCCCGACAAACAAGGAAAAGCCGGTGGGCACCGGCCCCTTCCGGTTCGACAACTGGGCCAGGGGCTCCTCGGTCACCATCTCCAGATACGAGAATTACTGGGGAGAGCCGGTGACGCTGGAGACGGCCGAATTCCGCTTCATCCCTGATGCCGCCGCCTCCGTGGCCGCGCTTCTTTCGGGCGACGTGCACGCCTTCCCCAACCTGCAGGCCGGCGACGCGCTGCCGCAGATCGAGGCCGATCCGCGCTTCACCGTGATGATCGGTGCCACCGAGGGGGAAACGATCCTGGCCATCAACAACGGCAAGGCGCCGTTCGACAACTTGAAGGTGCGCCAGGCCATCGCCCATGCGCTCGACCGCGAGGAGATCATCCTCGGCGCTTCCGCCGGCAATGGCGTGCCCATCGGCTCGCACTTCTCGCCGGCAAACGAGGCCTATATCGACCTGACGGACACCTATGCCCATGACCCGGAGAAGGCAAAGGCGCTTCTGGCCGAGGCCGGCCTTGCGAACGGCTTTTCCGCCACCTTGAAGCTGCCGCCGCCCGCCTATGCGCGCCAGGGCGGGGAGATCGTCGCCTCCCAGCTTCGCCAGGTCGGCATCGAGCTGGAGATCATCCCGGTGGAATGGGCCCAATGGCTGGAGCAGGTCTTCACCAACAAGGATTATGACCTGACCATCGTCTCCCACACCGAGCCCAACGACATCAACATCTATGCCCGCGACGACTATTACTTCAACTACGACAACCCGGCCTTCGACGCGGTGATGGACGAGCTGGAGACGACCTCCGACCCCGAAAAGCGCAAGACGCTGTATCAGACCGCGCAGCGCATCATCGCCGAGGATGCCGTGAACGGCTTCCTGTTCCAGCTTCCCAAGACCGGGGTCTGGGACGCGCGGCTCGAAGGACTTTGGGAGAACGCGCCCATTCAGGCCAACGACCTGACCAAGGTGCGGTGGACGGAATAGAAGATCGTCGGCGCTCCCATGCGGTCCAAAGCCCCATTACGGCCAGCCCGCTCGCGCCGGCGCGAAAGAACCGGGGCATGCGGCGGGACGGCGAACGGCCGTGACGGCGACAATCGGACCGCAAGACGCCTCCCATGACTGCCTTTGTCCTCAAGCGGCTCGCGGTCGGCCTGCTCACCCTTCTGGCGGCCTCTCTCGTCGTCTTCTTCGTGCTGGAAGTGCTGCCGGGCGATCCGGCGCGCATCATGCTCGGCATGAACGCAAGCCCGGAAGCGCTTCACGCGCTGCGCACCGAGATGGGTCTCGACCGGCCGGTGGCGCTGCGCTATCTCGACTGGCTGTTCGGCATGGCAAGGGGCGACTTCGGCCGCTCCTACACCTACTCCTCTCCGGTGCTCGCGCTGGTGGCGGAACGCCTGGCCGTCTCGCTGCCGCTCGCCCTCATGGCGCTGGCCCTCTCCACGGCAATCGCCATTCCCGTCGGCATCTATGCCGCCGCCCGGCATGGACGGCCTTCCGACACGCTGGCCATGGGGCTTGCCCAGGTGGGGGTGGCGATCCCCAATTTCTGGTTCGCCATGCTGCTGGTCTATGTCTTCGCGGTGGGCCTGCGCCTGCTGCCGGCGGGCGGCTTCTCCGGCTGGGGCGTGGGCCTGGACGGGCTGTGGCAGGGCGTGAAGGCGCTTCTGCTGCCCGCCGTCTCGCTGGCCCTGCCGCAGGCGGCCATCCTCGCCCGCGTCACCCGCTCGGCGATGCTGGAGGTCCTGGGGGAGGACTACATCCGCACCGCCCGTGCCAAGGGCCTGCCACGCCGCAAGGTGCTGTGGCGGCACGGGCTGCGCAATGCCATGATCCCGGTGCTCACCATCCTCGGCCTGCAATTCGCCTTTCTTCTGGCCGGCACCATCATCATCGAGAATGTCTTTTATCTGCCGGGGCTCGGCCGGCTCGTCTTCCAGGCCATCAGCCAGCGGGACCTGATCGTGGTCGAGGGGGTGGTGATGCTGCTGGTCGCCGCCATCGTGCTCATCAATCTCCTGGTCGACATCTGCTATGCCGTCGTCGATCCGCGGCTGAGGAGCAGCCGATGAGCCTCGATTCGACCTTCACGCCGGTGCCGGAACGCCATGTGCTGGCCAAGGCGCTTGCCAATCGTTCCTTTCTGGTGGGGCTCGTTATCACCGGACTTGTAGCGGCGATGGCGCTCGTCTCTTTTTTCTGGACCCCCTACGACATCACGCGCCTTGCGGTGGCCGAGCGCATGCAGGGCCTTTCCCTCGCCCATCCCTTCGGCACCGACCATATGGGCCGCGACATCCTTTCCATGATCATGATCGGCGCGCGCAACTCCATCGCCGTGGCCATCGTGGCGGTGGGAATCGGCATGGGGCTCGGCGTTCCGCTGGGCGCGCTGGCGGCCGCGCGTGGCGGCTGGGCGGACGAGGCGCTGATGCGCGTCAACGATGTGGTCTTCGCCTTCCCCGCCCTTTTGACGGCGGTGATGATCACCGCGATTTTCGGCCCCGGCGCCGTCAATGCCATCATCGCCATCGGCATCTTCAACGTGCCCGTCTTTGCGCGTGTGGCGCGCGCCGGCGCGCTGTCGCTGTGGCCGCGCGAGTTCGTTCTGGCGGCCCGCGCAGCCGGCAAGGGCGCGGTCCTCATCACCGTCGAGCACATCCTGCCCAACATTGCCAGCCTGCTTCTGGTGCAGGGCACCATCCAGTTTGCCCTCGGCATCCTGGCCGAGGCAGGGCTTTCCTATCTCGGCCTCGGCGCCCAGCCGCCCATGCCCTCCTGGGGGAGGATGCTCTTCGATGCGCAGACCCGCATGGCGGTCGCCCCGCATCTCGCCCTCTTCCCCGGTCTTGCCATCGTCATCACCGTCTTGGGCCTGAACCTTCTGGGCGACGGGCTGCGCGACGTGCTCGACCCGCGGATAAGGCGCGAACGATGAGCCTTCTGGAGATCGAGAAGCTGTCGCTTTCGATCGGCCGGACGCCGATCCTGCAGGACATCGACCTTGCCATCGAAGAGGGTCAGGTGATGGGGCTGGTAGGCGAATCCGGTTCCGGCAAGTCGATGACGGCGCTTGCTGTGATGAAGCTTCTGCCGCACGCTGCCCGCGCCTCCGGGCGCATCCGCTTCGGCGGCATCGACATCCTCTCCGCGCCGGAGGCCGCTATGTGCCGGCTGCGCGGAGATGACATCGGCATGGTGTTTCAGGAGCCGATGACCGCACTCAACCCGGTCAAGACCATCGGCGAGCAGGTGGCGGAGGGTATTCGCTGGCACACCGGCGCCAACCGGGCAGACGCCGAGGCGCGCGCCCGCGCCATGCTGGAGCGCGTCGGCCTGCCGGAAAGGCAGTTTCCGCTGTCCCGCTATCCACACCAGCTTTCCGGCGGCCAGCGCCAGCGCGTGGTCATCGCCATCGCCTGCGCCCTCAAGCCGAAGCTGCTCATCGCCGACGAGCCGACGACGGCGCTCGACGTGGTGCTGCAGGCGCAGATCCTCGATCTGCTGCGCAGCCTGGTCGAGGAGGATCGCATGAGCCTGCTTCTCATCTCGCACGATCTGGCGGTGGTGGCCGAGATGGCCGACAGGATCACCGTTCTGCGCCATGGCAGGGTGATGGAAGCGGGAGAGACGGCGGCCGCGCTCACTCAACGCAGGCATCCCTACACCCGCCAGCTTGCCGAAGCCTCCACCCATGTGCCGGCCCGCGCGGCGGCGCTGCGCGAGAGCGACGGCGAAGCGCTGCTGCAGGTGGAAGGGGTGACACGCGACTATCCCCTCCCCCGCCGCTCGCTCCTTTCGCGAAGACAGAGCATTCGCGCCGTCGATAACGTCACCTTCGCGCTGCAGCCCGGTCAGACGGTGGCGCTGGTTGGCCGGTCGGGCTGCGGAAAATCCACGCTCGCCCGCATGATCCTGGCGCTCGACCGGCCGACCGGCGGCACCATCCGCTTTCAGGGAATGACGCTTCAGGACAAGGGTGAGGAGGCGCTGCGCCCCGTGCGCCGCCACATGCAGGTGGTGTTCCAGGATCCCTATGGCTCCTTCGACCCCCGCCACCGGGTGGAGCGGCTGGTGGCCGAGCCGCTGCATCTTCTGGACGAAAGGCCCGACAGGCGGCGCCGGCGCGCCCTCGTGGCCGAGGCGCTGGAGCAGGTGGGACTCGCCGCCGCCGACATGGAGAAATACCCGCACGAGTTCTCCGGCGGCCAGCGCCAGCGCATCTCCATCGCCCGCGCCATCATCACCAGGCCGAAGCTGATCGTCGCCGACGAGCCGGTTTCGGCGCTGGACGTGTCGATCCGCGCCCAGATCCTCGACCTGTTCGCCGATCTCAATCGCAGGCTGGGGCTCGCCTATCTGTTCATCACCCATGACCTGACGGTTGCGCGCGCCGTCGCCGACCATGTGATGGTGATGCATGAGGGAAGGATCGTGGAGGCCGGCCCTGCCCGGGCCGTGCTCGACCAGCCGCGCACGCAGCCCGCCCGGGCGCTGGTGGCTGCCGCACCGGACCTCGAACGCGCCCTGCAAAGACGCCTGGCGCGCGCGTCCGCCGGCTAGACCGGTTCATCGTTTCAACGCTGATCCGGTCCATCTCTTTGTTTTTGCCGCATTTGTGCGACACCAGATGATTCCATCTGGCTGTAAAATGCTGTAGGCCGACGCGGGGGACGCCGAACACGCCCTCGCAATCCGTCCGTGGCTGCCGGGCCTTGTTCCCTACAAGCGTCCACACCGGGAAACCGGGCGCGTGCTCCACCTTGCGGCCAGGCCGCCTCAGCCCGTCTCGTCTTCTCCCAGGTCGAGAATGGCCGCCGTGCGTGCGCGCAACCGCTCCTCCCGCAGCACCAGCGCATCATCCTTCAGCGCCGCTGCCGCCAGCGCCGCGGCAAGCAGCCGGCGCTCGCCCTTCGGCCGGGCGCGCAGGGCGGCGCGCAGCCGGTCTGCCCCCTTCTCGCCATGAAGACGGAAGGCCGGCAGAAACGTCTCGAAGGCAGCCGCGTCGATGGCGAACGCCCGCCAGGCCACGCGGCGCAGAACGCCCTCGGCGGCCGCGTTCATTTCGCCATCCTTCAGCACCAGACGCAGAAGCAGAAGAACGTCGCCGGCCAGTTCGGTCGGTTGCGGCGGGCGGGCCCCTGCGGGGCTTTCGGAATTCGTCGGCATCATCACGGCCATTATCCCGCATCCCGAGCCGGCGCAAGGTGGCGAGCACAGGGCATCATGACCAAAATCCCCGACCGCCAAAAGAGTTCCCTCCCGCTGGAATATTTATGTCCATTCAGCCCCTTCTTCGACAGCCGCACCTCGATCGGCCCGTTGCGCGCGCCCTCCAATGCGCTACTCTTCCCCAGACAAGGAGAAAGTGCCGGGAGCAGAGCATGGAGCTCACCGAGGAAGGTGCGGGGCCGTTCAGCCTCAGCGCGGAGCAGCGCGCGATAAGAGAGATGACGCGCAGCTTTGCCGCGGAGAATGTGGCTCCCTTCGCGCTGGGCTGGGACCGGGAGCAGCATTTTCCGCTCGACGTGATCCGCCGCACGGCGCCGCTCGGCTTCGGCGGCATCTGCTGCACGGAGGAGGCCGGCGGTTCGGGGCTGGGCAGGCTGGAGGCCGTTCTGATCTTCGAGGCGCTGGCCGCCGCCTGCCCCGGCTTCTCCTCCTTCATCTCCATCCACAACATGGCTGCCTGGATGGTCGATACCTTCGGCAACGAAGCATGCCGCGAGCGCTTCCTGCCCAGGCTCACATCCATGGAGTGGCTCGCCAGCTATTGCCTGACCGAGCCTGGCTCCGGCTCCGATGCGGCTGCCCTGCGCACCAGGGCGGTGAAATCGGGCGGCGACTACGTGCTCACCGGCGTCAAGCAGTTCATCTCGGGTGCTGGCGCCTCCGACATCTATGTGGTCATGGCCCGCACCGGCGAGGAGGGAGCGAAGGGCATTTCCGCCTTTCTGGTGCCCGCAGATACGCCGGGCCTTTCCTTCGGCCCCCTGGAGAAGAAGATGGGCTGGCGCATGCAGCCCACACGGCAGGTGATTCTCGAGGACTGCCGCGTGCCGGCCGAAAACCTGCTGGGCGGGGAAGGCGAAGGCTTCCGCATCGCCATGGCGGGCCTTGACGGGGGCAGGCTCAACATCGCTGCCTGCTCGCTCGGCGGCGCGCAGGCAGCGCATGAGAAGGCGCTGGCCTATGCGGGCGAGCGGGCAGCCTTCGGCCAGCCGCTCAACCGCTTTCAGGCGCTGCAGTTCAAACTGGCCGACATGGAGACGAACCTGGCGGCCGCACGCACCCTTCTCTACACCGCGGCGGCCAGGCTCGATGCCGGCGCGCCCGACGCCACGAAATGGTCGGCCATGGCAAAGCGGTTCGTGACCGATGCCTGTTTCGAGGTCGCCAACCAGGCGCTGCAGCTTCACGGCGGTTATGGCTATCTGCACGACTACGGCCTGGAGAAGCTGGTGCGGGACCTGCGTGTGCACCAGATCCTGGAGGGCACCAACGAGATCATGCGCGTCATCATCGCGCGACATCTGGTAGGGCGCTGAGCCCGCCGGAAGGAGGAGGACATGGCGAGGATCGCATTCATCGGCCTCGGCAACATGGGCAACCCCATGGCGGCCAATCTGGTCAGGGCCGGCCACACGGTGCGCGGTTTCGACCTGGTGGCGGACAATCTGAAAAAGGCGGCCGACCGTGGCGTGCTGGCAGCAGAAAGCGCTGCCGAGACGCTGGACGGCGCGGAGGCCGTGATCACCATGCTGCCCGCCGGTAGCCACGTGCTCTCGGTCTATGCCGACATCGCGCCGCGCGCCGCCAGAGGCACGCTTTTCATCGATTCCTCCACCATCGACGTGGCCTCAGCCCGCAAGGCGCACGCCATCGCCGCCGAGCACGGGCACCTCAGCGTCGATGCACCGGTTTCCGGCGGTGTGAGCGGCGCCGAGGCCGGCACGCTCACCTTCATGGCAGGCGGTAATCAGGAGGCGTTCGGCAGGGCGCAGCCCATCCTCGACCCGATGGCCGGCCGTATCGTGCACTGCGGCGATGGCGGCGCCGGCCAGGCGGCCAAGATCTGCAACAACATGATCCTCGGCATTTCCATGATCGGCGTCGGCGAGGCCTTCGTGCTGGCCGAAAAGCTGGGCCTGTCGCACCAGGCGCTGTTCGATGTCGCCTCCACCTCCTCGGGCCAGTGCTGGTCGCTGACCAGCTATTGCCCGGTGCCGGGGCCTGTGCCCGCCTCGCCCGCCAATCGCGGCTATCAGCCGGGCTTTGCCGCAAGCCTGATGCTCAAGGATCTGCGCCTTGCGCAGGAAGCCGCCCAGGCCGTCGGGGCCGCCACGCCGCTCGGCGCCGAGGCCGCGCAGCTCTATGCCCTGTTCGAGGCCATGGGCAATGGCGGCAGGGACTTCTCCGGCATCATCGAGTTCCTGCGCGGAAAGACCGGCGGGTGAACAACCTGAGCCGGGTAAAAAATCGCCCGATTAAGAATTGCGCAAGCACTTAATAACCTCCCGGTAACAATGTCCGCCTAAAACGAAACGCGGCGGACATGAGGGTCCTCCCCGGCTCCGGAAAAGGTCTCGCGTACCGGAGCGGACCGCCGCCCCGCCTGCGGGCGGCACTGCGAATGTCTTTCAAAACCGCGTTTCTCCGACCGGAGGGCGCGGTTTCGCATATCCGACCTGCCGGAATGTCGCTTCTCTTGCGCTTTCAGTCGCCGCATCGTTGTTGGCACGGCCCGCAAGACGCCATGATGCCTGCGGTTGCAACGCACAGCGAGGCATCTCATGACCATCCCCGGGACCGCCGCCGAGGCGAAACAGGAGCTAGGCCGCACACGCCGCGGCGGACGTGCCGCCAACGCGGCGAAGCGAGGCGGTGACGGCCCCTTCAGCCAGCCTCCCTTCCGCCGGCTGCGCGTGCCCTTCCCGCCGACGCGGCTCATCTCCGACGACGAGCTGGAAGCGATTCACCTCGCCTCCCTCAGGGTGCTGGAGGAAATCGGCATCGAGGTGCTGCACGACGAGGCACGCGCCATCATGCGCCGCCACGGCGCGGATGTGCGCGATGACACCCAGCGGGTGCATTTCGACGCCGCGCTGGTGATGGAGTTCATCGCCCATTGCCCGTCGGAGTATACGGTTTTCGCACGCAATCCCGCGCACAACCTCTCCATGGGCGGCGACAGCATCATTTTCGCGCAGATCGCCTCCGCACCCAACTGTTCCGACGCCGACAACGGCCGGCGGCCGGGAAACCAGGCGGATTTCCGCAATTTCGTGAAGCTTGCCCAGATGCACAACATCATCCATTGCCTGGGCGGCTATCCCGTCGAGCCGGTGGACATTCACCCCGGCATCCGGCACCTGGAATGCCTGCGCGACATCGTCACGCTCACCGACAAGTGCTTTCACATCTACTCCCTGGGCAGGGAGCGCAACCAGGACGGCATCGAGATCGCCCGCATCGTGCGCGGTGTCAGCCCCGAGCAGTTCCGCGACGAGCCTTCCTGCTTCACCGTCATC
Organism: Chelativorans intermedius; assembly: GCF_025398255.1. Taxonomy (GTDB): domain Bacteria; phylum Pseudomonadota; class Alphaproteobacteria; order Rhizobiales; family Rhizobiaceae; genus Chelativorans; species Chelativorans intermedius. Next base: position 263,084 of record NZ_JAODNW010000001.1, on the reverse strand, counting down.
AACACCAACTCGCCGCTGAAGCTCGACGTGCCGATGATGGAAGGCATCATCCAGATGGCGACCCACGGGCAGGCGATCATCGTCACCCCCTTCACGCTGGCGGGCGCCATGGCGCCCGTCACCGTGGCCGGCGCTCTGGTGGAGCAGAACGCCGAGGCGCTGGCCGCCATCGCCTTCTCGCAGATGGTCAGAAAAGGCGCCCCGGTGGGCTATGGCGGCTTCACGTCCAATGTGGACATGCGCTCCGGCGCTCCGGCCTTCGGCACGCCGGAATACATGAAGGCGCAGATCGTCGGCGGCCAGCTTGCCCGGCGCTACGGGATTCCCTATCGCAGCTCCAATGTGTGCGCGGCCAACACGGTGGATGCCCAAGCGGCCTATGAAAGCGTGTTCTCGCTGTGGGGCTGCATCCACGGCGGCGCGAATTTCGTCAAGCATGCGGCCGGCTGGCTGGAAGGAGGGCTCGTCTGCTCCTACGAGAAGATGATGCTCGACATCGATCTTCTCCAGATGGTGGCGGAGTTTCTGGCCCCTCTCGACCTGAGCGAGGACGCGCTGGCGGTGGAGGCGATTCGCGAGGTGGGCCCCGGCGGCCATTTCTTCGGCTCCCCCCACACCCAGGCACGCTACAGGGACGCCTTCTACGCCCCCCTCATCTCCGACTGGCGCAACTACGAGACCTGGACTCAGGCGGGCAGCCCCACCGCCATGGAGCACGCCAATCGGCTGTGGAAGGCGCGGCTCGCCGCCTACGAGCCGCCGCCCATGGACGCCGCCATCCGCGAGGAACTGGACGACTTCGTCGAACGCCGCATCCGCGAGGGTGGCGCACCGACGGATTATTGAGAGGGCGCGCCGCGCCAGCCGGCGAACTTGAATCAATGTCTCAGATCTATGAATCAATTTCTGCACGAGGGGGCATAACCCGATGAAATCTCATGCAAAAGTTGTTGTGATTGGTGGTGGCGTGGTGGGCTGTTCGGTGCTCTATCATCTGGCGCGCGCCGGCTGGAACGACGTTCTGCTGATCGAGCGTTCCGAGCTCACCTCCGGCTCCTCCTGGCATGCGGCAGGTGGCTTTCACACGCTCAACGGCGACCCCAACGTTGCCAAGCTGCAGGCCTATACGGTGCAGCTTTACAAGGAGATCGAGGCGCTTTCCGGCCAGCCCTGCGGGCTGCACCTGACGGGCGGCGTGATGATGGCCGACACGCCGGAGCGCATGGACTTTCTGCGTCTCGTCCATGCCAAGGGCCGCTATCTCGGCATGCAGACGGAGCTGATCACCCCTTCAGAAGCCAAGGCCATGTTCCCGCTGATGGACGAGACGAATTTCGTCGGCGCGCTGTGGGACCCTGTGGAGGGCCATCTCGACCCCTCCGGCACCACCCATGCCTATGCCCGGGCGGCGCGCAAGCTGGGTGCCGAGATCGTGCTCAGAAACCGGGTGGTGGAGCTTTCCCAGGAACCGGACGGCACCTGGAACGTGGTGACCGAGAAAGGCACGGTGAAGGCCGAGCACGTGGTCAATTGCGGCGGCCTGTGGGCGCGCGAGGTGGGCCGCATGGTGGGGCTGGAGCTGCCCTTGCTCGCCATGGAGCACATGTATCTGCTCACCGAACCGATGCCGGAGGTGGCGGCGTTCAACCGCGAGACCGGGCGCGAGCTCGTTGGTGTCATCGACTTCAAGGGCGAGATCTACACCCGGCAGGAGCGCGACGGAATCCTGCTCGGCACCTATGAAAAGGCCTGCCGGCCATGGTCGCCCCGGGAAACCCCCTGGGACTTTGGCCACGAGCTGCTGCCCCCCGATATAGACCGCATAGCCCCTTCGCTGGAGACGGGCTTCCGCCATTTCCCGGCGCTTCAGAATGCCGGCATCAAGCAGATCATCAACGGCCCCTTCACCTTTGCGCCTGACGGCAACCCGCTGGTGGGGCCGGTGCGCGGGCTTACCAACTTCTGGGTGGCCTGCGCGGTAATGGCCGGCTTCTCCCAGGGCGGCGGCGTGGGGCTGGCGCTGTCCAACTGGATGGTGGACGGCGATCCGGGCTTCGATGTCTGGGGCATGGATGTCGCCCGCTTCGGCGAATGGGCGACGCTGCGCTACACCAACGCCAAGGTGCGTGAGAACTACGCGCGGCGCTTTTCCATCCGCTTTCCCAACGAGGAGCTGCCTGCCGCAAGGCCGGCGCAGACCACACCGCTCTACGACATCATGGTGCGCGACAACAACGCGGTGATGGGCGACTCCTGGGGCCTGGAGACGCCACTGTGGTTCGCGCCCGAGGGCGAAAAGGCCGAAGATATCGTCTCCTTCCGCCGCTCCAACGACTTTCGCCATGTCGGCGCGGAGGTGCGCGCGGTGCGCGAGCGCGTCGGCGTTACCGAAATCGCCAATTTCGCCAAATACGAGGTCTCAGGACCGGGTGCGAAGGATTTTCTCGACCGGCTTATGACCAATCGCCTGCCGCGGGCCGGCCGCATCGCACTGTCGCCCATGCTCAACGAGACGGGCAGGATCATCGGCGATTTCACCATCGCCTGTATCGAGGCCGGGCGCTTCATGCTGTGGGGATCATCGGCCGCGCAGATCTACCATATGCGCTGGTTCGAGCGACATCTGCCCGAGGATGGCTCTGTGCGCATCCACCGCTTCGACCAGACGCTGGTCGGCCTTTCGATTGCCGGACCGCACGCGCGGGCGGTGCTGGAGAGGCTGGTGGACGAGGACGTGTCCGGCGATGCCTTCCGCTTCATGGACTTCCGCGAGATGGCGGTTGCCGGCGCGCCGGCCATGGTGGGCCGCCTCACCTACACCGGCGACCTCGGCTATGAGATATGGATGCAGCCCGCCTATCAGCGGCGCATCTATCTGGCGATCAAGGAGGCAGGGGCCGAATTCGGCATTGCCGATTTCGGCATGCGGGCGCTGCTGTGCATGCGGCTGGAGAAGAACTTCCCCACCTGGTTCCGCGAGCTGCGGCCCATCTACGGTCCCTTCGAGGCGGGGATGGAGCGCTTCGTCAGGCTCGACAAGGGCGATTTCATCGGCCGGGAGGCAGCGGCCAGGGAACGGGCGGAGGGAGCGAAGCTTGCCCGCGTCTCCTTCGTCGTCGATGCGCTGGATGCCGATGTGATGGGCGACGAGCCGATCTGGGCGCGGGTCGGGGCAAAGGATTTCGGCACGGTGGAAAGGCCGCACGGCTTCGGCGCGCCACGCTTCACGCGCACCGGCGAGGCCGTGCCCGCCAGCGCCGGCGGCGGCATTGAAGACGGGGAGTGGCGCGTCGTCGGCTGGGTGACATCGGGCGGCTACGGCCACTTCGTGCAAGAATCGCTGGCCCAGGGCTATGTGCCGGCGGAACTTTCGACGGACGAGCGCGAAGGACTGTTCGCGATCGAAATCCTCGGCGAGCGCCGCCCGGCGCGCATCAACCGCCTGCCGCTGTTCGACCCGCAGGGAGAGCGAATGCGGGGTTGACGCGACCTATGGAGACGGAAAAGCGCCAAGCACCCGCCGCAGGACGGCCAGCTGCTCCGGCGGCGTAGCGCGTGCCGTGACAAGGGGCAGGCCCTTTCGCCGCGCCGTCCAGCCGGCCGCGACGAGGCCGTCCGCCTGCGGCAGAAAGCGCCGGACGAGCGCCCATGTGCGGCAATCGAGCGCGCAGACATCCGCCCGCCCCTCGGCCACCGCCAGCGCAGCGGCGCGGTGGGAGCCCGTCTCGATCCTTTGCGCAAAGAATGCCGGCCCTTCGCCCGCCGCCAGCAGGTCACGTTCAAGCGCCAGCAGGCCGGACATGGACAGCGCGTCGTTGTAGGCAAGGCGCCGGCCGCGCATCAGCGCCAGCGGAAGGCGGGCGCATCCCTCCGCCGGCGCGGCAACGATGGGTGCCTCGCCACGGCGCATCACGATCGCACTCGAATAGAGCGCCCCTTCCCCGCCCTCATGGGCCGAGTAGTCGGGCTGGCCGACGACCTGCACATGGTCCCGCAGCCCCGCCTCCATCGGACCCCAGCAGGTCTGTCCCACAAGAAGGCGCGGATGGCGCCACAGCGCCGAAAGGTCGAATGCCTCCGGCGGCAGGGTTGCCGGGTCGGGCGCGACCGGGCGGCCCTGCGCGTCGCGGATGCCGCCGGGCACCGCCGGAAGGTCGGCATTGCGGCGCGCAAGACGCGCGGGCGCGTCGATGCCCGCCCGCCGCAGCGCCGCGCAGGCGCGCGCCCAGAAGGCATCCGTCTCGGCCCGCATCTCCGGCCAGTCATACATGGGAAGGGCGGCGACAAGGCAGCTCATGGCGCCTTATCCGCCACCCGCGTCGCGAAAGGCAAGGGCTACTCCCTGGCTGGCCGGGCGGGAACGGGAACACTTCCCGACCCGGTCAGCGAGCGGCCGCGCACACGCGGGCGAAAGGCACGCGGCGGATGCGGCTCGCGCCGCAGCACCGGATGAGGCACCGGCTCCTTGGCACGCAGCGCGAAATCGCGAAAAAGGGCGAAATAGTTGGGATAGGCATAGCCGCCATTCATGGCCAGCCACCCTTCCCGCCTTTCGCGATAAAGCGCCGGCAGACGATACCAGGGCACATGCGGCATCTTGTGATGCACCAGATGCAGGTTGTTGTTGAGAAACAGGAAGGCAAGCGGCGAACGCTCGACGATGATGGTGCGGCCATCCGGCCGCTCGGACCATTGGTGCTCGGCGAACGTGCGCACGGAGATGATGGACTGGCCGAGCCAGGCCGGCACCAGCATGTACAGCCACAGCGGCATGGCGAAGACATGGACAATGATCGGCAGCACGACCGCCAGACCCGCCGCATGCAGCGCCCAGGCGCGCCAAACCGTCCTGTCGCCGGCGATGAGAAGCCTCGCCTCCCCGACAAGGAAGGCGGCATTCATGATGGGCGGACCCAGCACGAACCGGCCGAGCATGGTGTTGTTGATCTGGAGTAGGCGCTTCACCACCGCCGGCAGCTTTTCATACTGCCACAGCGCCCGGTAGTAGCTTTCGGGGTCCTCGAAGGGGTCGGTCAACCGCTCGTCGGCATGATGGCGCAGATGCAGCGCCTTGAAGCGGCGATAGGGGTAGACGAGCCCGATCGGCAGGCCCACCAGCGCCTCGTTGACCCGCGCGCTGCGCGTCGGATGCCCGTGCAGGCACTCGTGCATGAGAGAAGAGTGAAGCGCGATGGCGAGAGAAAGAAGCAGGAGCGCCGCCAGTGGCCAGACAGGCCAGACGACAACGCCCGCAGCGGCCCAGACGGCATAGCAGGACACGATCAAAACAACAGTCGGCCACTCAACCGCCGGGCGGCCGCGCCGGCGCTCGTTCCTCTTTTCCATCCCTGTCCCGATCGACGGGCGCCGGGACGGATGCCCGACGCCATTGCGTGTTCCTGACAGGAAAATGTCAGGAGAGCGGGGACACGGCAATGCGAGAATGCGCACAAAACGTTGCGAATAGAAACAAAATATAGCATTTGTTGACTTTAATAAACAAACATGCGGAATCGCGTCAATGAGCCAGGCCATCGACAAGCGCGATCTCTCCGAGATCTTCCGCGAGCGGCTGAAAATCCTCCTTCAGCGCTCCGGGCTCAACCAGTCCGCCTTCGCTGCCGCCGTGGGCATCGACCGCTCTGCCCTCTCCCAGCTTCTGGCCGGCAGCTCGACGCGCCTGCCGCGCGCCGAGACGCTGATGAACATCGCCGCGCGCCATCAGGTCTCGCTGGACTGGCTTCTGGGCCTGAGCCAGGACGAGGGCATCACCGGCGAACTGCGCGAGAACATGGAAATCGCGGAGGCGGAAGGCGGTTTTGGCAGCACGCTGCTGGCCAGATGGCACGCCGAGGCGGTGGGCACCAAGATCCGCTATGTGCCGTCGGGCATTCCAGACCTCCTGAGGAGCGACGAGGTGATCGACTTCGAGGCCGATGCCGCCAAGACGAGCCGCCAAGCCCAGCGCGACGAGGCGCAGTACCGCGTGGACTACAACCGCCGCCCCGAGACCGACATGGAGGTGTGCATGCCGCGCCAGACGCTGGAGCTGTTCGCCCGCGGGCTTGGCCGCTGGAGCGGCCTGCCGCGCGCGGTGCGCGCCCGGCAGCTTGCGCATATGGCCGATCTCATCGACGATCTCTATCCGACCTTCCGCCTGTTCCTCTTCGACTGGCGGGCCCGCTTCTCCGCCCCCTACACGATCTTCGGCCCCTATCGCGCGGCGATCTATCTCGGCGGCATGTATCTGGTGCTGAACGCCCGCCAGACCATCACCACGCTGACCCGCCATTTCGACGGCCTCATCCGCATTGCCGAGGTGAACGCACACGAGACGGCGGACTTCGTGCGCCGCCTTGACCTGGACTGAAACGCGCGATCGCCGAGGGCAGCCCGCTGCGCGGAAATCCCTCCATTGACCCTATATAAAGACTTCTTTATATCCTTATCCAATCTCTCTAAGCACGGATCGGAAGGCGTTTTCATGCACAATCCCATTGATGCGCTGCTGGCGGAAAAGGGCGTGCTCCTCGCCGACGGCGCGACAGGCACCAATCTCTTTGCCATGGGGCTGGAGTCGGGCGAAGCGCCGGAGCTGTGGAACGAGACGGCACCCGAAAAGATCGAGGCGCTGCACCAGGGTTTCATCGACGCCGGTGCCGACATCATCCTCACCAATTCCTTCGGCGGCACGCGCCATCGCCTCAAGCTGCACAACGCGCAGGACCGCGTGTTCGAGCTGAACAGGAAAGCGGCGGAGATCGCCTGCCGGGTGGCGGCAAAGGCGGGCAGCCGCGTCATCGTGGCCGGCTCGGTCGGCCCCACGGGCGAGCTTCTGCAGCCGCTCGGCGCGCTGACATACGAGGCGGCCGTGGAGGCGTTCCTGGAGCAGATCGAGGGGCTCAAGGCCGGCGGCGCCGAGGTTGCCTGGATCGAGACCATGTCGGCGCCCGACGAAATCCGCGCCGCTGCGGAAGCGGCCATCCGCGCCGGCCTGCCCTATACCTACACCGGCTCTTTCGACACCGCCGGGCGCACGATGATGGGCCTGGCGCCGAAGGACATTCACGCGGTGGCCGACGATCTTCCCGAAAAGCCGGTTGCCGTCGGCGCCAATTGCGGCGTCGGCGCGCCCGACATCCTGGCCGCCCTGCTCGACATGGTGGAGGCACGCCCGCAGGCCACGGTGGTGGTGAAGGGCAATTGCGGCGTGCCGGAGTTCCGTGGCGCGGAGGTCCATTATTCCGGCACCCCGGAGCTGATGGCCGACTATGTGCGCCTTGCCGTCGATGGCGGCGCCAGGATCATCGGCGGCTGCTGCGGCACCACGTTCGAACATCTGGCCGCCATGCGCAGGGCCCTCGACGAGCACAAGAAGACACAGCCGCCCACCATTGCCGAGATCGAGGCGCGCGTGGGCCCCATGCGCAACAAGGGGGCGGCCCAGAGCGGTGCTGCCAGCGCCCCCGCCGGCCGGCGGGAGCGGCGGCGCGGACGCGGTTAGGCAAAGGCGTCCGGCATCGACTCCTTGCGACGGGCGATGTAGTCCTGCAGCGCCTCGTCGATCGCCTCGTCGAGCGCCGGAGGCTGGTAGGATTCCAGCCAGTTCCTGGCGAGCTGGTTGGCGCGGGCCTGCGCGGTCTTCTCGCCTTCCGCCTGCCACTGCTCGTAGGAATTGTTGTCGGCGATCGTCGAGCGGTAGAAGGCGGTCTGGAAGTTCGCCTGAGTGTGTGCGCAGCCCAGATAGTGGCTGCCCGGCCCCACCTCGCGGATGGCATCCATCGCCTGGCCGTTCTCCGACAGGTCAAGGGGCTCGCACAGGCGCTGCTGCATGCCGAGCTGGTCGATGTCCATCATGAACTTCTCGTAGGAGGAGACGAGCCCGCCCTCCAGCCAGCCGGCGGCGTGAAGCACGAAGTTCGTGCCCGCCATCACGGTGGAGTTGAGCGTGTTGGCGCTCTCATAGGCCGATTGCGCATCGGGCACCTTGGATGCCGTCAGCGAGCCGCCGGTGCGGAAGGGCAGCCCCAGCCGGCGGGCGAGCTGTGCCGCGCCATAGGAGACGAGCGAGGGCTCCGGCGTGCCGAAGGTGGGCGCGCCCGACTGCATGGAGATCGACGAGGCGAAGGTGCCGAACACCACCGGCGCTCCCGGCCGCACGAGCTGCGTGAAGGCAGCGCCCGCCAGCACCTCTGCCAGCACCTGGGTCAGCGTGCCGGCCACCGTGACCGGGCTCATGGCGCCGGAGAGAATGAAGGGCGTGACGATGCACGCCTGGTTGTTACGCGCATAGACCTTGGCCGCCCCCAGCATGGTCTCGTCGAAGACCATGGGCGAGTTGGCGTTGATCAGGTTGATGACGACGGTGTTGTTGTCGACGAACTCCTCGCCGAACAGGATCTTCGCCATCTCCACCGTGTCCTCGGCGCGCTCTGGCGCGGTGACCGAGCCCATGAAGGGCTTGTCGGAAAAGCGCATATGCGCATAGACCATGTCGAGGTGGCGCTTGTTGACCGGCACGTCCACCGGCTCGCACACGGTGCCGCCCGAATGGTGGATGGCAGGCGCCATATAGGACAGCTTCACGAAGTTGCGGAAATCCTCGATGGTGGCATAGCGGCGCACACCGTCGAGGTCGCGCACGAAGGGCGGGCCGTAGACCGGGGCGAAGACGGTGGCATTGCCGCCAATCTGGACCGAGCGCTCGGGATTGCGCGCGTGCTGGGTGAAGACCGAAGGCGCCGTCTTGAGCAGCTCCCGGCAAAGACCCTTGGGAAAGTGCACCCGGTCGCCCCGCACATCGGCGCCAGCCTCCTTCCACAACGCCAGCGCCTCCGCGTCGTCGCGGAACTCGATGCCGATCTCCTCCAGCACCGTGTCTGCATTGGCTTCGATGAGGGCAAGGCCCTCCTCATCCAGGATCTCGTGGGCAGGCCGCACGCGACGGATATAGCCGAGCTGCTGAACGGGACCGCCACCGCTGCGCGCCGCGCGCCGGGCTGCCGCGCCGCCGCGCTCCCCGCGGCCGCGCCGGCCCCCGCCGGCTCCACTCACCTGCATGTTCTCGTCGATCGACACCTTCTGGTTCATCGCCTTCATCCCTGGATGCACCGGCGCTGCGCCTGCAAGAGCGCGAAGCACCTCTCTCCAGCCCATCGTATCCACACGCGCGGCGGCAAACGTTCCGCAAGCGCCAGACCGTGTCGCATTGAGAGCGACGGAGCCCGCAACCGCCCCGCCGCCCAGCGAAGAAGGCGATTTTTCAGTCGCTTTCCTTTTGCATCGCGTCGCAATTCGGCTATGGAAACGGGCGAGAGGCAGATTATGTAGACGCGGTCATGCATTTTGGCCGAATTGCGCACGGCAGGATACGGCAGGAGCCAGGCGAATGTCCGACGACGAAATCATTCTTTCCGAGTTGCCCGACGACGAACTCGTCCAGCAGATGCAAGACGATCTTTATGATGGGCTGAAGGAGGAGATCGAGGAAGGCACGCGCATCCTGCTGGATCGCGGCTGGGCGCCCTACCGCGTATTGACCGAGGCACTGGTGGAGGGCATGCGCATCGTGGGCGAGGACTTCCGCGACGGCATTCTCTTCGTGCCGGAGGTGCTTCTGTCCGCCAACGCGATGAAGGCCGGCATGTCCATTCTGCGTCCGCTGCTCGTCGAAACCGGCGCGCCGAAGCAGGGCAAGATGGTGATCGGCACCGTGAAGGGCGACATCCACGACATCGGCAAGAACCTCGTCGGCATGATGATGGAGGGTGCGGGCTTCGAGGTGATCGACCTGGGCATCAACAACCCGGTGGAGAATTACCTGGAAGCCATCGAGAAGCACAAGCCGGACATCGTCGGCATGTCGGCGCTGCTGACCACCACGATGCCCTACATGAAGGTGGTCATCGACGCACTCAAGGAGAAGGGCATCCGTGACGACCTGATCGTGCTCGTGGGCGGCGCGCCGCTCAACGAGGAGTTCGGGCAGGCCGTCGGCGCCGATGCCTACTGCCGGGATGCCGCGGTGGCGGTGGAGACCGCCAAGGAGCTGATGCGGCGCAAGCACAACGTGAACGCCGCCGTCTAGAAGCGCCGTCAGTACGACCCGCTGGCCGCCGAATTGCCGATGGCCCGTCCCGCCTGCTGGGTGGCGTCCACCATATTGGCGGTGTCCTGACCGACGCCGCGGATGGTGTTGGCACAGCCGCCGGCTGTCCCCATAATGGCGATCAGGACGACGATGCGCGTGACGATGCCGCTCATGGTGCGTCTCCTCGTTTCGAAGCGCCCATTATGGCGCGGGAAGGACAAATGGCAACGACATCACCGCAACGCACGAGCGGCGAGAAGGTTCTGGTCATCGCCTGCGGGATGATCGCCCGCGAGGTGCTGGCCGTGCGCGAACGGATGGGCCTCGACCATCTGGAACTGACATGCCTGCCGGCGGAGTTTCACTATCGGCCGGCGCGCATCCCCCCCGCCCTCGACACGGCCATCATCCGCGCCAGGGAGGAAGGCTACAGACACATCTTCGTCGGCTACGCCGATTGCGGAACCGGCGGCCGGATCGACCGCATATGCGAGAAGCATGGGGTGGAGCGCATCGCCGGGCCTCACTGCTTCGCCTTCTATCAGGGGCTCGATGCCTTTGCCGCAATCGGCGAGGGCGACATGCTGTCGTTCTACATGACGGATTTCCTTTGCCGCCATTTCGAGGCTTTCTTCCTGAAGCCGCTGCGTCTCGACCGCCACCCGGAGCTGGTGAAGGACTATTTCGGCAACTACGAAAAGCTCGTCTATCTGGCGCAGACGGACGATCCGGCGCTGGAAAAGGTGGCCCGCGAGGCTGCCGCCTTTCTGGGCCTTGCCTATGAACGCCGCTTCACCGGATATGGCGATCTGGCGACGGCGCTGGCCGGCGTGGCGGCGCGTGCGCCGGCGACTTGAAAGGCCACCACAAAAAGGCTTCATTCGACCGCTTGTCTGGCACGGCAGCGTTTCCCGCAAACCTGTCATGAAAGCTTAACCGCGGCGCGGGAAGATGCTGTGCGCGCAAGGGAAAAGGAAACGGGCACGTGAAGGCGGAGGGAACGGATCTGGGCATGGCGTCTGGACAGCCTGCCGCCGGCCATCCGCCGCGTCGCCTGTCCACGATCTTCGAGGAGATGGCCAGAGAGGCCGAGGGCGTTGTGACGGTCGAGGCGTTGCGCCAGGCCCTCGGCGACCGCAGCTTCGCCACGCTGCTGATCTTCTTTTCCTGCCTCAACATGCTGCCCCTGCCGCCCGGCAGCACGCTGGTGCTCGGCCTTCCGCTCATCCTGCTTTCGCTGCAGATGCTGCTTGGCCGACGCACCGTCTGGTTGCCGCGCTTCGTCCTCAGGAAGTCGGTGAGCGCGGAGCAGTTCCGCCGCTTAAGCGAGCGCCTGATCCCGCGGCTCAAATGGGCCGAGCAGCTCATCCGCCCGCGCGTATGGCCCTTCGCGCGCGACCATGCCGACCGCCTTATCGGCCTGATCGCCTTCGTGCTCGCGGTCGCCGTCACCCTGCCGATTCCACTCGGCAACTGGTTTCCCGCCTTCTCCTGCGCGCTTGTTGGCCTGGCCCTGTCGGAGCGCGACGGCGTGTTGCTGGGAATAGCCGTGACCTGCGGGGTGCTCTCCCTGGCGGTCATCGCCGTGGTCATCGGCGCAGCCAGCGTTCTTGCCAGCGTTCTCATCGCGTCTTGACCCCCGCCGGCCCGCGTCGTTTTTGAAAGCAAGCGCGTCGTCTCGCAGCAAGCGAGGCCCGGGCGCTTGCGGCAATGCTCCAACACAGGACAAGGGAACGGAAACGAGATGGCCGATCTGATCGTGGTTTACTGGCGCGACATCCCCGCACAGGTGATCGTGAAGAAGGGGCGGAAGACGGCCAAGCGCGAGCTGCCGCCGCGCTTCATCGAGGCCGTGGACATGTGCGCCATGCGCGTGGGCGCGCGCGACACCGATGCCTATCTGGCCGAATGGCGGCGTGGCGAGCCCGTCGCCGTAGGCGACGATCTGGAAGCGGAGGCCGACAAGGCGCTGGCGGCCATCGAGCGCGACTTTCCCGACGAGCGGCTGAAGGCGCTCGTCAAGGCAGGCGGACATGCCAAGCAGTGACAGCGAGCCCGAACGCAAGCCCCGCGTCACCCAGGCGACTCTGGTGAGAAAGGCGCGCGCGCTGCTCGCCTACCGGCCGGCCGGTGTCTCGCCGCAGCGCCGCGTGCAACGGCGCTACACGATGCGTCTTTGGTCGGTGCGCCATGCGCGCTTTCTGGAAGGGCTGTATGCCCGCTTCGCCCATGTCTTCCTGATGCTGCACCCGGTTTGGAACGCCATCGGCTATGCGCGCGCGGAAAGGCCGGTGAAATTCGTGGAGCGGCACGTCAAGGGCTTCATGTTCGACTGCCGCATGTGCGGCCAGTGCATTCTCTCCTCCACCGGCATGTCCTGCCCCATGAACTGCCCCAAGCAGCTTCGCAACGGCCCCTGCGGCGGCGTGCGGGCCAACGGCAATTGCGAGGTGGAGCCCGACATGCCCTGCGTGTGGGTGAAGGCGTGGGAAGGCGCGCAGGCAATGCGCAATCGCGACTCCATCCTTGCCGTGCAAAAGCCGGTCGACCAGTCGCTGCGCGAGAGCTCGGCCTGGCTGCGCGTCACCGCGCAGGCCGCCGCCGAGCGCAAAAAGGCACGGGAGACCGCATGAGCCGCCTGCCCCAACCCGACGAGAACCCGGAAGGCGCGCATCTGCCGCTCGAACCGTTGCCCGGCCACTCCTCGCGCGGGCGTCTGGAGCGGATCTTGAGGCGCGGCGAGTTCGCCGTCACCGCCGAGTTGAACCCGCCCGACAGCGCCAACGCGCAGGACGTCTATGAGCGCGCTGCCGTCTTCGACGGCTGGGTCGACGGCATCAACGCCGTCGATGCCTCCGGTGCCAACTGCCACATGTCCTCCATGGGCATCTGCGCGCTGCTCACCCGCATGGGCTATGCGCCGATCATGCAGATCGCCTGCCGCGACAGGAACCGCATCGCCATCCAGGGCGACGTGCTGGGGGCGGCGGCCATGGGCGTCTCCAACATCCTGTGCCTGACAGGCGATGGCGTGCAGGCGGGAGACCAGCCGGGCGCCAAGCCCGTTTTCGACCTCGACTGCATGTCGCTTCTCGAAACCATCCGCACCATGCGCGACGAGGAGCGTTTCCTCTCCGGGCGCAAGCTCACCACGCCGCCGGCGGTCTTTCTGGGAGCAGCCATCAACCCCTTCGCCCCGCCCTACGACTTCCGTCCCCTGAGGCTGGCCAAGAAGATCGCCGCTGGCGCACAGTTCGTTCAGAGCCAGTATTGTTTCGACGTGCCGATGCTCAAGGAGTACATGAAGCGCGTGCGTGACATGGGTCTGCACGAGAAGTGCTTCATCCTGATCGGCGTCGGGCCGCTGGCCTCGGCGCGCACGGCACGCTGGATCCGCTCCAACGTGCCGGGCGTTCACATTCCCGACTCCATCATCGCGCGGCTGGAGGGAGCCGAGAAGCAGAAGGAAGAAGGCAAGCGCCTGTGCATCGACATCATCAACGAGGTGAAGGAGATCGAGGGCGTGTCCGGCATCCATGTGATGGCATACCGGCAGGAGGAGTATGTCGCCGAGATTGTTCATGAATCTGGCGTGCTCAAAGGCCGCCGCCCGTGGAAGCGCGAGCCCGGCCCTGACGACGCCATGGTGGCCGAGCGCCTCGACCACATTCTCGATGCACCACGGGAAAAGCCTGGAGAGATGGTGAAGGATGCGGCGAGGTGAAAGAGCGAATGGCGAATAGGGAATAGGGAAGCTGCGTGTGGAAGGCGTTCGCCATTGCCGCATTTTTCCAAAGCGCGCTTGCCGTTCGCCCGGCCCCCGGAAAGCCGTACTCCCTATTCGCCACTCGCTACCCTCATTCGCTCACATGCTTGAAACCCACGAGATAACGATATAAAGAAGTCTTTATATCCTTGGAGGACTGTGAATGACCCGCACCATCGTCGCCTCTGCGACCAAGGAAGTCGTCATCGGCTTCGACCAGCCTTTCTGCGTTATCGGCGAACGCATCAACCCGACAGGCCGCAAGAAGCTCGCCGCCGAGATGGTGGCCGGCAATTTCGAGACGGTCAAAAAGGACGCGCTCGATCAGGTCGCCGCCGGCGCCACCATGCTGGATGTCAATGCCGGCGTCACTGCGGTGGACCCCAACGCGACCGAGCCGGAGCTTCTCGTTCAGACGCTCCAGATCGTGCAGGATCTGGTGGATGTTCCATTGTCCATCGATTCCTCGGTCTCGGCCGCCATCGAGGCGGCGCTGAAGGTGGCCAAGGGCCGCCCGCTGGTCAACTCCGTCACCGGCGAGGAGGAAAAGCTGGAGGCCATCCTGCCGCTGGTGAAGAAGTATGACGTGCCGGTGGTGGCCATCTCCAACGACGAGACCGGCATCTCCGAAGACCCGGATGTGCGTTTCGAGGTGGCCCGGAAGATCGTCCAGCGCGCCGCCGATTACGGCATTCCGGCGCACGACATCGTGGTCGATCCCCTCGTCATGCCGATCGGCGCCATGGGGACGGCGGGCAAGCAGGTGTTCGCCCTTCTGCGCCGCCTGCGCGAGGAATTGAAGGTGAACACCACCTGCGGGCTTTCCAACATCTCCTTCGGCCTGCCGCACCGCCACGGCATCAACGCCGCCTTCATTCCCATGGTGATCGGCGCGGGCATGACAAGCGCCATCATGAACCCGTGCCGCCCGCAGGAGATGGAGATGGTGCGCGCCGCCAATGTGCTGAACGGCACCGATCCCAACTGCACCACCTGGATCATGACCTATCGCGACCACCAGCCGGCAGCCGGCAACTCCGCAGCAGGCGCGCGGGACGCCAATGGCGGCGGCCAGCCGGCCGCCCCGGCCGGACGCCGGCGCGGCGGACGCGAGGCACGCATGGCGCGCATGGGGCGCGGCTAGAAGCCGGCAAGTGAACGAGCCCCTCCCTTTGCCCCGGCAGTGAGAACCCGAGCCCTTGTTGCGATGAACGCGCCACCGACCATCACCGACCACCTGGTGCTTTTCATGCCCTCGGGCAAGCGCGGGCGCTTTCCCAAGGGCACCACGGTGCTCGATGCCGCGCGCCAGCTCGGCGTCTATGTGGAAAGCGTGTGCGGTGGGCGGGCAACCTGCGGGCGCTGCCAGATCGAGGTGCAGGAAGGCCACTTCGCCAAGCACAAGATCTCCTCGCGGGCCGACCACATCTCCCCGGTCGGCGCCAAGGAGGCGCGCTATGCGGAAAAGCGCAGTCTTCCAGCCGGCCGGCGGCTCTCCTGCTCCGCCACCATACAGGGCGACCTGGTCATTGATGTGCCGCAGGACGCCGTGGTCAACGCCCAGGTGGTGCGCAAGGATGCCGGCGAGCGGCTGATCGAGCGCTATCCTGCGGTGCAGCTTTGCTATGTCGAGGTGGACGAGCCCGACATGCACAAGCCGCTGGGCGATCTCGACCGGCTGAAGGCCGCGCTCTCCAGGGAATGGGGCTTTGCGCATCTTGAGGTGGACACACACCTGCTCGCGCTTGTCCAGCCCATCCTGCGCGAGGGCAGATGGGCCGTCACCGCGGCCATTCACCATGACGACGACGCGGGAGATGCTGCCCGCATCATCGCGCTGTGGCCCGGCCTCAAGAACGAAGCCTACGGCATTGCCTGCGACATCGGTTCGACGACCATCGCCATGCATCTGGTCTCGCTGCTGTCGGGCCGTGTGGTGGCCTCGGCGGGCGCCTCAAACCCGCAGATCCGATTCGGCGAGGATCTGATGAGCCGGGTCTCGTATGTGATGATGAACCCCGACGGCCGCCAGGCGATGACGCGGGCCGTGCGCCAGGAGGTGACCAGGCTCATCGACAAGGTGGCGGCCGAAGGCGGCATCGACCGCGCCGACATCCTCGACTCGGTCTTTGTCGGCAACCCGATCATGCACCATCTGTTCCTGGGGATCGACCCGACGGAGCTGGGCGGTGCGCCCTTTGCGCTCGCCGTTTCCGGGGCGGTGAAGGCGCGCGCCAGCGACATGCGGCTGAACCTCAATCCGGGTGCGCGCCTCTACATGCTGCCCTGCATCGCAGGCCATGTCGGCGCCGACGCCGCGGCCGTCACCCTGTCGGAAGGGCCGCACCGGCAGGACGAGATGATGCTGATCGTCGATGTGGGCACAAATGCCGAGATCGTGCTCGGCAACCGTTCCCGCCTTGTCGCCGCCTCCTCGCCCACCGGGCCGGCCTTCGAGGGCGCGGAAATTTCCTGCGGCCAGCGCGCAGCCCCCGGCGCCATCGAGCGGGTGCGCATCGACCGCGAAACGCTGGAGCCGCGCTTTCGCGTCATCGGCAGCACGCTGTGGTCCGACGAACCGGGCTTCGCGGAGGCTGTCGGGACCACGGGCGTCACCGGCATCTGCGGCTCCGGCATCATCGAGGTCATCGCCGAGATGTATCTTTCCGGCATCATCTCCGAGGACGGCGTCATCGACGGGACGCTGGCGCAGAAGAGCCCGCGCATCCTTGCCGAAGGCCGCACCTATTCATACCTGCTGCGCGACGGGGAACCGCGCATCACCATCACGCAGAACGACGTGCGCGCCATCCAGCTCGCCAAGGCGGCGCTTTATGCCGGCATCAGGCTGCTCATGGAAAAACAGGGCGTGGAGACGGTGGACGCCATCCGCTTCGCCGGCGCCTTCGGCTCCTTCATCGACCCGACCTACGCAATGGTGCTGGGACTGATCCCGGACTGCGAACTGGAAAAGGTTTCCGCCGTCGGCAATGCCGCCGGCACCGGCGCCCGCATGGCGCTTCTCAACCGCAACCACCGCCGCGAGATCGAGGAGACGGTGCGCCGTATCGAGAAGGTGGAGACAGCCCTGGAGCCGCGATTCCAGGAGCATTTCGTCCACGCCATGGCGCTGCCCAACAAGCTGGACCCCTTCCCAAGGCTTGCCCGCCAGATAACCCTGCCGCCGCGCAAGGTGCTGGGGGGCGACGCCGGAGCGGAAGGCCCGCGCCGTCGCTCACGCGAAGAACGCGCCGCGCGGCGGCGGCGGTGATGCCGCCATTCGGCCAGGTCAGAACCGCCCGGTCTCGTTGAAAAGCTCGAAGGCGGCGCGGATATGGTCGGCCGCCGCGCGCACCGGGGCTGGCGCGTCCGGCGTGACCGCCATGCCGATCTGATAGTTGCCCATCCTGGGCAGACCGTCCTCCGGGCCGAGCTCCACCAGATCACCGCCGATGAAGGACTTGGGCAGCGGCGCCACCGCCAGATCGGCCAGGATCGCCGCACGCTGGCCCGCCGTGTGCGCGCTCATATAGGCAACGCGGTAGCTGCGCCCCTGCTGGCCCAACGCCTCCAGCGCGGCCGAGCGCCAGGCGCATCCCTCCTCCCAGATGGAGACGGGCAGCGGCTCGCGCATATGGGCACAACCGCCCTTCACACCGGCCCAGACGATCGGTTCCGTGAGAAGCACCTCGAACTCCTGCCCGTTCTCCGCCGACCTGTCCGGGCAGGTGACGATGACTATGTCGAGCTGGCGACTGGCCATGCGCTTCCTGAGGTTGACGCTCTGGTCGATGGTCACGTCCACGGCGACGGCGGGGTGGGTCTGGGCGAAACGCTTCAGAACGCTGGGCAAAACCCGCTCGCCGAAGTCGTCCGGCGAACCGAGCCGCACGATGCCCCTGATGTCCGGCATCACGAACTTCGACACGGCCTCCCGGTTGAGCGCCAGAAGGCGGCGCGCATAGCCAAGAAGCAGCTCTCCGTCCGCCGTCAGCGACACCGAGCGCGCATCGCGCGTGAACACCGGGCGCCCCAGCACCTCCTCCAGCTTCTTGATCTGCATGGAAACGGCCGAAGGCGTGCGGAAGACGGCATTGGCGGCCGCGGTGAAGCTGCCCGTCTCGGCAATCGCCACGAAGGTGCGCAGGACATCGAGCTCGAGCAGCGGCAGCGGATGGTTGACCGGGGCGTTCATCGTTCGCTCTTCAATTTGACTGAACCAAAAGATCATTTCATTGCGTTTGATTGAACAAAAGAAAGGCGAGATAGTCAAGACCGAAACCGGAGGTCCGGTGGAGGAAAGGAGAGAGCGATGTCTGTTCAAACCGCAATTCGTGACTATCTATCTCGGCGGATCGCGCGCTGGGAGCGCCGGCGCACGGAACGCTTCATCCGCAATCTGCCGCTTGAGATCCGCAAGGATATCGGCTGGCCTGACGGCGCAACCCGCCGCGCAGAGGATGCGTTGTGGGAACGGCGCTGGTAGCCGGCGCGCAGGACGATGTGCTGCAGCCCATGGAAGGAGGTTGTGCGATGAGGTTCATGAAGAGACTTCTGGCGTTCGCCCGCGAGTTCAGCGACATCTCCGAGCATGCGCGCACCGGCCGGCGGCCCGCGACGCGCCGGCCGGCGGCGGCAAAACGGTGACGCCCGTGCCTGATGTCGCAATTTCAACCGGCCGCTTCGCTTTTTTCGCGGCCACCGGCCCTGGCCGGGCGTAATGGATGCCTCGAATGGAACCCTGCCCATCCAATCGCAGGCCATGGCGCCCGGCCGGGAAGCCGGCATTACCGATGGAGACGAGCATGAAACTCTTTCGTGCCCTGCGTGCCCGCAGCCGCGTGCAAGGCCGCACACCGCGCCAGAAACTGGAAAACACCATGCCTGGCGAAACAGGCGCCCTGGCCGCGCTGCGCCTGGGTTTTCTCATCAACTAGGCTGCTCCTGCGGGCAGCCGCACGCGGCTGAGGAATATTCACGACGCGCCTTCCCATTGCATTGACAGACAATGCTTTTTCAGCGCAGGGTTGTCCATTGACGACATTGGTTTCGATGGGCGGCGGTGCGCGGGAGGCGTGCATGCGGGACGAGAGGCCCCTGAAAAGGTCGCTGGTATTCTTTCTTGTTCCCAACTTTACGATGATCGCCTTTGCGACGGCGCTTGAGCCGCTGCGGGCGGCCAACCGCATGGTCGGCTACGAGGCCTATGGCTGGCGGCTGGCCAGCGCCGACGGGCAGCCGGTGCGCGCCTCCAACGGCGTGGAGGTGGCCGTCGATACCTGTCTTGCCGACGAACGCCAGAAGATGACGGGCCCCGACAAGCCCACCATGGTGGTGGTGTGCAGCGGCCTGGGCGTGGAGGACTATACCAACAAATCGGTCTTTGCCTGGCTGCGCGAGGAGTACAATCGCGGGGTCGCACTGGGCGGCCTGTGCACCGGGGCGCACATCCTGGCGGCTGCCGGCCTGCTCGCCAACAAGCGCTGCGCCATCCACTGGGAGAACCTGCCGGGCTTTGCCGAGCGCTTTCCCAAGGTCAACGTCTTTGCCGACCTCTTTGAGGTCGATACCAACATCTACACCTGCGCCGGCGGCACCGCCGCAATGGACATGATGTTCCATCTCATCGGCGAGGATTTCGACGAGAACGTCGTCAACCGCGTCTGCGAGCAGATGCTGACGGATCGCGTGCGCAATCCCTCCGACCGCCAGCGCCTGCCGCTGCGGGCACGCCTCGGCGTGCAGAATTCCAAGGTGCTGGCCATCATCGAGCTGATGGAGGCCAACCTGTCGGAACCGCTTTCGCTGGTGGAGATCGCCGAGGCCGTGGGACTTTCGCGACGCCAGATCGAGCGGCTGTTCCGCCAGGAGATGGGCCGCTCCCCTGCCCGCTACTATCTGGAAATCCGCCTCGACCGGGCACGCCACCTGCTCCTGCAGTCCTCCATGCCGGTGGTGGAGGTGGCCGTGGCCTGCGGCTTTGTCTCCGCCTCCCACTTCTCCAAGTGCTATCGCGAGCTCTACGCCCGTTCGCCGCAGCAGGAGCGCGCAAACCGCAAGCAGCTCGCCGCGGCTTAGGTGGCCTCACGGTTCCTGCCGGCGCCATATCCAGGTGCGGTCCTGCCACATCTTTTCGCCGATCAGGCAGTCATAGGGTGCCGCAGCCTGGACACGGATCACGGACGGGTGCCGCAAGACATCGCCATCGGCAAGTTCAATCACCAGCTTGCGGCGCACCGCCTCGGGAAACTGCGACCAATCATTGACCGGGATCATGAACGCACCCGGCCCGCCGATCACGCATTCCGCATAGTAGGTGTCGAGGTCGTCGACGTCATAGGTGGTGGTCAGTCCGTCGCGCGTCATCAGCGGCAGGCCGTTGATGACGACGCCGCCGGCCACAAGCGCGTCGCGCGCCTCGGTCACCGGCCGGCCCTGGTTGTTGGGTCCGTCGCCGGAAATGTCGAGCACGCGGCGCTGCCCCTGAAAGCCGCTTTCTGCGAACAGATCAGCGGCAAAGTCGATGGCACCGGAGATGGAGGTGCGCCGCGCGCTGGTCGGCGGATCGACATTGAGCCTCTCCGCCACGCGGGCGGCATCTTCTGCCGTGGCTATCAGCGTCCAGGGCACCACGACACGATGGGAAAAATTGCCGGCCCATTCGAAATAGGCGAGCGCGATACGCCCGTGCAGGCCGGACTGGATGGCCTGGATCACGGTTTCGTGGGTAAGGGCCGCTGCATACCCGTCGCGCTGGATCTCCATCTCCGCCGGCGACATCGACAGGGATACGTCGACGGCCAGGATCAGCTCGACATCCACCGCTTCCTGAGCGCGCAGGGGCCGCACATCGCCATGAACGAGGCCGAGGAACACACCCAGCGCAACCAGCGCGCCGCTCTCAGGCCAGCGCATGCGTCCGAGTGACCGAAACATGCACCCAGTCTAGCGCGGAAATGATTTCCGGCAATCTCGACGAGCCAGGAGTTCGGTCGTAACCCATCACATTTGTGCGAACCCCGCCACAATGCGCGGAATCAGCTCCGTGGCTTCAGGTTCTCGGGGTCGTAGAGCGGCCTGTAGCCGACCGCCGCCACCTCGACCGGATATGTCTCGCCGAAATACTCGACCATGAGCTTGCGTCCCTCCTGACAATAGGACCAGGGCAGATAGGCAAGCGCGATGTTCTTTCCGATGCTTGGCCCGTAGGCGATGGACGTGGTGTAGGAGCGCCGTCCAAGCGCGTCGACAAGCGTCTCTCCGGTTTCGGGATCCATGACCGGCAATGTGCCGACCGGATAGCGGGCCACCCCGTTTGAATCGGTGTTTTGCGTCATCACCAGCGTGCACAGCATGGCCAGCTGATGCGCGCGGGCGCGATACTCCAGATGCTTTGCCTTGCCGCGGAAATCGGCCTCCTTCACCTTCGGGCGCGCCAGGTCGGCTTCATAGAGGTTGTATTCCGTCAGCAGGTCGGCGTTCTGCAGCCGCAGGCTTTTCTCCATGCGCCGGGAATTGGCATAGGTCTCGATGCCGACGGCGATGGCGCCCGTCTCCCGCAGCGCGTCCCACACGGCAAGGCCATCCTCGTAGCGCATGTGCAGCTCCCAACCCTGCTCGCCGACATAGGAAATGCGGAAGGCCGTGACATCCTTGCCGGCAATGCGCACCGGCCTGATAGCGGCAAAGGGAAAATTCTCCGGCGAAAGCGCGTCGGGGTCTTCGACCACCTTCCTCAGGTTTGCGCGGGCATTCGGCCCCCAGATGCCGATGGTCACGAACTGCTCCGTCACATCCGTGATCGTGACGTTAAAGCCCTTGTCCTCGGCCACCCGGCGCATGTAGTGAAAGTCGCGCGGACCGGCATCCGCGCCGTCCACGACACGGCAGCGGTCAGCCATGCGGATCACGGTCAGATCGGCGCGCACCATTCCCTCGTCGTCCAGGAAATGGGTGTAGATGCCCTTGCCCACCATGTTGTCGCCGCCGATCCTGGCCGCGCACAGCCATTCCATGAGCGCCACATGGTCCGGGCCTGCCACGTCGTAGATTGCAAAGTGCGACAGGTTCACGATGCCGCAATCCTCGCTCATGGCCAGATGTTCGGCATTCGAGACGCGCCAGAAGTGGCGATTGTCCCACTCGTTCTCGCGCACCGGCACCCGGTCGCCATATTTTTCGAGGAGATGTTCGTTGGCGGCGTAGCCATGGGCGCGCTCCCAGCCGCCAAGCTCCATGAAATAGCCGCCCAGTTCCTTCTCGCGCTCGTAGAAGGGCGAGCGGCGCACATTGCGCCCGCCTGCAAAGGGCTCGCGCGGGTGGACGGCCGGATTGTAGATCTTGCAGGCCGTCTCCGTGCAGCGCTCCTCGATGAAGCGCTCCTTCAGCTGGTGCGGATAGAAGCGTGCAAAATCAATGGCATGATGGTCGATGGCGGTGCGTCCATCCGTCATCCAGTCGGCCACCAGCTTGCCCATGCCGGGGCCGTCCTTGACCCAGATGGCCACCGCATACCACAGCCCGCGCACCTTCTGGCTCTCGCCCACCGAGGGGCCGCCATCGGTGGTGACCTGCAGAAGGCCATTGAAGGAGCGCCGTTCGTCATAGCCCAGCTCGGCCAGAATCGGCGTCAGCTCCATGGCCCGCTCCAGCGGCTCCATCACCTGTTCCAGGTCGAGGTCGCGCTGCGATGGCGAAAGCCGGGCCTGGTCCTTTTCCAGAAGGTCGCGCGGATGGACGAGGCGCGGCTCCTTCTCCTCGTAATAGCCCCATTCGATCATCCCGCCTTCGGAGGTGTTCGGATCGCCGGTATCGCGCATGTAGGCGGAGTTGCCCTGATCGCGCAGGAGCGGCCAGCCGATCTCCTTGCCCGTGCCGGCAAATTGCGTGTAGGGGCCGAAGAAGGTGAGCGGATGGTCGACCGGCATGACGGGCAGATCCTCGCCCGCCATCTCCGCGACAAGCCGCCCCCACAGGCCGGCGCAGACCACCACGTGATCGGCGCGAATGGTGCCGCGATTGGTCACCACCCCCTTGATACGGCCGTTCTCGATGAGAAGAGACTGCGCCTCGGTATTGGCGAAGGCCTGCAGCTTTCCAGCGGCAACCCCGTGATCGACGAGCTTGCCGGCGACCGTCTGGGAGCGCGGGATCACAAGGCCGGCATCGGGATCCCACAGGCCGCCCTGCACCATCCCCTCCTCGATCAGGGGAAACTTCTCCTTGATCTCTGCCGGACCGACGAGGCGGGCGCGCGTGCCGAAAGCCTTGGCCGAGGCGACCTTGCGCTTGATCTCGTCCATGCGGGCATCGTCGCCGACACGCGCGACCTCAAGACCGCCGACGCGGGCGTAGTGCCCCATCTTGTCGTAAAAGTCGATCGAGTAGAGCGTCGTCCAGCAGGACAGAAAGTCGTGGCTGGTGGTGTAGCAGAAATCGGAGGCATGGGCGGTGGAGCCGATGTCGGTGGGAATGCCCGACTTGTCGATGCCGACGATGTCGTCCCAGCCGCGCTCGATCAGATGATGGGCCACCGATGCGCCGACGATGCCCCCCAGCCCGATGACGACCACCTTCGCCTTTTCCGGGAACCTTGCCATTCCTTGCCACTCCAATGCCTGCCGCTTCTGGCACCTTCTTCCGGCAGATCATAGGATGCCGCCGCGCGACGATTGCAGCCTGATTGCGACATCGCGCTGGCGGCGCGCGACTTTCCGCGCAGCCAGGTCAGGTGGCCGCAGTGCCGCTCAGACGCGGCTGCCATGCCGAGACCAGGACGAGCCCCATGCCCGCAATGAAGACGAAGTAGAACCGGTCGTCCGGCAGCGGGAAGCTGGCAAACTTGCCGAGCGTGCCGATGGCCAACGCGAAGACGAGCGCGTTGGCTCCCGCGTTGCCCATGCGGCCCTGCCTTGCAAGCAGGGCCCAGCCTGCCACCAGCACCGCCAGGAGGGCCGGCCAGTCGTTGAACTGGAGCGAGACCACGGCGCCGCGCACATAGCCCTTGAGCATGGTCAGCAGCGAGAACTCGGGGTTGAACCCGGCCATGGAGTTCTGGATCTCCACGCAGGAGAAATAGAAATGCGCCCACCAGCCGGGATGTCCGCCGAGCCGGGAGATCGCCACACAGGCGATGAAGGCGGCCAGGAAGGTGACGAAAACCGGCAGCGTGCGCCTGTTGAACAGCACGGCAGCGATGAGAATGGCAAAGATCAGAACGATGTTGTCCGGCCGCACGAAGACCGAGGCGAAAAGCAGGCCGCACCCCAGCCACTCCCGACCCCGCCAGAGCGCGTAGAGCGCGGCAAGTGAGACCAAAGCCAGAAGCATGTCCGGCACGACGGCCGACGTCATGCGCGAATAGTCGGTCAGAAGCAGAAGCGGCAGAAGGAAGAATGCCCCCTGCAGCGCCTGCGCCCGCCACAGCCAGCACAGGCAAAGCAGGCCCACCCCGATGGCGGGCACGACGCTGAGCAGGATCGCGGCCGCGGCAAGCCCGGTGAACGGTTCGAGCAGCCGCAGCAGCCAGATATAGGCGACCTTCACCCGGTACATGGAGAGCTGGGACTGGAAGTCCTCGGGATTCTCCCATTGGTTGAGGTTGTATGGGTTGGAGAACTTGAGGTGGTATTCCTGCGCCTCGTCGGCCCCTTCCTCGATCACCGCCCACGCCTGTGCATGCAGCGTTTCGGCGTCCTCAGCGCGGTTTTCGAGCGCCGTGGCGACATAGGCCACCATGTCCCAGTTATAGTCCGGCCTGAGCCAGCCGTAAGCAGCGACCGCGAGAACGCCGAGGAGCAGGAAAAGCCCGCCCAGGCGGTCGAGCGCCGCCCGCCGGGTGAGCCGGCGGATGACGCCTTCCGCCGCTGCCGTGGCAAGCGCACGCCCGATGACGGTGTGGCTCGAACCTTCCATCCCCCTCTCCCTGCGTCCTTTGCCCCTAGCCCATCTGGCTCTTGACGAAATCCTTCACGATCGCCGCCACACCGCGCGCCAGAACGGCGTCGAGCGCGGCAATGAAGGCGTCGACATGCTCGCGGCGTGCAATGAGCGGCGGCTCCAGCCGAATGACGTTCCGGTTGTATTCGGTGAAGGCGACCAGCACGTCATGGTCGCGCAGCAGAAGAGCACCGACAAAGCCCGAGAGCGAGCCTTTCAGTTTCTCGTCGAGCACCGCCACCATGGGCCGGAGCACGGCCGGCAGCGTCTGCGAGAAATCATGGAACTCCAGGCCCACCATGCAGCCCCTGCCCCGCACTTCCTTGATGATGCGCGGATATTTCTCCCTGAGCGCTTCAAGCCGCTCGATGAGATAGGCGCCGGTCGTCTCGGCATTCTCCATCAGCCCTTCCTCATAGAGCACGTTGAGCCCTTCGATGGCCGTGATGCAGGCCTCGCCGATGCCGCCGAAGGTGGCCATCGCATGGATCATCGCCGTCTTGGGCGTGCCATACGCCTTCATGTACACATCGCGCCTTGCGATCATCGCGCCGATGGCCGCCTTGCCCGCACCCAGCGACTTGGCAAGCGCCGTAATGTCCGGCACCACGCCATAGTGCTCGAAGGCATAGAAGCGCCCCGTGCGGCCATAGCCGCACTGCACCTCATCGGCCACCCACAACACGCCGTAGCGGTCGCAAAGCGCCCTGAGCTTCCGCCAGAATTCAGGGGCCGCTTCGACGATGCCGCCGCCGCCCTGGATCGTCTCCAGCACGATGGCGCCGATCCCGGGATCGCTGCGGAAAGCGTTCTCCACCGCTTCGATGTCGCCGAAGGGCACGCGGACGGTGTTGTCGGTCAACTGAAACTCGCCGCGATAGAGCTTGCCGTCGGTAACGGCGAGAACGCCCTTGGTCTTCCCGTGGAAGGAGTTCTCGGCATAGACGATCCTCGACCGCTTCGGGCCGGCGGCACGCTCGGCGAGCTTCACCGCCGCTTCCATCGCCTCGGAGCCCGAGGAGCCGAGAAAGACCATGTCGAGACCACCCGGCGAACAGGCGGCCAGATTGTGCGCCAGCGCGGTGGCGTATTGCGACATGAAGGCGATGGCGATCTCGTGGCGCTTTTCTTCCTGAAACCGCTTGCGTGCCGCAAGGATGCGCGGATGGTTGTGCCCGAAGGCCAGAGAGCCGAAACCGCCGAAGAAGTCGAGAATCTTGCGGCCGTTCTGGTCGATGTAATACATGCCCTCGGCGCGCTCGACCTTTATCTTGTGGAAGCCGAGCAGCTTCATGAAATGAAACTGTCCGGGGTTGAGATGGGCCTTGAAGAGCTCGGCCATGCGGGCAGTGTCGAGCGCCTTCGCGTCCTCCACGCTCATCAGTTCCGGCTTCTTGCGCAGCGTAACTGCGGCTTCGGTCTTCGTCATGGCGGTCATTGGCGTCTCCTATTCGGCCGGCACTTCTCGGGCACCGGGCACAACGCCCGCCTTCTTCGCCCGGTACTCGTCATAGGCCGCAATCAGCATGTCCTCGTCGCGATACTGCGGCACCCATCCCAGTTCCCGCTCCCCCTTCGAGACATCGAGCACGCACATCTCGTCGGCGATCAGATACTGCTCGGGGTCCATGAGCGGCATGTTGAGAAGATCGAGCAGGTCGAGCGTGCGCTTCACCGCCCAGCCGGGCGTGGGAAGCAGGAAGGAACGCGAACCGGCATGGCGGATGAGACGGCCCAGCAGCTTTCTTACCGGCGGCGGGTTGAGTGAGCCCAGATTGTACGCCTCGTTGGGCACGCCGGCTTTCCAGGCGAGGCGGGCCGCCTGCGCGCAGTCGAAGACGGAGATGAACTGGTAGGGATTTCTTCCCGATCCGATCATCGGCACCGGCAGGTTCAGGTCGATGAGCTTGAAGAGCTTCTCCAGGATGCCGAGCCGGCCCGGCCCGATGATGAGGCGGGGCCGGAACAGCGAGATGTTCATGCCTCGCTTGCGCCACTCGGCAGCCAGCACCTCCGTATCGGCCTTCGAACGCCCGTACTCGCCGAGCGGGGCCACGGGGTGGTCCTCGGTCATCGGGTGGAAGACCGTGTGCCCGTAGATCATGTCGGTGGTGAAGTGGACGAGCTTGTTCGCCCCCGCCCGATCCATCGCCTCGATGATGTGGACGGTGCCGTGATAGTTCACCGGATAGAAGAAGTCGTGCCGCCTGGCCCGCACCTGGATGGGCGAGAGCATCTTGGCCGACAGGTTGTAGACCATGTCGTCGGCCGCAATCCCCACGGCGGTGACCGCTGCCGGATCGGTGACGTCGCACCGCACGAAACGCACGTCGCGGTAGTGCGGCAGCGCGCTCTTCGTGATGTCGGCGACAACGACCTCCTGGCCGTCGGACAGAAGCTTGGGAGCGAGATGGCGGCCGACAAAACCGTCACCGCCGAAGATGATGTGTCTCATTGGATTGTCGACCTCTCGGAAGAAACCATCTTGCCTGCCACCGCCGCATCGGCGCTGGCGCGCCCGCTATGGGCGATCAGCACCGTGCCCAGGCAGATGAGCGCAATGCCGGCGATGCGGTAGGCGTTGAGATCCTCGCGCCACAGCAGATACGCGAAGACGGCCACCGCCACATAAGCGAGGCTCAGAAAGGGATAGGCAAAGGAAAGCTCCACCTTCGACAGCACGAACAGATGCGAAGCCATGGAGATGACGAAGGTGCAAAGCCCCGCGAAGACCCAGGGACTGAAGACGATCTGAAGAACCTTCACCGCCGGGTTCACCCCCGCGAAGGTGAGCGGCCCCAGGTTCATCATGCCGTACTTGAGCATGAGCTGCGCGGCCGCGTTGGTGAGCACGGTAAAGAGAATGAAGGGAATGTATTTCATCGCTGTCCGCCCCGCTTGTCCCGCCTCGATCCATAGGCGAAGGATGGAAAGATCGCGTGAAGCCGGCCGCTAAAAACGCGCCCATCCCGCTTACGCTTTGGCAATGTCCTCTCCATCGCCCTACTCGGCCGCTCGAACGGTTGTTGGCGCGGCCCTGGCCAGCCGCAGAGCCGTGCGCCGCCAGAAATCGGACATGAAGGCCGGATCGCGCAGCCGCTCCACCTCCCGCCATGCCGGAAAGGAGGCGGCGAAAGTCTCCGCCGCCATGCGGGCGTCCTTGTAGGGATTGACTGCACCGCCCGCCTCCATCGTGATTTCATCAAGAACTTCCATGAGTTGCAGCGTCTTCCTGCCACGGTTGGGAAAGTCGAGCGTGAGGGTGTAGCCCGGTCGGGGAAAAGACAGGATTCCAGGCGACGGCACCGCCCCGAAGCGCTTCAGGACGGTAAGGAAGGACGCCTGCCCTGCCGCACGCGCCGCCTCCAGAAGGGCCGGGATCGCCCTGCGCGCCGCCCCCGCCGGCACCACGCTCTGATGTTGGAAAAGCCCGCGCGGACCATAGAGCCTGTTCCAGTGGCGCACGCCGTCGAGCGGAAAGAAATAGTCCGCATATCCGGTTCGGCGCGGCCCCGGCGCCCGCTCCTTCGCCCGCCGGTAGGCGGCATTGAAGAGGCGCAGCGACAGGCCGTTCAAGATGCCGAACGGCGGCTGGAAAGGAACGGCGAGCCGCGCCCGCCCGGCCGGCCGGAACACGCCATCCCGCGCGTGATTGGCCGTCAGAAGAAGCCCCCTGCCAGCCCTCGTTCCTCTCGCAAGCTGGTCGATCCAGGCGACGGCATACTCGTTTTCCGAATCCGCCTCCTCGGCCAGATCGAAATATGCATCGAGCGAGGAAAAGGGCACCACCTTCTCCTCCACATCCGCCGCGCCCACCCTCATCAGCCGGATCGTGGCGTCGAGAATGAGGCCCGTCAGCCCCATGCCGCCGATGGTGGCGCAAAACAGCGCCGCCTCGCGGTCGCGGCGGCATTCGTGGACCGTCCCGTCGGAGCGCATGAGCGTCAGCGCTTCGACATGGCAGCCGAAGGTGCCACGTCGGTGATGGTTCTTGCCGTGCACATCATTGGCGACCGCCCCGCCCAGCGTGACGAAGCGGGTGCCCGGCACCACCGCCGGAAACCAGCCATGGGGCGCGGCAAGCGCGATAATGTCGGACAGCATGGCACCGGCCTGCGCCCTCAAAAGCCCGCTTCGCGGATCGAAGGACAGGATGCGGTTCCACCCGTGCGTCACGATGAGGCTGCCCGAGACGTTCTGGCAGCTGTCGCCGTAGGAGCGACCGTTGCCATAAGCCAGGAACGCGCAAGGCGCGGCCCTTCCCGCCTGCATCAAGGCCATCGCTTCCTCGACGCCGAGAGCACGCGTGGAAGCTGGCGTGGCGCGCCCGAAGCTGTGCCAACGTGCCATCGCTAGAGTCCCGCCGCAAGCAGGAGGACCGCGCCGAAGCCGGCGAAAAGCTGGCTGCGCCAGTCGCGGATGATGAAGACGATTGGGTCGTCGTGCATCTCGTCGCGGCGCGCCAAGATCCAGATGCGCATGGCGATGTAGAGCACGATGGGGCCGAGCGGCCAGATGAGCCAGGGCCGTTCGTAAAGCCCCACCGAGGCGCCGCTCTGGATATAGAGCGCCAGCACGAGCGCGGAGGAAAAGGCCGAGGCCATGCCCGCCTGGGCGATGATCTCCTGATCTTCCGCGCGATAGCCACGGCCCGCGATGCGCTCGCCCGCCGGCAATTCGGTCGATCGCAGTTCCACATAGCGTTTCACGAGCGCCAGCGACAGGAAGAAGAAGATCGAGAAGGCAAGCAGCCAGAACGAGACCTCGATCCCGGTCGCCGCACAGCCGGCAAGGATGCGCAGCGTATAAAGGCCGGCAAGCGTCAGCACGTCCAGCAGCAGCATGCGCTTGACGGCCATCGAATAGGCCGTGGTGACGACAAGATAGAGCGCCAGCACGCCGGTGAAGACGAGCGGCAGGAAGAACGCCGCCGCCGCGCCGATTGCCAGAAGCACCGCCATGGCGAGAAGGCCGGCGGGGATCGGAACCAGGCCGCTGGCGAACGGCCGGTGGCGCTTGGTGGCGTGTCGC
This sequence comes from Chelativorans intermedius, assembly GCF_025398255.1. GTDB lineage: Bacteria > Pseudomonadota > Alphaproteobacteria > Rhizobiales > Rhizobiaceae > Chelativorans > Chelativorans intermedius. The sequence goes on along the minus strand of NZ_JAODNW010000001.1, from coordinate 233,259 downwards.
CGGTCGAGGGGCAGGTCGAACAGGTCGTTGAGGATGTAGATGGCCGAGGCGGCAGCGCTGAAGGCGATGAAGGCAAGCAGGCTGTCGCGCAGCACGCCGGGGTTGAGGTACTGGTGCGCCAGAACCGCCGGCACGAAGATGAGCATGTTCTTCAACCACTGGTGCACGCGCAACATGCGTGCCAGGGTGCGCATCGTCACCCTGCGGGCCTCGATCAGCTCTGCGCCATGCGCGGCCTGCCAGCGCGCCGCCCACCTGTCGGGTGCCACCACGATGGCACGGCGCGCCGCATCGAACAGTGGAAGATCGGCCCGCCCGTTGCCCGCATAGTCGAAGCCGCCGTCACCGAACAGCTCCGTCAACGCCTGCCGCTTGGCGCAGGCCGCCATGTTGCGGTGGGGGTCGGTGCAGACCACGAGGTCGAAGAGGCCCAGATGCTCCGCCACCTTCTCGGCCAGCCGGCGCGGCGCGGCGGTAGCAAGCACAAGGCGCCGGCCGGCCGCCCTGTCCCGGCGCAGCCGCTCCAGCAGTGCGGCGCGATAGGGAAGCGTCGCCACGTCGAGTTCGATGCGCGCGGCGATCTCGCATTTGAGACGCGCCTTGCCATGCCACAGCCAGAGGGGAAGCAGGAAGAGGCAGAGCGGGTTCCTGCGCAGGAGCAGGAACAGGCTTTCCCACAGAAGATCCGTGGCGATCAGCGTGCCGTCGAGATCGACGGCCAGCGGAACGGCGTTTCGTTCGGAACGCGCATCCAAGGCGAAGCTCCCATTTCCCCACCGGGGCGAGGCCCCTTTGAAAGTTCGCCTTTAGCGGGAAAGCGCTTCCGAACTCCTAAACGTCGCCCTTCTTGCCTGGAATCCGGCCGACTTTCGCGCGCCAGGGTAAATGCCGGCCCAAGAAAAAGGATAAAATGCGCGCCAGAAAGCCCGCATCGACGGCACTGCAAAGCCGGCAGCAGGTCGCCCATGTGAAAACCCATGGCGCTTTATTTGCCTTGCCATCTGCCGCTGCTCTATAGCTTCTTGGCACGCATGGGGAACGGATGACGGCCGAGATGGCGGAGTATTCTGCGCTTTCGCTTCTGAAAAATGCCCTGAGCGGCAATCGGGACTGGCGGCCGGCCTGGCGCAAGGCCGAGCCGAAACCCGCCTATGATGTCGTCATCGTCGGCGGCGGCGGGCACGGGCTGGCAACAGCCTATTATCTGGCACGCGAGCATGGAATTGCCCGCGTGGCGGTGCTGGAAAAGGGCTGGCTGGGTTCGGGCAATATCGGCCGCAACACCACCATCGTGCGCTCCAACTATCTGCTGCCCGAATCCATCCGCTTCTACGATTTCTCGGTAAAGCTGTGGGAAAACCTGTCCCACGCGCTGAACTACAATGTGATGTTCTCCCAGCGCGGCATCCTCAATCTCGCCCATTCACCCGCCCAGGCCGACGAATATATCCGCCGGGGCAACGCCATGCGCCATGGCGGCGGCGACGCGGTGTGGCTGACGCGCCATGAAATCGCCCGCAGGGTGCCGGGTATCGACTTTTCGCCGCGGGCACGCTTTCCCGTTGTGGGCGGCCTTCTGCAGCCGCGCGCCGGCACGGCCCGCCACGATGCCGTGGCCTGGGGCTATGCGCGCGCCGCCGACCGGCTGGGCGTCGACATCGTGGAAAACTGCGAGGTGACGGGCTTCCTGCGCGAGGGCGACAGGATCACGGGCGTGGCCACGACGCGCGGCGACATTCGCGCCGGGAAGGTCGCCCTTGCCGTGGCCGGCAGCACCAGCCGGTTGATGCGGATGGCCGGCATCGAGCGCTTCCCCATCGAAAGCCACGTCCTGCAGGCTTTCGTCACGGAGGCCGTGAAGCCCTATGTCGATTGCGTCGTCACCTTCGGCGGCGGCCACCTTTACATGTCCCAGTCCGACAAGGGCGGGCTGGTCTTCGGTGGCGATCTCGACGGCTACAACTCCTATGCCCAGCGTGGCAACCTGCCTCTCGTGAAGGAGGTGATGAGCGAGATGGTGGCGATGTTCCCCGCAACCGCGCGGTTGCGCCTGTTGCGCTCCTGGGGCGGTGTCATGGACATGTCCATGGATGGCTCGCCCATCATCACCAGGGGGCCGCTTCCCGGCATGTATCTGAATTGCGGCTGGTGCTATGGCGGCTTCAAGGCCACGCCCGCCTCCGGCTTCTCCTTTGCCTGGACCATCGCCAAGGACGAGCCGCATCCCATCAACGCCCCCTTCACCCTGTCGCGTTTCGAGCGCGGCGCCGTGATCGACGAGAAGGGCCAGGGCCCCACGCCCAAGCTGCACTGAGGCGAAGAATGCTGATCCCCTGTCCCCACTGCGGCCCGCGCGACGTCCAGGAATTCTCCTATCAGGGCGACGCCACGCGAAAACGGCCCGACCCTGCCTCCACGGATGTGCATGCCTGGCATGCCTATGTCTACGACCGGCCGAACCCGGCCGGCCCGCATCGCGAATACTGGCAGCACATCGGCGGCTGCCGGGCCCACATTGTGGTCGAGCGCGACACGCTGAGCCATGAGGTGCTGGGCGCGGCATTCGCAAGCGACCTGTCGAACCAGGGCGGCACAAGACCATGAGCCCACGCCGCGCCGCCAGCACTGGCCTCGTCGACCGCAGCCAGGCCCTGCGTTTCACCTTCGACGGCCGTACCTACAGCGGTCACCCCGGCGACACCTTGGCTTCCGCGCTTCTTGCGAACGGCATCACGCTTGTCGGCCGATCCTTCAAGTATCACCGTCCGCGCGGCATTTTCACCGCCGGTGTGGACGAGCCGAACGCGCTCGTGACCGTCTTGAGCGGCGATGGACGCGAGCCCAACATCCCCGCCACCCAGATCGAGCTCTACGAGGGGCTGGAGGTGGAAAGCCAGAACCGCTTTCCCTCGCTCGAATACGATCTCGGTGCGCTCGGCCAGCTTGCGGGACCGCTGCTCTCCGCCGGCTTTTACTACAAGACCTTCATGGGCCCCGTTTTCGGCCCGCTGAAGGGCACCCGCTTCTGGATGATCTGCGAGCACGCCATCCGCCGCGCGGCGGGTCTCGGGCGGGCCGGCTACGAGAAGGATCCCGCCCGCTACGAGGAGATGAACGCCTTTTGCGACGTTCTGGTGGTGGGGGCGGGGCCCGCCGGGCTGATGGCGGCCGAGGCAGCGGCAAAGGCCGGCAGGCGCGTCATCCTGGCCGAGCAGGAACCGAAAGCCGGCGGCAGCGCGCTGTGGTCCGGCGAGATGATCGGGACAAGACCGGCCCACCAATGGGCGCAGGCCATGGCGGAGAAGCTCGCCGCCACGGAGAACGTTCGTTTCCTGCCGCGTACGACGGTATGGGGCTATTATGACGGCAACACGCTGGCCGCCCTTGAGCGTGTGGCGGATCGCCCCTCCGGCACTGCGAAGGGCTTGCCGCGCCTGCGCCTGTGGAACATCCGCGCCGGGAAGGTGGTGCTCGCCACGGGCAGCCTGGAGCGCCCCGTCGTCTTTCCCGGCAATGATCGGCCGGGCGTGATGCTGGCAGGCGCGGCCGAACGCTATGCACGTCAGTATGGCGTTCTGCCGGGCGAGAGGATCGCCGTCTTCACCAACAATGACGGCGCCTATCGCGCCGCCGCCGCGCTCAGAAAGGCCGGCGCCGGGGTGGTGGCCATCGTCGACGTGCGGCCGGAAATTTCGGACGCCGCGCGGGCGCTCGCGCAGGAAGCGGGCGTCGAGCCTCTCCTGGGCCATGCCGTGACCGGCACGGCGGGCAAGCGGCTGACGAGGATCACGATCCAGCGCTTCGATGCTGCCACGGGGCGGGTGTCGGGTGATGGCCGCCCCGTGGATGTGGATTGCCTGGCGGTCTCGGGCGGCTGGTCGCCCACCATCCATCTGGCAAGCCAGGCTGGTGGCAAGCCCGTGTGGGACGAGGCGCTCCACGCCTTCCTGCCCCCTTCCCCCATGCAGCCATGGGTGGGCGCGGGCGCCTTCGCCGGCGCCAAGACGACGGTGGAAGCGCTGTCCACCGGCCGCGATGCCGGCCTTGCGGCAGCGGGAAAGAAACCGTCACGCGCAAGGCTGCCCGCCGTCACCGCTCCAGCGCTCGACCCCGCGCCCGCGCCCGTCCTCGAGATCAAGGCCGCGGGCAAGGCGTTCGTCGATCTCCAGAATGACGTGACGGCGGAAGATGTGCGCCTTGCCCATCGCGAAGGCTTCATCTCGGTGGAGCACCTGAAGCGCTACACCACCCTGGGCATGGCAACCGACCAGGGCAAGACATCGAACCTGCCGGGCCTTGCCATCATGGCGGATGCGCGCGGGCTGCCCATTCCCGAGGTCGGCACCACCCGTTTCCGCCCGCCCTTCTCGCCCGTGTCGATCGGCGCGCTGGCCGCGGACAGGCACCGCCATTTCAAGCCCGACCGGCTCACCCCGATGCATGATTGGCATGTCGGGCACGGCGCGCGCATGATGGAAGCCGGTCTCTGGCACCGGCCCATGATCTATGGCCAGCCGGGCGAGACGGTAGAGCAGGCCTATATCCGCGAGGCGGCTGCCGTGCGCCGCTCTGTGGGTATCTGCGACGTCTCGACCCTCGGCAAGATCGCGGTGAAGGGACCCGACGCGGCCGAGTTTCTCGACCGTGTGTACACCAACACCTTTTCCACCCTGCCGATCGGCAAGGCCCGCTACGGCCTCATGCTGCGCGAGGACGGCATCGTGCTCGACGACGGCACGACATGGCGCCTCGGCGCGCATGACTTCCTCATGACCACCACCACGGCCAATGCCGGCAAGGTGATGCAGCATCTGGAATACTTTCTGGATGCGGTGTGGCCGCACCTCAAGGTGCACGTCACCTCCGTAACCGACCAGTGGGCGGGCGCGGCGGTGGCAGGCCCCGACGCGCGGCGCGTTCTGGAAGCCTGTGTGACCGGAACAGGCGTGGACAACGTCGCCCTGCCCTTCATGGGCATCGTGCATGGCAGGATCGCCGGCGCGCCGGTGATGATCTGCCGCCTCTCCTTTTCCGGCGAGCTTGCCTATGAGGTCTATTGTGGCGCCGGCCATGGTGCCCATGTCTGGGAGGCGCTGATGGACGCGGGAGAGCCCTTTGCCATCACGCCCTACGGCATGGAGGCGCTTGGCGCCCTGCGCATCGAGAAGGGGCATGTGACGGGCGCTGAGATCGACGGGCGCACCACGGCGCGCGACCTCTACCTTGACGGCATGCTGTCGAAGAAGAAACCGTTCATCGGCTCGGCCCTCATGGACCGCGAAAGCCTGATCGACAAGAACCGCCTGCGGCTGGTCGGCATCGTTTCGCTCGACGGCCAGCCGCTGGGCGGCGGCGCGCATGTCGTGGAAAAGGGCAGCCTCGACGAGCTGGGCGCAAGCATCGGCCACATCACCGCCGCCTGCTACTCGCCCGCACTGGAAAGGCACATCGGCCTGGCGCTGGTGAAGGGCGGCAAATCCCGCCACGGCACGCGCGCCTTCGTCTCCGATCCGCTGCGCAAGCGGTTCGGCCCGGTGGAGATCGTCAGCCATCACTTCTATGACCCGGAAGGAAGGCGAATGCATGGTTGAGCGCATCTCTCCCCTCGGAGCGGCCTTCAGGCCCGGACGCCATGGCAATTTGACCGCCGGGCCGGGCGTGCAACTTGCCGAGGTCACACCGCCCGCCATCGTGGAAGCGGCCGCCTGGCCCGGCCAGAAGGAGGCGCTTGCAAGGGCCGTGGCCGGCGCGACCGGCCTTGCGCTCTCCGCCCTGCCCAATGCCGGAGCGGTGGGCGAGCAGGCGACCGCATTCTCCATCGGTCCCCACCGTTTTCTGGTGACGGGCGGGGACGATCTGACGGCGCGGCTCACCGAGGCGGTGCCGCTCGAAACAGGCACCCTGACCGACCTTTCGCATGGCCGCATCGCGCTGCGGGTGGCGGGCCCTCGCGCGGAGTGGGTGCTGTCCAAGCTGTTTGCGATCGACTTCGCGGCCGCGGCCTTTCCGGTGGCGGAAGGCCGTGCCACCGCCCACCATGACGTTCTCGCCCAGATCCAGCGCACCGGGCCCGACCGTTTCGATCTCTTCGTCTTCCGCTCCCTGGCCCGCGCTTTCTGGGAGAGCCTGTGCGCGGCGTCCGAGGAGGCGGGCTACGAGGTCGTCCGGTGAGGAAGACGGACCCCGCGCCACCGTCGGGCCCGTCGATCATCCTCTTTTCGCACGGCGCCGGCTATTCCTCGCCCGGCGACTCTTCCATGGGCATTGCCGGCATGTCGCGCTCCATGCCGTGCATGCGGCGCATCAGCTTGTGGCGCGGGCCATGCTCCTCGCCGCGCATCGCAAAGCGCGGGCCGTCCCCGCCCCTGCCGCGCATGAGCATCATGGCGCCGCGCTGCAGCTCATCGCGGCTCAGCGTGCCATCGTTGTTGCCGTCGAGAAGAGCGAAGCGCTTGCCCCGATGGTCTTCGATCTCGACAAGCGTCACCGTGCCATCGCCATCAATGTCGAGCAGGCGTGCCGCCGCCTCGGCACGGCGCATGAACGCGCGGTTCATGACATAGGTCTGCAGCTCGTCCCGGGTCAGCGCGCCGTCACCATCCGCATCCGCCTCACGCAGCATGCCGAGGCGCACACCGCCGAACTCCTCGACGGAGATGGTGCCGTCGCCATCGGCATCGAGCCGGTCGAACATCGCGCTCGGGCCGCGCCTTTCCGGCGCATCCTCGGCATCCTGGGCAAGGACGGCGGTGACCGTGGTCAGCGACACCACGACTGTGGAAACGAAAATCCTGTAGAACATGCTGTATCTCCGGGGTTGCGCCGCCTGGGCGGCGGGGGAACGCAACCTTTTTGCCATGCCCAACATTACGAGGGCCTGTCCGGCAGATTACATTGTCGTAAGCCGGCGGTTCAGCGCACGAAAGAGACGAATTCCTCGAGCGCCGCCCGTTCGCTGCGCAGGCGGTTCTCGGGTTTGGTCGGGTCTTCGTGGCCAAGCGCCATGCCGCACACCACGATCTCCTCGTCGGGAATGCCCAGGATGGGGCGGATGATGCGATGATAGGGCGCGAAGGCGGCCTGCGGGCAGGTGTGCAGGCCCCGCCCGCGCGCCGCGATCATGATCGACTGCAGGAACATGCCGTGGTCGATCCACGATCCCTTGTTGAGCCGACGGTCGATGGTGAAGATCATGCCCACCGGCGCATCGAAGAAGACGAAATTGCGGTCGTGCTGGGCGCGCATCTTCTCCACCTCGCGCCGGCCGATGCCCAGAAGGCTGTAGAGAGCGAAACCGACAGCCCGCCGACGCGACAGATAAGGCTCGAAGAACTTGTCGGGATAATACTTATACTCGTCCCACTCCGCCTTTTCGGGGCGGATGCCCGAAGAGAGGATGGCCTGCGACAGACGCGTCTTGGCCTCGCCCGTCACCACATAGACCTTCCAGGGCTGCATGTTGGTGCCTGAAGGGGCACGCGAGGCGACCGCCAGGATGTCCCGGATCGTCTGTTCGTCCACCGGATCGGGAAGAAAGGCGCGCACCGACCGGCGCGAGGTGATCGCCGCGTCGACGATCGCCGCGTCGTCCCCTCGTGCCGTCTCGTTCTTCGGTGCCAGCAAATTCATGGGCCCTTGCCTTTCCTTCCCGCCCGCGCGTTCCGCGGCTATAGCGGGCCTGACGGGGGTGCGGCAACCCGTAGCGGCACGATTCCTCCGTGCGCGGGCGGCATTTCCTTACCGCGCGCTGCAACGAGACAAAGTCCCATCAGCGCCACCGCCGGCGCAGGAACTCGTCGGGCACGCAAGTATAGCCGATGCGGCAGTCGCGCTGGTCGCTGGTGTCGACCCAGGCCGGCTTGGTGGCAAATCCGATGGGGCAATAGCGCTGGTCGCTTACGTAGCGGTCGTAGGTATAGCGCCCGGTGGTCAGAACGATGGCGCGGTTCTGATCGACGAGCGCCCGCACTTCCCCACAGGTCATGGTGCGCACGTCCGGGCGCCCTTGCGCCTGCGCCGCAACGGCTAGCCCGAAGAAGGCGATGGCACCGAACGCCAAGGAGAACCCCCACTTTCCACCGACATGCAATCTCATGCTCATTTTCCTTTTCCTCAATTTGCCCGGGCCCTTGCCGAAAACAAGAAACCGGCTTATGTGCCCCCGCAAATCGGCGCTGTGGCGGACCCCGCAGGGAGTTCGCCGCAGCCTCCTTCACAACCGCCCGGCCATCGCCTAGCATGGCCGGCGGCCACGCCCAAGGCTTCGTGATTCCATGTCATTTTCGTGACACTATGGCCTTACAACCAGTACCGTTGACAACACTCGACCAGGCAAGCCTGAAACCGGAGGATACCGCGATCTTTCTGGATTTCGATGGCACGCTGGCGGATTTCGCGGAACATCCCGATGCGGTGTCGGTTCCCTTGCCGACGCGCGAGGCCTTGGCGCGCCTTGAGAGAAGCACGGGCGGCGCGCTCGCCATCGTGACCGGCCGACCCATTGCCGACATCGACCGCTTCCTGGCGCCGCTCAACCTGCCGGTCGCCGGGGTGCACGGGCTGGAGCGCCGCGGCGCGGGCGGACGGCGCGTGTCCACGGCGGTCGACGAGGCTGCCTTTGACGCGCTGGAGAAAGAGCTGCGCCGCTTTGCCGACGCGCACCCGGGGACGGTAATCGAAACCAAGCCGGGGTCGCTCGCTCTTCACTATCGCCAGCGCCCGGAGCTTGCCGAGGCATGCGCCGCCGCCGTGCGTGCCGCGACGGAGGGCATCGAGGGGCTGCACATCCTGCGCGGCAAGATGGTGATCGAGATCAAGGGCGGCAAGGCGACGAAGGCGGATGCTGTGGCCGCCTTCATGGACGAGCCTCCCTTTTGCGGCCGTATGCCCCTCTTTGCCGGCGACGACGTTACCGACGAGGATGCTTTCCGCGAGGTCGCGCGCGCTCACGGCATTACGATCAAGATCGGCGAAGGCGCTACGGATGCCGCCTTCCGTATCGAAGGTACGGATGCATTCCGCAACTGGCTGAACGATCTCGCAGACAGTTTCGACTCCCACCAATTGACAACATAAGGTCTTTCATCGTGACGACACTCAATCTCGGCGTTGTCGGCAATTGCAGCTTTTCCGCCCTCATTGACCCCAAGGGGCGCGTGGTATGGTGTTGCCTGCCCCGCTTCGACGGCGATCCAGTCTTCAATTCGCTGTTGCGCGGCGAAGACGATCCGGGCGATGGCTTCTTCTCGATCGAGCTCGAGGACCTGGCGGAAACCGAACAGAGCTATGATCCCAACACGGCGGTGCTTACCACGCGGCTGCACGGCGCCGGCGGCTCCCTCGAAATCATCGACTTTGCGCCCCGCTTCTTCTGGCGCGACCGCATCTTCCGCCCGCAGACGCTGGTGCGCCGCGTCCGCCCGATCTCCGGCACGCCGCGGATTTCGATCCGCATGCGCCCCTCCTTCGCCTATGGCACGGTGCCGCCGCAGAAGACCCGCGGCTCCAACCATGTGCGCTATGTGGGCCCGGAGATGACCCTGCGGCTTACCACCGATGCCCCCATCGACTATGTGCTCGACGAAACCTGCTTCAACCTGTCGGCCCCCATCGACATCGTGGTGGGCCCCGACGAGACGCTGGATGCCAGCGTCTCGCAGATCGCGCGCGACTTCCAGGAGCGCACCGCCGGCTACTGGCGCAACTGGGTCAGCAATCTCGCCCTGCCTTTCGAGTGGCAGGACGCCGTGATCCGCGCCGCCATCACGTTGAAGCTGTGCACCTACGAGCCGACGGGCGCCATCATCGCCGCCATGACGACCTCGATCCCCGAAGCGCCCAACAGCGGCCGCAACTGGGACTACCGCTTCTGCTGGGTGCGCGATGCCTTCTTTGTCGTGCGGGCGCTCAACAGCCTTGGCACCGTGCAGACCATGGAGAACTACTTCCGTTATCTCATGGATCTGGTGGCAGACGCCAATGGCGGCCATCTGCAGCCGGTTTTCGGCATCGGGCGGGAACGGCAGCTCACGGAGAGCATCCTCGACAATTTCTCCGGCTATCGCGGCATGGGGCCGGTGCGCCGCGGCAACCAAGCCTATGAGCATTACCAGCACGATGCCTATGGCAATGTCATTCTGGGCGCGGCGCAGATCTTTTTCGACCGGCGCATCCAGATGAAGCCGTCCATCACCGATTTCCGCCTTCTGGAGACGGCTGGCGAGCAGGCTTACAAGGTGTACAACACGCCGGATGCGGGCATGTGGGAACTGCGCTCCCGCTCGCGCGTTCATACTTCCTCCGCCCTGATGTGCTGGGCCGCCTGCGACCGGCTGGCCCACATCGCGGCGCAACTGGGAGAGAAGGCGCGCGTGACCTACTGGAGAAACAGGGCCGATGAAATCCGCGAACGCATCCTAGCCGAGGCATGGTCGGAAAAGCGCAAGGCCTTTGTCGAAAGCTTCGGCGGCGAGACGCTGGACGCCAGCGTGCTCCTGATGGCCGAGGTGGGTTTCATCGACCCGCGCGACCCGCGCTTCGTCAGCACCGTCGACCAGCTCGAAAAGGTGCTGGCCACCGGCCCCCACATGCTGCGCTACGAGGCGGCGGACGATTTCGGAAAGCCCGAGGTCTCGTTCAACATCTGCGCCTTCTGGCGCCTCGACGCGCTGGCGCGCATCGGCCGGCGCGAGGAAGCGCGCGAAATCTTCGAGTCCCTCTTGAAGGCGCGCAACCCCCTTGGCATGCTGTCGGAGGATACCCATCCCGTGACCGGAGAGATGTGGGGCAATTACCCGCAGACCTACTCCATGGTCGGCATCATCAATGGCGCCAGACGGCTTTCGGCGCCGTGGGAGACCGTCGTGTGAAAAGACTCGTCGTCGTCTCGAACCGTGTTGCGGACCTCAGCAGGTCCGCCCAGGCCGGCGGCCTTGCCGTCGGTCTTGCCGACTCCCTGCGCCAGCGTGGCGGCGTTTGGATGGGCTGGGACGGCCAGACACTGAAGTACGACGACCAGCCCGAGCCGCGCATCCGCAAGATCGGCACTGTCACCCAGGCAACGATCCCGCTCACCGAGCAGGACTACGCGGAGTATTATCTGGGCTTTTCCAACAGCGTGCTGTGGCCGCTGTTTCACTACCGGCTCGATCTGGTGGAATATAAATCCGTTTTCCTGGATGGGTATCGGCGCGTCAATGCCAAGTTCGCCGACGCCCTGACCTCCGTCCTGCAGCCGGACGACATCATCTGGGTGCATGATTATCATCTGATCCCGCTGGCGGCGGAGCTGCGCCAGCGCGGCTGCAACCAGCGCATCGGTTTTTTCCTGCACATCCCCTTCCCGCCGCCGGAAATCATCGCCGCGGTGCCGCGCCATCGATGGCTGGTGGAAAGCCTGCTGGAATTCGACGTGATCGGCTTCCAGACGAACACCGATCTGGGCAATTTGCAGCACTATGTGGAGGATCACCTGGGCTGCCGGATGGAGCAGGACGGCCGCATCAGGATCGGCAAGCGCGAGGTGATCGCCGGCTGCTTCCCCATCGGCATCGACGTCGATGCCTTCGTGGAGATGGCCGAGAAACCCAACGAGGAGGTGGCCATCGAGACCCAGCGGCGCGATATTCTCGGCCGCAAGCAGATCATCGGTGTCGACCGGCTCGACTACACCAAGGGCCTGCCCGACCGGCTGCGCGCCTTTGCCCGCCTCCTCGAGCTCTACCCCGAAATGCGCAAGACGGTGGCGCTGATGCAGATTGCCACTCCCACGCGCGAGGAGGTGGAAGCCTATGTGGAGATCCGCAAGGAGCTGGAGGCGCTGTCTGGCGCCATCAACGGCCGCTTTGCGGATTTCAACTGGACGCCGGTGCGCTACATCCACGGCACCGTGCCGCGTGAAGCGCTGGCCGCGCTCTTCCGCGCGAGCCAGGTGGGCTTCGTCACCCCGCTACGCGACGGCATGAACCTCGTCGCCAAGGAATACATCGCCGCCCAGTCGATGGAAGACCCGGGTGTGCTGGTGCTTTCCAAGTTCGCGGGCGCGGCTGAGGAGTTGCGCGAGGCGTTGATTGTCAACCCCTACGATGTCGATGACATGGCGCGCAATCTCTGCCGTGCGCTCACCATGCCGCTGGAGGAACGGCGGGAGCGGCAGGCCGCGCTCATGAAGCGCATCCGCAAGCATGATGCCAGGCACTGGCTGGAAAGCTTCATGGCCGCGCTCGAAAGGGGAGAGACGCAGCACGCCGCGTGAGGCGCTCAGCCCTTCAGCGCCTCCCATCCCGCATCCGGCGCAAAGCGCTCGCCATGGCGCTCCTGAAGCGCGCGTAGATCATTAACGATCGCGTCCACCCCGCGCGTTCGCGCATAGTGCAGCGGCCCGCCCCGGAACGGCGCAAAGCCGGTGGCGAAAACCATGGCCGCATCGGCAATCTCGGCATCCGCCACCACGCCCTCGCGCAGGCAGCGCACCAGCATGTTGAGCATGGGAAGCACCAGCCTGTCGGCAATCTCGGCTTCGCTGCGCGCCGCCGCGCCGCCCTCGGCCACCTTCACTTCCTCGCTCCTGGGCTTGCCGCGCTCGTCATAGATATACAGCCCCCGGCCCGCCTTGCGGCCGGTTTCCCCGGCTTCGACCTTCTTCACCAGCCAATCCGGCACCTCAGGCATGGTATTGCCCAGGCGCTCCCTGAGCATGAGCGCTACTTCCAGGCAGATATCGAGGCCGACGCGATCGGCAAGCTCGATCGGCCCCATGGGCATGCCGAACGCGCGGGCCGCCCGGTCGATCACCTCCTTGGGCACGCCCTCGTCGAACAGGGTGAAAGCCTCCACCAGATAGGGCGTCAGAGCGCGGTTGACGAGGAAGCCCGGAGCGCTGACCACCGGCGCGGGAAGACGGCCGATCGCGCCGCAGAAAGCGCGGGCCTGCTCCAGCGTCTCGTCGCTGGCCCCGTCATGGGCCACGATCTCCACCAGTTCCATACGCGTGACGGGATTGAAGAAATGCAGACCCACGAAACGCTCGGGAAATGGCACGGCCTGCCGCAAGATCTCCAGCGGAATGCTGGAGGTGTTGGTGGCAAGGATCGCCCCCGGCTTCATGCGGGGCGCCACGCTCTCGAAGACCTTGCGCTTGACCTCCGCCTTCTCGGCCACCGCCTCGATCACGAGATCGGCGCTGCCCACCCCATCGCCGGAGAAATCCGGCATCAGCCGGTCGAGCGCGTCGCGCCGCTCCAGGCTGCCGTGCAGCCTCTTGTCGAAAAAGGCCGAAGCGCGGCCGACGGCGCGGGCGACGGCCTTGGGATCGAGATCGGTAAGGCTCACACTGAGACCGCGCGCGGCACACCAGGCGGCGATGTCACCGCCCATCGTGCCGGCGCCGATGACATGCACCCGCTCGATGCCGCTTTCGCCCCTGCCGAGCCGCTTCAGCCCTTCGCGCAGGAAGAAGACGCGCATCAGGTTCTGCGCCGTCTCGCCGCAGAGAAGCGTCGAGAAGGAGCGGATCTCTGCCCGCTGCATCGCGCGGGCATCCCCACCGTGTTTCTCCCAAAGGTCGATCAGGCGGTGCGGTGCCGGATAATGCTGTTGAGGGGCCTTCTCCTGCGCTTGGGCACGCATGCGTTTTGCCGCCATGCGCCGCGCCGGCGCAAGGTTGAACACCGCCACCCCGAGGCGGGGGCGCGATCGCTTGATCTTGCCCTCGACGGCGGCGCGTACGGCTGCTTCCACATGCCGCTCCTCCACCACGGCATCGACCAGACCGAGCTTCCTGGCCTTCCTGGCATGCACGCTGCGCCCCGTCAGCATCATCCCCATCGCCTCCAGCGGGCCAATGAGCGCGGGAAGGCGGAACGTGCCGCCCAGCCCCGGATGAAGACCGAGGAGAACCTCGGGCAGGCCGAAGCTTGCCCCCTCCAATGCGATGCGATGGCGGCAGGCAAGGGCAAGCTCCAGCCCGCCCCCCAGGCAATGGCCATGGACGACGGCAATGGTGGGGATGGGCAGCGCCGAGAGCTTGTCGACGATGTCGTGTGCCCGCCGCATGCGCGCCTCCACCTCGCCGGCCTCGTCGACGCCGCGGAAATCGCGGATATCGGCGCCGGCGATGAAGCCGCCCGCTTTGGCGGAGCGGATTACCAGCCCGCGTGCCTGCAGACCGTGCACGTCATCCAGCACCGCGTCCAGCTCGGTCAGCACGGCCTCCGACAGCGTATTGGTGCTCTCTCCTTCCCGGTCGAGCAGCAGCCAGACGACGCCGCTCTCGTCCCTGCTGTAGCGCCAGTGGGTGAATTTCCTGCCACCCTCCTGCGGCCCCAGTACCATGCCACGGGCCTCAAGCAGCTTCTTCGCGGTTCCCGGCGCGACCATCACAAGACCTCCAAAAGCATGGCGCCGCCCTGCCCGCCGCCAATGCACTCCGTGGCGATGCCGCGCCTGAGTCCCAGGCGACGCATGGCATTGACCAGATGCAGGACGATGCGGTTGCCGCTGGTGCCAACGGGATGGCCGAGGCTGATCGCCCCGCCGTCGACGTTCAGGCGTTGCCGGTCGATGGCGCCGAAGGGCGCTTCGAGAGCCAGCACCTCCCGGCAATATGCCTCGTCCTGCCAGGCTGCCAGGCAGGCCAGCACCTGCGCGGCAAACGCCTCGTTGATCTCCCACAGGTCGATGTCTTCGCGGGCGAGCCCGCGCCTTTGCATAAGGGCCGTGCAGCACAATGTCGGCCCCAGCCCCATGATCGAGGGGTCGAGAGCAGACCATTCGCTATCGACGATGCGGGCAAGCGGCTGGAGCCCGTGCTGCCTGACCGCCTCCTCTGAGGCGAGAACCACCCAGCTTGCTCCATCGGTGATCTGCGAGGCATTGCCCGGCGTCACCCTGCCATAGGGCTTCTCGAAGACCGGCTTCAGCTTGGCAAGCTTTTCCAGGGACGTGTCGGGCCGCACGCCGTCATCCCGCTCGTATAGCGCGCCGTCGCGCGCCACCGCGGGAACCACCTCGCCGTCGAGAAACCCTTCTTCCTGTGCACGCGCCAGCCGGCGGTGGCTTTCCAGCGCATGGGCGTCGGCATCCTGCCGCGAAATGCCGAAGGCATGGCCGATCACCTCCGCCGTCTGCCCCATGCTGAGATCGGTGAGCGGATCGGTAAGCCCGCGCTCGAGGCCGATAACGGGTTTCGCCATGCGCGGGCGGAAACCGCCGAGGGCAGCCAGCCGCTGCCAAACCGTCCTGGCCGTGGCAAAGCGGCCGAACCAGCCCGCAGCCTCGTTGGAAAGCACCAGCGGCGCATGCGACAGCGCCTCCGCGCCGCCGGCGAGCACGAGATCCGCCTTGCCGGCTTCGATCAGGCGGAAGCCATTGTCGATCGACAGCATTCCCGAGCCGCAATTGATCTGCACGCTGAAGGCCGGCATGGCCTCGCCCATGCCGAGCCGCAGGGCCGCCACCCTGGCGGGGTTCATCTCGTCTGCGATGACGTTGACGCACCCGAGGATCACCAGATCGAAGGCCTGCGGCGAAAAAGGCTGCCGCGCCAGGAGCGGCCGGCCGCACTGCACCGCAAGGTCCACCGGCGTGAAGGGACCTGGCTGCCCCCGCGCCCGCAGGAAGGGCGTGCGCGCGCCGTCCACCAGATAGACCGGCCGTGCCTGCGCGTGTGCGGTGCTGGCGGCGCGGCCGCGCGCGACAGGCTTCGCCGCGGCGGCTCTGCGCGGCGTCCTGCGCCGGCCGGCCGGCCTGGTGGTGTTCGATGTTTTCGCCATATGCTTTCATCCGTTGTGCGGTCAGCGGCCCAAGGATAAGAGGCTTTGCGTCCTTTGCCCACCATCGTGGCCCCTTTCCCACACTCGCCGTCAAAATGTCCCATTGGTGCATCAGCGGGGATATGATTAGCTTGCACCAGCAGTTGCAAAGGCTGTTTCTTTAAGGCATTCCGCCCATGCTGGGCAAAGATCGTTTCAAAGGGGCGGTGTGATCCGCGCCGAAGGAGAGGGAGCGTGAGCAAGAGTATTGCGGATGCTCGACGCCTTCTGCGTTCGTGCGCGGCGGCTCTCACCTTTGCCGCGCTGGCCGGCGCGCCGGCGACCGCCTCGGCGCTCGAAATCTTCGGCCTGCGCCTTTTCGAGCGCCAGGACAAGACCGAACAGGAAGAGGTCATCGGCACGCCGCAACCCTATGCGGTGGAATTCGAGGTTGCCGGCAAAGACAGCGCCATCGAGGAAGCATTGAAGAATGCTTCCAACCTCTGGAACGATCGGGAAAAACCGGCATCGGGCGCCGCCGGCCTTCTCGTCAAGGCGCGAGGCGACTATCGCCGGATTCTCGACGCGCTCTATGCCGAGGGGCGCTATGGCGGCACCATCTCCATCACCATCGACGGTCAGGAAGCCGATGACCTGCTGCCCGACGTGGAGTTTGCAAGCCCCGCGGCCGTGCGCGTCAGGGTTGATCCCGGCCCGCTCTTCCGCTTTGCCGAAGCCCGCATCGTCAATCAGGCGCCGCCGGCAACCGACGACAAGGACAAGGTGCCCTCGCCCTCGGACGACGGCTTCCGCGTCGGCGAGCCGGCACGCAGCGGTGCCATCCTGCGCGCCGGCCGCCTCGCGGTGGAAGCCTGGCGGCAACAGGGCCACCCCAAGGCAAGGATCATCGAGCAGCGCATCATCGCCGCACACGACACCGACAGCATCGACGCCACGCTGGCGGTCGAACCGGGTGCGCGCGCCGTCTTCGGGCCGGTTTCCATCACCGGCACGCAGCGCATGGATGCGGCTTTCGTCGCCCGGCAGACGGGACTCATCCCCGGCGCGGAGTACGATCCGGACGATCTAAAGAGGGCGAGCGAGCGCCTGGCCCGCCTTGAGGTCTTTCGCGCAGCGCGCATCGAGGAAGCCGAGGAGATCGCGCCGGATGGGAGCCTGCCTATCGATGTGATCGTGCAGGAGCGGCTGCCGCGCCGCTTCGGCGTCGGCGGCTCCTACTCCACCCTGGACGGGTTGGGCCTCGAAGCCTTCTGGCTGCACCGCAACCTGTTCGGCCAGGCCGAGCGGCTTCGGGTAGAAGGCCGGGTCTCCGGCATCGGGGAGACGATCGACCCGTCGAAATACACCTATCATGTCGGCACGACCTTCACGAAGCCCGGCATCTATACGCCAGAGACGGATTTCATCGTCTCCGTACACGGCGACCGCGAGGTGCTCGACGCTTACACGCGCACCGGCGTTTCCGGCAGGATCGGCTTCGCACACCGCTTCTCCGAGCAGCTTTCGGCCCGCCTCTTCGCGACAGGCGGCTATGCCCGTTTCGACGACGTCTTTGGCCAGCGCGATTTCGTGACCACCGGCCTTCTCGGCGGCCTTACCTACGACACGCGCGACAGCGCGGCCGATGCGACACGGGGCTTCTTCACCGACTTCACGCTGGAGCCCTTCTACGAGTTCGAATATGGTAACGCGGCTCTGCGCATGGAAGCCGAGGCACGCGGCTATTACAGCCTCGACACCGAAAGCCGCTTCGTGATCGCCGGCCGGATCAAGCTTGGCGCGTTGCTCGACCCGCCGGTGGCAGAGACGCCGCCCGACAAGCTGTTCTTTGCCGGCGGCGGCGGTTCGGTGCGCGGCTATGGCTATCGCAACATCGGCGTGGAGACCGGAGACGGTGTCGCCGGCGGGCGCTCCCTCATCGAAGGCTCGCTGGAATTGCGCACGCGGGTGACCGACAGTATCGGCCTCGTCGGCTTCGTGGACGCTGGCTATGTCGGAGCGGAAGCCTTCCCCGACTTTGCCGAAGACCTGCGCATCGGTGTCGGCGCGGGGTTGCGCTACCAGACCGGTTTCGGCCCCATCCGGCTCGACCTTGCCGTGCCCCTCGATCCACGCCCCGACGACCCGTCGGTGGCGCTTTACGTTGGAATAGGACAAGCGTTTTGACCCGTCTTCTGCTCGCCCTTCTCCTTCTGCTTTCGGCGCTTCCGGCCGCCGCCCAGGACGATGGCGCACAGGCCGAGGAGGACCACTCCTTTTTCCTGTCCTTCATTGAAAACCAGCTTTCCACGCCCAACCGGCGCATCCGCATTCGCGGCATCCAGGGCGTGCTCTCCTCCTCGGCCAGCATCGCGGAGATCACGGTGTCCGACCGGGAAGGCATGTGGCTGCGCATCGAGAATGCCACGATAGAATGGAGCCGCCTGGCGCTCATCGTGCGCCAGCGCCTTCAGATCGGCCGGCTTGCCGCCGATTCCATCGAGATCTTTCGCCGCCCGGTCGAGGACAGCAACCTGCCCGCGCCCGAGGCGCGCGGCTTTGCCGTGCCGGAGCTGCCCATCGCCGTGAACCTTGACCAGATCGAGGTTCCGAACATCGCCTTCGGCGAGGAGGTCTTCGGCCTCCAGTCCGCCATATCCTTGGAGGGCCGCCTGCGGCTCGAGGCCGGCTCCGTGGACACAGCGCTCCAGGTCGAACGGCTGGACGGTCCGGGAGGGCGTCTCTCCCTGACGGCAGTCTATACCGGCGGCACGAAAGAACTGACCCTCGACCTGGCGCTTGCAGAACCGCAGGACGGCGTGGTGGCCAATCTGCTCAACATAGAAGGCCGGCCACCCCTTTCCCTCACGCTTGCCGGCGCCGGCCCGGTGGGCAGCCTGGACCTTTCGCTGTCACTCGCTGCCGCCGGTCAACCGGCGCTTTCCGGCACGGCACAGCTTCGCGAGCGCCCGCAGGGCCTAGCCTTTACGGTGGATGCCGGCGGACCCATCGCACGACTCGTCCCCGCCCGGTTCCGCGACTTCTTCGGCGCAGAGACCGCGCTCAAGGCTTCCGGGATCGCCAAAAGCGACGGCGGCATGAGCCTGGAAGCGCTTGAGCTTTCGAGCGCAGCGCTGCAGCTTCGGGCCTCGGCTGATACGGCGAGCGACGGTTTCCTCACCAGGCTCACGCTCGACGCGGGGATTTCCGATCCGCGGGGCGAGCCGGTTCTCCTGCCGGTCAGCGGCGGCGAGACCTACCTGCGCACGGCCCGCCTTGCCGCCAGCTATGGCGAAACCGGAGCGGACTGGCAGGCGACCCTGGCCATCGAGGATCTGCGCACCGGCACCTTCGCCGCCGAAAGGGCAAACATCAGCGCCGGCGGTGTGGCGGAAAATCTCTCTACGCCTGCGGCCCGCCGCATCACCTTCGACGTGGAAGGCGCGCTCGAGGAACTCGTCGCCGAACGGGCGGACCTTGCCGAGGCGCTGGGCAACGCGCTGCGCCTTTCCGCCAGCGGCGCATGGCGCGCCGGAGCGCCGGTTGCCCTCGACGAGCTGCGCATGGCGGGCCACAGCTTCGCCGCCGTGCTTTCCGGTCAAATCTCCGACTTCGCCTATCGCGGCGACATCGGCCTGCAAGCAGCGGATCTGACTCCCTTTTCCGGCCTTGCCGGACGCGATCTGGGCGGCAGCATGGATCTTGCCGCCAATGGCGAGGTGCGGCCCATCAGCGGCGCCTTCGACCTGACCTTCGACAGCCGTGCGGAGGAACTGCGCATCGGCACGCCGAGCGCGGACGCGCTGCTTGCCGGTGCGACCCGCATCACGGGCCGACTGGCGCGCGGGCCGGAGGGGCTCACGGCGGATGCCTTCCGCATCGCCAACGAGCAGGTGGAGTTTCTGGCGCAAGGCACCTTCGCCTCGCAGGCTGCCGACTTCCGCTTCGATGCCGCCCTCGCCGACCTTGCCCTTCTTTCCCGAAGCGCGGAAGGCCGCCTCACGGCGGTCGGCCGCGCCACCGGCAGCGACGGGACGCTCGCCCTCTCCCTGCGGACCATGGTTCCCGAGGGTCGCCTGTTGGAAAAGCCGCTGCGGCAGGCCACGATCGACTTTCAAGGACGGCTGGAGAACGAGGTGCTCGACGGGAGGCTTCAGGGCGAAGCGTTCCTGGCGGGCGAGCGCGTCGATCTTGCGTCCGACGTGACGCTCGCTTCCGACGGGCGCAGGCTGCGCAACATCCGTTTTACAGCCGGCGGGACGCGGCTCGTCGGCGATCTTGACCAGAATGCCGGGGGGCTTTTGACGGGCGCGCTGACCCTGGATGCCGCCAACCTCAGCACCGCCGCAGCGCTCTTTCTGATCGAAGCGGCAGGTGCGGCGCAGGCGACGATTTCGCTGGAACCGCAGGAGGATGAGCAGCACGCCACCCTCAGCGCAAGCCTGCAGGACGTCACCCTCGACCGGCTTTCGCTGCAGAGCGCAAGGGTGGAGGCGAACGCCGCCGACCTCTTTGGCGTTCCGGCGATCCGGGGCACGCTGGAGGCCGCAGGACTGGCGGCAGGTGGCGTGGATGTCACCAGGCTCGACGCCAGCGCCAGCACCAGCGGCGATGCCACCAGCTTTTCCGTCACTGCAGCGCTCGCCAATGGCACCGACATTTCCACCCGTGGCGGCTTTGCGCCTCATGACGGCGGCTATCGGGTTTCGCTCGAAGAGGCGGCGCTCGACCAGGGCACTGTTTCCGCCCGTCTGCTGCGCCCGACGACGCTGACGGTACAGGGCGAGGAGATCGCCTTCGAGCCGTTGGAGATGGACATCGCCGGCGGGCGGCTGCGCGCCGAGGGCAAGATCGGGCGGGCACTCGACGTGGCCCTGCTGATCGACGCAGTGCCGCTTTCCATAGCCAATACCGTCAATCCCGATCTGGCACTGGACGGCACGCTCGACGGCGAGGCCACCATCGCCGGCACGCGTGACGAGCCCGAAGCGTCTTTCAGGCTCAACGGCAACACGATTGCGGCAGCCGCGCTGCGCCAGGCCGGCATCGCCTCGCTCGACATCGCCGCCACGGGCGCGACACGGGCAGAGACCCTTGCCCTGGACGCACGGGCCACGAGCCCCGGCGGCTTGCGCGCCACCCTCGTCGGTGACGTGCCGCTCGGCGACGGCGCGTTGGCGCTCGACGCAGAACTTCAAGCCTTCCCCCTCTCGCTGCTCAACGCACGTGTGCCGGACCAACAGCTTGGAGGCACGCTGACGGGCAGCGCGCGGGTGACGGGCAGCCTCGACAATCCGCAGGCCGAATTCAGGGTGGAGGCGGGAGCCGTGACCGCGCGCGCGCTTGCCGAATTCGGCGCGGCGCCGCTGGCCCTTTCCGCCTCCGGCCGCTTTGCGGAAGGGGCCGTGACCCTCGGCAATGCCAGCGCGGCCGGCCCGGCGGGCCTTGCCGTCTCCGCCAGCGGCCGCGTGCCGCTTGCAGGCAGCGGGCTTGCGGTGGATGCCCAGGGCAGCCTGCCCCTTGCCCTGGCGAACCGATTGCTGGCCGAGCGGGGAACGCAGGTGACAGGCACGGCCGCCGTCGATGCGCAGATCGGCGGCAGCCTCGACAATCCGCTCATCCGCGGCACGCTTTCGGTGCAGGGGGCCAGCGCCGTCGACCCGACCACCAACCTGCGGCTCAACGACATCCAGGTCGACCTCGGCATGGAAGGCGAAACCGTCTCCATCCGCTCGGTCTCGGCCACCTTTGCCCGTGGGGGCACGGTCTCGCTGTCGGGTACGGTCTCCACCAATGCCGCGGCGGGCTTTCCCGCCGATCTCGCGGTGCGCCTCGACGAGGCACGCTATACGGATGGCGAGCTGGTGACGGCCACGATGAGCGGCGCGCTGGCGCTCGCCGGGCCGCTGACCCGCGATCCCCTGCTTTCCGGCAACGTCACCCTGCAGCGGGTGGAGATCGCCGTGCCGGAGCATTTCGGCGGCGGTGCCGACGCCGTCGATGTGCGCCACCTCGGCGCCCCGGCACCCGTGCGCCAGACTCTGCGTCGGGCACGCGCCGAAGACGGCACGCCCATGCCCAGCGAACGGCCGAGCGTGCTGCGCCTCGACGTGACGGTCGATGCACCGGCGCGCATCTTCGTGCGCGGGCGCGGCCTGGATGCCGAGCTTGGCGGCTCGGTGCGGCTGACCGGCCCCATCACCTCCGTCAATCCGGTGGGCGGTTTCCAGCTCATCCGCGGTCGGCTGTCCATCCTTGCCCAGCGCATCACCTTCGACGAGGGCACGGTGAGCCTTGTGGGCGATCTTGATCCGCGTCTCGATTTCGTTGCCCGGGCCGAGCGCAGCGACATCACCATCTTCATCACCGTCGCGGGCCGCGTGTCCGACCTCGCCATCAACTTCTCTTCGCAGCCGGAATTGCCGGAAGACGAGGTGCTGGCGCGTCTCATCTTCAACCGCAGCGTCAATGAGCTGTCGCCCTTGCAGCTTGCCCAGCTTGCCGCCGCCGCGGCGGAGCTCGCCGGCGGGCGGCAGACCTCGCTTCTCGGCTCGCTGCGCGGCGCGGCCGGCCTCGACGAGCTCGATGTCATTACCGACGAACGAGGCAATGTCGGCGTGCGCGCCGGCCGCTACATTCAGGAGAATGTCTATCTGGGCGTCGAAGCCACCTCGGACGGCACGACGCGCGGCACCATCAATCTCGACATGACCGAGAATCTGAAGGCGCGCGGCGCCATCGGCTCCGATGGCAATTCAAGCATCGGCGTGTTCTTCGAAAGGGACTACTGAGCCAAAAAAAGCCGGCCTTGGGGCCGGCACACGACACGCAAGCGCGTGGGGTTGGTGGCGGGGAATGCGCGTGCCGTCCACCCCACAACGCGAAGGCCGCCCGAAGGTTCCCGCAGAACGGAAAGATTTCGCCCCGATGCAGACAAGGGAACCATCCCGCCGTGGTGGGTGTTGTGATCGCGAGCAAGAGAGCGGAGACGTTTCCATGACGAAGGAGGAGCTGAAGATCTATCGCCTGGTGCCCGATGCCGCCAGGGGCGACCCGAACTGGGATCTCGCCGCGCCGGCTGGCGAGGTGGTGGTGCGGGCGCGCTCGGTCGCCGACGCGCGCATCGTCGCTGCCGAGGCGGAACTCGATTTCCTCGACATCCCGGCCAAGCCGGCAGACGGCGTTTCGACCCGCTTTGCCAGCGCGTTTCGCGATGAAAGGCTGTACCGTGTGGCGGAGGAGCATGAGAGCCCGTACCCCAGGGAGGGGCCACGCGCGGTTCTCACCGCGCCGGAGCGCCGCGATCCCCTCTCCCGTGCCAAGGCACCGCGGAAGGGAATCAAATGAAGGTCGGCCCCCAGCGCGGCGGGCAGCGACCCTCCCCGACGATCTTTATTTTTCTTCGAGCCTTGCTTTGAACACACATAGCCTCTATGTGTGTGACCGTATCGATCTTGCTTGCCGAGTTTGTTGCAGCGCCAGGGGCGCACCGACGATTCTCTCTTTCAAAATCGATCTGAACCGTTCACCGGCCTCTTGGTGCGGTGGGCATAACTCCTGTGACCGATTGGAAAGAAATCGTCATGAATACCGGAACCGTTAAGTTCTTCAATGCAACCCGTGGCTTCGGCTTCATTCAGCCCGACAGTGGCGGTGCGGACGTGTTCGTCCACATTTCCGCCGTGGAGCGGGCAGGCCTGCGCACGATCGTGGAAGGCCAGAAGCTGAGCTTCGACATCGTGCAGGACCGTCGCTCGGGCAAGAGCGCCGCGGACAATCTGCAGGCTGCCTAACGAAAAAGCTTCGTTCCCTTCGTGACCACGGATGTACTGGCACGGAACGAGGGACGACGGTGAGGCCGGGCTCAGCCCGGCCTTTTTATTTGTCGAACGATTCCCGCCGATTGCAGCCTGATGGCACGCGCCGTCGGGCAGAATGTTGACTGAATTTGAGTGGCCCGTGTTCGATCACCGCGACGGAAACGGTCTCAACAACCGCCGAGACAACTCGATCAGATTCGAGACCAACGCAGAGAATATCGTGCACGGCGGCGATAGGCGTCGGGGCATGCCGAAGGAAGATTGGGAACTGGAAAAACGGCTCGACAAAATGAGCGATACGCCCTGCAAATCAGAACGGAATTGCCACAAACTTCAAAATTTTGGCAGGCTGTAAAATGAAGACTTTGTTGGTGGGTGATACAGGGCTCGAACCTGTGACCCGCTGATTAAGAGTCAGCTGCTCTACCAACTGAGCTAATCACCCGCCCCTGCCGTCTTCCTGCCTGCCGTTACGGCAGGCCGCAAGCGGCAGCCGCTTCGCGAATGCCGGGCTCATTAGCGTGTTTGACGTGGGCTTGCAAGGCCCAATACACGCTTCAGGATCGCCTTACGGCCTTCGCGCTTGGCATATCGGACGCTTCCCCTTTCCTGTCAAAGAAGAAGTGTGCCCTCGGCCACTTTCACCGCCGCCCCGCCGATGCGGGCGGCGGTGATCGCCATGCTCTCGACCTCGATCTCCAGGCGGATGCGCGAGGGCCGGCCCATTTCGATTCCCTGTTCGATCCAGTAGCGATGCTCGCCGTCCATCGGCTCGTCATGCGTGAGAATCGCGCCCGCGAAGGCGGCCACGGCCGAGCCTGTGGCCGGATCTTCGGGAATGCCGGCAGCCGGCGCGAACATGCGGGCATGGAACGCGCAATCGTGGTTCACCGTCTCGCGGCAGTAGATGTAGGGATCTCCCACGACGGCGCCCTCGCCCGGCGCGATCTCTTCCCACAAGCCCGCATCGAGCCGTGCCTTGCCTGCCGCCTCCAGATTCGCAACCGGGATGCACACATAGGGAACGCCGGCCGACCAGGCGCTGATGGTGTGATTCTCGAAGCCGATCTCGTGATGCGACAGGCCGAGTGCCGCCGCCACCACCTCCGAAGGCGCATCGAAGGCAAAGCGCTGCGGCAGTCGCGGCAGGTCGAACTCGGCAAAGCAGGTGCCGTTCGCGGTCGAGACGGCACAGCGCACCGAACCGACATTCTCCTCCAGAACGACGAGCGAGGTGTGGCCTCCGGCCTTGCCTGCCTCCTGCGAAAGGGCGATGGCGGTGCCGACCGTCGGATGCCCGGCGAACGGCAGTTCCTGCCGCGGGGTGAAAATGCGCACCCGCGCTGTATGAACCGGGTTCTCCGGTGGCAGCACGAAGACGGTCTCAGAAAGGTTGAACTCGCCTGCAATCCGCTGCATCTGCGCGTCCGTGAGCCCTTCGGCATCGAGGACAATGGCAAGCGGATTGCCCGACAGCCCGGTGCTTGCAAACACGTCGTAGACCAGATAGCGCCGCCTGCTCACATCCATCCCTTTCGCTCAAAGATTTTCGCTTTCCACCGCGCCGTCGCGCCCTTCTCCAGCCGCAGGCCCCTATAAAGCCCTTTTGGGCGGCTTCACACAAGGTCGATCGTGACGGCGACGGGGCAGTGATCGGATGCCTTTGGCCGGTCCCAGCCGGTGCGCGGAAAGCGCTCCACCTCCTGGCCGGGCGGAAAGACGGTGCGCCATGGCTGTCCGGCGCGAACGATGTCGGGCACCGCTCGCGCGTTGCTGCGCGCCAGCGCCGGCGAAAGAAACAGATAGTCGAGCTGGCAGAGATGTCGCTCCTGCGGCCCGCGCGTGTGGTAGAGCGTCCAACGGTCCATCTCCGGGCGTCTTTCGACCACGTTCTCGCAGAAGCCGCCCTGCGTCAGCACGTCGATGCTCGATCCTGCTTCGCGGACCGGCTCGAAAGTGAAGCCCGCATGGGCATCGCCCCCGACGACCACGCGCTCGCGATAGTCGTTCAGGTCGCCGCAGATCATCCAGCGCTTGTCTGCCGCCTTCGCAGGGCCGAAACGCCGCTCGATGATGCGGCGCACGGCGGCCGCTTCCGCGATGCGGATGGGCATGGAAGCCGTCCGGCCGTCCATGCCGTTGCGCGGCGGGCTCATGGCCTTGAAGTGAACGATATAGAGCGTGAGCGGCTTGCCGGCCACCCGCAGGTCAACCTCCAGGCAGTCGCGGCGGAACACCCGATCGTGCGGATTGAGGCCCAGTGCTTCCAGTTCGGGCGTAAAAAGGCCGAAGTCCTCGTAAGCGAGATGGGCGTGGCTCGTCATGTCCTCGAATTCGATGGGCTCGCCATGGGCCGTCTCCCGGCGCATCATCACCGCCACGTCGATGCCGCGCGTATCGTTGCCGGAAGAGGTGTACTTGTCGCGGTAGCCGCTGCCGATCATCTTGAAGAGATAGCCATACTCGAAGGCTTTCAGCGCCGCGAGATTGTCGACCTCCTGCAAGCACAGGATGTCGGCGCGCGTGGCGGCTATGGCCAATGCCGTAAGCTGGCGCGTGTCATCGGTGAGCGCAACGGTGCGGGCGCTCTCCAGCGCACGGTACTCCGCCTCGCCCTCGATTTCGAAAAGCGCCAGAGCCCGGTCCTGCTGCAACTCGTTGCGAAAGCCGGAGAAGTCGAACCGGCTCATCAGGTTCTCGATATTGAAGGTGGCGATCCGGACCGACATAGGCTGCACTTTTGCCTGCCGCACACGCAATGGCAAGGGGTGGAGGGAATGCAACCTGTGCATTCATCCGGCATTCATGGTGGGAATGGGATAATGGCTTTCATCGGAAAATGGCCGCCAGGCACGGCGGCATCGCAGCAGATTGGAGTACCCCAATGAGACGCGTCCTTCCCAGCCTTGCCCTATCCGGCCTGGTCGCGCTCGGCTTCGCCCTGGCAGCGCCCTCGGCCGAGGCCGCCGCCCTTTCGGCAGGCGGCGCCGCCGCAAATCTCGTCAAGACCGTCGCCGCCGCGCAAGAGACACCCGCAATCAAGGTGCACGACCGTCGCCACTATCATCACCGGCATCATTACCACCGGCACCATTACCACCGCAGGCCGCACGGTGGCTTCTACTTCCAGTTCGGCAGCGGCGGCTACTACTACGGTCCGCCCCGCGTCTATGTGCAGCCGCACGTCTATATCGGGCCGCGCTATCGGCGCCCCGACTACAGGTTGAGCGCCGCCCATGTGCGCTGGTGCTACGACCGCTATCGTTCCTATCGGGCCTATGACAACACGTTCCAGCCCTATCACGGCCCGCGCCGCCCCTGCATCTCGCCCTATATGCGCTGAGGCGGCCTCTGACAGGCGAAGCGGCGGCGCCCAGGCAGGCGCCGCCGCTTTTCATCGCAGTGTCCGCACAGAGGCGAAGGATCAGTTCTTCGCCTTGTCCACCAGCTTGTTCTTGGCGATCCAGGGCATCATTCCGCGCAGCTTCTCGCCCACCTCTTCGATCTGATGGGAGTCGTTGAGCCGGCGCGTGGCCTTGAACCGGGCCGCGCCGGAATGCCACTCCTGCATCCACTCGGAGGTGAACCTGCCGGTCTGGATATCCTTCAGAACGCGCTTCATCTCCGCCTTGGTCTCGTTCGTGATGATGCGCGGGCCGGTGACATACTCGCCCCACTCGGCCGTGTTCGAGATGGAGTAATTCATGTTGGCAATGCCGCCCTCGTAGATGAGGTCGACGATCAGCTTCACTTCGTGGAGGCACTCGAAATAGGCCATCTCGGGCGCATAGCCGGCCTCGACCAGGGTTTCGAAGCCGGCGCGGATGAGCTCGACCAGGCCACCGCACAGCACCACCTGCTCGCCGAAGAGGTCGGTCTCGCATTCCTCGCGGAAGGTCGTCTCGATGATGCCGGAACGTCCCCCACCAACGCCGCAGGCATAGGACAGCGCAAGGTCGAGCGCATTGCCCGAGGCATCGTGGTGAACGGCCACGAGGCACGGAACGCCGCCGCCCTTCTCATACTCGCCGCGCACCGTATGCCCCGGTCCCTTGGGCGCGACCATGAGCACGTCGACCGTCTTCTTCGGCTCGATAAGGCCGAAATGCACGTTGAGGCCATGGGCGAAGGCAATGGCCGCGCCGTCGCGGATGTTCGGCGCGATCTCGGAATTGTAGATGCCGGCCTGCAACTCGTCGGGTGTGGCCATCATCATCAGGTCGGCCCAGGCGGCGGCTTCCGCCACGGTCATCACCTTGAAGCCGTCGGCCTCGGCCTTCACGGCGGTTGACGAGCCGGCGCGCAGCGCCACCGCCACCTCCTTGACACCCGAGTCCTTCAGGTTCAGCGCATGAGCCCGTCCCTGGCTGCCATAGCCGATGATGGCAACCTTCTTCGACTTGATAAGACCCAGATCTGCATCACGATCGTAATAGACACGCATTCCCTTGTCCTTTCCTCGATGTTGTTGGTGGTGAATGGTGAATGGTGAAATATGCGGCTTGTATAAAATATAACAACAGAAATTTACTGATTATATTTCTTTATTATCTATTCCCTATTCACTATTCACTATTCTCTATTCTCCAGCCATCTCCCGAACCCCGAAGAGCACGAAAAACTGTTCCACCGCCTGTTCTGCCTGGCGGGCGAAGGCCTCCGGTCTGCGCAGCCCCCCTTCGCCCAGCAGCATGCGCACATGCAGATCGCGCACGATGAGCCCGTAAAGAGTGCGATAGGCGTCGTCGAGATCGGAAAAATTGATGAGACCGGCTTTCCGCCCGGCCTCCAGAAGCGCCTTGGCGCTGCGGTCGATGCGCCGCCGGCCCTGGGCGACGAGGAGCCGGCCCAGAGGGCTTTCCTCCCGGCTTGCCTGGCCGATCGCCAGCCGATTGAGCGCCAGCGATACGTCGCCGGCAAGCACTTCCAGAAGGTCGCGGGCAAAGCCGAGAAGATGAGCGCGGAAGCGCTCGCGATCCATCGTCTCGCCCATGTCGGAGAAACCGCGCACCTTGCTCGCCTGGTGCGCGATCATGGCCGCGAGGAGACCATCCCGGTCGCCGAACCATTTGTAGAGGCTCTCCTTCGAGCAACTGGCCGCCCGCGCCAGGCCGGCGGTCGTCAGCGCCCGTTCGCCGCCTGCCACCAGCAGCTCCAGCGCGCATTCCAGAACGGCGCGCTGGCGCGGCGTCAGGCGGTCTCTCTCAGCCTCGGTCAAGGGCATCTCCATCAGTACCGTACGGTACGGTTCTGTCACAGGTCGCCACGCTTTTCAATAGAAAGCTTGCCGGATCGACGGGTCGTCCCCTGCAGGTCTCTCGCCATGGTCGCGATGTGCCGGCACCAGACATCTAGTCACCCCGTTCGCGACGCGAAGGCAGGCCACGCGCGGCGCGCGACCAGGCCCTGTGGGCATGCCAGGGACGCCACGGCTCTTCGAAGGAGAAGCTTACACGTCCCGGCCTGCCCTCCGCGTCGAAAATGACGGCGGCCGCGCCGCGGCGGGCCAGATCGCGCCGCGTGATGGTTGCCACATCGGGTCCGCAGGGATTCTCGGCTGCCGCGTCCTCCAGCACCAGAAGCATGGCAACCCCGCAGGCGTCGCGGGCGGAATCCGCGTCCCGCGCATGCGCGACCACAGCGCCGGTCCGGTGCCGGGCGATGCACAATCCCTCCGCGCAGGAAAATCCCGCGCCGCCGGCCGCCGGTTTGACGACCTCTTCCGTGGCAAGGGCCCGTGTCCAACCTTCCATGGTGAAGCCGCTGGGCCGCGCGCGGTTGACGGCCAGCCGTCCGTCCCCCAGATTCAACCCGACAAGCCGCCCGTCCTCCGCCACCAGAACATCGGGAAGCTGCCGCATCATGGTAAGGGCAAACCCGAGGATGATGAGGGGCACCGCCAGCAGCCGCAGCCGGGTGGTTGCCACCACGAGAATGATGAGCGCCGCCGTGAAGGCGATGAACGCGGAAAGCGGCAGGACCCCCACCGCATCGAGCGGAGAGTGGCGAGAAAACCACTCGGCAATGGCGATGACCGCGCCGATCGCCTGTCCCATCACCTTCAGGAAGATGCCGTCCAGCCCGAAGGGCATGGCCAGCATCGCCATCACCGCTGCCGGCATGGCGACGAGCGAGACCAGGGGCATGGCGGCCAGGTTGGCCGGCAGCGCCAGCGGCGTGGCGCGCTGGAAGTGCCAGATGCCGTAGAGTGCTGTCGCTGTGCCCGCAATGAGCGATGTGGCAGCCAGTCCGGCGATGAAGACGAAGGCATATCTTGCGATACTTTGCAGAACGCCCCCTAAAGGCGGATTGTCATGGAAGCGGCGTTGGCGCCGCCACTCCGTCCAGGCGGCATAGCCTGCCACCAGCGCCGCGGTGGCGGCGAATGACATCTGGAAGCTTGGGCCCACCACTTCATGGGGAGAGACGAGCAGGATGAGGAGAGCAGCAATCGCCACGTTGCGCATGGTGATGGCTGCCCGGTCGAACAGAAGGGCTGCCAGCATGATCGCCAGCATGATGTAGCTGCGCTGTGCGGCCACCGCGGCACCGGAGATGAACAGATACAGCGTGCACATGACAAGGGCGGCGGCAGCGGCGTATTTCTTGACCGGCACCCGCGAAGCAAAGGCCGGGAAAAGCGCCGCACCGGCGCGCAGCATCGCCATGACCGTGACGGCGACAAGCGCCATGTGCAGGCCGGATATGGCGAGGATGTGCGCAAGACCGGCACGGCGCAGCCACTCGTTGATCTCCTCGGGGATGCCGGCCCGAAAACCGGCGATCATGGCGACGGCCACCTCGCCTTCTGGCCCGCCGATGGCGGTGCGAATGCGCGCCGCAAGTGCCCCGCGCGCCGTCTCCAGCCAACGGGCGGCACGCGCAAGGAGGGGTTGCCTCCCCTCCAGCTCGACACGTTGCGGCCCCGAAAGGAAGAAGCCGACGGCGCCGATACGGTCGAAATAGCTGACGAAGGAGAAATCATAGGCACCGGGCCGCACGGGGCCGGGCGGCGACATGAGGCGCGCAAGCCCGGCAACACCATCGCCGGGGCGCAGGTTCTCAGGCGCCGCGCGCGCCGTGAGCCGCACCCGCGCCGGCGGGTAGTTGAGGCGCGGGCGCTGCGTGGAAAC
Organism: Chelativorans intermedius; assembly: GCF_025398255.1. GTDB lineage: Bacteria > Pseudomonadota > Alphaproteobacteria > Rhizobiales > Rhizobiaceae > Chelativorans > Chelativorans intermedius. The sequence continues at coordinate 202,557 of NZ_JAODNW010000001.1, read as the reverse complement.
AAGCGCAATGGTGAGCCGAACGCGCCCGCTCGCCATGTGTTCCAGCCGCACAAGGCGGCCGGTAATGCGGGTGGTCACGTCCGATCCCACCACGGTGGCGGAGGCGCGGGCGGTTTCAAGCTTCGCGGCAACGAGGCCGAGGCTGAAGACCAGAAGCCCGCCGAGCAGGAAGGAGAGCACGGGGCGCGACCGCCCCAGCCAGGCCGCCGCCGAGACGAGCGCCAGGCAGAAGCCCAGCGTGACCCAGCCCGGCTCCCTGGCAAGGGAAAAATAGAAGGCAGCACCGGTACCCAGCAGGACCGGCAGACAGACGAACGGTGTCCCCCGCGCCACCTCGCGGGCCAGCGCGCGCGACAGGGCGGCACGGGAAAAATACCGCACGGGGCCCGCGAACGGTCCCCTCTTCGAGACCGGCCGGCCGGCGGATTCCGGCAAGGCGGCATCGCCCGGCGTGGCATCGGCCGGTATGAACTGCGCCCGCTCGCCCTCGGCAATGGCCGCCCTCTCGCCCCCCATGCCTGTTCTTCTCCGCGGGCTTGCGCCCTCACCCGCCTATGCTACATGACGGGCAGCCGATTTCCACCCGCGCGGGACGCACCTTCGTGCTCGACCGCCGTGTCAACTTTCCGGAAGAGAGATGTCGAAACCTGTCGTCACCCGCTTCGCGCCTTCGCCTACCGGCTTTCTGCACATCGGCGGTGCACGCACCGCATTGTTCAACTGGCTCTATGCCCGACACACCGGCGGCAAGATGCTCCTGCGCATCGAGGATACCGACCGCCAGCGCTCCACCGAGGAGGCGACGGCAGCGATCCTGGATGGGCTGACATGGCTGGGCCTGCAGTGGGATGGCGAGCCGGTTTCGCAGTTTTCCCGCGCCGAGCGCCACCGGCAGGTGGCGGAGGAAATGGTGGCCAAGGGCGAAGCCTATTACTGCTATTGCACGGTCGAGGAAATCGAGGCCATGCGCGAGAAGGCGCGCGCGGAGGGACGGCCGCCGCGCTATGACGGCACCTGGCGCGATCGCGACCCGGGCGAGGCGCCCGCCGGCGTGAAGCCGGCGATCCGCATCAAGGCCCCGCGCGAGGGCGAAACCATCGTCCACGACCGCGTGCAGGGCGAAGTGCGCTTCCCCAACAAGGACCTCGACGACTTCATCATCCTGCGTTCCGATGGAACGCCCACCTACATGCTTGCCGTGGTGGTGGACGACCACGACATGGGTGTCACCCACATCATCCGCGGCGACGACCATCTGACGAATGCGGCCCGCCAGACGCTCATCTATCGCGCCATGGGGTGGGAGGTGCCGGTGATGGCGCATGTCCCGCTCATCCACGGGCCGGACGGTGCCAAGCTTTCCAAGCGCCATGGCGCGCTGGGCGTCGAGGCGTACCGGGCCATGGGCTATCTGCCCTGGGCCTTGTGCAACTATCTCGTGCGCCTTGGCTGGAGCCATGGCGACGATGAGGTGATGTCCATCGAACAGATGGTCGAATGGTTCGAGATCGAGGACATCAACAAGGCGGCCGCACGCTTCGACTTCCAGAAGCTCGAGGCGCTGAACGGCATACACATGCGCCAGACGGACGACGACACGCTGCTCGACGTGCTGGTTTCCACCCTGCCGCATCTGGAGGGCGGGCCGGCCTTACTGGAACGCCTTGACGAGAAACGCAGGGCGCAGCTCCGTATGGCCCTGCCCGGCCTCAAGGAAAGGGCCAGAACCCTGGTCGAGCTCGTCGACGGCGCAGGCTTTCTGTTTGCGCAGCGCCCGCTTGTGCCGGACGAGAAGGCGGCCGCCTTGCTGGACGGGGATGCGCGTGCCATGCTGGGCGCATTGGCCGAGGAGCTTGCCGCGGCGAGCGACTGGACGGTCGAGACGACCGAGAAGGTTGTTCGCGCCTTTGCCGAAAGGACAGGGCGCAAGCTCGGAAAGGTGGCTCAGCCGTTGCGCGCGGCCCTGACAGGCCACACCACCTCGCCCGGCATTTTCGACGTGCTGGTGGTCTTGGGGCGGGAGGAAGCGCTGGCCCGCATTCGAGACCAGGCGGCCCTGCCCGCGGCATGACCTTGGATTGTGCAGCGCACCATCGACCTTTGTCAAGCTTGGCACGGCTGGGCAAATGCGCTAGCTAGGTGCCACTTTGGCGGCGGCTGCGCGCCCTTTTCCCGGCGCCGGATTGTTCCTGCCCGACAGTTTCAAGAACAGAGAGGTGACTGCAATGGCCAATTCGACTGCGAAACTGGAAGTTGGCGGCGGGAGCCGGGAATTTGAAGTTCTCAAGGGCACCATCGGCCCGGACGTCATCAACATCAGTTCGCTCTACGGGGAAACCGGGATGTTTACCTACGATCCCGGCTTCACCTCCACCGCAAGCTGCGAATCGAAGATCACCTATATCGACGGCGAGGAAGGCATCCTGCTGCACCGCGGCTATCCCATCGAGCAGCTGGCCGAGCACGGGGACTTTCTGGAGGTGTGTTACCTGCTCCTCTATGGCGAGCTGCCGACCAAGTCCCAGAAAGAGGATTTCGACTACCGCGTTACGCACCACACCATGCTGCATGAGCAGATGTCGCGCTTCTTCACCGGTTTCCGGCGCGACGCCCATCCCATGGCGGTGATGTGTGGCGTGGTGGGGGCGCTGTCGGCCTTCTATCACGACTCCACCGACATCTCCGATCCGCACCAGCGCATGGTCGCCTCCATCCGCATGATCGCCAAGATGCCGACCATCGCGGCCATGGCCTACAAGTATCACGTCGGCCAGCCCTTCGTGTATCCGCGCAACGAGCTTTCCTACGCCGCCAACTTCCTGCACATGTGCTTTGCGGTGCCGTGCGAGGAATACAAGGTCAATCCGGTGCTGGCGCGCGCCATGGACCGCATCTTCATCCTGCATGCCGATCACGAGCAGAACGCTTCCACCTCCACGGTGCGTCTTGCCGGTTCCTCCGGTGCAAATCCCTTTGCGTGCATTGCCGCCGGCATCGCCTGCCTGTGGGGCCCTGCGCATGGCGGCGCCAACGAGGCGGCTCTCAACATGCTCTCGGAAATCGGCACGGTGGACCGCATTCCCGAATATATCGAGCGCGCCAAGGACAAGAACGATCCGTTCCGCCTCATGGGCTTCGGCCACCGGGTCTACAAGAACTACGATCCGCGCGCCAAGATCATGCAGAAGACCTGCCATGAGGTGCTGAGCGAGCTTGGCATCAAGGACGATCCGCAGCTTGAGGTGGCCATGGAGCTTGAGCGTATCGCGCTCACGGATGACTATTTCATCGAGAAGAAGCTCTATCCCAACATCGACTTCTATTCCGGCATCACGCTCAAGGCGCTGGGCTTCCCCACCACCATGTTCACCGTGCTCTTCGCGCTGGCGCGCACGGTCGGCTGGATTGCCCAGTGGAAGGAGATGATCGAGGATCCGAACCAGAAGATCGGTCGTCCCCGCCAGCTCTACACCGGCGCCACCCGGCGCGATTACGTGCCCATCGCCAAGCGCTGAGATTTCTCCCCGCCTGCCCCGTCACGTCATTCCGGCATGGGGTGCCCATGCCCGGTCTGGCGGGAGGGGGAAGGCTCTTTGCCTTGCTGGCGCGCCACGAAATCCTCTGCGACGGCGTTGAAAGCGGCGCGGCTGCGTAGATCCCTTGCGATCTCCACCCAGGCAAAGCGGATCGAGTTTTCCACGATCTCGCGATCATGGCGCTTCAGCTCGTCGGCGATGGGCGCCCAGCGGTAGAGCGCACGCGGGCTTTCGGTAAAGCTGTCGCCGCCTGCCGCCAGGTTTTCCCAATGGATCGCCTGCAGCCTTTCCAGAAAGGCCGAGCGCCAGACGGCCGGCATTGCCGGATCCTCGACCGCCTCCCGGTTGGCCGCCAGCCCCGCATCATAGCAGCGCAGCGCCAGGCGCCGCGCCGCCTCCCCCTCCATCGCCCCGGCGGCCGCTACATGCGCGGCGGCATGCACGCAGATGTCCGACAGGCACGCGGCAAAGACGTGCCATTTGGCGATATTGATGGACTGCACGAACACATCGTCCTCGAACATGCTGGGATAGCGCGTGCCCATGCGCGCCTTGAGATAGCCATAGAGCTTCTTCTGCGCCACGAAGGCAGCACGTGTGTGCGCAAAGCGGGCCAGCGCCTCCACCGTGTCGATGGGCCCCCGTTCGCGCCGCAGGCCGAGATGCACGATCGCCTGGCGGATGATTGCTCCCGCGCGGTGCCACAGGGCGGAAGCGGCGTTTTCATGTACGACCAACGTTGAATTCCATTTGCGCTTCGGATGGCCAACACTTGGCTGTGCCATTGTGGCCACGATTCGTGGCGCAGGCAATGGCGTGAAGCCGCGACTTTGGTCGTGGCATTTCGCGGAGGAGGAGGACACCATGTCCGCTGAAAGCACAGACGTGCGGGACCGCTACTGGCAGAAGACCCGGAATCTCACCATTCTGGTTCTTATCCTGTGGGCGTTCTTCGCGCTGATCATTCCGACACTGATCACCGTACTCAACACCGTGACATTTCTCGGCTTTCCACTGGGCTATTACATGATCGCCCAGGGCTCGCTGATCGCATTCGTCCTTTTGATCTGGTTCCAGAACTGGCGGCAGGACGCGATCGACGACGAGTTCGGCTTCGGCGACGAGGGATAGGGGGAAACCGAGATGGCTCTTATCCAGGGACGGTTCATAGACAATATCGGCCGCGTCTATGGACTTTATACGGGCGGCTTCATCGCCTTCATCATTCTCATGGCGATTCTCGAACAGCTGGGCGTGAGCGCCGATGCCATCGGCATCATGTTCGTTGCTTTCACCATCGCCATCTATGCGCTGATCGGCTGGCTGTCGCGCACCATGGAGGTGGATGCCTACTATGTAGCGGGCCGGCAGGTGCCGGCACTCTACAACGGCATGGCCACGGCGGCTGACTGGATGTCGGGCGCTTCCTTCGTGGCGCTCGCCGGCGGTGTCTATTTCGGCGGCTACGGCTACATGGCTTTCATCATCGGCTGGACGGGCGGCTACGTGCTCGTCAATTCGCTGATGGCGCCCTATCTGCGCAAGTTTGGCTGCTACACGGTGCCGGACTTCATCGGCACCCGCTATGGCGGAAATCTGGCGCGGCTGTGCGCGGTGATCGTTCTGGTCGTTGCTTCCTTCACCTATGTGACGGCGCAGATCAACGCCACCGGAACGATTGCGGCACGCGCCCTGCATATCCCCTTCTCCTGGGGTGTATGGTTCGGCCTGGCCGGCATCCTCGTCTGCTCGATGCTCGGCGGCATGCGCGCCGTTACCTGGACGCAGGTCGCCCAGTATATCGTGCTCATCATCGCCTATCTGGTGCCGGTGATCTGGATGTCCAACGTACAGGGCTTCGGCATCATCCCGCACTTCACCTATGGTGAGGCGGCCGCCAACATGGCGCAGTTCGAGGCGCAATACGGTCTCAACCCGCCGGCCGAGGCCATTCCTGGCCTGTCCGTGCTGACGACACCGCATACAGGGCCCGTCGGCGACTATGCGCAGTGGAAGTTCGTCACGCTGGCACTGTGCATGATGGCGGGTACCGCATCGCTACCGCACATCCTGATGCGCTACTTCACCACGCCATCGGTGCGCTCGGCACGCAAGTCCGTGGGCTGGTCGCTGCTCTTCATCTTCCTGCTCTATTTCACGGCGCCGGCCCTTGCCACGCTGACGAAGCTGCAGCTTCTCGACCCCAGCCTGCCGACGGCCATCATCGGCAAGCCCTTCGAGGAGGTGGCCTCGCTCGCCTGGATCCAGAACTGGTCGAGCGTCGGCTTCCTGGCGATCGCCGACCAGAATGGCGACGGCATTCTCCAGCTCAACGAGTTCTTCATGCGGCCGGACATCGTCGTTCTGGCCACGCCTGAAATCGCCGGTCTTCCCTATGTGATTTCCGGCCTCGTTGCAGCCGGCGGCATGGCGGCCGCCATGTCGACCGCCGATGGCCTGCTGCTTGCGATTGCCAACGCGCTCAGCCACGATCTCTACTACAAGATGATCGACCCCAAGGCCGACACCTCGGTCCGGCTGATCGTCGCGCGTGTGCTGCTGCTCGGGATCGGTGCCCTTGGCGCCCTGATCGCCTCGCTGCAGCTCACCGGCATTCTGGGAGCGGTGGCCTGGGCCTTCTGCTTCGCGGCATCCGGCCTCTTCTTCCCGCTCGTTCTGGGAGTCTGGTGGAAGCGGGCGAACCGCGAAGGGGCCATCGCCGGCATGGTTGCAGGCTTCGTGGCCGGTTCCGCCTATCTCTACTATGTCTACACCGGCGGCACACCGTGGCTTGGGCTCGATCACCTGCGCTTCGGCATCATCGGTATGGCAACGAGCCTCGTCGCCATGGTGGTGGTCACGCTCATGACGCCGGCGCCGGACGAGGAAATCCAGCGCATGGTCGACGAAACGCGCGTGCCGGTCGGCCCGCCGATCCTTGCGCCCAAACACTGAACGTCTTGCAAGAACGGCAGGGGCGGGACATTCTCCCGCCCCTCACCATGTGCCGAGGGGGAATGTCAGATCCATGCAGCAAACGCTGGCCGCCTTTCCGATCTGGGTGATCGTCATCGACTATGTGCTGGGCGTCATCATGTGGACGCTCATCGGGCGGGCGGCGATGAACATCTTCCTGCCGGAAGATTCCAGCTTCTTCTTCATGCGATTCTTCGTACGGGCGACAAACCCCATCCTGCGCCTTTTCGCGCCGGTCACGCCCGGCTTTCTGATCGAGTTTCTCGTGCCGATCTATGTCGCCTGGTTCTTCTTCATGATCCGCTTCTACCTCATGCCCTGGCTGCTCGGCTACTCGGTCATGGGCATGCTGTCCTTCCCGCTGGAAAGCGAGATCGCCGGGATGCTCTATCAAGCGTTCGGGAGGTGAAAGGGGTTGGCGAATAGGGGGTAGCGAATACAGCATTTTGCAGCCAGATGGAATCATCTGGCGTCGCACAAATGCCGCAAAAACAAAGAGATGGACCGGATCAGCGTTTCATTGAAAACCGGTCTAGAGGGGTCCCGACGCCCGCGTGCGGCGCGCGATCCCTACCCGCTATTCGCGAGTTCCCCGCTCGCCATTCGCTTCGTCCATTGCCTTCAACAGAGCCACAGCGCCCATCATGTCGCGCCTGCGTGCCGCCCGCCTTGCCGCGGCTTCGGCATCCTCGCCCCATTGCGCGATGTTCCAGTCTTCATCGACATGGGCGGCGCGCCAGGCCTCCTCGGCCTCGATGGCGCCTGCCTCAACTGCCAGGGCGAGAAGGGCCGAGCCCGTCAGCGTGGTCATCACATGCAGGGCGGCCAGCCGCAGCGGCGCCCGGCGCGGGCGCAGATAGGCCGCCACGGCGGCGATGGTCTGGCGCGGCTGCTCCACATGCATCACGCCCTCGGCCAGCACGAAACGCGCGCCGAGTTCCGCCTCCACCCAGTCGAGCACCGGGTCCCAGGCTTGCGCCTGCTGTTCGACCAGGCGCTCGGGCCCTTCCGCGCGATAGCAGAGAAGATCGCTGGAGGCGAAGCGTAGTATGTCTTCGGCAACCGCCTGCGTGTCGCTTGCCACGCCGTCGATGGCGGTGTTGACGAGCCGGGTGACAGGCATCGTCATCGGGTCGATTTCCTCGCCCTGCGCGTCGTACTCCTGTGCCACGAGCTGCGCCGCCTGCGCGTTGGGCAGGGCCAGCGTATTGCCGGCCGGCGTGCGCACCGCCCGCCCGTCGAGCAGCACGCTGTAGCTCTCCCCCTCCCCGGCCACGCTCACATTCTTATAAAAGCGCCTGGGAAGCGGCTTGCGCATCTGCTTTTGCGCCCGCCGCACCGGATCGGGATCGGACAGGCGCAGGTCGTTCTCAAGATCGTTCAGAATATCGCGCATGGCATTCTCATACAGGCTGTGACGCGCGCCGTCACCCTCGGATGGGGCAGGCTTTGCCTCAAATGGCTGCTTCGTCGGTCGCCTCGTCGAAACCCAGAAGGTTCCAGCTCTGCTGCATGTGCGGCGGCAGTTCCGCCGTTATGTCGAGCGTTCCGCCATCGGGATGCGGGATCACGATGCGACGGGCATGCAGGTGCAGGCGATTCTGGATACCCCCGGGCATCTGCCAGTTCGAATCCGCCTCGAAATATTTCGGGTCGCCGATGATCGGGCAGCCCAAGGTGGCGGCATGCACGCGAAGCTGATGGGTGCGGCCCGTGAAAGGCTCCATGTGCAGCCAGGAAAGCCGCGTTCCCGCCTGCTCCACCACACGATAGGTGGAAACCGCATGATCGGCATCCGGCTCGCCATGCTGCGCCACCCGCACGCGGTCGCCGTCCGGCGTCTGCTCCTTCACGAGCCAGGTGGAGATGCGCCCTTCGGTCTTCTTGGGCACGCCCTTGACCAGCGCCCAGTAGATCTTCTTCGTCTCGCGCGCCCGGAATGCCTTGCCGAGGCTGACAGCGGCAAGCCGCGTGCGCGCGACCACCAGAACACCGGAAGTATCCCTGTCCAGCCGATGCACCAGCCGCGGCTTTTCGCCCTTCCGGTTGCGCCAGGCTTCCAGCATGCCGTCGACATGGCGGTTGACCCCCGAACCGCCCTGCACGGCCAGCCCCGCCGGCTTGTTGAACACGAAGACCTTGTCATCCTCGTGGATGAGCATCTGGGAGAGAACCTCGCCGTCGCCGCGGTCGCGTATGGTGCGCGCGGTGGTCGGCGTACCCTTGCGATCCGCCGCCAATGGCGGCACGCGGATCGTCTGGCCAGGCTGCACGCGCATATCCGCCTTCGCGCGCCCGCCATCCACCCGCACCTGCCCGGTGCGCAGAAGCTTCTGCAACTGCCCGAAACCGAGGCCCGGATAGTGTACCTTGAACCAGCGGTCGAGGCGCATGCCCGCCTCACTGCCTTCCACCCGAACCTGCTCTACGCCCGCCATGCCGCCAATCGTCCGTTGTGCTGTGGGATGGTGTTCCAGCGCCATTCGCCGCCCGGATCACCTGCCATTCGTTCCATATTGCAGGACCTGGACTTTCTCCAGTGTTATAAGCCCGCTTGTCATCATCCTGTCGAGCTCGGGCAGAAAGGCGGCGATCTTCGCCTCGCTGTCCACGATTTCAATGACGAGCGGCAGATCCTCCGAAAGACGCAGGATCTTGGCCGTATGCAGACGGCTGGAATGGCCGTAGCCCATGGCGCCGCGCAAGACCGTGGCCCCGGCGATTTCCATCTCCCGGGCCTTGAGCACGATCGCCTCGTAGAGCGGCTTGCCGTTGGCGCGATCGTCCTCGCCGATGTAGATGCGCAGAAGCTGCGCCTGTTCGGGTATCGTCATTGCTCAGGATCCTCTCAATCGGTTGAGGCGCGCGGCCAGCACATGCCCCAGCCACACCGCGGCCAGCCAGGAGACGATGGAAATGGCGACATTGAGCGCCGCCACGGGCCAGGCGCCGCGTTGCGTAAGCACCAGCGTTTCCAGGCTGAACATGGAGAAGGTCGTAAGCCCCCCGCAAAATCCCGCCATGAAGAATTGCCGCTGGCGCGGACCGGCGAAGACGCGGCCGTCCGGCCCCGTCAACGTGGCGTAGAACCCGATCAGGAAGGAGCCGACGATGTTGACGAGCAGCGTGCCGACAGGAAAGCCCTGCCCCCACACGGCCACGCTGGCCAACGAAGCAAGGGCGCGCAGCGCACCGCCGATCATGCTGCCGGTCGCCACTGCCACATAGAGCAGAAGTGCCTCCCGCCGGTGCGCATGTCTTCCGCCGCGCCGGCGCGGTGAAACGGGCTTTTGCGGGGCGGGAGCGCTCTGCCGGTTCATGACGCGCCGCTGCCCCACAGGCCACCCAGCGCCAGCCCCACGGCCGCAGCCGCCAGGGTGAGCACCAGAGACAGGAGGATGTTGCCGCCGGCGCGCAGCCACTCGCCATCGCGCGCAAGCGCCAGAGTCTGCAGGCTGAAGGAGGAAACGGTGGTGTAACTGCCCAGCCCTCCGGTAACGGCGAAGGCCCAGAGGCCCGGCAGATCGTGGCGCGCCGCCGTCCCGGCAACGATGCCGATGGCCAGGGCACCGCTGACATTGACCGCCATGGTTCCCCACGGAAAGGTCTCGCCGAAGCGGCGCCCGACGAGACCGGAAAGGAAGAAGCGGGCAGCGCCGCCGAGCGCGGCGCCAAGGCAGACGAGCAGCATGTGGTAGAGGCTTGTCCCCATTTCTTCCTTCGATTCCTGCTCGCAGATCGCGCCCGCCCATGCCCCCTGCCGGCAAATATTCGCCCCGGCGGTCACGGAATGGCCGGCATTGGGAGGCGTCAACCCTGCCTGCCAGCCCTTTCGCGCCGCAGGCGCGACCAATAGTCCAGCCTCCTGCGAATCTCTCGCTCGAAGCCGCGTTCGGGCGGATCGTAGAAGGTTCTGCGCCCCATCGCTTCGGGAAAATAATCCTGGCCGGAAAAGGCTTCCGGCAGGTCGTGGTCGTACTGATAGCCCTCGCCGTAGCCCGTCTCCTTCATCAGCCGGGTCGGCGCGTTGAGAATGTGCTTGGGCGGCAGGAGAGAGCCGTGCTCCCTGGCCGCGGCCATGGCGGACTTGAAGGCCGTGTAGGCGGCATTCGACTTTGGCGCCGTTGCCAGATAGATGCAGGCTTGGGCAAAGGCCAGTTCGCCCTCCGGCGAGCCGAGATAGTCATAGGCGTCCTTGGCGGCGTTGGCGATCACCAGCGCCTGCGGATCGGCAAGCCCGATATCCTCCACCGCCATGCGCACCAGCCGCCTCCCGATATAGAGCGGATCCTCGCCCGCATCGAACATCCGGGCAAGATAATAGAGGGCCGCGTCCGGGTCTGAACCGCGCACGGACTTGTGCAGCGCGGAGATCAGGTTGTAGTGCCCATCCTGGCTCTTGTCATAGACGGGCGCGCGCCGCTGCACGATCTTCTGCAGCATCTCCGCGTCGAAAACCTCGCCCTCCCCTGCTGCCCGCCACACCTCCTCCGCCAGGCTGAGTGCCGCCCGCCCGTCGCCATCGGCCATGCGCAGCAGAACCGCGCGTGCCTGCCCGTCGAGCGGCAGGGCGCGTCCTTCCGCCGCCTCCGCACGCGCCAGAAGACGCTCCAGACTTTCGCTTTCCAGCGGGTGGAAGACGAGCACCCGCGCCCGCGAAAGAAGCGCGGCATTGAGCTCGAAGGAGGGATTTTCCGTCGTCGCCCCCACCAGCACCACCGTGCCGTCCTCCATCACCGGCAGGAAGGAATCCTGCTGGGCGCGGTTGAAACGATGGATCTCATCGACGAAGAGCAATGTCTGGCGGCCTTGGGCGCGGCGCAGGCGCGCCGCCTCGAACACCTTCTTCAGATCGCCCACGCCGGAAAAGATCGCGGAGATCTGCTCGAAGGCCATCGACGTCTCGCCGGCAAGCAGCCGCGCCACCGTCGTCTTGCCCGTTCCCGGCGGACCCCAGAAGATGAGCGAACCCAGCGAGCCGGAGCGTATCATGCGCGTCAGCGCACCTTCCGGGCCGGTCAGGTGTTCCTGCCCCACCACATCCTCAAGGCGTTTCGGCCGCAGACGGTCGGCCAGCGGCTGGACCACCTTGCCGGCGGGTTCGGTGTTTTCAAAGAGGTCGGCCATCGTCAGTACCGCAACATTTGCCGGATCAGGCGCCCCCCGCGCTCGATGGACAGGCGCCACCAGCGCCCGCCGCTTTCCGCAATCGCCTTGAGGCGTTCCGGCGTGTCGATCTCCTCGCCGTTGACCTCGCGCACGATGTCGCCGGGCCTCAGCCCCAGCCCGGCGGCGGGGGAGCCCGGCGCCGTCTCCACCACGACGACACCCTGCATGTTGATCGGCAGGCGAAGGCGCTGCGCCAGCACCGGCGACAAGGCGGCCACCCGCGCCCCGGCGAAAGGTCCGCGCCCGCCGATTTCGACCTGGCGACCCGTGTCCTCTGGAACGCGTTCGATGGGCATGGCGAGCCGCTGCTTGCGGCCGCCGCGCAGAATCTCGATCTGCGCGCTCGTGCCCACCGGCAGGGTGGCCAGGCGGTAGTTCAGCGCCTCGGGACTGTCGACATCCTTGCCGTTGACCGCCTGAACCACATCGCCGCTTCTCAGCCCGGCGCGAGCCGCCGGACTGTCGGGCGCCACATTGGTGACCAGCGCGCCCATGGGCCGCTCCATGCCGAGCGCTTCGGCAATCTCCGGCGTGACCGGATCGAAGCTCGCGCCCACATAGGGGCGCTCGAAGCGTTCGGCCCCGCTCGACGCGGCCTCCACCACGGCGCGCACGATGTTGGCCGGTATGGCAAAGCCGATGCCATTGGAACCGCCGGACCGGCTGTAGATGGCGGTGTTGATGCCCACCACCTCGCCGCTCATATTGATGAGCGCGCCGCCCGAATTGCCCGGGTTGATGGCCGCATCGGTCTGGATGAAATAGCCGAAGTCGGAAATGCCCCTTGGGCTGCGCGCCAGCGCGGAGACGATGCCGCTCGTCGTGGTCTGGCCGACGCCGAAGGGATTGCCGATGGCAAGCACCAGATCGCCCACCTCCAGTGCCTCCGAATCGCCCAGCCGGGCGGCGGGAAAGGCGTCCCGCCCCTCGATCTTGAGCACCGCGAGATCCAGTTCCTCGTCCGTGAGCAGGATGTCGCTGGCAAACTCCCTCCCGTCGGCCAGCGCGACCTTCACCTCGTCGGCAGCGCGAATGACGTGATGATTCGTGACCACGATGCCGGAGGGATCGACCAGCACGCCCGACCCCAGCGAAGACTGGACGCGCGGCGGCATCTGCGGAAAATCGAAGAACCGCTCGAAAAAGGGATCGCCCATGAAGGGCGAGCGCACCTCGACCCGTGCGGAGGCATAGACATTCACCACAGCCGGCGCCGTCTTGCGCACGAGCGGCGCGAAGGAAAGCTGGATTTCATCCTGCGAGAACGGCACGCGCCGGGTGGCCTCCTGCCGGTCCCGGGAGCCGGGCAGCAGCCTTTGTAGCAGCCCCCCGCCCTCCTGCGCCTGGGCGGCAGGAACGCCCGAAGGCTGTGCGAGAAACAGCGTGGCCGCGCAAAGAACCGCAAAGGCAAGGCGCCCCATCATCATCTGCTACTCCCGCTACCGTGTCCCTGGTGCCAGCACCTCTTGTTCCAGATCATTGTGCAATTTGAAAGGCCGGCAGAACCTAGAAAAAACAAGAATGGGGCCTGGAAGGCCCCATCCCCGATCTGCTTGACGGCGTCGCTCAGGCGATCATGCCGCCTCGGCCTCTTCGTTCGCAGCCTCCGCCTCAACACGGGCACGGTCGGCGGCGCCCTTGGCCTCGACGTCGCGATCGACGAACTCGATCACCGCCATGGGGGCGCTGTCGCCGTGGCGGAAGCCGGCCTTGAGCACGCGGGTGTAGCCGCCATTGCGCGCGGCATAGCGCGGGGCAATGGTGTCGAACAGCCGCTTGACCAGCTTCTCGTCGCGGATGGCGGCGATCGCCTGGCGGCGGGCGTGCAGGTCGCCGCGCTTGCCCAGCGTCACCAGCTTCTCGACGATGGGCCGAAGCTCCTTGGCCTTGGGCAGCGTCGTGACGATCTGCTCATGCTCGATGAGCGAGGCCGCCATATTGGCGAACATCGCCTTGCGGTGGCTTGATGTCCGGTTCAGCTTGCGGCCGGATTTTCCGTGACGCATGGCTTGTCTCCTTCAAATCCCGTGGACGGGCCGACGGGTCAGTACTGGTCTTCGTAACGCTTGGCGAGCTCTTCGATGTTGTCCGGCGGCCAGTCGGGCACTTCCATGCCCAGATGCAGCCCCATCGACGCCAGCACTTCCTTGATCTCGTTCAGCGACTTGCGACCGAAATTCGGCGTGCGCAGCATCTCGGCTTCCGTCTTCTGGATCAGGTCGCCGATATAGACGATGTTGTCGTTCTTCAGGCAGTTTGCCGAGCGGACGGAAAGCTCCAGCTCGTCCACCTTCTTCAGCAGCGCAGGATTGAACGCAAGCTCCGTGACCTCCTCGGCCGGGGCTTCCTTCTGCGGCTCCTCGAAGTTGACGAAGAGGCCGAGCTGGTCCTGCAGAATGCGCGCCGCAAAGGCCACGGCATCCTCACCGCTGACCGAGCCGTCGGTCTCGATGGTCATGGTCAGCTTGTCATAATCGAGAACCTGGCCCTCGCGGGTGTTCTCGACCTTGTAGGAGACCTTCTTGACCGGCGAGTACAGGCTGTCGACCGGGATGAGACCGATGGGCGCATCCTCGGCACGGTTGCGCTCTGCCGGCACATAGCCCTTGCCGGTGTTGACCGTGAACTCCATGCGGATCTCGGCATCCTGGTCGAGCGTGCAGATCACGTGATCGGGATTGAGGATCTCGACATCGCCAACCGTCTGGATGTCGCCGGCGGTGACGACGCCCGGGCCCTGCTTGCGCACCACCATGCGCTTCGGCCCGTCGCCCTCCATCTTGATGGCGATTTCCTTGATGTTCAGCACGATATCGGTGACATCCTCGCGCACGCCGGGAATGGAGGAGAACTCGTGCAGCACGCCGTCGATCTGGACGGCGGTCACCGCGGCGCCGCGCAGCGAGGAAAGCAGGACGCGGCGCAGGGCGTTGCCCAACGTCAGGCCGAAGCCGCGCTCAAGTGGCTCGGCAACAAGCGTGGTCTGCGTCCTGCCCTTTGACGTGAACTCGATCTTGTTGGGCTTGATGAGTTCCTGCCAGTTTTTCTGGATCATGTGGATTGTCCTTCCGTTACCCCGCCACCATCCAATCGTGACGGGCGCTCTGGAAACCGCAGAGGAACGCACCATGCGTTCGTACGGTATATGGCCTGTCGGCGGTCCTAGACCCGGCGCTTCTTGCGCGGACGGCACCCATTGTGCGGAATGGGCGTCACGTCACGGATCGAGGTAATGGTGAAACCGGCGGCCTGCAAGGCACGCAGCGCCGACTCGCGTCCCGAGCCCGGCCCGGAAACCTCCACCTCCAGCGTGCGCATGCCGTGTTCCTGCGCCTTGCGCGCGCAATCCTCCGCCGCCACCTGAGCGGCGAACGGGGTGGACTTGCGCGAGCCCTTGAACCCCTGGGCGCCGGCCGACGACCAGGCAATGGCATTGCCCTGCGCATCGGTGATGGTGATCATCGTGTTGTTGAAGGTCGAGTTGACGTGCGCCACACCCGACGAAATGTTCTTGCGCTCACGACGGCGAACGCGTGCGGCTTCCTTGGCCATGTCTTTCCTTTCAGTCGATCTCTACACCGCCGTAGTTCCAGCGGCTCCACCAATGAGGCGATCAGGCGGCAGCGGATGGTGAGCAGGAAAACCTCTTCGCCATCCGCTGTTTCGCCAATCGCTCAAATCACTTCTTCTTGCCGGCGATCGGCTTGGCAGGCCCCTTGCGCGTGCGCGCATTGGTGTGCGTGCGCTGGCCGCGAACGGGAAGCGAGCGACGATGACGCAGGCCGCGATAGCACCCCAGATCCATGAGGCGCTTGATGTTCATCGACACCTCGCGGCGCAGATCGCCCTCGACCTGATAATCGCGGTCGATGGTTTCGCGAATGGCCAGAAGCTCGGCATCGGTGAGCTCGCTCACCCGGCGCTCCGCCGGAATGTTCACCTTCGCGGTGATGTCGCGGGCAAGCTTCGGCCCGATACCGTGAATATACTGAAGCGCAATCACGACGCGCTTGTTGGTCGGAATGTTGACGCCAGCGATACGGGCCACGTCGGCTCTCCTTAAGTTTCCTGCCGCCTTGCCGGCGGCCTGTTGTCCTCAGGCCGGACAAGACGAAAGCGCCCGGACCGGCCATCGACTTCTCCGACCGGCGCCGACCGCTTAGACATGCAAGCGAATTGGCGCCGTCTTTGACGGAATCGCGGGGAAAAGTCAACTCCCCGGCGCTCCTGAATTGCAGCGGCGGCCTCAGCCCCCCTTCCCTGCGGAATGGGGTGCCCGTCCGCCACCGGATCTATCTCCCGGCCACGCCCACCGACCGAAGCACGGCTTCGATCTTGGCCGTCACCTCCTCGATGCTGGCCATGCCGTCCACGGTGTGCAGCTTGCCCTTGGCATAGAAATAGCCAACCAGCGGAGCGGTCTTCTTGTAATACTCACGCAGCCGTTCCTCGAAGACGCTTGCATTGTCGTCCTTGCGCACCGGCTGGCCCGCCGCCCTGGCCTCCTGCGCCCGCTTCTCGATGCGACCAACCAGCGCTTTGTCGTCGACCACGAGTTCGATCACCGCGTCGAGCGTCAGGCCGCGCTCGGCCAGCATCGCCTCGACGGCGTCGGCCTGGACGAGCGTGCGCGGATAGCCATCGAGGATGAAACCCCGCGCGCAATCGGGCTGGTCGATACGCTCCGCAACGATGGCGTTGACGATGGCATCGGAGACCAGCTCGCCGGCATCCATCACCGCCTTGGCGCGCCGCCCGATCTCCGTTTCCGCCTTCACCGCGGCGCGCAGCATGTCGCCGGTGGAAAGCTGCGGAATGCCGTATCGCTCGACCAGGATCTGCGCCTGCGTCCCCTTCCCTGCGCCCGGGGGTCCCAGAAGAATAAGCCTCATCGTCCCTTCCTGCCTCCCCGAAGCTTCGATTTCTTGATCAGTCCCTCATACTGATGCGCAATCAGATGCCCCTGCACCTGCGCCACCGTGTCGAGCGTCACGCTGACGACGATGAGCAGCGAGGTGCCACCAAGATAGAAGGGCACGCCCGTGGCCGAGATCAGAAACTCGGGAAGCAGACACACCAGAACGAGATAGATGGCGCCGACCACCGTGATGCGGGTCAGCACGTAGTCGATATACTCGGCCGTGCGCTCGCCCGGCCTGTAGCCGGGGATGAAGCCGGAATGCTTCTTGAGCTGCTCGGCCGTGTCCTTGGGATTGAAGACGATGGCCGTATAGAAGAAGGCAAAGAAGGCGATCAGCGCCGCATAGAGCAGCATGTAGAGCGGCTGGCCGTGGCCCAGGGTGGCAAGCACGGTGCTTGCCCAGCCGGGAAGCTGCGTCGTGTCGGAGAATCCGGCAACGGTGGCCGGCAGAAGGAGCAGCGAAGAGGCGAAGATCGGCGGGATGACGCCGGCCGTATTGAGCTTCAGCGGCAGGTGCGAGGTGTCGCCCTGGAACATGCGATTGCCCACCTGCCGCTTCGGATACTGGATCAGAAGCCGCCTCTGCGCCCGCTCGAAGAAGACGATGACGCCGATCACCACAACGGCCAGCACGATGATGGCCAGAATCAGACCCGTCGACATGGCGCCTGTGCGGCCGAGTTCCAGCGTACCGCCGATGGCCGACGGCAGGCCCGCCACGATGCCGGAAAAGATGATGAGAGAGATGCCGTTACCAATGCCGCGGGCGGTGATCTGCTCGCCGAGCCACATCAGGAACATGGTGCCGCCGACCAGGGTGATCACGGCCGAGATGCGGAAGAACCAGCCAGGATCGGTGACGATGTTCGCCCCGCTTTCGAGCCCGACGGCAATGCCATAGGCCTGCACAGTCGCCAGAAGCACCGTGCCGTAGCGGGTGTACTGGTTGATGACCTTGCGCCCCTGCTCGCCTTCCTTCTTGAGCTGTTCGAGCGTCGGCACGACGCTCGTCATGAGCTGCATGATGATGGAAGCCGAAATATAGGGCATGATGCCGAGGGCGAAGATCGCCATGCGCTCCACCGCGCCGCCGGCAAACATGTTGAACATGCCGAGCACGCCGCCCGACTGCTGCTGGAAAGCCTGGGCAAAGGCTTCCGGATTGATGCCGGGCATCGGAATGTAGGTGCCGAGCCGGTAGACAAGCAGTGCGCCGAGCGTGAACCAGATTCGCTTTTTCAAGTCCTCGGCCTTGGCGAAGGCCGCGAAATTGAGATTGGATGCAAGTTGCTCGGCTGCCGATGCCATTAGGAATTCTCCGCTCCGTCACGCGCCCCTTGCGCGACAAGGAAATTTGGCCGCAGGCTTACCCGCCGGCCACGGTCAAGTCCAGAAGGCCCCTGCGCGACCAAAGAACCCGGTTCCCGGCCACGACACAAAGGCGCACCGTGCGCAGATAGGCCGGAGAGCACGGGCTTGCAAGCAGCATGCGCCCGTGCTCTCACGGCTTTCTACTCCGCGGCCTTCTCGGGCAACTTGACCGAACCGCCGGCCTTCTCGATCTTCTCGAGCGCCGACTTGGAGGCGCCGGCGACATCAAGCGCCACCTTGGCCTTGATCTCGCCATTGCCCAGCACCTTCACGCCGTCCCTGACGCGGCGGATGACGCCGGCCTTGACAAGCGCAGAAGCGTCGATCGTCGCCGAAGCGTCAAGCTTGCCCGCGTCGATCGCCGCCTGGATGCGGCCGACGGAAACCTCGTTGAGGTCCTTGGCGAAGATATTCTTGAAGCCGCGCTTGGGCAGACGCCGGTAGAGCGGCATCTGGCCGCCCTCGAACCCCTTGATGGCAACGCCCGAGCGGGACTTCTGGCCCTTCACGCCGCGTCCGCCCGTCTTGCCAAGGCCCGAACCGATGCCGCGGCCCACGCGCTTGCGCGCGTGCGTGGCGCCTTCCTTGTCCCTGAGTTCGTTGAGCTTCATGTTTCCGTTCCTCGATTCCTCAGGCCTCGTCGACGACGCGCACGAGGTGCCCGACCTTGGCGATCATGCCGCGCACGGCCGGCGTGTCCTCGAGCGTCGAGCGGCGGTGCATCTTGTTGAGCCCCAGGCCGACCAGCGTCGCACGCTGATCCTTGGGACGGCGGATGGGGCTGCCGATCTGCTCGACCGTGATCGTCTTGCCCTTCTTCTTCTCAGCCATCGTCGTGATCCCTCGTCAGAGGCCGTAAGCGGCCTATTCTTCCGCCCCGGCCGTCACCGCGCCGCGGCGGGCCTGCAAGGTCGAGTACTTGATGCCGCGCTGGGCAGCGATGTCCTTGGGATGCATCTGCCGCTTCAGCGCATCGAAGGTGGCCCGCACCATGTTGTAGGGGTTGGTCGACCCCAGCGACTTGGCCACCACGTCCTGCACGCCGAGCGTCTCGAAAACGGCGCGCATCGGACCGCCGGCAATGATCCCGCTGCCGGGCTTGGCCGCCCGCAGGTGAACGCGTCCGGCGCCATGGCGGCCGTGCACATCGTGGTGCAGCGTGCGTCCGTCCCGCAGCGGCACGAAGATCATGTCGCGCTTGGCCGCCTCGGTGGCCTTGCGAATCGCCTCGGGCACCTCACGGGCCTTGCCATGACCGAAGCCGACGCGCCCCTTCTGGTCGCCGACGACCACGAGTGCGGCGAAGCCGAAACGGCGGCCGCCCTTGACCACCTTGGCAACGCGGTTGATGTGAACGAGCTTGTCGACGAACTCGCTGTCGCGCTCTTCGCGCTCGCGGCGGTCGTCCCTGCGGGGCTGTGCCATTGTCCTTGTCCTTGTTCTTTTCCGGTAGCACGGGGTTAAAACAAAGGCCTGCGGGCAGCGCGAACGGCGCTCCCGCCTGCCGGCTGCTAGAACTCCAGGCCACCCTCACGGGCAGCGTCGGCCAACGCCTTCACGCGGCCGTGATACAGATAGGCGCCTCGGTCGAAGAACACCTTTTCCACACCGGCCTTCTTCGCGCGCTCGGCGATCAGCTTGCCGACCTCCGTGGCCGCGGCCACATCGGCACCGGTCTTGAGCTTGCCCTTCAGGTCCTTCTCGAGCGTGGAGGCGGCAGCAAGCGTGTGCCCATTCACGTCGTCGATGACCTGGGCATAGATGTTCTTCGACGAACGATAGACGGAAAGCCGCGGCCGCCCATTGGCGACCGCCTTCAACTTCCGGCGAACGCGCCCGGCGCGCCGCGTAACGGATACCTTCGACACCATGGCTTCGCGTTCCTACTTCTTCTTGCCTTCCTTGCGGATGATCGTCTCGTTCGCATATTTCACGCCCTTGCCCTTGTAGGGCTCGGGACCGCGGAACTTGCGGATCTCCGCTGCGACCTGGCCGACCACCTGCTTGTCGACACCCGAGACGACGATCTCGGTGGGCTTGGGCACGGTGATCGTCACCCCTTCCGGCGCCTGATATTGCACATCGTGGCTGAAGCCCAGCGAAAGCTGAAGGGTCTTGCCCTGCATGGCCGCACGATAGCCGACGCCGTTGATCTCGAGACGCTTCTCGAAACCGTTCTTCACGCCATTGACGATGTTGGCGATCTGCGTGCGCGACATGCCCCACTTGGAGCGCGCCAACTTGGACTGGTCGCGCGGATCCACCGCGATCGCCCCGTCCTCCATCTTCACCAGAACCTCGTCGTTGACGACAAAGGTCAACTCGCCCTTCGGCCCCTTGGCCGTCACGGTCTGGCCTTCGACCGTGGCCGTCACACCTTCCGGCACGGGAACCGGTTTCTTGCCTATACGAGACATTGTCTTGTCCTCGTTGTTCCTGCTTCGGTTCCGCCCGATCAGAAGATCTGGCAGAGAACCTCTCCGCCGACGTTCTTCTCGCGGGCCTCGTGATCGGCCATCACGCCCTTCGGCGTGGAAAGAATGGCCACGCCGAGACCGTTGGCGACGCTGGGGATCGACTTCACGGAGACATAGACGCGCCGGCCGGGCTTGGAAACCCGGGCGATCTCGCGAATCACGGGCGCACCCTCGAAGTACTTGAGCTCGATCTCGAGCTCCGACTTGCCGTTGCCGTAGTCGATCTGGCTGTAGTCGCGGATATAGCCTTCCGCCTTCATGACATCGAGGACGCGGCTGCGCAGGCGCGAGGCCGGCGTGGAGACCTTGGTCTTCTTGCGCCCGATGGCATTGCGGATGCGTGTCAGCATATCGCCGAGAGGGTCGTTCATGGACATGGGTTTGCCCTCCTTACCAGCTCGACTTGACCAGGCCCGGGATCAGGCCGTTGTTGCCCAGCTCGCGAAGCGCCACACGCGACATCTTCAGCTTGCGGTAATAGGCGCGCGGGCGGCCGGTCACGTCGCAGCGATTGCGGATGCGCGTCTTGGACGAGTTGCGCGGAAGCGCGGCAAGCTGGAGCTGCGCCTTGAAGCGCTCGTCCATGGGCTTCGACTGGTCCTTGATGATGGCCTTCAACGCCGCGCGCTTCGCGGCATAGCGGTCCACCATCTTGCGGCGCCTCTTGTTCTTTTCGATTGCGCTAACTTTAGCCATGTAGTGCTTCCTTGTGCTCGCCTGCCGTTACTGCTGGCGGAACGGGAAATTGAACGCCTTGAGCAGCGCCCTCGCCTCGTCATCCGTCTTGGCAGTCGTACAGACGATGATGTCCATTCCCCAGATCTGATCGACCTTGTCGTAATTGATCTCGGGGAACACGATGTGCTCCTTGATGCCCATGGCGAAGTTGCCACGGCCATCGAAGCTCTTGGGGCTCAGGCCCCGGAAGTCGCGCACGCGCGGCAGCGCCACATTCACGAGCCGGTCCAGGAACTCGTACATGCGATCCTTGCGCAGCGTCACCTTGGCGCCCAGGGGCATGCCCTCACGCACCTTGAAGCCGGCGATCGACTTGCGCGCCTTGGTGATAACGGGCTTCTGGCCCGTGATCAGCGCCAGGTCCTCCGCCGCCACCGACGGCTTCTTGGAGTCGCCCGTGGCCTCGCCGACACCCATGTTGATGACGACCTTTTCGATGCGCGGCACCTGCATCTCGTTCTTGTAGCCGAAGCTGTCGAGGAGCTGCTTGCGGATCACCTCCTCATACTGCTTCTTCAAGCGCGGCTGGTATTCTGCCTTAGCCATCGATCAATTCTCCCGAGCGCTTCGCCACGCGCACCTTCTTGCCATCCTTCTGGATCTGGAACCCCACGCGCGTGGGCTTCCCGTCCTTGGGGTCGGCCAGCGCCAGATTCGACACATGGATTGGCGCTTCCTTGGTAATGATGCCGCCTTCGCTCTGCGCCGTCTGCTTCTGGTGGCGACGCACCAGATTGACGCCGCGCACCAGCGCCTTGTTTTCCTTGGGCATCATCTTCAACACTTCGCCGGAGCGGCCCTTGTCGCGGCCGGCCAGCACGACGACCTTGTCGCCTTTCCTGATCTTCTGCATCCTTCCGGCTCCTTAAAGCACTTCCGGCGCCAGCGAGATGATCTTCATGTGGTTCTTGGCGCGCAACTCGCGCGGAACCGGGCCGAAGATACGCGTGCCCACGGGCTCTCTCTTGTTGTCCACGAGAACGGCGGCGTTGTTGTCGAAGCGGATGACGCTGCCGTCGGGCCGGCGGATGTCCTTGGCGGTGCGCACGACCACCGCCTTCATCACGTCACCCTTCTTGACGCGGCCGCGCGGGATCGCCTCCTTGACCGAGACGACGATGACGTCGCCCACGGAAGCGTATTTCCGCTTCGAGCCGCCGAGCACCTTGATGCACATGACACGACGGGCGCCGGAATTGTCCGCCACGTCGAGGTTGGTCTGCATCTGAATCATGACTGGCCGCCTTCTTGTTCTCTTGGGGGAAGCGCCGCTTCCCGGCTTTTTCCGATGTTATCGTGCCTGGGCTTCGCTCACGACGATCCAGCACTTGTCCTTCGAGATCGGGCGCGATTCCTGGATCAGCACCACGTCCCCGACCTTGAACTGGTTGTTCTCGTCATGTGCCTTGTACCGCTTGGAGCGCCGGACCGTCTTCTTCAGAAGCGGATGCGCAAACCGGCGCTCGACGCGAACGACCACCGTCTTGTCGTTCTTGTCGCTTACCACGGTGCCCTGCAAAACGCGCTTTGGCATTCTCGCTGTCCTTAGGCCTTGCTGCCGGCCGATTTCTCGGCGGCGATTGTCTTGATGCGCGCAATGTCGCGGCGAATCTGCTTCACTCGCGCGGTTTTCTCCAATTGCCCCGTCGCCTTCTGGAAACGGAGGTTGAACTGCTCTTTCTTCAGCTTCGCCAGCTCGTCCTTGAGCTGATCGGGCGTCATCGCCCGGACATCGGCAGCTTTCATGGCGCCCTCTCCTACTCTGCGATACGCTGGATGAAGCGCGTCTTGATCGGAAGCTTGGCCGCCCCGAGGCGCAGCGCCTCGCGCGCCACGTCCTGGCCCACGCCGTCGATCTCGAACATGATGCGGCCGGGCTTCACGCGGCAGGCCCAGTAATCGACCGAGCCCTTGCCCTTGCCCATGCGAACCTCGGTCGGCTTGGACGTGACCGGCACATCGGGGAAGACGCGGATCCACACGCGGCCCTGGCGCTTCATGTAGCGCGTGATGGCGCGGCGCGCGGCCTCGATCTGCCGGGCGGTCACCCGCTCCGGCTCCAGCGCCTTGAGCCCGTAGGAACCGAAGTTCAGCTCCGTGCCGCCCTTGGCCGTGCCGTGAATGCGGCCCTTGAACTGCTTGCGGAATTTCGTGCGCTTTGGTTGCAGCATCTCATCCTACTCCAAAATTCCGGCTCAGGCGTTCTCGCGGCGACGCTGGCCACCCTTGTCGCCCTCGAGCGCGCGGCGCTCGGAGGCCATCGGGTCGTGCTCCAGGATCTCGCCCTTGAAAACCCACACCTTCACCCCGCACACGCCGTAGGCGGTCTTGGCCTCGGCCGTGCCGTAGTCGATGTCGGCACGCAGCGTGTGCAGCGGCACACGGCCCTCGCGGTACCACTCGATGCGCGCGATCTCCGCACCGCCGAGACGCCCGGTGCAGTTGATCCGGATGCCCTCGGCGCCCAGCCGCATGGCCGACTGAACGGCCCGCTTCATGGCGCGGCGGAATGCCACGCGCCGCTCCAACTGCTGGGCGATCGACTGGGCGATGAGCCGCGCGTCGATCTCCGGCTTGCGCACCTCGACGATGTTGAGATGCGTCTCGGCATTGGTCATCTGCGAGACCTTGCGGCGCAGCTTCTCGATGTCCGCACCCTTCTTGCCGATGATGAGGCCGGGACGGGCAGAATGGATCGTCACGCGGCACTTCTTGTGCGGACGCTCGATGACCACCTTGGAGATTGCCGCCTGCTTCAGCTCCTTTTCGATATAGTCGCGGATCTTCAGATCCTCATGCAGGAGCTGGCCATACTCGCCCGTATTGGCAAACCAGCGGGAATCCCACGTGCGGTTGATGCCCAGACGGAGACCGATCGGATTGACTTTCTGGCCCATTATGCGGCCTCCACTTGCTCTTCGACTTCACGCACGACGATCGTCAGGTTGGAGAACGGCTTCTCCACGCGGTTGGCGCGTCCACGGCCGCGGGCGTGAAAGCGCTTCATGACAATCGACTTGCCGACATAGGCCTCGGCCACCACCAGCGCATCCACGTCCAGTCCGTGGTTGTTCTCGGCATTGGCGACCGCCGATTCCAGCGTCTTCTTCACCGTGCCTGCGATGCGCTTGCGCGAGAACTCCAGATCCGCGAGCGCATCCGCAACCTTCTTGCCGCGAATCATGGCAGCGACGAGGTTCAGCTTCTGCGGGCTAACACGAACCGTGCGCAGGACCGCACGCGCCTCGTTGTCTGCAAGCCTGCGTGGCGCTTTGGCCTTGCCCATTTCTACTTCCTCTTTGCCTTCTTGTCCGCCCCGTGGCCATAATAGGTGCGGGTGGGAGCGAACTCACCGAATTTGTGGCCCACCATCTCTTCCGAGACGAGCACCGGGATGTGCTTCTGGCCGTTGTAGACGCCGAAGGTCAGCCCCACGAACTGGGGCAGGATGGTGGAGCGGCGGCTCCAGATCTTGATGACCTCCTTGCGGCCGCTTTCGCGCGCCTTGTCGGCCTTCTTCAGAAGGTAGCCGTCGACGAACGGGCCTTTCCAGACTGAACGGGACACGGATCCGTTACCTTTCTTTACTTCTTGCGCTGATGGCGCGAGCGCATGATGAATTTATCGGTCGCCTTGTTGGACCGCGTCTTCATGCCCTTGGTGGGCTTGCCCCAGGGCGAAACCGGATGACGGCCGCCGGAGGTGCGCCCCTCGCCGCCGCCATGCGGGTGGTCGACCGGGTTCATGGTGACGCCGCGATTGTGCGGACGCTTGCCCAGCCAGCGCTTGCGCCCGGCCTTGCCGAGGCTGATATTGGCGTGATCCGGGTTGGAGACCGCGCCGACAGTTGCCAGGCAACCGCCCGAGACGAGGCGCTGCTCGCCGGAATTGAGCTTGAGCAATGCCATGCCCCGGTCACGGCCGACAAGCTGCGCATAGGCGCCGGCCGAGCGCGCAAGCTGGCCGCCCTTGCCGGGCTTCATCTCCACATTGTGGATGATGGTGCCGACGGGCATCGCCGAAAGCGGCATTGCGTTGCCGGGCTTCACGTCCACCGCCTTCTGCGAGGAGATGACGCGGTCGCCGACGCCCAGGCGCTGCGGCGCCAGGATGTAGCTGAGCTCCCCGTCATCATAGCGCACGAGCGCGATGAAACCGCTGCGGTTGGGATCGTACTCCAGCCGCTCCACGACGCCGGACACGTCGAATTTGCGGCGCTTGAAGTCGATCAGGCGGTAGGCGCGCTTGTGCCCGCCACCCTGGAAGCGGGCGGTGATGCGGCCGGTGTTGTTGCGCCCGCCCTTGCCCGTCAGACCTTGGGTAAGGCCCTTGACGGGCTTGCCCTTGTAGAGGCCCGAGCGGTCGACGATGACCAGCTGGCGCGTGCCCGGCGTAACCGGTTTGAAGTTCTTGAGTGCCATGTGTCTGTCCTCGCGGCCTCTCAAAGACCCGTCGCAATGTCGATCGAATGGCCCTCGGCCAGCGTGACGACCGCCTTCTTGACGTCGCTCTGCTGCCCGACGGTGCCGCGGAAGCGCCTAACCTTGCCCTTGCGCACAAGCGTGTTGACGCCCTTGACCTTGACGTTGAACAGCGCTTCGACCGCCGCCTTGATCTCGGGCTTCGTGGCCTTGCGCGCCACGTTGAAGACAACCTGGTTGTTCTCCGAGGCCATGGTCGACTTCTCGGTGATAACAGGGCTCACGATCACGTCATAGTGGCGAAGATCCGTCATTTGAACCGCTCCTCGAGAGCCTCGACCGCCGCCTTGGAAAGCACCAGCGTGCCGCGGCGCAGAATGTCGTACACGTTGATGCCCTGAACGGGCAGCACGTCGATGTTGGGAATGTTCGCTGCCGCACGCTTGAAAGCGGCGTCGATCTCGCTGCCGCCGATCATCAACGCGTTGGTCAGCCCCAGCTTGGCGAAGCTTTCGGCCAGGACCTTCGTCTTGGCCTCCTTGAGCGCCAGCTCGTCGACGACGATGATGCGCTCCGCCCTCGCCTTTGCCGAAAGGGCATGTTTCAGGCCGAGCGCGCGAACCTTCTTCGGCAGGTCGTGGGCGTGGCTGCGCACCACTGGCCCATGCGCCTTGCCGCCGCCACGGAACTGCGGCACGCGCGCCGAGGAGTGACGGGCGCGGCCCGTGCCCTTCTGGCGGTACATCTTGGCGCCGGTGCGCGAAATCTCCGAGCGCCCCTTGGCCTTGTGCGTGCCCTGCTGGCGCTTGGCAAGCTGCCAGCGGACAACCCGATGCAAAATGTCCTCGCGCGGCTCGAGTCCGAAGATCTCCTCGGAGAGCTTCAGCTTGCCGGCATCCTTACCCGCAAGGGTGGTCACCTTCAGTTCCATCACTCAGCCCCCTCGCTGGCGGCAGCCTTCTCGGCCTTCGCGGCCTCGTTCTTGGCGGCGCGAACGGCACCAGGCAGCGGCGCATTCTCGGGCAGCGGCGCCTTGACGGCATCGCGCACCATGATCCACGATCCCTTGGAACCGGGAACCGCACCGCGCACCAGTATGAGGCCGCGCTCGGTATCGGTGGACACCACCTCGAGGTTCTGCGTCGTCACGCGGCGCGCACCCATGTGGCCGGCCATCTTCTTGCCCTTGAACACCTTGCCGGGGTCCTGGCGCTGGCCGGTCGAACCGTGCGAGCGGTGCGAGATGGAGTTGCCGTGGGTGGCACGTCCGCCGCCGAAATTGTGGCGCTTCATGACACCCTGGAAGCCCTTGCCGATGGACGTGCCGGTGATGTCCACCTTCTGGCCGACGACAAAATGATCGGCCGTGATCTCCGCGCCCACCTCAAGGAGATTGTCGGGAGACACGCGAAACTCGGCAAGCTTCGCCTTCGGCTCGACACTGGCAGCGGCGAAATGGCCGCGCAGAGCCTTCGACGTATTCTTGACCTTGGCAAGCCCAACGCCGAGCTGCACGGCGGTGTAGCCGTTCTTCTCCTCGGTGCGCTGGGCCACCACCTGGCAATTCTCCATGCGCAGCACCGTGACGGGAATATGCTCGCCCGCCTCGTTGTAGACGCGCGTCATCCCGATCTTCTGTGCGATAACACCTGAACGCATCGGTTCGATTTCCTTTCAGGCTTCCCGCCGCCGGTCGTACCGCCCGCGCGGGGTCCTATTCTCTGTTCTTCCGCCCCTAGAGCTTGATCTCGACATCCACGCCGGCCGCCAGATCGAGCTTCATCAGCGCGTCCACCGTCTGCGGCGTCGGGTCCACGATGTCGAGAAGGCGCTTGTGGGTGCGCATCTCAAACTGCTCGCGGCTCTTCTTGTCGATGTGCGGCGAGCGGTTCACCGTGAACTTCTCGATCCGCGTGGGCAGCGGGATGGGACCACGGACATTAGCGCCGGTGCGCTTGGCCGTGGACACGATCTCGCGCGTGGAGGCGTCGAGCACGCGATGGTCGAACGCCTTGAGGCGGATACGGATATTTTGTCCGTTCATGTGTCAGTTCCCTGTTCCGCGCGCGGCGCGGGCACTCCCGCGCCGCGCCGGAGACTGCCCTTTACTCGGTGATGGCTGCGACGATGCCGGCGCCGACGGTGCGGCCGCCCTCGCGGATGGCGAAGCGCAGGCGCTCCTCCATGGCGATCGGCACGATCAGCTCCACATCCATCGTCACATTGTCGCCCGGCATCACCATCTCCGTCCCCTCCGGGAGCGTCACCACGCCCGTCACGTCGGTCGTCCGGAAATAAAACTGCGGCCGGTAGTTCGAGAAGAACGGCGTGTGGCGCCCGCCCTCCTCCTTCGTCAGAATGTAGGCTTCTGCCTTGAACTTCGTGTGCGGCGTCACAGAGCCGGGCTTCGCAAGAACCTGCCCGCGCTCCACACCCTCGCGCTCCACACCGCGCAGAAGCGCGCCGATGTTGTCGCCCGCCTGCCCCTGGTCCAGAAGCTTGCGGAACATCTCCACACCCGTCACCGTCGTCTTCGACGTCGGGCGGATGCCAACGATCTCGATCTCGTCGCCGACCTTCACAACGCCCCGCTCAATGCGCCCCGTCACCACCGTGCCGCGGCCCGAAATCGAGAAAACGTCCTCGATCGGCATCAGGAACGGCTGGTCGATCGGGCGCTCCGGCGTCGGAATGTACTTGTCAACCTCCGCCATCAGCTGACGGATCGCATCCTCGCCGATCTCCTTGTTCGTCTCCTCAAGCGCCGCAAGCGCCGAGCCCTTCACGATCGGTATCTCGTCGCCCGGAAACTCGTACTGCGACAGAAGCTCCCGAACCTCAAGCTCCACAAGCTCCAGAAGCTCCGCATCGTCAACCTGGTCAACCTTGTTCAGGAAAACAACAATCGCCGGAACGCCAACCTGGCGCGCCAGAAGAATGTGCTCCCGCGTCTGCGGCATCGGCCCGTCCGCCGCAGAAACAACCAGAATCGCACCGTCCATCTGCGCCGCGCCCGTGATCATGTTCTTCACGTAGTCCGCATGCCCAGGGCAGTCCACATGCGCGTAGTGCCGCGCATCCGTCTCGTACTCAACATGCGCCGTCGAAATCGTGATCCCGCGCGCCTTCTCCTCAGGCGCCGCATCAATCTGATCGTACGCCTTGAACTCACCAAAAAACTTCGTGATCGCTGCCGTCAGCGTCGTCTTCCCATGGTCAACGTGACCAATCGTGCCGATGTTCACATGCGGCTTCGTGCGCTCAAACTTTCCTTTGGCCATTTGAGGTCTCCGTTATTTCCTGCCTTGTCGGCCTTCTCGTTGTGTGCGCCTCAAGGGCGATCACGCGAACTTCTTCTGGATCTCCTGCGCCACCGCGCTGGGAACCGGCTCATAGTGGTCGAACTGCATCGTGTAGTTGGCACGGCCCTGCGACATGGAGCGCAGGTTGTCGACGTACTTGAACATGTTGGCGAGCGGCACCATGGCGTTGACCACCGTGGCGATACCGCGCGACTCGGTGCCCTGAATCTGCCCGCGACGGGAGTTCAGATCGCCGATGACATCGCCCACATACTCCTCGGGCGTCACCACCTCGACCTTCATGATCGGCTCGAGAAGCTGAGCGCCCGCCTTCTGCGCGCCCTCGCGGAACGCCGCGCGCGCGGCAATCTCGAAGGCCAGCACCGAGGAGTCCACGTCGTGATAGGCGCCATCGACGAGCGTCGCCTTCACGCCGAGCATCGGGAAGCCCGCCACCGGACCGGAGGAAAGGACGCTCTCGATGCCCTTCTGCACGCCGGGGATGTACTCCTTCGGCACGGAGCCGCCGACGATCTGCGATTCGAAGACGAAATCCTCGCCATCGGGATTGGGCTCGAAAATGATCTTCACGCGGGCGAACTGGCCGGAACCGCCGGTCTGCTTCTTGTGGGTGTAGTCCACCTCGGCGCGCTGGGTGATGGTCTCGCGATAGGCCACCTGCGGCGCGCCGACATTGGCCTCCACCTTGAACTCGCGCTTCATGCGGTCGACGATGATGTCGAGATGAAGCTCGCCCATGCCGGCGATGATGGTCTGGCCCGACTCCTCATCGGAGCGCACCCGGAAGGAGGGATCCTCGGCCGCCAGGCGGTTGAGCGCCAGCCCCATCTTCTCCTGGTCGCCCTTGGTCTTGGGCTCGATGGCAATCTGGATCACCGGGTCGGGGAACTCCATGCGCTCCAGGATCACCGGCTTCAGCGGGTCGCACAGCGTATCGCCGGTGGTCGTCTCCTTGAGGCCGGCAAGAGCCACGATGTCGCCGGCATAGGCCACCTCGATATCGGAGCGCGAATTGGAATGCATCTGCAGCATGCGCCCGATGCGCTCGCGCTTGTCCTTCACGGTGTTGGCGAGCGAGACGCCCTTGTTGAGCACGCCCGAATAGATGCGGCAGAAGGTGAGCGAGCCGACATAGGGGTCGTTCATGATCTTGAAGGCGAGCATGGACAGCGGCTCGTCGTCGGACGACTTGCGCATGATCTCGCTCTCGGTCTTCGGGTCGATGCCCTTGATCGGCGGCACGTCCACGGGCGAAGGCAGGAAATCCACCACGCCATCGAGCAGCGGCTGCACACCCTTGTTCTTGAAGGCCGAACCGCAGAACATCGGGAAGAACTTCACCTCGATGGTGCCCTTGCGGATCAGGCGGCGGATCTCGTCATTCGACGGCATCTCGCCCTCGAGGTACCGCTCCATGGCGGCCTCGTCCATCTCGACGGCAGTCTCGATGAGCTTCTCGCGATACTCTTCGGCCTTTGCCTGCATGTCGGCGGGAATGTCGACAACGTCCCAGGCCGCGCCCAGCGTGTCGTCCCGCCACACGAGCGCCTTCATCTCCACGAGATCGACCACGCCAACGAAATCGCTCTCCGCACCGATCGGAAGCTGCATGATGACCGGCGTCGCGCCGAGGCGCGTCTTCACCATCTCTGCGGAGCGGTAGAAGTCGGCACCGATCTTGTCCATCTTGTTGCAGAAGATCATGCGCGGCACGCCGTACTTGTCGGCCTGGCGCCACACCGTCTCCGTCTGCGGCTCCACGCCGGCATTGGCGTCGAGCAGCGCGATGGCGCCGTCGAGCACGCGCAGGCTGCGCTCCACCTCGATGGTGAAGTCCACGTGGCCCGGCGTGTCGATGATGTTGAAGCGGCGCTTCCTGCCATCCCGGCCCTGCCAGAAGGTGGTTGTGGCAGCGGAGGTGATGGTGATGCCGCGCTCCTGCTCCTGCTCCATCCAGTCCATGGTCGCAGCGCCGTCATGGACCTCGCCAATCTTGTGCGACTTGCCGGTGTAGAAGAGGATGCGCTCGGTCGTCGTCGTCTTGCCGGCGTCGATATGCGCCATGATACCGAAGTTTCGGTAGTCCTCGATCTTATATTCGCGGGCCATCGTGGGTACCTCTTTCCTTGCCTCGCCTTACCAGCGGTAATGCGAGAACGCGCGGTTGGCCTCGGCCATCTTGTGCGTGTCTTCGCGCTTCTTGACGGCAGTGCCGCGATTGTTCGACGCATCGAGAAGCTCGCCGGACAGGCGCTCCACCATGGTGGTCTCGTTGCGGTTGCGCGCCGCCGCGATCAGCCAGCGGATGGCCAGCGCCTGGCGCCGCTCCGGGCGCACGTCCACCGGCACCTGATAGGTGGCGCCGCCGACGCGGCGGGAGCGCACCTCCACATGCGGAGCGACATTCTCGAGTGCCTGGTGGAACACCGCCACCGGCTCCTGCTTGGTCTTCTCCTGCACCTGGTCGAGCGCGCCATAGACGATCCGCTCGGCAACGGACTTCTTCCCGTCCAGCATGACGGCATTCATGAACTTGGATACAACCACGTCCCCGTATTTGGGGTCCGGGTTGATCTCGCGCTTCTCTGCACGGTGACGTCGGGACATCTTTCTCGTCTCTCACCTTCAAGGCCCGGCGCCACAACGAAAAAGCGCCGAAGCCGGGAAACCCTTACTTCGGACGCTTGGCGCCGTATTTGGAGCGGCGCTGCTTGCGGCTCTTCACACCCTGCGTGTCGAGCACGCCGCGGATGATATGATAGCGCACACCGGGAAGGTCCTTGACGCGACCGCCGCGGATCATCACCACCGAGTGCTCCTGCAGGTTGTGACCCTCGCCCGGAATGTAGCCGATCACCT
Source organism: Chelativorans intermedius (assembly GCF_025398255.1). Lineage (GTDB taxonomy): Bacteria > Pseudomonadota > Alphaproteobacteria > Rhizobiales > Rhizobiaceae > Chelativorans > Chelativorans intermedius. The sequence goes on along the minus strand of NZ_JAODNW010000001.1, from coordinate 170,766 downwards.
CGAAACCGTTGGCAAGCCGGATCTTCGCCACCTTGCGCATGGCCGAGTTCGGCTTCTTCGGCGACGTCGTATAGACGCGCGTACACACACCCCGCTTCTGCGGGTTGGCCTGCATGGCGGGCACCTTGTTGCGCTTCACCGGCGCCTTGCGCGGCTTGTTGATCAACTGGTTAACGGTAGGCATCAAACCTTCCCTTGATTCTCGATCTCGTGTCTCAAGCCCGGGTTCGTCTGCACGGGAACAGTGCTCCATATGCAAATTCGGGCACAAAACCGCCTAAAAGCGGTCCTGCCCGAACAAAAGCAGAGGAAGCGGAAAACCGCTTCATGCGCCCGGATTTCTGTCGCTCGTTTAAACGAACCCTGTTTGAGGCTGTGTTTCAGGGCGCGTCGCCCCGAAAAATCGGGCCTCACATCGGCTCGGACGCGGCGGGTAATACGCGCAAGACGGGCCTCCGTCAACCCCGCCCCGGCAATTATCTTGCGTCGCCGAACGGGTGAGACGGCAGTGGAACCGCGCACGCCATTTCCGCGGCCAATATGGGCGCGTAAGGAGAAAATTTCCAGCCCTGCCCTGTCCTCCGCGCACCGGAAATGTCACAGTGCAGCCGAGCCAGGCGCAACGAGGCGGGAATCGTCCCCATGAACGACAACGAAGAAAAGCCGGTCACCATCATCACCGGCCGGGTATGGCGCGAATCGGGTGCCGGCAGCGAGGGCGTGCACATCATGCTTCTGGCGCCCGACGACGATACGGCGGTGCGCATGGCCCTGGAGGCGCTGGCCCAGGAGGGTTATGCCGAGGCCGAGCTCGACCAGATCGGCGAGATGGAGGGTGCGCCCGACGAGGAGCCGCACCTGTCCGCCTGGCAGAGCGCGACGGAGGGCGAGATCGCGATCGTCACCTTTGACGAACCCGTATAGAGCGCGACGGCGGACGCGGGAAGGCGATCGAAAAAGGCCGCCGGCTCGAGCCGGCGGCCTCGTTTGCGTCAGGCCCGGCAAGACCGGGCTTATCCGTTAGGCTGCCCCGTCATGTCGGCCAGCATCGGCTCAGCCTTCTCGGCGCCGGAGCTCTTGCGCCGCTCGTCGAGGATCAGCTCGTCGCGCGAGCGCGCGATGCGCCGGATCTGCGCCATGGCACCGCCCGTGCCGGCCGGGATGAGGCGGCCGACGATGACGTTCTCCTTGAGACCCTGCAGCGTGTCGATCTTTCCGGCCACGGCCGCCTCGGTGAGCACGCGCGTCGTCTCCTGGAAGGAGGCGGCGGAGATGAAGGACGGCGTCTGCAGCGAGGCCTTGGTGATGCCGAGCAGCACCGGCTGCGCCTCGGCGGGCTTCTTGCCCTCCTCGATCAGCCTTTCGTTCACCTCCTCGAATTCCACCGCATCCACGTGGTCGCCGGGGATGTAGGTGGAATCGCCCTGGGCCGTGATCTCGACCTTCTGCAGCATCTGCCGGACGATGACCTCGATGTGCTTGTCGTTGATGACCACGCCCTGCAGCCGGTAGACCTCCTGGATCTCGTTGACGAGGTAGGAGGCCAGCGCCTCCACGCCCTTGATGGCCAGGATGTCGTGCGGCGCCGGGTTGCCGTCGAGGATGTAGTCTCCCTTCTCGATGACGTCGCCGTCCTGAAGGTGGAACGGCTTGCCCTTCGGGATGAGGTACTCGACGGGTTCGAGGGTCGAATCATGCGGCTCGATGATGATGCGCCGCTTGTTCTTGTAGTCGCGACCGAAGCGCACCGTGCCGTCGATCTCCGCGATGATGGCATGGTCTTTCGGACGCCTGGCCTCGAACAGCTCGGCCACCCGCGGCAGACCGCCGGTGATGTCCTTCGTCTTGGCGCTTTCCATGGGAATGCGCGCCAGAACGTCGCCCGGCTTCACCTTCGCGCCGGGCTCGGTGGACAGCACCGCCTCCACGGAGAGCAGGAAGCGGGCATCGCCGCCGCGGGCGAGCTTGGCCACCTTGCCCTTGTCGTCGAGGATGGTGATTGCCGGCTTCAGATCGGCTCCGCGCGGCGTGGAACGCCAGTCGATGACCTCGCGCTTGGTGATGCCCGTGGACTCGTCCGTCGTCTCCTGCACCGACACGCCTTCCACCAGGTCCTCGAAGGTCACCGTGCCTTCCACCTCGGTCAGCATCGGGCGCGTGTACGGGTCCCACTCGGCGATGCGCTGGCCGCGCTTGACCTTGTCGCCGTCGTCGACGAACAGGCGCGAGCCGTAGGCGACGCGGTGCGAAGCGCGCTCCGCCCCGCCCTCGTCGAGGATCAGCACCGCCATGTTGCGGCCCATCACGACCAGATGGCCGTCGGAGTTGCGCACGACATTGCGGTTGCGGGTCTTCACCGTGCCCTCGAAGGAGGCTTCGAGGAAGGATTGGTCCACAACCTGCGCCGTGCCGCCCATGTGGAAGGTGCGCATGGTGAGCTGCGTGCCCGGCTCGCCGATCGACTGCGCAGCGATGACGCCGACGGCCTCGCCGATGTTGACCGGCGTGCCGCGCGCCAGATCGCGGCCATAGCAGACGGCGCACACGCCATTTCTCACCTCGCAGGTGAGCGCAGAGCGGATGCGCACGGTCTGGATGCCCGCGGCTTCGATGGCCTCCACGTCGCGCTCGTCGATGAGCTTGCCGGCCGGCACGATCACCTCGTCGGTGACCGGGTGCACCACGTCCTCCAGTGCCGTGCGGCCCAGCACGCGCTGGCCGATGGAGGCCACCACCTGGCCGGCATCGACGATGGGCTGCATGGTCAGCCCCTTGTCGGTGCCGCAATCGGTCACCGTCACGATGCAGTCCTGCGCCACATCCACCAGGCGGCGCGTCAGATAGCCGGAGTTGGCCGTCTTGAGCGCCGTGTCGGCAAGGCCCTTGCGCGCGCCGTGGGTGGAGTTGAAGTACTCCATCACGGTCAGACCTTCCTTGAAGTTCGAGATGATGGGCGTCTCGATGATGGAGCCGTCGGGACGCGCCATCAGGCCGCGCATGCCGGCGAGCTGGCGCATCTGGGCCGGCGAGCCGCGCGCGCCCGAGTGCGACATCATGTAAATCGAGTTCATCGGCTTCTGGCGGCCGTTCTCGTCGAACTCGATGGCCTTGATGCGCTTCATCATCTCCTCGGCCACGCGCTCGGAGCACTTGGCCCAGGCATCGACCACCTTGTTGTACTTCTCACCCTGGGTGATCAGGCCGTCATTGTACTGCTGCTCGTATTCCTTGGCGAGCGCCTCGGTCTCCGCAACCAGCTTCTCCTTGGTCTCGGGGATCAGCATGTCGTCCTTGCCGAAGGAGATGCCGGCCATGCAGGCGCGGGTGAAGCCGAGCTGCATGATGCGGTCGCAGAAGATGACCGTCTCCTTCTGCCCGCAATGGCGGTACACCGTGTCGATCATCTTGGAGATGTTCTTCTTGGTCATCTCCTGGTTGCAGATGTCGAAGGGCACGTTGGGGTGCTTCGGCAGAAGCTCGCCGATCATCATGCGGCCCGGCGTCGTCTCGTAGATCTTGGAAACCGGGTTGCCGTTTTCATCGACAGTCTTGTAGCGCCCCCTGATCTTGGTGTGCAGCGTGACGACCTTGTTCTCCAGCGCGTGATGAAGCTCGCCCATGTCTGCGAACGCCATCCCCTCGCCCGGCTCGTTCTGGTTCATGATGGAGAGGTAGTAGAGCCCCAGAACCATATCCTGCGACGGCACGATGATCGGTGCGCCGGAAGCCGGGTGCAGGATGTTGTTGGTGGACATCATCAGCACGCGCGCCTCGAGCTGGGCTTCCAGCGAGAGAGGCACGTGGACGGCCATCTGGTCGCCGTCGAAGTCGGCGTTGAAGGCCGTGCACACCAGCGGGTGAAGCTGGATCGCCTTGCCCTCGATCAGCACCGGCTCGAAGGCCTGGATGCCGAGGCGGTGCAGCGTCGGCGCGCGGTTGAGCAGCACGGGGTGCTCGCGGATCACCTCATCGAGAATGTCCCAGACCTCCGGGCGCTCCTTCTCCACCAGCTTCTTGGCCTGCTTGACGGTGGAGGAGTAGCCCTTGGCATCGAGCCGCGCATAGATGAAGGGCTTGAACAGCTCCAGCGCCATCTTCTTGGGCAGGCCGCACTGGTGCAGCTTCAGCTCCGGCCCGGTCACGATCACCGAGCGGCCGGAATAGTCGACGCGCTTGCCGAGCAGGTTCTGCCGGAAGCGGCCCTGCTTGCCCTTCAGCATGTCCGAAAGCGACTTCAGCGGCCGCTTGTTGGCGCCGGTGATGACGCGACCGCGCCGGCCGTTGTCGAACAGCGCGTCAACGGCCTCCTGCAGCATCCGCTTCTCGTTGCGGATGATGATGCCCGGCGCCTTGAGCTCGATCAGCCGCTTCAGCCGGTTGTTGCGGTTGATGACACGGCGGTAGAGATCGTTCAGGTCGGACGTGGCGAAACGGCCGCCGTCGAGCGGCACGAGCGGCCGCAGGTCCGGCGGGATCACCGGGATGATCTTCATCACCATCCACTCGGGCCGGTTGCCCGAATCGATGAAGTTCTCGACCACCTTGAGCCGCTTCAGAAGCTTCTTCTGCTTCAATTCGGAAGTGGTGGAGGCCAGCTCGGAGCGCAGGTCGCCGGCAATCTTTTCCAGGTCCATGCTGGCGAGCAGGTGGTGAATCGCCTCCGCGCCGATCATGGCGGTGAAGGAGTCCTCGCCATACTCGTCGACGGCCATCATGTACTCCTCTTCCGAGAGGAGCTGGTTCTCCTTGAGCGCCGTCAGGCCCGGTTCGGTCACAATGTAGTTCTCGAAATAGAGAACGCGCTCGATGTCCTTCAGCGTCATGTCGAGCAGCGTGCCGATGCGCGAGGGCAGCGACTTCAGGAACCAGATATGGGCAACCGGCGCGGCCAGCTCGATGTGGCCCATGCGCTCGCGGCGCACGCGCGACAGCGTGACCTCCACGCCGCACTTCTCACAGATGACGCCCTTGTACTTCATGCGCTTGTACTTGCCGCACAGGCACTCGTAGTCCTTGATGGGACCGAAGATGCGCGCGCAGAAGAGGCCGTCACGCTCCGGCTTGAAGGTGCGGTAGTTGATCGTCTCCGGCTTCTTGATCTCGCCATAGGACCAGGACAGGATCTTCTCCGGGCTCGCGAGCGAAATCCGGATGGAATCGAAGGTCTGTGCCGGCGCCTGCGGGTTGAACAGGTTCATGACCTCTTGGTTCATGCCGATCTCCTTTGCGGGGCCTTAAACCCCTTGGTCGTTCTGCGGTCGCGGCGGGCGCTGAGCGGCGTTCTGGCCTCGTTGCTTTCACCGCCGCATCGCCGTCGATACGGGCAGCGCACCGCGGCGGATGGGGGCCGCGGTGCGCCCTTGTTCATTCTGCAGCGTCCGGAAGCTGCGCAGGCGGCTCGTCGTAGCGGACCGAATTCTCAAGCTCCACATTGAGGCCGAGCGAGCGCATCTCCTTGACCAGCACGTTGAAGCTTTCCGGAATGCCAGCCTCGAATGTGTCGTCGCCACGCACGATGGCCTCGTAGACCTTGGTGCGGCCGGCAACGTCGTCCGACTTGACGGTGAGCATTTCCTGAAGCGTGTAGGCGGCGCCGTAAGCTTCCAGCGCCCACACCTCCATCTCGCCGAAGCGCTGGCCGCCGAACTGCGCCTTGCCGCCCAGCGGCTGCTGGGTGACGAGCGAGTATGGGCCGATGGAGCGGGCGTGGATCTTGTCGTCCACCAGGTGGTGCAGCTTCAGCATGTAGATATAGCCCACCGTCACCTTGCGGTCGAACGGCTCGCCCGTGCGCCCGTCATAGAGCGTCACCTGGCCGCTGGTGTCGAGGCCGGCTTCCTTCAGCATCTCGTTGATGTCGGACTCGTGGGCGCCGTCGAAGACGGGCGTGGCAATCGAAACACCGCGACGCATCTGCTCGCCGAGCCTGACGATGCTCTCATCGTCATACTGGCGCACAGGCTCGTTGCGTTCGTTGTCCGGGATCAGCTTCTCGATCTTCTCCCTCAGCGGCTTGATGTCGCCGCCCTGCTTGTAGCTGTCGATCAGCTCGCCGATCTGCCGGCCCATGCCTGCGCAGGCCCAACCCAGATGCGTCTCCAGAATCTGGCCGACATTCATGCGGCTGGGCACGCCGAGCGGGTTCAGGACGATGTCCACATGGGTGCCATCCTCAAGGAACGGCATGTCCTCGATCGGCACGATCTTGGAGACCACACCCTTGTTGCCGTGGCGGCCTGCCATCTTGTCGCCGGGCTGCATCTTGCGCTTCACGGCGACGAAGACCTTGACCATCTTCATCACGCCGGGCGGCATCTCGTCGCCGCGCTGCACCTTCTCGACCTTGTCCATGAAGCGCTGCTCGAGCGCGCTCTTGGACTCGTCATACTGCGCGCGCAGCGCCTCAAGAGCAGCCTGCTGCTTCTCGTCCTCGACGGCGAACTGCCACCACTGCGAACGCGGATACTCCTCGAGCAGCTCGCGGGTCAGCGCGGTGCCCTTCTTGAAGCCCTTCGGCCCGGCAATTGCCGTCTTGCCGATGAGCATCTCGGCAAGGCGCGCATAGACGTTGCGGTCGAGGATCGACTGCTCGTCGTCCCGGTCCTTGGCGAGCCGCTCGATCTCCTCGCGCTCGATCGCCATCGCGCGCTCGTCCTTCTCCACGCCGTGGCGGTTGAAGACGCGCACCTCGACCACCGTGCCGTAGGTGCCGGGCGGCATGCGCATGGAGGTGTCGCGCACGTCGGAGGCCTTCTCGCCGAAGATGGCGCGCAGCAGCTTCTCCTCCGGCGTCATCGGGCTCTCGCCCTTCGGCGTGATCTTGCCGACCAGGATGTCGCCCGGCTGCACCTCGGCGCCGATATAGACGATGCCGGCTTCGTCGAGGTTCTTCAGCGATTCTTCCGACACGTTCGGAATGTCACGCGTGATCTCCTCCGGGCCGAGCTTCGTGTCGCGCGCCATCACCTCGAACTCCTCGATATGGATCGAGGTGAAGACGTCGTCGCGCACGATGCGCTCGGACAGCAGGATGGAGTCCTCGTAGTTGTAGCCGTTCCAGGGCATGAAGGCGACGAGCACGTTGCGCCCGAGCGCCAGATCGCCCAGGTCCGTGGACGGACCATCGGCGATGATGTCGCCCTTGTTCACATGATCGCCCACCCGCACCAGCGGACGCTGGTTGATGCAGGTGTTCTGGTTGGAGCGCTGGAACTTCTGCAGCCGGTAGATATCGACGCCGGACTGCGAGGCGTCCACCTCTTCCGTAGCGCGGATGACGATACGGGTCGCATCCACCTGATCGACCACGCCGGTGCGCCGAGCGGCGATGGCGGCACCGGAATCGCGCGCCACCACCGGCTCCATGCCGGTGCCGACGAACGGCGCCTCGGCGCGCACCAGCGGCACGGCCTGGCGCTGCATGTTGGAGCCCATGAGCGCGCGGTTGGCGTCGTCGTTCTCGAGGAACGGAATGAGCGCCGCGGCCACCGAGACGAGCTGCTTGGGCGAAACGTCCATCAGGTCGACATTCTCGCGCGGCGCCATCATCACTTCGCCGGCGTGACGGCAGACCACGAACTCGTCGGCAAAGCGGCCTTCCTCGTCGATCTGGGCGTTGGCCTGCGCCACATAGTGCTTGGCCTCCTCCATCGCCGAGAGATAGACCACCTCGTCGGTCACCTTGCCGTCGACGATCTTGCGATACGGCGTCTCGATGAAGCCGTACTTGTTGACGCGGGCGAAGGTGGCCAGCGAGTTGATGAGGCCGATGTTCGGACCTTCCGGCGTTTCGATCGGGCAGATGCGGCCGTAATGCGTCGGGTGCACGTCGCGCACCTCGAAGCCGGCGCGCTCGCGCGTCAGGCCGCCGGGGCCCAGCGCCGAGAGGCGCCGCTTGTGGGTGATCTCCGACAGCGGGTTCGTCTGGTCCATGAACTGCGAGAGCTGCGAGGAGCCGAAAAACTCGCGCACGGCCGCCGCCGCCGGCTTCGCGTTGATGAGATCCTGCGGCATCACCGTGTCGATCTCGATCGACGACATGCGCTCCTTGATCGCCCGTTCCATGCGCAGCAGGCCGACGCGATACTGGTTCTCCATCAGCTCGCCCACCGAGCGCACGCGGCGATTGCCGAGATTGTCGATGTCGTCGATCTCGCCCTTGCCGTCACGCAGCTCGACAAGCGTCTTGACCACCGCCACGATGTCTTCCTTGCGCAGGACGCGCACCGTATCGGGGCAGTCGAGCTCCAGGCGCATGTTCATCTTCACCCGGCCCACCGCCGAAAGGTCGTAGCGCTCGGGATCGAAGAACAGCGAATGGAACATTGCCTCCGCCGTCTCCAGCGTCGGCGGCTCGCCCGGGCGCATGACCCGGTAGATGTCGAAGAGTGCGTCCTGGCGGGTCTCGTTCTTGTCCGCCACCAGCGTGTTGCGGATGTAGCCGCCGACATTGACGTGGTCGATGTCGAGGAAATGCACCTCCTCGACGCCCGTGTCGAGCAGCACCTTCAGGGTCTTCTCGTCAATCTCGTCACCGGCCTCGAGATAGATCTCGCCGGTCTCCATGTTGACGATGTCCTCGGCGAGATAATTGCCGAGCAGGTCTTCCTCGGTGGCGCGGATCGCCTTCAGCCCCTTCTCCGCGAGCTGGCGGGCCTGGCGGGCCGTCATCTTCTTGCCCGCTTCCAGAACCACCTCGCCGCTGTCGGCGTCGATGATGTCGTTCGCAGCCTTCACGCCACGGAAGCGCTCCGCCGAGAACGGCACGCGCCAGTTCTCGCCGTCGCGGATGTAGGTCAGGCGGTTGTAGAAGGTGGACAGGATCTCCTCGCCGTCCATGCCGAGCGCCATGAGAAGCGAGGTGACCGGAATCTTGCGCCGCCGGTCGATACGCGCATAGACGATATCCTTGGCATCGAACTCGATGTCGAGCCAGGAGCCGCGATAGGGGATGACGCGCGCGGCGAACAGCAGCTTGCCGGAGGAATGCGACTTGCCCTTGTCATGGTCGAAGAAGACACCGGGCGAGCGGTGCATCTGGCTGACGATCACACGCTCGGTGCCATTGACGATGAAGGTGCCATTGTCCGTCATGAGCGGCATGTCGCCCATGTAGACATCCTGCTCCTTGATGTCCTTGATGGACTTCGCACCCGTATCCTCGTCCACGTCGAAGACGATCAGGCGCAGAGTCACCTTCAGCGGCGCCGCGTAGGTCAGATCGCGCTGGCGGCACTCCTCGACGTCGAACTTGGGGAGCTCGAACTCGTATTTCACGAATTCCAGCATCGCCGTGCCGGCGAAGTCCTGGATCGGGAACACCGACTTGAAGACCGCCTGCAGCCCCTCGTCGGGACGCCCGCCTTGCGGTTCCTCGACCATGAGGAACTGGTCGTAGGATGCTTTCTGAACCTCGATGAGGTTCGGCATCTCCGCAACCTCCGGAATCTTACCGAAGAACTTGCGTACCCGCCTGCGACCGTTGAAAGTCTGGGTCTGGGCCATCGTCGCTCCTTGCCTGCCGCTTTGCCTGCCAAATGGGCCGCCCGTCGTGACGGCCAATCCAAACGGATGAAAACCCGTTTCCTGAAAGCCGGTTCGCGGCCTTCAGGAAATAGGTTCTCGCAGTCGCCCGTGGCTCCGGCCCGCGCAGGCGCGCGGGCCGGAAGCGCAATTATTTCAGCTCGACCTTGGCGCCTGCGCCCTCGAGCTGGGCCTTGATCTTCTCGGCCTCGTCCTTGGCCACGCCTTCCTTGATCGGCTTCGGCGCGGACTCGACCAGGTCCTTCGCCTCCTTCAGGCCAAGCCCCGTGATGGCGCGCACTTCCTTGATCACATTGATCTTCTGCGCACCGGCATCGGCGAGAACGACGTCGAACTCGGTCTTCTCTTCCGCGGCCTCGGCGGGAGCGGCAGCGGCACCGGCCGCAGCCACGGCCACCGGCGCGGCGGCCGAAACGCCCCACTTCTCTTCCAGCATCTTCGAAAGCTCGGCCGCCTCCAGGACGGTGAGGTTCGAAAGGTCTTCAACGATCTTCGCAAGATCAGCCATGTCTCATTTCCTTAAAAGTTCGAACAGTGTTGTTGAGGAACGGCCTCACGCCGCCTCGTCCTTCCGGGCATAGGCGCCAATGACCCGGGCCACCTGGCCGGCGGGTGCGTTGACGACCTGGGCGATCCGGGTTGCCGGCGTGGAGATCATGCCGACAAGCTTTGCCCTGAGCTCGTCCAGCGACGGCAGCGAGGCAAGCGCCTTCACGCCGTCCGCGTCGAGCGCGGTTGCGCCCATCGCGCCGCCAAGGATGACAAGATTGCCATTGGCCTTGGCGAATTCGCTGGCGACCTTCGGAGCGGCCACCGGATCGTCCGAATAGGCAATCAGCGTCTGTCCCTGGAACAGAGACTGGATGCTTTCGGACTTGGTACCCTGAAGAGCGATCTTGGCGAGGCGGTTCTTCGCGACCTTGACGGTCCCACCGGCTTGCCGCATCTTCGAGCGCAGCTCGTTCATCTGCGAGACGGTGAGGCCGGCATAGTGCGCCACCACGACACAGCCGGTGCTCTCGAACACCTGGCTGAGGTTGGCGACGAACTCGCGTTTTTCCGCTCTGTCCATGCCTTTCTCCAGTTGGCGGGGCCCTGTTCGGGCTTGCCGCCGGGTTGCCTTTTGCCGGCCGGGCTTTCCAAGAGAGGATCGCCCGAACGACGCTCGAGGATCCTGCCCCCTTTCGCCACTCCGGCCGAAACCGGAACGCGGGCAAAAGGCCAACACGGTTCGAACCTTCCATCGGCCCGCTGCGCGGGCGTCTATCCGGTCCTACCCCGTCTCATGCAGGCTCTTGTTCAAGAATTAAGGCGAGCCGCCTGCAATCTCGGACAGGATTGCCGGGGTTTCCCCGGCATTCGGGCCGTTGCCGGCCCGAAGCATTGGCCGGGGAGGCGCCTCCCCGGCAATCGGACGTTACGACGCGGCCAGCGTCGAAAGATCGACCTTCACCCCCGGCCCCATGGTCGAGGTCAGCGCCACGCGCTTGAGATAGTTGCCCTTGGCACCGGAAGGCTTCGCCTTGATCACCGCATCGGCGAAAGCGCGCACATTCTCGGCGATGGCCTGCTCGTCGAAGGAGACCTTGCCGACGCCCGCATGCACGATGCCGGCCTTCTCGACGCGGAACTCCACCGCACCGCCCTTCGATGCCTTCACGGCACCGGCCACATCGGCGGTCACCGTGCCCACCTTGGGGTTGGGCATCAGTCCGCGCGGACCCAGCACCTTGCCGAGCCGGCCAACCAGCGGCATCATGTCGGGCGTGGCAATGCAGCGATCGAAATTGATCTCGCCATTCTGGATGGCTTCGACGAGATCCTCCGCGCCCACGATGTCGGCGCCGGCCTGCTTGGCCTCCTCGGCCTTATCGCCGCGCGCGAACACGGCAACGCGCACCGTGCGGCCCGTGCCGTTGGGCAGGTTGACGACGCCGCGCACCATCTGGTCGGCGTGACGCGGATCGACACCCAGATTCATCGCCACCTCGACGGTCTCGTCGAACTTCGCGCTCGCCCTCTCCTTCAGAAGCTTCACGGCCTCCTCCAGCGGATAGAGCTTGTTGCGCTCGATTCCCTCGCGGCTCTTGGCCACGCGCTTGGAAATTTTCCTCGCCATAGCCTCACCCCACCACTTCGAGGCCCATGGAGCGGGCCGAGCCTTCGACCATGCGCATGGCCGCTTCCAGATCATTGGCGTTCAGATCCGCCATCTTCTTCTCGGCGATCTCGCGCACCTTGTCGCGCGAGATCTTGCCGACCGTCTGCTTGCCCGGCTCCTTGGCGCCGGACTTGAGCTTCGCCTCCTTCTTGAGGAAGTAGCTTACCGGCGGCGTCTTCATGGCGAAGGTGAAGGACTTGTCCTGATAGTAGGTGATCACCACCGGGATGGGCGAGCCCTTCTCCATCTCCTGCGTCTGGGCGTTGAACGCCTTGCAGAACTCCATGATGTTGATGCCACGCTGACCAAGCGCAGGACCGATCGGGGGCGACGGCGTGGCCGACCCGGCGGGAACCTGAAGCTTGAGCTGGCCTGCAACTTTCTTAGCCATCTCTCATCTGCCTCGTCTCATGCCGGCTGGCGCCGGCGGTTGCAGTTCGGTGGTGCGGGCCGCACGGCCGGCTACGCCGCCTTCCCTTCCACCATGACCGTTCCGGAAGACCGGAACCGCCGGTCAGGTCTTCTCGACCTGACCGAACTCGAGATCCACGGGTACCGCGCGCCCGAAGATCGAAACTTCCACCTTGAGCCGCGACCGCTCCTCGTCGACCTCCTGAACGGAACCGTTGAAGGAGGCGAAGGGACCATCGGAAACGCGCACCTGCTCGCCAATCTCGAAGGTCACGGAAGGTTTTGGCCGCTCCACGCCCTCCTGCACCTGCGTGAGAATGCGCGCGGCCTCCGCCTCGGTGATCGGCACCGGCCGCGAATCGCCCAGAAAGCCTGTCACCTTCGGCGTATTCTTGATGAGGCTGAAGACGGCGTCCGTGAGATTGGCCTTGACCAGCACATAGCCGGGGAAGAACTTGCGTTCCGCATCGACCTTGCGGCCGCGGCGCACCTCGACCACCTTCTCGGTCGGCACAACCACCTGCTCGATCTGCTCGGAAAGCCCCTTCTGGCGCGCCTGTTCCTCGATCGATTCGGCAACCTTCTTCTCGAAATTCGAATAGGCGTGGACGATGTACCACCGCGCAGTCATCTCAAAAAACTCTCCCTGTGCCGCTGCCGTTCAAACGCCAATCTGAAGGATCAGCTCGATCACCCACGACATCACCTGGTCAGCGGCAAAAAAGAAGAGCGCGGCCAACGCAGCGAATGCGAGCACCATCGCCGTGGAAATCAGAGTCTCCCTGCGCGACGGCCAGGTCACCTTCGCCGTTTCGGCCCTTACCTGCTGCAGAAACGTGAAAGGGTTCGTGGTCTTGGACGCCATCTATCGCTCTATATCTTGAAGCACCGGGAACCCCGGTCTTTTCTCGCACGCGGGCGTGAAAGCCCGGTACGATACGGAGCCGACCGCGCGAATCACCGCCTGGCTCCAGACACGCAACAAAGGCGCGTAAAGCCATACCCGGCCCCACGCACCGTGTTCATGAGTCTACACATAATCCCAAATTCCCCCATACGCAAGGGGCCTCTTGCATCCGAGGATTTGCTGGAAATGGCAGGGGCAGAGGGGCTCGAACCCCCGACCTGCGGTTTTGGAGACCGCCGCTCTACCAACTGAGCTATACCCCTTCGCGCCGCGCGGCAGGCAGGCGCTTCCTAAGGATTTCCGTCGCGTCTGTAAAGATGCTTTGCGCCGGATACCGCAGGCAAGCGCCACTTTTGCGGCCACGGGCGGCAAACCCGGGGGCGCCCGCCGCCAGATCTGGGCCTCCGCCTGTGCGCCATCAAGCAGAAGGGCGGCCGAAGCCGCCCTCCCCGTCGTTCCGATGTCCGCCCTTTACTCGGTGATGGCTGCGACGATGCCGGCGCCGACGGTGCGGCCGCCCTCGCGGATGGCGAAGCGCAGGCGCTCCTCCATGGCGATCGGCACGATCAGCTCCACATCCATCGTCACATTGTCGCCCGGCATCACCATCTCCGTCCCCTCCGGGAGCGTCACCACGCCCGTCACGTCGGTCGTCCGGAAATAAAACTGCGGCCGGTAGTTCGAGAAGAACGGCGTGTGGCGCCCGCCCTCCTCCTTCGTCAGAATGTAGGCTTCTGCCTTGAACTTCGTGTGCGGCGTCACAGAGCCGGGCTTCGCAAGAACCTGCCCGCGCTCCACACCCTCGCGCTCCACACCGCGCAGAAGCGCGCCGATGTTGTCGCCCGCCTGCCCCTGGTCCAGAAGCTTGCGGAACATCTCCACACCCGTCACCGTCGTCTTCGACGTCGGGCGGATGCCAACGATCTCGATCTCGTCGCCGACCTTCACAACGCCCCGCTCAATGCGCCCCGTCACCACCGTGCCGCGGCCCGAAATCGAGAAAACGTCCTCGATCGGCATCAGGAACGGCTGGTCGATCGGGCGCTCCGGCGTCGGAATGTACTTGTCAACCTCCGCCATCAGCTGACGGATCGCATCCTCGCCGATCTCCTTGTTCGTCTCCTCAAGCGCCGCAAGCGCCGAGCCCTTCACGATCGGTATCTCGTCGCCCGGAAACTCGTACTGCGACAGAAGCTCCCGAACCTCAAGCTCCACAAGCTCCAGAAGCTCCGCATCGTCAACCTGGTCAACCTTGTTCAGGAAAACAACAATCGCCGGAACGCCAACCTGGCGCGCCAGAAGAATGTGCTCCCGCGTCTGCGGCATCGGCCCGTCCGCCGCAGAAACAACCAGAATCGCACCGTCCATCTGCGCCGCGCCCGTGATCATGTTCTTCACGTAGTCCGCATGCCCAGGGCAGTCCACATGCGCGTAGTGCCGCGCATCCGTCTCATACTCAACATGCGCCGTCGAAATCGTGATCCCGCGCGCCTTCTCCTCAGGCGCCGCATCAATCTGATCGTACGCCTTGAACTCACCAAAAAACTTCGTGATCGCTGCCGTCAGCGTCGTCTTCCCATGGTCAACGTGACCAATCGTGCCGATGTTCACATGCGGCTTCGTGCGCTCAAACTTTCCTTTGGCCATCTCAACTTTCCTTGGGCGGCGTGGTTTTCCGTTTCGATTGCGGGCGATTAGCGGCAAAGCCCGTAAAAAACAAGCCCCTGTGGGCCGCGAAAAAGCGCGCGCTTAAGCCATGGATGGTGCGACGCTCGGATATTGCGAAGGAAAGCGCGCTGGAGCGGGTAGCGGGAATCGAACCCGCATATTCAGCTTGGAAGGCTGCTGCTCTACCATTGAGCTATACCCGCAGTCCGAAACGCAACGCTCCCTGCCGAAGCTCTGCGGGGCGTCCGTTGCCTGCTCGGCCTCCGCGACATCGTGCCTCGGCGAGCCTCGATCCGCCGCCTGGGCAGAAGGTGGTGGAGGGGGCTGGATTCGAACCAGCGTAGGCGTAGCCAACGGATTTACAGTCCGTCTCCTTTAACCACTCGGACACCCCTCCGAACCGCTGCCGGGACCGCTCAGCGGATTATGTGGGAAAGCGGCCATCGCCCTTCAACGGCACGTCCGATTTCCGCGACGCCTTATGGCGACGACGCCCGGCACTGTCAACAGCCCGATGCGCATTCGGTTGGGTAAATTCGCATGCCCCGCCCTTTCGGCCATAGGCGCGCGCCCTCGCCTCGGTTATAGGAGCCGGATGAACGACAGGACCGGAACGCCAAAGGACAGCCACCACGCCCGCCTGCGCCGCGCCCACCGCCAGCGCAAGGGCGGCGGCGCGCGGGCGGAGCACGCCTCAAACGCCCCCCTGCCTGAGGGGATCGTAAGGCTTTACGGCCTGCACACGGTGCGCGCCGCGCTCGACAATCCAGCCCGCACCATCCACCGCATGTCGATCACACGCAATGCCGCGCGGCGGCTGGAGCTCGACGACCTTTCCGCCCTGCCCTTCCCCGCGGAACTGGTGGAGCCGAGGGCGATCGACGCCCTCACCGGCCCCGAAGCCGTGCACCAGGGCGTGATGGTCGAGGCTCAGGCCCTGTCCCCGCGGCCGCTTTCCGCCCTCGGCGACGCCGCCCTCGTGCTGGTGCTCGACCAGGTGACGGACCCGCACAACGTGGGTGCCATCATGCGTTCGGCGGTCGCCTTCGGCGTCGAGGCCCTCATCACCACTGCCCGTCACAGCCCGGCCGAATCGGGCGTGCTCGCAAAGGCGGCCTCCGGCGCGCTGGAGCACATCGAGTTGATCACCGTGCGCAATCTGGCAGACGCCCTGGAGGAGCTCCACGCGCTCGACTTTGCGACCGTGGGGCTCGATTCGGAAGGTGCGCACAGGCTTGAGGATGCCGTTGCCCAGATCGCCGGCCGCAGGCTGGCCCTTGTCCTGGGCGCGGAGGGCAAGGGGCTGCGGCAGAAGACGCGCCAGACCGTCAGGGCGCTCGCCCGGCTCGACATGCCGGGCGCCATCCGCTCCTTGAACGTCTCCAATGCCACCGCCATCGCTCTCTATATCGCGCGCAGCCATGCGGAAGCGGCCGCCAGACCCCCCTCCCGCGAGGCGGCGAATCCGGCAATCGGCGTCGATCAAAAATATTAATGAGCTGTAATGTTTTTGCCGAAAAACTGCCATAATGGCGGTAATTCTTCCCTCTCCCATCAGATAGTTCGCCCGTTCGGGCGCATTCGCATGAACCGTGAAGCGGGGAGAGAACGATGCCTGCGCACGCTGTTTTTGCGCGCACACCCTTCAAAAGCACATTGACTGGAACCTTGCTTGCCGTCGGGCTTTGCCTGGCACCTCCGGCAGCCCACGCGCAGCTTGCATCCGATGCGGCGGGTACCACCGCGCAGTCGCCGAGCGGCTTGTGGTTGACGACACCCTATCCCGCCTTTTCGGCACCCATTGGCGAGGACGTGACCATCGACCTGTCGCTCGCCAACAGGGGGCTGCCGCCGCAGCGCGTGGCGCTGTCTGTCGAGGGCCTGCCGGAGGGCTGGCAGTGGCAGATCAAGGGAAGCGGCAAGCCCGTTGCCGCCGCCATTGCAGCGCTCGACGAGACGGTTGACCTGTCGCTGCAGCTTACCCCGCCCGAAAATGCCGTCGGGCAGACCGTCAACTTCACGGTAGCCGCCCGTTCGGAGGACGGGGCCATGGAGCTGCCCCTGACGCTGACCCTTACGGAGACCATGCCGGCACAGCTCACCCTGGAGCCGGAACTGCCGGCGCTGCGGGGCACCGCGCGCTCCACCTTCGACTTTCAGGTCGAGGTCGCCAATGATGGCCAGGAAGACACGGTCGTGAACCTCTTGGCCGAGGCACCGCCGGGCTTCCAGGTCAGCTTCAAGGAGCGCTACGGCTCGCAGGAACTGACAAGCCTGCCGCTTTCCGCCGGCGGAACGAAAAATCTCGAGGTCTCCGTCGATCCGCCGGAAAATGCGGAAGCCGGCCAGTACCCCGTGATGGTGCAGGCAACCGGTGGCGACGCCAGCGCCCGGACGCAGCTCGTTCTGGACATCACCGGCCGGCCGGATCTTTCCCTTTCGGGGCCGGGCGGGCGGCTCTCGGGCGAAGCGACTGCCGGCGAAGCACGCAGCTTCGAATTTACGCTTGAGAACAGGGGAACGGCACCCGCCCGCTCCATCTCCTTTTCTTCAAGCCCGCCCTCGGGCTGGGAGGTGACGTTCAGCCCCGAGCGCATCGAGGAGATCGCGTCCGGCGAAAGCAGCAGTGTGAACGTCAGCATCACACCCTCCGACCAGGCCATCGCCGGCGACTATGTGGTCTCCGTGCGTGCCAATGGCGACGGCGCCTCCGACAGCGAGAGTTTCCGCGTCACGGTGCGCACCTCGACCGTCTGGGGCGTCGTCGGCCTCGGCATCATTGCCGCGGCGGTCGCCGTTCTCGGTGTGGCGGTAACACGGTATGGCCGGCGATGAGCACCGTCATCGAGACTAAGGGCCTGGTCAAGCGCTACGGCCGCCACGTGGCGGTCGATGGCATCGATCTGAGCATCGGGAAGGGCGAGGTCTTCGGCCTTCTCGGCCCCAACGGCTCCGGCAAGACGACGACGATCCTTCTGCTTCTGGGCTTGACAGAGCCAACGGCCGGCTCGGTCAGCGTGCTCGGCCTCGATCCGCTGCGCCAGCCGCTCGCCGTCAAGCGCCGCGTCGGCTATCTGCCGGACCAGATCGGCTTCTACGACGCGCTGACGGCGCGCGAGAACCTGAACTACACTGCGCGTCTTGCCGGGCTTTCGGGCGCCGAGGCAGGACCCCGCATCGAGGAGGCGCTCCAACGGGTAAGGCTCGGCCACGCCGCCGACCGGCGGGTCGCGACGTTCTCGCGCGGCATGCGCCAGCGCCTGGGCCTGGCCGAGGTCCTGTTGAAGAAGGCCGACATCGCCATTCTCGACGAGCCGACCTCGGGCCTCGACCCGCAATCCACCCAGGAGCTTCTCGAACTGATCGGCGCGCTGTCGCGCGAGGGCATGACCATCGTCCTGTCCTCGCACCTGCTGGCGATGGTGCAGACCGTGTGCACCCGCGTGGCGCTTTTCAGCCGCGGCCGCATCGGCCTTTGCGGCACGGTGGCGGAGCTGACGAGCGAAGTGCTGGGCGGCACGCATGTGGTGGAAGTGGAGGCGAATGGCGTCGACCTTCCAGCGGTGCTGGCCGACGCGCCGCATGTGGTGGGGGTCGCGCAACTGGCGCCGGGCCGCTGGCGCGTCGATACCGATGCCGACGCCCGCCCGGAGATCGCCCGCCGCGTGGTCTCGGCCGGCGGCGCGCTCGCCTCCATGTCCATTCGCCAGACCACCCTCGACGAGGTCTATGTCCGGTTCTTCGAGGCAGAGGAGGGCAAGCAGAATGAGGCAGCGTGAGGGTTCCCCCTTCACCGGGCTTTCCACAGTCGCCCTGAAGGAGGCGGCCGACCACATGACGAGCGCGCGCATCCATCTGGTGATGCTTCTGGTGCTCCTGACGGCGATCGGCGCCGTCTATGCGGCGATCGGGCAGATTCGCGATACCGTGAGCGAGGATGCGTTCCTCTTCCTGCGTCTTTTCAGCACGGCGCGCGAGCCGCTGCCCTCTTTCGTCGCCTTTCTCGGCTTCCTTCTGCCGTTGGTGGCCATCGCGCTCGGCTTCGACGCCATCAACGGCGAGTACAACCGCCGCACCATGTCGCGCATCCTCTCGCAGCCGATCTATCGCGACGGGCTGCTGACGGGAAAGTTCCTGGGCGGGCTTCTGGTCATCGCCATTTGCCTGCTGACGCTGTGGCTGCTGGTCACCGGCCTCGGCATCCTTCTGCTCGGCCTTCCGCCGAGTGGCGAGGAGGTTGTGCGCGGGCTCGCCTTCCTTCTGGCCTCCTTCGTCTATGCCGGCGTGTGGCTGGCCGTGGCGCTGGTTTTCTCCACGCTCTTCCGCTCGCCGGCCACCTCCGCGTTGGCCACGCTGACGGTGTGGCTGCTCTTCACCGTCTTCTGGCCGATTCTCGCACCGCTGATTGCCGGTGCCCTGGCGCCCGTCGACATTTTCGATCCCACCACGGCCATTGCCCGCGTCGAGGTCGAGCAGGTGATCTCGCGTCTGTCTCCCAACACGCTCTATGGGGAAATGACCCTCGCCCTGCTCAACCCGGAGACGCGTTCCCTGGGCCTCGTCTTCGCCCATCAGCTCAGCCAGGCGCTGATCGGCGCGCCACTGCCGGTCTCGGAGAGCCTGATGCTGGTCTGGCCGCAGCTTGCCTGCATGATTGCCGCGTTGGTGGTTCTGTTCACCATCGCCTATGTCGCCTTCCAGCGCCAGGAGATCCGGGCCTGATGGCCTCCACGGGCGGCCGGCGTGCCGCCCGTCACGCGGTGGGCGCGGCTCTTTCCCGTGACAATGGTGCCGGCAGCAGGACTCGAACCCGCAACCTACCGCTTACAAGGCGGTTGCTCTACCAGTTGAGCTATGCCGGCCCTGCCCGCCTGCCCGGTCGGGCTCCGGCGGAAGCTGGCCCGTGCGCATAGCACAAACGCGGCGCGAGTAAAACGCATTCCGTCGGTGCCGGCGCGCCTTTGCAGAGTGCCGTACCCATGCTACCTCTGGCCCCTCGCCCAGCAACGGAAACAGCCGCCACCCATGACACAGCCGCAGCTTGCCCTCGCCTTCGTCGCGGCGGATACGGACGACGCCCGGGAAGCCGCCGCCAGGCTTTCCGTTCTCTACGGCCAGGAGAGACCGGAGAACGCCGACGTCATCGTGGCGCTCGGCGGCGACGGCTTCATGCTGCAGACGATGCGCGAGACCATGAGCTCGGGCAAGAAGATCTACGGCATGAACCGCGGCACCGTGGGCTTTCTCATGAACGAGTATCGCGAGGAGGGCCTGCGCGAGCGCATCCGCGAGGCCATCGCGGAGACCGTCCGTCCGCTGGAGATGACGGCGACCGACATGGATGGCAAGGTTTCCACCGCGCTCGCCATCAACGAGGTCTCGCTCCTTCGCCAGTCCTATCAGGCGGCCAAGCTGCGCATCGCCATCGACGGCAAGGTAAGGCTCGATGAACTTATCTGCGACGGCGTCATGGTGGCCACGCCGGCAGGCTCCACCGCCTACAACCTGTCGGCCCACGGGCCGATCCTGCCGCTCGATGCGCCGCTTCTGGCCCTCACGCCGGTCAGCCCGTTCCGGCCGCGCCGCTGGCGCGGAGCGCTTCTGTCCAATCAGGCAACGGTCGACCTGATGGTGCTGGAGCCGGAAAAGCGCCCCGTCAACGCGGTGGCCGACCATACGGAGGTGAAATCGGTGGTGGAGGTGCGCATTCGCGAATCCCACGAGCTGACGGCCACCATCCTCTTCGATGCCAGCCACTCCTGGAACGAGCGGATTCTTGCGGAACAGTTCCGCTACTAGCCACACCCTGTTGACATTGCGCGCACCACGCCTTAGGCCCGTTGCAAGGTCGAGAGCCGAGGCCCGGCCATGGCGCGCGGCAGCCGCTGCAACGCATCAGACAGCAAAGACAACCGATACGTGTCAACAGACGAAAAAACTGCACAGGACGCTGTGACATTCGCAGACCTCGGCCTGTCGCCGAAGGTGCTTTCCGCCGTCATCGACGCCGGCTACACGCAACCCACGCCCATCCAGGCCGGCGCCATTCCGCATGCGCTGGCCGGCAAGGATGTTCTGGGCATCGCCCAGACCGGAACCGGCAAGACCGCCTCCTTCGTGCTGCCCATGCTGACCAGGCTGGAGCGGGGGCGGGCGCGGGCGCGCATGCCGCGCACGCTGATTCTGGAGCCCACGCGTGAGCTTGCCGCCCAGGTGGAGGAGAACTTCATCAAGTACGGCAAGAACCATCGCCTCAACATCGCGCTCCTGATTGGCGGCGTTTCCTTCGACGACCAGGAAAGAAAGCTTGAGCGCGGGGCCGATGTGCTGATTGCCACGCCCGGCCGCATGCTCGATCATTTCGAGCGCGGCAAGCTGTTGCTCACGGGCGTGGAAATCCTCGTCATCGACGAGGCCGACCGTATGCTCGACATGGGCTTCATTCCAGACATCGAACGCATCTGCAAGCTCATTCCCTTCACGCGGCAGACGCTGTTCTTCTCCGCCACCATGCCGCCGGAGATCACCAGGCTCACCCAGCAGTTTCTGCAGGCGCCCGTGCGCGTCGAGGTGTCGAAGCCTGCCACTACGGCGGCCAACATCACCCAGCGTCTCGTCAAGTCCGGCTCCAAGCCGTGGGCCAAGCGCGAGCGCCTGAGAAATCTCATCCGCAGCGAGGGCGATGGCCTGAAGAACGCGATCATCTTCTGCAATCGCAAGAGCGAGGTGGCCACCCTCTTCCGCTCTCTCGTGCGTCACGAGTTCGATGCCGGCGCACTGCATGGCGACATGGACCAGCGCGCGCGCATGACCATGCTTGAGAATTTCCGCAAGGGGAATCTGAAGCTGCTGGTCGCATCCGACGTCGCCGCCCGCGGTCTCGACATTCCCGATGTCAGCCATGTGTTCAATTTCGACGTTCCCACCCATGCGGAAGACTATGTGCACCGCATTGGCCGCACCGGACGCGCCGGCCGCTCGGGCAAGGCGTTCACGCTCGTCACCCGCGCCGACGAGAAATATGTGACGGGCATCGAAAAGCTGATCGGACAGGAGATCGAGTGGTTCGACGGCGACCTCTCGACGCTCACGGTCGAAGACGAAGCGAACGAACGGCCCAGCAGGCGCGGACGCGCCCCGAAACAGCGCGAGGAGGACAGCCGCAGGCGCGAGCGCAGGGAACAGGCGCGGCAACAGCCGCCGCAGAAGGAAGAAAGCGCCCATTCCGAGCGGACAAGGGAACAGAAACCCTCATCCCGGCGCCACTCCGAGGAAAAGGACGCCCACCCGCCCGTCGGCTTCGGCGACGATATTCCCGATTTCATGAAGGTGCCCGGAAAGGTCTGAGCCCGCGGGCGCGTTCTATCCGCGCGCCCGCAGCGCAGCCTCGTAGGCTCTTCTTGCCCAAAGTGCCATGACGTCCGGGTCGTCGACCGCCTCGTCGGGGATCGACCAGTACGGCATGGCCGTGGGCTTGCGCCCGGTATGGCCCGTATAGACCCACTGCCGGCTTCCCGCTGCCGCAAAGTCCGGCGCGCTCAGGGCATCCGCCTTCAGCAGGATTTCCCCGTCCACCTCAAGCGCAAAGATGCGTCCCTCGCAATAGATGCCCTTGCCGCCGAACATGCGCCGGATGGTGATGGACCCCAGGCTGGCGAACAGCTCGCGAATGTGATCGTCGTCCATGCACGCGATCATGCCCGTGGCGCGCCACCCTGTCAGCGGCAGGTTCGGGGTGAGGATTGTTCAAATTCGCGTGATCCGTTTGATCTGTGCCCGTGGGGCGCTAGCTGCCCGGACATGCATCAGGGAGGAAAGAACCATGCAGACGGGCAGGATTGCTGCGGCGCTCGGCCTAGGCGCCATGCTGGCGGCGGGCTTCGCGTTCGCCCAGGACGATCAGCCGGCCTTTGGCGGTGAAGCCGACACCGCCTATGCCGAGGCGCTGTGGAACGCGCTTCGGGATGCCGGCTATGCGGGGGATGGCGCCATCCAGATGAAGCCCTATGAGGGCACAGAACCCCACGGCGCGATTCTCCAGACATTCTGGGCCGAAATCGAGGTCGAGGGCGCGCGCGGAATGCTCATCGTCAAGCGCAATTTCGGCCCGGCCGGCATAAGCGTGGAGGATGTGTCCAACGACCCCGACGGAAACCTCGATTCGGTGACGGTGATGTTCCAGCGCGAGGAAGGATACGCGCCCGACAGCGCAAACTGGTTCTGGGCTAAATACCTGCCCGACGGCTCGCTCGATCAGACGCCGGACGGTATGGCGCTCGCCGGCCGCACCGCCGGCTGCATCGCGTGTCATGCGTCGGCGGCTGGGGACGATTTCGTGTTCAGCATGGACATGCAGCCTTGAGCGCCTTCGGGCGCCGCCGCGGCGGGCCTGCCTTCAGGCCGCGCCGTGCGCCCGCGCCTCGGCCAATGCCTTCAGGTCGGCCGGCTTCAGTTCGACGGACTCGCCGCAGCCGCAGGCCGAGCTCTGGTTCGGGTTGTTGAAGGTGAAGCCGGTCCGCAGCTTGGTCACCTCGAAGTCCATCTGCGTTCCGAGCAGGAAGAGGCTCGCCTCCGGCGCCACATAGACATGGGCGCCCTCGTGCTCCACGTGGTCGTCCTTCGGGTCGGGCTCCGTCACCAGATCGACCGTGTATTCCATGCCGGCGCATCCGCCTTTCCTGATGCCCACGCGAATGCCCTTTGCCCCCTCTCGCGCGGCAACGATCTCGCGCACGCGAGCGGCGGCGGCATCGGTCAGGGTTATGACTTGAAAGCGGCCCATCGGTTGCTCCGTTGGAGAATGGTCGGTGAATCCTACATAGGAAACGACATGCAGGAGTTAAACGGTCCGCTTGCTCGGGCGCCTGCCTGGCTCGGGGGGATGGCCGTCCGCTGCCTGTCGTCAGTCATTCGCGTTCCCGTTCAATACCACCCCAGCGCCACCTGCGCTTCCTCCGACATGCGGTCGGGTGTCCAGGGCGGATCGAAGACCATGTTGACCTCGACATTGCTCACCCCTTCCACGGCGCTCACCGCGTCCTGCACCCAGCCCGGCATCTCGCCGGCCACCGGGCAGCCGGGCGCCGTCAGGGTCATGTCGATCTTCACCGAGCGGTCGTCCTCGATGTCGATCTTGTAGATCAGGCCGAGCTCGTAGATGTCGGCGGGGATCTCCGGGTCATAGACGGTCTTCAGCGCACTGATGATGTCGTCCGTCAGGCGCGCCAGCTCCTCCTGCGGGATGGCGGAGGCGGAAAAGGGCTGCGCCTCGCCTGCCGCGGCCTCGTTCGTCTCTGGGTTCTGGCTCATATCCGTCATCGCTTCATCCGAAGAATTTGCGCGCCGCATCCAGCGCTTCGGCCAGCGCATCCACCTCCGCGCGCGTATTATACATGGCGAAGGAGGCGCGGCATGTCGAGGTCACCCCGAAGCGCGACAGCAGCGGCTGTGCGCAGTGGGTTCCCGCGCGCACCGCCACGCCCGAGCGGTCGATGATCATCGACACGTCGTGGGCGTGGATGCCGGCCAGCTCGAAAGAGAGGATCGCTCCCTTGCCGGGTGCTGCGCCGAAAATGCGCAATGCGTTGATCTGGCCGAGCCGCTCATGCGCGTATCGCGAGATCTCGGCTTCGTGCGCGGCGATCCTGTCGCGCCCCACGCTCTCGATATATTCCAGCGCCGCGCCCAGGCCGATGGCCTGCACGATGGGCGGCGTGCCGGCCTCGAAGCGATGCGGCGGCTCGTTATAGGTGACGTGATCGAGCGTTACATCCTCGATCATCTCGCCGCCCCCCTGGAAGGGCCGCATCTCCTCCAGCCGCTCACGCTTGCCATAGAGCACGCCGATGCCCGAGGGCCCGTAGAGCTTGTGCCCGGTGCAGACATAGAAGTCGCACCCCAGCGCGCGCACGTCCACCGGCATGTGGACGGCGGCCTGGCTGCCGTCAACCAGCACGGGAATGCCCCGCTCATGAGCGATGCGGACGATGTCGGCGATCGGCGTCACGGTGCCCAGCACGTTCGACATGTGGGTGATGGCCACCAGCTTCGTGCGCTCGGAAAGGCATGCCTCGAACGCCTCCATGTTGAAGGCGCCGTCATCCTCCACCGGCACCCAGACCAGCTTCGCCCCCTGGCGCTCACGCAGGAAATGCCAGGGCACGATGTTGGAATGGTGTTCCATGATCGACAGGACGATTTCGTCGCCTTCCGCGAAACGTGGCATGGCATAGCCATGTGCCACGGTGTTGATCGCCTCCGTCGCCGACTTGGTGAAGACGATCTCCTCGGCACTGCCGGCGTTCAGAAACCGCCGCACCGTTTCGCGTGCCTTTTCATAGGCTTCCGTCGCCGCATTCGAGAGGAAGTGCAGGCCACGATGAACGTTGGCATATTCCTGCGTGTAGGCGTGCGTCACCGCGTCGATGACAGCCTGCGGCTTCTGCGCCGAGGCGGCGTTGTCGAGATAGACGAGCGGCTTTCCATGCACCTCTCGCGAGAGGATGGGAAAGTCGCGGCGGATGGCCTCGACGTCGTAGACGGCCCGTTCGATCTTCTGGTCCACTCTCTCAACCTTCCCGTCTTGGCGGGTTGTCATCCATGCTCGGCAAACCAGGCATCCAGCCTGGCTTCCAGCGCCTCGATGGCCGGCTCGTGTTCCAGCTCCTCGATCACCTCTGCCACGAAGGCTTTCACCAACAGGCCGCGCGCCGTCTTCTCGGGGATGCCCCGCGCCATCAGGTAGAACAGGTGATCCCCCTCGATCTCCGTCACGGTCGCGCCGTGGCCGCAGGCCACGTCATCGGCAAAGATCTCCAGCTCCGGCTTGGCGGAGAAGCTGCCCTCGTCCGAAAGGAGAAGCGTGTTGCACGCCATCTTGGCATCGGTCTTCTGCGCATCGCGCGCCACGCGGATCTGGCCTTGGAACGCGCCCTCGGCGCGGCCCGTCACCACGTTGCGGATGATCTCCGTGGAGACCGTCGCCGGCGCGGCATGATCGAGAACCATCGTGACATCGCAATGGGTCTCCCCGGAAAGCAGGTTGACGCCGCGCAGCCGAAACTTGCTGCCCTCGCCCTCCGCCACCAGCCGCAATTCCTGGCGCACCAGCTTGCCGCCGGTGTTCATCACGAACAGGGTCAGCTTCGCATCCTTGCCGATCCTGACATTGATCTGGCCGAGATGGGTCGTCTCGGCGGGCTGTTCCTGCACGATGAGCCACGCCACATCCGCCCCCTCGCCCACCTCCAGATGGCTGACCGAGGAGACCAGCGCCTGACCCTCGCCCGTCTGGCGCTCGACGATGGTCGCCCTGGCGCCAGCACCGGCACGCACGGCAAACCGCGTATGCGCTTGTCCGCCCGCGTGCACGTTCTGCAGCTCGATCGGCTGCTCCACAACCGCGCCCGCGGCAATGTCGAGCGCCAGGCCATCGCCGGCGAGGGCCGCATTGACGGCGGCCACCGTGTCGTGGGCATCGGCCGGTTCAAGCAGCGCCGCCTCGCTGCCATCGGCCAGCCTCTCCGCAAGGCTCGTGGCAGTCACACCCGCCGGCACCGGCGCCTTGCCGGCCACGCCATTGAGCACGGGCAGCACCGCGGCGCCCGCCAGAAGCGGTTCGCGTGGGGTTGCATGGGCCGTCGGATCGAAGGCCGGCACGGCAGAAAGCAGCCGGCGCAGATCCGTGTAGTGCCAGATCTCGACCTTGCGGTTGGGCAGGCCGCGCTTCAGCAGCTCGACAGCCCGCGCCCGCTTCTCCCTGACGCGGGCATCGCCCGGCAGGCCGTCCGCACGCACGGCACAGGCTTCGAGAAGCGCTTCCTCGGCGGCAGTGCGCCTGATTTGCGTCTGGATGTTCATTCCTGCCCCCCTAAGCCGCCTCGCCGACAAGCCCGGCGTAACCGTTCTTCTCCAGCTCCAGGGCCAGATCCTTTTCGCCCGACTTCGCCACCCGGCCCTTGTAGAGGACGTGCACGGAGTCCGGCACAATATAATTGAGCAGGCGCTGATAGTGGGTGATGACGACGATCGCCCGGTCCGGCGAGCGCAGCGCGTTCACGCCATCGGCAACCACCTTCAGCGCGTCGATGTCGAGGCCGGAATCGGTCTCGTCCAGCACACAGAGCCTGGGCTCCAGCAGCTTCATCTGGAGAATCTCGGCGCGCTTCTTCTCGCCGCCCGAAAAGCCGACATTGAGCGGCCGCTTGAGCATGCCCATGTCCATCTCGAGCGATTGCGCCGCCTCGCGCACGCGCTTCATGAGCTCAGGTATCTTGAGCTCCTCCTGGCCGCGCGCCTTGCGCTGTGCGTTGATCGCCACCTTCAGGAATTCCATGGTGGCGACGCCCGGAATCTCCATGGGGTACTGGAAGGCGAGGAAGAGGCCGGCGGCGGCCCGCTCGGCCGGGTCCATCTCGAGAATCGACCCCCCATTGAAGAGAATGTCCCCCTCCGTCACCTCATAGTCCTCGCGGCCGGCGAGCACATAGGACAGCGTCGACTTGCCGGAGCCGTTCGGCCCCATGATGGCGGCCACCTCGCCCGCCTTCACCGTCAGGTTGACGCCGCGCAGGATCTCCGTGCCATCCTCGGCAATGCGCGCGTGCAGATTCTTGATTTCAAGCATTCTCGTTCTTCCCAAATCTCCGGGCCGGCTCAGCCGACCGAACCTTCAAGCGAAATACCGATGAGCTTCTGCGCCTCGACGGCGAACTCCATCGGCAGCTCCTGGATGACGTCCTTGACGAAGCCGTTGACGATCAGCGCGATCGCCTCCTCCTCCGGGATGCCGCGCTGCATCACGTAGAAGAGCTGGTCCTCGGAGATCTTGGAGGTCGTGGCCTCGTGCTCGAATTTGGCCGTGGCGTTCTTGGCCTCGATATAGGGCACGGTGTGCGCGCCGCATTCGTTGCCGATGAGCAGCGAATCGCACTGCGTGAAGTTGCGCGCATTGGTGGCCTTCCTGTGGGCGGAAACCTGGCCCCGATAGGTGTTGTTCGACTTGCCCGCCGAGATGCCCTTGGAGATGATGCGGCTCGACGTGTTCTTGCCGAGGTGGATCATCTTGGTTCCCGAGTCGATCTGCTGGTGCCCGTTGGACACCGCAATCGAGTAGAACTCGCCGCGCGAATTGTCGCCGCGCAGCAGGCAGGAGGGATATTTCCAGGTGATCGCAGAGCCGGTTTCGACCTGCGTCCAGGAGATCTTGGAATTCCTGCCACGGCAGTCGCCCCGCTTGGTCACGAAGTTGTAGATGCCACCCCTGCCTTCCGTATCGCCCGGATACCAGTTCTGAACCGTGGAATACTTGATCTCCGCATCGTCGAGCGCGATCAGCTCGACAACGGCGGCATGAAGCTGGTTCTCGTCGCGCTGCGGCGCGGTGCAGCCCTCCAGATAGGAGACGTAGGCGCCCTCCTCGGCGATGATGAGCGTGCGCTCGAACTGGCCGGTGTTCTTCTCGTTGATGCGGAAATAGGTGGATAGCTCCATCGGGCAGCGCACGCCCCTGGGCACGAAGACGAAGGAACCGTCGGTAAAGACCGCCGAGTTGAGCGTGGCATAGAAATTGTCCGTGGGAGGCACCACCGAGCCCAGATACTTGCGCACCAGCTCGGGATGCTCGCGAATCGCCTCCGAGATCGAGCAGAAGATGACGCCCGCCTTGGCCAGCTCCTTCTTGAATGTGGTCACCACGGAGACGGAATCGAACACCGCATCGACCGCCACCCGGCCCGACTGGTAGATATTGTCGCCTTCCCCAGCCCCGTCCACGGTGCTCGGCTCGCCGGCCGTGCGCACGCCGGCCAGAATTTCCTGTTCCTTCAGCGGAATGCCGAGCTTCTCGTAAGTGCGAAGCAGCTCCGGGTCCACCTCGTCGAGCGACTTCGGCCCGCTCTGGCTCTTGGGCGCGGCATAGTAGTGGATGTCCTGAAAGTCGATCTTGGGATAGGAGACGCGCGCCCAGGTGGGCTCATCCATGGTCAGCCAGCGCCGATAGGCGTTCAGCCGCCACTCCAGCATCCATTCCGGCTCGCCCTTCTTGGCTGAAATCAGGCGGATGATGTCCTCGTTCAGCCCCTTGGGCGCCTTGTCGCTTTCGATGAGCGTCTCGAAACCGTATTTGTACTGGTCCACGTCGATCTTGCGGACCTGCTCGATGGTCTCCTGCACAGCAGGCATCAGCGTTCTCCATCCTCGCCGGGTTCAAGGTCCGGCAGTTTTCCAACTCTGTTCGGCCTGCGCCTTATCTAATGTGCGAGCGCGCCGGTTTCACTGTGTTGTCCTGAAATATGTGTCTTTTACTCCATTTTTTCCAACCGCCAGCACAGGCCGGCCGCGCAAGCCGGCTCACGCGGCGGCACTCGTTGCCTTTCGTCTTGCCACCACCGCCTCCAGCGCTATGCCGAAGGCGGCAATCTCCTCGTCGCCGGTCGCCGGCCCGATCGACACGCGCAGCGCCCCCGCCGCGCTGCCGAAGCCCATCGCTTCCAGCACGTGGCTGGGTCCCACCTTGCCCGAGGAGCAGGCAGAACCTGCCGACAACGCAATCCCCGCAAGGTCGAAGGCGATCTGCGCCGTCTCCGCCTTCATGCCGGGGATCGAAAAGAACACGGTGTTGGGCAGGCGCGGTGCCTTGCCGCCGTGGATGACGGCATCGGGCACCTTGTCGCGGATAATGGCCTCCAGCCTTTCGCGCCGGGCGCGCACCGCCTCCATGTGCCCCAGGCCAGCCACAGCCTCGCGCGCGGCCGCGCCAAAACCCGCAATTGCCGCCACATTCTCGGTGCCGGCGCGGTGTCCCTTCTCCTGTCCGCCTCCCCTCACAAGGGCCGCAGGCATCATCAGATCGGTGGCGCCGACCAGCGCCCCCGCCCCCTTGGGACCGCCCATCTTGTGCGAGGAGAGAATGAGAAAATCCGCGGAGCACGCCGAAAGATCGAGCGAAATGCGCCCCGCTGCCTGCACGGCATCGAAAATCGCCACGCCGCCGGCCTGCTTTGCGAGACGGCCGATCTCCGCCATGGGCTGGATGACGCCGGTCTCGTTGTTGGCTGCGTGCATTGCGACAAGGGGCAGGCCCTGCACCCTGTCATGCGCCTCCAGGGCGCGCTTCAGGTCTGCGAGGTGCACCAGGCCGTTTTCGTCCACGCCGATCTTGATGACCCGCTCGGCGGGAAAGCGGCCGCCCGCCAGCAGGCAGGGGTGGTCCGCGGCGCAGACATAGGCGTGGGAGAAGACCAGCGGCGCCCGCCCCATGGTCCATTCCGGCGTCAGCAGCATCGAAGCCGCCTCGGTGGCGCCGGAGGTGAAGACCACATGCTCGGCCCGCCCGCCGACCAGAGCGGCAACATCGCGGCGCGCCTCCTCCACGATGCGGCGGGCAGCACGGCCTTCCGCGTGCACGGAGGACGGGTTGGCCGCCGAAAGCGCCTGCAGCATCGCCTCCCGCGCCGCCGGCAGCAGCGGCGCCGTGGCGTTATGGTCGAGATAGATGCGCTTGGCCGCCATGTCCGTCCATCATGCCATTCGCCGCATTTCCGGCCGAGATGGCGTTATTTCCTTGAATTCGCAAGGCCAGCCGTCCTATCTACCCGGCTTGCCGGGGCGGCAGCGCCGCCCAGTTTTGAACAATTCTAAACTTGCTTGTATGGAGGCGTGGGCGCCGCGTCAAGACCTGCCTGCGATTCGATTGTGTAGAGAAACGGGGCTGCGCCAAGGTGGAGTGAAAATGCCCGAGGTAATCTTTTCCGGTCCTGCCGGCCGTCTGGAAGGCCGCTATCAGCCATCGAAGGAAAAAAACGCGCCGATTGCGCTGTTCCTGCACCCGCATCCGCAATTCGGCGGCACGATGAACAACAAGATCATCTATGATCTGTTCTACATGTTCCTGAGCCGCGGGTTCACCACACTGCGCTTCAACTTCCGCGGCATCGGCCGCAGCCAGGGCGCCTTCGACCACGGCACGGGCGAGCTTTCGGACGCCGCCTCGGCGCTCGACTGGGTGCAGTCGCTTCACCCCGATTCCAAGAGCTGCTGGGTGGTGGGCTACTCGTTCGGCGCCTGGATCGGCATGCAGCTTCTCATGCGCCGCCCGGAGATCGAGGGTTTCATCTCCATCTCCCCGCAACCCAACATTTACGATTTTTCCTTCCTCGCGCCCTGCCCCTCCTCCGGCCTCATCATCCATGGCGGCGCCGACCGCGTCGCCCCTCCGGCCGATGTGCAGACGCTGGTGGACAAGCTGCAGGCGCAGAAGGGCATCACGATCACCCAGAAGACGATCCCCGAGGCCAATCACTTCTATACCAACCTCACGGATGTCCTGATCGAGGAATGCGCCGACTATCTCGACCGGCGGCTGCGGGGCGAGCTGGCCGAGGCGCGGCCGAAGCGCATCCGCTGATTCCCTGCCCGGCCCCGCGCTTGTGTGGGCCGGGACAGTGGTGCTAAACGCCGCATCGACGTCCATCCTCGAAAAGTCCCACCGACGGGATTGCTGAAGCAATGGCCAAGTTCAAGTCCGACTTCCTGCGCGTGCTCGACGAGCGCGGCTTCATCCAGCAGACCTCCGACGACCAGGCTCTGGACGAGCTGTTCTCGCAAGAGACGGTGACGGCCTATATCGGCTACGATCCGACGGCGGCGAGCCTGCATGTGGGTCACCTCACGCAGACCATGATGCTCCACTGGCTGCAGAAGACCGGACATCGGCCGATTGTCCTCATGGGCGGCGGCACGGGCATGATCGGCGATCCCTCCTTCAAGGACGAGGCACGCAAGCTGCTCACACCCGAGAGCATCGAGGAAAACCTCGCCGGACTGAAGAGATCCTTCGACCGCTATCTGAAGTTCGGGGATGGCGCGACCGACGCCGTCATGGTCAACAATGCCGACTGGCTTCTCGACCTCAACTATATCTCCTTCCTGCGCGATGTTGGCCGACATTTCTCCGTCAACCGGATGCTGTCATTCGACTCGGTAAGGCTCAGGCTTGAGCGGGAGCAATCGCTCTCTTTCCTTGAATTCAACTACATGATCCTGCAGGCCTATGATTTCGTGGAGCTCAACCGGCGCTATGGCTGCCGCCTGCAAATGGGCGGCTCCGATCAGTGGGGCAACATCGTCAACGGCATTGATCTCGGCCACCGCATGGGCACGTCCCGGCTTTTCGGACTCACCTCCAGGTTGCTGACGACCGCCTCCGGCGCCAAGATGGGCAAGACAGCCGCAGGGGCCGTCTGGCTCAATGCGGAGATGCTGAGCCCCTACGACTTCTGGCAGTTCTGGCGCAACACCGAGGATGCGGATGTCGGCCGCTTCCTCAAGCTCTACACCACCTTGCCGCTGGACGAGATCGCGCGGCTGGAGGCGCTCGGCGGCGCCGAGATCAACGAGGCAAAGAAGGTGCTTGCCACCGAAGTCACCGCCATGCTGCATGGCCGCGAAGCGGCGGAGGAGGCTGCGGAGACCGCGCGCAAGACTTTCGAGGAAGGGGCGCTTGCCGACAGCCTGCCGACCACCCTTGTGGAGAAGGCCGAGCTTGACGAGGGAATCGGTCTTCTCGCGCTGTTCGTCAAAGCGGGCCTTGCAGGCTCCAACGGCGAGGCACGTCGGCACGTGCAGGGCGGCGCCGTGCGCATAAACGACCGGCCGGTGGACGATGCCCGCCGCATGGTCTCCACCGCTGACCTGACCGCCGAAGGTGTCGTCAAGCTGTCTCTCGGCAAGAAGAAGCACGTTCTCGTCCGCCCGCAATAGGGCGGCGGGCGGGCCTTACGCGCAGACGCGATTGCGCCCCAGGCGCTTGGCCTCGTAAAGCATCCTGTCGGCGCGGCGGTAGAACTCGTCCACCGTCTCCTTGCCGTCCCACACCGCCAGTCCGAGGCTGGTGGTGACCTTCAGCCGCGCGGGGCCGGCATCCACCGTCAGGGCCGAAACCGCCCGGCGGATGCGTTCGGCCAGCTTCACCAGCGCATCCTGATTCATGTTCGGCGCGACGATGGCAAACTCCTCGCCGCCCAGCCGCGCCACCACATCGTGATAGCGGGTCAGGTCCTTCAGACAATCGGCCACCCGGCGCAGCACCTCATCGCCCACATCATGGCCATAGGTGTCGTTCACCTGCTTGAAGTGATCGAGATCGAGCACCATCAGCCCGACAGGTTTTTCGATACGGCCGAACTCCAGCAGATATTCGCGCAGCGCATCGTCGAAGAAGCGGCGGTTCTGCGTGCCCGTCAGGGGATCGGTCAGCGCGGCGTGCTGCAGCGATTTCGAGCGGGCCGACAGCGATTCCGTCATCGCCCTGAGCTTGCCCTCCTCCCGCACTTGGGTGCGGATGAGCGGATAGATGAAGAACAGCCCGAAGATGATCGCGACCGAAAGAAGCGCGCCGCTGGTCAGCAAGAGCCGTGCAAAGTCGATCGTGTGGGCCGCATCCTGGGCAACACGCGGAACAGCCCGGGTCTGCATGCCGTAGGCGAAGAACAGCAGCACGCCGGCGCTCAAAACCAGAGCGATGAAAACGAAAAAGGCCGACTCCGCTTTGTGAAGACGCATACCCACCCCGTTGCGCGCACTCGGCGGCATTCTGGCAGGCCGCGCCTTACGTGAGGTTAACCGGCAGGTGCGAATTCGCTGAAAATGGCGTTTTTGCGAGCCGGTCGCCTTATGCGGGCACGCGCTTCCAGTCCGCGCCGAGCTGGTGGCGAAACCACGTCATCTGCCGCTTGGCATATTGGCGGGTTGCCGCCTTGGCGCGTCGCGCGGCCTCCTCCAGGCTGATGTCTCCGCCCAGTGCCGCCGCCAGCTCGCGCACGCCGATAGCCTTCATGGCAGGCATGGAACGCGGCAGGTCGAGACTGAGAAGCGCTTTCACCTCCTCCAACGCGCCCTGCGCCACCATCTGCTCGAACCGCTGGTCGATGCGTTTGGCAAGCGCGCCGCGGTCGGGCTCGAGCACCAGCTTCTCGGCGGACGCGCTGTCCACAAGCGGCCGGGAGCGCATCGCCTGCCAGTGTCCGATGGGTTTTCCCGAGGCTTCCAGCACCTCCAGCGCCCGCACGATGCGCTGGCCATCGCCAGGCCGGATGCGCGCCGCCGCCTGTGTGTCGAGCTCCTGAAGCACCGCATGCAGGGCTGCGGCCCCTTCCGCCTCCAGCCGCTGGCGCCAGCGCCTGCGCACCGCCGGCGGTATGTCGGGCATGGGCGAAAGCCCCTCGACAAGCGCGCGGAAGTAGAGCCCCGTGCCGCCCACGAAGATGGCCTGCCGGTTCCTCAGCGCCCCGCTGTCGATCAAAGCCTCGACGTCGCGCAGCCACGCGCCGGTGGAATAGGCCGCGCCCGGAGGCACATGGCCGTAGAGCCGATGCGGCGCGGCGGCCAGCTCCCGCGGTCCGGGCCTGGCCGTCAGCAGTGACAGGACGGAATAGACCTGCATGGAATCGGCGTTCACGATCACCCCGTCCATGCTTCGCGCAAGGTCGAGCGCACGTGCCGACTTGCCGCTCGCCGTGGGGCCGGCTATCAGAACTGCACCTTTCAGCACATTTCCAAGGCCGGCTGCAACGGACCCTCCCATGACGCTTGTCGCAACGCTCATCTCCCATCCCGAGGCCAGCGCACTGGACTTCTCCACGGCGAATAGGACAAGCCAGGCCCTCGGCGCAAGCGCCATCGAATGGCTTGCCCCCGGCATCGCCTGCGACCTGTTTCTGCCGGCCGGACGCGATGCGCGGGCGGCAGAACAGGCCGCCCGCTCGGCGCTTCAGGGGCTGCCGGTGGACGTTGCCGTGCAGCCCGTGGCGGGCCGCAGGAAAAAGCTGCTGATCGCCGACATGGACTCCACCATGATCGAGCAGGAATGCATCGACGAGCTGGCCGACGAGCTGGGCATCGGCCAGGCCGTCGCGGACATCACCGCGCGCGCCATGAACGGCGAGATCGCCTTCGAGCCCGCCCTGCGCGAGCGCGTGGCGCTTCTGGAGGGGTTGGAACTGGCGGTCGTCGAGAGGGTGATCGAGGGCCGCATCACGCTGGCCCCCGGCGGGCGCACCTTGCTTGCCACCATGAATGCCGCCGGCGCCTACAGCGCACTCGTCTCCGGCGGCTTCGACGTCTTTACCGCCCGCGTCGCCGCCGAGCTCGGCTTCCACGAGCACCAGGCCAACCGCCTGGAGACCCGCGAAGGCCGACTTACCGGGCGGGTGGCGGAGCCCATTCTCGGTCGCCAGGCCAAGGTCGACGCCCTGCGCGGCATCGCCGCGCGGCTGCGGCTCGGCCTCGACCAGACGATGGCCGTGGGCGACGGCGCCAACGATCTCGGCATGCTCGGTCTCGCCGGCGCCGGCGTGGCGCTTCACGCCAAGCCCTCCGTCGCCGCCCAGGCCGGCATCCGCATCGACCATGGCGACCTGACGGCCCTGCTCTATCTGCAGGGCTACCGGCGCGAGGAGTTCGTGGGCACGGAACGGGAAGGCGAGAGACGGTTGCAGCGATAGTTGCGCGCCGCAGGTTTCGCCCTCAGTTCATCCGCAACGTCACGAATCGCAATTCGCCCGACGGCGATGCAAGCATGAGAAGCGCATTCTTGCGCCCCTGCGCCTGCAGATCCTCGATCTGATCGAGCACGTCCTGAGGGCTGGAGACCGATTGCAGGGCGATCTCGACGATGACGTCGCCCGCCTCCACGCCCTGCTCGGCAGCGACTGAGCCCTCCTCCACCTCCGAGACCAGGACACCGCTCACATCCTCGCCGATGTCGAAGCGTTCCCGCCCCTCCTCGTCGAGTTCCGTCACCGTCATGCCCAGCACCCTGGCGGAGGAAACGGGCGCCACTTCCTCCTCGTCCTCCCCCTCGCCCGTGGCCACCGCCTCCGCCTCTTCCAGGCGCCCGAGCGTGACCTGAACGGTCATCCGTTCGCCCTTGCGCAGAATCTCCACATCCGCCGGCTCGCCCACTGGGCTTTCGGCAACGATGCGCCTCAGCTCCCGCACGTCTTCGATCTTCCTGCCGTTGAATCCGACGATGATGTCGCCCGCCTGCAGCGCCCCGTTGTCGGCCGGTCCGTCCTTCTCGATGCCACTGATGAGCACGCCCGAGGCTTCCGCCAGCCCCAGGCTTTCGGCAATCTCCTCCGTCACCGGCTGGATGCGCACGCCGAGCCAGCCACGCCGCGTCTCTCCAAACTCGCGAAGCTGCTGGACGACATTCACCGCCAGATTCGACGGGATGGCGAAGCCGATGCCGATGGAGCCTCCCGTCGGCGAAATGATGGCGGTGTTGATGCCGATCACCTCGCCATCCATGTTGAACAGCGGCCCGCCGGAATTGCCGCGGTTGATGGCGGCGTCGGTCTGGATGTAGTCGTCATAGGGGCCGGAGCCGATCTGCCGGTTGCGCGCCGAGACGATTCCGATGGTCACCGAACCGCCGAAGCCGAAGGGGTTTCCGATGGCCATCACCCAGTCGCCGATGCGCATCGCCTCCGAATCGCCGAAGCGCACTTCGGCCAGCGTCTCGCCTTCCGTGTCCACCTGAAGCACGGCAATGTCCGTCTTGGTGTCCACGCCTATGAGCTGCGCCGTGCGCATCTGCCCGTCGGCGAAATTGGCGATGATCTCGTCTGCGCCGGCAATCACGTGGTTGTTGGTGACGATGATTCCCTCTTCGCCGTCGATCACGAAGCCGGAGCCGAGCGAGGCGCCGGGATTGGGGATCTGAGGCTGGCTTTCCTGGTCGCGGAAGAACTCCTCGAAATACTCCTCGAAGGGCGAGCCCTCGGGAATCTGCGGCATCGGCACGCGGCCGCGGCGGGCGGAGTTCTGCGTGGTGGAAATGTTGACCACGGCTTCCAGCAGCCGCTCGGCCATGTCGGCCACCGAAGCCGGACCGCGCATGCGCGGCGTGGCCGGCGCCTCCTGCGCATCCGGGGTGAGCGGGCTCTCCGTGCTTGGCGGCAGCGGCACGTCCGGCCCCGGGGTCTGCGCCGTGCCGGCCGCTGGCATCAGCACGATGACGGCGGCAAGGGCCACCGCCAGGGGCAAGCGGCGCGAAGCGCGGAGCGGTATCGGTGAAGGCATCAGGCAATCTCCCGCTGGATGGCCGAAGCCATACGATCAGGCGCGAATGAGGCGTGTTTGCGACGAGATATACCCTTAAAGGAGGGCCCTGCCAGCCCGTGTTGCCTCACGCCGCACGCAAAAAAACGTGTCACCCGCGCACCAGCCAGACGATCAGGACGCCGGCTGCCATCACGGCAAGACCGATGCCGCGCATCGTGCTTTCCGGCATGTGGATGATATCCGCCGCCATGCGCTTGGCAACGCCGGGCAACCCGCCATAAAGCAGGCCCTCGAACACCAGAAGAAGGCCGAAGGCGGCGAGGAAGTCGCTCATCGCGCCTGCCCACATTGCGCCGCCGCCTTCATGCGTTCCATGGAGCGTGCCTATTCTGCCGTTTCACGCAACGGGCCGCCCTCGGCTCCGCCGTTCACGGAGCCGGTCAGCGGACCACCATTCTCCTCGATAAGCGGCCCCGGTCTCTGGCCATCGGAATTGCCGAAGAAGCGGAAGAACTCGGTATCCGGGCTCAGGAGCATGGTGGTTCCCGAGGGATCGAGCGCCTGCCGGTAGGCTGCCATCGAGCGGTAGAACTCGAAGAACTCCTCGTCGCGCTGGAAGGCGTTGGCGAACACGGCGTTGCGTTCGGCCTCGCCTTCACCACGCAGGATCTCCGCCTCGCGCTGCGCAGCAGCCAGGATCTCCACCACCTCGCGGTCGGCGCGGGCACGGATGCGGGCAGCCGCCTCGCGGCCACGGGCACGCAGCCTTTCGGCTTCGGCCAGGCGCTCAGCCTTCATGCGATCATAGGTCTGCTGCGAGACCTCCGCCGTCAGATCGGTGCGGCGAATGCGCACATCCTGGATCGAAAGGCCGAGCGAAGCAGCCGCCGGGCGCAACTCCTCGGCCACCTCGCGCATCATCGAGGTGCGTTCCTCCGAGAGTGCAGCCTCAAAGCCGCGCAAGCCGTAGACGCGCCGCAACGCCGCATCGAGGCGGGTCCGCAGCCGCTGCTCGGCCAGCGACAGACTGCCCGAGACCGTCTGGCGGAACAGGCGCGGATCGTTGATCGCATAGGCGACGAAAGCGTCCACTTCGTAGAACTTGCCGCCAGAGACCTGCACACGGATGTCGTCTAGGTCGAAGCGCAGAACGCGATCCTCGATGAGCTGCACATTGTCGGCGCCGGCGAAGGCGAAGGGCAGCTTGAAGTAGAGGCCCGGCTCGGTCTCGACCTTCACGATCTCGCCGAAGCGCAAAACGATGGCCTGTTGGCGCTCGTTGACCACGAAGATCGACGAATAGACCAGGAACAGCGCAAGGATGACGAGAACGACGATAAAGGGAAGACGGTTCGACATCAGTTATTTCCCCCTTGCGCCTGGCCGCTCTGCAGGGCGCTGCCCGGCGCCGAGCTGCGCTGCGGGCTGCCGCGCAGCTCGGGCAACGGCAGATAGGGAATAACACCCTGGCCGCCGCCCTGCCCGACGATCACCTTGTTGGAACCGCGCAGCACCTCTTCCATGGTTTCCAGGAACAGGCGCTTGCGCGTCACGTCAGGCGCCTTGGCATATTCTTCGTAGACGGAGATGAAGCGCTGCGCCTCACCTTCCGCCTCCTGCACGATACGGTTCTTATAGGCGGCGGCCGCCTCGCGGATCTGCGCCGCCTCGCCGCGTGCCTGACCGAGCTGCTGGTTGGCGTACTGGTTTGCTTCCTCGACGAAGCGGTCCTCGTCCTGTTCGGCGCGCTGCACCTCGTCGAAGGCGTCGGCCACCTCCCGCGGCGGCGCGGCATCCTCGATCGACAGCGCGTTGATGGCCAAACCAGCCCCATATTCCTCCAAGGTGCTCTGGATGATGGCGCGCACATCCTCGGCGATGCCTTGGCGGTCGTCGCGGAAGACATCCTGCGCCGGGCGCCGGCCCACCACCTCGCGCATGGCGCTTTCGGAAACCTGCCGCAGCGTGCCGTCGGGATCGTCCACGTTGAAGAGATAGGCGATCGGGTCGGCCACCTGATAGGCGACGGAGAATTTCACGTCGACGATGTTCTGGTCACCCGAAAGCATGAGCCCAGAGGAACCGCCGCTGCGCACCTCGCCGATGTCCATCAGCCGCTCGGCGACCGAAGTCTTCTCCACCGTCTCGACCGGCCACCAGTGGAAATGCAGGCCCGGCTCGGAAAGCTCGGGCTTGGGCTTGCCGAAGCGCAGCTCCACGGCCAGTTCGTCCGGCTGCACCGTGTAGACGGCCTTGAAGAGCCAAAGTCCCAGAAGCGCCAGCACGACAAGGCCGAGAATGGCCGGGCTCGGGCCGCCACCGCCCGGCAGCGCCCGCCTCAGCCTGTCCTGTCCGCGCCGGATGATTTCTTCAAGATCGGGCGGTGTGCCCTGGGGGCCGCTCGGGCCGCGAGGCCCCTGGTCCCAAGGTCCACCGCTGTTGCCGCTGCCCCAAGGGCCGCCGCCGCTTTGATTGTTCCAGGGCATTCCTGTTCCTTTTCCTTGAGCGCGCCAGCCTTGCTGCCGGCGTTCCCCTGCGACCTGTTATAGGGAGCGCGACGCGCCCTTTCAACGCGATGCCGCCGCGCCGGAGGGCGCCGGGGCACTCCCATCCTGTCCGCGCCGTTGGTAGACGACATAGCGCGTCGGGTAAATGTCCTTTTCGCCGGTGCCGACAGCTTCGCTTGAGACAACACGCCACGTGCCGGGGTCAATCTCGGGAAAC
The DNA here is from genome assembly GCF_025398255.1 of Chelativorans intermedius. GTDB lineage: Bacteria > Pseudomonadota > Alphaproteobacteria > Rhizobiales > Rhizobiaceae > Chelativorans > Chelativorans intermedius. Next base: position 131,287 of record NZ_JAODNW010000001.1, on the reverse strand, counting down.
ACCGTTTCCCCCTCCACATCCGCATCGACATGGGTGACATGGAGCACTTCGGCCTGCGGCAACGCCTGGCGATAGATCTCCCCGCCGCCGATGACGCAGGTTTCGGCAGCGTCCTGCCGCCCTGCCGCCTCCAGCGCCTCTTCGAGCGACCGTGTGACCACCGCGCCTTCGGCGCGATAGGCCGGGTCGCGGGTGACGACGATGTTGAGACGCCCCGGCAGCGGGCGACCGATGCTCTCCCAAGTCTTTCGGCCCATCACCACCGGCTTTCCCATGGTCAGCGCCTTGAATCGCTTCAGGTCGGTGGAAAGCCGCCAGGGCAGGCCGCCCTTGGCTCCGATCACGCCATTTCTTGCAATCGCAACGACGAAAACGATCTTCATGATGCACAACACCCTTCCCGGTCCGCGAAAGGCGGACCTCACACCGCGATCGGCGCCCGGATCGTCGGGTCTGCCACATAGCCCTCCAGCCGGAAATCCTCATAGCGGAAGGCAAAGAGATCGCGCACCGCGGGGTTGATCCACATCGTCGGCAAGGGTTTGGGCGTGCGCGAAAGCTGCTCGCGCGCCTGCTCGAAATGATTGTGATAGAGATGCGCGTCACCCAGCGTGTGGACGAAATCGCCGGCCTTGAGACCCGTCACCTGCGCGATCATCATCGTCAGAAGGGCGTAGGAGGCGATGTTGAAGGGCACGCCCAGAAAGATGTCGGCTGAGCGCTGGTAAAGCTGGCAGGAAAGCCGCCCCTCCGCCACATGGAACTGGAACAGGCAGTGACAGGGCGGCAGCGCCATCCTGTCCACCTCGGCCGGGTTCCAGGCCGTCACCACATGACGCCGCGAATGAGGATTGTTCCGCAGCCCGTTGAGAAGATTCGCGATCTGGTCGATCTGTCTGCCGTCGGGCGCCGGCCAGGAGCGCCACTGCGCGCCGTAGACCGGGCCGAGGTCGCCATTCTCGTCCGCCCACTCGTCCCAGATGGTCACGCCGTTCTCGTTGAGATAGCGGATGTTGGTATCGCCCTTCAGGAACCAGAGGAGCTCATGGATGATGGACTTGAGATGCAGCTTCTTGGTGGTCAGCACGGGAAAGCCGGCCGCCAGGTCGAAGCGCATCTGGTAGCCGAAGACGCTCCGCGTGCCGGTGCCCGTGCGGTCGTCCCGGTCGACGCCGTTTTCCAGCACATGGGCGAGCAGATCCAGATATTGACGCATCGAGGGCAGCACCGATTCGACGTTTTTGACACGCCCATATTAGGGCGAAGCGCGGGCTTGCGGAACGGCTGCTTCCTTTCTCCCAAAGGCATTTCGCTTCGGCGTTGCCGCACCGATGCCGGTGAAAAATGATGCCTCCAGCCGGCCGCCGGCCCTTCCAATGCCGCATTTGCCCCTTTATATAGGGGGCGTCAGCCTTGAGCTGACTATGGCGATAAACGGCCGATGCAATAAGCCCATCGGACCCGGGGGCAGTGCCCGGCGCCTCCACCAGAAACCGCCGGCCGGCGATACCAAGGGCGGCTTCTGATGGGGGCGAAACAGGATCGACGAGGGTGTAAAGATCGGACTTTCGCCCGGCATGGTACCACCGTTATCGGACCGAACCTAATAGTTGCCAACGACAACTATGCGGAAGCCCGTCTCGCTGCGTAAGCGGCGCGACAGCTTCAATTCAAGCCTCAGGCCGTCGCAGGCCTGAGCGGGGTTCGGAGGCACCTGGCAACAGAAGCCTCCACTTTCCCCCCTGCTCCATTTCCCTTCCTGAAATGGCCGGCGCGCCCGGCCAAGGGTTCCGGGCTGCGGCGGATGTGCCGCGCAGCAGGGCCTATTCCGCGGCCTGCGGTGCGGCCCTGCCGGCGCGCCCCAGCGTCATCTGCGTAAGCGCCAGGGCTATCACGGCGCAGGCGGCGATGGCGGTCACCATCGGCAGCGGCGAACCGTCGAAGAACAGCCCGGAAACCGCCATGGAGCCCGCACCGGTGGCGAAATGCAGCGTGCCCATCAGTGCGGAGGCCGAGCCGGCGATCTCGCCGTGGTCGTCCATCGCCAGCACGGACGTGGTGGGGATGACGAGGCCGAGAAACCCGTAGCCCACGAACAGCAGTGCAGCCAGAACCGCAAGGGACTGGAAGCCCGCCGCCATCACCGCCAGCAGCGTCACCATCGCCGTGGCGAAGCCGGCAACGGCGACGCGCACCACGCGCCGCAGGCCGAAACGCTGCGACAGCGGTCCCGTGAGCTGCGACATGGTGAAGAAGGCCACCGCATTGATCGAAAAGAAAACGCTGTAGAGCGACGGCGACAGGCCATAGTGGCCGATCAGCACGAAGGAGGAGGATGCCAGATAGACGAAGAAGCTGGCAACGCCGAAGCCGCCGATCAGGGAAAGACCCAGGAATCTGGCATTGCCCATGAGCAAACGATAGGCAAGCAGCGCGCTGCCGAGAGAGCTTGCGGCGCGCAGATGGCGCGGGCGCGTCTCCTCAAGCGCCGTGGCCAACAGCACGGCCGCAACCGCTGCCGCGCCCGTGACCGCCCAGAACACGGCACGCCAGCCGAAAGCCTCGATGATGAGGCTGCCGGTCAGCGGCGCCAGAATGGGCGAGATCGAGAAGACGAGCATGAGAAGCGACATCAGCCGCGCCGCCTCCACACCCGTGTGCAGGTCGCGCACCACGGCGCGCGGAACCACCATGCCCGCCGAGGCACCCAGCCCTTGGATGAACCGGAAGGCGATCAGCCACTCGACACTGGCGGCGAGCGCCGATCCCACGCTGCCGGCCACGAACAGCACAAGGCCCAGATAGAGCGGCGCCTTGCGGCCGATCATGTCGGATATGGGGCCGACCACGATCTGCCCGAGGCCCATCGAAAGAAAGAACACCAGCAGGCTCATCTGCACCGCCGCGGTGCCGGCGCCCAGATCGGCACCGATCGACGGCAGGGCGGGAAGATACATGTCGATGGCGAAGGGGCCGACGGCGGTCAGCAATCCCAGCACGACGGCTGTGCGGAAAAGGGCAGGATTCATGGCGTCGTCTTTCCAGAAAGGTGTCCGTATGAGGGCGTATTGCTACGACGCTGCGCACGGGAAAAATCCGACGCCGGCGCCCCTCCGAGTTTTGCCCAATTTTTTAGACATCCTTGTCTAATTCGTCAATCGCGATTATATCCTGTGTCATGGAATCCAACATGTCTCCTGACAGGTTCCCGTTAAGGGGCCACACGGCAAAGCGGCAGTCGATCCTCGACGCCGCGGCGGCCGTGTTTTGCCGCGAAGGCTTTGCCGGCGCCAATATCGACTTGGTGGCGGCGGAGGCCGGGGTGGCCCGTCAGACCGTCTACAACCACCATGGCGACAAGGAGAAGCTCTTCGCCGCCGTCGTAAACGACATCACCGAGCGCTGCAATGCGCGCGCCTTCTCCGTGCTGAGCACCTTTCCCGACAATCCAAAGGATCTGGAGGCGGAGCTAACCGTCTTCGCCATGCGGCTCAACAAGGGTTTCATCATGGGGCGCGAAGGCCGCTTTCTGGCCAAGCTGATCCATGCCGAAGGCGAGCGTCATCCCGAGCTTTTCGAGGCCTGGCGCCGGGACGGTCCCGGGCGCGTCTGGTCGGCATTGGCCGCCCGCTTTGCGCGGCTGGCCTTTGCGGGCCATCTCGACATCGACGATCCCGACCTCGCGGCGCGCCAGTTCATGGCGCTCGTCAATGTCGATCTGCACATCCCCTGGCTGTTCGGCGAGACGCCGAACGACGAAGAGCTGTCGGCGAGTGCCGCGCGCGCCGTGCGCACCTTCCTGCGCGCCTATGGCCGCAAGCGGGAGGACGCCAATGCGACCCTGGAAGAAGCCCAATCCGCCTGACGGCCATTTTCCGTCTTGAACCAGCGCCCTTTATCCGGTTTACGAACCGTGCCAAGCTTGGCTGCCGCCAGGCGATACGATCGCTGTAGGATTTGAGGACATCTGCCACACCCATGCCCGACGACCGCATCCGCTACGACATTCTTGTCCAGGAGGCCGCCCGCGGCGTCATGCGCAAGGTTCTGCAGGAGACGGCAAGCGCCGGCCTGCCCGGCAACCATCACTTTTTCATCACCTTCAGGACCGATGCGCCGGGCGTTCGCATCTCCAGCCGCCTGAAGGAACGCTATCCCGAACAGATGACCATCGTCATTCAGTACCAGTACTGGGATCTGAGGGTGAGCGAGAAGGGTTTCGAGGTGGTTCTCTCCTTCGCGGATGTGCCAGAGAAGCTGGAGATCCCCTTCTCCGCCGTACGCGGCTTTTATGACCCCTCGGCCAATTTCGAGATGGAGTTCGACGACCTGAAACCGGAATCCGAGACCGGTGAGACCCCTCCCCAGGAAGAGGAGATCCCGCAACCCTCTGCTGCCGGGGAGAAGAACGCCGCCGAGGCGGACAACGCCGGCAAGGACGATGAAAAGCAGGCGGACAAGGCGGAGACGAAGGGTGCCGACGTCGTTTCCCTCGACGCCTTCCGCAAGAAATAGTCGGCCATGCCGGGCCCCCGGAAGCGCTCGGTGACCATCCGCGGCCATCGCACCAGCTTCTCGCTGGAAGCCCCGTTCCACGACGAGCTCGAGCGGCTGGCGCGGCTGCGCGGTCTGACTGCCGCCGCGCTGATTGCCGAGATTGACGCGGCGCGCCCGCGCGACACCAACCTCTCCTCCGCCCTCCGGGTCTATGTGCTCGAAGCCCTGAAGCAGGAAGCCTCCCGCCAATCCTAGGTCATTTTGCAGCCAGATGGAATCATCTGGAGTCGCACAAATGCAGCAAAAACAGATAGATGGACCGGATCAGCGTTTCAATGAAACGATGAACCGGTCCAGGCCCGGAGCGCGCCCTATCGGGGCCCCAGGAGCTCCATGAGCTTCTCGACGGTCAACCCCTCGATGTCGAGCGCCGGCTCTTCGCCCGTGCGGTCTTCCTCGGGCGCGGGGGCGGGCGGCGGCAGCGGCCGCTGCTCGATCGTGTCGTCCGCGCCGCCCTCCTGCGGCGCGGCTTCCTCTTCCGCTGCCTGCCGCACAGCCTCTTCCCGGCGCCTCTGCGCCTCGGCTTCCAGCGCCCGGCGCAGGCGCTCCGCCTCGCGCTCCAGGCGCACCCGTTCGAACTCCCGGGCGGCCCGCTCTGCCTGAATGGCTTCGAAATGGCGTACCTCCCGGCGCAGGCGCTGGGCTTCGAGCAGCAATGCCTGCATGTGCTCCACCCGTGCCTGCTCTCGCTCCAGCGCCCTCTGGGTGAGAAACTGCACAAGCGGCTCCAGGTCGAGATCGAGCGCCGCCTCGCCGGGCCGGCCCTGCACGGCGAAGCGCACGGTCGGCTCGGAACCCGCCATCGCCTCGCGCCCGGCTTCGTAGGTCAGGCTTCCCGAGGCGGAGACGGTACGCGCGCCGAGATCGGCGGCCAGCTCCACGCTCACCTGCGCGCCTTCGGTCTCAAGCCGCACGGGCGGCGTTCGCGCCACCCCGCTGGCGACGGTAAAGGCAAGCTCCGCATCTTCCGCCCGGAAGCGGCCGGCGCGCACGAGCGCCGGGGCGAAGGCGGCGACCTGCTCGGCCGAAATGTCGACGCCCAGCGCGTCGGCCCGCGCCAGGATCGGCGGCAGCGCATGAGGGTCGAAGGCGTCGATTTCGAGCCCACGCAACGCCGCCGAACCGGAGCCGGCAAGGGTGGCCGCCATGGCGTTCACCGTCTTGCCATTGGAGGTCACGCTGGCGCTGAGGTCGGCGCGCCCGGCAATTCCCGCGCTCGGCAGCAGCTCGGCAAGCTGCACATCGCGCAGCGAGAACTGGGCGTTGAGAAGACCGCTGCCTTGGTTGTTGGCGAGGCTGGCAATACCCTCGATCCTGCCTCCGAAGATCTGCGCCTGAAGGCCGGAGACGGAAAGCCCCTCCGGGTCGAGCGACAGCCGCAGCGAGGCTTGTTCCGCCGTCGCCACCTCGCCGAGCCAGAGCGTTTGCGCCGACAGATCGACATCGGCGAAGAACGGCGCGCGCATCGCCTGCTCGAAGGGCGTGTCCGGCCACGGCTCGCCTCCCTCGAAGGCCGTGCTGCCCACCACCATCTCCGCCGCCGGGCGCAGGTCCAGCGCCTCCAGATCGAGCGATCCGGTGAGGCGCGGCACGCCATCCACCAGACTCGCGTTGAGATCGCCGCTGATGGCGCTGTCGGCAATGCTGCCGGCAAGGCCGTTGAGCACGGTCAGCCCCCCGCCGTAGTCGATTTCGGCGGACAGGCTGGCAGGCAGCCCATAGCCGAAACCGGGCAGCGAGATGCCGGCGGCGGCCAGCCACGGCTCCAAGTCCTGCGCCTCGATGCTGGCATTGCCGTGCAGCGCGATGCCGTCGTCCCGTTGCGCCACATCGCCGCGGAAGCGGACCGAAAGCCCCTCGCCCCAGAAGCCGAAGGCCGTCTGCAACCCCTGGTCGGTCCGGCCCGTGGCCGAAAGCTCCACTTCCGCTCCGCCCGCCAGGCCGAGGGGAAGCGCCGGCAGGCCGAATAACGCATAGAGCGCTGCCGCCTCGTCGTTGCGCGCCGAGAAGTTGGTGGTCAGCCGCGCGCTCGTCGCGGCCTCGGGCGTCCCTTCGGCGGAGAGGGAGAGGCTGAATGCGGTGCCTCCCGCCTCGCCCTCCGCGCTCACGGCAAGCCCGGTGGTCCCGTCACCGGCGACCGCGCTCGCCACGAGGTCCACCTCCGCCTCCTCCAGAAGGCCGGGATATTGCGCGGCCCGTCGGTCGAGCGCCGCAAGCAGCCGGTTCTCCGGCAGATGCTCCGCCAGAAGCCGCACCAGGGGTGCGAGGTCAACCGCCACCACGGTTGCGTCCACACGCCCCACCGGCGCTGCCTCCTCCAGGCCGTCTACGCGCCCGGTGGCGCTGATGTTCGCCTGTGCAAGGCCGCTGATGGTCAGCCGGTCGATTTCCAGCGCGTCGCCGCGCAGGCGCAACGCCGCGTCGAGCCTTTCCGCCTCCAGCCCTTCCGCCAGCACCGGCCCGGCCCGTATTTCCAGATCGACGTCGTGGTTCTGCAGCCGGGTGCGGCCCGCATCGTCGACGAAGATCGAGGCAAAGGCGCGCATTCCCTCCAGGTCGAGGCGGCCGCCGTCCAGCGCGACCTCCAGCGAAGGGCGCGCCTCCGCAGGGCTTTTCCGGTCGACGGAGCCGTAAAAGCGGGCTTCCCCCAGGATGAGCTCCAGATTGTCGAAGCGCTGGCGCTCGGCCGTCAGCTCCACGTCGGCGCTGAAACCGGCGGCCGGCAGCCGCCGGATCGCCTCGTCGACATCGCGGGCCAGCCAGGCGGCGAATCCCGAAGGCTGCCCCACCGCCAACAGCATGTTGCCGGTAAAGGCGGCCTGCCCTGCGGTAGACAGGAGCCCCTCCCCCTCGAAGCGCGTACGCCCCGGCAGGGTGGCAGCCAGCGAGCCGATGTTCCACCCCTCTTCCACCGGCTCGGCACGGATGCTGATGTCGCGGACCGTCGTGTCCCCGACCACGATCGCCGGCAGATTGACGGCGATGGTGCCGGGAATGGCCGGCTTCGGCAGACCGGCAACGAAGGCGGTGAGCGCGGCCAGCCGCTCGTCCGCCGAAAGGCCTGCGGCACCACCCTCCTCCGCCGCCTCGCCAAGGCGTATCTGCGCGCCATCGGCGGTGATCGAGAAGGAAGGTTCGCTGCCGAGTTCGACCATCGCCTGTCCCTCGGCGCGGTAGGGGTCGTCCACCGGCCCGGTCTCGAAGCGGAATTCATCGACGGCCAGGCGCTGATGATCGAGGCTGAAGCTGCCGGAGATGCGGTTTCCCGGATCGGCCGTCTTGTCCTCCCCTTCCGCCGTTTCGGCCACCGTGCGCAGGCGGAAGGTGCCGGCGTACCGTCCCGCGCCGTCGATCACACGCGCCTCGCCGTCGGTTTCCAGCGCGAGGGGGTAGGCGTGCGGCTCGGCACGGAGGCGAACCCGCATGGCACCGTCCCCTCCCCTCGTTCCGGTCGAGGCGGAAAGGTTTAGCAGAATGCCCTCCACGGCAAGCGAGCCGTTCACCCGCCACGGGCCGGCCAGCGTGCGGGCCGAAAGCTCCACGTCGATGTTGTCGAGCGTGACGATGCGTCCGCTCGCCCTCTGGTGAACGGTGACGCGGCCATCGGTGATTGTCACCTTCTCCAGCGTCACCTGGCGCGGGTCGAAGGGCGAGGAAGGCCGCACCGCCCAGTCGATGCGGCCCGTGGGGCCGATTTCGAGATTGGCGCGCGGACGCACCAGCCGCATGTCGAAGATCAGCAGCTCGCCGGAGAGGAAGGGCGCCAGCTCGGCGTCCATGGAAAACTCCTCCACCGTCATGGCAATCTCGCCCGGCTCCTCGCCGGCCACCACGACATCGGTGAAGGTGACGGAGGGAAAGGGCAGAAGGCGCGCCCGCGCGGTGCCCTGCACCTGCACGTCGCGACCGAGGACGCGGCCGGCCTCACGCTCGAAATCGCCGCGATAGTTCGTCCAATCGATGAAATAGGGTGCCACCAGCGCCGCCGTCAGCAGCAGCACCACGAGCCCGCCGACAATAACGAACAGCCGCGCCAGCATTCACCTCCACCCCTTGCAGGGCCTTGTTGCGATTTCACCCGCCCCGGCAGGCCAGTGGCCCGGCAGGCCGCGCGCCATGCCGATGGGCAGATAGCACCTTTGCCATGCTCAGAGCCACATACCGACCGTCAGCCGCTGGCCGGGTCGATGATTTTCCCCGGATTCATGATGTTGAGCGGGTCAAGCGCCTTTTTGATGGCACGCATCATGTCCACCCCCGCCGTGCCGTGTTCCTCCTCCAGATACCGCATCTTGCCCTGCCCGATGCCGTGCTCGCCGGTACATGTGCCTTCCATGGCGAGAGCACGCCGGTTGAGCCGCCCCACGAATCGCTCCGCGCGCGCCACCTCCTCGCTATCGTCCATGTCCATGAGCACGGTGACGTGGAAGTTCCCGTCTCCCACATGGCCGACGATCGGGGCGACAAGCCCCGTTTCGGCGATGTCGGCCTCCGTCTCCACGATGCACTCGGCAAGCCGGGAAATGGGCACGCACACATCCGTCGCCAGCCCTTTGGTGCCCGGCCGCAGCGTAAAGCCGGCCCAGTAGAAATCGTGCCGTGCCTTCCACAGTCTCTGCCGCGCCTCCGCCTCGCGCGCCCAGTTGAAGGGGCCGCCGGAAAACTCCTCGGCAATCTCGCCGAACATCTCGGCCTGTTCGGCCACGCTGGCCTCGGTGCCGTGAAACTCCAGGAAAAGGCAGGGACTGTCGGGATAGCCGAGGCCCGAATAGCGGTTGATGGCCTGCATCCCGAGCGCATTGACGAGCTCCATGCGCGCCACCGGAATGCCCATCTGGATGGTGGCGATGACCGCCTGGCAAGCCGCCTCGACGCTCGGGAACGGGCATATCCCGCCGGAGATCGCCTGCGGGATGCCGTGAAGCCTGAGCGTCAGTTCGCAGATCACGCCGAGCGTCCCTTCCGAGCCGACGAGAAGCCGGGTAAGGTCGTAGCCGGCCGAGGATTTGCGCGCCCGCCGCGCTGTCCTGACCACCCGCCCGTCCGCCATCACCGCCGTCAGCGACAGCACGTTTTCGCGCATCGTGCCGTAGCGCACCGCATTGGTGCCCGAGGCACGGGTGGCCGCCATGCCGCCGAGACTGGCATTGGCGCCGGGGTCGATGGGGAAGAAGAGGCCCGTGTCGCGCAGATGATGGTTGAGCTCCTCGCGCGTAATCCCCGGCTCGACCGTGCAGTCGAGGTCCTCCTGTCGGACGGCGAGCACACGGTTCATGCGCCCCATGTCGAGGCAAAGCCCCCCTGCCGGCGCGTTGACGTGGCCTTCCAGCGACGATCCTGCCCCGAAGGGAATGACCGGCACGCGATGCTCCGCGCAGAGGCGCACCGCCTCCTGCACCTCCGCGATGCTTTCGGGGAAGAACACGCCATCCGGTGCCTGGGTCGGAATGTAGGTGGTGGTGTGGCCGTGCTGCTCGCGCACGGCATGTCCCGTCTGCAGGCGCTCGCCGAAGCGTGCCCGCAGATGTTCCAGAACGCGCGCCACCGCGTCCCTGTCGCGTTCCTGACCGGCTTTCGCCCCCACGGCCATGTGTTTTCTCCCTGAATTCGCCTGCCGCTCTTGTGGAGCAAAACGCTTTTCGTTTCTATCCCTTCAGTCTCCAGCTAATTGTCGCATTGTCCAGTGTCGACAGCGGCGACGACGAAGGAGGAGGGCCCATGGGCGAACCGCATGTGTCGCATGTCTTCGAGATCGAGCAGGGCTGGATCGACTACAACGGCCACATGAACATGGCTTACTATCCGCTGCTCTTCGACCGCGCGCTGGACGAGGTGTCCGGGTATCTCGGCATGGGGCCGGACTATGCCGCCACGCGCCGGCTGACCACCTACACCGCCGAGATCCACCTGTGCTATGTGCGCGAACTCCGCCCGGGCGACCGGGTGACCGTCGCGACCAGGCTTCTCGACCACGACGAGAAGCGGCTGCATTCCTATCAGGAGATCCATCATCTGGACGGCTGGCTTTCAGCCACCTGCGAAACCCTCACCCTGCATGTGGACATGAGCGGGCCGAAGGTCGCCCCCTTCCCGCCCGACGTGATGGAGCGTGTCGAGCGGATGGCCGCCGCACATGCCGGCCTGCCGGCGCCTCAGCGGGCGGGGCGCGCTATCGCCATCCGCCGCCGGACCTGACGGACGATGACGCCGCGAAATCTCGCCCGGCTTCCACGCATCGTGGCTTCCTGGGTGAAGCCCAATTTGCATGCCTTTCTGGAAACGCGCCAGCCTCTCGCCTGGTTGCTCGCCCTGGTGCTCGGCGTCGCGGTGGCGGCTGCCGCAATCCTCTTCCGCGAGCTGATCGGGATCTTCCAGCTTCCCTGGCTCGGCACGCGCTCTGAGCGCGTCTATTCCACCGCCGCCACGCTACCCTGGTACTGGGTCATGGCCGGCCCGGTGGTAGGCGGTCTTCTGGTGGGTCTGCTTCTCACGCGGCTCAAGGCGCGGCGCACCGGCGCAGTGGCCGACGTCATCGAGGCGCGTGCGCTGGCGGGGCGCAGCCTTCCGCTGCGCGACGGCCTGCTTTCGGCCTTCACCACCGCGCTCTCGCTGGGCGCTGGCGGCAGCGCCGGGCGCGAGGGGCCGGTGGTGCATCTGGGCGCGGTTCTGGCTGCGGCGGTCACCCGTTACGCCAACCTTCCCGAGTGGTGCAACCGCACCCTGCTGGGCGCCGGGGTGGCAAGCGCCATTGCCGCCTCCTTCAACGCGCCCATCGCCGGCGTGCTCTTCGCCCATGAGGTGATCCTCGGCCACTATGCGATGCGCTCCTTCGTGCCCATCGTCATCGCCTCGACGGCCGGTGGCGTGGCTTCGCGGTTGTGGTTCGGCGATGCCGCTGCCTTTCTCGTGCCGCACTATGCCATTACCTCGTTTTGGGAGTTTCCCGCCTTCGCGCTGCTGGGCGTCACGGCGGCCGTCGTCGCCATTCTGTTCCAGTTCGCGCTGTTCGCCGCCGAGTTCGTGGCGCGCGGCATCGCCATTCCGCTGTGGCTGCAGCCGGTGGCGGGCGGCGTTCTCGTCGGTGCCATTGCGCTTGCCTTCCCGCAGGTTCTGGGCGTGGGCTACGAGGTCACGGACATGGCGCTGTGGCAGCGGCTGCCGCTTCTTACCATGCTGGCCCTTCTGGTGGTGAAGACGGCGGCCACGGCGATCACGCTCGCCGCCCGTTTCGGCGGCGGCATCTTCTCGCCGGCGCTCTATCTGGGCGCACTCACCGGCGGCTCCTTCGGCGTCATCGCCGCGTCGGTCTTCCCCGACATGGCATCGAGCGGCGGGCTCTACGCCATTCTCGGCATGGGGGCGGTGGCCGGTGCCGTGCTCGGCGCCCCGATCTCCACCACGGTCATCGTCTTCGAGCTGACAGGCGGTTACACGCTGTCCATCGCCCTGCTGCTCACCGTCGCCGTCGCCCACGGCATCACCCAGGCCCTTCACGGCCGCTCGTGGTTTCACTGGCAGCTTGAGATGCGCGGCCTCTTCATCCACGAGGGGCCGCACCGCGCCGCCGGTCACATCACCCGCGTGCGCGACTTCATGGAGCCGCTGGAAGACGGCGCGCAGCCCGAATCCCATGACCCGCAGGAAGGACCACCCGCCTTGCGACCCGGCGACACGCTGGAGGCTGCGCTGCGCGCCTTCGACAAGGGCGGCCACACGCGGCTGCCCGTCGTGGACCCGCAGGATTCGACGCGCATCGTCGCCTGGGCCTCCCATATCGGCGCCCTGCGCGCCTTCAACAGAGCGCTCGTGCAGCTCAGCGAAGAAGAACACCGCTGAACGTGCGCGCCCGCCGGGCGCTTTTGCACAGCTTGTCGCCCCGCGCGCCTTGCGGCCCGCCCGTAGGGTTTCACAATTCCCCCGTCTGCGCACTGATTCGCATCCTGGGGAGACGGTCTTGAAGGTCGACGTGAAGGGAATGTCGGAGAGGCTCGCCCGCGACCCGAGCGTCAGCGACTACGAGGTCTGGCGCGCGCTCAAGACTCTGGACAACGAGCTTTACCAGATCGAGACCCATCGCCGGCCGATCCCCATCGATCTCGTCTTTGCCCGCGCCATCCTGCGCCGGGCACAGGAGGCGCGGGGCTGGGCCTGACGGCCCCTACATCAGCCTTTCCCTGAAAAAGTCGATGGTGCGCTGCCAGGCCAGATCAGCGGCCTCCTTGTTGTAGCGCGCCTCGGAGGTGTCGTTGTTGAAGGCGTGGTTCACGCCCTCATACATGTACATCGTATAGTCCTTGCCGGCCGCGTCGAGGGCTGCCGCGAAGTCCTCGATACCGGCGTTGATGCGCTCGTCGAGCCCGGCATAGTGCAGCATCAGCGGCGCACTGATGCGCTCCACCTCCTGCGGATCGGGCTGGGCGCCGTAGTAGGCCACCGCTGCATCGAGCGAAGGCGCGTTGACGGCGAGACTGTTCACCATGCCCCCGCCCCAGCAAAAGCCGACGGCGCCGACATTGCCGTTCGTCGCCTCATGGTTTTCCAGAAAGGCGATGGCCGCCATGCCATTGGCCACCGTCTGCGCCCTGTCGAGCTCGCCGAACATGGCGCGCGCCGCGTCTTCGTCCTCCGGCGTGCCGCCCAGCGGCGACAGGAAGTCTGGCGCCAGCGCCACGAAACCCTCCAGCGCCACACGCCGTGCCACGTCGCGGATATGCGGGTTGAGCCCGCGATTCTCGTGAATGACGATGACGGCCGGCAGAGGTCCCGCCTGGTCTTTCGGGCGCACGAGATACGCCCTCATCTCGCCATCGCCGGCAGGAAAGGAAATTTCCTCGGCCGAAACGCGGGCGTCGTCCTCGGCAACCATCGCCGCGCGGGCCGAATTGGCCGCAAGCAGCGGCACGATCGCCGCAGCGGCGGCGCTCGATCCCGCCAGCTTCGTCAGCTTCTGCATGAAGCCGCGGCGGTCGAGGGTCAGGTGTGTGTATTCGTCATAGGCGTCTATCATCGCCTGGGTGATCTTCGGTGTGGACATCGCTTGCTCCCGGCCTCACGTTTGACACCCCGCACCCGCGGCGAGGATAGGAAGGGCCTTTCCGCCGGTCCATTCAAGGCTGCGTGAACAGGCGCCGAAACTTGGCCTCGCCGCATTCAGCCGGTACAAGGGAAGAAGCGGTTGGCCTTGCAGGCCCGAATCACCATATGCGGTGCCGAATGTCAGGTTCTCCAGACGATCTGCCCTTCTTCGGCGATGACGACGCCGCGCGCCCTGCTGCGCGCGCCGGCGGCATTGCCGCGCGTGCGATGGCGGCGCGTCAGGGTGCAGCGCCCACCTATCTGGAGGGGCTGAACCCCGAGCAGCGCCTTGCCGTGGAGACGACGGAAGGCCCGGTGCTGGTGCTTGCCGGCGCCGGCACGGGCAAGACGCGGGTGCTGACCACCCGCATCGCCCACATCCTGGCCACCGGCCGCGCCTACCCTTCACAGATTCTTGCCGTCACCTTCACCAACAAGGCGGCACGCGAGATGAAGGCGCGCATCGAGGTGCTGGTGGGCGAGGCCATAGAGGGCATGCCGTGGCTCGGCACCTTCCATTCCATCGGGGTGAAGATCCTGCGCCGCCACGCCGAGCTCGCCGGGCTCAAATCCTCCTTCACCATCCTCGACACGGACGACCAGATCCGCCTTCTCAAGCAGCTCATCCAGGCCGAGGGCCTGGACGACAAGCGCTGGCCGGCACGCCAGTTGGCACAGATGATCGATGGCTGGAAGAACAAGGGCCTAGCGCCCGGCGACATTCCCGAGGGCGACGCCCGCGCCTTCGCAAACGGCAAGGGCCGCGCGCTCTACCTCGCCTATCAGGAGCGGCTGAAGACGCTCAATGCCGTCGACTTCGGCGATCTGCTGCTCCATCCCATCCGCATCTTCCGCGAAAACCCGGATGTTCTGCGCGAGTATCACACCAGGTTCAGATATATCCTGGTGGACGAGTATCAGGATACCAACACCGCGCAATACATGTGGCTGCGCCTTCTGGCGCAGAATCCGGCGCGCGACAGCGCGGTCAACATCTGCTGTGTCGGCGACGACGACCAGTCGATCTATGGCTGGCGCGGCGCGGAGGTGGACAACATCCTGCGCTTCGAGAAGGATTTTCCGGGCGCCAGGGTTATCCGGCTGGAACGCAACTACCGCTCGACCGCCCATATTCTGGGCGCCGCTTCCCATCTCATCGCCCACAATGAGGGCCGGCTCGGCAAGACGCTGTTTACCGATGCCGTCGACCCCGACGATCCCAAGGTCAAGGTCCACGCCGCATGGGACTCGGAGGAGGAGGCGCGCGCCGTGGGCGAAGAGATCGAGGCGCTGCAGGCCAGGGGAAAAGCGCTCAACGACATGGCGATCCTGGTGCGCGCGTCCTTCCAGATGCGCGAGTTCGAGGATCGCTTCGTCACGCTTGGCCTCAACTACCGCGTCATCGGTGGCCCGCGCTTCTATGAGCGTATGGAGATCCGCGACGCGCTGGCCTATCTCCGCATCGTCGCGCAGGGTGCGGATGATCTTGCCTTCGAGCGCATCGTGAACGTGCCCAAGCGGGGGTTGGGCGAAGCCTCGGTGCGCCAGATCCACGATGTCGCGCGGATGCGCGGCACCTCGCTGCTCCAGGCCGCGCGCGATCTGGTGGGCACGGAGGAAATGAAGCCCAAGCCGCGCGCTGCCCTGCGCAACCTGGTGGAAAGCATCGAGCGCTGGCAGGGGTTGCTGGAGCGCACGCCCCACACGGAGCTGGCCGAGATCATCCTCGAGGAATCCGGCTATACCGAGATGTGGAAGAACGACCGTTCGGCGGAGGCGCCGGGGCGGCTGGAAAACCTCAAGGAGCTCATCCGCTCCATGGAGGAATATGAAAGCCTGCGCGGCTTTCTGGAACATGTGGCGCTGGTCATGGATGCCGAGCGTGACGAGGAGGTGGACGCCGTCAGCCTGATGACGCTTCACTCCGCCAAGGGCCTGGAGTTCGACACGGTGTTCCTGCCCGGTTGGGAGGAGGGCCTCTTCCCCCACCAGCGCGCGCTCGACGAGGGCGGGCGCGCCGGCCTCGAGGAAGAGCGCCGCCTGGCCTATGTCGGGCTTACCCGGGCGAAGAAGAACCTGCATATCTGGTTTACCTCCAATCGCCGCATTCATGGCCTGTGGCAGTCCACCATTCCGTCGCGCTTTCTGGACGAGCTGCCGGAGGCGCATGTGGAGGTGGCCGAGGAAAGCGGCGCCTTTGGCGGCTACGCAAGGTCGCCGGGCCGCCCGAACCCCTATGGACCTTCACGCTTCGATGAAGCCGGGCAGGCGTTCTCCAGCCCCTATGCCACGCCTGGTTGGCAGCGGGCCCGCCGCAACCGCAACGAGGCGACCGAGCGCAACTGGGGAACACGCTCCGGCCATCAGGTGGAAAGGATCGGTTACGGAGAAGCCGATTCGGGCTATGGCGCAGGCCGCGGTTCGGTAAAGGGCCGCACCATCGAGGGCGAGCTGGTCGCCAGATCGGTTTCCGACACCCCCTCGGCCTTCAAGGTGGGCGACCGCGTGTTTCACATCAAGTTCGGAAACGGCAACGTGACAGCCATAGACGGCAACAAGCTGACAATAGACTTCGACAAGGCCGGTCAGAAACGGGTTCTGGACGGGTTCGTCGAAAGGGTCTGACGCCCGCCCGATATAGCTGTTTGCGCACCGGGAAGGCGCGCGCCGTATACGCAAATGACCATTCACCCTTCGCCGGCGGGACAGGGCCGACGAAGCATCCGCGACGGCGGAGAAGACAGCCGCAGGCGCATTCGTTCACGGCAACGCAAGGCAATGGGAAGGCATCCTTCCCGGCCGCTCGGCACCTCGGTCCGACGGAGAAGCGTCGGCTACTTGAAGTACACGTACTTGCCTTCTTCGTTCTTCTCGCGCTTGAGAACGCCGCTCCTGGCATAGCGCGACAACGGCCCGGAGAAGGCGTTGGACTTGTAACGCGTGCCAATCTCCTCCTCGCATTTCTTCACGATATCGCCGATTGTGCGCTTCTCGCTGAAGAAATCGCCGTCGAGGAGCTTTGCCAGCGCGGCCACGGCGCCGCTGGCGCTGGGCGCCGTCTTGCGCCGGTCGGCCGTCTGGGGCCGCCTGCCGCCGCGCGCCGGCCCGGAGACGTAGGCGCTGGCAGGAGCCTCCGCAAGCCCTTCGCCACCGGCCTGGCTGAACAGAAGCTCGACGATGCGCAGCTGTACTGCCTCCGATTCGAACTTGTTGATCGTTGCTGACAGCTCCGTCAGCTGCTGTTTCAGTTCATGGAAGTTTCTGTTCATCCATCCGCCCCCAAACCTCGTTACCCCGGCGCACCATGCGCCGAGCCAAGCCCGCCTTATTTGGTTCATAAGCAGGCACAAAGTCAATACACTCTATACGCGAGTACATTTCTAAACGCGGTTGCACGCAAGACTTCTGCGTTGCGAGAAGGTAAATCGCGCGCTGGAATCGGCAAACAAGCCGCCACGCGATACCTCGCGACCGTTTCCGCGAAACGAGAGGTAGACAGCCTGGAAGGGGTCGCGGTTAACACAATATAGCCCGCATTTCCAGCGACCGCCGGAACGTCGCAGACTTGGCACCGCCACCCGGCGGCATCCGAATACGGCCCGGCGGCAGTTTGCTTCTTCCTTTCCATCGCGAACGCAAGCGATTATTCTTCGGTCATGAAACCGGCCCCGGACAGCCTTCAGCGCCTTCTTGCCGTCAGCGCTTTCGCCATGCTTCTGGCGGCGCTTGCCGGGCTCGGATTTGCGCTGTGGATGGAGAACGGGGTGGCGATGTTCATCTCGCTGGCCCAGGCCGGGCTTGCCTGGTGCCTGTGATTCCGGTGACGGTGATTCTTCATGATGCGCTCTCTTCTTGTCGGCATTCTTGCCCTGATGGTGGTCGCCGTCGGGCTGATGACCTTCCAGTGGTATCGCGACAGGAGCGTAGCCGGCGCTTTCGGCGCCCCGTTCGAGCTTGTCGATCACAATGGCGAGACGATCACCCAGGCGGCGTTTAGGGGGGCGCCGACAGCCGTCTTCTTCGGCTTTACCCACTGTCCCGAGGTTTGCCCCACCACGCTGTACGAGCTGGATGGCTGGATCGAGGCACTCGGCGAGAGCGGCGAAGCACTGCGCGCCTATTTTGTCACCGTCGATCCGGAACGCGACACGCCGCAGGTGATGAAGACCTATCTCGGCAACGTCTCGAAGCGCATCACGGGCATTACAGGAGAGCCGGAAAAAGTGATGGAGATGGTCCGGTCCTACCGCATCTATGCCCGCAAGGTGGAGCTGGAGGGCGGCGACTACACCATGGACCACACCGCCTCTGTCATGCTGCTCGACAGGAACGGCGCTTTTTTCGGCACGATTGCCTATCAGGAGAACCCGGATACGGCTATCGCGAAGTTGCGGCGGCTGTTAAAGGAAGGCTGATCCAACCACCCTTTCCGGCAATCCGATGGTCCAGACCCGTCTCTTCCTTCAGGCGCCGCGGGCGCCTGCCTCCCGCATATACGATCTTTTCGACCGCGCTTTCGAGGATGACGGGCTGGCGCTGTCCATCGTCGAGATCGACGAAGCACGCGAGCTTCACGAGGTTTCCGTTTACGCGAGCGAGAACGGCGAATCCGTCAGGGCGCGTATGCAGGCGGTGCTCGACACCCTGCCGCAGGCCCCGGAGATCCACGAGGAGCAGCTGCCGGACATCGACTGGGTGACGCACGCACTGCAGGGCCTTCACGCCGTGCGCGCCGGACGCTTCTTCGTTCACGGCGCCCATGATCGCGGCCGCGCCCGCCCCGGAGAAATCGCCATCGAGATCGAGGCGGGGCTTGCCTTCGGAACCGGCCATCACGGCACGACGGCAGGTTGTCTGGAGATGATCGGCCGGCTCGCCCATCGCGAGCACCCGGCAAACGCGCTCGATCTGGGCACCGGCAGCGCCGTGCTCGCCATTGCCCTGGCCAGGCTGCGGCGCATTCCCATTCTGGCAACGGACATCGACGCCACGGCCACCAGGGTGGCGCGGGCCAATGTGCGGCTGAACGCGGTCTCACGCTGGGTAGAGGTGCTCACGGCCACCGGCTTCCGGCACAGGGCGTTCGCCGAACGGGGACCCTTCGACCTGATCGTCGCCAACATCCTCGCCCGCCCCTTGATGCAGCTGGCGCCGGGCATGGCCCATCATCTGGCGCCCGGCGGCTCGCTCATCCTGTCCGGCATTCTGGAGCGCCAGCGACGCGCCGTCATCGCCGCCTATGCCGGCCAGCGTTTCCGCCAGGTGGCAACGATCCACCGCGAGGGATGGGTGACGCTGCACCTCAAGCGCTGAAAACAAGAAAAGCGGCCGCCACCGCGACCGCCTCTGTCTGTCTCTAGCCGCGCGGCCGATGCCTCAGTACATGTAGGCAGTGCCCTTCCGGCGCAGTTCCTCGCGGGTGTAGCCGTGCGCCTTCAGCGTCTCGTCGTCGAGCATCAGAAGCGCGCCGTTGACATAGCGGCTCACCTGCCGCTCGCGCGCGGCCATCAGCGCGTCCATCGCGTTGCGGAAAAATCCTCTCTTCGCCCGTGCCATGTGAAGTCTCCTTTTCACAACCGAAAATCCGTCCTCCACGCCACAACAGGTAAGCATCCCTGCCCTTTCCGACCAGCGCTGATTGCGCATGCCAGCCATTCGCTTTTTGCATGTGCGAATGCCATGCCGCACTGCAGCATATGAAGCACCCGCCAAGCCGACACCACCGCATTGCCTGCACCGGCAGAGCGGTCTAGGGTCGCGGCCCCGCCAGACGAGCCGGAGTGTTCCATGTTCCAGTCCTTTGAAAGCACCGCCGATCCTGCACAGGCTGCACCGCGCATGGCGCGGCTGCGCGCCCTTATGGCCGAGGCCGGTCTCGACGGTGTGCTGGTGCCGCGCAGCGATGAACATCAGGGCGAATATGTGCCGCCGTGCGCGGAGCGGCTTGCCTGGCTCACCGGCTTCACCGGCTCCGCCGGGATGGCGCTCGTCCTGCGGGACAAGGCCCTCCTGTTCGTCGATGGGCGCTATACCCTTCAGGCACGCGTGCAGACGGACCCCGCCCTCTTCGAGATCGAGAGCCTGATCGACAACCCGCCGCGCGCCTGGATGAAGGCGAACCTTTCCAGGGGCGCGCGCATCGGCTTCGACCCGTGGCTGCACACGGTGGGCGAGATCCGTGCCCTGCGCGAGGCATTGGAGAAGCCGGGGGCGCAGGCGGTGCCGCTTGAGCGCAATCCGGTGGATGCCATATGGGAAGACCGCCCCGCCCCGCCCATGAAGCCGGTGCGCGTTCATCCGCTTGTCTATGCGGGGGAGACGGCGGGCGACAAGCTCTCCCGCCTCGCGGAGCGGCTGCGGGAGCGCGACATCGACCACACCGTGCTCACCGACCCCTCCTCGCTTGCCTGGGCGTTCAACATCCGCGGCAACGACGTGCCGCACACGCCGCTGGCGCTGGGCTTTGCCATTCTCTCGGCGGCGGAGCGCCCGCGCGTCTTCATGGCTGCCGAAAAGCTGTCCGGGGAGACGGAAGACCATCTGCGCGCGCTGGCAGCGCTTCACGCGCCCGAGGAGCTGGAGCCCGTGCTGGCAAACCTGGCCCGCAGCGGTGCCAGGGTGGGCCTCGACGAGGCGCATGCCGCGGAGAAGCTGCGCCTCGTGGTGGAGGAAGCCGGCGGCGCGGTGGTCCCGTTCGCCGATCCTGCCGCCCTGCCCCGCGCCATGAAAAACGAGGCGGAACTCAAGGGCGCCCGCGCCGCCCATCTGCGCGACGGTGCCGCCCTCGCCCGCTTCCTTGCCTGGCTTGACGGGCAGACCCCCGAGAACCTCGACGAGATCGCCGTCGTCAGGCATCTGGAGGAATGCCGGCGGCGCGCCGGGCAGGAGGCGCAGATGCCGCTGCGCGACATCTCCTTCGACACCATCTCGGGCGCCGGGCCCAACGGGGCGATCATCCACTACCGGGTGACGGAGAAGACCAACCGAAAGCTTGCCCGTGGCGAGCTGCTGTTGGTCGATTCCGGCGCCCAGTTCGAGGACGGCACGACGGATGTGACGCGCACCGTTGCGCTGGGCGAACCGTCCCTGGAGATGAAGGACCGTTTCACCCGCGTGCTCAAGGGCATGATCGCCATTTCCATGCTGCGCTTCCCCGAGGGCACGCGTGGCGTGGACATCGACGCCTTCGCCCGCCATGCCCTGTGGCAGGCCGGCCTCGACTATGGCCACGGCACGGGCCACGGCGTGGGCTCCTATCTCTCCGTGCACGAGGGGCCGCAGCGTATCGCCAGAACGGGCATGGAGACGCTGCGCACCGGCATGATCCTGTCCAACGAGCCGGGCTACTACCGGGCCGGGCACTATGGAATCCGCATCGAAAATCTGATCGTCGTCACGCCGCCCGAGCCCGTGCCCGGCGGCGACGTGGCCATGCACGGCTTCGAGACGCTCACCCTCGCGCCGATCGACCGGCGGCTGGTCGTGCCGGGCCTGCTGACGGATGCAGAGAGAGACTGGCTGAACGCCTATCACGCCCGCGTTCTGGAAGAGATCACGCCCCTGGTGGAAGGGGACACGGCGGCCTGGCTGCGCGCCGCGACGGCGCCGCTGTAGCCTATGCGAGAAGGTGGCGCAGAAGGATCAGCACCGCCGCGGCGGTGAGAAACATGGGCATCATGCCGCCGCCCCACAGCACGATCACAGCCGCCGTGGCGAGCGCGGCGAGCTCGGCCGGCCCGCCTTCCATGGCGGCCGGGGCCACCAGCGTCGTCAGCACCGCCGCCGGAACGGCATTGAGCCCGGCTTCCACCCGCGGATGAATGCGCTCGAAGCGGGAAAGGACCAGATGCCCGCCGGCGCGCGTCAGATAGGTGAGCACGGCACCGGCGACGATGATCCAGAAGGTGGTGCTCATCACTCCGCCTCCCGCGGCGGCAGCAAGGCGCCGAGGGCAACGCCCGCGAGCGCGCCGATTGAGACGTGCCAGGGAGAGCCCACCGTCTTGTAGGCCAGGATGGAGGCCAGCGCACTGACACCCACGACGGGCAGCCACAGGGGGCGCTTGCGGAAGCTCATGACAAGGCCGAGGAAATAGATGGGCAGCAGGAAGTCGAGCCCCAGCGCGTGCGGATCGGGGATGAGGCGGCCGAAGAGCGCGCCCAGCCACGCTTCCGCGACCCAGCAGACATAGATCGGCAGGCCGAGGCCCATATACCAGGCAAAGCCGATGCGCTGCCCGCGCTCCACCCTCTTCTCGGCCTCGGCGAATTGCGGGTCCACAAGGAAGAAGAACCCGACGAAACGCTGCAGCGGCGTCCAGTGTGCAATGTGACGGCCGATGGTGGCCGAGTAGAGCACGTGACGGAAATTGACCGCGAAGATGGACAGCACGACCATCCACGGCGCAATCCGGGCGCCGAACAGGTCGATGCCCACCATCTGGCTGGCGCCGGCATAAATGGTGGCGCTCATGAAGACCGCTTCGAAGATGGTAAAGCCGTTCTCCATCGCCAGCGTGCCGAACAGAAGACCGAAGGGCGCGGCGGCCACCACGACGGGAAAGCTGGCTCGTGCACCCTGCAGAAATTCATCCCCCGGGCGCTGCGCGGCGTAGGAATGGGCGGACATGGGAAACCTCCTGCCACCAGCATAGGTCAGCAAGGCTGACCAGTCACATGAATTTCGTTGAGCCAAAGGTGAAGCAAAGGCGATGGCTGAACCGCCAGCGGCCATTTTCCGGCCCGGCCCGGCGCGCTTCAGCCGCCCACGCGCTGGAACCACGCCTCCTCGTCGATCACCTCGATTCCGAGTTCGGCCGCCTTCTTCAGCTTCGAGCCGGCACCGGGACCGGCGACCACCAGATCGGTCTTCTTCGACACCGAGCCCGCCACCTTGGCGCCCAGCCGTTCGGCCATGGCCTTGGCCTCGTCGCGCGACATGCGCTCCAGCGCGCCGGTGAAGACCACCGTCTTGCCGGCCACCGGCGAATCGGCGGCGGGCCGTTCCGCCTCCTGCACGTTCACCTGGGCGGCAAGCGCCTCTACGAGCCTGCGGTTGTGCTCCTCGCCGAAATAGGTGGCCACCGCATCGATCACCGCATCGCCGATGTCCTCCAGCGCATCCATCTCCTCGCGCGCCACCTGGTCGCCGCCGGCTATGGCGAGCGCGGCATCGTGGAAGTCCTGCCACGTGCCATAGGCGCGGGCCAGCGTCGCGGCGGTGCGCTCGCCCACATGACGGATGCCAAGACCATAGATCATGCGATCGAGGGGAATCGTCCGGCGCGCCTCGATGGCTGCGAACAGGTTCCTTGCCGAGACCTCGCCCCAACCCTCCTTGTCCTTCAGCTTCCTGAGGTTTTTTGCGTCCCGCTCGGCCAGGGTGAAGATGTCGGCCGGGCTCTTCACGGGCAGGTCGGGATCGTTGAAGAAGAAGGCGATCTGCTTCTCCCCCAGCCCCTCGATGTCGAAGGCGCGCCGCGAAACGAAGTGGCGCAGATGCTCGATGCGCTGGAACGGGCAGGCAAACTCGCCCGAGCAGCGGCGCACCACGCCCTCTCCGCCGCCGGCGGTGGAATCGCGCACCACCGGCGTCTTCAACTCGCAGGGGCAGACGTTGGGAAAGGCGAACGCCTGCGCATCGTCCGGCCGCAGCTCCGGCACGTAGCCGAGGATCTGCGGGATCACGTCGCCGGCGCGCTGCACCGTCACCGTGTCGCCGATCTTGATGCCCAGCCGCTCGATCTCCTCCGCATTGTGAAGCGTCGCGTTCGTCACCACCACGCCGCCCACCGTCACCGGCTCCAGCCGCGCCACCGGGGTGAGAGCGCCGGTGCGCCCCACCTGGATGTCGATGCCGCGCAGGATGGTGGACGCCTTCTCGGCTGGAAACTTGTGCGCAATCGCCCAGCGCGGGCTGCGCGAGACGAAGCCCAGCCGCTCCTGCAGCGCCAGATCGTTGACCTTGTAGACCACGCCGTCGATGTCGTAGCTGAGCGTGGCCCGCCGCTCCTCGATGAAGCGATAGTGGGCCAGAAGCTGCTCTGCCGTCTCGCATAGACGCATGAGCGCGTTGGTGCGGAAGCCATAGCCCGCCAGCGCCTCGACCATGCCCATCTGGGTGCTGGCGGGCATCTCGCTCACCTCGCCCCAGGCATAGGCGAAGAACTTCAGCGGCCGTGCGGCCGTGACGGCAGGATCGAGCTGGCGCAGCGAGCCGGCAGCGGTGTTGCGCGGGTTCACATAGGTCTGCTTGCCCTCCGCCTTCTGGCGCTCGTTGAGCGCCAGGAAATCGCGATGGGTCATATAGACCTCGCCACGCACCTCCAGCACCGCAGGCGGATCGCCGGACAGCACGTTGGGAATGTCGGCCACCGCACGGGCGTTGGCCGTGACGTTCTCGCCCACCTGCCCGTCGCCGCGCGTCGCAGCAGAAACGAGCCGCCCGCCCTCATAGCGCAGCGACAGCGACAGCCCGTCGATCTTCGGCTCCGCCGTCATGACGACGGGCGCATCCTCGCCGAGCCGCAGATAGCGGCGGATGCGGGCGACGAACTCCACCACGTCGGAATCCGAAAAGGCGTTGTCGAGGGAAAGCATCGGCACCTTGTGCCGCACTTTCTCGAACTTCTCCGAAACCGGAGCGCCCACCCGGCGCGAGGGCGAATCCTCGCGAATCAGGTGCGGGAACGCCTGCTCGATGGCAAGATTGCGCCGCCTCAGCGCATCATACTCGGCATCCGAGATCACCGGGCGGTCCTCGGCATGGTAGTGCCGGTCATGCTCGGCAATCTCGCGGGCAAGCCGCGCGAGCTCTTCCCTGGCTTGCTCCTCCGTCATTTCCTCGACGGGGATCGTGGCTGTGGTCATGAGTGGCAATCCGGATTCGACTGGGCCGCCAACATATGGCTTTTCAGGCCGTTGTCTCAAGACGCGCAATGCCGCCACCTGCCGCTTCCTGACGCCCGCGCGCCATCCTCGCCACGCCCGGCTCTCGCCGTCTGGCCTTTGGTGAGGAACGCGGGAAACGGGCGCGTCCAACGGCCCTGCGCAATGGCTCCAGGCGTTCGTCACGGCTTCTCCGCACCCTGCCGGCCGGCCTTGCCCGCATATGCCTTCGAGAACCGACCGCGAAGAGGGCGGCGGCCGCCGCTCTCCCGAACACCCGATGCGCATCCGGTTCCCGCGAGAGCGATAGGGACAGGCTGCAGCATTTTGCAGCCAGATGGAATCATCTGGCGTCGCACAAATGCGGCAAAAACAAATAGATGAACCGGTCCAAGGGTGGCGGCGCGGGCGGGGGGTGAAAAAGGGGGAAGAAGCGAATGGCGAATAGGGAGTAGCGAGCGGAAGAAATGGGTTGGCGGGGAGGAAGATCCCGCGCGGGGGCGTTTTTCTTCGCGTCTTGCTACTCCGCCGCGGCCGTATTCTCCCGCAGCAGGCGTTCGGCGGCGGCGCGGGCTTCTTCGGTGACGGTGGCACCGGCCAGCATGCGGGCGATCTCTTCCTGGCGGGCGGCGCTGTCCATGACGGCCACGCCGGTGGTGACGCGATCATGGCCACCCGACTTTGCGATGAGATAATGCGTGTGGGCGCGCGCGGCGACCTGGGGCGCATGGGTGACGGAGAGCACCTGGATGCGGCTTGCCAGGCGGGCGAGCCGCTGGCCGATCGCATCGGCCACCGCACCGCCCACACCGGTGTCGATCTCGTCGAAGACCAGGGTCGGCGCGGAGCCGCGATCGGCCAGCGCCACCTTGAGCGCGAGGAGAAAGCGCGACAGCTCGCCGCCCGAGGCGACCTTCATCATCGGCCCGGCACGCGTGCCCGGATTGGTCTGCACCCAGAACTCCACACGGTCGATGCCGTCCTCCATGCGCTCGCCGGGCGCGCTGTCGATGTTGACGATGAAGCGCGCACGCTCCAGCCTCAGCGCCGGCAGCTCCGCCATCACCGTTTCCGCCAGCGCCCCGGCGGCCTGGCGGCGCGCTTCGGATAGCCGTGCGGCGGCCTCGTCATAGGCCGCGCAGCGCGCCGCAGCCTCCTTTTCCAGATGGCCCAGCCGCTCCTCCCCGGCATCGAGATCGGCAAGATCGGCATCCATACGGTCACGCAGCGCGGCAAGATCGTCCACCGCCACATTGTGCTTGCGCGCGGCGGCACGCAGCGCAAAGAGCCGTTCTTCCGCCTTCTCCAGACGCGCGGGATCGTATTCCGTGGCGCGCAGTGCCTCCTCCACCGCCTCCTGCGCGGCATCAAGGGAAAGAAGCGCCTCGTCGAGCGAGCGCACGATGCCCTCCAGAAGCCCCGGCGCTTCCTGCGCCTTGCGCTCCAGCCGCCGCAACAGCCCCGCAAGCTGGCGCACCGGCGAGGCGTCGCCGGAAAGCACCTCCTGCGCATCCGCAATGTCGGAGGCGATCTTCTCGGCGCGCATCATGGCCGCTCGCTCCTCTGCCAGTGCCGTCTCCTCGCCCGGCTGCGGATCGAGCTTCGACAGCTCCTCGACGCTGGCACGCAGGAAATCGGCCTCGCGGGCAGCCGCGTCCACCCGCGCCCGGTGGCGGGAGAGCGCCTCCTCGGCCTCGCGCCAGGCCCGCCAGGCGGCGCGCACCGCGCCCGCCTGCCCGCCCAGGCCGCCAAAGGCATCGAGCAGGTCGCGATGAGCGGCGGTGTCCACCAGCGCGCGCTCGTCGTGCTGGCCGTGGATTTCGACCAGCGCGCGACCGAGCTGGCGCATGAGCGTGACGCTCGCCGGCTGGTCGTTGATGAAGACGCGGGTGCGCCCGTCCGCCGCCTGCACGCGGCGCAGGATGATGTCTCCATCGTCGGGGAGGGCGTTGTCGCGCAGAATCTCGCGCGCCGGATGCGCCGCCGGCACGTCGAAGACCGCCGTCACCTGGCCCTGGGGAGCGCCGTGGCGCACCAGCGCGGCATCGCCCCTGGCGCCCAGCGCCAGCGACAGCGCATCGAGCAGGATGGACTTGCCGGCCCCCGTCTCACCCGTCAGCACGGAAAGGCCAGCCGAAAAGTCGATGTCGAGCCGTTCGATCAGGACGATATCGCGGATCGAAAGGTGCGACAGCATCTGCGGCCTGTCGTCAGCTTCCGGTGATCACGGATGCCGCCTTGGAAATCCATGAGCCGGTGTCCTCGCGCGGTTCCAGCCCGCCCGACTGCAGAAGCGCATAGGCATCCTTGTACCAGTCGCTCTCCGGGAAATTGTGCCCCAGCACGGCGGCGGCCGTCTGTGCCTCGGAGACGACGCCCATGGCATAGTAAGCCTCGGTGAGTCGGGCCAGCGCCTCCTCGACGTGGCGGGTATCGGGATAGTTCTCCACCACGCCGCGGAAGCGGCGGATGGCGGCGATGTACTCGCGCCGCTCCAGATAGTAGCGGCCGATCTGCATCTCCTTGCCGGCGATCTGGTCGCGCGCGAAGCGGATCTTCGCCTGCGCGTCGGGCGCGTATTCCGATTCGGGCCAGCGCTGAACCACCTGCTCCATCGCCTCTATGGTGCGGCGCGCCTCGCGCTGATCCTGCGTCACCTCGCGAATCTGGCGGAAATGGCTGAGGCCCACCAGATACTGCGCATAGGCGGCGTCGTCGCTGGTGGGATAAAGGGTGAGGTAGCGCTCGCCATTGTTGATGGCTTCGGTGTAGCTGCCCTGCCGGTAGTTGGCGAAGGTGTTCATCAAGAGCGCCTTGCGGGCGAACTCCGAATAGGGATGCTGCCGGTCGATCGCCTCGAACTTGGCGATGGCCTCCTTCATCCGGCCCGCTTCCAGATTGGCGAGCGCCTGATTGTAGAGCACATCGGCGGGATCGGTCTGCTCGACATAGGCCGACAGGTCGAGGTCCTTCTCCGCGTTGCAGCCGGCCAGGAGAAGCGGCGCGGCCATGACGGCCACCGCCAACGTGACGAAGCCGGGCCGGCGACTGGTTCTGGCAGCGCGTCTATTGGTCATTCGCGGATCGCCCCTCCGGCGTTTGCAAGACAAGTGAAAGCGCACGGCACTCATAAAGCAAAAAGGCCGCGCGCAGCAACGCTATCGGCGCGCAATGGCACATTTTTGTGGCAGTGCGGTGGCGGGGCGGCCGATCCCTACAGCACCCAGGGCGCGTAGACCGGCGCGTTGACCGCCACCATCTCCGCCCCGCGCCCGCGCTCACGCCGCGTCGTCTCGACGATCTCGAAGGCCGAACGGTCCGTGAGCAGGTGCCGCAGCGCGGCGGCATTCAGCCGGTGGCCGCCACGATAGGAGCGGAAGCAGCCGATGAAGCGGGCGCCCGCAAGCGCCAGGTCGCCCACCGCATCCAGCATCTTGTGGCGGACGAACTCGTCCGGGTAGCGCAGCCCCTCCATGTTGATGACACGGTGGTCCTCGCCGATGACGACGGAGTTCTCCAGCGAGGAGCCGAGCGCGAAGCCCGCCGCCCACAGCCGCTCCACATCCTTGATGAAGCCGAAGGTGCGCGCGCGCGCCACCTCGCGCGCAAAGACATCGGCACTCATGTCGATGGAGAGCGCCTGGCGGCCGATGGCCGGCGTGTCGAAGTCGATCTCGATCTCGAAGCGGGTGCCCTCGTAGGGCTGGAACTCGGCCCACGAGCCGCCCATGTCGATCCGCACCGGCTTGACGATGCGGATGTAGCGGCGTTTCTCGGCAAGCTGCTCGATACCCGCCTGGCGGAACGCCTCGACGAAGGCGGCGGCACTGCCGTCCATGATGGGCACTTCGCTGCCGTCGATCTCGATGGCGACATTGTCGACACCCATGCCCGACAGCGCGGCCATCAGATGCTCGACAGTGGCGACATGGTCGCCCGACGGATCGCCCAGCCCGGTGCAAAGGTCGGTCTCGCCCACCTCCGCGGCCAAGGCGCGGATCTCCCT
Source organism: Chelativorans intermedius (assembly GCF_025398255.1). Lineage (GTDB taxonomy): Bacteria > Pseudomonadota > Alphaproteobacteria > Rhizobiales > Rhizobiaceae > Chelativorans > Chelativorans intermedius. Next base: position 102,763 of record NZ_JAODNW010000001.1, on the reverse strand, counting down.
GCCCGAGGCCTCCTCGTCGATGCGCTGGAAGACGACACCCGTATCGGCCTCCGCGGGGGAGAAGTGAATGGAAACGGGTTTTCCGCTGTGAACGCCGATGCCGGAAAGACTAAAACGCGATTTAAGTGTGGTCTGGTACTCGAGCAATTCAATCCCCATTATCCCGCCCCCTGGAGCCGCTCACATGTCAATCTGGCAAACATCAACGGTATGAACGGCTCACGCTGCGCGGCAGGACCAGCCCCTCTAACGCCCTTCGCCCCGCAGTCGTTTGCGGCGCAAGATAATGTCACGGAACGGCGGCGCCAAATCACGCTTTCTTACTCCGTGTTACGCTTAAACTGTTTCGCAAAGCAACTTTAAGACATTGTTTTCCATATACATCTCCAGAAGCACGAACGGGCGCCTAAGCGCCCGTTCGTTACCGGCTGTTATCATGCGTGAGCATGTCAGTTTGCCTGCCTTCTCAGGAAGGCAGGAATCTCGAGCTGATCTTCCTCCTGCATCGGACGCTGCGGGGCCACCCGGCCGTGCTCGTCAAGCTGCCCGCGCTGCGGCGCATAGAGCTGGCTATCGCCGGCTGCCGCGCGGCGCGGCTCGGGCTGGCGCAGGCGCGGCTCCGGCGGGCGGGCGGCGTGCTCGTCACCCTCCTCGCGGCGCGAGAGGCCATGGGTGAGCCGCTTGAGCAGGCCCACGGGGCCGCGGTCCTCCTGTTCGGGCGCCGGCGCGGAGCGGCGGCCGGCCTCGATCTCGGCCTGCGCGACCGGCGGGAAGTCCTCCACTCGCGGCATACGCGGCTGCACGGGGGCCGGCTGCGGCTGCGGCGCCGGCTGCGGACGGACGGCCTCGACAGGCCGCGGCTGCGGCTCGGGCTGCGCCGGCTTGAACAGCCGGCTCTGCGGGCGGAAGTCATCCTGCGGCTGAGGCTGGACGGGCCGCTGCTCGGCAGCGCGGATGGCCTCCGCCACCGGATCCTCGCCGGCCGTGGCAGACGGCGCCTCGCGCATGGGCTGCGGGCGCGGCTGAACCGGCTCGGCGCGCTGCACCTCCTGCATGGCCGGCCGCGGCTGCGGCTGGCCGGGGCGCGGCGGCTGGCGCAGAGTGCTGGGCGACGCGGAGATCTCGGCGGCCGACTTGTCGATGCCGGTGGCCACCACAGAGACGCGAATGACGCCCTCCAGCTCCTCGTCGAAGGTGGCGCCGAGAATGATGTTGGCCTCCGGGTCCACCTCCTCGCGGATGCGCGTTGCCGCCTCGTCCACCTCGAACAGGGTGAGGTCGCGCCCGCCGGTGATCGAGATGAGAAGGCCCTTGGCGCCCTTCATGGAGGTCTCGTCGAGCAGCGGGTTGGCGATGGCCGCCTCGGCCGCCGCCATGGCGCGGCCTTCGCCGGAAGCCTCGCCCGTGCCCATCATGGCCTTGCCCATCTCGCGCATCACCGAGCGCACGTCGGCGAAGTCGAGGTTGATGAGACCTTCCTTGACCATCAGGTCGGTGATGCAGGCCACGCCGGAATAGAGCACCTGATCGGCCATGGCAAAGGCATCGGCGAAGGTGGTCTTGTCGTTGGCGATGCGGAAGAGGTTCTGGTTCGGAATGACGATGAGGGTATCGACGCATTTCTGCAGTTCCTCGATGCCCGCATCGGCAATCTTCATGCGCCGCTGCCCCTCGAAGTGGAACGGCTTGGTGACCACGCCGACGGTGAGGATGCCCTTCTCGCGCGCCGCATGCGCCACCACGGGCGCAGCGCCGGTGCCGGTGCCGCCGCCCATGCCGGCGGTCACGAAGCACATATGGGTGTTCGACAGATGATCCAGGATCTCGTCGATGCACTCCTCGGCCGCCGCGCGGCCCACCTCGGGCTGCGAGCCTGCGCCGAGCCCCTCCGTCACCGAGGCGCCAAGCTGGATCAGCCGCTCGGCCTTGGAAGTGGTCAGCGCCTGGGCATCGGTGTTCGCAACCACGAACTCGACGCCGTTGAGGCCCGCCGTGATCATGTTGTTGACGGCATTGCCGCCGCCGCCGCCGACACCGAACACGGTGATCCTTGGCTTCAGCTCGGTAATGTCCGGCTTCTTAAGGTTTATGGTCATTTCCTCGTCCTTTCCGCCTTGTCCGCCGCCTCGCCGCCGCGGCCGTTATGGGGCACGTCCCCTGTCAAAAACTCTCACGCAACCACTGACCGACGCGCTGCAACCGTCCCCCCGTCCCCGTCGCGCGCGCAAAGAAGCCGCCCCTGGAAGGGCGGTTTTCGAAATCCGCCACCTGCGGATAGATGAGAAGGCCGACGGGCGCGGCGAAGGCCGGCCCCTTGGCCGCTTCCGGCAGCCCCTTCACGCCCAGCGGGCGGCCGAGCCGCACCTGACGGCCCAGGAGCCGCCGCGCCGCCTCCGGCAGACCGGAGAGCTGACTGGCGCCGCCCGTCAGCACCACGCGGCGCCCGACCAGATGGCCGTAGCCCGAGCGGTTGAGCCGCTCGCGCACCATCTCCAGCGTCTCCTCGATGCGCGCACGCACGATGCGCGTCATGACCGAACGCGGCACCTGCAAGGGCTGCTCGCCCTCGTCGCCGCCCATGGGCTGAATGGTGACGACATCGCGGTCGTCGTTGCTTGCCGGCAGCGCCGAGCCATGCATCACCTTCAGCCGCTCCGCATCCTCCAGCCGCACCGACAGCCCGCGCGCCAGATCCATGGTCACGTGATGGCCGCCCACCGGCAGGGCATCGGCATGAACGAACTTGCCTTCCACGAAGACGGAGATGGTGGTGCAGCCGCCGCCCATGTCGATGCAGGCCGCGCCCATTTCGGCCTCGTCGTCGACCAGCGCCGCAAGGCCGCTGGCATAAGGCGTGGCCACCATACGCTCGACGGAAAGGTGCGCCCGGTTGATGCACAGCTCAAGATTGCGCAGCGGCACGCTGTCGGCGGTGAGCACGTGCATATCCACGCCCAGCGTGTCGCCCATCATGCCGCGCGGATCGCGGATGCCGCGCTCGGTATCCAGCGAGAAGCCGACGGCCAGCGAGTGCACCACCTCGCGCTCGGCCTTCAGCGCCTGGCGCGCACCGGCCGCAAGCACCCGGTTCACATCCGATTTGGCAACCTCGTGGCCGCCCAGATTGACGGTGGCGGAGGCGACCTCGCTCTTGAGCCGCCCAGCCGAGACGTTGACGATGAGCGAATCGACGGTGAGCCCCGCCATGCGCTCCGCCGCGTCGACCGCCAGGCGCACCGCCTGCTCGGCCCTGTCGAGATCGACGATCACGCCCGACTTCACGCCCTCGGACTTCTGATGGCCGATGCCGATCACGCGGATGCGGTGCGTGCGGTGGGAAAGCGCCCTGCCGCCTTCGCTCGGCAGAAGCTTGGCGATGATGCAACAGACCTTGCTCGAACCCACATCCAGCACGGTGAGGATGCCCGAACGCGGCGCGGCGGAACGTTCGCCCAGAAGCCAATTCATATGCTGGCCCCTCCCCGGCGCTGCGAAAGCATGTCCTCGAAGGCCGCCGCGCGCTTCTCCGCCGACTCCGGCGTGAGCGCGACGACGAGCCGGTCGGCAAGCCTGAGATCGACGGACTCGATGTCGCGCGACAGAAGCGCATACTGGCCATCGAGCCTCGACACCTCCGCCAGCGCTGCCTCGACGTTCCTTTCAGGCAGCCTGATGGTGATCCCGTTGTCGAGCCGCAGGTCCCAGCGCCGGTCGGCCACGCGGATATAGGCGCGCACGCGCCCAGAAAGCCCGCGCACGCGCGCCACCTGCTCCACGAAGGCGGGCCCCGCTTCCCTGGCGCCTTCGCCGATGAGTAGCGGCAGGGACGCCAGATGCCCGCCATAGAACGGCGCGATCACGTCGCCGTCGCGCTCGATCACGGAAAGGCGGCTGTCGCGCTGCCACAGGGCAAAGGGCTCGCGCTCCACGATCTTCACCACGAGGGTGGCCGGATAGACCTTGCGCACCTCGGCGCGCTCCACCCAGGCAAGCTCCGCAATGCGCAGGCGTGCCGCCTGCACGTCGAACCCCACCATGGAGGTCCAGCCGTCGAGGCCGATGCGCTGCAGGATATCGATTTCCGAGGTCTCGCGGTTGCCTGTCACCTCGATATTCTCGATGGCAAAGCCGACGCGCGAGGTGGCCTGGCGGATCACCTCGTCCATGTGGCCGCCCGCCAGCCCGCCATAGAGACCGGTGAGCGCAAACAGCAGACCGGTGGCAATGGTGGCGCCGAAACGCGGCGACTCCATACGCTCGACGTCAATGCGACGGAGCATGCGCACGGGCCGCCGCAGCCAGCGCGGCAGCACCAGGCCAACCTCGGCCGGGCGCCTGCCCCTTTCCGACTTCAGCGCGAACACGACGCGTCCTCCACCATCCAACTCAACAGTTCACCAAAGCCGATACCCGCCTCGGCGGCGATGTCCGGCACCAGGGACGTCGGCGTCATGCCCGGCTGCGTGTTGAGCTCCAGCCAGACCAACTCCCCCTCTTGCGAAAACCGATCGTCATAGCGGAAGTCGGAGCGGCTCACGCCCCGGCAGCCGAGCGCCTTGTGCGCGGCGAGGGACAGTGTCTGAATCTTTTGGTAAATATTCGGTGAAATTTTTGCTGGGCATTCGTGTTTTGATCCGCCCGGAACGTATTTCGAGTCATAATCATAGAAAGCGTGCCCCACCGGCACGATCTCGCACACACCCAGAACCCTTTCGCCCATCACCGCGCAGGTGAGCTCGCGCCCATGCACGTAGCGCTCCACCATCACGCGCTCGCCATAGCGCCACTCCGAGGAGCCCAGAATCTGCGGCGGATGCGACTGATCCTCGCGCACGATCACGACACCGAAACTGGAGCCCTCCGCCACCGGCTTGACCACATAGGGCGGCGGCATGGGATGCTGAGCGCCGATGTCGAACCGATTGACGACAAGCGACGGCGCCACGGGCACACCGGCGGCGCGCGCCACCGTCTTGGCGCGCTCCTTGTCCATGGCGAGGGCCGATGCGAGCACGCCGGAATGGGTGTAGGGAATGCCAAGAAATTCGAGAACCCCCTGGATCGTGCCGTCCTCGCCATAGGGGCCATGCAGCGCATTGAAGGCGACATCAGGCTTCAATTCGCCGAGCACGCGACCGATGTCGCGATCGACATCCACCCGCGTGACGCGATAGCCCTCCGCCTCCAGGGCGTCGGCGCAGGCGGCACCGGAGGACAGGCTGACCGGCCGCTCCGAGGAAAATCCGCCCATCAGCACGGCGACGTGCTTCTTCTTCATGCGCCATCGCCCCCGTCTGGCAGCGCCTGCCTTGCCATCGCTGCGAAATCCTTCCCCTCTCTCCAGAGCAGCCCCCTGGCGCACACCGCCGACTCAAATCAGGGAAGCTTGCAACCACAGAATCAGAGAGTTGATTCTGTGGCAACCCCTTGAGATTCCGCGGATTCAAATTTTTAAGAGAATGTGAACGATCTGCAGTGCGCTGCCTCTCGGGAGGCTACAGGAGCCGCCCCAGGAAGGGGTCTATCGCATGGCCCGACCGGAAGGCGCCGATGCGCCTGATCTCCCATTCCAGGCGGATGCCGGAGGTCTCCAGCACGCGGGCGCGCACGGTCTCGCCCAGATATTCCAGGTCGTAGCCCGAGGCCGTGCCCGTGTTGATCATGAAATTGCAGTGCATGGGCGACATCTGCGCACCGCCGATGAGGAGCCCGCGGCAGCCCGCCTTGTCGATCTCCTTCCAGGCCGACGTGCCCGGCGGGTTCTTGAAGGTGGAGCCGCCGGTCTTCTCGCGGATCGGCTGCACCGTCTCGCGGTGCTGCTGGACGGCATCCATGGCGGCGCGGATCGCCTCGGCGTCCTGCGCATAGCCTTCCATCACCGCCGAGGTGAAGATGAGATCGGGCGGGGCGGAGGACTTGCGATAGGCATAGCCCATCGCTGCGTTGGACAGCGTATGCAGCTCGCCCTTCCTGTCGAGGGCGCGCACCTCGACCACGCGCTCGCGCGTTTCCACGCCGTTGGCGCCGGCATTCATGCGCAGCGCGCCGCCCAGCCCGCCGGGGATGCCGTGATAGAAGTGGAAGCCGCCGATGCCCATTTCCAGCGCGAAGGCAGCCAGGCGCTTGTCGGGGATGGCCGCACCGGCCCGGATGCGCGTCGGCGAGACCGCCTCCACCTGGCCGAAGCCCTTGGCCGACAGGCGCACGACGAAGCCGGCGATGCCCCCATCGCGCACGAGGAGGTTGGAGCCGATGCCGACCACGGTGACGGGGATCTCCTCCGGCACGGCGCGCAGGAAGTGCGCGAGGTCCTCCTCGTCCTGCGGCTGGAAGAGCACCTCGGCCTGGCCGCCGGCGCGGAACCAGGTGATCTTGTCCATGCCGGCATCGGGCGTGAGCCTGCCGCGCAGGCCGGCAAGCCGGGAGCCCAGCTTCTGGAGAAGCGCCGCGCCGCTCATGTGGCGAGCTCTCCCGGCAGGGCATAGGCCCACTGGGTGATGCTGCCCGCGCCCAGGAAGATGACGAAATCGCCCGGCGCGGCGAGCTCGCGCACCAGTGGAGCGACGGCCTCCGGCCCTTCGATGAGACGCGCGTCGCGGTGGCCGGCAGCGCGCAGGCTGGCCACCAGCGCCTGCGAGGAGATGCCCTCGATGGGCGCCTCGCCGGCCGCATAGACCGGCGCCACCAGCACCGTGTCGGCATCGTTGAAGCAGGCGGTAAAATCGTCGAACAGGGTGCTTAAGCGCGTGTAGCGGTGTGGCTGGGCGACGGCGATGATGCGCCCGTCCGTCGCCTCGCGCGCGGCCCTGAGCACCGCGCGGATTTCCACCGGATGGTGGCCGTAATCGTCGAAGATCTGCACGCCGTTCCAGGTGCCGGTCAGCGTGAAACGCCGCTTCACGCCGCCAAAGGCGGCAAGCCCCTTGCGGATGTCCTCGGCGCGGATGCCCAGCTCATGGGCGACCGCAATGGCGGCCACCGCGTTGGAAACGTTGTGCCGGCCGGGCATGGGCAGGCGCAGGCCCTCGATGGTTTCCACCTCACGGGACTTCAGCCCGCGTATGCTGACGTCGAAGACGGAGACCGCCCCCTCCATGCGATGATTGGCAAAGCGCACGTCGGCCTGGCGGTTCTCGCCATAGGTGATGATGCGGCGGTCCTCGATGCGCCGCACCAGCGCCTGCACCTCCGGGTGGTCGATGCACATGACACCGAAGCCGTAGAAGGGTACGTTCTCGACGAACTGGCGGAACGCCTCGCGCACCTTCTCGAAGGAGCCGTAGTGGTCGAGATGCTCCGGGTCGATGTTGGTGACGACGGCGATCTCGGCGGGCAGCTTCAGGAAGGTGCCGTCGCTCTCGTCGGCCTCCACCACCATCCAGTCGCCCTTGCCCATGCGCGCATTGGTGCCGTAGGCATTTATGATGCCGCCATTGATGACCGTCGGGTCGAGCCCGCCGGCATCCAGCAGCGCGCCCACCATGGAAGTGGTCGTCGTCTTGCCGTGGGTGCCGCCGATGGCGACGGCCTGCCGGAAGCGCATCAGCTCGGCCAGCATTTCGGCACGGCGCACGATGGGCAACAGCCGCTCGCGCGCTGCCCGGTATTCGGGGTTGTCGCGCTTGATGGCGCTGGAGACCACCACCACCTCCGCCTCGCCCAGATTTTCCGCCTTCTGGCCGACATGGACCGGAATGCCCTTTTCGCGCAGGCGCGCCACGTTGGCGTTTTCCACCTGGTCGGAGCCCTGCACCCTGTAGCCCAGCGTGAAGAGGGCCTCGGCGATGCCGCTCATGCCGATGCCGCCGATGCCGATGAAATGCACGACCCCGATTGTCTGCGGCATCTTCATGCGTGGGCTCCTTTCACGATGCTGTCCACGGGCTTTCCCGAGGCAATAGCCTCTGTGAGGTCGGCAAGCAACGCAGCCGCGTCGGGCCGGCCCACCCCGCGTGCCGCCTGCGCCATGGCGGCAAGCTTTTCCGGGGCGCCCATCGCGACTTCGATGATGCCGGCAAGCCGCTGCGGCGAAAGCTTGTCCTGGGTGACGATCTCCGCCCCGCCGGCGCGCGCAAGCGCCGCCGCATTGGCCGCCTGATCGTGGTCGAGGGCGTGGGGATAGGGCACCAGAAGGGCCGGACGGCCGACCACCGCGACCTCCGAGACGGTGGAGGCGCCGGAACGCGAGATGACGAAATGCGCCCGCGCCAGCCGGGCGGCCATGTCGGTGAAGAAGGGGGAAACCTCTGCGGCAACGCCCAGTGCGTCATAGGCGGCGCGCACCGCCGCCTCGTCCTCGGGCCGCGCCTGCTGGACGACCTTCAGCCGCGCGCGCACGCCCGCCGGCAGCAGGCGCACCGCCGCGGGCACCACCTCGCCGAAGAAGCGGGCGCCCTGGCTGCCACCGAAGACGAGGAGGTGGAAATGGCCGCGCGGCGCCGGCGGGCGGTACGCCGTCTTCGCCGCCTCGATGATGGCCGGGCGCACGGGATTTCCCGTCTTCACGATCTTGGCGGCGAAGGCCCCCTCCGCTTCCAGGAAGCCGCCGGCAATGGCCGTCACCCGGCGCGCCAGCGCCCGGTTGGCGCGGCCCATCACGGCGTTCTGCTCGTGAACGAGCGTGGGCACGCGCCGCCGCGTGGCGGCGAAAAGCGGTGGCAGGGTGGGGTAGCCGCCAAATCCCACGACGGCGGCAGGCTTCAGCCGGCCGATCAGGGCCGATGCCTGGCGCACGCCACGCCAGATGGCAAGCAGGCTACGCAGGAGCGCCACGGGATTGCGCCCCGCGACCGTGGCCGATTCGATGGGATGCACGGCCTCCGCCGGAAAGGCATCCGCGAAGCGCCGCGCGCGGGCATCCGTGGCCAGATGGACGCTCCAGCCGCGGGCGATGAGCTCGTGCGCCAGCGCCTCCGCCGGGAAGAGATGGCCGCCCGTGCCGCCGGCGCTCAGGAGAATGGTCTTCGCCTTGCCCGTCATGTCAGCCGGCCGCCGTCGCCCTTCCCGACATGCTGGTGAAGCCGACGGGCCGGCGCTTCTCCGGCCGCCGCCGGGCGAGGGCCAGTACGAAGCCCATGGAAATCGCCATGGCGATCAGCGACGAGCCGCCATAGGAGATGAAGGGCAGCGTCATGCCCTTGGCCGGCATGAGGTTCACATTGACCGCCATGTTGATGATCGACTGGAAGCCGAAGAGGATGACGAGCCCGGACAGCGCGTAGCGGGTGAAATCGTCGCTCTCGCGCTGCGCCAGCATGAGCCCGCGCAGCACGATGAAGGCGAAAATGGCGAGGATGAGCAGACACATGACGATGCCGAACTCCTCGCCGGCGACAGCGAAGACGAAGTCGGTATGGCTGTCCGGCAGGATGCGCTTGACCGAGCCCTCTCCCGGCCCCTGGCCCAGCCAGCCGCCGCGCGTCAGCGCCTCCAGGCTCATGTCCACCTGGTAGGTGTCGCCCTCGCCGGTCAGGAAGCGGTCGATGCGCTCGGCCGCGTGGGGGAAGCTGGTATAGGCGGCCACCGCGCCGGCCGCGCCCAGCACGCCCAGAACAGCAATCCACAGCCACGGCAGGCCGGCGATGAAGAACATGGCCCCCCAGGTGCCCATCACCAGGATGGTCTGGCCGAGATCGGGCTGAGCGACGAGCAGCGCGAGGACGAGGCCGAGCAGGATCATGGCGAAGAGATTGCCCGGAATCTCCGGCTGGCGCGCGTGTTCGGCAAACAGCCAGGCGCAGATGATCACGAAGGCGGGCTTGAGATATTCGGAGGGCTGAATGGACAGGCCGAAGAGATGGATCCAGCGCCGCGAGCCTTTCACCTCAATCCCGACGAACAGGGTGAGGACCATCAGCACCAGCGAACCGACGAGCATGAGAAGGGCGAGCCGGCGGATGTGGCGCGGCTCGAGGAAGGAGACGCCGATAAGAGCGACGAGCGCCGGCACCATGAAGACGATTTGCCGCGTGACGAAGTGAAAGCTGTCGAGGCCGATCCGCTCGGCCACCGCCGGGCTGGCGGCGAAGGAGAGCACCACCCCGATCCCCATCAGCAGCAGGAAGGCGGCGAGAAACCAGCGATCGACGGTCCACCACCAATTGGCAACCAGGCTGCGGTCTGTGCGGCTGATCATGTCCTGCTCTCCCCGAGTGGCGTGACACCGGGCAGCGAAAGCACCGCCGCGCGGAACGCCTCTCCCCTCACCTCGAAATTACGGAACTGGTCGAAACTCGCACAGGCCGGCGACAGCAGTACTACCGCTTCGCCCGCGGGATCGCCGGCCGCATCCCGCGCGGCGTGTTCCACGGCCGCCGCGATGGTACCCGAAATCTCGTATTCCGTCGCCTCCCCCAAGGTGGCGGCGAAAGCGGGCGCGGCCTCGCCAACCAGATATGCCTTGGCGATGCGCCCGAAGAAGGGGCTGAGGCTGCCGATGCCCCCCTCCTTGGGCAGGCCGCCCGCAATCCAGTAGATGCGCGAGAAGCTGGCAAGGGCGCGCGCTGCCGCATCGGCATTGGTGGCCTTGGAATCGTTGACGAAGAGAACGTTGCCCCGCCGCGCCACCTGCTCCATGCGGTGGGCAAGGCCGGGGAAGCTCTGCAGCCCGGCGCGCACCTCCTCCACCGACAGGCCGCAGCCGAGGCAGGCGGCAAGGGCGGCGAGCGCGTTCTGCGCGTTGTGCTGGCCGCGCAGCGCGCCCATGCCGTCCAGCGAGAACAGCCTTTCGACCTCGCCGGCGGCGGCGCGCATCAGCGCGTTCTCGCGCGCGAAATACCCATCTTCCAGCGTCTGGCCGGCGGAGATGGGCACGACCCGCCGCCCCGCCTCGCGCAGTCGCGCGGCGATGGCGCGGCTATGGGCGTCATCCATGCCGACGATGGCCGTGCCGCTGCCGGCCACCAGCCGCTCCTTGACCGCCGCATAGGCCTCCATCGTGCCGTGACGGTCCAGATGATCGGGCGAAAGGTTGAGCAGGACGCCGACGGACGGATCGAGGCTTGGCGCCAAGTCGATCTGATAGGAAGAGCACTCGATCACATGGTGGCGCTGCGCGGCCGGCGGCTCCAGCGTCATGACGGCGCGGCCGATATTGCCGCCCATCTGCACATCGCGGCCGCTGGCGCGCAGCACATGGGCGATGAGCGCCGTGGTGGTGGACTTGCCGTTGGTGCCGGTGATGGCGATGAACGGCGCCTGCGGCGCCCGCGCCCGCCGCTCGCGGGCAAACAGCTCGATGTCGCCGATGACCTCCACCCCCGCAGCGCGCGCCAGCTCCACGCTCCAGTGCGGGCGCGGATGGGTGAGCGGCACGCCGGGCGCCAGCAGCAGCGTCGAGAAACGGCGCCAGTCGGCCTCGCGCAGGTCGCCCGTCTCGACACCCGCCATCCGCGCCTCCTCAACGCGCTGCGGGTTGTCGTCCCAGGCAAGCACATGCGCCCCGCCCTCTGCCAGCGCGCGCGCCGAGGCAAGGCCCGAGCCGCCGAGGCCGAAGACGGCAACGTGCTTTCCTGCGAAGGTGGAGGCGGCGATCATGGGATGGTGATCCATGGTGCCCGACAGCCCTAGCGCAGCTTGAGCGTGGAAAGGCCGATCAGCGCCAGAATGACGGCGATGATCCAGAAGCGGATGACGACCTGGCTTTCCGTCCAGCCCAGCTTTTCGAAGTGATGATGGATCGGCGCCATGAGGAAGACGCGCCTGCCTGTCAACTTGAAGACCGCGACCTGAACGATGACGGACAGGATCTCGACCACGAACAGCCCGCCGATGATGGCAAGCACGATCTCGTGCTTGGTGGCCACGGCGACGGTGCCGATGAGGCCGCCCAGGGCCAGCGAGCCGGTGTCGCCCATGAAGATGGCCGCCGGCGGCGCGTTGAACCACAGGAAGCCGAGGCCGGCACCGATGACCGCCCCGAGAATGACCGCGAGCTCGCCGGTGCCCGGCACGAAGTGAATCTGCAGGTAATCGGCAAAGATGGCGTTGCCCGACAGATAGGCGATCACCCCGAAGGAGGCGGCGGCCACCATGACCGGCACGATGGCCAGCCCGTCGAGGCCGTCGGTGAGGTTTACCGCATTGCCGGCGCCGACGATGACGAAGGCTGCGAAGGGAATGAAGAAGAGACCGAGATTGAGCAGCAGCTCCTTGAAGAAGGGGAAGGTGAGCGAGGAGGAGAACGGCGCCTGGCCGGCCCGCATGATGAGCCAGGCGGCAAGGCCGGCGATGAGAAACTCAAGCGCCAGGCGCACCTTGCCGGAAAAGCCCAGATGCGACTGCTTCGTGACCTTCAGATAGTCGTCGTAGAAGCCGATGGCGCCGAAACCCACCGTCACCATCAAGACGATCCACACATAGATGCTGCCGAGATTCGCCCACAGGAGGACGGAACCCAGAATGCCAGTCAGGATCATCAGCCCGCCCATGGTGGGCGTGCCCGCCTTCTTGAAATGCGTCTGCGGCCCGTCGGCGCGGATGGGCTGTCCGCGCCCCTGGCGCACGCGCAGCGAGTTGATGATGGCCGGCCCGAAGAGGAAGACGATGAAGGCGGCGGTGATCAACGCCCCGCCGGTTCGGAAGGTGATGTAGCGAAAGACGTTGAAGGCCGTAAATTCATCGGCAAATTCTACGAGGAGCATCAGCATGGCGAATATCCTTCGGGCGATGCGCGCCGGGTTGTCAGTTGTGCTCCGTGGCCGCGGCGGGGAACCGCTCCAGAAGGGCCTCCACGAGCGTGGAAAAGCCGATCCCCTTGGATGACTTTATCATCACGGCATCCCCCGGCCCGACCATCCTGAGAAGCAGCGGCTTGAGGCCCTCGGCATCCTCCCGATATTCGACCTGCGGGCCGGCTGGCGGGTTGTCGGCCAGCACCTTCATCTCGGAACCGCCGAGGAGAAGGATGTCGATGCTGGAGGCGGCGACCAGATCGGCCAGCGCGGCATGCAGCTTTGCCGAGTGCTGGCCGAGTTCCAGCATGTCGCCCAGAACGGCGATGCGCCGCCCCTCGCCCGACACTGGCGTGGCGGCCAGAAGCTGCATGGCCGCGCGCATGGAGGCGGGGTTGGCGTTGTAGCTCTCGTCGATCAGGGTGAAGGTGGCGTCTCCATGGCGCAGGACGTGGCGCAGGCCGCGCCCCGCCCCGGCCGAAAACTCGCCAAGCGCCAGAAGCAGCCTGGCCGGGTCGGCGCCGGCCAGATATCCCGCCCCGACCGCCGCCAGGGCATTCTGCACCATGTGACGGCCCGGAGCGCCGATGCGGCCCACCAGCTCCTGCCCGGCGATCTTGAAGGTGACGGTGGAGCCCGTCTCCTGCGGTTCCCATTTCACGAGGCGGAACTGGGAACGCGCATTCTCGCCGAAGCTCCAGACATTCTCGATGCCCGCATCGGCGGCGATCTTCGACAGCAGCTTCCAGCGCTGATCGTCGCGATTGAGCAGCACATTGCCATCGCGCACCACGCCGGCGAAGATCTCCGCCTTGGCGTGGGCGATGTCGTCGAGGCTCTTGAAGGCGCCGAGATGGGCGGCGGCGATCATGGTGATCATCGCCACATGAGGCCGGACCAGCTTCGACAGGGGCTCGATCTCGCCGGCGTGGTTCATGCCGATCTCGAAGACGGCATAGTCGCAGTCGGCCGGCATGCGGGCCAGCGTCAGCGGCACGCCCCAATGGTTGTTGAAGGAACGGTCGGCGGCGTGCACGCTGCCCACGCTGGCGAGCATATGGCGGAGCATGTCCTTGGTGGTGGTCTTGCCGGCCGAGCCCGTGACCGCGATCACCCTGGCGCGGGTGCGGTTACGCGCTGCCGTCGCCAGCCCCTCCAGAGCCTGCCGCACATCGGGCACCACCACCTTCGGGATGGCCAGCCGGCCGAGCGCCGGCAGCTTGGCCTCCGAGACCACGACGAGCCCGGCACCGGCCGCCATGGCGGCGGTGGTGAAGTTGTGCCCGTCGAACCGCTCGCCCTTGACGGCGAAGAAAGCCTCGCCGGGCTTCATCGTCCGGGTGTCGATCGAAATGCCTGTCACCCCGTCGGGCAGGTTGCCGATGGGGCGGCCGCCGGTGGCCTCCACCAGGGCCATGCTGTCCCAAAGAAGCGTCACGCGCCCTTCTCCCCGAGTGCCTGCCGCACCTCCTCGTGATCGGAAAAATGATGCTTCCTGCCGGCGATTTCCTGACCGATCTCGTGCCCCTTCCCGGCCACCACCAGCGTGTCGCCTGTCTCGAGCATGGCGACGGCGGCGCGGATTGCCGCCCGCCGGTCGCCGATTTCCGTGGCAGACGGCACCGCCTCCATGATGGCCGCTCGGATGGCGGCGGGGTCCTCGGAGCGCGGGTTGTCGTCGGTCACGATGACGACATCGGCCAGCCGGCCGGCAATCTCTCCCATGATCGGCCGCTTGAGCCGGTCCCGGTCTCCGCCGCAGCCGAAGACGACGATGACGCGCCCCGTGGTGAACGGCCTGACGGCCTGGAGAACGTTCTCCAGCGCCTCTGGCTTGTGGGCATAGTCGACATAGCATTGCGCGCCGTTGCCCGCCACGCCCACAAGCTCCAGACGGCCGGAAGCGCCCTGCAGATGCTCGAGGGCGGAAAGGGCTGCCTGTGGCGCGATGCCGCTGGCAATGGCAAGGCCGGCGGCCACAAGCGCGTTGGCGACCTGAAAGTCCCCGGCCAGCGGCAGGACGATCTCGTGGATCGTGCCTCCATGCGCAATCTCCGCGCGCTGGCGGTGGCGCTCGTGCTCGACGCGCTTGAGCGCGAGGAAGGTGCCCTTGCGCCCGACGGTGAGAAGTTCAAGCCCCGCCGCGCGCACCGCCTTAGCCGTGGCATCCGACCAGGCGTCGTCGGCGAAGACGACGGCCGGCGCGCCCCTAGGCAGGAGCGTGTCGAACAGGCGCATCTTGGTGCGGTGATAGTGCTCGACCGTGGGATGGTAGTCCATGTGGTCGCGGCCGAGATTGGTGAAGCCGCCAGCCGACAGGCGCACGCCGTCGAGGCGGCGCTGGTCGAGCCCGTGGCTGGAAGCTTCCATCGCCGCGTGGGTGACGCCGCTTTCCGCAAGCTCCTTCAGAAGCCGGTGCAACGACACCGGATCGGGCGTCGTCAGCTCGCCATACTCCTCGCGCCCCGGCGCCACGACGCCGGTGGTGCCGATGGAGGCCGCGGCAAGCCCCGTGCGCGCCCATATCTGGCGGGTGAATGCGGCGACGGACGTCTTGCCGCTGGTGCCCGTGACCGCCACCATGGTGGCCGGCTGGCCAGCGTGCAGGCGCGCGGCGGCAAGGGCTAAGGCGCGGCGCGGGTCCGCCACCTCGATGACGGGAACGCCGAGGTCGTCAGCCACCGCGCGCGGCGCGGCCACCACCGCCACCGCCCCGCGGCGCACCGCATCGGCGGCAAAGGCCGCTCCGTCGGCGCGGCTGCCGGCCAGGGCGAAGAACACATCGCCAGCCGCCACCCGCCGTGAATCGGAAGACAGGCCGGCGATCCGCAGATCTTGGCCCGCTGTCCCCTCCAGCGGCAGGATGTCGGCAAATTCACCCAGCTTCATCACGTCCCAGAATTCTTCCTGCGGCTGCCCGCGTGGTTTTTTGGCTTGCGGGAATCACTGATAGGAAACCAGCAAAGCCTCACTTTCATGGCCGAAATCCGGCTGGACGCCAAGTATCGGTGCGGCACGGCGGATAATGTTGGCGACGGTTGGAGCGGCGTTGAGGCCCGCCGTGGCCCCGATGCCGGGACGTTCGGGCTTCGGTTCGTCGATGACGACCAGCACCACATAGTCGGGATCATCGGCCGGGAAGCCGGCAATGAAGGCGTTGAAGCGCGCGTCGCTGGAATAGCGGCCGTTCACCACCTTCTCGGCCGTTCCGGTCTTGCCGCCCACGCTGTAACCCTCCACCCGGGCGCGCCGGCCCGAGCCCTTCTCTGCGTTGAGGCGGAAGAGATAGCGCATCTGGGCGCTCGTCTCCGGCGAGATCACCTGCCTGGCGACGGCCTGCGCCTCCTCCTGCGAGCGCGGCAGGAAGGTGGGGGGCATCAGCTTCCCGCCATTCAGCATGGCCGCCGCGGCCACCGCCGTCTGCAGCGGCGTGGTGGCCATGCCATGGCCGTAGGAGATGGTGATCGAGTTGAGCTTCTTCCATTCCCTCGGTTCGGTGGGGTGCGCAACCTCCGGCAGCTCGGTTTCCAGGCGGTTAAGCAGGCCGATGCGCTTGAGAAATTCGCGATGCCCCTCGATGCCCACCACGTCGGCCATCTTGGCCGTGCCGATGTTGGAGGAATAGATGAAGATCTCCGGCACCGACAGCACGCGGTGCTTGCCGTGGAAGTCGTTGATCGTGAAACGGCCGAAACGCAAGGGGCGCGTAGCGTCGAAACGGTCGTCGATGCTGACGAGTCCTGAGTCGAGCGCCATGGCGGTGGTGAACAGCTTGAAGGTCGAACCCATCTCGAAGACGCCGGCCGACATGCGGTTGAGCCGATCCTTTTCGAGCGCGTTGTGCGGGTTGTTCGGATCGTAGTCGGGCAGCGAGGCCATGGCCATGACCTCGCCGGTGCGCGCGTTCAGGATCACGCCGCCAGCCGCGATGGCCTGATAGCGCTCCATGGCTCTGGCAAGCTCGTCGCGCAAGACGTGCTGCACCCCGAGGTCGATGGAAAGGCGCACCGGCTTCAGTGTCTCCGGGCTGGCAAGGCCCAAGGCCTGAAGATCGGCGAGGCCCTGGTCGTCGATATATTTCTCCAGGCCGGCGATGCCCTTGTTGTCGATGTTGACGAGGCCCAGAATGTGTGAGGCGGTGGGGCCGCCGGGATAGAAGCGACGCTTCTCCGTGCGGAAGCCGAGGCCCGGAATGCCGAGCGCCAGGATTTCCGCCTGCTGGCGCGGCGAGAGCTGGCGACGCAGCCACACGAAGCCGGCATCCGAATCCAGCCTGCGATAGGTCTGCTCGTAGTCGAGATCGGGCAGCACCGTCTGCAGCTTCTCGATGGTTTCGTCGATGAAGGCGATGCGTCGCGGCTCGGCATAGAGCGAGGCGGTCTTGATGTCGGTCGCCAGCACCTCGCCATTGCGGTCCACGATATCGGGGCGCGAGGCGGTGGGCCGGCTTTCCGGCAGCCTGGCAACGTCCTCCTCGGCCATGCCGAGATGGACAAGCCGCGCGCCGATGGCCGCATAGATGGCAAACAGCACGGCCATGGCCATGAACACGCGGCTGCGCGAGCGCCCGCCGCCGGCCTTGCGCGCCCCTTCCACCACGATGGCTCCGGCCTGCGCGGGCCCGCCCCCCTTTCGCCTCCACAGCCTCATGGGTGCACACCTCCGGTGACCACGGGGTCGCTCGCCGCCTGCCCGTCCTCGGCCACCAGCAGGTCGTCGCGCAGCGGGATGGCGCCCAGCGCCTGGGGCTGGGCGATCTGGCGGGGGTCGAGCACGGCCAGGCCCAGCTCGTCCTTGTAGATCTCTGTCAGCGTCTCCAGCCGTCCCGGCTGCGTGAGCAGGCTCCAGTCGGCCTTCAGCACGTTGATCGCATCCTTTTCGAGCTGGATCCCGGTCTCAAGCTCGCTCACCCGGCGCATCATGGCCTCCGCGTCATGCTTGGTCTTGTAGGTGAAGGCCGCCGCCGAGAGCATGACCGCAATAAGGACGACATCTGTGGTGCGGAACACGAACACGGGCCTACCTCGCCTTGCCGCCGAGCTGTGCCGTGACGAAAAGCGCCGGCACGCCCAGGCTGTCGAAATCCTCTGACCCCGCCGGGGCCGCGGTGCGCCGCGCTGCGCGCAGGCGGGCCGAACGGGCGCGCGGATTCGCCTCCGTCTCCGCGCTGCCCGGCGAGACCGGCTTTGCCGGCTTCTCGAAGGTGGGACGCGGCACGGCGGCCTCCGGCAGGTGGCGCGAGCCGCCACCGCTTCCCGAGCGGGCAGCCAGGAAGCGCTTGACGATGCGGTCCTCCAGCGAATGGAAGCTGACGACGGCCAGCACGCCGCCGGGCTTCAGGAGGCGCTCGGCCGCAAACAGCGCGCGCGCCAGCTCCCCCAGCTCGTCGTTGACGAAGATGCGCAGCCCCTGGAAGACGCGCGTGGCGGGATGGATCCTGTCGCTCGGGTGGCGGCCCAGCGTGCGCTCGATCAGGGCTGCCAGATCGTCCGTGGTCTCGAAGGGCCTTTCCGCCCGCCGCCGCTCGATGGCGCGGGCGATGCGGCCGGCGTGGCGCTCCTCGCCAAGCAGGCTGAAGATGCGCGCCAGGTCGTTCGCCCTGAAGGTGTTGACGACATCCGCCGCGCTCGGGCCCTGCCGCTCCATGCGCATGTCGAGGGGGCCCCGCCTGCGGAAGGAGAAACCGCGCTCGGCCTCGTCGAGCTGCATGGAGGAGACGCCGACATCGAGAACCACCCCATCGACGGGCCTGCCGGCGACGGCCTCCATCCGCGAGAAGCGGCCCTGCACGAGCCTCAGCCGCCCGGCAAAACGCTCGACCAGCGCCTGCCCGCCGGCCACCGCCTCGGGGTCGCGGTCGATCGCCACCACCTGCGCGCCGCGTTCCAGAAGCGCCTGCGCGTAGCCGCCGGCGCCGAACGTGCCGTCGAGGACGGTCTTGCCCGGCGCGGGATCGAGCGCAGCGACCACCGCATCGAGAAGGACCGGAATGTGGCGGGCCGGTCCGCCACCGGCCTGGCTTTCGCCGCCGGGGCCCGCCATCATTCCGTATGCGCGGCGCGGGCCTCGGAGGCCCGTTGCCGCAACTTCAACAGCCGGGCGCGCACCTGCTCGCCATGGGCGCGCAGGCGCTCCGGCTCCCACATCTGAAAGAACAGCCCCCGCCCCACGAACGCCACCTGCGTGGTGATCCCCGTATGCTCGCGCACGAAGTCCGTGACCGTGATGCGGCCATCCTGGTCCAGCTTCAGGAAGCTGCCATCGCCATGCACGAAAAAGGACATGTCGTCCGCCGTCTGCAGGAAGGGGTCCTCCAGCGCGATGCGCTGCTCGTATCGGTCGAGAAGGTCCGGGCCGCCCACATCCATCGCCGGCACGTCCAGCGCCCTCAGGGCGTAAAGGTCGGCAAATCCGCGCCTCTGCACCACCGCGCGGAAGTGTGCCGGGACGGAAACCCGCCCCTTGGAGTCGATCCTGTTGATCGCGCTGGATAAGAACCGATCCATGCTCCGCCACGGCCGCTACGGCGTCTCGCCCCTCTGAATTGCTCCGCCCGCGCCATGGCGCGGCCTTCCGATCGTCTCCCGTCACCAGGCACGACACTTCCCGGCGTCCGCACATGCGGCCGCGCAGCCTTCCAACTCCGTTTGAGACAACAACCTGGCTGGATTTATGGGATATCATGGGCATAGATGGGCGTCAATGGGAATAGCTCTCACCAAGCCGGATTGCGCCGGGATTCCAGCAATTTGCCGGAAGTCACCATTTATCGCGCGTTAAGCCTAACGAAGCGTTGAGAAGGCACGGGAAAACGGAGCAGACGGGCGCCGGAGAATGAATCGTCTTCCGAGGGAAACGGCACAAGCCATTGAAGAACAGAAAGAAAAATACCAGCCGGTCTGTAAGCCGGGTTCTGTACGTCCGCGCCGGACAAGCCGGCCCGGACGTGACGGCCATTCATCTGGGACCGGCGTTGCCGCCGGCCTCAAGCAACCTACCCGAACGGCAGGGCCGGAAACCGCCCCTGAAGGTTGCCCTTCGTGCCGTTCCTATTCGGTCTTGCTCCCGGTGGGGTTTGCCGTGCCGCGCCTGTTGCCAGGCGCGCGGTGGGCTCTTGCCCCACCCTTTCACCCTTACCCCCTGCCAAGCCGGCGGGGGGCGGTCTGCTTTCTGTGGCACTTTCCCTGGGGTCGCCCCCGCCGGGCATTACCCGGCACCGTGTTTCCGCGGAGCCCGGACTTTCCTCACGCACCACGGGCGCGTGCGGCCGTCCGACCGGCTGGTGTCCCGTATAAAGGGATTTTGGTGCCGCGAGGCAATGGCCTCTGACCTATTTGCCCGCCAAAATCCGCTTCACCTTCGCGCAATAGGCGGAGGAGACGGGGTTCATGCGCTTGGCGCCGTGGCCGGCATTGTAGCGCAGGATCGTGCCGCAGGTATCGCCGCCGCCCAGCTCGTAGGCACCGGCCAGATACTTCATGCCGTACTTGATGTTCGTCTCCGGTTCGTAGAGCGCCTTCACAGAGCCGCGATAGCCGAGGCCACGGGCCGTCGCGGGCTTGATCTGCATGAGCCCCACCTCGCCGGCACGGCCCCGTGCGTTGGGCCGGTAGTTGCTTTCCACCGAGATGACGGCGTGCGCCAGATCCTCGGGAACCCCGTATTTCGAGGCATAGCGCGAGACGATGTCGTGGAAGGGCGGCCTCTCGGCGGCCTTTTTCTTCCCCGCATCGGCGCCACGGGCGGCACCTATCGAGGCGGTCTTGATGTCGTCCACCTCCTCGTCTTCGGCGGGAGACTTTCCGCCGCGAATGATCTTCTTGAGCAGAGGGGCAAGCGAGGCGTTCTCGGCGCTTGCCGTCTCGGCGTCCCCCGACGGCCCCCTCTCCACCCGGTTTGCGGCCTCGGCGCCGCACGCGGACATCACGACGGCAAAGGCCGCCGCAGCAAATATTTTCGTGCTCATATGTATCTACCGTTCATTTGTCGCCGCGGACGCGGCGCGATTACAGACAGGAACGGCGGGAAAAAGAATTGCCGCCGTCGATCGGCGGCGGCTCTCGCAGGCAAAGTTGTGCCAAAAAGGGCTTGTCTTCTCAAAAAGAGTAACGATTCGGAAACATTTGTTAACGGCTCGCTGCGCCCCGGGGCAGCGCGGCCAGCAACCGTGCCAGCGTGTCACGCGTCGAAACATCGGCAATGCCGTCGACGCGCGCCGGCCGGAAATGGCGCTGGAAGGCACGCACTACGGTTGTGGTGAAGGAATCGAAGAAACCAGTAGTTTCAACTCCATAACCGTAGCGTGCGAGCATCTCCTGAAGCGTGCGGACAGCCTCGCCTTCATCCCCTTCCGCAAGCGACGGCCCGGCGCGAAGCGGGGTCGGGGCGACATAATGGCCCACCCCTTCGCGGGCCAGGCGGTGCCAGGGAAACTTCTCGCCCGGATCCACCTTGCGACCAGGTGCCACATCCGAGTGGGCGAGAACCCGGTGCGCGGCGATGCCATGGCGGCGGCAGATGTCGCGGCAAAGAGCGATCACGGCGGCGATCTGCGATTCGGGAAAATCGGGATAGCCGCCGGCATGGCCGGGATTGACGATCTCGATTCCGATGGAGAAGGAGTTGACGTCGCTCAGGCCCTGCCAGGAGGCGCGCCCCGCGTGCCAGGCGCGCGCCGCCTCCGCCACCATCTGGACCACGCGGCCGTCCTCGTGGACCAGATAGTGGGCCGACACCTCGGCTGCCGGGTCGCACAGGCGGCATTCCGCCGCTTCCGCGCTGTCCATGCCCGTGTAGTGCAGGATCACGGCATCCGGCCTCATGCCGCTGCGCCGCACACCGAAATTGGGCGAGGGATGAACCGTTGCGGACGCGTAGTCGGCGACAAAGCCGCTCATGCCGGGCGCCGGGTCTTCTCGAGTTGCTCATAGGCCGCGTTGAGCGCGGCGAGACGGGCATTGGCAATGGCGATGAACTCTTCGGGCACACCGCGGGCGACCAGGCGGTCGGGATGGTTTTCCGCCGCAAGCTGTCGGTAGCGACGGCGGATCTCCTCGAATGGCGCATCGCGCGCCACCCCCAGAAGCAGGTAGGGATCGGCGTCTCCCATCGCCACGTGCCGGGCGCGAATCCGCGCATAGTGCGCAGCGTCGATGCCGAAAATCTCCGCAACGCGCGAAAGGAACGCCTGCTCGCGCTCGTGAAGCACACCATCGGCCTTGGCGATGTGAAACAGCCCGTCGAGAATGTCCTCAAGCATGGGGCAGTTGCGCTCGCCCGAGCCGCACAGGCCCGCCATCTGCCGCGCGTAGATCTCGAATCCTGCCACATCCTGCTTGGCGAGATTGTACAGGCGCTCGACGTTGCGCAGCTCCTCGCGCGGCACGGAAAAGATCTCGTGGAAGGCACGCACCTCGTCGGTGGTGACGACGCCATCCGCCTTGGCCATCTTGGCCGACAGCGCAATGAGCGCGATGGAGAACGCCACCCGCCGGCGAAGCTGCGGGTCGCCGGCGAACGCCGTGCGCACCGCCTCCACCAACGCCGAAATCCCGCCGGAGGCACGCGAGAAAAGCTCTGAAATACGAACCAGAATACCCATTGCCGGGTTTTCTAAAACGATTTTACCCAGAAGACGAGAACGGATTTTCGCCCTGTTCCACCGCCTCGGGAAAGCCTGCCTCTCGGCGCTGGATCGAGGCGAAAGAAAGGCCGGTTGCCCGGCCTTTCCATGGCGGCTGCGCCGGTCTGCCGCCACAGGACCGCAGACCGGCGCCGCTTGGGACCGTGCCGCCTATTGCTGCATCTGCGTGCCGCCCTCACCGCCTTCCGGCACGATGCCTTGTGTCGTCGTGTCGTCACCCTGTGTCGCCGGGGCTTCGAGCGGCGCCGTCGATTGCGTACCACCGTTGCCACCCGCGTCGCCGGCCGGCGCCGCGTTGTCGCCGCCCTCACCGCAGGCGGCAAGGCCAATGAGAGCCATCGCGGACACGACTGCGATGAAAAGCCTGTTCATTGCAAACCTCCTTTTCGGGCACCCACCATCGGGCGGCCCGGGAAGAAATGCGCCGCGGGGGCGGGAGTTGCGTCACATTCGGTGACAGGCGGTCACATGGCATGAACAGGCGGCGGCCCGCCAGCGCAATCTAGAGGATCGCGGCGCTCCGGGCGGCCTGATCGTACTGGCCGGAGATGGTGCGCATGGTGGCGGCAATGCCCGACAACGCCTCTTCGTCGAGGTTCAGCCGCCTCATGCTGTCGACGAGCAGCGCCTCGCGCACCTCGTGATAGCGCCGGCATGCCTCGATGCCCTTGGGCGTCGCCTTGACCGTCTTCTCCTTGCCGCGCCGGCTGGACTTCACCAGGTCGAGGGCGGCAAGCTTCTTGATGGCGTAGGTGACGACATGCGTGTCCTCGATGTTGAACATCATGCACAGCTCGGCCAGCGTCTTCTCGCGCCCGCGATGGGCGACGGCATGCAGCAGATGCACGGCAATGGGCTGCAGCCCCGGCTGGCCGGCCGCCGCCATGCAGCGCACCATCCAGCGCTGGAAGGAATGATGCATCAACGTCATGGCGAACTCGATCTCCGACAGGGCCGGCATGGCGCCGGCCGCCAGATGGGCCGCGGCCACCACGGGGCCGACGGTCTGCCTCTCCTCGCGCATTGTCACCTCCCGGCGTGGGTTCGCGGGCTGGGATCATCCGCATACGATTGCAATATGTCAATAAATTATTGACGTTTTGTTTTAGTCATGCTTGGCTTGCCTGCATTTCCAGCTCGGGGAACGAAAGGGAGGCGCGCATGACCACGGCCGGCAAGTGGGATTTCTGGATCGACCGCGGCGGCACCTTTACCGACGTGATCGGCCGCGACCCCGAAGGCCGGCTGCACCAGCGCAAGGTGCTTTCGGAAAACCCCGAAGCCTATCGCGACGCCGGCATCCAGGGCATTCGCGAGCTCCTGGGCGTGGCGCCGGGCGCGCCCATCCCCACGGCGCTCATCGGCGAGGTGAAGATGGGCACTACGGTGGCCACCAACGCGCTGCTGGAGCGCAAGGGGGACCGCGTTCTCCTGCTGATCACCCGGGGCTTTCGCGATGCGCTGAAGATCGCCTACCAGGCCCGTCCCGACATCTTCGCCAAGCAGATCGTGCTGCCGGAACAGCTCTACGAGCGGGTGATCGAGGTGCCCGAGCGCATGCGCGTCGACGGCACGGTGGAAACGCCGCTCGATCTCGACGCCGTGCGCGCACCGATGGAGGCGGCGCGCCGCGACGGCATCGAGGCGGTGGCCATCGTCTTCATGCATGCATGGAAGTTTCCCGAGCATGAGCGCCGGGCGGCCGCGCTTGCCCGGCAGCTCGGCTTCACCCAGATTTCGGCGAGCCATGAGACCTCGCCGCTCATCAAGCTGGTGGGGCGTGGCGACACCGCGGTGGTGGACGCCTATCTCTCGCCCATTCTCGCCCGCTATGTGCGTCTGGTGGCGGACGAGCTGGGCCTGGCGGAGGCCGGCGACGGCCCGCGGCTGAAGTTCATGATGTCTTCCGGCGGCCTCACCGCGGCGGAGAAATTCCAGGGCAAGGACGCCATCCTTTCCGGCCCCGCGGGCGGCGTGGTGGGCATGGTGGAGACCGCGAGGACCGCCGGCTTCGACCGCGTGATCGGCTTCGACATGGGAGGCACGTCCACCGATGTGGCCCACTATGACGGCGAGTATGAGCGCGCCTTTGACACGGAGGTGGCGGGCGTGCGCATCCGCGCCCCGATGATGCGCATTCACACGGTGGCCGCCGGCGGCGGCTCCATCCTGCATTACGAGGACAGGCGGCTGAAGGTGGGGCCCGACTCGGCCGGCGCCAATCCCGGCCCCGCCTGCTATCGGCGCGGCGGGCCGCTTGCCGTGACGGATGCCAATGTGATGCTGGGCAAGCTGCAGCCCGACTTCTTTCCCGCCATCTTCGGCCCCGGTGGTGACCAGCCGCTGGATGCTGAGACGGTGCGCCGGCGCTTTCAGGAGCTTGCCCGGCGCATCGGTGACGGGCGCAGCCCGGAGGCGGTGGCCGAGGGGTTCATCACCGTTGCGGTGGAGAACATGGCCAATGCGATCAAGAAGATTTCGGTGCAGCGCGGCTATGACGTCACCCGCTACCTGCTCAACTGCTTCGGCGGCGCGGGCGGCCAGCACGCCTGCCTCGTGGCCGATGCGCTGGGCATGGAGTCTGTGCTCATCCACCCGCTTTCGGGCCTCCTGTCGGCCTATGGCATCGGCCTTGCCACCGTCTCCGCCTCGCGCCAGAAGGCGCTCATCGAACCCTTGAGCGATGCCGCACTGCCGGAGATCGACGCGCTGGTGGAAGAATTGCGCGCCGAGGTGCTCCAGGAGCTGGGCGAACAGGGCATCGCGGCCACACAGACGGCCTGGCGGCTGCGCCTGGAGCTGCGCTACGAGGGCACCGACACGACCCTTTCCATCCCCTTCGACGCACGTTCCGTCGAAACGGCCAGGGAGGCATTCGAGGCCGCCCACAAGGCGCAGTTCGGCTTCATCTACGACGACAAGCCCATTGTCGTGGAGGCGGTCAATGTGGAAGGAGTGGACGACCGCCCGGCCGGCCCCGAAGAGCCCCGTTTCGACGTGAAGGAGGCAACCCCCGCCCCCCATGCCGTCCGCCGCATCTTCTGCGCCGGGGCGTGGCGGGAGGCCGGCATCTTCCGCCGCGCCGACCTCGCACCCGGCAGCCGGATGAAGGGCCCGGCGCTGATTGTCGAGGCCAACCAGACCATCGTGGTGGAGCCCGGCTGGCAGGCCGAAATCACGGCGCATGACCATGTGCTGATGCGCCGCGTGGAAAAGAAGCCGCGCCAGGCCGCCATCGGCACCGAGGCCGACCCGGTGATGCTGGAGGTCTTCAACAACCTCTTCATGTCGATCGCCGAGCAGATGGGGGTGACGCTGCAGAACACCGCCTATTCGGTGAACATCAAGGAGCGGCTGGACTTCTCCTGCGCCGTCTTCGACCGGGAGGGTCGGCTCGTCGCCAACGCTCCGCACATGCCGGTACATCTGGGCTCCATGGACCGCTCGGTGGAGACGATCATCCGCCTGAATGCGGGCGACATCCACCCCGGCGACGTCTTCGCGCTCAACGCACCCTACAATGGCGGCACCCATCTGCCCGACATCACCGTGGTGACGCCGGTGTTCGACGAGGAGGGGCGCGACATCCTCTTCTGGGTGGCCTCGCGCGGCCACCACGCCGATGTCGGCGGTACCGCCCCCGGCTCCATGACGCCGCTGGCCACCACGGTGGACGAGGAAGGCGTGCTGTTCGACAACTTCCGTCTGGTCGAGCGCGGGCGCTTCCGCGAGCGAGAGCTCCACGATCTTTTGACGAACCACCCCTACCCGGCGCGCAACCCGCACCAGAACATCGCCGACCTCAAGGCGCAGATCGCCGCCAACGAAAAGGGCGTGGCCGAGCTCAGAAAGATGGTGGCGAACTTCGGCCTCGACGTGGTGGAAGCCTACATGGGCCACGTGCAGGACAACGCCGCGGAGGCGGTGCGCCGCGTGCTGGAGCGCCTGCCCGACGTCAGCACGTGCGACTATCCCACCGACACCGGCCAGACGATCCGCGTGAAGATCACCGTGGACCGCGACAAGCGCGAGGCCACGGTGGACTTCACCGGCACCTCGAAGGTGGCGAAGAACAACTTCAATGCCCCCGAGCCCGTAACCCGCGCGGCCGTGCTCTATGCCTTCCGCGTCATGGTGGAGGGCGCCATTCCCATGAACGCCGGCTGCCTGAGGCCGATCCGCATCGTCATTCCCGAGGGATGCATGCTGCGCCCTGCCTACCCGGCGGCCGTGGTGGCGGGCAATGTCGAGACCTCCCAGCACGTCACCAACGCGCTGTTCGCCGCCATGGGCGCGCTGGCCAACGCGCAGGGCACGATGAACAACCTGACCTTCGGCAACGAGACCTACCAGTATTACGAGACCATCTGCTCGGGCTCGCCGGCCGGCCGCATGAACGACGGGCGCGGATTCGACGGCACGTCCGGCGTGCACACCCACATGACCAATTCGCGCCTCACCGACCCGGAGGTGCTGGAACTGCGCTTTCCCGTGCTCCTGGAGGATTTTCACATCCGCGCCGGCTCCGGCGGCAAGGGCCGCTGGAAGGCCGGCGACGGGACGCAGCGCACGCTGCGCTTTCTGGAGACCATGGAATGCGCCATCCTCTCCTCCCATCGCACGGTGCCGCCGCGCGGCATCGAGGGCGGCGGAGACGGCGAGGTGGGCCGCACCGAGGTGCGCCGCATGGACGGCCGCATCGAGCGGCTGAAAGCCTGCGACCAGACAGTGGTGGAGGCCGGCGAGGCGGTGATCGTCACCACCCCGACGGCGGGCGGCTTCGGCACGGCATAGGCCGGGGAGGAAGTTGGCCATTCGATGGCGGCAAACCGGGGGCAAGACGGGAGAACACCCGGCTCGTCATGCCCGGCAAGCGGAAGAAGCAACTGACCGTGCGCTTCGATTCCAACGTCATCGACTGGCTCGAGCCGCAGAGTGGTAAGGGCTATCAAAGCCGGATGAACGCTGTTCTGCGCGCCTATATGAAGGCCAGTCGATAGGCTGCGGCGCAGACATCGCGGGGTCTCCCCTTCTCCACAACCCCGTCACACAGTGTCACACAGCTTACAACGGCCTGTCATCGATCGCTGCTAGCTCCCTCGCAAGGCTTCAGGAGAGCTTTCAATGGCAGACCTTTCCGCCGATATTGCCCTTTCCTCCCGCCGCCGCATCGGCAGGGCCGTCTATCAGAACCGGCTGTTTTCGAGGGAGGGCCTGTCCGAGCGGCTGTTTGCGCTTCTCTTTTCCGGGCTCGTCTATCCGCAGATCTGGGAGGACCCGGAGGTGGACGTGGAGGCCATGGCTCTCGGGCCGGGGCACCGCGTCGTCACCATCGCCTCCGGGGGCTGCAATGTGCTGGCCTATCTGACGCGCACGCCGCAGCACATCGACGCGGTGGATCTCAACGCCGCGCATGTGGCGCTGAACCGGCTGAAGCTGGCGGCTGCCGTCGCGCTTCCAGGCTACAGCGACTTCCTGCGCTTCTTCGGCGGGCCGGGCGAGACGGCGAACGAAGCCGCCTATGACCGTTTCATCGCGCCCCGGCTCGACGCTGCGAGCCGCCGCTATTGGGAAGCGCGCACACTCTCGGGCCGCCGCCGCATTGCAGCCTTCGACCGCGATTTCTATCGCACCGGCCTCCTGGGTTTCTGCATTGCCATGGGCCACCGTCTGGCACGTCTTCACGGTGTCGACCCCGCGCAGATCATGCAGGCACAAAGCATGCGCGAGCAGCGCCGCTTCTTCGAGGAGCGGCTGAAGCCCCTGTTCGACAAGCCGCTTGTCCGCTGGGCCACGGCACGCAAGAGTTCACTCTTCGGCCTGGGCATTCCGCCGGCGCAGTACGACGCGCTCCTGGGCAACAGCCAGTCCATGGCCGAAGTACTGTCGGCACGGCTGGAGAAGCTCGCCTGCCATTTCCCGCTGAGGGACAACTATTTCGCCTGGGCGGCCTTTGCCCGCCGCTATCCGAAACCCGGCGAAGCGGCCCTGCCCGCCTATCTCCAGCGCGAGAACTTCGACACCATCCGCAGCCATGCGGACCGCGTGCGCGTTCACCACGCCAACTTTGTCGAACTGCTCGGTGCCAAACCCGCGGCCAGCGTCGACCGTTTCGTGCTGCTCGATGCACAGGACTGGATGAACGACCGGCAGCTCAACCATCTCTGGAGCGAGATAACCCGCACCGCAGCACCCGGCGCGCGCGTCATCTTCCGCACCGCCGCCCAGCCCACATTGCTGCCGGGGCGGCTTTCGCCGGCGCTTCTCGACCAGTGGCGCTACGAATTCGCCCGTTCGCGCGACCTTTCCGCCCGCGACCGCTCGGCCATCTATGGCGGCTTCCACCTCTATGTGAAGAAGGAGGGGTAATGGCCGTCACCGACAGCCCCGCCCATGCGCGGCTGATGGACGGCATCTACCGCCATCAGCGCCACATCTACGACATCACGCGGAAATTCTACCTGCTCGGCCGCGACAGGCTCATCGACGGGCTGGCGGTGCCGGAAGGCGGCACCGTGCTGGAGCTTGGCTGCGGCACGGGCCGCAACCTGGCGCTTGCCGCCCGCCGCTATCCCGATGCCGGCTTTTTCGGGCTCGACATCTCGCGCGCCATGCTGGAGACGGCGCACAAGCGCATGCACCGCGAGCGGCTGGGGGGCCGGGTGCGGCTGGCGGAGGCCGACGCCGCCGCCTTTGACGCCACGACGATTTTCGGCCGGCGGGATTTCGACCGTGTCTTCCTGTCCTATGCGCTGTCGATGATCCCGCCGTGGCAGGCCGCCATTGCCTCCGCACTCGACCATACGGCCCCCGGCGGCGCGCTGCACATCGTGGATTTCGGGCGCCAGGAGCGGCTGCCCGGCTGGTTTCGTGCGGCGCTCCGGCGCTGGCTTGCCGCCTTTCACGTCGCGCCACGTGATTCTCTGCGTGAAGTTCTTGAATCGGAATGCGAGAAGCGCGGCGCAAGACTCTCGTTCGACTCGCCTTTTCGCGGCTATGCCATCCACGCCGTCATCACACTGCCGGACAGTCCCCGGTAGGGTCCTGCCCTATTCCTCCTGTCGATCCAGCGCCCCGACAACCGCTTCCACCAGAGCCTGCGGCTTGTAACCCAGCCGCGTCGGGGTGAGCCCCATACGCAGCACCACAAGCCGGCGCGAAGGGATGACGGTGATCGTCTGCCCGTCATGTCCGATCATCCAATAGGCATCCGCCGGCAATGTGAAGCCCGCGTCCTGATGCTGCCAGGGCGGCGTGGTGACACGCGGGCCATGGAACCACAGGCTGCGGCCATACTCGCCGCCGGAAGCCCGTGTGGGGGTGCGCATCCACTCCACCCAGCCCGGCGGCAGGATGCGCTGGCCCTCCCAGACGCCATCCTGCAGCAGAAGCAGGCCGAAGCGTGCCCAATCACGCGCCGAGGCATAGAGATAGGACGAGCCGACGAACGTGCCGCGCGCATCGGTTTCCAGAACGGCCGTGTCCATCCCCAGCGGGCCGAACAGCGCCCGGCGGGGCCAGGCAAGCGCCTGTCGCTCGTCGGCAAAGGCGTTCTGCCATACCCGCGAGAGGATCACGCTCGTGCCGCTGGAATAGGCGAAATGCTCGCCCGGAGGGTGGATCAGCGGTCTGCCGGCGGCGAAGGCGGCCATGTCCGGTTCGAGATAGAGCATGCGGGTCACATCGCTGACACCGCCGTAGCTTTCGTTGAAGGCGAGCCCGCTTTCCATGCCGAGAAGATGGGCAACGGTGATGCGCGCCCGCTCGTCGCCGGCCCACTCGGCGAGCAGATCGGCATCGTCCACCGAAAGCCGGTCCGCTCCGACCAGCGTGCCGACGATGGCGGCGGTGACAGTCTTCGTCATGGACCAGCCGAGGAGCGGCCGGTCATGGGCCATCACGCCCGCGCCGAAGCGTTCGCCCACGATGCGCCCGTCCTGGACGACGATGACGGCGCGCATTCCGGGACCGGTGAGCGCGGCATCGTCGAGCACCGCGGCAAGCCGCTGGTGGTCGGAGACGTCGATGCGCGTGCCTTCGGGCCACAGATCGGTGCTGCCGTGTGCCGTCGGCATGCCGATCGCCGGTCCGCGCGCCGCGGCGACATCGCCATCGGGCACGGCGGCACAGCCGGTGCCGCCGCGAAAGACGGCAAGCCCGTCGCCGAACACGCCCAGCAGCCCCGTGCGCACGAGTGCGGCCTGCGGCTCCACCTTCACGCGCATCAGCCGCAAAAGCGGATGCCCCGGCGCCTGCACATCCTCGCTCAGCACGGCCGCCGGATCGCGATCGGCCAGATAGACATTGGAGCAGACGATCTTCGCCGCATAGTTGGCGCCGACGCGGATGAGCCCCGGCGGCAGCAGCCACAGCCACAAGGCCGCCGCCGCCGCAAGCAGCACGAGAAGACCGGCCGGCCATTTGAGGATGGAAAGAGCGCTTCGCATGGCTTATCCCCGAGACTGCGACCCAAGATAGCGATTCGCCGCCGGGGAGACCTCCTTAAAGATGCGCCTGTTGACGATTCTGCTGCTCATCGTCCTGACGGCCTGTGCGCGGGTAAGCTACGATCATTTTGCAGACATGGCTTCCCCGGTGCCAGCATCCGGCGGATTGCGCTTCGCCGACAACGACCCCCACGAATGGACGGACCGTCCGCCCTGGGCCTATCCGGTCCACGGCACCGACGTCTCCAAATATCAGGGCGAGGTGGACTGGCGGCGCGTGGCGGGTAGCGGCATTTCCTTCGCCTTCATCAAGGCCACGGAGGGCGGAGACCTCGTGGACGAGACCTTCGCGCGCAACTGGCGCGAGGCTCGTGCCGCCGGCATTCCGCGGGGAGCCTATCACTTCTTCTACTTCTGTCGTCCAGCCATCGAGCAGGCGCGCTGGTTCATCCGCCATGTGCCGCGCGAGAAGGACGCCCTGCCGCCGGTGCTGGACATGGAGTGGAACTCGCACTCGCCCACCTGCAGGCGGCGCCCGCCGCCGCAGGAGGTGCGGCGCGAAATGCAAATCTTCCTCGACGCCGTGGAACGGCACTACGGCAGGCGGCCGATCATCTATACCTCCGTCGACTTCTTCGACGACAACGGGCTGGAACGCTTTGCCGATTATCCCTTCTGGCTGCGCTCCGTGGCCGGCCATCCCGATGACACATATGCCGATCATCCTTGGGTGTTCTGGCAGTACACGGGAACGGGGGTTGTGCCGGGGATCGAGGGCGACGCGGACATCAACGCCTTTCACGGAAGCATCCGCGCCTGGCGCGCCTGGCTTGCCGCCAATGCCGCGTGAACGGGCATCCCGCAACCCGCGAACGGAGAGAAGGAAAGACATGCGACCGCGACTGAAGGCTGCGCCGCTTCTGGCGATTCTCGCCGCCATCACCCTGCCCACCGCCGCAAGCGCCCAGCAATGCGGCGGAGACTTCGCCGCCTGGCGCGCCGGGGTGGAGGCACAGGCCGTCGCCGAGGGCGTGGGGCCCGCAGGGCGCGCCGCCCTTGCCCGCGCAAGGGTGGACGAACGGGTGCTCAGGCGCGACCGCGCGCAGGCGGTCTTCACCCAGACCTTCCGCGAGTTCGCCGGGCGCATGATCAATGAATATCGTCTGGTGAACGGGCGGAGGAACCTGGAGAAATATGCGCGCACCTTTGCCGAGGCGCAAAGCCGGTTCGGCGTGCCTGGGCCGGTGATTGCCTCCTTCTGGGCGCTGGAGACGGATTTCGGCGCAGTGCAGGGCGATTTCTCGACGCTCGATGCGCTCACCACCCTGGCCCACGACTGCCGCCGGCCCGAGATCTTCCGCCCCGAGCTCATCGCGCTGCTGAAGCTTATCGACCGCGGCGCCGTGCCGGCCGACGTGACCGGCGCGTGGGCCGGCGAGATCGGCCAGCTTCAGATGCTGCCGAGCGACTATCTGGAAAAGGGCGTGGATGGCGACGGCGATGGCCGTGTGGACCTGAAGGGAAGCGCGCCCGATGCCATCCTGACCGCCGCACATGCCATCGCAGCCCTGGGCTGGAAGGCCGGCCAGCCCTGGCTTGATGAGGTGCGCGTGCCGGCAGCCATGCCCTGGGAGCTGGCAGGGCTGGAGAACCGCCTGCCGCGCAGCGAGTGGGCGCGCCTCGGCGTGACGGCCCGCGACGGCAGCCCCCTGCCCGCCGACGCGCTGCCGGCCCGTCTGGTCCTGCCCATGGGGCACAAGGGCCCCGCATTCCTGGCCTATGACAATTTCGACATCTATCTGGAATGGAACCAGTCGCTGGTCTACACGCTGACTGCGGCCCATCTGGCGGCCCGCTTCGCCGGCGCGCCGCCCTTCGATCCGCGCAGCCCGGAACCGGGTCTTGCCCCGGAGGTGATGAAGCAGCTTCAAGGGAAACTGGCCGCGCGGGGCCACGATGTCGGCGGCATAGACGGCATCCTTGGCGCCATGACCCGCGAGGCGGTGCGCAAGGAGCAGATGCGCCTCGGCCTGCCGGCGGATGGCTGGCCCACGGCAAGCCTGTTCTCCAGGCTGTGAAGGCTGTCAGGCACGCCCCGGACGGCAGGTGTTAATACAACGTGAACGGGACCGTTTGCACTGAAAATTCAACCGCGAAGCAATGCCGGCAGCAGGATTTTGCACAGCGCTGCTGCGCCGCAGCATAGAAAGCGCTTGGCAAGATGGCGTGAAATCGTAGAATCCGGCCATCAGTCTGCAGAGGAGGCTTTGCTTATGGGACTGACGCGACCACTCAGTGCGCTCGTGATTTGTGCGGCCTTTGCCTTTATTGCCGCGGCCATCATGGGGGTCCTTCCCTAAGCAGCGAAACAACAAAAGACGGGAAAAAGCTGAAAAGATTACGGAAAGGCCGGGCGCAAGCCCGGCCTTTCCCTATGCAGGGTCAGGCCGCTGCCGGTTGCCGGCCGGCCTGCTCCACAGCCGGGCGGATGCCGATCAGATGGCAGATGGCGAAGGCCAGGTCGGCGCGGTTCATCGTGTAGAAGTGGAAGTCCTCCACCCCGCGCTCGATCAGGTCGAGCACCTGCTCGGCCGCCACGGCCGCTGCCACGAGCTGGTGCGTTGCGGCATCGTGTTCGAGCCCCTGGAAGCGCTCGGCGAGCCAGGCCGGCACATGCGCCCCGCACTGGCCGGCGAAGCGCTGCATCTGCGTGAAGTTGTGCACCGGCAGAATGCCCGGCACGATGGGGATGTAGATGCCGGCGCGGCGCGCCCGTTCCACATAACGCTCATAAACGTCGTTGTCGAAGAAGAACTGGGTGATGGCGCGGGTGGCGCCATTGTCCACCTTGCGCTTCAGCATCTCGATGTCGGTGGCGAAATCCGGGCTTTCGGGGTGCTTTTCGGGATAGGCGGAGACCGAGATGTCGAAATCGCCCTGGCGGGCGAGCGCCGCCACCAGCTCCGCCCCGTTGGCATAGCCGCGCGGATGCGGGCGATAGGCCGCGCCCACGCCTTCGGCGGGGTCGCCCCTCAATGCCACGAAGCGGCGCACGCCCATGGCGGCGAAGTCGCGGATGACGGCATCGACCGATTCGCGGTCGGCATCCACGCAGGTCAGATGCGCAGCCGGCGTCAGCGCCGTCTCCTCCAGGATGCGACGCACGGTGCGCGCCGTGCGCTCGCGCGTCGAACCGCCCGCCCCATAGGTGACGGAAACGAAATCCGGTCTGAGTGGCGCAAGCCGCTCCACCGTCTCCCAAAGGCGGCGCTCCATCTCCTCCGTCTTGGGCGGGAAGAACTCGAAGGAGACGCGGATCTTTCCGCCCTGCTCCGGGCGCCGCGAAAACCGGTATCTGGACATCAAGCAATCTCCTCGCCTGCCGGGGTTGCATCGGACTCTTCGGCCATCAGGATGCGCCCGTCGCGCGCCAGCCACAGCTTTACGGTCAGCCCATCGGCCGCCTCGCCGCGCGGGGCGAAGGCGCGCGCCTCCTCCAGCGCCAGCCCGGCCTCGCCCAGCCATTCGGCGATCTGCCGGTCGGCGAAGCCCAGACGCAGATGCGCATGCTCCTCGCGCAGGAACTCGTGACCATGCGGTGCGAAATCGACGATCACCAGCCGCCCGCCAGGGCGAAGCAGGCGCGCCGCCTC
Source organism: Chelativorans intermedius (assembly GCF_025398255.1). Classification (GTDB taxonomy): domain Bacteria; phylum Pseudomonadota; class Alphaproteobacteria; order Rhizobiales; family Rhizobiaceae; genus Chelativorans; species Chelativorans intermedius. The sequence continues at coordinate 68,349 of NZ_JAODNW010000001.1, read as the reverse complement.
GCGGATGGCGAGCGCGGGATCCTCCAGATAATGCAGCACCTGATGAATGGTGACGAGATCGTGGGCGTCGCGCTCCACCGGCGGCGCATAGATGTCGCCGAGCCGCACCTGGGCATGGGCGATGCCGGCACGTTCCAGATTGGCGCGCGCCACCGCCAGCATCTCGCGCGAGCGGTCAATCCCCACGCCGCGCCGGTAGAGCGGCGCGAAAAGCTCCAGAAGCCGCCCGGTGCCGGTGCCCAGATCGACCATGGACTGAAAGGGCCGGTCGCCCACCAGCCCCGCAAGCCCCGCCTCGACGGCGGCGTCGGGCACGTGCAGCGAGCGAATCTGGTCCCAGCTTGCCGCGTTTCTGGCGAAATATTCGGCCGCCCGCTCCTGCCGGCGCCGCTTGATGGCCTCCAGCCGCTCCAGATCGCGGTCCGTCACCGGGCCGGTGCGGTCGATGCGCGCCACCACGCCATCGACGAACTCGCGCGCGGCATCTGCCTCCGACAGGCGGAAGAAGGCCCAGGAGCCCTCCTGATAGCGCACGATCAGCCCGGCATCGAGCAACAGCTTGAGATGCCGCGAGACACGCGGCTGCGACTGGCCGAGGATTTCCGTCAGGTCGGAGACGGTGAGGTCGGCATGGGACAGAAGCACCAGAATGCGCAGCCGGCTGGGCTCGGCCGCCGCCTTGAGGATGTCCACCATGACATCGAGCCGGATGGTCGGGCGTGTCAGCATGTGCGTCTCCAGAAAAAAGATATAAAGATATGTTTATGTGAAATTCGAGACCTTGGCAAGCCATCCCTCTTGTGAAACCCTGTGTCCCGTGGTGGAACGGGCGCAGGCCGATGCCCGGAGGGAACCATGAGGGTCTCGACTGCCCGCCAGCGTGCGGTGAACAAGGCGCTGAGGGCGCTGCTGCCGCACGCTCCCTATGCCGATACGGAGACGATCCGGGCGCTTGCGGACGACCGCAAGCTGCGCGGGCTGCCGGCCTCGGTGGCCGTTTGGCTGGCCACCGTCACCCATGTGCGCCACGAGCACAGCGACTATGACGCGCTGCTGGCCGAGGGCTACGACCGCGACGCGGCGCGTTTCTTCGTGGTCGACCAGATCAACGATGTGCTGACGCGCTGGCGCGCCACACGCCTGCTCGACCCCGAGGAGGACGATTGAAGCTTCAGGCCCGGTAGATCCACTGTTCGGGAATGCGCACGGACAGCGCTTCGCCCGCCGCGATCCGCCCCGGCTTCTCCACCCATGCCACCACGCCGCGCAACCTGCAGGCGACTTTCGGGAAAAGCAGCGCCCCAGCCTCGACATCCGCCATGCCGGCATTCTCTGCCACGGCGCGCCCGGCAATGCGGCATGGCCCGTTCTGGGCGTCCACCTTCAGCGTCACGCCGCCCGCGAAGAAGAGGAGCGTGCCCGCCGGCAGCATGGAAAGGCGTGGCACGCCCTCGACAAGAAGATTGGCGCCGATCCACTCCGGCCGGATTTCCCCGATCTCCATATGCCGGGCGATCTCGGCCAGCTCGTCCGGCGCGACGATGGAAAGCTGGCGCGCGTTGCGTATTTCGGTTCCGCGCGCATACCACGGCTCGCGCCCGCCCGAGCGCCGCGTCAAGCCGGCATGACGATCGCCTTCGATGCCCTCGAAACCGAGGGCAAGCGACGGAACGGCGCGTGTCTGGAAGTCCTCGCCCGTTGCGGTGAACGTGCCGGCAACGCGCCCGGAAAGCTTTGCCGCCGGCACGATCTCGGCTGCAATGTCTGCGGAATGGGACAGATCGTGAATGGCGCTTCCCTCCTGCCGCCCGCGGCGGCCTACATCATCCGAAGCAACGCGCCGCCGATGGAATATCCCGCGCCGAAGGCGCACAGGAGCCCGAAATCGCCGGCCTGCATGTCCTTGTGGTTTTCCGCGAGCGCCACGATGGCGCCGGCCGCAGCCGTGTTGCCGAGCCGCTCCAGCACGGTGGGGGCGCGGTCGTGCCCCACCTCCTTGCCGAAGGCGAGCTTCAGGATCATGGCGTTCATGCGGGCATTGGCCTGGTGCAGCCAGAAGCGGCGGATGGTGCGCGGCGTGTGGCCGTGCTCGGCCAGGAAATCGACGATGAACTGATGGCCGGCGACCGTCACCTCCTTGAAGACCTTGTTGCCCTGCTGCTTGATCATCTTGTCTTCCATGTCGAGCATGGAGGGGTCGTCCTGCGCGAGGCGGGCAAGAAAGCCGAAATTGGTGCGAATGTTGTTGGAAAAGCGGGTCCAGGTGCGCGTGTCGACCACTTCGAAGCGGCCCGGCCTTTCCTCGCCCTTGCCCATGCCCTCCAGGAGAACGGCCACCGAGGCATCGCCAAAGATGAAGTGGGTCTGCCGGTCGCGAAAGTTCAACAGCCCGGTGATGAGCTCCGGCGTCACCACCAGCACCCGCCGGTGAGCGCCAGCGCGGATCAGGTTTGCCGCCACATGCAGGCCCGCAAGCGCCGAGGAGCAGCCGAGCCCCATGTCGAAGGCGGCTCCGCTCGTGCCCAGCGCCTGCTGGATCTCGATGCCGAGCGCCGGATAGGGCCGCTGATGGTGGGCGGCCGAGCAGATGACCAGGTCGACGTCCTGCGCCTCGCACCCCGCATCGGCAAGCGCCTTCTGCGCCGCCTTGAGGCCGAACTCGGCCATCACCGACAGCTCGTCGTCGCCGCGGGCGGGAATGCGCGGCGCCATGCGGTCGGGGTCGAGAATGCCCTCGCGCTCATAGACGTGGCGGCGGCGGATGCCCGAAGCATGGACGATGAAATCCGCATCCGAGCGCGGCAGCGGCGCCTCGCCGCGCGCCGCGCGCGCCGCGTTCTCCTTTTCCACCCAGCTGTTGTAGGAAGCCACCAGCTCCTCGTTGGAGATGGAGTCTGCCGGGATCTCGACGCCGATCCCGCCAATCGCCACCCGGCTGAAGACCTCCGGTGCGGCCATGATGGAGAAATCGGTCGCCTCGCGCTCGCTTGTCCGCCTTAGCATGGGTGTCCGCCTGCCCTCTTGCGTTGTGCCATCCCGCGCGGAGCCGACGAACCGGCTGCCCCCGCTTCCTTTCCTCCCACCCCACCGATACTATGATTGCCCCTGCAAGGGAATGCGAATGCGGCATATTTCTGACACTCGGGCGCGACATCTGCCGCCTTGAAGAAGAGCTGGCACCCCTCTACCCACGAGATTGCTTCGTGAGGGGAAAAATTCGCCAGAAATTGCAGAAACTCCGCGAACTCGATCTTCTGGAGTCCGCGGAGCCCGGGCCTTATCGGCCTGCCGTTTGAGATTACCGCGTCAGCGGCTTGTACGTCACCCGCTTCGGATTGACGCTCTCGGGGCCGAGGCGGCGCATCTTGTCGGCTTCGTATTCCTCGAAATTGCCCTCGAACCATTCCACATGGCTGTCGCCCTCGAAGGCCAGGATGTGGGTGGCCAGCCGGTCGAGGAACATGCGGTCGTGGGAGATGATGACCGCGCAGCCGGCGAAATTCTCCAGCGCGTCCTCGAGCGCTGCCAGCGTCTCGGTGTCGAGGTCGTTGGTCGGCTCGTCGAGCAGGAGAACGTTGCCGCCCTCCTTGAGCAGCTTGGCCATGTGCACGCGGTTTCTCTGGCCGCCCGACAGCGTGCCCACCTTCTGCTGCTGGTCGCCGCCCTTGAAGTTGAAGGCCGCGCAATAGGCCCGCGAGTTCACCTCGTGCTTGCCCAGCCTGATGATGTCGTTGCCGCCGGAAATCTCCTCCCACACGGTCTTGTCGGGATCGAGCGCGTCGCGACTCTGGTCGACATAGCCGAGCCTGACCGTCTCGCCCACACGGATCTCGCCGCTGTCCGGCTTTTCCTGGCCGGTGATCATGCGGAACAGCGTGGTCTTGCCGGCGCCGTTGGGACCGATGACGCCGACGATGCCGCCCGGCGGCAGCTTGAAGGAGAGATTGTCGATGAGCAGCCGGTCGCCATAGCCCTTGGTGAGGCCCTCCACCTCGATGACCACATTGCCCAGCCGCTCGCCCGAGGGAATGATGATCTGCGCCTCGCCCGGCCGGCGCTGGGCGGCTGCCTGCACCAGCTCGTCATAGGCGCGGATGCGCGCCTTGGACTTCGCCTGGCGTGCCTTGGGGCTGGCGGCAATCCACTCGCGCTCGCGGGCCAGCGCCTTCTGCCGCGCCGCCTCCTCGCGCCCCTCCTGCTCCAGCCGCTTGGCCTTCTTCTCCAGATAGGCCGTGTAGTTGCCTTCGTAGGGGATGCCGCGGCCGCGGTCGAGCTCCAGAATCCAGCCCGTCACATTGTCGAGGAAATAGCGGTCGTGGGTGACGATGAGAACGGCGCCGGGATATTCGCGCAGATGCTTCTCCAGCCAGGCCGTGGTCTCGGCGTCGAGATGGTTGGTCGGTTCGTCGAGGAGCAGAAGATCCGGCTGGCGCAGCAGGAGCTGGCAGAGCGCGACCCGGCGTTTCTCGCCGCCCGAGAGCATGGTGACGTCGGCATCGCCCGGCGGGCAGCGCAGCGCCTCCATCGCCATTTCCACCTGGGAATCGAGATCCCACAGGTTCTGGCTGTCGATCTGATCCTGCAGCCTGGCCGCCTCCTCCGCCGTCTCGTCGGAGTAGTTCATCATCAGCTCGTTGTAGCGGTCGAGGATCGCCTTCTTCGCCGCCACGCCCTGCATGACGTTGCCCATCACGTCGAGTGCGGGATCGAGCTGCGGCTCCTGCGGCAGGTATCCGCAGGTGGCACCGTCGGCAAGCCACGCCTCACCCGTGAACTCCTTGTCGAGGCCGGCCATGATGCGCAGCACGGTGGACTTGCCGGCGCCGTTGGGCCCCAGAATGCCGATCTTGGCATCGGGGTAGAAGGACAGGTGAATGTTGTCGAGAACCTTCTTGGAACCGTAGGCCTTGCTGAGCCCGGCCATGTGGTAGATGAATTGGCGTGCCATGGGGCGGGTATGCTCCGTGGGTCAGGGTGATGGGAACGCGGCGAAAAGAAAGCGGTGAAGCGGGCCGACCCCGGTCCGACGACGAGATTTCACCACGCGCTGTTCGCCGCTCCCCGTTGGCTGATTTCGCCGCGTATGTAGGCCAAACGAGGTCAGGGAGCAACGGTGGGCTGGCAGACGGAAACCACGCTCGAGACGCCCACCGGGGCGGCGCTGCGGCTTTATGTCCATGCGCCGCAGGGCCGGCCGCGGGCCATCGTGCAGATCAACCACGGCCTCGCCGAACACGCCGGGCGCTATGGGCGCTTTGCGCGGCTGCTGGCCGACTGCGGCCTTGCCGCCTATGCGCATGACCACCGCGGCCACGGGCACACCAGGGCGCCGGGGGCGCCCATGGGCTCCTTCGGGCCCGAACCGGCAGCAGAGAACGTGCTGGCCGACGTGCTGGCCGTGCACGACCGCATCGCCGCGGACCATCCGGGCCTGCCCGTCATCCTGTTCGGCCACTCCCTGGGCGCCATCATCGCGCTTGCCTTCCTGCGGCGCCATGCGGGTCGGCTCCGCGCCGCCGCATTGTGGAACGCGCCCCTTGCAAGCCCGCTGGCGGCGCGCGCCGCCAGGGCCGTGCTCGGCTGGGAACGGTTGCGGCTCGGCTCCGACGTACCCTCGCGGCTGATGCCGCGCCTGACGTTCCGCGCCTGGGCGAGCGCCATTCCCGACGCCGCGACACCCTTCGACTGGCTGTCGCGCGATGCCGCGGAGGTCGCAGCCTATATCGCCGATCCGCTGTGCGGCCGGGATGCCACGGTGGCGATGTGGCGCGCCGTTTTCGATCTCAACCTGCTGGCTGTCGGAGGCAGCCTTGCAGCCACAGTGCGAAGGGACCTGCCGATCCAGCTTGTGGGCGGCGGAGGCGATCCCTCGACGAAAGGCGGCGCAACCATGCGGCGCCTGGCAGCCCGCCTTGCGCGCGAGGGCTTTTCGAATCTGCAAACAAGGATTTACGGCGAAACCCGCCACGAATCTCTCAACGAGTTGAATCGGAATCTCATCATGGAGGATTTCTGCGCCTGGGCCAAAGGCGCGGCCGGCTGAGGATCAAGGCGCGGCGCTGGCGGTGGGCCGGGGCATCTGCTAGTCACATCGCGAAGGAGACGCTGCGAGAAAGGCAGAAATGGCCGAACCCCCGCTCAAGGGCATTCGTGTGGTGGAGCTGGCGCGCATTCTGGCAGGCCCGTGGGCGGGCCAGGTGCTGGCCGATCTGGGCGCCGACGTCATCAAGGTGGAAAATCCGCAAGGCGGCGACGACACGCGCGGCTGGGGCCCGCCCTTCGTGACGGCCGGGGACGGCGAGAACCTTTCGGCCGCCTATTTCCACGCCTGCAACCGGGGCAAGCGCTCCATCGCGCTCGACTTCCGGCAGGAGCGCGATCGCGCGGCGCTTCTGAAGCTCATCGCCACGGCGGATGTGCTCATCGAGAACTTCAAGCTCGGGGGGCTGAGGAAATACGGCCTCGATTACGACAGCGTGAAGGCGCTCAACCCGCGCCTCGTCTATTGCTCCATCACCGGCTTCGGCCAGCACGGCCCCTATGCGGCGCGCGCCGGCTACGACTTCATCATTCAGGGCATGTCGGGCCTGATGTCCATCACCGGGCCGGCGGAGGGCGAGCCACAGAAGGTGGGCGTAGCCGTTTCCGACATCTTTACCGGGCTTTACGCCGTCATCGCCATCCAGGCCGCCCTGCGCCACGCGGAACGGACCGGCCAGGGCCAGCTCATCGACATGGCCCTCTACGACGCGCAGATCGCCGTGCTCGCCAACCAGAACATGAACTATCTCGTCTCCGGCCAGGCGCCGCGGCGCATGGGCAACGCCCATCCCAACATTGCGCCCTACGAGGTGTTCGAGGTGGCCGATGGCCACGTGATCCTTGCCGTGGGCAATGACGGGCAGTTTGCCCGGCTGTGCGCCGTGCTGGGGCACGAGGCGCTGGCGGGCGAGCCGCGCTTTGCCACCAACGCCGCGCGCGTTGCCAATCGCGAGGCGCTGCGCGCCGCCATCGCGCCCAGGCTGAAGGCGTTTGCGCGCGACGCGCTGCTTGAGAGGCTGGAGGCGGCGGGCGTGCCGGCAAGCCCCATCAACACCATTGCCGAGATGTTTGCCGACCCGCAGACCGAGGCTCGCGGGATGCGCCTCGACCTTGAGGACGGGCGCGGCAACCGGCTGCCCTCCGTGCGCTCGCCCATGCTGATGTCGCTGACGCCGCCTGCCTATGGGCGGCCAAGCCCGAGGCTCGGCGAGCACACCGAGGAGATCCTGCGCGAAGTGGAGGAGGAAAACCCATGAAGACCGGCGGCCAGCTCGTCGTCGAGGCGCTGGAGGCCAATGGCGTCGACCGCCTGTATTGCGTGCCGGGCGAAAGCTACCTGGCGGTGCTCGACGCACTCCACGATTCGCCAATCCGCACCATCGTCTGCCGCCAGGAAGGGGGCGCGGCCATGATGGCCGACTGCCACGGAAGGCTGACGGGCAGGCCCGGCATATGCTTCGTCACCCGCGGCCCCGGCGCCACCAACGCAGCAGCCGGCGTGCACATCGCCGCCCAGGACTCCAACCCCATGATCCTCTTCATCGGCCAGGTGGGACGCACGGCGCGCGCACGCGAAGCGTTTCAGGAGATGGATTACGGCGCCTTCTATGGCGGGCTGGCCAAGTGGGTGGTGGAGATCGACGATGCCGCACGCATTCCAGAGCTCGTCACCCGCGCCTTCGCGGTGGCCACCGCAGGCCGGCCGGGGCCGGTGGTCGTCTCGCTGCCGGAGGACATGCTCACCGGGATGGCGCAGGCCCCGGCCGCCCTGCCGGCGACGCCGGTGGAAACCCGACCCGGCGAGGAGGAGATGGAGCGCCTGTTGGCCCTTCTGGGCCGGGCGCGACACCCCTTCGTCATCCTAGGCGGCACGCAGTGGGACGCCGCCGCGGTGCACGCCTTCCAGGAGGCGGCGGCACGCTGGGCGCTGCCTGTCGGCTGTTCCTTCCGCCGCCAGATGCTGTTCGACCACCTGCACCCCTGCTATGCCGGCGACATCGGCATCGGCCCCAATCCGCGCCTGGCAGAGGCGATCCGGGCGGCCGATCTCGTCCTGCTGGTCGGCGGTCGCTTTGGAGAAATCCCTTCTTCCGACTACACACTTCTGAAAAGCCCCTATCCCGCGCAGGCGCTGGTGCATGTTCACCCCGACCCGCAGGAGCTCGGCCGCGTCTACCGCCCCATCCTCGCCATCAACGCCACGCCGCGCGCCTTCGCTGCCGCCTTTGCCCGGCGGGCCCCCGCCGGCACGCCGCCCTGGGCGGGCGAAACGGAGCGCCTGCACGCCGCCTATCTGGCGTGGTCCACGCCGCCCGACAGCGGGCCGGGCGCGGTGAAGATGGGGCCCATCATGGCGTGGCTGGACGAGAACCTGCCCGAAGACGCAATCCTGACCAATGGCGCCGGCAACTACGCCACCTGGGTGCACCGCTTCCGCCGCTTCCGCCGCTTCGCCACCCAGGGCGCGCCCACCTCCGGCTCCATGGGCTATGGCGTGCCCGCCGCGGTGGCCGCCAAGGATCTCTTCCCCGAGCGCGCGGTGATCGCCTTTGCCGGCGATGGCTGCTTCCTCATGAACGGCCAGGAATTCGCCACCGCCGTGCAATACGGCCTGCCCATCATCGTGGTGGTCGTCAACAACGGCACCTACGGCACCATCCGCATGCACCAGGAACGCGCCTATCCCGGCCGCGTGTCGGGCACCGATCTCGTGAATCCCGACTTCGCCGCGCTCGCGCGCGCCCATGGCGGGCATGGGGAGACGGTGGAGAAGACGGAGGATTTCGCGGGGGCCTTCGAGCGCGCAAGGCAGAGCGGCAGACCGGCGATCATCGAGGTGAAGCTGGACAAGGAAGCGATCACACCGGCGAAGACGCTGACGGAGATACGGCAGGGGCGGTAGGATTTGAATCACCAACTTCTGCCAACTCGATAGAGACGGGCTCACACCCCTCACCCCAAGAACAGCCCCTCCAGAAACCGCGCCGCGTCCTCGAACCTGCCCTCTCCCCCCTTGTCCGGCCCGAGCACGGCGCGCACCTGCACGTCGAAATCGGCATAGTGCTGGGTGGTCGCCCAGATGGCGAAGATGAAGTGGTGGGGGTCGGCCTTCTTCAGCTTTCCCTGGCGCATCCATTCGCGGATGATCCCGGCCTTCTCGTCCACCAGTTCCTTCAGCTCGCCTTCGAGCAGCGGCAGGATGCGCGGCGCGCCCTGCAGGATCTCGTTGGCGAACAGGCGGCTTTCGCGCGGGAAGTCGCGCGCCATCTCGATCTTGCGGCGGATGTAGCTGCGGATCTCGGTCTGCGGGTCGCCCGCCGCGTCCATCTCGCGCAGCGGCGCAAGCCACGCCTCCATCAGCCGGTCGATGAGAGTGACGAAGATCGCCTCCTTGCCCTTGAAGTAATAGAGCAGGTTGGGCTTCGACATGCCGGCAGCCTCGGCGATCTGGTCTATGGTCGAGCCGCGGAAGCCGTGCTGCGAGAAGACTTCCAGCGCCGCCTCCAGAATGAGCTCGCGCTTTTCGCGCTGGATGCGCGTGCGCTTGCGCCCCGCCGGCTTATCCATGGTTGGCTTCCCGCATCGCTGCCCTGGCTCCCTCGCCGCCGTCTGGCCCAGCTTCTCGGCGCCGCTGGCGCGCGCCCGGGCCGTTCAAAATCCCTACAATGGTCTTGACCGCCCGTGAGGCGGTGCTAACGTTTGTCCAAACGGTCAAAAATTTGCGTATCATACCTTCGCCCAGAATACCAAGCTTGACCGGGACAGGGGAACATAGCGGAGGCTTCATGTCGAACCGGCTCAACGTAAAGCCGAACGATCTCAGCGCGTTCTGGATGCCGTTTACGGCGAACCGACAGTTCAAGCAGGCGCCACGCATGCTGGTGGCGGCCAAGGACATGCACTATACGGCCGATGACGGGCGCCGCATTCTGGACGGCACCGCAGGGCTGTGGTGCGTGAATGCCGGCCATTGCCGGCCGAGGATCACCGAGGCGATCCAGAAGCAGGTGGCCGAGCTGGACTATGCGCCGGCCTTCCAGATGGGCCATCCCATCGTCTTCGAGTTTGCCAACCGGCTGGTGGACATGGCGCCCGCCGGCCTGGAGCATGTCTTCTTCACCAATTCCGGCTCCGAGTCCGTGGAGACGGCGCTCAAGATCGCGCTCGCCTACCACCGGGCCAGGGGCGATGGAGCGCGCTTCCGCCTGATCGGGCGCGAACGCGGCTATCACGGGGTGAACTTCGGCGGCATCTCGGTTGGCGGCATCGTCGCCAACCGCAAGATGTTCGGCACGCTTTTGACCGGCGTCGACCATCTGCCTCACACCCACTTGCCGGGCAGAAACGCCTTCACCCGCGGAGAACCCGAGCACGGGGCAGAGCTGGCCGACGAGCTGGAGCGCATCGTGGCGCTGCACGACGCCTCCACCGTCGCCGCGGTGATCGTGGAGCCCGTGGCCGGCTCCACGGGCGTTCTCATCCCGCCAAAGGGATATCTCAAGCGGCTGCGCGAGATCTGCGACAAGCACGGCATCCTGCTCATCTTCGACGAGGTCATCACCGGCTTCGGCCGGCTGGGCGCCCCCTTTGCCGCCGACTATTTCGACGTGGTGCCCGACATCATGACAACGGCCAAGGGCGTCACCAACGGCGTCATCCCGATGGGCGCCGTTCTGGTGAAGAAGGAGATCCACGACGCTTTCATGAACGGCCCGGAGCACCTGATCGAGTTCTTCCACGGCTACACCTATTCCGGCAATCCGATCGCCTCGGCCGCCGGCCTTGCGACGCTGGAGACCTACAAGGAGGAAGGGCTTCTGACTCGCGGCGCGGAACTCGCCCCCTATTGGGAGGAGGCGCTGCATTCGCTGAAGGACGCGCCCCACGTCATCGACATCCGCAACATCGGCCTTGTCGGCGCCATCGAGCTCGAACCGATTGCCGGCCAGCCGACCAGGCGCGCCTTCTCCGCCTTCCTCAAGGCCTTCGAGAAGGGCGTGCTCATCCGCACCACCGGCGACATCATTGCGCTTTCTCCGCCGCTCATCGTGGAGAAGAGCCACATCGACATGATCGTCGATTGCCTGAAGGGTGTGCTCGACGAAATCGAATAGGGGGACAAAGATGGCCGCACCGGGCGAGAATCTGAGGATCAACGCCGACCGGCTGTGGGAGGTGATCCACGAGATGGCGAAGATCGGCCCCGGCGTCGCCGGCGGCAACAACCGCCAGACCCTGACCGACGAGGACGGCGAGGGCCGGCATCTGTTCAAGCGCTGGTGCGAGGAGGCGGGCATGAGCGTGGCCGTCGACCAGATGGGCACCATGTTCGCGATGCGTCCAGGCACGGATCCCGATGCGCTTCCCGTCTATGTCGGCTCGCACCTCGACACACAGCCGACGGGCGGGCGCTATGACGGCGTGCTCGGCGTGCTGTCCGGGCTGGAGATCGTGAGAACGCTCAACGACCTGGGGATCAGGACGAAGCACCCCATCGTCGTGACCAACTGGACCAACGAGGAAGGCACCCGCTTTGCCCCGGCCATGCTGGCCTCCGGCGTGTTCGCCGGCGTGCACGAGCTCGAATGGGCCTATGACCGCCGCGACAAGGAGGGAAAGCGCTTCGGCGACGAGCTGCAGCGCATCGGCTGGAAGGGCGACGAGCCGGTGGGCGGCCGTAAGATGAAGGCCTTCTTCGAGCTGCACATCGAGCAGGGTCCGATCCTGGAGGACGAGGGCATCGACATCGGCGTCGTCACCCACGGCCAGGGCCTGAAGTGGCTGCAGGTGACAATCACCGGCAAGGAAAGCCACACCGGCTCCACCCCCATGCCCAAGCGCCGCAACGCCGGCCTCGGCATGGCGCGCGTGATGGAGCTGGTCCACGAGGTGGCGATGGACTACCAGCCCAATGCCGTGGGCGCCATCGGCCATGTGGAGATCCACCCCAACTCGCGCAACATCATTCCCGGCAAGGCGGTCTTCACCATCGACATCCGCTCGCCCGACAAGAAGACGCTGGACACGATGGACGCGCGCATCCGCGAGGGCATTGCGACCATCTGCGAGGCGATGGATATTTCCCACGAGGTGGAGCAGGTGGGCCATTTCGACCCCGTCACCTTTGATGAGGGCTGCGTGAACGCCATCCGGCGCGCTGCCGAGCGGCTGGGCTATTCCCACCGCGACATCGTCTCCGGCGCGGGCCACGATGCCTGCTGGATCAACCGCGTGGCGCCCACTGCCATGGTCATGTGTCCCTGCGTGGACGGCCTCTCGCACAACGAGGCGGAGGAAATCTCCAAGGAATGGGCGCAGGCCGGTGCCGATGTGCTCTTCCACGCGGTGGTCGAGACGGCGGAAATCGTTGAATGAAGTAACACGCTCGATTCGAACTGCGGACAAACAATAAGGGGAACCCAAATGTCCAAGGTCATCAAGAACGGAACAATCGTCACCGCCGACCGTACCTGGAAGGCGGATGTGCTGATCAAGCACGACAAGATCGTCGCCATCGGTCCCGACCTGCACGCCGACCATGAGATCGACGCCACCGGCTGCTATGTGATGCCGGGCGGCATCGACCCGCACACGCATCTCGAAATGCCCTTCATGGGCACCTATTCCTCCGACGACTTCGAGAGCGGCACACGCGCGGCGGTGGCCGGCGGCACCACCATGGTGGTGGATTTCTGCCTGCCCTCGCCCGGCCAGTCGCTTCTCGAAGCCATCTCCATGTGGGACAACAAGTCGACGCGCGCCACCTGCGATTTCTCCTTCCACATGGCCATCACCTGGTGGAGCGAGCAGGTCTTCAACGAGATGGCGGAGGTGGTGGACCGCGGCATCACCTCCTTCAAGCATTTCATGGCCTACAAGGGCGCGCTGATGGTGGACGACGACGAGATGTATGCGTCGTTCAAGCGCTGCGCGGAGCTGGGCGCCCTGCCGCTGGTGCATGCCGAGAACGGCGACGTGGTGGCCCAGCTGCAGGCCAAGCTTCTGGCCGAAGGCAACACCGGGCCGGAGGCGCACGCCTATTCCCGCCCGCCGGAAGTGGAGGGCGAGGCCACCAATCGCGCCATCATGATCGCCGACATGGTGGGCGCGCCGCTCTATGTGGTGCACACCTCCTGCGAGCAGGCGCACGAGGCGATCCGCCGTGCAAGGCAGAAGGGCATGCGCGTCTATGGCGAGCCGCTGATCCAGCACCTGGTGCTGGATGAAAGCGAATATGCCAATCCCGACTGGGACCATGCCGCGCGCCGTGTCATGAGCCCGCCCTTCCGCAACAAGCTGCATCAGGATTCGCTGTGGGCGGGCCTGCAGGCTGGTTCGCTGCAGGTGGTGGCGACCGACCATTGCGCCTTCACCACCGAGCAGAAGCGCTTCGGGGTGGGCGACTTCACCAAGATTCCCAATGGCACAGGCGGCCTGGAAGACCGCATGCCGCTGCTTTGGACCTTCGGCGTCAACACCGGCCGGCTGACGATGAACGAGTTTGTCGCCGTCACCTCCACCAACATCGCCAAGATCCTGAACATGTATCCCCGGAAGGGCGCCATCGTGGACGGCGCCGATGCCGACATCGTGGTGTGGGACCCGAACGCCGAAAAGACCATCAGCGCCGAGACCCAGCAATCGGCCATCGACTACAACGTCTTCGAGGGCTTCCATGTGAAGGGTCTGCCGCGCTGGGTGCTCTCGCGCGGGGAAATCGTGGTCGAGGACGGCACGGTCAAGCCGAGACCCGGCCATGGCGAGTTTGTCCCGCGCGAGCCGCACGCGCCGGTCAACCGCGCGCTGTCGAAGTGGAAGGAGGTCACCGCTCCGCGCAAGGTGGAGCGCAGCGGCATTCCCGCAAGCGGGGTATGATAAGCGCAGGCGTGTCTCCCTCCCCCTTGAGGGGAGGGGTTCGGGGTGGGGGTACTGTCGTGATGCCTACTGTCGTTAGAAAGGAAGCCATCGAGCGCTTGCGCCACCTCCGCCGGAATGCGCGAGCGGGCTATGGCGTTCTGCGCTTCCGAACGGGAGAGCGGGACGAGACCTTGGATGGCTGCATCGAAGAGAAACTTCGAAAGTTGGGGATGATGCATTGAACGTCGCGACCAATACCCCCACCCCGAACCCTTCCCCTCAAGGAAGAGGGGAACGCATCGCACAGGCGCCGGTCGTCGAGGCGCGGGGCCTGAGCCTGACCTTCGAGACCAATGACGGCCCCGTGCAGGCGCTGTCCAATGTGGACCTTACGGTCGGCAAGGGAGAGTTCGTCTCCTTCATCGGGCCATCGGGCTGCGGCAAGACGACCTTTCTGCGGGTCGTCGCCGATCTGGAGCAGCCGACCGCCGGGCACGTCAGCGTCAACGGCCTGTCGCCGGAGGCGGCGAGACGCGCGCGCGCCTATGGCTATGTCTTCCAGGCGGCGGGCCTGTTTCCATGGCGCACCATCGAGAAGAACGTCGCCCTTCCGCTGGAGATCATGGGCTTCTCGGCAGCCGAGCAGAAGGAGCGCGTCGCCCGCACGCTGGCACTCGTCAACCTGACGGGCTTCGAGCGCAAATATCCCTGGCAGCTTTCCGGCGGCATGCAGCAGCGCGCCTCCATTGCCCGGGCCCTGGCCTTCGACGCCGACCTTCTCCTGATGGACGAGCCTTTCGGCGCGCTGGACGAGATCGTGCGCGACCACCTGAACGAGCAGCTCCTGAAACTGTGGGCGCGCACCGACAAGACCATCTGCTTCGTTACGCATTCGATCCCGGAAGCCGTCTATCTCTCGACCAAGATCGTGGTCATGTCGCCGCGGCCCGGCCGCGTGACCGACATCATCGAATCGACCCTGCCGAAGGAGCGGCCGCTCGACATCCGCGAGACGCCGGAGTTTCTGGAAATCGCCCATCGCGTGCGCGAGGGCCTGAGGGCGGGGATGGGCGATGAGTGAGGGCGCGGCGAAGGGCAGCCGGGAGGCGCGGCCATGAGCGTCACCGCCTCTGCCGCCAATACGGGCGCCGCGCCCGCCGCCTCGCTTCTGCGCCGCCTTGGACAGGGCAAGGCACTGCCGGTGAGCCTCGTCGTGGCGGCCATCCTTCTCATCTGGTACGGCTTCACCGTCTATCTCAACACCCCCTGGCAGATCGGGGTCTATGAGCGCGCCGGCGCCGAATGGACGGCAGCCGACCTGGTGCGCGACACCATGGCCCAGGACCGCCCCGTGCTTCCCGCGCCGCATCAGGTGGTGGCCGAGATATGGAAAACCACGGTGGAGACCCGCCCGACCTCCAATCGCAGCCTGCTCAAGCACGCCTGGATCACCCTTTCCTCCACACTTCTGGGCTTTGCCATCGGCACGCTGCTGGGCGTTCTCCTTGCAGTGGGGATCGTCCATAACCGGGCCATGGACAGGTCTGTCATGCCCTGGGTGATCGCCAGTCAGACCATCCCCATTCTCGCCATCGCACCGATGATCATCGTGGTGCTGAACGCCGTCGGCCTGTCCGGCCTTCTGCCGAAGGCGCTGATTTCCACCTATCTTTCCTTCTTTCCCGTGGTGGTGGGCATGGTGAAGGGTTTCAGAAGCCCGGAGGCGATCCAGCTCGACCTGATGCGCACCTACAACGCAAGCCGCCCGCAGGTCTTCTTCAAGCTGCGCTGGCCGGCCGCCCTGCCCTATCTCTTCACCTCCATGAAGGTGGCCGTGGCCATCAGCCTGGTGGGCGCCATCGTCGGCGAACTGCCGACGGGCGCAGTGGCCGGCCTCGGCGCGCGGCTGCTCGCCGGCTCCTACTACGGCCAGACGATCCAGATATGGGCCGCCCTTTTCATGGCTGCCGCACTGGCGGCCATCCTCGTGGCGCTGGTGGGACTCGGCCAGCGCCTGGTGACCGCACGCATGGGAGGGCGCTCATGAACTTCGCGATCGCCGGCGCTCTCTTCTTCTGGGCCGGTGCTTGGGCTCTCAACGAATGGCTGGTCCGGCTCGACCCGCGGGCGCCGGGCCTGCGCCGCATCATCGACCTTGCCGTCCCCGCCATCTTCGGCATCACGCTTCTGGTGGTGTGGGAGGGCCTGGTGCGCGGCTTCAATGTGCCCACCGTCCTCCTGCCGCCGCCCTCGATGATCTGGGAGCGCATCGTCGGCTCGCTGCCGACCCTGTGGGCGGATTTCCGGCAGACATTTCTCAAGGCCGTGCTGATCGGCTATGCGCTGGGCTGCGGCGCGGGCTTTCTCACGGCCATCGCGGTGGACCGCTCTCCCTTCCTGCAGCGCGGGCTTTTGCCGCTCGGCAATTTCGTCTCCGCGCTGCCGATCATCGGCATCGCGCCCATCATGGTCATGTGGTTCGGCTTCGACTGGCCCTCCAAGGCAGCGGTGGTGGTGGTCATGACCTTCTTTCCGATGCTGGTGAACACGGTGGCCGGTCTTTCCGCCTCCTCGGCCATCGACCGCGACCTGATGCGCACCTATGCCGCCTCCTACTGGCAGACGCTCTTCAAGCTGCGCCTTCCCGCAGCCGGGCCTTTCATCTTCAACGCGTTGAAGATCAACTCGACGCTGGCGCTGATTGGTGCCATCGTGGCGGAGTTCTTCGGCACGCCCATCGTCGGCATGGGCTTTCGAATTTCCACCGAGGTGGGACGGATGAACATCGACATGGTGTGGGCGGAAATCGCCGTCGCCGCCCTGGCCGGCTCGCTCTTCTATGGCATCGTCGCCCTTGTCGAGCGCGCCGTCACCTTCTGGCATCCGTCCATCCGCGGTGGATAGACCAGCCGCGGGGAGCGCGGCTCAACCTCAGAGGGAAGCGAAAATGAAAAGACTGACGACAACCATGCTGGCGGGAGCGATGGCGTTGATGGCCCATTCGGCGCTCGCCGCTGACGACCTCACGCTGCAGCTCAAATGGGTCACGCAAGCCCAGTTCGCCGGCTACTACGTGGCCAAGGACCAGGGCTTCTACGAGGAGGAGGATCTCAACGTCACCATCAAGCCGGGCGGGCCGGACATTGCCCCTCCGCAGGTGCTGGCCGGCGGCGGCGCCGACGTGATCGTCGAGTGGATGCCGGCGGCGCTGGCTGCGCGCGAGCGCGGCGTGCCGCTGGTGAACATCGCGCAGCCCTTCAAGAAATCGGGCATGATGCTGACCTGTCTGAAGGAGACCGGCATCGAGGGACCGGAGGACTTTCGCGGCCGCACGCTGGGCGTCTGGTTCTTCGGCAACGAATATCCCTTCCTGTCCTGGATGAGCCAGCTGGGCATCCCCACCGATGGCGGGCCGGACGGCGTGGAGGTTCTCAAGCAGGGCTTCAACGTCGATCCGCTGTTGCAGAAGCAGGCCGACTGCATCTCCACCATGACCTACAACGAGTATTGGCAGGTCATCGACGCCGGCATCGCGGCGGAGGACCTGATCACCTTCAAATATGAAGACCAGGGCGTGGCCACGCTGGAAGACGGCCTGTACGTGCTGGAAGACGACCTGAAGGACCCGGCCTTTGCCGACAAGATGGTGCGTTTCGTGCGCGCTTCCATGAAGGGCTGGAAATGGGCCGAGGAAAACCCGGACGAGGCGGCCTTGATCGTGCTCGACAACGATGCGACGGGTGCCCAGACGGAAAAGCATCAGAAGCGCATGATGGGCGAGATCGCCAAGCTGACCGCCGGCTCCAACGGCGCGCTCGATGTCGAGGACTACGAGCGCACCGTGGACTCGCTGCTTGCCGGCGGTTCCGACCCTGTGATCACCAAGCGCCCGGAAGGCGCCTGGACGCACGAGATCACCGACAAGGCCCTTTAGGCCGGTTCATCGTTTCAATGAAACGCTGATCCGGTCCATCTATTTGTTTTTGCGGCATTTGTGCGACGCCAGATGATTCCATCTCGCTGCAAAATGCCGTAGAAGGCCGAACAGCGTGCTGAACTGGGGCGGGCGACCGCCCTTTTTTTGCCCCATTTTCCGAAGGCCACCGCGAGGCGTGCGTTCCGCGCTCAAGCCTTCAGCTTCTCCCTTTCGGCCTCGCGAAACGCACCCGGCGTCATGCCCGTTTGCCGCTTGAAGAAGCGGTTGAAATAGGCCGGGTCCTGAAACCCCAGCGAATAGGCGATGGCCTGCACCGGCGTCGGCGTGAAGACGAGATCGCGGCGAGCGGCACGCAGCAGATGCCGGGCGGCCAGCGCCTGCACGCTGGCGCCGGCCTCGCGCCGGGCGATACGGTTGAGATGGGCTGCCGAAAGGCCGAGCTTCGCGGCATAGAAGCCCACGGGCCGGTGCTCCCTGCAGTGCGCGGCAAGAAGCGCCTCCAGAGCGGCGGCGCGCTCACGGTCGCGGGCGCGCGCCGAGGGCGGCTTGCCCCTGTGCTGTGCCCGCGTGCCCCTGCGTGCCAGCCTGAGCACGGCCTCCGTAACCATCGCATCGAGAAGCAGCTCGCCCCCGGGGCGCGCACTGTGCAGCTCCTCGTGGATGCTGGCGGCGAGCAGGAAAAGCCGCTCGCTGTCGGTCTCCTGCCGCTCCAGCACCGCCACCCGCGTCGCCGACAGATAGCGGGCAATGGCCGCATCCGAAGCGCCGATGGCCGCCAGGCGGTCGGCCAGCACCGTCATCACCAACCCATCCGCGTCACGCGAGAAGCGAAAGCCGTGGGCGGCACCGGGCGCAATGTAGATGGCGCAGGGAGCGGCGAAGGATTGCCGCGCGCCGGCCGCCTCCAGAAGCTCCCCTTCCCCTGCTTCGAGCGTAAAAAGCTGGAACAGCGCTTCGTGGCGGTGGAGGGCAATCTCCCAATTGTGCAGCCGGCTGCGCTCCGGGAGTGTCTCACTGTGCAACCAGAAATCCTCGGACTCGCCTGTTTTTGCACGATAAAGCCGGTAGTTCGGGATGCTTCGCGTGTTCATCTCTCCTCCCCATAATGTTCTGAAAGTGCAATCCGACGCGGCAAATGTCCATTGCCGAGCGAGCTGTGCTGCCCCAATCTGCCTGACGGGAGGACAGGCGGCATCATGCGAACCCAGGTCGCAATCATCGGTTCCGGCCCGGCCGGGCTGCTGCTCGGCCAGCTTCTCACCAACACCGGCGTGGACAACGTCATCCTCGAACGTGCCACGCGGGAGCACGTGCTGTCGCGCATTCGAGCTGGCGTTCTGGAGGAAGGCACGACGGCGATGCTGCAGGAGGCAGGCGCCGGCAGCCGCATGCGCGCCGAGGGCCTGCCCCACGACGGCTTCGACCTGGCCTTCGACGGGCGCCGCCACCGGGTGGACCTTCACGGGCTGACGGGCAAGCGTGTCATGGTCTATGGCCAGACGGAGGTGACGCGCGACCTCATGGAAAAGCGGGCCCGCAGCGGTGGCCGGTCCATCTACGAGGCCGTCAATGTCCGCCCGCACGGCTTCGATACCGACCGGCCCCACGTGACCTACCAAAAGGGCGGCCGGGAGCACCGTATCGACTGCGATTTCATTGCCGGCTGTGACGGTTATCACGGCGTTGCCCGCAGATCCGTTCCGCAGGGGGCGATCGAGATTTTCGAGCGTGCCTTTCCCTTCGGCTGGCTCGGCATCATCGCCGATGTGCCGCCGGTCGGCCCCGAGCTCGTCTATGCCAACCATCCGCGCGGCTTCGCGCTGTGTTCCATGCGCTCGCACACCCGCAGCCGCTACTATGTGCAGGTGCCCATCGAGGAGAAGATCGAGGACTGGCCGGACGAACGCTTCTGGGACGAGCTGCGCCGCCGCCTTCCCAAAGCCACCGCCGAAGCGGTGACCACCGGCCCCTCGGTGGAAAAGTCCATCGCCCCCATCCGCTCCTTCGTGGCCGAACCCTTGCGCTTCGGCCGTCTTTTCCTTGCCGGAGATGCCGGCCACATCGTCCCGCCCACGGGCGCGAAGGGCTTGAATCTGGCTGCGAGCGACGTTCGCTATCTCTTTGACGCACTTCATGAATTCTATACGGAGAAATCGCAGGCTGGGCTCGACGCCTATTCCCGAAGGGCGTTGGCGCGGGTCTGGAAGGCCGAGCGCTTTTCCTGGTGGATGACGAACACGCTGCACCGCTTTCCCGATCATGGCGGATTCGGCCAGAAGATACAGCACGCCGAGCTCGACTATCTGTTCAGCTCGCGGGCAGCGCTCACGGCCCTTGCCGAGAACTATGTCGGCCTGCCCTACTGAGCCGATGGAGGAGGAAGACATGTCCGCAGGCTCCAGACGTTACGAGGAAGGCATGGCCACCCGCCGCGCCGTGCTGGGCAATGATTGGGTGGACCGGGCGGAGGCCCGCAAGACCGCCTTCGACGCGCCCTTTCAGGAGCTCATCACGGAGGCGGCCTGGGGCCATGTCTGGTCGCGGCCCGAATGGACGAAGCGCGAGCGCTCCATCGTCACCATCGCGCTTCTTGCCGCGCTCGGCCATCACGAGGAACTGGCCATGCATGTGCGCGCCACCGCCAACACCGGCGCCAGCGCCGACGATCTGCGCGAAGCCATGCTGCATGTGGCGATCTATGCCGGCCTGCCGGCCGCCAACCACGCCATCAGAATCATCAAGGAAACGCTTGCCAAAATGGATCGAGGAGGAAAGACATGAAAAACGCCATGCCCGAGGCAGGCGGCTTTTTCCAGCGCGAACGCAACTGGCACCCGCCGGCCTTCGCCCCCGGCTACAAGAGCACGGTGGTGCGCTCCCCCCGGCGCGCGCTCATCTCCTTTCCCCAGACCCTCTCGGAGATCACGGGGCCTGTCTTCGGCCACCAGATGCTGGGGGAGCTGGACAACGACCTGACGCTCAACCACGCAAGGCCCGGCGAGAGCGCCATCGGCCCGCGCATCATCGTGTATGGCAAGGTGCTCGACGAGAATGCCCGGCCGGTACCCGGCGTGCTGGTGGAATTCTGGCAGGCCAATGCCGGCGGCCGCTATCGGCACAAGAAGGATGGCTATCTCGCGCCCCTCGATCCCAATTTCGGCGGCTGCGGGCGCACCATCACCGATGCGGAGGGCAACTACTTCTTCCGCACCATCCAGCCCGGCGCCTACCCCTGGCCCAACGGCATCAACGACTGGCGCCCGGCGCACATTCATTTCTCCCTCTTCGGGCACGGCTTCGTGCAGCGGCTGATCACGCAGATGTATTTCGAGGGAGACCCGATGATCTGGCAGTGTCCGATCGTCAACACCATTCCCGACAAGCGGGCGGTCGAGACGCTGATTGCCACGCTCGACATGCAGGCCGCGGTGCCCATGGATGCGCGCGCCTACAAGTTCGACATCGTGCTGCGCGGGCGCCGTGCCACCCTTTTCGAGAACAAGCTGGAGGGCAACTGACCATGATGCAGCAGCTGCGCAGGCTGAAGGAGACAGCCTCCCAGACGGCCGGCCCTTATGTGCATATCGGGCTGACGCCCAATTTGTGCGAGATTTCCGGCGTCTACCCGGAGGACCTCGGGGCCCGCATGGTCAACGAAAAGACCAGGGGCGAGCGCATCACGGTGAAGATGCGCATTTTCGACGGCGCCGGCGCCGTCATCAAGGACGCGCTGATCGAGATCTGGCAGGCCGACAGCGACGGCCTCTACAATACGCCAGCAGAGACGCGCGGC
This sequence comes from Chelativorans intermedius, assembly GCF_025398255.1. Classification (GTDB taxonomy): domain Bacteria; phylum Pseudomonadota; class Alphaproteobacteria; order Rhizobiales; family Rhizobiaceae; genus Chelativorans; species Chelativorans intermedius. Next base: position 46,720 of record NZ_JAODNW010000001.1, on the reverse strand, counting down.
ACCGCCGATCCGAACTTCACCGGCTGGGGCCGGCAGGCATCCGACATGGAGACGGGGGTCTTTACCTTCGAGACGATCAGGCCTGGCCGCGTGCCGTTTCCCGACGGGCGCCTGCAGGCGCCGCATCTCACCCTGTGGATCGTGGCACGCGGCATCAATCTGGGGCTGCATACGCGCATGTATTTCTCCGACGAGGAAACGGCAAACGCGCAGGATCCGGTGCTTTCGCGCCTGGAGCACCAGGACCGCGCCGCAACGCTGATTGCGCCGCGCGAGGGCGACACCTATCACTTCGATATCCACCTGCAGGGCGAGAAGGAGACGGTGTTCTTCGATGTGTGAAGCGCCATGACGGTATCCGTCTTCGATCACCCGATCCTCTCGGGCCTTCTGGGCGAGGAAAAGCTTGCGCCGCTCTTCACGGCCAGGGCCGAGATCGACGCGCTCCTGCGCTTTGAAGCCGCGCTCGCCGAGGCCGAGGCGGAGGAAGGCGTCATCCCGCAGAAGGCGGCGCAGGCCATCGCCAGCGTGCTCGCGGGCTTTCACCCCGACGTTGCCGCGCTGAAGACAGGCACTGCCAGGGATGGCGTGATGGTGCCCGCCCTGCTTGCCCAGTTGCGGGAGAAGCTGGCGGCCGTGCATCGGCCCTGCCTGCACTTCGGCGCCACCAGCCAGGATGCCATCGACACCGGCCTTGCCCTGCGGCTGAATGCGGCCATGCAGCAGCTTGGCGCACGCCTCGACCAGCTGGTCGAGGCGCTTGAGGCGCTGGAAAGGCGCGATGGCGGGCTTGAGGTGATGGCCCACACGCGGATGCAGGCGGCCATCGTCGTGCCGGCGGGGCGCAAGATTCGGGCGTGGCGGGAGCCGCTGGCGCGCCATCGCATCCGGCTCGAAACCGTCGCCCAGTCCGTTGCCATTCTCTCCTTCGGCGGAGCGGCGGGCACGCTCGACAAGCTGGGAGAAAAGGCGCCGTCCGTCGCCGCCCGGCTGGCGGACAAGCTCGGCCTTCGCCTCGTCGCCCACGCCCGCCACAGCGAACGCGACGCAGCCGGCGACTTCGCCGCCCTCCTCTCCCTGATCACCGGCAGCCTGGGCAAGATGGGTCAGGACATCGCGCTGATGGCGCAGAGCGAGGTGGACACGCTGCGCCTTGCCGGGGCCGGCGGCTCCTCCGCCATGGCACATAAGAAGAACCCGGTGAAGGCGGAGGCGCTGGTGGCGCTTGCCCGCTTCAACGCCACGCTCCTCTCGGGCATGCACCAGGCGCTGGTGCACGAAAACGAGCGTTCGGGCGCGGCCTGGACGCTGGAGTGGATGCTGCTGCCGCAGATGGTGATGGCGGCCGGCGCCGCCTTGCGGCTTGCGGGCGAGGCTGTGGAGGGCATGTCCTTCGTCGCCCGCAAGGAATGATCGCAAGAGCAGCCCACTATCGCGCTGCCGCGCGCGCCTCCTCCGCCACCGGGTGAATGCTGCGGAAAGGCACGGCAAGCCGGTTCCAGGTGTTGATCATCGAGATCGCCACGGTGAGCTTGACGAGTTCGTCCTCGCTGAAGTGGGCGCGCACCGCCTCATAGTCGGCGTCCTCCACCGGGCCGTCGGCGAGCCGCGTCAGCTTCTCCGTCCAGGCAAAGGCGGCACGCTCGCGCTCCGTGAACAGCGGGGACTCCCGCCACGCGGCCACGAGATGCACGCGGCTCTCGCTCTCGCCGTCCTGGCGCGCCTCGCGGCTGTGCATCTCCACGCAATAGGAGCAGCCGTTGATCTGCGACGCGCGCAGCTTGACCAGATGAAGAAGCCCCCTGTCGAGGCCTGAGTGCTCGACGGCCACATTCAGCGCGTAGACGGCCCTCATGATGTCCGGGGAAGCCTTGAAGTAGTCGAGGCGCGGTTGCATGTCGGTCTCCTTTGTCACGGTCTCTTCTTGGGGGAAGGTTGGTCCCGCGGCCGCTGATGACGCTCCAGAAAGGCGCAGGAGAAGGCGATCGCCCGCGGGTCGGCTTCGGCCTGATAGTCGGCGACGATGTCGGAAAGTCTGGTTTCGGCCAGCACGGCGCGATACGCCTTTTCCGCCCTCAGCATGGCCACGTTGATGCCGCACAGCTTCACATAAGCCTCCGGCTCCAGCGCACCCGGCCCGCGCCGGCGGATCTCGGCGCAGCGGAAAGCGGGCTCCCGCCCCTCCACCGCCAACACGATATCGAGCAGGCTGATGCGGTGCGCGGGCCGGGCCAGCCGATAGCCGCCCTGCGGCCCGGGAACGGACTCCAGGACCTTCGCCGCCACCAGCGCCTGCAGATGCTTGAGTAGATAACTCTGCGACAGCCCGTGCATCTGCGCCAGCGCGCTTGCCGGCAGCACCCGCCCCTCCTCCAGCCAGGCCAGAATCGCCGCGCAGTGAATGGCCGCCTCGACGCCTTCGCTCAGTTTCATCATCACCTCCTATCGTGGATAAGAATTATCATGGATATTTTCTATCCGCAATAGAAGGAATCGAAAATCGCCGCGCCGGCGGTCACGCCGCAGCTACTGAAGCTTGCACAGAAGCGATGCCAGCCTTCCGGCTTCCTCCTCGGAAAGCCGCGTGCCGATGGCCTCCTCAATGGCCTCGGCATAGACAACCCACATCTGCCTGCGCAGGGCGCGGCCCTGTTCGGTGATCTTGAGCACCTGCCCACGCCGGTCCTGCGGGCAGGCACAGCGCGCAATCAGCCCCGCAGTCTCCAGCCGGTCGGCGAGCCGTGAAAGATTGTACTGCTGGAACAGAAGCGCCTTTTCGAGCTCGAAGGGCCTGAGGCCGCCCTCCCCGGCCTTCTCCAGCTCCCAGAGCGCATCATACCAGGAAAGAGGCGGCATCTGCGCGCACTTCAGCCGCTCTTCGACACGCGCGGTGGCCAGCCGCCCGGCCCGCGCCAACGCCACCCATGCGGAGACCACCGCTTCGCTCGGTTTTTCAGTCATGCTTACCAATCGCCTTTTTCATGCAAATGCATTGAGATTGACATCAGGTCTCGTCTCGCCAATATATATGCAACTGCATCCAATTTTCATGCAGCGGCATCATCATGGAGAAATTCACATGCCACAGCAACTCACCCTCGTCTCCTTCGATTTGTGCCCCTACGTCCAGCGGGCCGCAATCATGCTCAAGGAAAAGAACGTTCCCTACGAGCGGATCGACGTCGACCTGGAGAACAAGCCCGAGTGGTTCCTGAAGATTTCCCCGCGCGGCAAGGTGCCCCTTCTGAAGGTGGGCGAGGACGTGCTTTTCGAGAGCGCGGCCATCGTCGAATATCTGGACGAGACGCAGGAGCCGCGCCTTCACCCTGAAGACCCGGTGACGCGCGCCCGCCATCGCGCGTGGATGGAGTTCGGCTCGGCGGCCCTCAGCGACATCTGGACGCTGGAGACGACCACGGATCGAAAGAGCTTCGACGCGGCGGCACGAGCGCTGAAGGAGAAGTTCGCCCGCCTTGAGGCGGAGCTCGGCGACGGCCCCTATTTCGCCGGTCGCGCCTTCAGCCTCGTCGATGCCGTCTTCGCTCCCGTCTTCCGCTATTTCGATGTCTTCGACACGATAACCGATCTTGGCGTCTTCGACGGCCTGACCAAGGTGCCGGCATGGCGCCGGGCGCTGGCCGAACGGCCCTCCGTGCGCGAAGCGGTGGTGGCGGACTACAACGACCGCCTGCGCCGCTTTCTGGAAAGGAAAGGCGGCGTGGTGGTGCAGTTGGACAAGGCGGCTTGACGTGCGCGCCGGAAAGCAGGGCGCAGCGCCAAGGCGCCGCCCTGCTTTCCGTTCCCCCCGTTTTTACTCCGCCGCCACCTTCATCGGGTTATTGGGGTGCGTGGTCCAGTTGGCGTAGTCGCCGGAAACGACCTTGCCCGTGCGCTTGTCGAGGCTGCCCGCCGCCAGCGGCACCATTTCGATGCAGCCCTCGACGGGGCAGACATTGACGCACAGATTGCAGCCCACGCACTCCTCCTCGATCACCTCGAAACGGCGCTCGCCATTGACCTGGGACGTGATCGCCTGGTGCGAGGTGTCCTCGCAGGCGATGTGGCAACGCCCGCACTTGATGCACAGATCCTGGTCGATCCTGGCCTTTGTGACGTAGTTGAGATTGAGATACTGCCAATCCGTCACATTGGGCACGGCGCGGCCTATCACGTCGTCGAGGCTGGCATGGCCCTTGGCGTCCATCCAGTTCTTCAGCCCTTCGATCATCTCCTGAACGATCTTGAAGCCGTAGGTCATGGCCGCCGTGCAGACCTGTACATTGCCGGCGCCCAGCGCCAGGAACTCGGCCGCGTCGCGCCATGTCGTCACCCCGCCGATGCCGGAGATGGGCAGGCCGCGCGTTTCCGGGTCGCGCGCGATCTCGGCCACCATGTTGAGCGCGATGGGCTTCACCGCGGGCCCGCAGTAACCGCCATGGGTGCCCTTGCCGTCGATGGCGGGCTGCGGGGCGAAATTGTCGAGATCCACCCCGGTGATCGAGTTGATCGTGTTGATGAGCGAGACGGCATCCGTGCCGCCCGCATGGGCCGCCCGTGCCGGCTTGCGGATGTCGGTGATGTTGGGGGTCAGCTTGGTAATGACGGGCATGCGCGTGTTCTGCTTGCACCAGCGCACCACCATCTCGACATATTCGGGCACCTGTCCCACCGCCGAGCCCATGCCCCGTTCGCTCATGCCGTGCGGGCAGCCGAAATTGAGCTCGATGCCGTCGGCCTCCGTCTCCTCGACCAGCGGCAGGATGGTCTTCCACGCCTCCTCCTGGCAGGGCACCATAAGAGAGACGACGAGCGCCCGATCCGGCCAGGTCTTCTTGACCTGCTTGATCTCGCGCAGATTCACGTAAAGGTCGCGGTCGGTAATGAGCTCGATGTTGTTGAAGCCCAGAAGCCGGCGATCCGCACCCCAGATGGCGCCATAGCGCGGGCCGTTCACATTGACGACCGGCGGGTTCTCGCCCAGCGTCTTCCACACCACGCCGCCCCAGCCGGCCTTGAAGGCACGTTCGACGTTGTAGGCCTTGTCGGTGGGCGGCGCCGAAGCCAGCCAGAAGGGGTTCGGCGACTTTATGCCTACGAAGTTCGAGCGGATGTCGGCCATGTTTCCCTCCCTCAGCCCATCAATGCGCGATGGATGCTTTCCGCCGCGTCGCGCCCCTGCGCAACCGCCGAGACGGTGAGATCGTCACCACCGGCGACGCAATCGCCGCCAGCCCACACTTTCGGCATCGAGGTGCGGCCTTCCGCATCCACCCGGATGCGCCCGCCTTCGAGCGCCACCGTCTCGCCGCTGCCGTTGAGCGCCGCCGGCTCGAAGGTCTGGCCGATGGCCTTGAAAACCTGGTCCGCCTTGAGCGTCAGCGTCTCGCCGGTGCCCGTCAGCCGCCCCTCGGAAAGCGCGGTGTATTCGAGCTCGATCGCCTTCACCCTGCCGCCTTCGGCCACGATGCGCCGGGGTTGCAGCCAATGGCGGATGACGACACCCTTCGAGGCGGCGAGATCCTGCTCCCATAGCGAGGCGTTCATGTGCTCCTTGCCCCGGCGATAGCAGATCGTCACCTCCTCGGCGCCCAGCAGGCGCGCCTGCACGGCAATGTCGATAGCCGTCATGCCGCCGCCGATGACGACGACGCGCCGGCCGATCGGCAGCGCGGAAAGATCGCTTGCCTGGCGGAGATGGGCGATATAGTCGACGGCATTTTCCACACCCCCGGCCTCCTCTCCCTGCGCCTTGAGCGCATTGACGCCGGAAAGGCCCATCGCCAGGAAGACCGCATCGAAGTCGTGGGCAAGGCCGGTCAGCGAAAGCTCGCGCCCGAGCGCCTTGCCGTTCTCGATCGTGATGCCGCCGATGGCCGTGACATAGTCCACCTCGGCCTGCGCGAAACCGCCCGGCGTCTTGTAGGCGGCAATGCCGTATTCGTTGAGTCCGCCGGGCTTTTCCCGCGCCTCGTAGATTGTCACCGCGTGCCCATGCATGGCAAGCCTGTGCGCGCAGGCAAGTCCCGCCGGCCCGGCGCCGACGACCGCCACCCGCCTGCCGGTCGGCGCCGCACGCTCATAGAACTGCCGGCCCGCGGCCATGGCCGCGTCCGTGGCATAGCGCTGCAGCCTGCCGATCTGAACCGGCTTGCCCTCCGCCTCCTCACGCACGCACGCCTCCTCGCACAGCGTCTCGGTGGGGCAGACGCGGGCACACATGCCGCCGAGAATGTTCTGATCGAAGATGGTCTTGGCAGAGCCCAGGGGGTCCCCCGTGGCGATCTGGCGGATGAACATCGGGATGTCGATGCTGGTCGGACAGGCGTGCATGCACGGCGCGTCGTAGCAGAAGTAGCAGCGGTCCGCCTCCACCCGTGCCTCATGCGCATCGAGCGGCGGATGCAGATCGGCGAAGTTGCGCGCATAATCCTCGGCCGACAGACGGCCGGCCACGATGCCGTCCTGATGCTGACGATCACCCATTACCGTTCCCCATTTATCTTTTTATGGGGGAAGGCTAGCGCAGTTTTGTTTTTTTATCAATCGGTCAAATTTTGGCGCGAAGCAATAAATCCCGGTTTTTGTTGAGTAAATTCATCATGTATTATGATGGAATGGCTCGGCCCACTGTTGCCTGCGAGGGAAGCCTGCCTATTTCTTCTTCGCCAGCGCCTTGGCTTGCCTGACCCAGCCCTCGCGCTCGATCCGGCCCTTGAAGTTGAGATGCGCATCCACCCATTCGCGCTCCGCCTTCTTCCATGCGGCGATCTGCGCGAAGGTATAGATGCCAAGGCCGTTCAGCATTGCCTCCAGCTTGGGGCCGATGCCGGAAATCTGCTTGAGGTCGTCGGGCTTGCGCGGCTTGCGCATCTTCGGCGGTCGGTTGGCATCCTCCGGCAAGGCGCCAGCCTTTGCCTTGCGGGCGGGCGCGCGCCGCGGCGGGCGCCCTTCGCCCTTTTCCTCGAAGCGGATGACGGGCTCCATCTCCTTCAGCACGTCCTCGCCCAGCCAGCAAAGGCTCCGGTGCCCTTCGCCGAGATCCCGCAGGGGCGGCAGCTCGCGCTCGCAGCGGTTGTCGGGCACCAGATGCTTGTAGCGGCAGCGGGTCTGGAAGGGGCAGCCCGGCGGCGGGTTCATGGCGGAGGGAATGTCGCCATCGAGCACCACGTGCTTCTTGCGCACGGAGGTATCGGCGATGGGAATGGCCGACAGAAGCGCCTCGGTATAGGGGTGATAGGGCGGGGCGAAGATCTGGTCCGTCGTGCCCTGCTCGACGATATGGCCGAGATACATGACCACCACCCGGTCGGCCAGATAGCGCACCACCGACAGATCGTGGCTGATGAACAGGAGCGTCGTCTTGTTCTTGCGCTGAATGTCCATGAGCAGTTCCGTGACCGCCGCCTGGACCGACACGTCAAGGGCGGAGACGGGCTCGTCCGCAACGACCACCCGGGCGTTTCCGGCAAAGGCCCGCGCCACGCCGATGCGCTGCTTCTGTCCGCCGGAGAGCTGGCGCGGCATGCGCGTGGCGAAGGCGCGCGGCAGCTTGACGAGATCGAGCAGCTCGTACATGCGCTGCTTGCGCTCCTCCACCGTACGCCCGATCCCGAACTTCTCCAGCGTGCGGATGATCTGGGCGCCCACCGAATGGCTGGGGTTCAGCGTATCGAACGGGTTCTGGAACACCATCTGGATGCCGGCCACGAGCTTGGTGTCGCGTTCTTCCACCGGGGTGGCCTGGATCTGCGTGTTGGCAAGGGTGATGGTCCCGCCCGTGGCCGTCTCCAGTCCCAGAAGCACCTTGGCAAGCGTGGACTTGCCGCAACCCGATTCGCCCACGATCGCCACCGTTTCGGATTCGCGCGCGTCGAAGCTGATGGACTCGTTCGCCTTGACGGTGCGCGTTTCCGAACCGCCGAAGATGGCGTTGGCGGCCACATGGTAGTGCTTCTTCAGCCCGTCGATCTTGAGCACGGGGGCGCCGGGCTTGAGTGGCTCGCGGCCCGTCTCCGCTCCCTCGGGCAATGCCTCCCAGTCGATCTGCTCGAAACGCAGGCAGCGCGAAAGGTGGTTTCTGTGCCCCTTCACCTCGATCATGGGAATGTCGGCCGCGTCGCACACGCCTTCCACGAAATGCTGGCAGCGCGGGCCGAAATTGCAGCCTCGCGGCCTTTCGTGCGGCAGGGGCAATTGTCCCGGAATGGCGATCAGCGGACGCGCGTTCTTGTCCGCCCCAGGCAGCGGGATGGAGCGGAACAGCCCTTGCGTATAGGGATGGCGCATGCGCTCAAACACGTCCTTTACCCGCCCCGTCTCGACCGCCTCGCCGGAATACATCACCGTGATGCGGTCGCATGTCTCCAGGATCAGGCCAAGATTGTGGGAGACGAAGATCATCGACGTGCCGTATTGCTTTCCGAGCCCCTTGACGAGCTCCACGATGCCCGCCTCCACCGTCACGTCGAGCGCCGTGGTCGGTTCGTCGAGCAGCAGCAGCGACGGCTTCGACAGAAGCGCCATGGCGATCACGATGCGCTGCTGCTGGCCGCCGGAAAGCTGGTGCGGATAGGCGCGCATGATGCGCTCGGGATCGGGCAGGCGCACCGCGCGCACCATCTCCAGCGCCCGCTCCCACGCCTCGTCCTTCGACACCTTCTCGTGGATGAGCGGCACCTCCATGAGCTGCCGGCCGATCTTCATGGCCGGGTTGAGGCTGGCCATCGGCTCCTGATAGATCATCGCGATCTCGTTGCCGCGGATGGCGCGCAGCTCCTCCTCGCTCATCTCGGCCATGTCACGGCCCTTGAACTTGATACGCCCGCCGACGATCTGCCCGACATTGGAAAGGTCGCGCATGATGCCCAATGCGACGGTGGACTTGCCGCAGCCCGACTCGCCGACGATGCCCATCGCCTCGCCAGGCATAACGGTGCAGGAAAAGTCCATCACAGCGGGGATTTCGCCAGCCCGCGTGAAGAAGGAGATGGAGAGATTCTCGATCTCCAGAATGGGCTGCTGGTCCGTCTTGCGGGCGCGGTCGACGCTGATGGCTTCGTTCATGGCGTAGCTCTCAGTCTTTCAGGGATTGCTCGCGCAGTGCGTCGGCCAGCAGGTTGAGACCCAGGACGAACGACATCAGCGCCACCACCGGCGGCAATGCCGGGTGGACGTGAAGACGCAGAAGCCGGCTCGACTCCTTGATGCCTGTACCCCAGTCCGGGCTTTCGGGCGCCAGGCCCAGCCCGAAATAGCCCAGCGTGCCGAGCAGGATGGTGGTGTAGCCGATGCGCAGGCACGCATCGACGATGAGCGGCCCGCGCGCATTGGGCAGCACCTCCCACAGCATGATGTACCAGGGGCTTTCGCCGCGCGTCTGCGCCGCGGCCACGTAGTCGCGCGTCTTGATGTCCATGACGAGGCCGCGCACGATGCGGAAGACCCCCGGCGCGGAGGCGAAGACCACGGCCACGAAGATGTTGAGTTCGTTGGGCTCGATAGAAATGATGCCGAGCGGATCGGCATCGAAGACCAGCCCGACATAGACCCAGCCGCCGACGAGCACCGTCGCGGCAAGCTGCACGGCCAGAAGCCCGGGCCGGCTTCGATAGCGCGTGTAGAACAGCGTGGCAAAGAAGATGACCGGGAAGACGAAGAAGACGCCCGCCAGCCACTGGGGAATAGGCGTCTCGCGGATGCCCGGCGTCACCAGAAGATAGAACAGCAGGATCACCGGAAAGGCCAGCACCAGATTGGCGAGGAAGGAGAGCACATTGTCGATCCAGCCGCCATAATAGCCGGCCGGCAGGCCCAGCGTGGTGCCGACCATCAGCGCGAAAAGCGTGGCCGTCGGCGCGATGACGAGCACGATCTGGCTGCCGAAGACCATGCGGGAGAAGACATCGCGCGCCAGCCTGTCGCCCCCGAACAGGAAGGCCATGCCCGAGTCCGGTTCGACGGCGCCGGGAGCGGCGTTCTTCATCACCAGGAACTGGCTCAGCGGATCGAAGGGCGCGATGACATCGGCAAAGATTGCCGTGAAAAGCCAGAACAGGCAGATCGTGAGGCCGGCGATTCCCACGCCCGTGTCGAACAGATGTCCGTAGAGCCCCAGGCGCTTCTTGTAGCGCAGGCTGAGCCCCAGGATGATGGCAAGCGCGATCCACACCGGCCAGAAGCGTGCGATGACCCCGAGGAGAATGCCGAGGACGCCGACATTATCGAGCTGCATGGCTTCCTCCTATTGCACGCGGATGCGCGGGTTGAGCAGCGCATAGCCGACATCGGAGATGAGCTGCGTCGACAGGACCACCAGCACGGAGACCAGCGAGCAGGCCAGCAGAAGGTCGATGTCGTTGTTGGCCGCAGCCTCCACCAGGGTGAAACCGAAGCCCTGATAGCGGAACATCACCTCGACGATGACGACGCCGGTCAGAAGCCACGGAAACTGCAGCATGATGACGGTGAAGGGCGCGATCAGCGCGTTGCGCAGCGCGTGCTTGAGAACCACCGCCGGAAAACTCAGGCCCTTGAGACGGGCGGTGCGGATGTATTGCTGGGTCATCACCTCGACCATCGAGGCACGCGTCATGCGTGCGATGTAGCCGATGCCGTAGATGGCCATGGTCATCACCGGCAGGGTGAAGTTGTAGAAGGTGACGCCGGAGTTGGTGGCGGAAGCGGCAGAGCCGTTCAGCCATCCGAGCCATGAGGCGAAGATGACGGTGAAGATGACGCCGGAGATATATTCCGGGGTGGCGGTCGTCGTGATCGATACGACGGACAGCGCGCGGTCCGTGCGGCTGCCCTCGCGCATGCCCGCCAGCACGCCGATCAGAAGCGAGACCGGCACCATGACCGCCATCACCCAGAACATCAGGATGCCGGTCGCCCCGAGCGCCGGCACAAGCTTTTCGCCCACCGGCACCTTGAACTTGGTGGAGCAGCCGAAATCGCCCTGCAGAACGCCGGAATAGCGGGCCACGGCCGGCTCGTCGCAATAGGAGAAGCGCGGCACCGCCTGCCCCGTCTCCGGGTCGATGTTGGGTTGCTTCGGCATCACGCCCAGCCACTGGCCGTAGCGCACGAAGAAATTCTGGCGATAGCCGTTCCTCTGCAGCCAGCTCTCCAGATCCTCGGCGGAGGAGCGCATGTCAAGCTGGCTGATGGCCAGCTTCTTCAGGTTCGGCTCCAGATTGACCAGAAAGAAGACCACCAGCGACAGGCACAGCATGGTCAGCGCCATGACACCGAGCCGGCGAAGGATGAAGCTCAGCACCGTTTCCCCTCCCCCCGTTTCGGGGGCTTTTGATTCTTGTCGTTGCGGGCGGGGCCGGACAGCCCCGCCCGAAAGGCGTTATGCGTCGAGCCAGACCTCGTGCAGGTCGATCTCGAAGGTCTGATGCATGCCGTGGTTCTTCACCTCCGGCACCGCGTGATTGTAGAGCTTGCGCCAGTAGGGCTGGATGATGATGCCCGCATCCTGGATGTGCTGCTCGATGTCCTTCATGACCGTGCGCCGATCGTCCGGGTCGGGCATGGTCAGCGCCTTCTCGATCATCGCGTCGAGATCGGCATTGGAATAGGCCGACTCGTTCCACGCCTCGCCCGTGCGATAGGCGAGCGCGATCACCTGGATGCCGAGCGGACGCATGTTCCAGTTGGTCATGGAATAGGGATATTTCGTCCAGTCGTTCCAGAAGGTGGAGCCCGGCAGCACGGTGCGCTTGACGTTGAAGCCCGCCTCGCGAAGCTGCGCGGCAATCGCGTCGCCCGTGTTCTTGTGCCAGTCCTCGTCCACGGTGATGAGCTCATGCTCGAAGCCCATCTGGCCGGCCTCCTCCATCAGCGCCCGCGCCTGCTCGATGTCGCGGGCAATGGGCGGCAGCTCGGCATATTCGGGATGGATGGGGCAGACATGGTGGTTTTCCGCCGGATCGCCGGCATTGCCGTAGCCGAGCGCCAGCACGGTCGCATTGTCGACGGCAAGCTGCAGCGCCTTGCGCACCCGCTGGTCGTCATAGGGCGGATTGTCGACATTGGTGCGCGCCACGATGGTCGCCGCCGTCACCACCTCGCTTCTGACGAGGCCGAGACTGTCGAGAATCTCCACATAGTCGGCGCTGGTCTCGTAGTTGGCGTGGATTTCGCCCGCCTCGAAGGCCGAGACCATGGCGGAGGGATCGGTGCCGTAGTCGATGAACTCGATGCCGTCGAGATAGGGCTCGCCGCCCCACCAGGTGCCGTTCTCGCGCCGCTTCAGCACCACGCGGTTTCCGACCTCGTAGGAGACCAGCTCGAAGGGCCCGGTGCCGATGGGGTTGGCCACCCAGTTTCGCCCCGTCTCGTCGAAGCTCGGATGCACGATCAGGCCCGGATAGTCCGCCATGCCGGCGATGATGGAAATGTCCGGCGCGGGCAGCGACAGCCTCACCGTCATGTCGTCCACCTTCTCGATGGCGCCCTCGCGCGCCTTTCCGGTCTCGCTGTCGATGAGAGACGCCATGCGCGTGGCCATGGAGTTGCCTTCCACCGACTGGTCGCACCAGCGCGTGATGTTGTAGATCACGTCATCGGCGGTGAAGGCATCGCCGTTGTTCCAGGTCACGCCGGGGCGCACGTGCAGGATGTACTCTGTGGCGTCCTCGTTGACCTCCCAGCTCTCCAGCAACCGGCCCTCGAAGGTGAAGTCGCGGGTGTACTTCACCAGCGGCTCCAGCGTCTGGCGCATGGCGTTGGCGATCTCCGACCAGTCGGCCGTCATGGGATCCTTGTTTTCCTTGATCCACATGGCGAGCTTCAAGACGCCGCCCCTCTTGGGCTCCTGCGCTGCCGCGCGCAGCGGTGCGGCAAGCCCGGCCATGGCATAGGCGCCGGCGGCGGTCGCCCCGAAGGTGCTCGCCAAAGCCAGAAATTCGCGCCGGTCCATCCGGCCGGCCCTTGCCTTTTCCGCCAGGGCCGCGATGCGCTGCGGCACCTGGCCGCCATTGCTCCTGAAAAACTTCATCGACACTCTCCCCTTTCTGGATCGCCTGTCTGTCTCTTTCGCCTGTCGGCACGATTGGCGGTAGCATTCCGCATCCGCGCCCCCTTGTCAAAGAAAGCAGTCGCGAGAACGCCCCTCCCAAGGCGCCCGCAGTTTGCTGCCTGCATGCGCCCCTGTATGCCGGATATGCGACACAATTGACGCAAATGGAACAGCGGCGGCGCCAAATCCCGCCGAAAGGCGGCAACAGCCGATTGACGGCACAGGGGGCCGTTGCTAGGTCTGCCGGCGTACCGGAGGTGCCCCGGGCGGTGTGTCCGCCGGGGTTAAAAGGGAATACGGGAGGGGCCTTCTGCCCCAAGCCGTAGCTGCTCCCGCAACTGTGAGCGCGGAGGCTTTTCCGAACGCCACTGGGCCCCGGGCCTGGGAAGGCGGGAAAGCCGCGGAAGCGCGAGCCAGGAAACCTGCCTCGGGTCGTCACCGTCCGGATGCGGGCAGCGTCCGGGGCTGTGGTTTTCGCAGTGGTGACGAACATGGTCATCGCTGGCGGAGACCGCGGCCGGCAAGGCACCGATCCCTCCAGCGCCTATCGGACAAGAGCGGAGGGACCCCATGAGAGCACCGTCAGGCATATCCAGCCTTTTCACCGCCGTCTCGGCTGCCGCATTGGCGCTGGCCGTCTGGCCCGCCGGCGCGCAGGACTTCGTCCTCGAAGAAATCGTCGCCTCGCCCAACCGCGCGCCGATGGAGGCCACGAAAACGGGTTCCTCCGTCACCCGCATCGATGCCGAGGAGATCGAGGCACAGTCGCAGCCGCTGGCGACGGACTATCTCAACCTGGTCCCGGGCGTGGCCATCACCTCGCCCGGCGGTCCCGGAACCGAGTCGAGCCTGGCCATTCGCGGTGCGCCCAAGCGTTACGTGAAGACGCTTTACAACGGCATCGACATTTCCGATCCGACCAGCACCCGGGTGCAGACCTCCTATCAATATCTGCTCTCCGGCGGGCTCGACTCCATCGAGGTTCTGCGCGGCTCGCAGAGCACGCTCTACGGCTCCGATGCCATCGCCGGCGTCATCAGCCTGTCCACCCTGGGCGACATGGAGCCGGGGGTGACGCATCTCCTCTCCGGCGAGGGCGGCTCCCATGGCACGGCGCGCGCCAGCTACGGCCTGCGCGCGGCCGAGGGCGGCACGCGCCTCTCCCTCAACGCCACGGGCTTCCACACCGACGGCATCTCGGCCGCCGCCAGCGGCCGCGAGCGCGACGGCTACGAGAACGTCACACTCGACATCGCCGGCGAACATGCCTTCTCCGACGTCTTCTCCGTGTTCGGTTCGGCGCTCTATATCAACGCCAAGGCGGAGTTTGACGATCCACCTCAGGACGATCCGTTCCATACCAATGTGAACCGCAACCGCCAGCTCGCCGGGCGCGCCGGTTTCAATCTCAACCTTCTGGACGGGCGCCTGAAGAACACCTTTGCTCTTCAAGGCTTCTCACTCGATCGCAGCATCCACAGCGATTCGACCTTCGGCCCGTTCAATGCCGATTATGAGGGTGAGCGCGTCAAGGCAGAGTATCAGGGCTCCTTCGAGGCCCATGAGCGGCTGACGTTGCAATATGGCGCCGATCACGAACGCCAGAGCGCCCGTTTTCCCGACGACGCCGGTTCCCTTCCCATCGACAATTCGATCCATATGACGGGCGTCTGGGCACAGGGCATCCTAACGCCTGTCGACAACCTCACGCTGACGCTGGGTGTCAGACACGACAAGCACAGCAAGTTCGGAGGGGAGACCACCTATCGCGCTTCCGCGGCCTATCTCTTTCGCGAGACGGGAACGCGGCTTCATGCCTCCGTCGGAACCGGATTCCGCGCACCAAGCCTCTACGAACTGTTCGCTCCTCCGCTCAACATGGGAGGTGTGCCGGTGGGAAACCCCGACCTGCAGCCGGAGACGAGCATCGGTTTTGACATTGGTGTCGAACAGCGCTTCTTCGACGAGCGGCTTGTCGCGGATGTCACCTACTTTCACCTTGAAATCGACAATCTGATCGACTGTGTGGAGGTGCGGCCCTCCGAGTGCCAATATACCCAGATCAGCGGCACCTCGCGCATGCACGGTGTCGAGACCGCGCTCCGATATGAGGTCAACAGCCAGCTTTCTCTGGGAAGCTCGTACACCTACACGCACGCCGTCGACCAGAACGGCGATCGCCTGGCGCGCGTGCCACGCCACGCCATCGGCCTCTCCGCAACCTACAAGCCGGCGGAGAAGTGGACCGTGACGGCCGCCGGCAAGATCGCCGTCGACACGGTGGATACGGACGATCTCGCCCTCGACGACTATTTCCTGCTCAATGCCAAGGTGGCCTACCAGCCGACGGAAAAGACGGAGCTTTACGTCCGCGCCGAAAACCTGCTCAATCAGGACTATCAGACCGTGCGCGGCTACGGCACGCCGGGTTTTTCCGTCTTTGCCGGCTTCCGCGCAAGGCTGGGACCATGAGGAAGCGGCGCCGGAAATCTCGCAACGGGTTCCTCCGCAGCGCCCTTTGCGCCGCTGCGGCACTTCTTCTCTCTCCCGTCCATGCCGAGCCGCCGGCGCGCGTCATGTCGCTCAACCTGTGCACGGACGTGCTGGCCATGCCGCTGGCGGCGCCGGGCCAGCTTGTCTCCGTCTCCTTCCTGGCGCGCGATCCCGCCCTTTCGCCCCTTCACGTCGAGGCTGAAACCTATCCCGTCAATCATGGCCGGGCGGAGGAGGTGTTTCTGGCGCGGCCCGATCTCGTGCTCACCGGCACCTACACGCTTCACAACACGACGCAGCTCTTGAAACGCCTCGACATGCAGGTGGCGGAGTTCAGCTTCGTGCAGACCCTCGACACCATCCCCGACGATATCCGCCGCATGGGGGCGCTTCTGGGGCGCGAGAGGCAGGCCGAGGCCATGGCGGCCGATTTCGAGGCGCAGCTTGCCGGGATCGAGGCCCGCCGCTGCGCCCGCCGGCCCACGGCACTGGCCTATGAGCAGAACGGCGTCGCGGTGGGTGAAGGCACGCTCGCCCATTCCGTTCTTGCCGCCGCCGGCTTTCGCAACCTGGCGGCCGAGCGCGGCATCTCCGGCATGGCGCCCTTCCCGCTGGAGCTGGTGGTGAGCGAGCGGCCCGACGTCATCATCATTCCGTCTGGCGAAAGCGAAGGCCCTGCCCTGGGCGCACGCGTGCCGCGCCACCGGGCCCTGCGCGCGCTGCCGGAAACGCGCATCGGCGCCTTCGTGCCGCCGGGCACCTGGTCCTGTGGCGGGCCTGCCGTGCTCGACGCGGTGAAGGCGCTCGATGCATTGCGCCAGGAGATCGCGCCGTGCGGAGAGGCGCCATGAGGCCGCTTTTCCTCAATCTGGCGCTTGCCCTTCTGGCCATGGTGCTCTTCCTTGTCTCGCTTGCGGTCGGCCCCGCGGAGCTTGGCCTGGTGGAGGGCATGCGCGGCCTTCTGGCGGGGGGCGGCGAGGCGGCAACGATCATCATGCGCGAGATCCGCCTGCCGCGGGCGCTTCTGGGCCTTTCCATCGGCTTCACGCTCGGCATGGCCGGCGCCGTTCTGCAGGGCTTCCTGCGCAATCCACTGGCCGAGCCCGGCATCATCGGCGTCTCGGCCATGGCAGCCTTCGGGGCCGTTGCGGTCTTTTATTCCGGCCTTGCCGGCAGTTCGCTCTATGCCCTGCCGGCCGGCGCGCTTCTGGGCGCGCTTGCGGCGGTTCTCATCCTCATGGCGCTTGCCGCGCGCAGCGGCTCGACGCTCACCCTCATTCTCGCCGGGGTGGCGCTTTCGAGTCTTGCCGGCGCGCTCACCGCGCTGGCGCTGAACCTTTCCCCCAATCCCTTTGCAAGCTACGAGATCGTCTTCTGGCTTCTGGGCTCGCTGAAGGACCGCTCGATGGAGCATGTGGTGCTGGCCATGCCGCTGATGGCGGGGGGCTGGCTGCTGGTCGCGCTTTCGGCGCGCGCCATCGACGCCCTGTCGCTGGGCGAGGAAGCGGCGGCGAGCCTCGGCGTCCACATGGCGCGCACGCGCTTTCTCATCGTCGCCGGCACCGCCCTGGGCGTGGGCGCGGCCACGGCAGTCGCGGGCACCATCGGGTTTGTCGGGCTGGTCGTGCCGCATCTCGTCCGCCCGCTGACGAGCCGCATGCCGAGCCGGCTCATCCTGCCCGCCGGCCTGGGCGGAGCGGCACTCCTGCTGGCGGCGGATGTTGCCGCGCGCCTCGTCCTGGCGGCGGGCGAGCTGAATG
Organism: Chelativorans intermedius; assembly: GCF_025398255.1. Taxonomy (GTDB): domain Bacteria; phylum Pseudomonadota; class Alphaproteobacteria; order Rhizobiales; family Rhizobiaceae; genus Chelativorans; species Chelativorans intermedius. The sequence continues at coordinate 29,440 of NZ_JAODNW010000001.1, read as the reverse complement.
TCGGGGTGCTTACCGCGCTCATTGGTGCGCCCTTCTTCCTTTGGCTGGTGGTGCGCTCTCGCCGGGAGGTGTTCTAGCATGCGCCTTGCGGTGGAGAATCTGGGCGTGGTGCTGGCGGGCCGTCCCGTCCTGCACGGGCTGTCGCTCGGACTGAACCCGGGCGAGGTTGTCGGTCTCCTGGGTCCCAACGGCGCCGGCAAGTCGACGCTGATGCGCGCGCTCGCCGGCCAGGTGACGGCTTCCGGCACCATGCGCCTGGGCGAACACGATCTCGCCGCCCTGCCGCCCGGCGGGCGTGCCAGGCTTCTTGCTTATCTGCCGCAGGCGCGGATCATCGGCTGGCGCCTGACAGTGCGGGACCTGGTGGGCCTCGGCCGCCTGCCCTGGCGCAGCTTCGGCGCCCGCCTGCGCCCCCATGACGAGGAGATCGTCACCCGCGCGCTCGCCCTGATGGACGCCGAACACCTGGCCGACCGCCCGGCGACCGAGCTTTCCGGCGGCGAGCAGGCCCGCGTTCTGGCCGCGCGCGCCGTGGCGCAGGACACCCCCCTGCTGCTTGCAGACGAGCCCGCCTCCGGCCTCGACCCGGCGCACCAGATCACCATGATGCGCGCGCTTTGCCGACTGGCCGAAGAGGGTCGGGCCATTCTCGTTTCCCTGCACGACCTGACGCTTGCGGCACGCTGGTGCAATCGTGTGGTGATGCTGAAGGAGGGGCGACTGGCCGCAGAGGGGGCGCCCGACACGGTGATGACGGAGGCGAACCTCGCTTCGATCTATGGCGTCACCACCCACATTACGCGCGGCGAGGACGGCCTCATCGTCGCCCCCACGGGGCTGACGGGCGCGCCGCGGCCATGACCGCCCGGCACGACAACACGGACGAGGACCGGAGCGCCACGCCGGAAGCCCCGCCCGACGTGCCTCCGCCCGGCGAGACGACGCCGCTCTTTCTCTCGGCGCGCAGGGCGCGCGCCCTGTCGCTTGGTCTTCTGCCGGCGCTCGCGCTTTCGGCGGCGCTGCACGCCGCCGCACTGGCTTGGCTGGGCGATCGGGCAGCGCGCCAGGGCGCGGAAGCCGCAAGAGAAGAGGCCGCGGTGGCGATCATCCTCGAAGCCCCGCCAATGCCGCCCGCCGAACCCATTGCCGGCGAGGCCGCCGAGGTGGTGAGGCCAGAAGCACTCTCCCCAGTCGAACCGGCCGAAAGCGCGCCCGATGCGGCAGCGGAAACCGCACCGCTTCCCGCCCCCTCGGTTCTGGAACCGGTAGAGGCGGTGGAGCAGGCCCCCGCCCTCCCGCCGCCGGAGGCGGAAGGCCATCCCGTGATCGCGCTGCCGGTCGAAAACGTGCCCGTGCCCACACCACGGCCGCAGCCACCACGCGCACAAGCGGACCCACCGCCACCCCCCTCCCGCAAGAAGGCCGAGACGCCGAAGAAGCCCGCTGGCCGCCAGCCGGCGACGGCCGGCTCCGCCCCCGCGGCCGGCCGCACGGGTGGGGCGACCGCCGGCGAGAAGGCAGCCTACAGACGCCGCCTCAACGCCCATCTCGACCGCTATCACCGCTATCCCGACACCGCGGGGCGCCTGTCGGGCGTGGCCGAGGTCGTCATTACCATCGACAGGCGGGGCCGGATCGTCGACGCGCGGATTTCGCGGAGCGCCGGTCACGCGATCTTCGACCGCGAGGCGCTGGCCACCGCGCGCCGCGCATCCCCCTATCCGCGCCCCCCGGAAGGCATCGGCGGGAAGACGCTCACATTCTCCGTGCCATTGCGCTTCAAGCCCTGAGCACCGCAGCGGGACGGCGAGCCGGCGGTGCGGGGCTCGACGGGGCTTGACCGGCCTCCCGGCGGCGCGCCTTATGGGAAGAGAAGGAGACATACCGTGAAGGCAAGGGGCTTCGCATGCCAAAGGCAACGCCTGCGGCGCGCCGGCGCCGTCTCGCATGCCGTGCTCGGCATTCTCGGCTGTCTCGCGCTTCCCGCCCAGGCAGGCCCGCAGACGGGCGAGCTCTGCCCGCCAGGCAGCCTCGGCCTGCCACCCGATTGCCGTCCCGCCGTGCGCTCGTTCTGCCCGGAAGGGACGGTGGGCATCCACCCCAACTGCCGGCCGAGCGCGCCTGGCGCCTGTCCGCCGGGCAGCGTGGGCATCCAGCCGACGTGCCGCGTGCAGCGCGAGAGCCTGCCGCCGCCAAGGATGCCGGAGGTGAGGCGCCCTCCCGCCACCATAGACCCCAGGATACCGCTGCCCTGACACGCCGCTTGACCTTCTCCCGCCGGCGCGCCACATCGGCATCATGGAACCCTTCTGGAAGACCAAACCGCTCGAAGCCATGAGCGCAGCCGAATGGGAATCGCTGTGCGATGGCTGCGGCAAATGCTGCCTGGCCAAGCTGGAAGACGAAGACAGCGGCGAGATCCTGTGGACGAGCGTTGCCTGCCGCCTGTTCGACGCCGCGAGCTGCCGCTGCACCGACTATGCGCGGCGGCTGGAGCGGGTGCCCGACTGCGTGCGCCTGACCCCGGACAATGTGCGCCGGCTGGCCTGGTTGCCAGCCACCTGCGCCTACCGCCTGGTGGCGGAGGGAAAGGATCTGGCCTGGTGGCATCCACTGGTCTCCGGCCGCCGCGAGAGCGTGCACGAGGCCGGCATATCCGTGCGCGGCCGTGTCGAGGCGATGGAGGACAGGCTGGACACGCCGGAGGACTATCTTCCCTATGTTCTGGAGGAGGAACCGTGAGCGAGACCGACACCCGGGCACTGATCGAGCGCTATCTCGCCGCCCTCAACGCCGGCGACCACGATGCGATGCTCGACTGCCTGGACGACAGCATCGCCCACGACACGCGGGAAGGCAGGCGTGAAATCGGCCGGGAGGCGTTTCGATGGGCGCTTGCCCGCACCGCTCGCCACTTCCGCGAGGAACTCGGCGACATCGCGATCATGACGGCGCCGGGCGGCGTGCGCGCGGCGGCCGAGTTCACGGTGCGCGGCACCTATCTGGCCTCCGCCGAAGGGCTCCCCCCGGCAGAAGGCCAATCCTACCGCCTGCAGGCGGGCATGTTCTTCGAGGTCGATGACGGGCGCATCACCCGGCTCAGCGAATGCTTCAGCCTGTCTGCCCTGAAGGCGGCACTCGCGAGGCGCTGATTCCTCTCTGAACACCCCATGAACGGCCGGTTCGCGGCCGGTTCAGCCGAGCGGCGGCATTCTTGGCGCCATCCGCTCCGGCAACGGGGCCTCTCTCAGGAAGGAGGATGAATGCCATGTTCCGCACATTCAGAACCGCAGCCCTTTCGGTCATCCTGGGCCTTGGTGCGCTTGCCGCCGCACCGGCAGGCGCGCAGGCCGAGGGCCTCTATTTCAGCTTCGGCAGCGGGCCGCATCTGGGCTTCCATTACAGCCACGGCGGCCCCCGCGACCACCGCTGGCATCGCGGCCCCTGGTATGGCCATGCCTGCACCCCGCACCGCGCCGTGAAGAAGGCGCGCCGCATGGGCCTGCGCCATGCGCACGTCACGCATGTGGGCTACCGCTACATCCGGGTCTCGGGCCACCGCCACCACCGCTACGCGATGGTGACCTTTGCCCGCGCACCCCACTGCCCGATCGTGCGCGTGCTTTGACGAGACCGGCATGCCGGAATGAAAACGCCGCCGGGCGGCACCCGGCGGCGTTCCTGTTACAGCTTTTTGCAGCCAGATGGAATCATCTGGCGTCGCACAAATACGGCAAAAACAAATAGATGGACCGGATCAGCGTTTCATTGAAACGATGAACCGGTCTAGCGCGTCGAGGATCACTCCTGCTCGATCTCGAAAGTGACGTTCACCTGAACCTTGTAGCTGTTCTCGCCCGCCTCGACCGGCACGGCCGAATCGGCCGCCGCCTCCATGCGCATAGCCCTGGCCAGCGGGCGGGGCTGGGGCATGCCCGTCTGCTCTGAAATCCGAAGGACGTCGCCCACCGAAACGCCGGCTGCCTCGGCCAGCGTCTGCGCCCTGGCCAGCGCATCCTCGACGGCGCGCTTTCGCGCCTCGGTCAGCGCCTCGCTCGGATCGTCGTTGGTAAAGACAATGTTTCCGCCCTGGTTGACCCCCAGCGAGACGGAACGGTCGAGCACGCCGCCCAGCTTCGCCAGATCGCGCAGCCGCACGGTCAGCGTATTGGTGACCTGGTAGCCGACGATGCGGGGTTTCTCCTCGTCGTTCCGGTCGTTGGGGTAGACATATTGCGGGTTGATGGACAGCCCGCTGGTCTGCAGATCGCGGGGTTCCACGCCCTCCTCCTTCATCGCCTCGATGACGGCGGCCATGGCGGCGTTGCTCTCGTCCATCGCGGCGCGCGCCGTCTCCGCCTCTCGCAGGACCGACAGCGTAATGACGGCCATATCCGGGCTGACCCATGCCTCGCCTTCGCCTGTCACCGTGATTCTGGGGCTGGCCCCGCCGCCCTGTGCGGCCGCCGGTGCGACGGCCAGAACGGAGGCGGCAAGCGCCAGAGGAATGAAGAAACGGGTCATGGCAATCTCCTAAAGCTGTTGAGCCGCCACCTGATAGAGAGGGATTATGGACCGATTGCGGCGACAGCGTCTTGTGCCCGGTCGCGAAAGCCACTAATTCACCCGCACCGGGCCTGTAGCTCAATTGGTCAGAGCCGGCGGCTCATAACCGCTTGGTTGGGGGTTCGAGTCCCTCCGGGCCCACCATCGTTCACCTGTCAGATCAACCACTCGTTGCCGACCCGTCCCTGCAGTGCCTTGATGAAATCGCGCGTGGCGGCTCGGATTTCGTTGTTCTGCCGGCGGCGGGAGAGCTCCCAATCGCCTTCCCTGGGATAGTGAAACGTCTTTCCGTCCATGATGTCCGTCACCTTGGAAATAGCGCATATGGCGGGAATGCTCTGCGCATTTTCGGTTCCCTTGGCGAAGAACAGGATGCCCTCTTCCTTCAGGGCGAAAAGGCGGGCGCGCAGGTCGCGGCGCTTTTCGTCGAAATCGGTAGCGGAAATGTTCACTTCGTCCATGATGCGCAGCGAGCTTGCAAAGGACAGACACTCAAGCGTCCGCTGCCCCCATTCAAGCAGCAGCTTGTCGGACTCGACGCGCGCGCTGCGCGTTGCGATCTGATTGGCTTCCCTTGCAAGGGCGACTGCGGCAATCGCCAGGGTGGATGTGGCAACGAGATCAAGAAATTCAAACATTGATACAATCTCCGAGTGAAAAGGCATTCGAGGGAAAACGGGCGCTTGAAACGTCGGCTCTTGAAGGAAATCAACGGTCGGCCAATGCCTTGAGGTTCGCAATTGGGGATTTGGGATCCCAAGCCGCCACGGCTTCGGAAATGCGTTCGTCGATCCCAGGATCAGAGGTCCCTGGGGCGCAGGAAGTGGGTAAGCTGCGCGGCGGCCGGCGCGAGCGCGCGCCATGGGCAGGCGATCTCGAAACGCGCCAGGGCGGCGGTGGGAAACTTCTCCCGCAGGCGGGAAAGAGCCTCTTCATCCGACGCCGGCCCGGCGAGCAGCAGGGCCAGCTCCTCAAGCCCCGGATTGTGACCGACGAGAACGACACGCCCCGCATCCTCCGGGGCCTGCTGGAGGAAACCGAGAAGGCGCTCAGGCGATGCCATGTACAGCGCCTCGTCATGCACCGCCCGTGGCGCCTGCCCGCCCAGCCCGCCGGCAACCAGCCGCCAGGTCTGGCGTGCCCGCAGGGCCGCCGAAACGAAGGCCGCCTGCGGAACCCAGCCGCGCGCGGCCATCGCACGGCCCATCACCGGCGCCGCCTTGCGGCCGCGTTCGGCCAGCGGCCGGTCAAAATCGTCGAGCGTCGGGTCGTCCCAGCTTGATTTGGCATGGCGTAAAAGAAGGAGCTCTCGCATCCCGGCCTCCCGCTTGTCCTACCCGCCGAAAGCGCCGCTAGCACGAAACAGGGCCGGCGGCCAGCAGCCCGCCCTGCCCGGATGGAAATGTCGCACCATGCACGGCGCGGCGGCGGGCTCGACAGGTTGCCGCGCGCAAATTATCTATAATCGCATGACCGCCAAGAAGGAAACCATCGCCCAGCGCATTGCCCGCCTGCTTGCCGAGCGCATCGTCTCGGGCACGCTGGAGCCTGGGGCGCGGCTCAGGCAGGACCATATCGCCGAGGAGTTTGCCGCCAGCCATGTGCCCGTGCGTGAGGCCTTCCGGCTGCTGGAGGCGCAGGGTCTGGCCGTCAGCGAGCCGCGGCGCGGCGTGCGCGTCGCCGCCTTCGACCTGGCGCAGGTGCGCGAAGTGGCGGAGATGCGCGCTGCCCTGGAGGTGCTGGCCCTGCGCCACGCAGCGCCCCATCTGACGCCCGCCATTCTGGACGAGGCGGAGGCCGCCACGCTGGCCGGCGACAAGGCGCGCGACGCCCGGACCTGGGAGGCGGCGAACAGCCGCTTTCACAAGCTGATCCTGACACCCTGCGGCATGCCGCGGCTTCTGGCGGCCATCGACGATCTGCACGCGGCCAGCGCACGCTTTCTCTTCTCCGCCTGGCACTCGGAATGGGAGACGCGCACGGACCGTGATCACCGCACCATTCTGGCGCATCTGCGGCGCGGCGAAGTGGATGCGGCCGCCGAGGCGCTGGGCCGCCACGTGCGCTGGATCGGCCGCCGGCCGGTGGAGACGGCTTCCGGCCGCCGGCGGGAGGCATTCGTCATCCAGGGCTGAACCCGCGCCGCCCCACTCCGCCTGCCTTCCTCCCCTTGCTTGCACACAATCCGCACGACGGCCCTTGCCATGGCGCGCGGATTGTGGATTCAATAATAGATCAATTATAGAAATTATCTATAATTTTGAAAAGGAGAGAAACATGCCGACTCCCTCGGTTCAGGGCGCCGATGCCCACTTCAGCCCGTTGCGCCTGGAAGCGCGCTCCCTGCCCGTCAAGCTTCTTGCGGTTCTCATCGGCACACTGTTCCTCACCCTGTCGTCCTATATCACCGTGCCCATGGTGCCGGTGCCGATCACCATGCAGACCTTCGCGGTGATGATGGTCGGCGCGCTCTATGGCTGGCGGCTCGGCACGGCCACCATCCTGGCATGGCTGGCGGAGGGCGTGGCCGGCCTGCCCATTCTGGCGGGCGGGGCCGGCGGGCTTGCCCATTTCATGGGGCCGACCGGCGGCTACATTCTTTCCTGGCCCCTGATGGCGGCCTTTGTGGGCTGGCTTGCCGAGCGTGGCTGGAACGGCGAGCGGCCGCTGCTGGCGTTCCTTTCCATGCTCATTGCTGGCACATTCTGCCTCGTCGCCGGCGCCACCTGGCTGGCCGGCTTCGTGGGGGCCGAGAAGGCGGTGACGCTGGGCGTCCTGCCCTTCCTGCTGGGTGACGCGCTGAAGGCGGCGCTCGGGGCGGCAACCCTGGCCGCCATCGTGCGCACGGGCAACTGGTGGCGGAGCGAATGACCGTTCGCCTGCGTGCACATCACCTGCTGTGCATGCTCACCTATGTGGGGCGGGGCTATAGCCCCGCCTTCACCGCCGGTTACGAAAGGGTGGTCCGCCGCATCGCCAGCGGCGAGCCGCTGATGGTGGTCGACGGGCCGGACGACATCTGCGCTCCTCTGCTCGACGAAGAGGAAGAGCCGCATTGCCTGAAGGACGGTGCGGCCACGCGCGACCGCCATGCCGCCACATCGCTGGCGCGCCTGCTCGACCACCCCGTCGTGGCGGGCACGACGCTTGCGGCCAACGCCGCCCTGCTCGCCCGGCTGCGCAAGGCATTTTCGAGCGGCCGGCTCCGCAGGGCCTGCATCGGCTGCCAGTGGTCACGGCTGTGCAGCTCGGTCGCGGAACAGGACTATGCCGGCGCGCACCTTGCGCCGCCACGGGACTTTCCACGCACCTCATCAAAAGAATAGCAATAACTATTTTCTTGTGGCTTAATGCCGGCGCGACCTCGGTCGCAGGCGCCTCGGTCCAACCCAGCCCGCCCTTGATCGGCCGAGGCGCCTTCCCTTATCGCGCGCGGTGGCGGACCGCAGGAAAAGCGACACGAGGGCGCTGACACAAAAGTTTCGCTTGCCACTCATGCAAAAATGGGGGAAAGTTTCTCCCGTTCGGGCATTTGCCGGCCCGGAGACTGGAATAGCATGCCCCGGCATACGACACCGAAAAGGCACCCGGGACGTCGCGTGTCATGAGAAATCCGCCAGGGTCCCACGCGCAAGGCTGACTGTTTCTTCTCCCCCAGTAAACGACCGATGACACACAGGGTCTTGGCCTCAACCAGGCGACCATGACCCACCAGACGATGATTGACGGGAGAAAGGATTCCTTCCCATGTCGCAGAACGGTACCGTGAAATTCTTCAACCATGCCAAAGGTTTCGGCTTCATCACGCCAGACGGCGGAAGCAAGGATGTGTTCGTGCACATCTCCGCGGTCCAGGCTTCCGGCCTGCCCGGGCTGGAAGACGGCCAGAAGGTGACCTTCGACACGGAGCCGGACAGGCGCGGCAAGGGCCCGAAGGCGGTCAACCTTTCCCTGGCCTGACCACGCCCCTACCGCAAGAAGCATGCAGGGGCGGAAAGCCGGCGAGCCGCAAGCGGCGGACCGGCCTTCCGCCCCTTCCCTTTTCTGCCGGCTGAAACATGAAGGAGCCGTTCAGGCAGCGTTCAGCCGGCCGGCGCTACACCTCGCACCAAGCCGCACGCACAGCCCCGCGGCACGTCGAGACGAGGTGAACCCCATGAAGCGCCTGCTGAAAAACAGTGTCCTATCCCTGGCCATCGCCGCGACCGCGCTGAACGCCATTCCCGCCGAGGCCGGCGACTGGCGCCACGGCGGCTATTACGGCGACCATCACCGCTACGAGCGCCATGGCGGCCACCATCGGCATCACGTATACAGGAAGAAGCGGAAGGATGACGGGGACGACCTTCTGGTTGCCGGCATTCTGGGCCTTGCGGTGGGTGCCATCGCCGCAGGCGTTCTGACCCAGCAGAACAGTCCCGCCCCTCGCTACATCGACCCGCCCCAGCCCATGCCGCCACACCCCGGCTACGGCTATGGCAGCACCGCATACCAGGCGCCGGAACCCTGGACGGCGGAATGGTACCGCGCCTGCGGCATGCGCTATCGCAGCTTCGATCCGCGAAGCGGCACCTTCATGGGCTATGACGGCAAGCGCCATTTCTGCGTGATACGGTAAGGGAGGGGTGCTGCGACCGCCCTTCCCTCACGCACCCACCAGGAACGGGTTGCTGCGCCGCTCCTCGCCGAACCGGCCGCCCGGTCCGTGGCCGCACAGGAAGCCGATGTCGTCGCCAAGCGGCAGGAGCTTCTCCTTGATGGAGCGAATGAGTGCGGCGTGGTTGCCGCCCGGCAGGTCCGTGCGACCGATGGAACCGTTGAACAGCACGTCCCCGACATGGGCGAAGCGTGCCTTCCGGTTGAAAAAGACGACGTGACCCGGCGCGTGGCCGGGGCAATGCAGCACCTCGAAGCTGTGGCCGGCGAAGGAAACGGTCTCGCCTTCGACGAGGAAGCGATCCGGCGTGACATTGCGTACGGGACCCGGCAGACCGAACATCTGCGCCTGGGTTTCGAGGTTTTCCAGCAGCTCGGCATCGTCCTCATGAGGCCCAAGGATCTGCACGCCGAGCGCTTCCTTAAGCTCCATGGCACCGCCCGCATGGTCGATATGGCCGTGGGTGAGCCAGATGGCCTCCACCGTGAGCCCCGCCCGTTCAATTGCCGCGCGGATACGGTCCACCTCGCCGCCGGGATCCACCACCACAGCGCGCTTTTCCTCCTCGTCGAAGAGGATGGTGCAGTTCTGCTGAAACGGGGTGACGGTGACGATGGCAGCCTTGAGCGTGGTCATGAAGGCGCTCCCCTGCGGGCGTTCGGACGGGGCGGTGGATAGCGTGCCCCTGCACTTCTGGCAACAGAACGGGCGGCCGATGCCGCCCGTCCATAGCTTCCGCAGAATTTCAGCTCTTCTTTGCGCCGCCCATGACCGCGCCGACGATGGCGCTCAGCACGCCGCCGCCGACGACGCCACCCACGGCATCGCCGAGAAGACCGCTGAGCGCACCAGCGTCGCCGCCCAGCGCGGACAGCAGAAGGCCGCCGCCCACGCCGCCTACGGCGCCGCTGATGATCTTGGCAGCGTGGCTCATCGCGGCGTTCTTGAAGGCCGCACCAACGGCCTCCCCGCCGACGATGCCGGCGATCGCCTGCACGATGATCGGAAGAAGTGCTTCCATAACGGTTCCCTCCTAAACCGCCGGCGTTTCATGCCGGCACACCCATGAAACGCCGAATAAGACCAAAGTCAAATAAGGCGTGGGGAACCGGACGGAGAGAAGGCGGACACCAGGCCCGCCTATTCGGCCGCCATGCGCTGGCCGGGGCGCACCTCCTCGGCATAGTCGTTCATCAAAAGGCGAGGAATTTCACCGACCTGGAAGGTATAGGGCCCGATCTCGGAGACCGGCGTCACCTCCGCCGCCGTGCCACACAGGAAGCACTGCTCGAAGCTTTCCATCTCCTCGGGCTGGATGGCGCGCTCCACCACCTCGATGCCCCGCCGGCGGGCAAGCTCGATCACCGTGCGGCGGGTGATTCCATCGAGGAAGCAATCCGGCACGGGCGTATGCAGCACGCCATCCTTGACGAAAAAGATGTTGGCGCCGGTGGCCTCGGCCACCCGGCCGCGCCAGTCCAGCATCAGAGCGTCGGTATAGCCCTTGGCCTCGGCGGCATGCTTGGACAGTGTGCAGATCATGTAAAGGCCGGCCGCCTTGGACTTGGAGGGCGCGGTGCGCGGGTCGGGCCGCCGGTACTCGGCGATGTCGAGCCGGATTCCCTTCAGCCGCTGCTCGGGGTCGAAGTAGCTCGGCCAGTCCCAGATGGCGATGGCCAGGTTGATCCGGTTGTTCTGGGCCGAAACACCCATCATCTCGCTGCCGCGCCAGGCGATCGGGCGCACATAGGCATCCTGCAGCCCCTGTTTGGCGAGAAGCTGGCGGCAGGCATCGTCGATCTCCTCGACGCTCCAGGGAATGCGGAACCCCAGGATGCGGGCGGATTCATGCAGACGCTGCGTATGCTCGGTGAGCTTGAAGATCTCGCCGCCATAGGCGCGCTCGCCCTCGAACACCGCACTGGCATAGTGCAGCCCGTGGGTCAGTACGTGAATCTTCGCATCCGCCCATTTGACGAACTCGCCATTGAACCAGATAAAGCCATCAAGCTGGTCGAAGGGAACCGATGCCATTCTAATCTCTCCTGCGGGCCGCTGCCCGAACTCCCCATCGCTGAACAGAACCGAAAAACCGATTATGCCGGAATGTCGCGTGGTCGAGCAAACGCATTTTAAGGGAAGTTCCGGGAAACCCCGTCTCCACGCAGCTTTTTGTACGCCATGCGCCGAAAAGCTTGGTAAAAATTATCAATCGGCCCTAATTATGTCAATATGGCTGACATAATTTTGATGAAGCAGGAAAATGACGATGAACAGCCCCATGAAGCCCGATCGCCAGCACGTGGCTCACGACGAGGCGGATCTCGACTTCACCCTCATCGAGCTCCTCTTCTTCGCCTATCGGGATTTCACCTCCGATCCCGATGCGATCCTGGCACGCTATGGCTTCGGGCGGGCGCACCACCGGGTGCTGCATTTCGTCAACCGCCGGCCGGGGCTGACCGTGGCCGAGCTTCTCGCCGTCCTCAGGATCACCAAGCAGAGTCTGGCACGGGTGCTCAAGCAGCTCATCAACATGGGCTACATCGTGCAGGTGCAGGGCCCGCGCGACCGGCGCCAGCGCGAGCTCTACCCCACGAAGAAGGGCCGCACCCTGGCCCTGGCTCTGGCCGTGCCACAGTCCCGCCGCATCCGTGCGGCACTTGAGGAGGCCGGCATAGAGGATCGTGCCGCCCTCGAACGCTTCCTGAAGGCGATGGTCAATCCCGAGCTGCGCGCCCAGGTCGACCTTCCGGGGCGTTCCGCGGAACGCACGAGCGAAAGAGGAAAGACGGAATGAACGACAGCGACGTTGCCATGCAGGGAAAGGGCGCGCCGCCGGACGACGCGCCGCACCTCCTCGTCGTTGACGACGATACGCGCATCCGCACGCTCCTGCATCGCTTTCTGCGCGAGAACGGCTATCGCGTCTCGGTTGCCAGCGACGCGGCCGAGGCGCGACGCAAACTTGCCGGACTGGACTTCGATCTGATCGTGCTCGACATCATGATGCCCGGCGAGGACGGCGTGACACTGACCCGCAGCCTGCGCGCGCAGAGGAACGTTCCCATCCTGATGCTGACGGCCCTGTCGGAGACCGAGAGCCGCGTGACCGGGCTGGAGGCGGGCGCCGACGACTATCTGCCGAAGCCCTTCGACCCGCGCGAGCTGGTGCTTCGCGTCAACAACATCCTGCGCCGCGGCGGCCCGCAGACACCGCCCAGGCTCGAGCAGGTCGTGTTCGGCCCCTACACCTTCCAGATTCCGCGACGGGAGCTGAAACGCGCCGGCCAACCCCTGAAACTGACCGACCGCGAGCGCGAGATCATGGCCATCTTTGCCGAGCGCGCGGGCGAGACCATTCCCCGGCACGAGCTGGTGGGCGAGGATTCGGAGGTGGGCGAGCGCACCATCGACGTGCAGATCAACCGGCTGCGCCGCAAGATCGAACGCGACCCCTCCAACCCCGTATGGCTGCAGACCGTGCGCGGTGTCGGCTATCGGCTGAGCGTGGAATAGCGGCGCTCACCCGCTCTCCGGCCGATCGGCCTCCCAATGGAACTTGTGCAGGATGCGGTGCACGACGGGCGCCAGCACGATGCCGAACGCAGCCAGAAACACGAGCCCCGCATAAAGCGAATAAAGGGCGGCGAACAGCTTGCCGCCCACGCTTCCCGGCGCCTCGACGAAGCCCAGCCCGCCAAGCAGGGCGGAGGCATGCAGGAACGCATCGGCCCAGGCCATGCCTTCCAGAAGCGCGAAGCCGGCCACTCCCACCCCCAGCGAGCCCAGGAAAAGAACGAAGACCACGCCGAAATGCGCGGCAAGCCGCCCGAGAAAGGCACGGCGGGAAATCGGCGGCTGGGAATGACGTTCGTACATGTCTCGACAGCAATGCGTGTCACAAGACCCTGCGGCTGCGCCGCATCGGCCGGACGACGCCCTGTCTTTTATGATTTGCAGGCTTTGCGCAAGAGCGGACCCTCACCCGGGTGGAGGGAAGGCAGTCACCGAAAAAAATCCGGCCGGGACGCCTTGCAGCGTCCTGGCCGAATCATCGCATCCCTAGACAACGGCTTGGAGCCGGTGCCGTACCCCACACAGTTTCGTTCACAATAGAACAACGCGGAGATTGCCATCAACAGGAATTTTTAGAATTTGAGATATTTTCCGTGCAGCGGGGCTTTTCCCGGCCGCTGCCTGCTGTTTCCAACCGAACGCGCCCTGCGCTAGACTGGCTCCCGCCGATGCGGCGGGCGGAAGGATGAATGGCAAGATACGACCTTTCCTGGAACGAAAGAGACGATCTGTTGGCCCGCCTTGCGCGCGGGTTCAACGGCCTGCGCCGACTGTGGCGACGCTTCGCCCGCCGTGTCTCGCGCTGGATGCCCAAGCGGCTCTACGCGCGCTCGCTCATCATCGTGATCGCGCCGATGATCCTGCTCCAGTCGGTGATTGCCTTCGTCTTCATGGAACGGCACTGGCAGACGGTGACGCAGCGCCTGTCGGAAGCCGTCACCCGTGACATCGCGGCCATCATCGACGTCATCGAGACCTATCCACACGAGGATGACTATGCCGAGATCATTCGCATCGCCCAGCAGCGCCTGGCACTGAACATCAGCATCGAGCCCCCTGACCCCCTGCCCGCGCCGGGGCCGAAACCCTTCTTCTCCCTGCTCGATCGTACGCTGAGCGAGGAAATCACCCGGCAGATCGGCCGGCCCTTCTGGCTCGACACGGTGGGCGACTCCGACATCATCGAGATTCGCATCCAGCTCGAAGGCAAGGTGCTGCGCGTCTTCGCCCGCCGCAGCCAGGCCTATGCCTCGAACACGCACATCTTCCTGCTGTGGATGGTGGGCACCTCGCTCGTGCTGCTGACCATTGCCATTGCCTTCCTGCGCAACCAGATCCGCCCCATCCTGCAGCTTGCGGAGGCGGCCGACAGCTTTGGCAAGGGCCGCCCCATGCCCAGCGACTTTCGCCCGCGCGGCGCCGAAGAGGTGCGCCGCGCCGGCTCCGCTTTCCTGGTGATGCGCGAGCGCATCGAGCGCCAGATCGAACAGCGCACCGCCATGCTGACGGGCGTGAGCCACGATCTGCGCACGATCCTGACCCGCTTCAAGCTGCAGCTTGCGCTGGCGCGCTCGAAGGCGGACATCGAAGCCCTCGATCAGGACATCGAGGATATGCGTTCGATGCTGGAGGGGTATCTGGCCTTCGCGCGCGGCGAAGCGGGCGAGGATCAGGGAATGTTCGACCTTTCCGCCTTCCTCGACAAGATGCAGGAGGAGGCGCGCCTGCGCGATGGGCCGTCCATCGAGATGCGGCTTGCGGGAGACCCGCAGGTGCTGGTGCGGCCCAACGCGTTTTCACGGCTTCTCACCAACGTGGTGAACAACGCCTTCCGCTATGCCCGCCATGTGGTGATCGACGTGCAACATGGCGAGGGCAGCCTGACCGTCACCGTTGACGACGACGGCCCCGGAATCCCGCCCGAAAAACGCGAAGAGGTCTTCAAGCCCTTCGTGCGACTGGACGCCTCCCGCAATCAGGACGAGAGCGGAACGGGCCTCGGCCTGTCGATCGCCCGCGACATTGCGCGCAGCCACGGCGGCGACATCATCCTGGACGACAGCCCCTTGGGCGGCCTGCGCGTCATCATCCGTGTGCCTGCGTGACGCCCGCGATCAAAGCCCAGCCGGACGCGGGGGATAGTCGAGAACCAGAACAAGGACGGCCGTGCCGTCGGCCGCGACCTCGATGCGCCGGCTGCGCACGATGAAGGCAGCTTGATCCGTACCGTCGAGCACGACAAGATCGCCCTTGCTCGTCCACGCCCCGAGCGCCAGGCGTTGCAGGCGCCCAAGCAGCCCCAGACGTTCGGCGTGGGCGCGGGCACTGTCGGTCAACTCGACGATGGACTTCATGACACCTGTCTCCCGTGGCGGTTCATCGCTACGCGACATCGGCGATGCGAAAAATTCCGAGTGTTTTCCGTTTACTCGGGATTGATCTGGCTTGCTGTCTGATCGATTCTGCGGAAATCGGCACGTGATGAGAAAGATACACGAGGATACATTATGATGACGATACGATATACGAAGATATTGATGACGCTGGCATTGGCCGCATTCGCCTTCATGGTGACGTTCAACAACATCACCGACTACGGCTCGAACTACGAGTTCGTGAAACATGTCCTGAGTATGGACACCACCTTTCCGGGCAACAAGGCCATGTACCGCGCCATCACATCGCCCGCCATATGGACATTGGCCTACTGGCTCATCATTGCAGGCGAGGGGCTGACCTTCGTGCTGCTGCTTGCCGGGGCTCTGCGAATGTTCGGCGCGCGTTCCGCAACGGCGGCGGAGTTCGACGCTGCCAAGAGCCTGGCCGTCGCCGGTATGCTGGTGGGCTTCATGGTCTGGTTCTTCGGCTTCATGGTGGTCGGCGGCGAGTGGTTTCTGATGTGGCAGTCGGACACGTGGAACGGCCAGGACGCGGCATTCAAGTTCTACATGGCCATCCTGGGCGTACTGATTTTCGTCAATCAGAGCGAGCGCGAGCTGCCCTGACAAGGATAACGGGCGCAGCGGCAATGCCGCGCATCGCAGTCGATGCGCGGCGCCTTTCACCGTCGGCTGCGGAATATCAGTGCATGCGGCTGCCGTTCGGCACAGGCTTGTCCACATTGGCCAGCACCACGGCGCCGTTCTCGTCGGAGAAGCCGAGTGTAAGGACCTCGGACATGAACTTGCCGATCTGGCGCGGCGGAAAATTGACGACAGCCAGCACCTGACGGCCCACGAGATCCTCCGGCCTGTAGTGCACGGTGATCTGGGCGGACGACTTCTTCACCCCGAGCTGCGGGCCGAAGTCGATCTTGAGCTTGATCGCCGGCTTGCGCGCCTCCGGAAAGGGCTCGGCCTCGACCACCGTGCCGATGCGAATGTCCACCTTCAGAAAGTCGTCGAAGCTGATTTCGCCGGCCTTCTCGCCACTCATCGTCTCAAGCCGTGCCAAACGTCTCGAACAGAACGCCGTTCAGCGCATCCTGCGCGCTGGTGCCTGACCAGATGACATACTGGAAGGCCTGATAGTAGCATTCGCAGGCTTCCAGTGCGCTGTTGAGCATCACCTCCACCTGCTGTCCGGTCGGCTCCAGCCCGCCAGCCAGCACCAGGGACTGACGGAACATGATGACGCCCTCGCGCTCCCACAGGTCGAAGTGACCGAACAGCATCTGCTCGTTGATGAGCGAGAGAAGGCGCATCACTTCCAGCGCGCGCTTTTCCGGCACCTTGAGATCGAAGGCGCAGGCGACGTGCAGCGCCTCGAACTCCTCCATCCAGGAGAAGGAGACGTGGTAATCCGTCCACGTACCGGCGACCGAGATGGCAATCTCGTCATCGCCATTGCGCTCGAAGCTCCAGTCGTTGGTGTGGGCGACATGCTCGATCACATCCACCGGATGGGCATCACGCACCATGTCGTATTCAAGAAGGCTCATAAATCTGCTTTCCCGTTCTTGGGGGCGCAGAACGCCCCGCCATCTGGCACATGCGGTTTCAAGGCACGCGTCCGACGCAAAATCCGACACTGAGCGGAGCGAGGGGAAACAAGAGACTTCTACACGGGCCCGCCCCAACCCGCGCATGACTCACTACGAATCATGCAGCAAATTCAGTGTATTGATGAGAAGGGCCGTGACCAGCCCTTTTTTGGTGCCAAAGAAATGCGGTGTGGATAGTTTGCCTTCGGGCGCATTCCCCAACCAAGCCTAAGCGACTCTTGCGCCAGTGTTTTTTGCACTTGCTCACAGGCCGCAGAGCGGCAGGAATTTATTTTTTCGTGCGTGTTCTGGGCGCAGGCTTGCTGCCCGCCTCGCCCGCAAGCCGGGCCTCCAGCGCCTCGATTCGCGCTTGCAGGGCAGCATTCTCCTCCCGTGCCTTGATCGCCATTTCGCGCACCGCCTCGAAATCCTCGCGCTGGACGAGGTCCATGGAGTGAAGCATGCGCTCGGCCTGGGTGCGGAAGAGCGTCTCGAACTCGCGCCGAACCCCCTGAGCGGCACCGGCCGCGTCGGTCATCATCTTGGCGAATTCGTCGAGGATGCGGTTCGTGCCGTTGGTCATGTCGCTGCCTCTTCTGCTTCTGGAACTGAGGTAAGGCTAGCCGGCGGCGAATGCAAGCGCGCAAGGCGCAGCTTGACCGCACGCCGCGCCTTGCGCATACCGTGCGCAGACGAGCGCCGGCGCGAAAACGGGAGAGACGATTGAACCACGACCTGCTCCTGCCCCTGGCCGCCCTTCCCTTCCCGCAGATCGACCCGGTGATCGTTCAGATCGGTCCTCTTGCCGTTCACTGGTATGGAGTGGGCTACATCGTCGGCATTCTGTTTGCCTGGTGGTATGCCAAGCGGCTGGTCGCCACACCGCGCCTTTGGGCGCATGACACGCCGCCCATGCGACCCTCCGACCTCGACGACTTCGTGGTCTGGGCTGCGCTCGGTGTGGTGCTGGGCGGCAGGCTCGGCTATGTGCTCTTCTACGATTTCCAGCGCTATCTGGCGAACCCGCTGGACATTCTGGCGGTGTGGCAGGGGGGCATGTCCTTTCACGGCGGCATGCTGGGAACGATTCTTGCCATGGCGCTGTTTGCGCGTGCCCGCGGTATCAATGTCTGGAGCATGCTCGATACCATTGCCGCCACGGCTCCCGTCGGTCTCGGCCTGGTGCGGCTGGCGAACTTCATCAATGGAGAGCTGTGGGGCAGGCCGACGGACATGCCCTGGGGAATGGTCTTTCCCACCGGGGGCCCGCTGCCGCGCCATCCCAGCCAGCTCTACGAGGCAGCGCTCGAGGGGCTGGTTCTCTTCCTCGTCCTGCGCTTCCTCACCCATTCGAGGCTGAAGCTCAGGACCCCCCGCTTCGTCGGCGGCGCCTTTGTGGGCGGCTATGGCCTCGCGCGCATCTTCGTCGAGTTCTTTCGGGAGCCGGATGCCCATATCGGCTATCTGGCCGGCGGCTGGCTGACCATGGGCATGGTGCTGTCACTGCCGATGGTGCTTGTCGGTCTTTGGGCGATGACGACAGCGCGCATGCCCGCGCGGGCGCATGTGGAGCGATGACGGCGCTGAAGGAAAGGATTGCCCGTCTCATCGCGGCGACCGGCCCGATGAGCATCGCCGACTACATGGCGACGTGCCTGTTCGACCCCGATCATGGCTACTACACCACGCGTGAGCCCTTCGGGAGGGCAGGCGATTTCATCACGGCACCGGAGGTGAGCCAGATGTTCGGCGAACTCGTCGCCATATGGCTCCACATGGCATGGCGGGCCTGCGGCGCACCGCGCGATGCCGTCTTCGTCGAGATCGGGCCGGGCCGCGGCACACTGATGAAGGACATGCTGCGCACGCTGGCCCGGCTCGACGCCGGCTTCGCTGCGCGGCGATTTGCCATGGTTGAGACGAGCCCCCGGCTGACTGCCCTGCAGCAGCAGACGCTCTCCAAATCGCCCATCCGGCCGCAATGGTATTCTCGACTCGCGGAGGTGCCGGAAGGGCCGCTGTTCATCGTCGGCAACGAGCTCTTCGATGCGTTGCCCATTCGCCAGTATGTCAAGACGGCCACCGGCTGGCGCGAGCGGCTGGTAGGCCTCGACGAGGCGGGCGACCTTGCCTTCGTGGCAGGTGCCGGCGCACCCGACCCCGCGCTTCTGCCGCCGGAGGCTGCGACCTGCGAAGAAGGAACGGTCTTCGAGACCGCACCGGCGCGCGAGGCGATGATGGAGACGATCGCAAGCCGCCTGGGCACCGGCGGCGGCGCCGGGCTCTTCATCGACTACGGCCATGAGAGGCCGGCCCTGGGCGACACGCTGCAGGCGGTGCGCCGCCACGCCTATGCACCCGTGCTCGCCGATCCCGGCGAGGCGGATCTGACGGCGCATGTGGACTTTGCCGCGCTGGCGGCTGTGGCCCGCGCGCACGGTCTGGCCGCCTCCGTGATGTCGCAGGGAGAGTTTCTGCTGGGTCTCGGGCTTGTCGAGCGTGCCGGCCGGCTGGGTGCGGGCAGGAACGCGGCGGTCCAGGAGCGTATCCGCGGCGAAGTGGAGCGGCTTGCCGGGCCGCAGGCGATGGGAACGCTGTTCAAGGTGCTTGCCGTTCTGCCCGCCGCAACGGCGGTGCCGCCTTTCGGACCTTGAGGGTTGCCTTGCCGCGCGGCACAGGCAGGCCGCAGCTCCCGGTTAGCCCTCGGTTTTGTCCAAAGCCTATTGCGCGCTTGTCGTGCGTGCGCATTGACTTGCCCCCTCCCCTGCAGCACGATCCGCCGCCTGAAGAAGCAGGATGATAAGGTTACGCATGCTGGACGTGACAAGACCGGAACCGATCCGGTCGCCCCTACTTGCGGGCACGCGTGCAAGAGGCATCAAGCACGGTTTCTTCACCCGTGCCGGCGGCGTTTCGGAAGGGATCTATCGTGGCCTGAATGTCGGCCTCGGCTCTGACGATTCGCGCGCCGCGGTGCTGGAAAACCGGCGGCGGGTGGCGCGCTGGATGGGCGTTGAAGCGCGGAACCTTTGCACGCTTCATCAATGCCATTCCGCACATGTGGTGGTGGTCGAGGCGCCACTCGATGACGCACGCCCGAAGGCCGACGCCATGGTGACGGCCCGCCCCGGGCTGGCGCTCGGCGTGCTGGCGGCCGACTGCGGCCCGGTGCTGTTTGCCGACGCACAGGCGCAGGTGGTGGGGGCGGCTCACGCCGGCTGGAAAGGCGCCATGGATGGCGTGATGGAGAACACCATCGCCGCGATGGAACGGCTGGGTGCGCGCCGCGACCGGATCGTCGCGGTGCTCGGGCCTTCGATCAGTCAGGAGAACTATGAGGTGGGGCCGGAATATCGGCAGCGCTTCCTTGCCGCCGATCCCGAAAACGCCCGCTATTTTCGCCCCTCCGGGCGGCCGGACCATGCCCTTTTCGATCTCAACCGCTACACGATCGACCGCCTGGCGCGGGCCGGCGTGACGGCGCAGATGCTGGGACACTGCACCTATGCGGACGAGGCGAGCTTTTTTTCCTACCGCCGTGCCACGCATCGCGGCGAGCCCGACTATGGACGCCAGATCTCGGCGATTTGCCTGGAGGAGTTCTGAATGGCGCTTCACTTCGACCGTGCCGAATTCGACGCCCGCCGCGACCGTCTCGTCATCGAGATGGCCGAGCGCAAGCTGGACGCGCTGTTGCTGTTCGCCCAGGAGAGCATGTACTGGCTGACGGGCTACGACACGTTCGGCTTCTGCTTCTTCCAGTGCCTCGTGGTGAAGGCGGACGGCTCCATGGTGCTCCTCACCCGCTCGGCCGACCTGCGCCAGGCGCGCCACACCTCCATTATCGAGGACATCCTGGTGTGGAACGACCGCCATGGCGCAAACCCGGCTGCCGAGCTGCGCGATCTGCTCAACGAGCTTGATCTGCTGGGCGCACGCATCGGCGTCGAATACGACACCCATGGCCTCACGGCCAGGAATGGGCGGCTTCTCGACGAGCAGCTTCAAACCTTCGCCAAGATCGAGGATGCCTCGGACCTCGTGCCGCGCCTGCGGCTCGTGAAGAGCCCGGCCGAGGTGGAGAAGGTGAAGCGTGCCGCCAGGCTTGCCGACGAAGCCTTCGATGCCGCCCTGTCGCTCATCAAGCAGGGCGCGGACGAGGCGGCCATCCTGGCCGCCATGCAGGGCGCGGTCTTTTCCGGCGGCGGCGACTATCCGGCCAACGAGTTCGTGATCGGTTCGGGCGCCGACGCGCTGCTGTGCCGCTACAAGGCAGGCCGCCGCAAGCTGACCAAGAACGACCAGCTCACCCTGGAGTGGGCCGGTGTCTATCACCGCTATCACGTGGCGATGATGCACACCGTGCTGACGGGCCGGGCATCCAAGCGCCATCAGGAGCTTTTCGAGGCCGCACGCGACGCGCTTATGGCCTGCGAGAAGGCGATGGTGCCGGGCAACACCTTCGGCGATGTGTTCGACGCCCACGCCCGCGTGATGGAGAGCCATGGGCTTACCCGACACCGGCTGAACGCCTGTGGATATTCGCTCGGGGCCCGCTTTGCACCATCCTGGATGGAGCCGCAGATGTTCTATGCCGGCAATCCGGAGCCGATTGCACCTGACATGACGCTGTTTGCCCACATGATCATCATGGACTCCGATGCGGGCGCCGCCATGTGCCTGGGCCGCACCTATCTGACCGGCGAGGCCGAGCCGGCCCCTCTTTCTCGCCACGGTCTTGAGTTGATCGTAAAGTAAGGTTTTTCAACTATCGGCGGACCGATTTCAGCCGGGAGACATGTAGATGAGGCGATTTGCCACCATTATTGGCCTGGCGCTGCTGGCGCCCCTTCTCGGCGCGTGTGCCGGAACGGACGCCATCGACCTTGCCCAGCAGCAGAGCAGCTCCGGCACCACGGAGCCGCAGGAGGCGCGGGACGACGCACCGCCTTCGCTTGCGAATGGCGACGGCGCGCCGGCCGCCCCGCAGGGACAGCCGAGCGCCGCCATTTCCCCTGATGCGCGCGTCCAGTTCGCCCCCGTCATCGGCGCGCCGGCCGAGGCACTGCAGCCGCTTTCCCGTCGGCTCTCAGAACGCGCCCGCCAGCGCAACATTGCCATCGCGGCGCAGGGTGCCGGTGCATCGCTCGTGATCAAGGGATATTTCTCCGCCATTGCCGACGGCCGGGAGACGACCGTGATCTATGTGTGGGACGTGCTGGATTCCGCCGGCAACCGCCTGCACCGCATCCAGGGCCAGCAGAAGGAGAGCGGGGGCCGTGGCGACGGCTGGTCCTCGGTGACCGGCGGGACCATGGAAGCGATTGCCGACCGGACCATCGACGATCTGGCAGCCTGGCTTTCACGTGGCCAGGGCTGAAGGCACCCGACGCCGCTCAGCCGATCCAGGAAACGCAGACCACCGAAATCCCCTGCTTGCGCAACTGGCTCACGCAATCCGCGAAGTGCGCTCCACTGGTGGCGACATCATCCACGAGAAGCCCGAAGCTCCCCTCCGGCACGCCGCCGACATAGCGCGAGCGGAAATTCATGCTTTGCCTGGGGTGGCTGGTGGAACACTTTCCCGCAGTGCCGGTGGCGAGAGGCGCGCAGTAGCGGATGTCCAGTTCATCGGCGACGAATCTCGCAATCAGCGAGCCGAAATTTTCCTTCTTGCGAGAGCTGCCGCCCGGCACGCCGCAAACGAAGTTATAAGGCTTGCCATTGGTAGTTATAAGGCTTGCCATTGGTAATGGTAAGGGCGCATGCCGCCACTTCGCATGCAATCGCGCGCACGCTCGCCTCGTCCGGGCTGCTCTTCAGATGGCGCATCGCCGCCACCTGAAGATGCTTGACAGGCTTCCTCCAGCTGCGCGGCGCAAAGAATGTCGTCCCCCGCCGGCAACGCCGGCGAACCTCGGCAATCAGGGTTTCCTGCAAAAACAGGAAATTTTGGTTTACACTTAAATTATATTCTCTGGTTAACTCCTGGAAATTCAATAAATCAAGAATTTTCTCCCCTGCGTATGCATCTTTCTCTTCCACGCCGGCCCCCCATGTGGATCTTCATGGCAAGTTTCCCCCGGCCCGAATGTGATAAATAATATCATCTATAAACTATCATCAGGCTGCCTCCTGTCAACAACACGCCATCCCGCCCCGATGTCCCACCATCACAGCAATCGGCGTGACCATGCACCCGCCGACGCCGGCAGCCTCGAACGAGACGGCAAAAGACTTTCTCACATTCCCGCAGGGTGCGCGTCCGGTGAGAAAAAATCGCGAAAAACCAATAAAATCAAATGCTTGGAAAATAGATGGTGCCCAGGGGCGGAATCGAACCACCGACACGCGGATTTTCAGTCCGCTGCTCTACCAACTGAGCTACCTGGGCGGCCTTGGCGCGGGTGTCTGCCGGGCCGGCTCTGGCGGGACGGCGCCTTGCCAGAGGCGCGTGGGTTATAGCATGAGATTTTCCCCTGTCCAGCGCCCGGAGGGGAAACTTTCTGCGTTTTTCACGCCACGGGACGGGCGCCCCTGCAAGGGGGAGAAGCGGAGTGCGCGGGCGTGGCTGGCGCGGCTTGCGGCGTGTGGGAAGAAGCGGGAGAGGCGCCGCGTCCGAAAAAAAGCGCCACCGCGCGGGGGATTTTTCTCGCCGATGCTTGCATTAGCCAGCCACCCCGCTAAAAGCCGGCACAGAAATCGAGGCATTGGCCGGGATCGTTCCATGAAGCTCTTTGCGGGCAATTCCAACCGGGTGCTGGCGGAGGCCGTCGCCCGATACCTCAACATTCCCCTCGGAAAGGCTTCGGTGCGGCGCTTTGCCGACCAGGAGATTTTCGTCGAAATCCAGGAGAATGTGCGCGGCGAAGACGTGTTCGTCCTGCAGTCCACCTCCTATCCGGCCAACGATCACCTGATGGAGCTTCTCATCATGATCGATGCCTTCCGCCGCTCTTCGGCGCGGCGGATCACTGCGGTCCTGCCCTATTTCGGCTATGCCCGGCAGGACCGGCGCACCTCCGGCCGCACGCCCATCTCGGCCAAGCTGGTGGCAAACCTCATCACGCGCGCCGGCGCCGACCGGGTGCTCACCCTCGACCTGCATGCCGGCCAGATACAGGGCTTCTTCGACATCCCCACCGACAATCTCTTCGCCGTGCCGGTCATGGCACGTGACATCAAGGCGCATTACCGGCTGGAAAACGTCATGGTGGTCTCTCCGGATGTCGGCGGCGTGGTGCGGGCCCGCGCGCTTGCCAAGCGCATCGATGCGCCGCTCGCCATCGTCGACAAGCGGCGCGACCGGCCCGGCGAGTCGGAGGTGATGAATGTCATCGGCGACGTGCGCGGCCGCGACTGTCTCCTGATCGACGACATTGTCGATTCCGGCGGCACCCTGTGCAACGCCGCCGAGGCGCTGTTGAACAACGGCGCCACCAGCGTGACCGCCTACATCACCCATGGCGTGCTTTCCGGCGGCGCGGTGGCGCGCATCTCCGCCTCCAAGCTCAAGGAGCTGGTCATCACCGATTCGATCCAGCCCACCTCGGCGGTCGAGGCGACGCAGAATGTGCGCGTCATCACCATCGCCGATCTGATCGGCGAGGCCATCTCGCGCACCGCCTCGGAGGAATCCGTCTCCAGCCTTTTCGATTGACGCCGGCCTCAGCCGATCTTCGCGTCCCGCTCCTGCAGAAGCGCCCGCAGGATGGAGCGGTGACAGCGCTCCTCGTCCTCGCAATAGCAGCCGATGGAAAAGTCCGCCCCGTGCGAAAGGGCAGCCAGAAGGTCGAGCGCGTGTCTTGCCACGGGCTGCTTCATCTCGGCGCGAAACGCCTTCGCAAATGCCGCCCATTCGCCCTCCGTGCGCGCAGCCTGGGCCCTGGCGACCAGTCCGGCGCTGGGGGAAAGCTCGGGATACCACACGTCGAACCAGTCATCGGCGGCATAGCGTTCCTTGCGCACCCCGCGCGGCAGGCGCCGCACGGTGCCGATCCGCGTTCCCTCGCCCGGCAATCGGGGCGAGCCCAGGCGAACGATTCGCAATGTCATGCACGTCTTCTCCGCTTTCCTGCGGCGCGACGATAGCACAAGCCCGCGCCCTTGCGCGCCCTTCTCCCATCCGCTATAGACCCGCCGTCCGCGCCGACACCCTTGGAGGCAGCGCGGATGAAGGCAGCCTCGCACCCCCGCCAGGCGGCTTTCCCGGCTTGGGAGCGGCGCATGCCGTTCCGAAGACGCTCCGCAACATGAAAGGATAAGCCCATGAGCCGTCAGTCCTATGAACTGAAGGCCGAGGCGCGCGAACGGGTCGGTAAGGGGTCCGCCCGGGCAATTCGGCGCAGCGGCAAGGTTCCCGCCGTCATCTACGGCGACAAGAAGCCCCCCAAGGCGATCACCCTCCCCTACAAGGATGTGTTCCAGCGCATCCATGCCGGCGGTTTCCTGACCACCATCGCCACGCTCGACGTGGAAGGCGAGAAGATCCAGGTCCTGCCGAAGGATTATCAGCTCGACCCCGTGCGCGGCTTCGTCTGGCATGTCGATTTCCTGCGCATCGGCCGCGGCACGATCGTCACCGTGAACGTCCCGGTCCACTTCGTCAACGAAGAGGCCGCTCCCGGCATCAAGCGGGGCGGCGTGCTCAACGTCGTGCGCCACGAGGTGGAATTCACATGCCCCGCCAACGCCATTCCCGATCACATCGAGGTCGACCTGACGGGTCTCGACATCGGTGATTCCGTGCACATCTCGGCGGTAACCCTGCCCGAGGGCGTGGAGCCCACCATCACCGACCGCGATTTCACCATCGCCACCGTGGCCGCTCCGGCCGGCCTGAAGGCGGAGGATGGGGGAGCCGAGGAAGCCGCGGAAGAAGAGGCTGAAGAGGAGGAGAAGGGCGAGGAGTAGCCCTTTCTCCCCTGCCCGAGGGGAAACCCCATGCTGCTCATTGCAGGTCTCGGCAATCCCGGACGGCAATATGAAAACCACCGGCACAATGTCGGCTTCATGGCGGCGGATGCCATCTTCCGCCGCCATTCCTTTTCGCCATGGACGAAGAAGTTCAAGGCGCTGGTGGCCGAAGGCCGCCTGGGCGGCGAGAAGGTGCTCCTGCTCAAGCCGCAGACCTACATGAACCTCTCCGGCCAGGCGGTCGGCGAGGCCATGCGCTTCTACAAGCTCACCCCCGCCGATCTCGTGGTGCTCTACGATGAGCTCGACCTCATGCCCGGCAAGCTGCGCGTCAAGCGGGGCGGCGGCGCCGGCGGGCACAACGGCATCAAGTCCATCGACGCCCATTGCGGCAAGGACTACCGCCGCGTGAGGATCGGCATCGGCCACCCCGGCGACAAGGCGCGCGTCAATGCCCACGTGCTGGGGGATTTCGCCAAGGCGGACCGGACATGGCTGGAGCCGCTGCTGGACGCCATCGCCGACAATGCCGAGATGCTGGCCAGGGGAGACGATTCTGGCTTCATGAACCGGGTCAGCCTCGCCATGCAGGGAAAGGCGCCGTCCGCCGAGACAGGCGGGCCTGCTGCCCGGGGGCAGAGCCACATTCGCCAGGCGCGGCCCAAGCAGCCGGCAGCCCCGGTGCCGGAGACTGGCCCCATGGCGGCGATGTTGAAGAAGCTTTTCGGCGACAGGAAATAGGGCCGCGCCTGCTTCGGCTCAGCGTGCTGCGCTCGTCTTCTCCAGGGATTGCAGGCCTTGGGGGGTTCGAGGGCTTGACGATCGTCGGCCCTTTCGCCCATAGCCCTTGGCATATCGCGACATCCTCTTGAGGAATTTGGATATCATGGGTTTCAAATGCGGCATCGTCGGCCTGCCCAATGTCGGCAAGTCGACGCTCTTCAACGCGCTGACCAGGACGGCCGCCGCGCAGGCCGCGAACTACCCCTTCTGCACCATAGAGCCCAACACAGGCGAGGTGGCGGTGCCGGACCCGAGGCTGAAGCGGATCGCCGACATCGCCCAGTCGAAGGAGGTCATACCCACCCGCATTTCCTTCGTCGACATTGCGGGCCTGGTGCGCGGGGCGTCGAAGGGCGAGGGTCTGGGCAATCAGTTCCTCGCCAACATACGCGAAGTGGATGCCATCGTGCATGTGCTGCGCTGCTTCGAGGACGACGACATTACCCACGTGGAGGGCCGCATCGACCCGGTGGCCGATGCCGAGACGGTGGAGACGGAGCTGATGCTCGCCGACCTCGAAAGCCTCGAGCGGCGCATCCTGCAGACGCGCAAGCGCGCCACGGGCAAGGACAAGGAGGCCATCGCCATCCTGCCGGTCATGGAGAAGGCGCTGGCGCTCCTCCAGGACGGCAAACCCGTTCGCCTCCTGCTTCCCGACCTCGACGTGGAGGAGAGACGCATTCTGCGCTCGCTCAATCTCCTGACCTCCAAGCCGGTTCTGTATGTGTGCAACGTCGCCGAAGGCGACGCGGCCGCCGGCAATGCGCACAGCGCCGCGGTGGAGCGCATGGCGAAGGATCAGGGCGCAGGCTCCGTGGTGATCTCCGCCGCCATCGAGGCCGAGGTGGCACAGCTCCCCGAAGACGAGGCGGCCGAGTATCTGCAGGCGATGGGGCTTGAGGAGCCCGGTCTCGACCGTCTGATCCGCGCCGGCTACGCGCTGCTCGATCTCATCACCTTTTTCACCGCCGGCCCCAAGGAAACGCGCGCCTGGACCGTGAAGAAGGGGGCGAAGGCACCGGAGGCGGCAGGCGAGATACACACGGATTTCGAGCGCGGTTTCATCCGCGCCCAGACCATCGCCTATGACGACTATGTGGCGCTGGGCGGGGAAGCGGCAGCCCGCGAGGCCGGCAAGGCACGCGACGAGGGCAAGGACTACGTGGTCGCCGACGGCGACATCATGCTGTTCAAGTTCAACGTCTAGGACTGCCAGATGGGAGAGGGAATGGAAGGCAGGCGCTGGGCCTTCGAGGACTTTGCGGAAGGCACCGTCATCACGCTTGGCGCCCGGCGCGTCACCGCGCAGGAGATCGTGGAGTTTGCCTCGCAATTCGATGCCCAGCCCTTCCATCTCGATGAGGAGGCGGGCAAGGCAAGCCTCCTCGGCGGCCTGGCGGCATCCGGCTGGCACAGCTCGGCGATCTTCATGCGTATGATGTACGAGTCCTTTCTGTTCGATTCCACCTCGCAGGGCTCGCCCGGCATCACCCAGATGCGCTGGCAGCGCCCGGTTCTGGCTGGCGACGTGCTCTCCGGCACCTCGACGGTGATTGCCCGGCGGCGCCTGAAATCGCGTCCGGAGCTGGGCCTCGTCACCTTCCGGCACGAGGTGCGCAACCAGCGCGGCGAGACGGTACTCCTGTGCGAGAATCCCATCTTCTTCCGCCTGCGCGAGGGGAAGGCGGCAAGCGAGGAGCAGGCAGCCCCATGAGCCTTGACGTCTTTCTCCGGCTCGGCGAGACGGTGCATCTCGGCACCCACACCTTCAGCGCCGAGGAGATAAAGCGCTTCGCCGCGCAATACGACCCGCAGCCCTTCCATCTGGACGAGGAAGCGGCCAGGCAGAGCCTCTTCGGCCGGCTGTGCGCTTCGGGCTGGCATACCTGCGCGATGTGGATGCGCTACAATCTCCGCGAGCTGGAGCGCACCGCTGCCCGGCCCTGGGAGGGAGAAGGCCCGCGGCCCCAATTCGGCCCCTCGCCCGGCTTTTCCAACCTCAAGTGGCTGAAGCCCGTCTATGCCGGCGACACGATCACCTTCACCCGCACGGCCCTGTCCCACCGTCCCCTCGCCTCACGTCCGGGGTGGCGGCTGGTTTCGCTGCAGGCAGGCGCGGTGAAGGACGACGGAGAAGCGGTCCTGTCGTTCGACAACGCCGTGCTCCTGAAGGTTTCCTAGACCGGTTCATCTATTTGTTTTTGCCGCATTTGTGCGACGCCAGATGATTCCATCTGGCTGCAAAAGGCCGTAGAAGCCGTCAGTCTCCCTCGAAGGCGATCAGGGTGCGCACCTCAACGCCCATCGCCTCCAGCCTGGCGCGGCCGCCGAGATCCGGCAGGTCGATGACGAAGCAGGCGGCGACCACCTGTGCACCCATCTGGCGCAGAAGGCGCACGGCGCCTTCCGCCGTGCCGCCGGTGGCGATCAGATCGTCCACGAGGATCACCTTCTCGCCCGCCGCCACCGCGTCGACATGCATCTCCATCTCGTCGAGCCCGTATTCGAGGCTGTAGGCGACGCGCACCGTCTCATGCGGCAGCTTGCCCTTCTTGCGGATGGGCACGAAGCCGGAGGAAAGCTGATGCGCGACGGCGCCGCCCAGAATGAAGCCGCGCGCCTCGATTCCCGCGATCTTGTCGATCTTGGCGCCCGCATAGGGATGGACAAGCTCGTCCACCGCACGACGGAAGGCACGGGCATTGCCCAGAAGCGTGGTGATGTCGCGAAACAGGATCCCCGGCCTGGGATAATCGGGAATGGTGCGAATGGCGGAAAGAAGCGTCTCTTCGAGTGAGGATTTCATCTGTGGCTCCAGCCCCGTTGCAGCCCTTTGTGCCTTCTTGCCCGCCAAAAGAAAAGGGCGCCCGAAGGCGCCCGCAGACCGCTGACAAACCCCTGGCTTTGGCCGGGGGTTTTTGATTCACTGGGTCATGTTGAAGCGACCCGCCCCTGAA